>NZ_JBALDG010000018.1:0-72132 GCF_036917195.1 Nostoc sp.
AACAAATGCGTTCGCCGAAATAACAAATGCGTTCGCCGAAATAACAAATGCGTTCGCCGAAATAACAAATGCGTTCGCCGAAATAACAAATGAGTCCGCCGAAATAACAAATGAGTCCTGAGATCAGTTGGTAAAAAAAATCTAAATTATTTCACTGCGAAAATACTCTATGGGGGCATTGCATCTTTATACTGAGTAGAGCTTTAATAATAGGCTGACCCTTGAATTTTAGAAGGCTTGAGTGTAATGAAGACTCTCTCTGGATTGCTATTGGCACTCAGCTTCATGGTAGTAGCTTGCAGTCCGCCCCAGAATACGGCGGTGTCTCCCAGCCCTAAAGTAACAACCACTCCAGTTCCAGCAGAGCAAAAGACACAAAGTAAGCTTTTAGTTGTCACGACAGTTGCTCCTTTAACAAATATTGTCAGCAACATTGCAGGCGATCGCCTAGAAGTTAAAGGCATTATTCCAGAAGGAACCGATTCTCACACCTTTGAGCCTCGTCCTAGCGATGCCGATCTACTATCCAAAGCTAATCTGATCATCGCCAATGGGTTGCATTTAGAATCCCCAACCGAAAAACTAGCGATCGCCTCCAAGCCCAAAGAAACTAAAATCTTTGAACTAGGCAGTAAAACTATTACCCAAGACCAATGGCTTTTCGACTTCAGCTTTCCGAAAGAAAAAGGTGATCCCAATCCTCATTTGTGGGTAAACCCCAAGTATGCTGAGGCTTATGCCAAACTAGCTGCCGAACAGTTAACCACTTTAGACCCTGCTGGCAAAGATTACTACGCTACCAATCTGAAAAATTATTTACAACGCCTAGAAGCCCTAGACAAAGCAACACGGGAAATCGTCGCCAGTATTCCCGCTAAAAACCGTAAACTTTTGACCTACCATGATTCTTGGGCCTATTGGGCTAGAGAGTATGGTTTTCAAGTGATTGGTGCAATCCAACCTTCAGATTTTAAAGAACCTTCCGCTAAAGATGTAGCAAAGCTTATTGACCAAGTTCGGAAAGTAGGCGTCCCAGCAATTTTTGGTTCTGAGGTCTACCCCAGCAAAGTAGAAGAACAAATTGCCCGCGAAGCAAATGTAAAAACCGCTAACACAGCCGATGACGAGTTACCAGGTAAGGGGTCAGCCAATGCAATTGAAAATACTAATCCTGAGCATACCTATATTGGCATGATGGCTAACAATATGCGGATTATCGCCTCTAGCTTAGGGGGAAATTCTGATTTAGTGAAAAACTTGAATACTGCAAATGTCGTCGGTCCAACAGCAACTAAGTAGCATTGAGAAAATAAGTGCATGGAACCGATACTTGAAGTTAGAAATTTGACTTGTGGCTACCAAACCCAGCCAGTTTTTACGGATGTTAATTTGACACTTTACCCTGGTCAACTGACCGGCTTGGTGGGGCCTTCTGGCAGTGGTAAAAGCACTTTAATTAGAGCGATATTAGGGTTGGTGATTCCTTGGGCTGGAGAGATTTGGTTTGGCGGAAAGCGCTTAAAGCCTGGATTAGCACCGCCTTTAGTGGGCTATGTGCCGCAAGTGGAAACAGTAGATTGGACTTTTCCAGTCACGGCTTTGGAAGTGGTAATGATGGGGCGTTACCAAAAACAAAAAATGCTGCCTTGGTCTTCAAAACGCGATCGCCAAGTAGCCAGCGAACTCCTAGAACGCGTCGGCGTTGCCCATGTTGCCCATCAACCTATCGGTAATCTATCCGGTGGTCAACAGCAAAGGGTTTTCATTGCCCGTGCTTTAGTAGGAGAGCCGAAAATCGTTCTTTTAGATGAACCTACCAGTAGTTCAGACTTGCACGTTCAACATGAACTTTTGCACCTATTAGCTGATTTGAATCAGCAAGGTTTGACAATTATCCTCTCCACCCATGACCTCAACTCAGTAGCTACTCATTTGCCTTGGGTAGTTTGTTTCAACCACGGTTTAATCTGCCAAGGTCAACCGATTGATGTCTTCACTCCCGCCAACCTTGAGCAGACTTTTGGTGGAGAAATGGTAGTTTTCTACCAACAAGACCGAATCTTAATCGCTAGTGGCGGTACTTCTCTACGCCATCAAATGCAAGATAATTTGCCCGACGCACTACGGCGATCTGACTCGAAGTCTGCTTAAGATAAATACTTAGTGTTGCTGATTAACAGGATTAAAAGCTCACACTCCAGGAGCCAAAGAAAAAAGACTAATATTAAACCAATTCGCAATTCGCAATTCGCAATTCGCAATTACGTTTTGTGACGGGGATTTAGATCAGGCATCAAAACTTGCTGCCAGTGGAGGCAGGGGAATTAAACCCTTAAACTTTGTTAACTTTGAATTCTTTATCGAGTTTTTTTACTGGAAAACCGACGGGTTAAGAAGGACTAAGCCTTACCAGTGAAGCAGTAAAGAAACCGTTCCTTTTTTTAACTTTTCTAGTTGCAATTAATCCTGGTTAAACTGAAATTCTAGCTGCAATTAATCCTGGTTAGAAAATGTCTTGATTGCAGGTTTGAGTGATTAGTATTGCAGGTCGCTACAGTTATAGAGTGGTTTTGAGCTAGCAAAGTGAGGGATAATATATCTACTTCTGGGTAGAGAGCTTCGTGCATATATGAATGGCTTGAGTTTACCTTCCAACGCACGCAATTGTCAGGAAAATGAATGCGATAAGCAATGCAATTGCCCGAATTGCATGACGATTATCCCAAAGTCTACGCCTTTCTTTCCAGTTTTTGGGTAAGTTCTCCAAATTCCATTTAGCAACCTCGTCGTTAATTGGTGCCAGAGCAACGATAGTACAGATAATACTAAGAAGCCAGATCACGGTGGCTGCAATGGCAAGCCTGAAAAATATGGGGTTGGAAAGAGTATGCAACTGATAAGTAAAAAAAGATGAAGTGATAAGGGTAGCAGCGTACCAGAAGGGCATGAACGCACCGAATATACGTGCTAGCGGTTGGGCTGCTTTAACATGTGTAGCGTCATCGAGCTTCCATAACTGCGGGTGGACGAAAAAACCGACCGTGATTTCGTTCCCTACCATTAATCCAGCGACTACAAGTGCAAGGACGCCGGAGAAAATTAATGTAGTCATATATTATCTAAATATCATCTATTATCTAAATAACTTAAGCTAATTTGCACTAATGAGTCAACCTCCTTGATCGATAGTGATGTTGCGGCGCGATTTTTTGAATTCGACGCGGGTCAGACGATTGAATCAGGTTTTGAGATGAGTTAAAAGTTATATAATTCATTCTCAAATTCAGCAATCCTAAATAATTTATATGGATTTTTTACTCACACCCTTTCATTATGAATTTTTTAGCCGTGCGATTTTAGTAGGCATGATGGCGGGGCTATTATGCGGCATTATGGGAGTTTATATTACAACTCGCAGGATGAGTTACATTGCCCACGGTTTATCTCATGCAATTTTGGGTGGAGCTGTGCTGAGTTATGTACTGGGCTTGAATTTTTACATTGGCTCTGGTATTTGGGGTTTTGCAGCTGCCTTGTTGATTCAATATTTGACTGGACGCAAAGTCTACTCGGATGCAGCGATTGGGATTGTGACAACTGCTAGCTTCGCTTTGGGAGTAGCTGTGATCAGCAGCTATCGTAAGTTTAGCCAAAACTTTGAAGCTGCTTTGTTTGGCAATGTATTGGGGGTTTCCCCTAATGATTTGTGGGTGGTGACTGGTGTGACGATCATCTTACTGAGTCTTGTTTTCTTGTTTTATCGCCCATTGCTGTTTTGGTGTTTTGACCGAGAAGTTGCTCAGGTTCACGGTGTACCCGTTTTTGCAATGGATACTTTATTTGCTTTGATGTTAGCAACTTTACTGGTGGCAACACTGAATGTGTTGGGGGTGACACTGATTATTTCAGCAGTGGTAATTCCAGCATCAATTGCCCGATTAGTGAGCGATCGCTTTGGTTATCTGATGATTATTTCTGGCATTCTAGGAGCAGCAATTTCCTTTGTGGGGATTTACCTCAGCTACTATCTCGATATCGCCTCTGGAGCCAGTGTAGTGCTGCTTTCAACCGCCATATTTGCCTGTGTGTTGCTCAGTATGAGTCTGCAAGCCCGACACAAACGCCGTTTCTCTTCTTTTTTTACAAAACACGAACGGTGAGATTATTAAGAGGACTCAAGGGAAAGTGATCGGAACTTTTCAAGACAAAGAACATAGAGAAAGAGAAGTAGAGGAATTAACTAATTTTGCACTGCGAAGGTAGTAATTCAATCTTGGAGTTGTCACAGATTAATAGGACTTACGCAAAAAACCTCTCAAACTCTCATTCCTCCGTGTACTCTGTGTCTCTGTGGTTCGTTCTTTCATAACCCGTGCGTAAGTCCTGATTAACTGCGACTAAAAAATATAGCAGCTAGGACAATTAAACCTAAAAGTGCTAAAGGAACCCAGAGATTCGGGATATCTGACAAACTCATACCATTTTGGATTTTAGATTTTAGATTTTGGATTGACCCCAGCAATCAAGTCACTTGAAAAGTCAATTAATTTTGGATAATAGAATTATTCTCGCGTTTAAATTCGCAAGTCTCAAACATGTATTAAATAATAGAACAAAAGAATCTTTAATTCCATTATCCAAAATTTAAACATCGTAAATTCGGTGATTCAAGATTCAAGAAAGTAGGACTGAATTTATAAACGTAACTGGCTGTTAATGCCTAAATTGTCGTTATGACACAATATTTAAATCGTTAAGCCGATGCCTCCTTTAGCGAATTCTTCAACAGTTTTTTGTGAAAATTCATGAGTAGCGATCGCTTGCAACATTGCCAATGGTAAAGTCAAATGATCAGCTCCAGCTTGCAATGAAGCCGCTGCTTCTTCAGGAGATTTGATACTAGCTGCCAAGATTTCAGTATCACTGCCTTGGAGGACGCTAGCCATATCCCGGATTAAGGCAATACCATCACCTAACAACCGCGTAGCGCGATTTACATAAGCTATGGCAATTTTAGCACCTGCTTCCCGTGCTACTGCTGCCTGCGCTGCACTGTAAATCGCTGTCACCGAACAGGTAATCTCTGGTGATAGACTCGCCACCACTTCAAAACCTAACGGTGTTGCAGGAATCTTCAAAATTGTTTGCGAACCAATAATCTCGAAAGCTTTTCTACCTTCAGCTAGCATCCCAGCTTTATCAGATGCCACAAGTTGATAGTATAACGGGCCAGAAGTCAAGGCAACCAATTTTTTGAGTGTAGTTTCTGGTGGGATATCGCTTTGAGACAACAACGTGGGATTTGTTGTAATGCCTTTCACCCATCCCCAAAGCTTAACAACTTCAGCTTCAGATGCGATCGCCGAGTCTAAATAAATTGCCATAATTTCTCCCGATTAATTCCCCGATATTAGTATGCAATAGCTGCACATAATTAGTGCCAAGTTACAACAGTTTTTAATTGGATAGAACACAGGTGGGAGCATCCCAGTTTTTTGCCAAGAGGGGAATCAGTCAGGATTAAACACAAGGGGCAACTTGGTATAAGATATTGTCCTAGCACGCCCGCTACTGGAAGTAACTAGTACAGCATGGCGTAAATAAGCAGACCATTGAAAAGCACTAAAGAGCTTATTCCATAATACTTTTGACTTTTGACTTCCGCCTTGCGGTACTAGCTACTCCTCAATCCATTACAAAAAATTCACAATCCCCAGACGCAAGACTTCTCGCGTAAAGTCACAGGAATACCCGATAGTTGCATCAGCAAGAAACTTGCCAGCCAAACACTCTTTTGTCACCCCATAGCCGCCAAGAATTTCAACTGCTGTTTGTGCATTTTTGATTGCAACATCCACTGCAAAAGTCTTGGCGGCTGGTGCTTTGACTGTGGCGGCAAGTTGGGGAGAAGTTTCTGCTGTACGGGCAGCATCCCATACTACCAGTCGTGCAGCCTGGGTATTAATCATCATATCTGCTAATTTTAAAGCCACTGCTTGATGTTCGATAATCGGACGACCCCAACTAACTCTTTGCTTGGCATAATTCAAAGCATACTCATAAGCAGCACGAGCCAAACCAACATAAGAAGCTGCCAGCCCAATAGCTACTTCTGGAACCAACATCAGTAGTTTTCCTGCTTCCCCTTCTTGTCCAATCAGATTTTGTGCAGGGACTAAGACGTTATCCAGGCAAATCTCAGCATGATGGGAGGCTTTCCAGCCAATCATCTGTGTCTTTTTGCCAAACTTAATCCCAGGTGTATCTGTTGGAACATAAAAGATAGACAAACTTTCGCGCAATGGTTTATCTATCGCTGTACGGGCAATGATGAAGTAGGCATCCGCAATTCCAGCATTTGTGACTAAGGAGGATTTTGTTCCATTGAGGATGTATCCATTGCCCTCACGTGCTGCAAAGGTCTTCATCCCAATATTGGGATCTGGGAGCGGGCAGAACAAATCGGAGGTGGCGACATTAGATTCACTCTCTGCGGCGCTAAATAGATGTGGTTTTCCTGATTTGACAAAAGATAGTATTCGTTCTTGCTGTTCTTGGGTTGCTGCTCTGCTGACAAACAGCGACATCGCTGCGGTGAGATTAAAGTAACTACAAGCAATGCTGACATCAACAGCGCCTATTTCTTCTAACACTACAGCTAAGTCTATGCACTTTCCACCCACACCTCCTAACTCTTTTGGAACCATCAAGGATGTGAATCCCAATTCAGCCCCTTTATAAAACATCTGTTTGCAGAAATCCCAAGGTTCCATCTCTAGATTGTTAGACTCTTCAATTATTTGAACAATAGGCCCAATTTTGTTTTGAGCAAAGTCACGCGCAAGTGACTGCAACATCTGCTGTTCTTGAGTGAGGCTAAAGTCAATCATTTTTTATTTTTTGTTTATTCTTACAGCGCAAATATACTGCTTTGTTTGATGTAGGAAAACCTTATAGTTAGTATCAAAATGCCGCTTTTATAACCGTATTTTCATTTCTAGCTTTTATATATAAATAGAAAAATTCTTTGTCTATAGTAGTTTTAGAATATGCACACCTCTTTCAACAAGCAAGCACAAAAGAAAAAAAAGTCAAAAATAGCTATAAAAAAATCAATTGAGTTTCCAATTTTAGGTGGAGTTTTGGCGGGTAGGGTCGCCCGATGGCTGCAAGAACCAGACATTTACATTTAATACTACTCACAACTTCACTGAGGCGGTGGCGACGCTATACTCCAATACGGAATCATCGGTATATAGACAGACATGAGATAACTTGTCATGCATCGCCACACACAGATATTTTGACCCAGCTTTCAAGGGATAATTCTTGTTATACAGCAGCCTACACGGAGAAATTAATATGACATCTCCAGAAACGGTTACATGGCTACAAGAACGGACGACTTTAGGAATTCTCTCGCCTGAAGTGTTAGATGCGATCGCTCAAGTAATTGAAGAACAAGTAGTGAGTGCCGAAACTGACTTAGTTAGCGAAGGCACTCCTTCAGAAGCCCTTTATATTCTTGTCGAAGGTCAACTTGAAAGCAATAGTACCAATGAAACCAACCCAGCTTTAGCTTGTGGATTCCTCCCCGGAGCAGTGATTGAACTCCAAGAATTGCTGTTGGATGAATTAAGTCCATTCACAATTACTACGGTAACTGAATGTCACTTGTGGGTTGTACCTGCTGCTAAATTTCGGGAATTAGTCACCCAATACCCCGACATTGCTCTGGCTTTTTCCCGCCAATTGGCTCAAGAATTAGCTGAAGTTACATCTGCACTTGGCTATGAACAAGAACGATCAGTAGCTTTGCGACCATATTTAGTCACCAAAGCACAACGCGGAATTATCGGTACAAGTCGCTATGCTGTGCGGCTGCGGGAACAAATTCGAGAAGCGGCTGCTGACCGCAAATCAGTGGATATTTTTGGAGAACCAGGGTTAGAAAAAGACAATATAGCAGCCCTAATCCACTTTGGTTCTCCAAAACGGCGAGAACCAATTATTAAAGTAAATTGTGGTATTCTGCAAACGAGCGGTGCAGATTTATTCGGTCGCGCAGGCGGTAAACCAGGACTGTTGGAATGGTTGGGAGAAGGGACTCTAGTTCTGAACAATATTCAAGAATTGCCCAAAGAATTATTACCTCCCGTGACGCAGTTGATCAAAACTGGCACATATACCCCCGTGGCTCGTTCAGGAGAACCAGCATCTGAACCTCGCCCCAGTACAGCCAGAATTCTGATTGTTTCAGAAAAAACTCAGCCGACAATTGAACGTTCTGTTGGTCACATTATTAAAGTACCACCGCTACGGGTGCGGAAAACCGATGTTCAGGCACAGGTTGAATATTATACTAGTCTCTACATTCGGGCTAGAGGCGTTCCAAAACCGCACATTACCCCAGAAGCTTTGCGTCGCCTCCAGTCCTATGATTTTCCTGGTAACCTCAAGGAATTGAAAAATCTGGTAGAAAGGGCGATCGTGCAAGCGGAGGGGGCGAATGAATTAACAGAAGAAATTTTCTGGCCAGCCGAAACTAAGAAAAAACGATTTCGGGTGAATCTTTTAAATGCCTATCCCCGTTTACGGCGGTTTTTACGTAGTCCCTGGTGGCCTGATCGCATTAACTATGGCTTCACTGCAACGGCTTTTGCAATTATTGTTGCAGTGTTATTTATTGGCCCTCAAACCCGCGATCGCAATTTCGTATTAAATCTATTTTGGGCTTGGTGGTGGCCTTTCTTCTTATTTCTCTTTCCCTTTTTGGGTCGTATCTGGTGTTCTGTTTGTCCCTTCATGATTTACGGGGAAATTACCCAAAAGTTATCTCTCTGGCTGTGGCCTCGAAAACTCAAGCGTTGGCCGAGAGAAGAAGCTGAGAAATGGGGCGGATGGTTCATGTTTGGTTTGTTCACCCTAATTTTCTTATGGGAAGAACTGTGGCATTTAGAAAATACCGCCTATCTTAGCGCTTGTTTGCTACTGTTAATTACCGCTGGGGCAATGATTTTCTCTGCTCTTTTTGAGCGGCGGTTTTGGTGTCGGTATCTCTGTCCCATCGGCGGGATGAATGGTTTATTTGCCAAACTTTCAATGACGGAACTCCGGGCACAGCAAGGTATTTGTTCTGCCAGTTGTACCACGTATCAGTGCTATAAAGGTGGGCCGCAAAAGGGCGAAGGGATGGAAACGAATGGATGTCCTTTATACTCGCACCCAGCACAGTTAGAAGATAACAGAGATTGCGTACTGTGCATGACTTGCCTAAAAGCCTGTCCTCATCGTTCCGTTGAGTTCAACTTGCGTCCCCCTGGAATTGAACTGTGGACAACTCATGTACCCCGCACCTATGAAGTAGCATTATTGTTTTTGTTGTTGGGCGGGATATATCTGCATCGCTTGCCAGAATTGCAATCTTGGTTGGGGTTACAACTAGATTTAACTCAGTTTTGGCAGCACTTTGGATTATCGCTCTTAGTGTTAATTATCCCAGCAATTTTTACCTTTGCAGCTTATGGGTTGCTGCAAGTGTTCAACTTTAACCGTAAGCCTCGATCATTTGTAGAACTTGCCTATGGCTATCTACCATTAGTTTTGGGGGGAAACTTGGCTCACTATCTGCGTTTGGGCTTAGGCGAAGGTGGGCGAATTTTACCCGTTACTTTTGCTACTCTTGGTTTGAGTAGTGAACAATTACCAATATTGGTTGCTCACCCGGCTGTGATTGCCTTTTTGCAAGGTGCAACGATAATTTTCTCAGTGTTGATGACTATGTTATTAACACAAAAAATTGCCAAGCAACCAGTGCGATCGCTCCTTTGGCAACACTTAGCAGCGATCGCTTTGGGAGTTAGTATGTGGGCGATTATCGTGTTTTGAGTTTCACATCTAGCGTAGGCATCGCTTGTTATCTCGTTTCCAGGTCTAACGAAGGAAATGCACCTCATTGGGCTGCTGCCGCTTGTGTAGGAGGCAGCAGCCTATTTTAGGCATTCCGAGTCTCAGACTCAAAACGAGCAAAGTCTGTTTTAACAGAATATAACCTTTTCTCGGTTGTCTAAAGACTACTTTCGCTATTAGACTGGTGAATTCATTCTGAGGCAGGCTTTTCGGAGAATGAAATAGCCCTGTTGAGCTTCACATCTATTCCACCAGGCGGTTTCTAATCGCCTGGGCTAGGTGCAAAATGTGAGTTAAAAACATTCTTCTCTACGAAGGTGATAGAAAATACTCATATGATTTTTCGCTCATAGTGTAAGGATTACAGATAATGCAAGTTCTAAAAAGATCCATCAAACCACAAACCTATATATCGTTCCTTTACATCTACCAAACGACTTGGGGGACTGCTGGTGATATTTGTTTAATCCGTGAATCTGTAGCTAATGAAAGTACAGCGAAGTTTGTCGGTCACAAAATCGAATTAGTAGTGCCAAAAGGGTTGGAGCGCGATCGCATCGCCAACTGTCCGATTATCAAAGTTGCAGGTAATGTCGGCGACGGACATCCGAAAGAGCATCCCTTGGAATGGGAGGCTTATGAAGGTGTAAATTCAGAAATAGCTGAAGCGGCTCTCAAACCTTGGGGCTTCAAGTTAATTGAACTCTAATATGGGTGGCGAGTTGATCAGTTCAACTCGTCGGGAGGTAGCCCATTACAAATTGGCTTCAACCATGCCTAAGCATCTACACCAAATTAAAAAGCGATCGCCCTTATCTGCCTACTTGATTGGACGCTTAAGTATCCAAAAAAGGCGATCGCGCAATCTAAAAAACCGTTCTAATTCTTCTACTAGCGCCTGAGTGTCTTTCCATAGGGCAATACTTGCATCACGATAGATTTTCGCAATGAATGGAGCAGGATTCCGAACAAATTCTTACATCGGCACAATTGCTTTCAGAAAAATTGCGGCCATATCTGCCCCTGATAAACTTTGGGAAACAAATATAAACATCTTGACCTGAGCGCGCGCAACAGCAATCCTTTCTAATAAATTGTTGCTAATCTGGCCATCTTCGGTCAAAACAACCCAGCCCATTTTGCCGACCTCTGGCAACCAGTCCACATCTTGAGCGCCTTTGTCAAAGTGTTCGTCATGGATTTTGATAGTGATGCCTGCGGCCCGAAGCGTTTCTACAATGCGTCTGTTACCAAGACATCTATCTATAAAAAAAGTAATGGACTGGGGTTGAATCATGCAACAGCAGGTAGTTCACACCGAATAGCTTCTTCGATTATCAGAGGAATTAGCTGCTGATCAAAGAGTTCTCTCTAACCCAATGAATTTAAGGGACTTCCAGTTAAAAAAACATCCTATCGTAGGGGTGCAAGGCCAAGATACCCTACAAATGTACAAATAATTTTGAATAAATAATTTATTTTTTGTCAGTCCCTAACTGTTGTGGCGTTAATAAAAAGCTGACTTTTCACGTCATTGGCGGTGTCTAGATTCCCGACTTCTTGAAGAAGTCGGGAATCTAACTTTTCACGAATGATTTAGGACTGCTATATAGAAAAACTCACGCTAAACCTAATCCCTGAGGAAGCTTTGTTACTAGGGAATGGAAGCGAGGTTTTCTATGATAAGAGTGAAAAGTCAGATATTGGAATGAGTGGAAAAAGAGATTGTGTCTGTCCTACCGCCAATTAGAATCAATGCTCAGTTCACCTGGAACTAAGCTTAATAAATTAAGGCAAAGGGATTAACCACGACCCCAGTCGCGCTCGCGCTCATAGCGGTTGTTATTATCACGATTGTTGCGAATGTTATTGCGATCATAGCGGCGGTAATTTTCGCGCTCATAGCGGCGATTATTGTCACGCTCATAGCGGCGATTATAATCGCGGTCATGGCGGCGGTTATTTTCGCGCTCATAGCGATAGTTATTGTCATGCTCATAGCGACGGTTATAATCGCGGTCATGGCGGCGATAATTTTCGCGCTCATAGCGATAGTTATTGTCACGAATGTTGAGAAGATAGTTCTCACGTTCATAATTATCATTTCTGTGGTGACGACTCTGACGTTCGTAGTAACCATCATTGTTGTGTTGATAGCCGTAGGTATCTAACCCAGCAAGATAATCCACTCGTGTATTAGCATCAGCTTTTGGAGAAATACCCAAAGCTGATGCAGATGCTATCAAGCCTGCAAGCAAAATAGAGGTAAAGCGGTTCATGATGTCAGTCAAAAATTGTTGATAGTAATTTATGCAAGTCCAGTCTGTTCAAGTCCAGTCTGTTTAGGAAGAGCAGATTCCATAAGTGTTTAAATCAATCCTATCAATCTTGAATAACTCAAAAAGTTTTTTTGGGTGCGGTGATTGAGAAAGGTTTTGTTGTCTGTGATACTTTCTGACTTTCCAGATGCAGTGAAAAGTTAAAATTAAAATGAGTCTTTGAACTCGACGAATCCACCTTTGAACTCGGTCAACGAGTCCTTGAACTGGATGAATCCACCTCTGAACTCCGTTAACGAGTCTTTGATACTCGTGAATCCACCTCTGAACTCCGTTAACGAGTCTTTGATACTCGTGAATCCACCTCTGAACTCCGTCAACGAGTCTTTGATACTCGTGAATCCATCTCTGAACTCCGTTAACGAGTCTTTGAACTGGATGAATCCACCTCTGAACTCCGTTAACGAGTCTTTGAACTGGATGAATCCACCTCTGAACTCCGTTAACGAGTCTTTGAACTCCATTAATGAGCCTTGGGGAGACAGCTACGCTTTGGTGGGGTGGGGTTCTTGGGGTTTAATAAGTAATCAAGCGGACATGATATAAGAGGCTTTATTATGCAAAACCGTCCCTCTCCGACTTCCAAAGGCACAGACTTGAAATTAGTTCAAGCCAGGGAGAGGTTTGTGGAACTGACGTCATATTACAGCAGTTTTCATGTATTTGAACCACATCTGTCGTAAGGGCACAGCATTGCTGTGCCCCTACCGCATGGTCTATTTACCTGAAAATAGCTGTAAATACATTATGATCGCACCTTTGCCAAAACCTACCAGCTAGTACCCTACGCCGTAAATGGAGCAACCATTTAAAATTCCTAAAAAGCCCATTCCATAATACTTTTGACTTTTACTTCTCTACGAGAGGCTGGCGCTTAGGGCGTAGCTATGCCGCAGGCTTTACGGTCACGCTCAATACAAGTGACTTTTGATTTTTGACTTCCGCCTTGCGGTACTAGCCTCTGTACCCTACTAAACAAAACGCACACCAATTGTAATTAGTGTGCGTCTGCGGTTAGATTTTAGAAATTCTCGAACTTAGCGATCGCATCCTTCATCTTATCCACCACCTCATCTACAGGGATGACTCCCAATTCCCCAGAAGCGCGGGTACGGATACTCAAAGTGTTGGCTTCTACTTCCTTTGCTCCCACCACAGCCATCACGGGTATTTTTTCTTTCTCTGCATTGCGAATCTGTTTACCCAAGCGATCGCCACTGGTATCAACTTCTGCACGGATGCCCAACGCTCTCATTTTCGTCACCACATCTTTAGCAAAGTCTAACTGTGTATCACCCACTGGCAGTAATCTAGCTTGCACTGGCGCTAACCATAAAGGGAAATCGCCTGCATACTCTTCAATTAAGATCCCAATTAGCCGTTCCAGAGAACCAAAAGGCGCACGGTGAATCATCACTGGGCGTTTGCGAACACCATCTTCGGCGACATACTCTAAATCAAAGCGTTCTGGCAAAATGTAATCTACCTGCACAGTTCCTAATTGCCACTCCCGATCTAGGGCATCACTAAAGATAAAGTCAAGTTTTGGCCCATAAAATGCGGCTTCCCCAACTCCCTCAAAGTGTTCCATCCCCAAGGTTTCAACTGCACGGCGAATTGCACCTTCAGCTTTGTCCCAAACTTCATCGTCACCGATGTACTTATCACTAGCTGGATCGCGGAAACTGAGTCTAGCTTTAAAATTCTTCAGTTGCAAACTATTGAACACCGACAAAATTAAATCCACTACACTGAGGAATTCGCTATCTAGCTGTTCTGGAGTGACGAACAGGTGAGAATCATCCACAGTAAAACCGCGCACCCGCGTTAAGCCGCCCAATTCCCCTGATTGTTCGTAGCGGTAAACAGTACCAAATTCTGCAAATCGCAAAGGTAGTTCCCGATAGGAGCGTAACTCACTCTTATATATTTGGATGTGAAAAGGGCAATTCATCGGCTTCAAGACAAAGCCCTGTTCATTGGCTGCGGACTCCTGATCATCCGCCATTAAGGGGAACATATCTTCTTTATATTTCTGCCAATGTCCAGAGGTTTTAAATAAATCTACTCTGGCGATGTGAGGTGTTACTACAGGTAAATAACCCCGTTTTATCTGTTCCTGCTTGAGGAAATCTTCTAAAGTACTCCGCAACAGAGTGCCTTTGGGCGTCCACAAAGGTAAACCCGGCCCCACTTGGTCAGAAAATATAAATAATCCTAGTTCCTTACCCAGTTTCCGGTGATCTCGCCGTAGGGCTTCTTCTTTGCGTCGCTTATATTCAGTGAGTTGTTCTGGACTTTCCCAAGCGGTGGCGTAGATGCGTTGTAGTTGGGCTTTAGTTTCATCCCCACGCCAATAAGCACCAGCAACGCTTTCTAGTTCAATTGCTTTCGGGTTTAATTCACTGGTATTTTCCATATGAGGCCCTCCACACAAATCCCACCATTCATTCCCCACGTGGTAAATCGTGATTGGTTCCTCTTTGATATCTCCCAGGATTTCTAGCTTGTAAGGTTCCTTTATTTCCTGAATCCGGCGTTCGGCTTCTTCGCGGCTGACTTCTTCCCGAATGACTGGGAGTTTGCGATTGATAATTTTCACCATCTCTTTCTTGATGGCTTTGAGATCATTTTCGCTAAATGGTTCTGGATTGTCGAAGTCATAGTAAAAACCGTTTTCAATCCAAGGGCCGATTGTAACTTGTGCCTTGGGAAACAGCTTTTGTACTGCCATTGCCATTACATGGGAAGCAGTGTGGCGAATCTTTTTTAAGTTCTCCGATTCGCTGGTACGCGGTAAATAAATTTTTTCAACTTGTTCTGACTGATTTGATGAATTTGGCGACATTGGCTGCTGAACCATTGGCGAAGTGATTACAAAAGGTGATTTATCTGAATCTGTAGGCTTATTCAACTATAACGACTTTGATTTTTGCCAGTTCGGCTTTCTCTTCCAACTACTGAATTAATTTCTGATCGGGGATGAAGATAAATTTTTGAGCGGTTAGCTGAGTGTCAAACTCAGGATTCCAGGCGATCGCTAAATTATCTGATGAATTGTAACTCGGTGTCAGCTATACCTATAGATGCCTCTCCAAAGGAAGTGTACAAACCCGATATCAAGACTATATAATGAATTATGTGTTCTTTGTTACATCTTTTCACCTCTTTTGAATTATGAGAGAAATAATAAAAGTGTTAAGAAACATAAAGAACGTTAATATTAGTAAGCAAGTTGGAAATATAGTTCTCATTTATGTCAAACTCAAATGTACCAGGGCCTGAGTTGCTGAAAACGGTTTTAGAACCTCTGCTAGAAGATTTTCAGCATTGGTTTACGCGATCGCGCCATTTACTCGAAACTGAGCAACTATCATTTATGAGTGACCAAGAGCAATCTGACTTGCTCTTGCGGGTTAAGCAAGCGCAAGATGAACTAAATACGGCGAAGATGCTATTTACTGCAACTGATAAACAAGTCGGGATTGATATGGCAACAATAATGCCTTGGCATCAACTAGTAACAGAATGCTGGAATGTGGCAATGCGCTACCGTCAGGGGCGTGAAGTCTAAGCAGCAGATAGGAGCATCTGCTAAATTTTGGCAGACTACTTAGCGATGTATAACGACAAAACGCTAGATCAGTCGTTAAACAGAGAGTACAAAAATCTTAACAATTTCTTAACATTATTTAGATTCACAAAATAATGTATCATATGTTACCGTAAGTTGGATAACGGTTGACAAATAGCTCCATATAAATGTAAGCGCACGTAAAAGAGCGCGTTAAATACTCGTCCTCACTGTAAGTCACAGTATCGCCGAAGTAAAGCGTTACAAAATAAAGTTTTAAAAATTGCTGTCTTGGAGGAAAATCTAATGTTACACCTGCTTTACATTCTTGCTTTTACAATCCTTGCATTTATAGCTGTTGGCAACTTAATTCGCAACCTGATGATGTTCAGTTTTGATCGGGATCGAACTTATCCGACGAATTCCTCGGCAATGAATAATCAAGGCAACTATGGTTATTATTCATCAAAAAAACAGTTTGTACCTCATCCAGAGTTATTAGATAGCGCGGGTAACTTAATTAAAGAGCCACTTTTGGTAATGCGTTCGATTAACGTTGAAGATGCGCGTCAACATCTCGATGCACTTTACGAAGCATCCCCAGGACATAAGAGAGAAAATTCAGAGGAAGCGTAAGAGGTTGTTTGAAAAGTCATAAAGTATACTCAAAACCCCGCTTCCATTCCTCTGCCCCATAGGGAGAAAGGTTTTGAAACCCCCATTCCCTTGCAGAGAAGGCTTGATCGGGGGGTTAGGTTTCTGAAGTTTTGATGTTAATAACAATACTTTTCAAACATCCTCTAAGAGTTAGGAATTAGCAGTTTGGGTGTAAATAATTGTTGTTTTTACATCCTTAACTTATCATTTGTTAGATTGTTCAAGATAATCCTGAAGCTACTAGAAAACTTGGTCAAGTTGAGTAGATGGAAAGCTTACGACCTGATAGATATGAAAGCTGAAGTCTTAACAAAGGGACTCGATAAAAGTCGTCCAATTTTGTATGTCCCGTCTTTTGCTGTTGTTGAGTGATAGCGATTTAGCCTTTTAAAAAGAAATACTAAGTTGAGTAGTTTAATAAACCCACTGCACCGGAACGAAGTTTACTATTTTATGGGTTGCAGTATTTGTCTGTTAGCCTGCTATCAGCCATCAGCGGATGTAATTATGACACTAGCAGTCATATAAAATAATCCCTGGTATCTTAGTTTAGAAGTGCATTGACGAGATTTGAGTTCATAGTGAATGGGCCACCAGTATCACAACAGGCTCGTAATCGCGGTAAGGGCAATCGTCTTCAAGATTGGAAAACGACAGTGCGACAAGAGGCTGAAAAATACTGGTCTTCGGAACAAAAAACAGCTACTGGGTTGGTTATGCTCCAGATAACCTATTTCTATGATTCTATTGAAATAGATGTAGATAATATAGTGAAGCCTATTCAAGATGCAATTATTGGATTAGCCTACGTCGATGATAAGCAAGTAAGCGACCTCCTAGTTAGAAAGAGGAATTTATCAGGTAACTTTAAAGTAGAAGACATGAGCTCGATATTGGCGCAAGGCTTTGACCGTGGCAAAGAGTTCTTGCATATTGTCGTAATTGATGCTCCTGACCAGGAGGTACTTACTTGATGGCAATTCCAACTGCAAACCTAGAAAGAGAGCGATTACTGAAACTAGCAGAGGAGTATCGTGAGAAGGGTTACGAAGTTTTTTTTCATCCAAATATAGAAGACTTGCCTGACTTCCTTAAAACCTATCGCCCCGACATGATAGTACGTCGGGGAGAAGAAAATGTAGTTATTGAAGTCAAATCACGCTCCTCACTTAACTCTTCTTCTAATCAATACTTAGGTAATTTAGCTCAAGCGGTAGAAAGACATCCTGGTTGGAGATTTGAATTAGTAATGACCAACCCGGAGGATACAACGTATCCTCTGAAAGCAGAGGGTTCTCTTCAAGAACATGAAATAGAATCACATTTGCAAGTAGCAAGGCAACTTACAACGCGACATTCAGAATTAGCTCTCCTATATTCCTGGTCTTTGGTAGAAGCAACTTTGAGACTTCTTGCCCAAAAAGAAGAGCTAAGTTTAGAAAGATTTGATCCACGCTACTTAATAAACCAATTAGCAACTGAAGGTGTAATTTCAAAATCTGAGTATCAGTTACTAATGAATTTACTCCCATTACGTAATTCTATTGCTCATGGCTTCAAAACTACAGAACTTACGCAAAATTCTGTATATGAATTGATCGAGCTTACAGAGCAGCTATTGAGAACTCTACACACTGGTGATGAAGCAGATTAACACTGCGTTGGTTGGAGTGGATGGTAGGACAGACATGCTGCTGAATTTCAGGTGATGCTTAGAGCGATCGCACTAAGCATAAAATAGGGAGTGGTGAATTACGCACTCCCTACTCTTCTTAAGCTTCAATAACTACCCGAAGATTGCCTCGTTTTCTTGCAACGCGACAAGCAGTCGTAGTCCCAGAACGCTCGAATTCTAAATCGAGGATGGTGGGGCCGACTCGCAAATTATGAAAGGACAGGCGATTAATCGATTCTGGTAAAGTGGGGTCGATTATTCGCAAGCAGTTATTTTGAGCGTCAGGCACCAAGTTAACCATCATTTGCAGCAGTTGGAAGATACTACCAGTAGCCCAAGCTTGGGGAGTACAGGCAACTGGATACTGCACAGGGGCATTATCACCGTTCCGTTCGTAGCCGCAGAAAAGTTCTGGAGGACGTTGGTAAGGCTGCCGACTAGTCATGTCGAATAAACCTTGGAAAAGTTCTAGGGCTTGATCGATCAGACCAAGCGATCGCAATCCCATTGCAATCAGAGCGTTATCATGGGGCCAAACTGAACCAATGTGATAGCCCATTGGATTGTAGGCAGGTGACAAACTACTCAGGGTACGAATGCCCCAACCATTAAACATATCTGGTGCCCGCAAGCGTTCTGCTACACTATAGGCTTTTTCGGGTGTGAACAGGCCCAAATGTAGACAATGACCAGGATTTGAGGTAATACTGTCTACTGGCTTGCCATCTCCATCCAAAGCTAAAGCGCAGAAATCTTGGTCTTCCACCCAAAAATCTCGATTAAAACGAACCTTAAGACTTCTAGCTTCTTCTTGCCAACGATCTGCCAAATCAAGCCGCTTCTTCATCCTAGCTATTTCTGCTAGGCGCATTTTTGCAGCATAGACATAAGCTTGCACCTCACAAAGGGCAATTGGGCCATTGGCTAATTCTCCCTTGTGGTCTACAATACAGTCGCCAGAATCTTTCCAACCTTGGTTAACAAGACCGCGTTTAGATTTACGGAAGTAACTGAGGTAGCTGGTTTGTTTGGTATTGCGATCAATCCACTCCATTGCGGCTAGAGCATTCGGCCAAAGTTGCTCTAAGAGTTCTTGATCATGAGTCCAAGCATAATGTTCGGCATACAGCATCAGCCACAGCGGAGTGGCATCAACTGTACCATAGTAAGGTGTATGGGGAATTTCTTGACAACGAGCCATTTCTCCCAAACGTAACTCGTGCAAAATCTTACCCGGTTCTTCTTCGCGCCATTCGTCGTCGATTTGACCTTGGTGTGTCGCCAGTAGTATCAGGGTTTCCTTGGCGATTTGCGAGTTTAACATCAGGGCTTGGGAAGCTGTAATCAGCGAATCCCGTCCAAATAGTGTAGAAAACCACGGCACTCCAGCAGAAACAGTCTTATGCTTACCAAAAGACTGGCGCAACAAATACATATCTTGTTCAGCCCGCTCAATCACTCGATTGAAGGTATTCTTATCTGAGCTAATACGTGTAATTTGCTGTACCCAGTTTTGCTTCTCCATAAACTCAGCAGCTTTCGCCTGTCCTAAGGTGAAAGCTGCGCTTACAGTTGAACTGGACTGGTTATTTTTCAACATATTCACTCGGTAGCCCAGCTTTTGAGTTTCGTGAGAAGCCAACTCTAGCTGCCAAACCGCAGTGTAACCCTTGAAATAGTTTGGTTGCCGCTGCTGAAATAGAATACGGGATTCCATCACCGACTCATCCAGACCTTGATAGGCAAGTGTTAAGGATTCTTCCCTAAAAGATGGTGGCTCTTTGGGTATAGGCAAAACGCCATCGACGGGAGAAAATGTTCCTTCTTCAGCCGTCGGTTCCACTAGACGTAAAAGCCTACCTCGTTTTTCTCTGTCATAGCCCCGGACTTCAAATAAATCAAGAAAATCTGCATCAAAGCTGATACTTAGTTCAAAACTGACGGTAGTTGTGCTGTAGTTAGATATCTCTATTTCTTCAAATAGTGCCCCATTCAGCACGATTTCCCGGCGAATTCCTACAGTGTCAGCTTTCAGGCGTTCATCGATTCTAGGGTTGGTACACAAAACTGAGAGTGAAAACCCTTTTTCCGCAGTACTACTGAGGAGTACAGGCGATCGCCCTTCAATTTGCAACTCTAAGCGATTGAGAAATCTTGTATCACAACAAAACAGTCCCATGCTGGGATTGCCATCGTTGAGGGAACAGCCAGAAATGTTCCCGATAGTATCTGTTACAAAAAATAAATCATCATCTTTCACCGTCAGTGTCGGTTGTGGCCTTTGACTCACAACACAAGGCCACTCCGGGATTGGTAATTGTTCGGCAGGAATAAAAGTTTTTCCATCCAGGAAAATTTTTTCCGGGGTTATTAGCGTATCCGGTGTCATTAGTCAAAGTTCCGTGTACAGGTCTAGATTTTTGTGGTCTTCCGAGTAGAGGTCGCTGACACTCACAACTTCCGAAAAAATCCGCTCTCTAAAACTCGTTTGAGCTATTCTAGCCAAAGTAATCCTTACATACTGTTGACAAAATAGCAGCGCTCAAATCCATATAAGTAAATCTTGAGAAATTTCTATTTTATAAGTCTAAAGTCAAGAGTGAAAACTGAGGATTTTGAGATAATTCATTAGTCATTCAACTTTCTCAAGACACAAAACATCTAGTATACTCAGCAAAAAGGCGAAATTTACAGTTTTTGTTGGATGTAGAGAGCATTCGTTCCCTACCATTATAGGATTTTGTCTTAAATCTCTTTGGTATTTGATTAGACAAATTTATGATAAATAATTAATTGATTAAATTTAATCACTAATTATGGATTAAATTATGTGAATGTAGCAGTAATGATTTTTGGCTAAGAAAATTTTTTAGTGAGCATAAATACAATGTAAGTAAAGTCGCATGGACTATCAATCAATGATCAGTGGTTAGTAGTAATTAATTATTTGGTACTTAGTGCTGAAAGATTTTACCTGTACAAGGATATGCAAAGCTAGTCGAGAATGTATATTGGGCGTAGTAGCCGATGATTTAAAACATCTTTTTAACCTGATCCTACTGCCTGAAGGCGTGGGATTTCGGGTCATTGGATGATTTGACATTGGAAAAAACCATGCTCCAAGTCGAGCGGTTGATTCCACCCCTAGAAGAGATGGACTACAAGCCGACTTTCTGTAAATGAAGCTGTATGCGCTCCTGCTAGTTAGTAACAAAGTGTTGCGTTTACGTTGGTGAAAAGTGCTTTTTAGCGTTCTTTACATATTGCAACTAGTCTATTTAACTTGAAAGCCCCTTGTAATTTGTACAATGCAGCTGTGACGTGGATCTTGTTGAGATTGGGCGTTAAACGATAATTCATGAGCATTTCAACTTCTGTGCTGAGTGATCTGCTAAAGTCCCTACCCTACTTGCGGTCCCAGCTATATTTCAAGGCTTCACTAACGGCGCTCTCCCATGCGATGGAAGATCAAGTTTTGGCTGGGACTTTAGCCCAACCCCTTGTAATTGCTAGTTTCCAGCGAGAGCGATTCTACCGCCAAGAAGCTCATCGCTACCAGCGACTAGCCTTACGAAGTAATCAAGTATACGTATTATCTGCTCCAGAAACTGATTTTACCAATTTTACCAATAGTTCAGAACACTATGAAAGGGTAGCTTTTGAGCTAAATGATGGCTTAAGTCAAGAGTGGCATTTGATAGTGATTGCTGACAATTACGCGACTTGTCTGGTTTGCCGGGAAAGCCTTGGTTCTATCGCCAAAAACAAGCAACTACCGGAACTAAGCCCGAATCTGGATATAGACGCAGCGCGAAGATTTGAGGGAATTTGGACATCAGAAAGGGGAGTTAGCCTCAAAGCAGCCGAATTGCTCTTAGACAGGGTTTTGGTTTACAGACCAGAACTAGCAAGCAAAATTGAGGAGGGATGCCAAAGGTTTGGCATCAAAGAGCCGCGAAGCTACTCTGGAGCAGAACAGATCAACGAATATGCTTGTGACATCGATACTGATCCCTTTGTGCAGCGCTTACTAACTTATTTGCAAGCTAGCCAGTACAAATTGCACAAAGCCTACCGTTCAATTGCTGCCCAAGCACGTAAAGAACGATTAGTCAATACGATTAGCACTGCCATTCGGCGATCGCTTGATCCTCACGAAGTTCTCCAGGTGGCGGCACAAGAATTAGGACAACATTTAGAAGCTTGTCGCTGTCTAATTTACCGCGCTCAAGCCACAGATAGCCAAGCCATAATGGAACACGAGTTTTTGACTCCTGGTATTTTATCTGTTCGTGGGCAAACCTGGGAATTAGAGAAAAATTCTCTCTTTCAGGACATAGTAGAACTTGGCGAAGGTGTTTGTGTAAGCGATACGCTGATTGACCCTCGCGTTACCGATTCGCCGGGACTTTCCTTAATTGCCAAAAAGTTTGCCATTCGTTCTTGGCTGATGGAACCAGTATTTTATCAGGGGCGATTATTGGGCATCGTGGAGTTGCACTACTGCCGAATGCCACCGCACGAGTGCCAACCTGGGGAATTAGATTTGGTAAAAGCGATCGCTACCCAAGTGGGAGCAGCTCTCATCCAAGCGGAAGCTTACGCCAACCTAGAAGAACTTAACCAGCAGCTAGAAGCCCTAGACCGCACCCGCAGCAACCTCATAGCCATTACTGGGCACGAACTGCGTACCCCCCTATCCACAATTCAAGTGTGCCTAGAAAGTCTTGCTAGTGAGCCGGATATGCCCTTGGAGTTGCAGCAGGTCATGCTCAACACTGCTCTTTCCGACTCAGAGCGGATGCGAAAACTGGTACAAGATTTCCTCACACTTTCCAACTTAGAAAGTGGTCGGGTGGAATGGCATCCAGAATCCCTCACTTTACAAGAGTGTGTGGATTTATCACTTAGCCGCAATCGCACGCATTCCTCAACGGAAAAGCCGCCCAAAATCAAAACTCAAATTGCCCAAAACTTACCTTTGGTTAGAGCTGATGGTGATTGGCTGGTAGAAGTACTGGCAAAACTCATAGACAATGCTTGTAAATTTACACCACCCCAAGGAGAAATCACTATTAAAGCAGTTCAGAATAGCCATCAAATGGTCGAGGTGACTGTAGCTGACACTGGACGCGGCATTGAACCGAATCGTTTAGAAGTAGTTTTTGACCGCTTCTATCAAGAAGAAGGAGCGCTACGCCGCACCACTAGCGGAACTGGACTTGGTTTAGCAATTTGCCGTCAAATTGTTAATGGCTGGGGTGGGGAAATTTGGGCAGAGTCAACTGGCAAAGACCAGGGTAGTCAGTTTCACTTCACCATACCGATTGTTCAGAGTAGCTATGAGGAAAAGCGGACAAAAGTCAAGAGTAAATAGTATTGGCATGGGTCATTGGTTTTTGACTAATCACAAATGACTAAAAGACTAAAAACTGTTACAGTCTATGACGCGATCGCAATATGATCCTGGTTGCGGTGTTAGGATTCCCTAAAAACGTTGAGAGAATCATCTTTATGGCAGAAACACTCTCTGGACAAACCCCGCTATTTGCTGGCAGCACTGGTGGCTTGCTAAAGAAAGCAGAAGTGGAAGAAAAGTACGCTATCACTTGGACTAGCCCGAAAGAGCAAGTATTTGAACTGCCTACAGGTGGTGCCGCTATTATGCAAAAAGGTGAAAACCTGCTGTATTTAGCTCGTAAAGAATATGGCATCGCTTTGGGCGGTCAAAGACTCCGGAAACTCAAAATTACAGATTACAAAATTTACCGGATTTTACCCAATGGAGAAACCACTTTAATTCACCCAGCTGATGGTGAATTCCCCGAAAAGGTGAAGCAAGGTCGTGACATAGTGCGTTATGTAGACCGTCGGATCGGACAAAACCCCAGTCAAGCTAAACTTAAGTTTAGCGGTGTTAATACCTACGACGCTCCATAACTAGCTTTAGTGGCTAATGGGTAATTAGTAATGGATAATTGGTAAGAAAAAGAATTACCCATTACCCATTACCAATTACCAATTATCTTTTAAAAATAATGATTTTTCCGGATTTCTCCCAGTTTTGCACCCTAGCGCAGCAAGGCAACTTCGTCCCAGTATATGAAGAATGGGTAGCAGACCTAGATACGCCAGTATCTGCTTGGTATAAAGTCTGTGCAGGTCAGCCCTATAGCTTTTTGTTGGAATCGATAGAAGGCGGAGAAAAACTAGGACGCTATAGTTTAGTGGGCTGTGATCCGGTTTGGGTTTTGGAAGCAAGGGGCGATCGCACGACACAGACAAACCGCGATGGTTCGCAGGTCGTTTTTGCAGGCGACCCTTTTACAGCTTTAGCCGAATGTTTAGCACCTTATAACCCAGTTAAGTTACCACAGCTACCGCCAGGAATTGGCGGGTTATTTGGGTTTTGGGGCTATGAATTAATTCGCTGGATTGAGCCGCGCGTGCCAATTTATCCACCAGATGAGCGAAATATCCCTGATGGGTTGTGGATGCAGGTAGACCACCTATTGATTTTTGACCAGGTAAAGCGGAAAATTTGGGCGATCGCTTATGCTGATTTACGTGACCCCAAAGTAGATTTAAAAGCAGCATATCAACAAGCTGGCGATCGCGTCACCCAAATGCTCGAAAAGCTATCTTTACCTTTATCGCCGCAAAAAACCAGATTGGAATGGAAACCGCCTGGAAGTCGCGTATCTGGAGGAGCAGAGGAATACACCAGCAACTTCACCCGCCCAGATTTTTGTGCTAGTGTCCAAAAAGCAAAAGAACATATTAAAGCAGGCGATATCTTCCAAGTAGTAATTTCCCAGCGACTATCAACACCATACACAGGCGACCCCTTTGCCCTTTACCGCTCCCTACGTCAGATAAATCCTTCGCCTTACATGGCTTACTTTAACTTCCAAGATTGGCAAATCATCGGTTCCAGTCCCGAAGTGATGGTGAAAGCTGAAACTGATCCACATGGTGGAGTGATAGCAACGGTACGTCCGATTGCAGGAACGCGTCCACGAGGTAAAACCATCAATGAAGATGCAGCCTTCGCTAAGGATTTACTTGAAGATCCTAAAGAAATTGCCGAACATGTAATGCTTGTTGATTTAGGGCGGAATGATTTAGGGCGTGTTTGTGAAAGTGGTAGCGTCAAAGTTGACGAATTAATGGTAGTTGAGCGCTACTCCCATGTGATGCACATTGTTAGCAATGTTGTGGGTAAATTAGGACTTGATAAAACAGCATGGGATTTACTGAAAGCTTCCTTCCCAGCAGGTACGGTAAGCGGCGCACCCAAGATTAGGGCGATGGAAATTATCTACGAGTTAGAGTCTAGTCGTCGAGGTGTTTATTCCGGTGTGTATGGATATTACGATTTTGAAGGACAATTAAATACTGCGATCGCAATTCGCACAATGGTAGTGCATAATCAGACAGTGAGTGTACAAGCCGGTGCAGGTTTGGTGGCTGATTCTGAGCCAGAGAAAGAATACGAAGAGACACTGAATAAAGCTAGAGGTCTATTAGAGGCGATTCGTTGTTTGCGTTGAACTGGGGACTAGTACACTGTGGCGTCAGTTTGCCTAGCTTGTAACCAGTTGCTCAAGCTCGAATGATACTACGATAAATGATCGCTATTTCAAAAATTAAGCGAGCTAATAAGAGTTAGCCGACAAAAATATAGAATAATCCCATAGATAGGTGTGCTGAACTGCATATTATTACTTTGCTAGATAGTCAGACCGCAGTAATGTTCTGATTTCAAGGGAGTGAACTATAAACATCTTTCTGACAGGGGCAACAGGGTATATTGGTTCAATTGTTGCACAACGACTCAAAGAGACTGGTCACAACGTTTTTGGTTTGACTAAAAGTGAAGCATCTGCACAAAAGCTCAAAGCGTTTGAGATGAAGCCAGTTTTAGGAACTTTACAAGACAGAGAAAAACTGAAAAGATAGGTCTAATATCATCATTGAATGCCTGTATAGTTACTTTTGTCTATAATTAATTGCACACTGGTTTTTGTTGGTTAATTGTAAAACCAGACTTGATACAAGTACAGTAATAGTTCGATTTGTTGTATGAGAATCCAGACCAGACTTTAAAAGTTGATATACCAATATTCTTCTATTTTGAATTACATAGGTTTTACTTTGAAGTGCAAGATGTTTGGAAACAATTTGTGCTACTTCTGGTTTTGCAGACTCAGCCCAACAAGAAAGAATCTGCGATCGCTACTGCGCCGTGTAGCCGCCGTCCATCAGGTGGAAACTGCCGGTGACGAAGGAGGCACGCTCCGACAAGAAGAAGCTGACCATATCCGCGACCTCCTCGGTCCGTGCGAGGCGACCTAAAGGGTGCGAGGCGGCCATCTGTGCCCGTGCTTCCTCCGGCAATTCGCGCATATTGGGCGTGTCAACATAGCCCGGCCCGATTGCGATCACCCGGATACCTTGGCTGGCATATTCCAGTGCTGCCGCCTTCGTCAGTCCGATGATGCCGTGCTTCGCGGCGACGTAGGGACCGATACCAGCGACCCCGACTGCGCCAGCGACCGACGACATGTTGACGATTGCCCCGCCGCCGCTTTGGATCATTGCCGGAATCTCGTATTTCAGTCCGAAGAAGATGCCGCTGAGATTGGCCGCAATCACGCGATGCCACCATTCGATTTCATAGTCGGCGGTGCTGATCTGGTGTGGTCCAGTGAAGCCGGCATTATTGACTGCCATGTGCAGCCCACCGAAGCGCTCCACCGTCCCGGCCACCATTGCTTCGACGGCACGATGATCGGATACGTCTGTCTCGATGACGTATGTACGCTTGCCAGACGAATCCAGCCGCCCGGCGACTTCATGCGCCCGGGCGACGTCGATGTCCGCAAGGATAATTTTCGCACCATTTTCATACAGCTTGACGGCAATCGCTTCACCGAGACCGGTCGCCGCGCCGGTGACTATCGCTACTTTGTCTACAAACTTGGACACTGGTTTATCCTCCTTGTCTTTCGGTCATTCCCTCAAGCATGAGCGGTCTAACTCTTATCTATGCAGATATTCTTTGTTAGGACTTAGGCAATAACTCTCTGAAACCTTATTCCTTTGTGTCCTACCCTGCGGGAAGCCACAACTCTTGGAGACGCTTTGCGTAGCTTGCTTCTCCGTAGGAGTAGGTGTCTATGCGTCCTTTGCGGTAGCCTGCGGCAAGCCGCTTCTCTACGAGAGGCTGCGCCAACGCGTCTACGTTTTTTCATGATTTTGCGTAAGTCCTGTTTGTTTAAGATCCCTTCTTAGGATTTAGACTATAAAGTATTTTGACATACTCTCCCAATTTAATTGGGGGGATTGGTAGGGTCGAGAGAAGTTATTGCTAACCTCCCCGTCCCATCCGAAACCGTGCGACTTTCACCATGAGAGAAAAGTATCTACATCGTCGTCAATACCTGATTCTCTCCAGCAACTTTCATGATCAATTTTTCTGATAGGGTAGTCGTCAGAAAATGGTAAGCGTTTATATTCAAAGCGACAGTGGTTACTATAGTGACAACTGGTAAGCTACTCTCTTCCTAGTCCAAGATTACCTATTTCCTTATGACAAACACTATTTCAATTACCGATTCCCTGGTTCCTAATCCCGTACCGAAACCAGCAATCATTCGACTAGAAAACATTTTCAAGATTTATGGTAGTGGCGAAACAGAAGTACGAGCGCTGAATGATGTCAACCTAATTGTGGAACAGGGCGAATATTGTGCAATCATGGGACCTTCAGGTTCTGGTAAATCCACAGCCATGAATATTATCGGTTGTTTAGACCGTCCCACAGGTGGACGTTATTACTTAGATAACCTCGATGTAGCTCAAATGGACGATCGCTCATTGGCACATATCCGTAATAAAAAACTGGGATTTGTGTTCCAACAATTCCACCTATTGCCCCAACTAACAGCATTAGAAAATGTGATGTTGCCGATGGTGTATGCTAATGTCAACCCAAAAGAAAGAAGCGATCGCGCAACAGTTGCACTGACAAGAGTCGGTTTAGCAAATCGCCTCAACAACAAACCAACTCAGCTATCTGGTGGACAACAACAACGAGTAGCGATCGCTCGAGCCATTGTCAATCGTCCTGTAGTACTCCTAGCCGATGAACCCACAGGCGCACTTGATTCGCGCACAACCCAAGAAGTATTGGATATCTTTAGCGAACTCAATGCCAGTGGAATCACCGTTGTCATGGTAACTCATGAACCAGAAGTTGCTCGTCAAACCCAGCGCATCATTTGGTTCCGTGATGGTCAAGTAGTACACTCCAATCTCACACCATCTGACTTGAGTCAGCTTGCTATGTGATAAATTCTTAATTTGTTGTCTGTTTGTTTACAGATGATTCTATCCAATTTTACAAAAAACTTGGGTTTACCGAAAGAGAAACTTGTCTGGAGCAGATAATCGGTAAATGGCTGGTGAACACATCATTAACAGATAGCTAAATTGCAAGCCTATGTGATTTTTAATAATTGAAAACCCAAGATCCCCGACTTCTTAAAGAAGTCGGGGATCTTGTTTTTCACAGTTATGGATATGGATTTAGTCTAATTACAAACTTGAGGTTTTGCCAGTTTCTGCTTGTGTTGCGATCGGCTTAACATCCGTGTAACCCACTTCACCAGCTATTGTCCGAAACACCGACATTTGTTCTTCAAATTCTAATCCTTCAATTTGGGAAACCAAATCATTAATTTCTTTAGCTGGCTGGTAGCTGCTTGGCAAATCAACTACTGTATCCCCCATAGCTACCGCCCAAGCATACCAAACTAACAGTTGGTTGTTTTCTTTGATCGCCCCATAAGCACGAGAATATTCTGTATCTTTGCGGTTAACTATATCCCGCATAATATCTAGTTGCTGCTCATCTGATAACTCAAAATAGTCTCCTAGCAGAAGTGGTGCTAAATCTGAATCGGCAGCAGCAGGAGCAGCTGGGGTGATCGAGTCACCCATTTTTTTATAAACCAAATAGAACCAAGCTAATTTTGCATCGGTATCTAAGGCGTTAAACGCATCTACCAAGTTTTGAGTTTCATTGCTCTGAGCTTGAGAAATATTTTTATCGTAACTTGCAGTCATAAATTTGTTTCCAAGGAAATTTTACTCCCAAACTAAG
Source organism: Nostoc sp. (assembly GCF_036917195.1). Classification (GTDB taxonomy): domain Bacteria; phylum Cyanobacteriota; class Cyanobacteriia; order Cyanobacteriales; family Nostocaceae; genus Nostoc. The sequence continues at coordinate 29,325 of NZ_JBALDG010000018.1, forward strand.
GCTTACCAAAGTTTGAGTATCAAATTCTACTATCTATAGAAAGAGTTAAAATAATTTAAAATTGTAGCTATAATCTACCTTTTAATAGAGGTAAAAGTCTCCCGCAAGAAGCAACAAAGCAGCAGATCACTTTGCTATGATCACCACAGCAATAAAAAATTTACCTAAGGTTTTAATTATGCCTGATGAAGAAGTGAAGCCCAATTTAAATGAAGCTTCCACCCAGGATGCACAATTAGCTGCCGAAAGCATAGCTAGTGGTGAAGAAAAAGTGCCAACGGTGGATTTTGATAATGATTATGCAGCTGCACAACAATTCAGCGTTAGTGATGTAGATCGCACAGGTAAAGGTGCAGCAGCAGCTCAAGCAGCTACTGCACCTAATCAGAAAACCTCTCAGCCACAAGAGACAAAAACTCAAGCGCAGTCAACTGGTAATCCTGATGATTTTCTAGAGTCAGCAAAGGAAGTTGGGAATTCTCCGGCTCAGGGTGTAACTAATGTCAGTGACGATTTAGTAGAACAAGCTTTGGAAAAGGGTGAACGTAAAAATTAAGTTTTCCTGATATCTTGCTATTTTGTTGGGTGGGCAATGTCACAAATATTAAAATTGAAGTTTTGGCATTGGTAGATATTGCCCTCTTTACTGTTTTGGTCAATCGCCAATAGTTAAGATTTTTACTATCGACTTTTTATAATTGATCAATTAGCGACTATTCATCACTTCGAGTAGTTCACTAGGTCGCTGAATTAAATAATCTGGATTTTGCTTGGCTAGTATTTCTGGTGAGTTAAAGCCCCAAGTCACTGCAATCACTTGGATATTTGCTTTTCTTGATGCTTCTATATCTCTGGTTTCATCTCCAACATAAATAACTTCTTCAGGTTTGAGTTGATTTTGCCTCAATACATTATTGATTATGGTTGTTTTGCCAAAAATTGTAATTCCTGAGTAGATAAAATCAAATAGGTGATTTAAATCATTAATTCTCAAAAATTGCGTAACATTATCTTTAGAATTAGAAGTGATAATGCCCAGTTTATATCCTTGATTTTGGAGTTGCATTAATGCTTCTTTAATTCCCGGAATGGGCTTTAATTCTGGGATTTTGTTTTTTAATTCCCCTTTAACTTTTTTAACTAGAAAAGGGATCTTAAATAGAGAAACTCCTGAGTACTTAATAATTTCCCTAGATGTTAAGTTTTTAAGGAGGGCTAATTGCTCTGGACTTATGTGTCTATAACCAAAGTCTATAGCTAGACGATTAGCAATACTAACAAGGGCATCTACTGTATCAGCAATAGTGCCATCAAAATCAAAAATAATTACTTTCGGGGTCATTCTTTCGCCTGGATGCGTCAAGATTAGCTAGGGCGTTGCGTCGTAACATTTCTGGCTTAATCCGCCGCAAGGCAGATGCTGGAAATTGTTTATCCCACTCCTGATCTGAGATTTGGGCTAATTCTAGCAGCTGGGGAGCAATATTCCCAGGATAAGGCTGAAAGTCTTCAATATCAGTTGTGCTGGCAAAACGTTGATTCCAAGGACAAACATCTTGGCAAATATCACAACCAGCAACCCAGCCTTGTAAATGAGGTGTGAGTGTCTGTGGCAGTTCCTCCGCCCGATTTTCAATGGTATGATAAGCAATGCAGCGATTAGCATCCACAACAAAAGGCTGAGTAATTGCACCCGTAGGACAAGCCTGAAGACAACGAGTACAGCTACCGCAGTGTTCTGTATGCGGGCGATCGCTCTCTAATTCCAAATTTGTCAACACTTCTCCCAAAAATACCCAAGAACCAAATTGCGGTGTAATCACATTACCATTTTTGGCAATCCAACCAATTCCGGCAAGTTGAGCCAACACTTTATCTTGTACCGGGCCAGTGTCTGCATAATAACGAGCTCGTACACCTTGATCAAGTGATTCTAGCCATGTAGATAGCCGCTTGAGTTTTTTATGCATCACTTTGTGATAATCCCTTCCCCAACCATAACGGGAAATTTTGGCGTATTCCTCGCCTTCGGGACGTTGATGTGGTGTATAGTAATTCAGCGCCACACACACTAGCGATCGCGCTTCTGGCATAACTAAGTCGATATCCTGACGTTTTGGGTTAGTCATCCATTCCATATCGGCGTGATAACCCAGTTCAATCCATGCTTGTAACCTCTGCGCTTCTGTGGCATCTACCCTATCTACAGCAGCAATTCCAACTTTGTGAAAGCCCAACTCGCTGGCTTTCTCTTTTACTACACTGCTGCTTGTTACGGAATACTGATTCATTTTTTTATCTAGATTTTGCCTAACTAAAGGCATGTTAATTTTACATTACCTAGTCAATACCCTTGATTAAGATTTGTTACTTACCTAGATAGAAATTTTATTTATAGCCTAGAAACTACTTCTTTATAAGATGTTAATTCAGGTTTGTTTAATTATTGGAGTTTAGACTAATTTGGCTTAAAAGACCGTCAAACCCTTATCCAGACGGGCTTATGTAATTTACAGGCTTATTTTGATTCCGAAGTCTAAAATGCTTGCTACACAAGGTTTGTAGCGTGAAAATAGAATTTAGTCTAAACTCCAGTTAATTACAGCGGATTTTAATTTAGTGAAGTATACAACCTAAGTCTCGAAGCCAGAAATCAAGGCTGTTTTACTTCTAAATCATGAATTATGCTTTAAAACTTCCATCGTGAGGAAGATTTAGCAATATGTAATAATCTATCTCAATAGCAGCTTTATTTTTACCTATTTTTGTATTTAAATTGATATTCAGTATGATACAGGCAATTCTATCACCGACAAAGAAAAGGATACAGAGTAACTAAATTTCTTTATAGGGATTGTAATGCGTGAATTTTGAATTGGGAGCGAAGCAACGTGACCTCTGCTGAATTTATATCCTCAGCGCAGTTGAAAGAAGAATTCCAGATTGAGGGAATTACAGAAACAAGTGTACTGCGTTATTTTGAAACCTTAAATGCAGGAGAATTTGAGGCAACTGCTGCCTTATTTGCGGTAGATGGTGTGATGCGTCCACCATTTGAATCTGATATTGTGGGGACAGATGCGATCGCAGCCTACTTAAAACAAGAAGGTCAAAACATTAAAGCTTATCCCAATATAGGAATAGCTGAGACTTTAGAAAATGGTGATATCCAAGTTCAGATAACAGGCAAAGCACAAACCTCATGGTGTAGTGTGAATGTATTGTGGCTATTTATCCTTAATCAACAACGGCAAATTTCCTATACTAGAATCAAACTTTTAGCCTCTCCCCAAGAGTTACTTTCTTTACGTCGTGAAATTTAGGAAGTAAGTATAATTACTTAAAAAAGTGTGTTTATACCCAAAACAAAATCTCGGCATTGAAAATTTGTATAAATCAGATTACTTGAAAAATAGTAAGTTTTGTCTATTGGACTAATTCGGGTAAAGTAGCTTCCAACTTGAGACAGTTGGCACCATTAATCTGCAACTGATAATCTACTTTATCCATGAGACGATTCATAATTAGCCAACCATAACCACCTTCTTGTTTTTCCATAGGGTTTGGAGCGTAGTAGGTAGACATATCAAAGCCTTCGCCGTAGTCCCAAATTTCTAAGGCAAGATCCCGATCTTTGACTTCCAAACGTAATAAAATCGGTAAATTTGGTTTGTCCTTGTGGGCATGACGGACTGCATTTGAGTAGGCTTCCACCAAAGCCAGTCTCAAACGACTTGATTGTCGCGACCAATCCACAGAATCTCCTAACTGGATTTTCAAACATCCCAGCAACCAGTTTTCGACAATATTGAGAAAATTCAAGTCACTTGGTACATGAAGCTCACTTTTCATTACTTACAAAATCTCCAGCGAAAGTATAGTTTGATCGTCTTCTTGAACGTGATTATCTGCCTGGATGCGAGCTAGTAAATGGTTAAGAGAAAGTGGTTGTTGCTCTTCTTGTAACAGTTGCCAAAGACCATCTTGATTCAGCATAGAACGATTAACTGACTCAACGCCAGACCCAGTTTCTACTGCTAAATCCAAATTATTCGATACCATCGCTTCTGTAATTCCATCGCTGGCTAGTAACAATGTGTCTCCAGCAGCGAGAACCAAGCGACCAGACTGTGCCTGCCACTTGGGCAAGATCCCTAAAGGAACGCTACGGACTTTGAGGTAATTGGGATTGTCGGCTAAAGCGCCTTGGCGTGACCATAATAGTGGATAGATATGACCAGCATTAGTGTAGACGAGTTCCTTAGTGGTAGGGGTATAACAGGCTAACACAAGAGTGATGAAATAATTGTTGCTAATTAAATCTTCACTGAGAGCGTGGTTGAGGTTTTGCATGACCACATTCGGCTCGGCTGGTGCTTCTTGAGATAATTCCCGGCGCAAAACTGAAATAATACTAGCCATAAATAAAGCAGCTGGGACGCCCTTGCCAGAGACATCACCCACTGCTAACCACAAATCACCTTTGGGATGAACAAAAACTTCAAAAAAATCGCCTCCAACTTCTCGCGCTGGGTAACAGCAGGCTTGCACCTTCACACCTTTGATGTCAGGTAAACTTTGGCGTAGCAAGTTATATTGAATTTGGCGAGCTACTTCCAACTCATTATGAATCTGCTGTTGCTTTTCTTGGAGATGCTGGTAGAGTTTTGCTTGAGAGAGGGCTAAGGCTGCTTGTTCGGCAACACCTGCAATCAGTTGGATGTCTTCGTCTTGCCAGAAGCGATCGCCTCCACATTGGTGGAGGGCCAGCACAGCCAACAAATGCTGCTGGTAGCTAAGTGGCACAACCAGGTGGTGACAGGGGTTGCCGTCGTATATTTCTTGAGCAAGTTGATAATGACGGGTTTCCAGTACTTTTTCAATTAAAGGACTGGGATCGAAGAAGGAATCTGATACACGCGATTGAGGATCGCGGTATAAGAACTGGTCTTGTGTCAAGCGATCGCCTTCTACTGGTCTGAGCAAGCAACTAGTAGCTTCAAATCTTTGTCCAATAGTTGTTACAATCTTTTGCAGCATACTGTCGTAGTCTAAAGATTCCCGAATTGCCGTTGTTACCGCATTAAACAAAGATTCTCGCCGTAGGGACCGACGCAACTCTTGCGTGCGCTTCTTAACTAGGCGATATGTATCAGCGGCTTGCTCAACTAATGCCCTGAGTTTATCTGGATTCCAGGGTTTGGTAATGTACTTGAAGACCTGACCAGAGTTAATCGCATCCACCAAATCTTCGACATCAGTAAAACCAGTTAATAAAATCCGAATCGTGTCCGGAAAATGCTCTACAGTGCGACTAAAAAATTCCGTACCACTCATTTCTGGCATTCTTTGGTCAGAAATAATCACCGCCATTTCGCCAAATTGATCCAAGACTTCCAGAGCACCAAAGGCATGATTGGCTTTATATACTTGATAATCTCGCCTAAAAGTGCGGTAGAGTAAATCTAAGTTATCTGGCTCATCATCTACCACCATGAGCTTAAGTTTCTCCAAACCGATCTCAGCCATATTTGACTTTAGTTTTCACATATTTGAATAGCGAGATAGTGTGATGTTTATCCCACTTGATAAATAACAGAAAATTAGAGAACCCATTCACTTTGAAATAACTTTCTCAAAGTTGTGAGTTTCTCTTGATCATCCTCAATTGCTCCACAGCAAAATTAACTTTATCCAACTAACCCAGAACGCAAGGCGCGGACTGCTGCTTGGGTACGGTCATCGGCACATAGCTTATTCAAAATATTGCGAACGTGAGTTTTAACAGTCCCAACGGTGATGTAAAGTCTTTCCGCAATTAGTGCATTACTACAACCTTCGACAATCAACTGTAACACTTCTAACTCCCTTTCTGTCAGGCTATAAGGTTGAATTCCTTCCAGATTCTCGACATCATCAGGGTTAGAGGCAATAGTTTTGATATCTACAAAAGCCGATTCCAACTTTTGAGGATTTTGTTGCGCTTGTTGTAATACAATCCGAGCGATCGCTGGATCGATCCAGGCGTTGCCATTGTAAGTTACTCGTATTGCTTCCAGCAAATTATCAAATTTGATATCTTTCATACAGTAAGAGTCTGCACCAGCTGCAAAAGCTGCCAACACAGCTTCTTTGTTATCCCGCAGTGTCAAAATTAACACCTTTGTGACTAGCTGCTGCCCATTAGCAGTAGATTTAACCTCCCGTGTCAGCTCAATGCCATCCTTATCTGGTAAACCAATATCTACAATGGCAATATCTGGTTGTACCATTTTTAACATTTTTAGTCCCTCAACAGCATTGGCAGCTTCACCTACAACTTCAATTTCATCCTTTTGCAGTAATGCTGTCCGAATACCCACACGAGTTAGATCATGATCTTCAATCAGAGCGATACGAATTTTACTCATAGCCAACTTCAGCCCGTTACACTACCTTAACCGTAAAGTCGAGTTTCGTGACATACTCCCACACTAACTGCAAGCAGTATAGTGGGGGCTTCTGTTCCCGGAACCAGAGTTGCGAGTTGAGCGTTTTATACTGAGTGAATATTACACCTTAACAATAAAATTTGGACTGGTTCAGCCCAACTACAAGCGCCCAAGACTAATTAGTTTAATTATGCTTTCTATTGTTGCAGGGCAAGGGGGAATCTCTCCTGCCTAAGTTCTAATATAAAAAATTTGATAAACTTAACATTCAAGGAAATCTGGTGTGAGAATTACTCAAGAATAGGCTATGTCTAACGGCAATCAAGTATTTTCAGTGTTGGGAATACCAGTTCATGTAATGGCTAACTATCCAGGCTGGTTGTTAGAATGCCTGCACGCAGGCAGAGGAACTCATGTAGTAACGCTCAATGCAGAAATGATTATGCAGGCAGAGCGAAATCATTTCTTAGCTCAGGTGATTAAAAATGCTGAATTAGTGATTCCAGATGGAGCCGGGGTTGTTCTGTATTTGCGGTGGCTGTTATGGCAAAAAGTGCAGCGTTTTCCAGGGATTGAACTAGCAGAAAAACTTTTGCAAGAACTTGGGCAACAGAAGACAGGGGCAAAGGTATTTTTCTATGGAGCAGCGCCTGGAGTGGCCTCAATTGCGGCAGATTTTTGGCAGCAGCAAATTCCAGATTTGCGTATAGTAGGCACTCACTCAGGCTACCATTCCCCAGAAGAAGAAGCACAATTGCAACAAACTCTTGCTCAATTGCAGCCACAAGTGATTTTTGTTGGTTTGGGAGTGCCACGTCAAGAGTTATGGATTGCCGAAAACCGCCATTTGTGTCCTCAAGCAATTTGGATTGGCGTCGGTGGCAGTTTTGATATTTGGTCGGGAACTAAAACTCGTGCTCCCGCCTGGTTAGGAAATAATAATTTGGAATGGTTGTATCGGCTTTATCGAGAACCTTGGCGCTGGCGGCGGATGTTAGCTTTGCCAGCGTTTGCTGTGAAAGCGTTTGTTTATCGTTTGACAGCAAGGGGTGCAATTAGTTAAGAGGGGAGAGACGCGATTAATCGCGTCTGTACTGGGTGTTATTACTTAGTTAGTATTAAAGTCTTTAAAAAATTTTAAATTTTCTTTGTTGAATTTTAAATTCCCAGGCGAAACCTGGGAATCCTTATTTTGAGAGGAATGTCACACCTAAGTCGGCAAACTGTTTGGTTGTGGGTATGAGGAAAATTTAACAATGCCAGTATTAACAACTCAAGTTAAAACACACAAATCCGTTCATAGAGAAAACACTGAAACTCAACATCACGGTAGTAATACTACTGCAAAGGTGCAATTGCAATCTGTAACCAAGACTTATACTAACGGCACTCACGCCTTGTTGAATGCGAACCTTGAGGTAAAAAAGGGAGAATTTCTGTTTATCACCGGGCCAAGTGGTTCAGGTAAATCAACGCTCTTGAAACTGCTGTATGGCCAGGAGTTACCCACACAGGGAGAAGTAATTGTTGAGGAATGTAATGTAGCAGGTTTACGGGGCGATCGCTTGTCATTATTGCGGCGACGGATTGGCATTGTGTTTCAAGACTACAAATTGATTACCCAACGAACAGTAGCGGAAAATGTAACTTTTGTGCTGCAAGCTCAAGGGTATACCCGTAAAGAAATTCAACGACGCCTAGAACCAACCTTGAAGCTGGTGGGTTTGCTGAGTAAAGCTGACTGCTTTCCAGATCAACTGTCTGGGGGAGAGCAACAGCGGGTGAGTATTGCCCGAGCGATCGTTGGTACACCACCGCTGCTGTTGGCGGATGAGCCTACTGGAAATCTCGATCCAGATAATTCCTGGCAAGTGATCCAGATTCTCCAGAAGTTAAATTCCTTTGGGGCTACAGTAATTGTTACCACTCACGATGAACAGTTGGTGCGGCGATGCAATCATCGGGTAGTGCAAGTTCGCAATGGACGGCTGTCTCGAAAATAAGGGACTTCCAAATAAAAAAATAATCAATCGTTTTGGTAAGCAGGGGAAGCAGGGGGAGAAGAAATCGGATAGTCGTATTGGATTACAGGAATTGAGTAATTTAATTTTTGTCAGTCCCTAAGCATTGGGTATGGGGGAGCCACTGCGGTCTTCTCCCATTCGTGAGAGGCTAGCGCCTGCCGTAGGATGCCCGTAGGGCTGTAGGGGGTTTCCCCCAGGAGGAACTGCCGTGCATGGTATCCCGACTTGAGCGGACTGGCGTCAAGTGGCGTCATTGGGCAAATAACTAATAAACGTGGTGCTTGACTTTTGCTGATACGGGTACGAAAGTTGTTGCTGTTTTGGGTGCTAGGACTTGTAGGCGATCGCAGGCTTGTAAACTTTTAAAAGCTGCCTCTCGGATCACAACTTCCTCCTCTCGACTGAGTAGCAGTTGCAAGCATTCGACAACATTTTGCTGCACTGAAGAATCAACTCGCTTACTGCTGATGATTTTAGTTAGTTGACGTAAGGCAATCAACCGCTTCAATGGATCTTTTTCTGTTAAATTGACCAACAACTGATCGAGGTGGTCTTCTTCTCGATTTTCATAGAAGTTGATAATTTGCCATACTAATAAAATTATAGTTAACAGGGTTCCCACGCCTTGCACAATCGCACCAGCAGCAATCCAGGGACTGTGAGAGTCAACCCAAATTGCAGCTGCCATGTAAGTGCTGACAGTAGCAAGACCACCACTGACGACTGCTAAGGCTAACCGACGATTTGAACTATTTAAGAACTTACGGAACTTAGACCAGTGCAATTGCCAGTCCCAATCCTGCATTGAGTAAACCAATACCATTATCCCAACGCCGATTAAGAGAGCCAATAGGAGTTTCCAGTTCCACAACAACATGGCAACGACGATTGTCAGAAACCCAAGAAAGCCCCCAGGCCCAGAGAAGCGCTTAAATGTTTGCTGCTTTGTAGCTCCTTTTGTCTTGAACTTTGTCAGCGACCAGTTCCATCTGGGGATCTGGTTGATCAATTGCTGCCAAGAAGACGAAGCCTGTGCCACAGTGTTTACCTACTTGATTACAAAATTACCTATTGTATAAGTTTTACTAGGGATGAAGAAAGGGTGAAGCCCCAAACTACAAGATGCCCGGTTTTTATGGACGGATAGTAGACTAGTACAGGACGGCGGAAATCAAGATAACATTTTAAATGCCTTAGAGCAAGGGCGTAAAGGCTTTTTAAATTTTGAATGCGTGAATTTTGCGAATTTAAAGACAAAAACGAAAGTTATCAAGGGTGAATTGACCATCAAAAGCACAGAAGGTAACGCTGTAAATGTTATTCACAGTTATGGATAATAAGGTATTGGAGGAAATTGCCAAGTTTGAATTGGTAAGATTAGCGCTTGCTAGTGGAGTTTGATCGAGGAGTTGGCGATCGCGATCGTCGGCAAAAAGCACTAGGCGTTGCGAACTAGTGACAGCGTTAACCGAGTTAAGGGACTGACAAAAAATAAATTATCCAAAATTATTTGTACATTTGTAGGGGATCTTGACCTTGCGCCCCTACGATGGGATGTTTTTTAACTGGAAGTCCCTAACTGGACGCAAGAAAGTAGCTTCTAAAAATCCGCTTTTAGGCGCTCCCATTAAGATTAGTTAGCCCTGAATAGGTTGTAATATCAAGTTCGGGTGATTAATTATAATAAAATCTATCAATGTATGTTGGGTTGTAGCAAGATCCCCGTAGGGGTACGCCAGTCAAACCCAACAAATACTTCTTGTTAATGTTGGGTTACCCTGCGGGAAGCCCCTTTGGGTCTACGTTCCTCAAACGCCACTTACTAAAGAGCAAGAACGCCAAGGGCGAACAAGTCGGGAAACCCTCTTGGGCGCAGTGGCTCCCCAACCTACAGATATTATATATGTTACTTATGCCAATAATCACTACATTCAACAAAAAATACTTATGTTTCAACCAATAGGATTTGAACAACGCTCCATAAATACCTCACTAGGTAGAATGGTATATTATACTGCCGCTGGGTCACCTTGGCAGGACAATGTAACTGCCAAAGATGATCGGGAAACTTTGGTGTTCCTGCACGGCTTTGGTGGTGGATCTTCTGCTTATGAGTGGTCAAAAGTTTATCCGGCTTTTGCCACTGAATATCGGATTATTGCGCCAGATTTGATCGGTTGGGGTAGGTCTGAGCATCCGGCACAGAGTTATAAAATTGAGGATTATTTGACCACAATTCGGGAGTTTTTCGAGCAGACTTGTACTGGACCAGTAACAGCGATCGCTTCTTCTTTGACCGCAGGATTTACAATTCGAGTAGCAGCAGCTCATCCAGATTTATTCAAGTCTTTAATTCTCACTACCCCCTCAGGACTTTCCGACTTTGGCGAAGACTACTCCAATAGTTTTTTTGCTCAATTAGTCAGCGTTCCCCTTGTTGACCGTTTACTTTACAGCACTGGAATCGCAACCGATGGTGGTATTCGCAGCTTCTTAGAGCAACGGCAATTTGCTCAGTCTAATCGAGTGTACCAAGAAATTGTAGATGCTTATTTACAATCCGCCCAACAGCCTAATGCTGAGTATGCAGCACTGTCCTTTGTCCGTGGCGATTTATGCTTTGATTTATCCCTTTACATTCAACAGTTAATTACTCCCACCGCCATTATTTGGGGACAAAGGTCGGAATTTACAGGTCCCTCAATTGGTCGCCGCCTTGCCGAAATTAATCCCCAAGCGATCCGATTTTTTCAACAGTTGGAAGATGTGGGGTTAACACCGCAGTTAGAATTGCCAGCAGTGACAATTGGGTTAATTCGCAAATTTTTGCCTTTACTTAATTAGTGGTTTGTTCACTAATTAAAGCCCCATCTAATTTACTAAATTTTGCCTTGTTTGCTGATATAATCTCAACCATAATTGTGTACCTAGACTTTGGATTGTCGAGGCTTAATAAATTAAATTAAGGGCGTTGCTGAATCATATTTTGATTTTGTAACGCCCTTAATTTAAGCTTAAACTTTTTTATAACATACTTATGTATACTGCAAAAATACTAAAAATATAAATAATTCAGTTATTATTAGTGCTAATAAACCAAGTCGTGGGTTATTAATTATAGGGTTCTCCTAATTAGGCGATCGCACACAATCAAATTTCGGTTATCTACAATGCAACCGCACCTGGAGGATAATCAAGTACTTAGTTAATCAAATATATTTTGGATTAAAAAAATACTACTTAAAAAGGCTTCTTGATTTTATTGTTTAATTGGCCAGCTGCGATCGCTATAGCCAAGCTAGTGCGTCTACCTTAGAAGACGGGTTTCCTTTATCTGATGACTGGCGTCCGGTGCTGACTTAAAGCAACTGGCGGATGAATTCTATTCGCCAGGACTGGGCATATTTTTACACTCATTGAGATGCTACCAGGTCAAGTTCAAGACAAATGGTTTCATTATAGTATTCAAAATCACTATACTATCCAACCTGACTTGATAAATTGCTAATTACACAAACAAATAAAATAAGGCATAGCAAACTTATCTAGCAGGTAGATTATCTGATGACTATTCCAGAGTCAATTAAAAAATTTATCACATGGATACAAGGTTTTGACCATCAAATTTTACGAAATGAAGATGATGTAAAAGAAAAGTTAATTTTGCCAATGTTTCACTATCTCTGCTATCCAGATAAATGTCATCGTGAATACCCTTTACAAACATCTAAGTCAGTAGAGTACGGCAAAAATCCAGAAATTGCTCATATTTATTATACAACAGATAATATTAAGCAACAAAATACAGATACCTCACTGATTTTTATTAAAGTAATAGAACCGTATAAAAATAAATTTTATGACGCTATTGAGCAAGCTAAATTTTATAGTATTCATTTTAATCCACTATTTTTTATAGTTACTAACGGATATCAAATAAAAGTTTTTAAACGCCTACGTTACCATAAGGAAGAGTCGATATTTGATATAAATATAAATATACTTAAAAATATTGAGATTGCCTCAAAGTTTTATAATCAAATCAATTTTGATTGGGTTAAAAATATTGATAAAAATACACCCAGTATTTTAACTTATACTAAATATAACTTAATAGAAAGATTTATCAGACGCTATCCAGATTTACAGGATGTTTTAGAACAATGTGATTTTGAACCTTCCACTACGAGAGAAGGCTATCGCTTAATTGTTGTGAAAACGAAAGTAGCGATTGCATGTAATTTACCCAAAGCATTTGGAGAGGGTAATTGTGAAATAGAGTTCAGCAGCATCATTTTAAGAGGTCTAAAAATTTACTTAAATCATCAAGATATTTTAGGTCAATTAATGATTGGATTGCACACCCAGCCAGATTGGGGATGTCGTCGGTTTTTTAAACAGTTAGATAAAAATACTTTTGAGGTATATTTAGGTCAAACAACTCTAATCTTATCAGAGTTAGAAGCAGTAGATTTGTGTTTGTGTATTGATGGAGTTTGCCAAGAATATAAAAATTTAATAATTGAATTTGAAAATACTTTAGAAACATGGAATTTTGAATTCGTCAAATTTTCAGAAAGTCGCGGTTTTATCCTTTTTTCTGTAAAACAAGAATTATGGGAGTTAATGCAGCAGTTTGCTAATGAATTTGATTATACTAAAGGCAAGTCAGAATGGCATCTATTCCATAGAGTATATATATCAATTCGAGTCAGTCGTGGAATTCGCGATCATACATTTATCTTACCCAAAATTGATAAAAATTTATATTTATTGCTTAATAATCAAATCAACATAATCTATGAGCTAAATGATGTTAATTTACAATCTATTGATACAGATAAATTAACCTTATTGCGGCAAGATATTGGAGTCCGGGGAACCTGGACAGCTAGATATACCAAACAGTGGTTATTAGAGAAATATCTTCCAAAAGTTATTAATTATTACTCAGGAAAGTCTCAACTATCTGAAGCTGAATTGTTAGCTAAAATAACAAATTACACAAGTGACCGTGCGCTTATTAAAGAAATTGATCATCTCAGAGATTTAGTACCTTATCTTCGCGATATACAATCTTGGCTACATATATATGTAGAAAATATTCCTGCTTCGTTCTTGAAACCATATTACCAAGCCTATACAAATTTGGTGCGTAATACTGATTCGTCTATAATAGGTATAGACTATATTATCGGAAATTTGCATAGGATTGAGTGGAAAAATACGCAAGAAGAAATTCCTCACAATTCCAGAGACTGGAAAAACTTAACTTTTAAACATGCTATGGATTGCTTAGATCAGCAAGTAGCAAGAATAAATAATTGTAAATACGAGAATAGTTTAAAGGCAGATTTAATAACTCGCACATTTATTTGGATTATACAAAATGGAAAAATCTCTTTCTCGCAAGCTCAATTAAATGCTGCTAAACAGGCTTTGCTACCACTTTGGGAACAAAGTCGCTTTGAAATGCGCCATGTGTATCCTAATCGATAAAGCTACATAATCTGCTGTAAATGCAACACAAATCCAGGTAGGACATTTTCTCCTGATAAACTAGCAGGATTGTCTAATATCTCTACATCTTTACCTGGACGATAAATTTCTACTCGCTTGTTTTTCCGGTCAATTAACCAGCCTAATTGAGCGCCATTTTCGATATACTCCTGCATTTTATCCTGCAATTCTTTCAAGGAATCAGTACGAGAACGCAACTCTACTACAAAATCAGGACAAATTGGGGCAAATTTTTCTTGTTGTTCTGGGGTTAAAGCATTCCAACGCTCAATTTTCACCCAAGAAACATCAGGAGAACGTTCTGCACCATTGGGAAGGGTGAAGCCAGTTGAAGAGTCAAAACCTTTGCCTAATTTAGTCTGTTTATTCCAGATTCCTAATTCAACAACCAGATCAAAATTACGGTTGCCAGTATCACTACCTGTAGGTGGCATAATTAATAATTCCCCTGATGCTGTACGTTCAAATCGATAATCGCGGTTTTTCTGACACATCTGGAAAAATTGCTCATCTGTCAAGTCGATTTTCAATTTGAGTGTAGAAGGTAAAGTGGTTGTTGTGGCGTCCATAAGCTATCCTGAGCATCTTACTTTCTAGTTTAGTAGTGTGTGGTGTGCGATCGCTGCCAGGAGATGATGGCGATCGCACACTACACAACTTGCAACAAAACGTAAGGTACGAACAAACAGAGGCGTAGTAGAAGTGATGGAATTACATAAATAATTATTGGCAAAAAGTCAATTTCCAGATATATAGCAATCCTAGATCATTTATGATAAAACACCATACTCATTGAGCTTAGGGAAGTCAAAAATTTTACAATGGATTGATAACTCAAATAATGCCTTGACTATTGCTATAACAGCCTGATTTCCTCCAAATAGGACACAAAGACCAAGGGCGATAAAAACCGCGATCGGTGGCATGGGAGACTTATGGTTGGAAAAGAGTTCGTCTTTACGACTTTCCAAACAACCTCTAAACTGTTAAGTTCATCAACTCCCATTTCTTGAGGATAGCGTTTGTTATGAAAGTAAATGTAATCTAATATGTAGCTAATCCCTCTGTCGAGCAGCAAAGCACCCGAATTCTCAGGACGTTCATGGCAATGCTTATTCACTACTTAGGCAGATGAAAAAGTTCTTTCACTTTCCACTTCTCGGAATGGTTTTTCTATGCTCCAAAGACTATATATACACAACTTCAGATGCCTAGAAAACTTTCAACTGCCCATAAAGGGAATGTCATCTGCTCTCTTGATTGGAAAAAACGGTTCAGGTAAATCAAGTATTGCCTCTGCATTAGAGCTACTTCAGTGCATTGGTCGAGGCATTAATAGAATGCGGGAACTTGAAAAGCTTAAACTTATTAGCCCGAAAGATTTTGCTCGTGGAAGGTCTGATGTTCCGATCCGCTTTGAAATAGAAGTATTACTTGACAATAAATTATACAAATATATCCTTGCCTTGGAGTTGCCAGAAAAATTTAAAGAGCTTCGAGTTTCTGAAGAGCAACTGCTAGTTTCAGGAGATCCAATCTACTCTCGAAAAGAAGCCCAAGTCACTCTTCACAAAAGTTCACAAAATCGTGAGGCTCAGTTTTTGGTAGATTGGCATCTTGTTGCCCTTCCAGTAATTCAGGAGCAATCAGAGACTGATCCACTTCATATTTTCAAGACTTGGCTTGCTCGCATGATCATTTTAGCCCCAATCCCAAAGTTTATGACAGGAGAGTCCAACGGCGACACTTTGGAGCCAAAACGGGATGGTTCAAACTTTGGGGAGTGGTTTTCTGGGTTACTCAGTCGCTATCCTGCCGCCTACACACAGGTTGTCCAATATCTCGGTGAAGTGATGCCTGATATTAAGGACTTTCTGAATGAACTAATCGGCAAAGACTCCAAAAGCATGATTGTTCGGTTTGATGAAAATAATGCAAATCTGAGTGTTGATTTTGAAGCCTTATCCGAGGGTGAAAAATGTTTTTTTCTTTGCGCTGTTGTCTTAGCTGCAAACAAATCATACGGCCCTCTTTTTTGCTTCTGGGACGAGCCTGACAACTATCTCTCCTTGTCAGAGGTTGGACATTTTATAGCATCACTGCGACGCTCATTTAAGAATAGTGGACAAATTTTGATGACTTCGCATGATGAGGAAGCAATCCGAAAGTTTTCAAATGAAAATACCTTTGTACTTGATCGAAAAAGCCACTTGGAGCCAACTTCAGTCAGATTGCTCAGTGATATGTCTGTTCAAGGTGATCTTGTAGATGCCTTGATTCGTGGCGATATATAACTATGAGCAGTAATAAGCATAGACCGCACATTCTTGTGTTGCCAGAAGACGATGCTAATCGCCAGATTGCGAACGGATTTATTCTTGATTTAAACCTCAATAGCCGTGCTATTCAAGTCCTACCAGAGGTTCGTGGTTGGATAGACGTTGTGGAGAAATTCACGAATGATTATGCCTCTACAATGCGACAATATCCATACAGAATGATTGCTTTGCTGATTGATTTTGATGAGCATGAAGATAGATTGAGTTATGTAAAGGCTCAGATTCCAGATGATTTAGAAAATAGAGTATTTGTTCTGGGAGTGTTATCTGAACCAGAGAGGTTAAGGAGAGATATTAACAAGGATTTTGAAAATATCGGAGAAGCTCTTGCAAAAGATTGCTCCGATAACACGAATGAATTGTGGGGACACGAGCTTCTCAAACACAATAAGACTGAGTTAGATCGGATGATTTCATCTGTCAAACCATTTCTGTTTAATTAAAGTAGATATCAGGCACTTTAGAAGTTGCCAATAAGACTACTAAATTGTGCTTAAGAGGGATTTATCCAAGCAGTATGTTAGAGGGCGATGCCAGTTTTGGCTGTAGAAGCAACTTAAATATTACAGGCATTTTGCGATCGCTATTCTCTTGCCAAAAATGTGGCAATTAAAAGCAAGCTACGGGTTGGCAACAAAGCCAGAGATTAAAAAGATATGGGTAACGACAAAGGCTGAAGCTTGGGTATAAATTAAGTGCAACCTCACTTATAGTCCGTCTGCTGGCAACGTTTCACCTAACAATGTGGTAAAAGTCACCCATTTAGGTGAAGACATACAGACATATAATACCTATTATGAAGTAAGATTAAGCAACATGAAGCTAATTATGCGTCTAGTTGTTAGTTCACTAATTAAAGATTTAATCCAAAAATTTTAACAACTCCGCATTCCTGCACTTGTCCTTTTATTACAGGCTACTCCCATAAAGCAAGATTTATAGGCTTCTAGATATGGCTACGCACATACAAATTCCTGATTTTGGCAAACTTAAGTATCCATTCCGCTGGCTGATGGGGCTGATAGCAGGGAGTGCCTTGGTTATTGGTATCACAACTTACACCTTGGTAAATCAAGGGACAAAAGAAGACATTGCTCAATTAACTGTGCCAGTGGCAGCGAAAAACGTCACCTTGAGGATTACAGCTAGTGGTAAAATCGTGCCAGTTCAGAGCGTAAATATTAGTCCGAAGAACCCTGGAGTGCTATCGCAATTATATGTACAACAAGGCGATCGCATTCAACAAGGGCAAATTCTCGCCCGCATGGATAGTGCCAGCATTGAGGCCCAAAGAAGCCAGTACCGGGCTAACTTAGCCCAAAGTCAAGCACAACTAGCCGAAGCCGTTGCTGGTAGTCGTCCTCAAGAAATCGCTCAAGCAAAGGCGCGGTTAGCACAAGCTCAAGCCCAGCTAGCCCAAGCTCGGTCTGGTAATCGTCCCCAAGAGATTGCTCAATCTCAATCCCAAGTGGATGCGGCTCAAGCAAAAGCGAATTACACCAGTGGACAGGTAAAGCGTTATCAATACTTGTACCAACAGGGAGCAGAGAATAAACAATTACTCGATCAAGCCATCAGTGAAGACAAAAGTGCTAAAGCCAGTCTAGAAGAAGCTAAAAAACGGTTCTCATTAGTCCAAACTGGCACTCGAACTGAGGAAATCGACCAACGCCAAGCAGCTGTTACCGAAGCACGGGCAGCATTGGTACTGTTGCAAGATGGCACCCGTCCTGAGGAAGTTGTCCAGCGCCAAGCAGCTGTTGCAGCTGCTGAGGCTCAATTGAAAGGTGTGCAAGTGCAGTTGGAAGATACAATTATTCGCGCTCCTCTTTCGGGAATTGTGACGCAAAAGTATTCCGATCCAGGTGCGTTTGTCACACCCACAACTTCTGCTTCTACTAGTGCGTCGGCAACTTCCAGTTCAATTGTCGCCGTAGCACGCGGTTTAGAAGTATTAGCTCAAGTTCCCGAAGCCGATCTTGGCAGAATTAAACAGGGACAGCAGGTGGAAATTATCGCCGATGCTTATCCCGATCAAGTTTTTAAAGGTCATGTGCGCCTGATTGCTCCAGAAGCAGTGATAGAACAAGGTGTAACATCCTTCCAGGTGCGGGTTGCTCTTGATACTGGCACAGATAAACTGCGTTCTGGCTTAAATGTGGATCTGACTTTTGTGGGCGATCGCGTTAATAATGCCTTGGTATTACCAACGGTGTCAATCGTCACCGAAAAGGGTAAAACTGGCGTACTTGTACCAGATGTAAAGAATAAACCCCAGTTCCGCGAAATTACAGTTGGGGCGCAAATCCAAGACCAAACTCAGATTTTAGAGGGAGTAAAAGAAGGCGATCGCATTTTTGTCAACCCACCCAAAGATTACAAAATCGAAAAGGCCAAGGAACAAAATAATAAATAATTCCCTTAGCAAGAATATATTGTTTCAACAGGTTAACGCATAGAAAACCTCTGATTACAAGATTTTTGAAATTTTAATTACGAATTAGTATGAACCCCTTAGAAAGCCTTAAGATGGCGGGCAAAACCCTGCTGTCAAATAAGCTACGTAGCGCCCTCACCATGCTGGGTATAGTTATTGGCAACGCCTCAGTGATTGGCATGATTGGCATTGGCGAAGGTGGGCAAAAGTACGTGAATAAACAGCTGGAGTCATTAGGGCCAAATGTGCTGTTTATCCTGCCAGGTAATCGAGAAACTCAGCGTATCTCCTTTGAAGTGCCAAAAACTCTCGTGTTGCAAGATGCGGAAGCGATCGCCTCTCAGGTACCAACTGTAGTAGGAGTTGCTCCCGAATTAAACACAAGACAGGTAATTACATATCGCAACAGAAACACTGATGTCAACATTATTGGCACAACTCCCAGTTTTCTATCAGTGCGGGATTTTGAAACTGCTAAAGGCAGGTTTTTTAGCGAGGTAGACATCAAGCGAAGTAACCAAGTCGTTGTGCTAGGTGGAGACTTGGCAGAAAAACTATTCGGTAATAGTAACGCTATCGGTCAGCAATTGCGAGTTGGAAATACCAGCTTTCAAGTGATTGGGACGTTAATAGCCAAAGGTTCCAGCGTCGGAGCAGATTATGATAATGCTGCGGTAATACCGATTACAACCTCAGCAAACCGACTTGTGGGAAAGAATTCTCCCTATGGTATTGCTTTAGATTACCTCGTCGCTGCCGCTCGTGATTCAGATAGCGTGGATGCAGCAGAATTTCAAATTACTAATTTGCTGCGCCTCCGGCACAAAATTAATGGTGAAGATGACTTTACTCTTCGCTCTCAAAAAGATGCTTTGCAAACTGTCGGTCAAATCACAGGTGCATTGACAATTATGTTAGCAGCGATCGCAAGTATATCGCTGTTTGTCGGCGGCATTGGCATCATGAATATTATGCTTGTCTCCGTCACCGAACGCACCCAAGAAATTGGATTGAGAAAAGCGATCGGAGCAACAGAGCAAGATATTTTGCTACAGTTCATCATTGAGGCAGTAATAGTTTCAGCCGCTGGCGGTCTAGTTGGGACTGCGGTTGGCGTCAGTGGCATTCTATTAGTGGGAGCGTTGACTCCCTTAGAAGCAGCACTTTCTCCAACAGCGATTATTATGGCAGTTGGTGTTTCTGGTGGTATTGGTTTATTCTTTGGCGTTGTTCCTGCACGTCGCGCTGCTAAACTTGACCCGATTGTGGCGTTAAGAAGTGCTTAGTGATGGGGATTAGACATCTCCATAAATTAAGGATGCGTTACCTGAAACCCTTGTAGAAACCTTACATGTAACGTCTCTACAAAAGTTTTCACTTCTATATCTAATGCGATCGCATTCCCCCATAATTAGCAACTGGGTTAGTAGTGTAAAACTAACCCACACCCATATTCAGCTTGCGATCACTGTTCTGCACACTACCGGGACAATGTTGTAGGGTAGATTATCTTTGTCTATATCTGTATCAATAATCACTTCTTCAGCTTCTACACGAACATTCGTGAACGTAGTCGTTCCCGTGTCGGTCAGCCGTTACCCGAAGCCGTCCCAGTCGTCCACCAGCTCAATCCCCTCGCGTTTGGTCGGGAGGAGTGCCGTAACTACGGTGTCATCAGGTGACAACAGATGCACGAAGATCAAGTCTGCATAAAGGCTGCCAGTGCTGTAATATTTCTTCTTGTTGAGACGATAACCGCCGTTATCCGGTATCAATTTTGTATGAATATCACACTATTGCCGGCTGGAAGAAGCGGTTAGCAGGGCGGGCAAGTCCCAGATTTTCGCGCAAGGTCTTGCCCTCATACTCCCGGCGAAAGATTCCACGCCGTTGGAGTTCTGGGATAACCTTATCTACGAAATCGTTCAGCCCTTCAGGCAGGAAAGGGAACATGACATTGAAGCCGTCAGACCCTTGCTCAATCAGCCATTGCTCCATGTCATCGACGATGGTTTGGGGTGTGCCGACAAACGCAAGGCCCCCGTAACTGCCGATGCGTTGAGCCAGCTGTCGAATGGTCAAGTGATCGCGTTGCGCCATCGCTATCACTCGTTCTCGCGAACTCTGTCCGGCGTTAGTCTGCGGGATTTCAGGCAATAGTCCATCCGGATCGAACCCTGAAACGTCGTAGCCAAGTGCGCTATTCAGGCTGGCAATCCCGCTCTCATAATGCACTAGGCTGTCCAAATGTTCACGCTTGGCGATCGCCTGTGCAACAGTTTCACCCACGATCACCAAGACACCTGGAAGAATTTTGATGCTTTCTGGGTCACGTCCGATCGCCCGGGCGCGACCTTTAATATCAGCAAAGAGGATCTTGCCTGCCTCCAGATTACCAGCAGGTGCAAACACGACCTCGGCGGTTTCGGCAGCCAGTTGACGACCCGCTTCCGAGGCTCCCGCTTGAACGATCACCGGCCAGCCCTGGACAGGTCTGGCGATATTCAATGGCCCCCGCACCGAGAGATGTTTTCCCTGATGACCCAGAACGTGAATTTTTGCGGGATCGAAATAAATCCCTGATTCCACGTCCCGGATGAACGCATCGTCAGCAAAGGAATCCCAAAGACCCGTTACAACATCATAGAATTCCCTAGCCCGCGCGTAGCGTTCGTCATGCTCTACCTCCTCTGACAAGCCAAAGTTGAGTGATGCGTCCGGATTGGATGTGGTGACGATGTTCCAGCCGGCGCGGCCGCCACTGATATGGTCGAGAGACGCGAAGCGGCGAGCGATGTGGTAAGGCTCGTCATAGGTTGTGGAAGCGGTGGCTACCAGCCCGATGTGTTCGGTGACGCTGGCGAGGGCAGAAAGCAGGGTGAAAGGCTCAAAGGAGGTGACAGTGTGGCTGCGCTTCAGCGCGTTAAGCGGCATATTCAGCACCGCTAAGTGATCGGCCATGAAGAATGCGTCAAACTTGCCCTGCTCTAGTTTCTGGATGAATCGTTTCAGCGCGGGGAAGTTGAAATTGGCATCAGGTAAAGCCCCTGGATAGCGCCAAGCACCAGTATGTATACTTACAGGGCGCATGAAAGCACCTAATTTCAATTGCTTTGATCCGCTCATTAGTCCTCCGTAACAATCATAAAATCATTACCCGCCTCTTGTAAAAAACCTAAATCAGTCTGGGTCGCCACACAGAACCAGAGTGAACCACCTGGAAAGCAATCATAAACTCAGCTTCCCCAGAAGAACGTGACCAATGCGATCGCCTGTATCCCGTAGTGTGGCTCAGACATAGCTTTAAAGAACTTTTTAACTACGATGTTTGAGTTTGTTTAGATAATTTACGTGCTTTGCTTCAAATACGGTAAATCAATCGTATTAGTGTAGTATTATCTTGATAAGATTTGCACAAATTGAGTTAAAAAACAAGTATTAATTCATAATACCTTCTCTAAAAGCCTATGCCCTATAAGGAGAAAGGGTTTTGCTAATTAGCAAAGATAGTGGTATATGTACATATTTATTTAGATAATCTAAAAACTTAAGTGTCCTGGATGCAGAATTTCTCACACGATCGCGCCTCCTCCGGCTCAGGGGTCACGTCAATTTCGTAGCGACAAGACAATTCAGTCTTGCGCTGCTGTTGTCGTTCCGTTTTCGTTTTCGCACGCTTATCTTGCAGCTTTTTGAGTTCGATGAACCTCTTTCAGACTTGAACTAAAGTTCAAGTCTATCCCTCTTTGACGGGCGAGAGGGACAGTTTTGCGTAGTAAAACCTTTTAAAGGTCTTTTGATTAAGTTATTTCACTTTTTCAAAACTACATGGAAAGAATTTAAATATCCCGTAATGGTTTTAGCTAATGTCTTCTGCTGTTTTTTTGTAGTTATTGCCATTACTTGATATAGTCTTCCTTCGGCAACATACATTCTACTTTTAGTGATTTTCCCTCCAGAATTGATGTACTCAATTTCTTTGCCAGGATGATTATTGGAACTACGAATATTTCGTTGACTAATTAAATTACTTTTCGTAGTCTTTAAAGCCATATCCCGTGCATTATTAAGTACAGTTTGGGGGTCAGCCATTTGACCGTAACTATAAGGAAAATCATTATAAGTAACTACATATGCTACTTGCTGTTTTGGTGGTTGAGCGACAAATATTTCTAAGTTAATTTCCCCCATGTAAGTTTTTTGGTATTGGGTATTTCTGTTGGGGCTTCCCGGCATCAAAATAGAAAAGCGCCCATCTGGAGCGGTGAATAACTTCCATTGTGGCTGTGCGGGTTGAGAAACGGTTGGTTTGACAACAGCCGCCAAAGGTTTGGTTTGACGCGCCTCCACGAGAACAGATCCACCGCAAACAAAGGTGGCGGCGATTAATGGCAACAGACTTTTAACTGTCATATTTTTTGCCTTTATAGATGCTGATATCACTGATGATGCTAGCTGTTATAACCCAGCAGCACGTAAAGCAGCACCAATTAGTCCCACTTGCGGGTTGAGGATAATATACACGGGTATCTCTTCAAGGAGACGGCGCATCCTGCCTTTTTGGGTGAAATTTAATAAGAAACTGCTGTCTTGCATTAAGGGTAGGATTTTGGGCGCAATTCCACCAGCGACGTATAAGCCACCGTAAGGTAAGAGTTTAAGGGCAAGATTTCCGGCTTCTGCACCATAAGCCTCTATAAATAATTGCAAAGTTTGTTCACAGAGGCGATCGCGTTTTTCTAGTGCAGCTGTACCAATGACAGCACCAGCATCGATTTTCTCTTCCTGTCCGGCTTGTTGTTCCCAAGTTCTGACGATTTGGGCGATGTCTGGTGATTCGTGGGCAATTTTGCGATCGCGCAAAAATTGGTAAATTGAGACAATTCCCATTCCAGAAACTACGCGTTCTACAGAAATGCGTTGGATATCATGTTTATTCAGCAGGTATTTTAACAATTGAAACTCGATCTCGTTTCGGGGAGCAAAATCAGTGTGTCCACCTTCTGAGGAAAAGACTTGATAGTAGTTTCCCTGCTTAATTAAAAATCCTTGCCCTAAGCCGGTACCAGCACCAATAATGGCAATGGGGGCTTCGGGTTGAGATTTGCCAACCTGCAACGTCAGCAAGTCTTGTTTTTGTAAACCTAAAATGCCATAGCCAACGGCGGCGAAGTCGTTAATCAAAGAAATTTGTGGGATACCCAATTCTTGTTCTAGACGTTCGGTATCCAAAAACCAGGCTAAATTGGTCAGCTTGGCAGTATTTTTGACAATCGGGCCTGCGATCGCAAAACAAGCCTTTTGTGGTAGAGATGTGTTAGCTTTGACCAAAAACTTCTGCACTATCGGTACTAAATCGGGAAAATCGCCACTGTGGAAACTCTCCTGATAAATAGGATCTGAACTTGGTGAGTCTGATGTTTCAACCAATCGCAGAATAGTTTTCGTCCCGCCGATGTCTCCTGCTAGTAACAAAGTCATAGAATTTATTCGTGAATTAATTACTTTTTTTGTAGGATATACCCAACCTCGCAGAAGCCATGAACGCAAATCCCTATCAGAGATTTAAGCAAATCGAATAACTTCTTCTATGTGGGTTAAATGGGAAGTATCTCCCTTTAGTTCTAATAACCATTCTGGATCTTCGCGTACCACTTTTACCAGGGAACATAAAGAAGCTTTAACTTCTGTTATGGCAATTTCCCCCACTAGCCCCATTGCTCCCCCCAACACAGATGCACCATGTGCTACTAGCAGGATATTGTCTGGAAGGAATTCAGTAGCTAAACATCTAGCAGTTTGTCCAGAACGTTCTCGCACTTTTTCGCGAGTTTCAGGATAATTGGCGGCAATGCGCGAAGTATAGCTGGTGTCAATCCTGGGGAATAACTCTGCTAATGCTGGAGTTGAGAGTCTTTCGGGTTCTTCTGTCATCCAAACTGGATTTAGCCATTCACTCAAACCTGTTTCCAATTTGATCGGTAAGTTAAGCACTTCTGCAACTGCGTTTGCCGTTTGTACAGTTCGCAGGAAAGGAGAAGCGAAAATATGGGCAATATTTTCTCCTTTAAATCGTTTAGCTAACTGCTGTGCCTGCACCATACCATCATCAGACAAAGGTGGATCGTAACGTCGTTCGGCGGTGAGAAACCAATCAGGGTTTACGAAGTCGAGGCGGTTAGCGTGTCTTGCTATCCAGACTATTTGACTCATGGGTTTAATTATTCCGGTGAATAGAATTCGCCGCTAAACAAATATATAGATATCTGCAAGGAGGGCTGCAAATATTAATATATGACAAAAATCGTAATAATTTGTAATAATATAAACTATTTGGAAAACTTATTAGTAACGTCAGTGTAGTTTTACTTAAAGCCTTTTTAGCCAAATCTCTAAAGCAATATCGACTAGCTCATTCAAAGTTTTTCGAGATTTAATAGCATTTTGATAATCTTGATGTCGTCTTTTGTCTTCGTTGATGTATTCCGTTTCACTCACTTCCTTGCTACCTATTTTGTACCTTATACCTCTTGAATGACTCCATAATATTTTCATTTCAACTCCCCTTTTACGCTGTTTTTCTGTTTTACTAATTGCTTTTGTGCGGATTCCTTTTGGTACATGGTCTTCAATTAAAGTATAATATTCCCAATCTGTCCAAATTTTCATTCTCCCAATCCTTTTACCATCAGAAGAGTTTAAAGGCAACCATATAAATAACACTGGCTGTCCTTTGCTATCGGAACAAATTTCAGCACAAAAACAACTTGTTGCTTTTCCATATTTAATGCTTCCAGGCACAGAAATTTCTTGCATACGTCTATCAAATAGCAGAATTTTATGCTGAATATTTATTAACTGTTCTTGTTGCTGATGATTACAAAAACTCAAAATTTTAGAAAATGCTTTTGGTTGCTGAGGAAGATCCTCAATAGAAATATTTTTTTGTTGGTAATGAATTTCTAACTCTGAAACTTTTTGATTATCAATATCTCTTAAATGTATGTAAAATCTTTCATCATCTGTAAAAATTTCAAAGCGTAAAAATTGAATAGACAAACAGTTATACTTTCTATCTGTAAAATTATCTCGATGAAAATTAGGCTTAATTACTATCAAGCTAATAGGTTGTTCATAGTCTACCTCTTCCTGGAAGGGTTTATTCTTTAGTAAAGCTTCATAATATCGAGTTAGTTGCTGAACAATATATCTATCTTCACCGTTTTTCAATTCCAGCACTACTAACTGTTTCTTGTCATTCAAGGCCAAAATATCACAAATTTGACCTTTAACATAATATTGTCGCTTTAGGGGAATTAATCCGAAAAGTTCCTTTAAATTCGCCCAGACAAAATCTTCTAAATCAGCTTCAGTCGCAAATTTCCAACTATTACCCGTTTTTATTAAATTCACGAAATCCATTATCTCGCTCTGACTTCAGTAAATTACTACCTTTAGTATTCCCAAAGCCAGATATGAATTTATACAGATGTTTACAACTTCAACCACCCAAATAGTTGCCCCACAGTTAACTGAAAATCGCTAAATAAATCTGGAACTGGTAATATTTCTTGTTCTTCTTGTAAAAGTTCCGGTTGCTGCTTTGATGGATAGACTAAAACAGAACGCTCATCTGGATCAATCAGCCAACCGAAGCGACTACCATGCTTTAGACAATGTAAAATATTTCCGGTTACTTTAGTCTGGCTTTGATCCGGCGAAAGAATCTCAATTGTCCAGTCTGGATATGTCTTGAAGACATTAGCGACATCTCCACGCTCATCTAAGGGAATCCGTTCCCAAGCAAACACTGCTACATCTGGCACAATTGAACGTCCGCCAAAAGTACACCGCAATTCTGGAAATGCAAGGGCAACTCTTTCAGGTTTGGCTACAAAATTGATATTACTGACTAGTTCACCCTGAAGAATACTATGTTTTCCCTGTGGCATTGGTTTTTGAATAATTTGACCGTTGATGTATTCTGAGCTAGGTTTTGTTTCTGGTAGTTTCAAAAACTCTTCTAAAGTTAAGGGTTTAACTGGTGATTTTACCATGTGTTTGTACCTCCAAATTTTTCATTTAATTAATTACCCTAAATAAGCTTTTTTCACTCGCTCATCACTAATTAATTCTGATGCTGCCCCTGTTAAAGTGATAGAACCAGCTTCTAGAACATATCCTCTATCGGCAATTTGTAGGGCAAGATTAGCGTTTTGTTCAACTAACAGAATAGTCACCCCTGTAGCCCGGAGATTTTCAATAATAGTGAAGATTTCCCGGACGATCGCAGGTGCTAAACCTAAGCTAGGCTCATCTAAAAGTAAGAGTTGTGGTTTACTCATTACAGCCCGAGCGATCGCTAACATTTGTTGTTCACCACCGCTGAGGGTTCCTGCTAGTTGATCACGTCTTTGTGATAATCGCGGAAATAGCTCAAACTGGTGCTGAATATCTGCTTTTATCTCTGTTTGATTAGAGCGAATATAAGCACCCAAAAGTAAGTTATCAAACACTGTTTGCCGTGCTAATACTCTGCGTCCTTCTGGACAGTGAGCAATACCAAGTTGTACAACTTCGTGAGTTTGTCGGCGGGTAATATTATGTCCATTATAGATAATCACACCACTCTTAGGATTAACTATTTTCGATATGGTGCGGAGTGTAGTAGTTTTACCAGCACCATTAGCACCAATTAGAGTCACTACCTCGCCTTTTTTAATAATTAAATTAATCTTGTTTAAAGCTTGAATACCACCATAATTAACATCAAGTTCTTGAACTTCTAAAATTGTATAATTAGGTCTAATATCGGCGTTCATTGGCGGTTTATATCCAGAAATGTTGATTCAAAACCTAACACACATCAATCATACATTTCCTAAAACAGTGCGACGCCGATAGCGAGTCTTGTCTGCGACACGCTCTTGCGTTCGAGCGTCATAGCCTGTTGTAGTCGGGAGCATCTCACCTTTGCAAATATACCTGGCGATTAGAAATCGCAGCTACACAAACTTTCGTCCGCCTACGCAAACTCAAGGAATTTGAAACCCATAAAGGTAGGTAAAGTCTCGTATAGCCAAGCCAGTGCGCCCTTCTCCCAAGGGGAGACGCCAAGAGCGATGCGGTTATTCGACTTGTCCCTTGCGCGTGTCCCTTAGGAGAAGCAACTGACGCGCGAATTCTATTCGCCAGGACAGGCGTGTTTTTCGACTCATTGAAATGCTCCTGTTATAGTCATTGCTTCAACTTAAAAAATAACGCCAGAATACTGCAATTATTGTGATATACCATTAATTACTGATAAGCATATCAAGCGTCCTGTGACAAAAGCAGCAGATATTGGTAGCAAGCGACTAATTAATTTAGCTCCCGATGCATGGGTACAGTGGGTGACACAGTGTCCTGAAGTTGTGGCAAAAGAAATTCTCGGCTCTGAGTTTCACTGGATTAGCCGCGAAACAGATGTGTTGGTGAAAGCATACAGTGCCACTCACGGAGATTTTTTAGTACTAAATGAACTACAACTACGTTACACAACACAGATGCCTCAACGGATGAGAGCCTATGCAGCGCTAGCACAAGAACGCTATCGATTGCCAACTTACCCAGTACTGATCAACATTTTGCCGCCTCCATCCACCTTAACTATTGTCAATAGTTACGAGCAGGAATTTTTGGGATTACGTGCCATCCAAGATTATCGCGTGATTAATTTGTGGGAAATCGATGCTGAAATAGTGTTTGAGCAACCACTACCATCGTTGTTACCCTTTGTGCCAATCCTGCGAGGGGGAGGAGAGGTATCAGTTGTGCAACGCGCACTACAGGCGCTAAGAGCAGATGCACAGTTGAACCAATTAGAATCATTGCTGGCGTTTTTTGCTAGCTTTGTTTTAGACACGCCTTTAGTGCAACAAATCATGAGGTGGGATATGGTAGAATTGCGAGAATCGCCTTGGTATCACGAGATTGAGCAAAGAGGTATTCAAGAGGGCGCGCGACGGCAGTTAATCCGAGTATTGGAACAACGCTTTGGCGAAATTTCCCATGAGGTAGAAGTAAGGCTTGAGGGCAAGAATGTGGAACAATTAGAAACTTTAATGGATAGCGCGATCGCTGTGAGTTCTTTAGAAGAATTTCTCACAATTATATCTGTCTAAATTATTCTAAATCTTCAAGGGAATTGGACATGCCATCGCTCAATTCAAACACTGATTGCCCTCTAGCGGGACTTAAAACTGCACTGAAACTGTTCCCAAAATTGTAAATGGTGCGGCTGTAGCTGGGCAAACAACTGGACTTCACGTTTGCGCGATCGCGCAAACCTGTTCTGATAAAATTACGTACCCGTAATATACACTTGCTAACTGAGGTTTTTATTGAGTTTATGTTGCAATTACGTAAAATTATGTTACATTACTTTACATGCAGTTATAACTGTTACAACATAAAAGCTCAGAGTGTTATTTATGGCAAACGTTAAGAAGACTACGCCTTCGGTTTCAGAAGATCCTAATGCTTTGCGTTGGGGCTTCACTCCTCAAAGCGAAAACTGGAACGGTCGTTTTGCAATGATTGGTTTTTTATCTGCCGTTTTACTTGAAGTGTTTTCTGGTCAAGGGATTTTACACTTCTGGGGCATTCTATAGATTTAAACGTTTTTACCTTCATTAAATAATCAGGCAAGGCAGCGATTCGTAAAATCGTCTGCCTTTGCTTTATGAGAGAATTCTGTTACCGTGATGAGCGAAATATTACACGACCTGGGGATTCTTCCTGATTAATTCGCGCATATACTCGAAGACAAGTTAATACTTCGCCAGGAATACCGCCACAGTCTAGTTGTAAGTCATCTTTGGATGAAGCACAGATATCCGCATAAAGTCCCGATAATTGGCGAATCCGCACTTCATAACCTGCTTTAATTGTTTCATCAGCGACTTTCTTTAGGATGCGTCGTGATTCATGTTGTAGTTTTCCCCACCAAGAATAGCGTTCAGCCGGAGGTACAAATACTAGGGAATGTATAGCCTCGTCCATGTCAATCCAAGTACGGAGAATTGACAGAGGATCAGTGTTTTCCTCTGCTTTTTGGGTGCGTTGCAAGCGATCGCTTAAAGCATCAATATATTGATGGCGCTGTTCTGGTTTGGAGTGTAAGGAAATGACATCGAAGCTAAAAACGCTCTTTAAAGCATGGTGTAAATCGGGGTCAATTTCGATAAAATTCATATATAAAAATAGGAATGCCGCTAGTAAATCAGATGCATTACCTTGGGTAATTTTAGAGTTTAAAAGTATTTGTTGAGATAAGCCCAATCCCTGAGTCTGAACAGTACCACTAAGTCCAGGGTAGATAATTTCATCACGGATAAAGGGAAGTTGATAGAGATTAGAATTATTTGCGATCGCACCAACTTTTTGAGCTAAATCCAAGGTGCGCTGTCGCCAAGTTGCAGCCAAATCCTCTGGGACTCGCAGCAGCTTACGTTGAATTTCATTCCACAAATCAGAGTCCGTTGTGCTTTGCAGTTGGGAATTACCCAGATAATAACTAAGTTCTAAGTCAGAATCGAAAGCTTCGCGGAGGTGACTTAGTTTTAAATCATCTGATTTTGGGGGTGTAGGTTGCAATATGCGATGAAGTTCTTGCAGCACTTCATCGCATATTTTAGATCCTGGATCTAGCGGAAATTCTGTGCGGGCCTGATTTAAACTAGCCTCTAGTCCATACAAACTAAACCGCAGTAACTGGGCTAATTCTGAGTTTTCTATCTCTAATAATTGACGCAAGTGCTGCATGAATATCACCTCCAAATATTTTTGTAGCGAACTAAATTTGGCAAAACTCTGCGTTCCTTTGCGTTTAAAAACATTAATTTTTCAATGCACAGGAGCATAGAAGTTTAATGCATTTGCATGAGGCTATCATTACTAGCCCTTTCAAGGTGACTCCGAAAATCTCTTTTTTCTCTCTGCGCTACGGGCAGTTTGCTCAAGTCGGGAAACCCGCCCACGCAACTGCCCTCCTCTGTGCCTCTGTGGTTAAAAAGTAATTTATTTAACCACAGAGTTCACAGAGAACACAGAGAGGATTTTTGTCCCAGTTTTGGGATATTTGTATTATTTTGAAGTCCCTAATGTATACCGCAAAATGGATCGCGTTCTTTATCAACTTCATTGGGCTGCAATTCTAATTCAGCAAGATAAACACATCCTTCTTCCTTTAGACATTCCTGACTTTTTGATGTCCAGTAAGGCACTTCACCGGCGTGCATCCGCAGAATGCCTTGCTCATCGAGAGTTACACGATATTGGCAAGGATAATCTGTTGTCACATCTGGTTTGCTGAGTGCGCCAATTCGGATCCATTTTTTGCTGTTGGTTTGGGCGTCTGTTTGATAAACATAGAAAGTGTGCTGGCCAGTTTGTGGGAAGGGAGGTAAGGGATTACTAATTAACCCAATTCCTGGTTGCGTCACACCATCGCGCAGATAGTGGAATTTTTGGAACAATTTACTACCATCATTTCCTACTTCAAATACAAGATGATAGGCATCTGGTTGATCAACAGTTGCTGACTCAATAACATTGACGGCAATATCACCATCATTTAAATCTTTATTGAAGCGTTGTACAGCAATATTCCAGTTCAATTTTCCATCAGCAAATAGCGGCGAAGTTTCTGAAACTACCGATTCCAAATTAATGCCAGGAATATCAATTAAATAATGGGGATTTCCCTGACAAAGCAATACTCTAAATTCAAGGGTTTGGTCAATTTCAAACTGGATTTTAATTTTTTTCAGAAACTCTGCTTCTTGTATTCCCAGCTTATTCATAAGGTTTTTGCCGTCGAAGCTACCCCATAGTCGTAAATCTCCATCCTCATAGTCTTGACGGTAGATGATGTTAGTTAATTGGATTCCTTGCCATGCAGTACGAACCTTGGCGACAGTTTCCCAAGGTGCAAGTTGATAGAGTTCTTGTCCAGCCTTGAATATGGTGAGCAAATCGTTACTTTGGGTTTTGCGTTTGAAGTTGCAGGGCAAATAATAAAACAGGTTTTTGACATCGATTTCTAGTTGGTTGGCTCCCTTACATAGCAAGCTTTTAGACTCTTCTGGATCGAACCTTAATCTTCGCAGTTTCTCAGCATAGCAAGCACCAGCGGAGGTGGCTAATTTGGTAAATTCCAGCACAAAGGTAATTCGCTCTGGATTCCACACAAAATATGGAGACTTACTAAATTCTTGGTAGATTTGGCGCTGCACTATGTCTAAATTACAAGTTTTTCCAGACAGAATTAACCAATCAACTTTTTGGGAATTCCAAGAATCTTTGGTGATATCATCGGGACGCAAACGACTTTCCATTAATCCTTTGGCAATACCGATCGCTTCTTTAATTCCGGAAGTGGCGGCTCGTTCAAATTGTTGGTTATCTAAAGTGACGCAGATATTATTTGGATCATTGACTTGCAATTTAACGGCGCTTTGGGTAAGCAGTTCAGAAATTTGCTGCTCAGAAAGCGTGAAGGTTAATAGAGAATTATCTGTTAGTGGTTTTTGCCCAAGTTTAAGTTTAGCTGCTTCTGCATGATCCCAGAGAATATAAAAGGATTGTAGACGTTGGGGTGCTTGTTGCCAACGGGTGGGTAATACTTTCTCGGCAGTATCTAGGGCATCTTTGTAAGCAAGATCACCTTCTGGATTCTCTTTATCTAGACATTTTAAAATACTGCCAGTTTTAAATTTGCCTTGTTCTAAGAAGCGCTCGTTTAACTCAGAGTTAATTAAATCTTCTAGCTTTTCGCTTTCAATATCACCTGTTGTTACAGCTGTCAATAAAAAGTCTGCGATCGCAACTTTTAATAATCTAAAAATTCGCAGTGTAATTAATTCACCACCTAACTGTAAATGACCGGATGAACCTAATAGTTTGGGGGTGAGTTTATAGTAACGTCCTCCTAAACCTCGGTCTTCATAATTGGCAAAAGTAGGAGTTTTATCTTCTAAAGTCAGTTCAATTAAAGCTAAGTCTGTGGTTCCTCCGCCGATATCCAAGACGAGAACATTTTGTGACCATTTGTTTCCTACTTGATGACAACGAGTTTTAAATGATTCAATCCCAATGTTGAGATTACCGCCAAATTCTCGCCACAAAAAGAATATTGCCACAGAAACAGCTTCATCATAAGCAGTTTGGACATCATCGATCCCCAATTGCTCAACTAATTCCTTAACTTCCTTGCGAACAACTGGTGGGGCGACAGTGGGGTAAGTGACAACTGCTGTCAAAAAAGTCCCTTCTGAAAATCTGCGTTGTGTGCGTTGGCGGTAATCTTCAGTTAACTCGATTAAATGCGCCCAAGCGGATTGGATCAGTTGGTTAGCGGTAATTATTTCTTCTTCTCCATCCAAAATAACTGAAAACGATCGCTCCTGACCAAAATAGCGTTTGGGTGAATGGTGAAACCTGCTAATAATTTCCTTTAAAGAACTGCTTGTACCTTGGGCGATCGCTTTTTTGCGGTTATCTCTAGCTTCCCTACCCATCTGTAATTTTAAGTCCATTAACTGCGAAATTTCCAACTCACTGGGAATTTCCGTGTCGCGGCGATCAATATCCAGCACAACTGGGATCAGATTTTGCGACTCTAGGGTAGGAACGCGGAACACCTCATGATAGATTTGGTAAAGTTTTTTGCTGACAGCCCGACGGAATCTCTCGCTGTTTCCTAAAGAAAGTTCAATTTGGCGAATTGCTTCCAAAAATCGCTCTTTATTATCAGTTTCAAATACCTCACTCAACTTTCTTGGATCTATCTCCAGATTTTTGCTAATTTCTGTGATAAACTTTGCCCAATCATCATCGCTGACATCTGGTAAAGCTACTGAGGCGGGAGAACTCAGCCATTGTGATAAGTGATCGCGCAACCGCACTTCTTGTTCTTTTGGTAGAATTTCTGCGATCGGCACTTCAATTGGATCGAAAAGTGTGACTGTAGAGTTCGACGTGCCAAAATCTAAGGCAAACCATCCTGGAAATCTTTTTTGTTGTTTCTCGCTTGGTTGTTGATCAGTATAGTTGTTCAATTGGAAGGGGTTCATTATAGTATAACTTTCTGTTGTTTGTTTTATAGCTGGCTAAAAACGGTGGGGTTGGATCATCAAATAGCAAATTCAGAGAATCTTTGTCGTAAAGACTTTTAATCGTTGGTCTTGTACCACTGATTCTCTTTAACACTGGCTTTTTTATTTAGCGCGATGCCTACGCTTTTATATAAAAGGGCGTAGCCCAATCTAAGCATTGCTATGAAAATTGCGGCAGTTACTAAGTTGATTAGGACTTACGCAAAAAACCTCTCAAACTCTCCTCCGTGTACTCTGTGTCTCTGTGGTTCGTTCTTCCATGACCCGTGCGTAAGTCCTGTTAATGTTGAAGATTTTTAACCGCTTGCAAGTCTTACTTGTTCGATGGTTAAATCAAGTAACTGAGCAACCTCTTCTATCGAAATACCATAAGCTAAGAATCCATTTATTATCTCCTTCTTCGCTAAGACAGTTATCTGTTGTTGCACCCGCTCAATTAAATGTTTCGCTTCTTGCACCATTTGACTTTCTGAGGCAATAGTCAGCTGGATCAAACTGATAGCATCATGTCTCACAAATACATCCTCAGATCCGTATGCGATCGCAATCAGTCATTTTCTGAGTTAACTCATTTCAAATCATCTAAGTGAGAAACAGCAGCAAGTTCTGAAATAATCTCCAACCAAGTAGGAATTTTTATCTCAGATGGCAATTCCCCGGCTGCGAAATATCTCAGCAAAGTTTCTTTTTTTGACAGGTTTTGCAGACTAGGAATAATTTGATCCAAAATGCCTTCTAGTTCGGAATTAATTTGCTGATTAACTTCGCTAACATACTGCACAAGATGAAGGCTAGCGCTAGCAGTGATTTCATCTCGCAGTCGCAGTACTAAAAGTTGGTGATTGCTCGATCTGGGTAAACCTTGGCTTTTCTCTGGTGCCCAGTCAAAGATTTGACCAACGTTATGTTTGTCATCTTGACGCGCTAGAGGAAAAATGATTTCGGGTGCAACGGTTTTGTCTTTGCTACTGATTTCAGAGATGATTGCTTCTTTCCATTCGTTAGGATCGCATCCTAGTAATAATTTATAAAAGAGATCAGCATCTTCAAAACCAAATTGTTCTTCGATTTCTTGCTCCATTTTTGGATGGAAAATTGCCTGCAATTGTTCGCGTTCTGGGGCTACATAATTTGACAATTGGTTCAACAAATCTACCACTGCTTGATGAATGCGATCGCGGGCAAAATCTTCTACTTCCTTAACGGTTTTTTCAAATACTGGATAAAAATCATCGCTCTTGGTTGGAAGGGAACTATTTACGCGGTTTCCTCTGTCAAATAATTTCCCGGCTGCACCTTTAGATTCTGCCAGAGCGATCACTCCATTGTTGGCTTTGTTGAAGAGTAAAGTCCACTGGTTCCAATTGAGGATTCTAAAGGTGAGTTCGTCTTTCACTACATCGCTGACGACAACACCACGTCGGTCTTTGAGTGGTTCTTTCCCTAAATCTTTTTGAAAATTCCTGTAGATTTTATCCAAGCTTTCGACCACAAAGCGCAACTCGATAAATGCGGGATTGTCTCCTGTAGGAATACCTTGCTCGTGAATTTCATCTATGATGTCCTTCAAGTGATCTTGTTGCTGACTCACCACATCAGCAGCTCTTTGACTATCTTCATACAGTTGCTTCAGACCATGAGTTGCTACGTGGGTTTGAATCAATTCCCGCAGCTTACCAAGTCCTCCATCTTGACTAAAGTAACCTAGCTGTTTGCCTAAATAACTGCGGGGATCAGAGTCTAACAGTCGTTCACTTAAGTGCTGCCATTTGTCTTGTAGCCGTTTAGACCTATCTAAGTAATCAGGATAGTCCAAGTTAGCTAAAAAGTCTGTTGAGCCTGCTTTGACTGTACTAGAACGTTTTGCTAATTCAGCTAGTCCCAACAGTGGCGATAGTAAAACGATCCGGTCTTTTTGGGTAGTAAACGCTTCTGCACCGTCAATGGTAGTTTGCAGAACTTTGAGTTTTTGGAAAACGGTTTCTTCTTGTAAATGGCTATTGGCTGGGCTATCTTCAATCAGTTGGTCAAGTTCTCTTTCGCCACCCTCACTGTCTAAAGGCAGTTGATCGAACCGACCCACACCTACGAGAATTAAATCTTTCAGGTCTTGTCCCGGTCGCTGCTGCTGCATCATGGTAAAGATTTTATTGGCGCGATCGCTACCGGGAGATTTACCATTTAGCAATACCAAAATTGTTTGTACTTCTGCCAATTCCCGCAGTGACAAAAAGGTATCCCTAGCCCCCGAATTAGCAGCCCCCAATCCCGGAAAGTCGATGAGAATAAATTTGGCTGCGTCTGCAAAATCCCAAATTTCCCGTGAGATTTTTACATCGATATTTACGCGGCGGATCAGTGGGAAACTGTTTTGCAATAACTTTGTTGGTAGTCTTTGAGGTGGACTCGGTAATCGGATATGCGCTGGAGGTAGATCCTCAAAGTTCAGAGTTTGGATTGCCATTGGCTGTTCGACCAGCTGTAGCCCCTCACGGGCGGTGATAGCATCAATCTGGTAGCGGCTACCACACATAACTTCCCCATAGGCTTGATAAGCCCGCAGGAATAACACCAACTCCCGGAGTAAATAACGTAGCTCTAAATTGTTACTACTATTCCATCCTTCTTCACACCAGCTAATAATATCTTTGCCAGAATTGAGTTTCGATACTGGTATAGGAGGAAGCCCTGCTGCTGTTGTCCGTTTATTGGCTTCCCCTAGCATGAAGCGTAGACACTCATGTACTCCTTCATGAGAAAGATACTCTACAGTAAAATTACTTACTTGAGTCGTCGCAAACTCCTCTTGCGGAATAATATGTATGGCAGTAACATTACCTGTAGTGGGGTTTTCACTGACTGGCAAAGCATCTGCATATCCAATCAGACTGCCTAAAAGTAAGGTTTTCCCACTACTGAATTCCCCCATCACCCCAATTTTGACAGGTGAAGTTGCAAGGTCTACAGTTTTCTGGGCAGCGGACCGCAGACGCAGGAGACAGTCATCAAGACTAGCTGGAACCCAATCTTCTTGTTTTGAAGGGTGTTGGGGCACAGAATCTATCTTTCGGACGATGAATTCGCCGTACTCCTTAAAACGGCCCAGTTTGTCTGGTTCCATAAAGTAGTTTCCGCCTAACATGAATTTCTGTGAGCTTTATAACATATAAAACGCGATCGCCAGCGATTCGCGTAACGTAAAGGGACTGGGCACTTGTACTGAGCGGCGTCGAAGTATTCGGCATTAGTCCTTGCGTCTTCTTAATATCCCCAGTCCCCTTTAACCCACCAAGACAATTTTGAAAAATCTGGCTTTGCTAGAAAAAATAAAAAATAAATAGGACTCAGGCATTCTACAAATTAATCATGGTATAGATTTACCAAAATAGCTCGTTTCAGGCTTTTATTAATTATTGATCGTAAATAGACCCGCACCTTACGGGCACAGCATTGCTTGTGTTCCTATGACAGATATGGTTTTCAAATGAATCATATTTAGTCTTTCCTGTCAATGCGGAAGTCCTAATAATTATTAATTTGTGATGAAAATCTTTAAGGTTGTGAATTTTCTATGAAGACATCACTGCCATGCTCTTTTATTAGAAGTAGCTGTAATCTTCTGTAAGAATAAGCAATAAAAAGAAGCGGTAAATTCTCGGAGTTTTCCTATAAGCTGAAATTATGCCCTTAGAGGGATGATTTATATTTATTCGTTAAAATTTTGATAAAGTTATCTTAAACACCAAAGATTTAGCCGTAAGATTACCATCATTCTCATAAATAAAAACTAGAAATTAGTTGAGTGCTCCCTCCATATACTTCAATTCAGGGGTCATGGAGGGTATTTTGTTTGCTCAAAAATTACTGATAAATTTAAAACTTTTGTTGTATGGAAAGTTTTCTGCCCCGCAGTAACCCCATCTCTTTTTCCAGTGCGCCCAAACAAAAATCACTTGCTCACGGGGAATGTCGCCCAGTGCGGAAGCCGATATTGATGGTGATGGCGACCTCGATGCCGTTGTTGGAGAAGATTATGGCACGCTCAGGTACTACAAAAATACGGGCAGTGCCACCAACCCCCAATACACTCAGCAAACCAGCAGCAACCCCTTCAATGGCATTGATGTGGGGTCTTTCAGCGCACCCACCTTTGCCGATATCGATGGTGATGGCGACCTCGATGCCGTTATTGGAGCAAGCGACGGTACGCTTTTATACTATAAAAATACGGACACCACCAACCCCCAATACACTCAGCAAACGGACAGCAGCAACCCCTTCAATGGCATTGATGTGGGGTCTTTCAGCAAATTTTGAGGGAAATTTACTGTCTAGTTAGGAATGCCACTCATATCAGCTAGGCTATATCTACCCCTGCTAGTGGAATACCCTGATTAAGTTCGGTACTGAAACTCTAGCATCCTTGACGGCTGCCAATTCAAGTTTGATTACTGCAATGGATTTCATTACCATTTAAGTTATACTTGTAGCGATTTTTATTTGAGTAAGATACACAGGTAGGGTAGCTGTGCTAACACTACTGTGTTCATCTGTGGTTAATTATTTCTCTCTGTACGCTTACCTATGCGGGAACCGTTATATAGCAGTCGTAAATCATTCGTGAAAAGTTAGATCCGCGACTTCTTAAAGAAGTCGCGGATCTAGACACTTCAAATCTTCACAAATTAAGTAGTTTCCCTAAAGCTAAATTAGGTTCTTGAGCAATGCAATCACATAGTTAAGATGAATTTATAGGTAATTTTAAGAAGAAGCAAAGTTAAACAACTTCCCTGACACTTGGATGGTTTAATTTTCACTAAAAATGCTGAAGTTAATCTTAATGATAACTTCAGCATTTTTTCAATTTATTTACAATAAAAGAGTAATTTTTGCAGATATAAAAATAAATAAAGTATTAAGATAAATAGCAGGTTGGCATAAAGAAGATTAGATACATTTATATAACAAATTCTATTTTCAGACCATTACCTTAATAATTTAGGCAGAGCAGGCAGGCAAAAGTGTTTTCTAAAAAGGTGCAAAGCTACATTAACCAAATCATGGTCGCCCCATCAGAAATACAACAAGATGAAAAAGTATTTTACCAGCAGGCGCATACTGCTCCTTTGATGATTTGGATGGCTGGATGCAATGCACTTTACTGTTATTTCAATTCAAATTGGCTGGAATTTACTGGAACATATTTAACAACAAGCGCGTCTGCATCGGCGCGAGAAGATGAGATAGACAATATCTGGGCTTGTAGCGTTCATCCAGAAGATAGTCAGCAATGTAAAAATATATACTTAACAGCATTTACAACGCATGATTCCTTCCAGAGGCAATATCGTCTGCGTCGGGCTGATGGCGAATATCGCTGGATTTTAGATACAGCCGCGCCACGATTCGCAGCAGATGGTAGCTTTGTCGGTTACATCGGTTATTGTGTGGATATAACAGAAGTGCGATCTACCATGAGAGAAAGCTGCTCGACATCTACAAATTCCTCTTATTGTCTGCATAAAATTACAGAACAAAAACAGGCGGCAGAATTAACAAAAGCACTAGAGCAACTACAAGCCGAAACTGCAAAACGCCAAGCAGCTGAAGCACAGTTACGCCAAAAAACATCAGAATTTACAGCGATTTTGCAAGTGCTTCCTGATTTGTACTTTCGTCTTGATGCTGATGGAAGTATTCTGGATTATAAGCAAGGATTGATAGATAATCTGTATATTCCAACAGGAGATTGTCAGGGCAAGAGTTTGCGAGAATATCTACCGACTGCTGTAGGTGATCGCTTCCAGCAAGCAATAACTCAAGTACTTGAAACTCAATCTTCAGTCAGTTTTGAATCTACCTTATTTCTACCAAAAGATAATAAGAATTTTGAAGCTAGGTTATTACCATTACCAGACCAGCAAATCATAGTTCTTGTCCGCGACACCAGTGACAACATCCAAGCAGCATTAATAGAAAGCGATGCTAAGTTTCGCAGCATTGTTGAAAACGCCCATGACATTATTTTTGCACTGACTCTTGAAGGGGTGTTGTCCTACGTTTCTCCTAATTTGATCGATATTTTAGGGTATGAGCTTGCAGAGGTTGAAGGTAAATCCTTAATTTCTTTCATACATCCTGACGATGTGCTTATTTGTGAAGATTATTTCCAAAGAATTTTGACAACAGGCGAAAAACAAGACGCAATTGAATATCGAGTAAAACATAAAAATGGCAGTTGGCCATGGCATACAAGCAACTCATCTGCTATTAGAGATGCCAATGGTAATGTTTTAAACTTTGTTGGTATTTGCTATGACACCACTGAGCGCAAACAAGCAGAGGAAGCTCTAGCAGAGCGAGCGCGTTTAGCAAATTTTCGTGCCGATGTAGACGCGGCCCTTACCCAGAGTGACAGCTTACAAAACATGATGCGCCGCTGCACTGAGGCTTTAGTTGAACATCTTGATGCAGCCTTTGCTCGCATCTGGACGCTGAACAAAAAAGACAACGTATTGGAGTTGCAAGTCAGTTCTGGGATGTATACCCACATTAATGGGCCTCATAAATGTGTGCCAGTCGGTCAATTCAAAATTGGTTTGATTGCCGAAGAGGGCAAACCCCACCTCACTAACTCTGTGCAGACAGATCCCCGCGTGGGTAACAAAGAGTGGGCACAGCGAGAGGGGATGGTTGCCTTCGCTGGCTATCCCCTGATTGTTGAAGATGAAACTGTAGGGGTGATCGCCATGTTTGCCCGCCAAACAGTGACAGAATCAACTTTTAAAGCACTAGAATTTGCTGCTCAGGAAATTGCCATTGGCATCAAGCGCAAACAAGCAGAAGTTGCACTTAGAGAAAGCGCCCAACGGGAAGCCCTACTCAATCGTCTTTCTAACCAGATTCGAGCTTCTCTGGATCTCAATTACATTGTGGAAACCGCAGTGCAGGAGATTCGCAACTTATTCCAGATTGATCGCTGCGCCTTCTTTTGGTATCGGCAAGACGCTGATGTTCCCTACTGGGAGAGTGTATATGAGGCGAAAAGTTCCTCTTTACCCTGTTTGATTGACGACCAAGCAACTAATGCAGAAATCGAACTAATCGCAGCTAAAACCTTGAATAGAGAAATCATTCGCATTGATGATGTTAAAACTGTGGGCGATTCCATAGCACAGCTGTTTTTTCAGGATTTCGGTTTCACTGCCTTTATGTCGCTACCTGTACAAACCCAATCTGGCGAAATAGGTGCATTTAGCTGTGGTTCTTGTAGTGGCTTTCGACCTTGGCTGGACAATGAAGTAGAATTACTACAAGCAGTTACAGTTCAACTGGCGATCGCCATTGACCAAGCCAAACTTTACACCCAAAGCCGCATCGCTGCCCAAACTGCCCAAGACAAAGCCCAGCAACTAGAAGCGGCGCTGCTAGAACTTCAACAAACCCAAGCGCAACTGATTCAAACTGAAAAAATGTCCAGTTTAGGACAGTTGGTTGCAGGTATTGCCCATGAAATCAATAATCCCGTCAATTTTATTTACGGCAATATTAGCCACGCCCGTGAATATACGAAGGAATTGTTGCACTTGGTAGACCTTTATCAACAGAACGACTGCCCACCAACACCAGAGATTAAACAGAAAATCTACGCCATTGATTTAGACTTTCTCAAGCAAGATTTGCCCAAAATCCTGGATTCTATGAACATGGGAGCCGAACGCATTCGGCAGATTGTCCTATCTTTACGCAATTTCTCTCGCCTTGATGAAGACGGCACGAAACCAGTGGATATTCATGAAGGTATTGATAGCACGTTGCTGCTGTTGCAAAATCGCCTGAAGCCCAAACCAGGACATTCCGAAATCCAAGTAATCCGAGACTACGGCAACCTACCACCGATAGTGTGTCACGCTGGACAGATGAATCAGGTGTTTATGAATCTGTTGACAAATGCGATCGATGCTTTAGAAGAGGGAGTGGGGAGTGGGGAGTGGAGACTAGGGGCACAAGGGAGACAGGGGGAAAATGCCCAATACAACTCTTCGAGAGGCTGCGCTAACGACATCGGCTCCATCGAGCGACTTGTGTTGAGCGCAGTCGTTGGCCCA
Source organism: Nostoc sp. (assembly GCF_036917195.1). GTDB lineage: Bacteria > Cyanobacteriota > Cyanobacteriia > Cyanobacteriales > Nostocaceae > Nostoc. The sequence goes on from NZ_JBALDG010000018.1 coordinate 71,342, forward strand.
GCCTCTCGAAGAGAAGCAAGCCGAGATGCTCAGTACAAGTGCCCAATGCCCACAATTCGCATTCACACCCTCATCCAAGAAGACCGTGTAATCATTAGCATTGCTGATAATGGACCAGGCATGACTGAGGAAGTACGCAAACGCCTATTTGACCCGTTCTTCACTACGAAACCCGTCGGTAAAGGTACGGGTATGGGGTTATCAATTGGCTACCAGATTATTGTTAAAAAACACGGCGGGCAAATCCAGTGTATTTCAGCACCAGGAGAAGGTGCCGAGTTTGTCATTGCAATTCCACTACAGGAGCAACCCTCAACGTAGATATTACGCAAGCTTAACCTAAGCTTAATCAGAAATTAACCTAGTGGTTGTTAACTAAGATTAATTCACTTTTTGCTGCAACATTTGAATCCCCCCCAATAACCTAAAATTTACAGGAATTGGGGGGATTATTTATCCTAGTATAGGGAATCTAAGAGTAGAAATATTGCAGTTCAATTGATTCAAAAACGTTGTAATGGTAGTGGTATCTTTGCGACGCCGAATAGCCCAACCCAGGCGATGTCTAAGATGGGCTGTGACGCTCGTTCCGACGCTCGTTCCGACGCTCGTTCCGACGCTCGTTCCGACGCTCGTTCCGACGCTCGTTCCGACGCTCGTTCCGACGCTCGTTCCGACGCTCGTTCCTCGCTAACGCTGCGCTATCGCTAACGCTGCGCTATCGCTAACGCTGCGCTATCGCTAACCCTGCGCTATCGCTAACGCTGCGCTATCGCTAACCCTGCGCTATC
>NZ_JBALDG010000019.1:0-50237 GCF_036917195.1 Nostoc sp.
AACACCAAAATTAGAAAGTAAAAGCTTGTTTTGAAGAAGCAAAAGCTTGTTTTGCTTGTGGAAAACACCAAAATTAGAAAGTAAAAGCTTGTTTTGAAGAAGCAAAAGCTTGTTTTGCTTGTGGAAAACACCAAAATTAGAAAGTAAAAGCTTGTTTTAAAGAAGCAAAAGCTTGTTTTGAAAAAGCATTTCAGTATTTTGAGAAAGCAATCAGGCATTTTGATAAAGAAATTAGGCATTTTCATAAAGAAATCAGCAAAAATACCTGACAATTAAAAATCACAGATGCACAGAACTCAGTCGGCGTTTAGATAACTCAGGTAATCTCCCTGAACCTACTTTGATATAAAGGATTTATAAAGTATAAAAAGCATGGTAAAAATTTAACTCGTATAAAGAGGCTTTTTTAAAGTCTGTCAGCGCAGACTTAATTTTTAGAGTCACAGATTTATTTTCTGAGTGGCAAATTTACTATGCTCTTTTTTTATTCTTCAAGCATGGTAATTTATGTCGCTTAATTTTCAACGAACACGCGATTTACTTTATAACTTCCAATTTAGTATTTTATTTATAGAAGAATTAGGTTGGTCTAAACCTACAAGACAAAAACCTGTAACTTTAAAGATTGATAATAAGACATATCACTACCAGAAAATTGCTGAACTTTCAGGTGTTGCAATCTTTGAAATCACCGCCACAGATGGAAAAATACCAGAAGCTCAAGTTAGAGTTACTATTCATCAAGAAATTACTAAACTCATAAATGAAAATCTCCTAATTTTTATTACCGAAGAACGCACACGTAGTCTTTGGTATTGGGTTAAACGAGAAGGAAGTAAAAGCTACGTTCGTGACCATTTATATGTGAAAGGTCAACCAGGAGACTTATTTTTAAGCAAGCTTGGTTCTTTAGTTATTGATATTACTGAATTAGAACATGGGGAACCGACGGTTGTTGAAATTGCCTATAAGCTACAACACGGGTTTGATGTTGAGCCAGTAACTAAGAAGTTTTACAAGGAATTTCAAGAGCAACACCAGAAGTTTTTGCAGTTTGTTCAAGGAATTGATAATGAGACAGATAGACGTTGGTACACATCAGTCATTCTGAATCGCCTGATGTTTGTTTATTTTCTCCAACGTAAAGGTTTTATTGATAATGAGGATTTAAACTATCTGCAAAATAAGCTTGAACAAAGCCAGCAAAAAGGTGAAAATTATTTTTATGCTGAATTTCTTAAGGCTTTATTTTTTGAAAGCTTTGCTAAACCTGAGTTTGAACGCGATTTATCTGTACAGGAATTGGTAGGAAAGGTTAAATACCTGAATGGTGGACTATTTCTCAAGCATCATATTGAAGAGAAATATTATATTTCTATAGTAGATGAGGCGTTTGAGCAAGTTCTAGATTTATTTGGGCGTTATTCTTGGAATCTGGATGATACGCCGGAAGGAAAAGATGACGAAATTAACCCTGATGTTTTGGGTTATATTTTTGAGAAATATATTAATCAAAAAGCTTTTGGGGCGTATTATACTAGACCACAGATTACAGAATATCTTTGTGACAGAACTATCCACAAGTTAATTGTAGACCGCGTAAATGATGCGCTATCTGATAAGGATAAGCGATTTGAGGATATCAACGAACTTCTTATCAAGCTGGATGCAAATGTTTGTCGTCTACTAATGGAAGATATTCTTCCTAATTTATCAATCCTTGACCCAGCTTGCGGTTCCGGTGCTTTTCTTGTCGCGGCGATGAAGACGCTCATCCAAGTTTACAGTGCAGTGTTTGGGACAATTAAATTGATGGGTGATGGTACTCTCAAAAAGAACCTTGAAGATATAGAAAATTCTCATCCATCACTACCTTATTTTATCAAAAAGCGTATTGTTTCTGATAACCTTTATGGTATAGACATCATGGAGGAAGGAACGGAAATTGCTAAACTGCGCCTTTTCTTAGCTTTGGTTTCTTCTGCTCACGATGTAGAAGAGTTAGAGCCATTACCTAATATTGATTTTAATATTATGGCTGGTAATTCGTTAATTGGTTTAATTCGGGTAGATGAAACAGCGTTTGATGCAGTCGGAAATTCTTTACAAGGAAATCTATTACAGTCTTTAGCCGCAGATAGTTATAAGAAAATTCTCGAAGAAAAGAATAAATCTCTTGATTTGTACAAAAAACACGCTTTTTTACCTAAAGCATTACCTGATACAGATACACCTCAAGACACTCGATTGATACACCTTCGCAAAAATATTGAACAACTAAACAAAAAATCGCAAGAAAAGTTAAATCTTTTGCTGTTGGATGAGTTTAGTAAGCGTTTAGGTATCAAATATGAGGAAGTTCAGTTAACTGGAAAATCACAGAAGCGGGTTTTGAAGGTTGAGGATATTGCAGCTTTGAAGCCGTTTCACTGGGGTTATCATTTTGACAAGGTTTTAGAACACGGTGGTTTTGATGCAATTATCACTAATCCACCGTGGGAAATATTTAAGCCACAAGCTAAAGAGTTCTTTGCACAACATAATGAACTTGTAACGAAGAACAAAATGGATATCAAGGATTTTGAGAAAGAACAGAGTAAACTTTTACAAAATCCAATAATTGCAAGTACTTGGTTAGACTATCAAAGTCAATATCCTTATGTCAGCGCTTATTATCGTTCATCAGAACAGTATAAAAATCAGATTTCTGTAGTAAATGGTAAAAAAGCAGGTACAGATATTAATCTCTATAAGCTATTTACAGAACAATGTTTTAATCTTCTGCGTTCAGGCGGTGAGTGCGGAATTGTAATTCCTAGTGGGATTTACACAGATTTAGGGACTAAGCAATTACGGGAGATGTTGTTTAGTCAAACTAAAGTTACTGGTTTATTCTGTCTTGAGAATCGTAAGACAATTTTTGAAGAGGTTGATAGCCGTTTTAAGTTTGTTGTCCTTACTTTTGCAAAAGGTAGTACAACAACAGAATTTCCATCAGCTTTTATGCGTCATGATGTGCATGAACTTCAAAGGTTTCCTAGTGATGATAGCTTGCAGATTAACGTTAATATGGTGCGTCAACTATCACCAGATTCTTTATCTGTAATGGAGTTTAAGAATGAGGTAGATATCCGCATTTCTGAAAAAATGCTTCACTTCCCTTTGCTGGGTGAAAAAATTGAGGGTAAGTGGAATTTTGTACTTACTCGTGAATTCGACAGGGGTAATGATAATAACCTTTTTCAACTACAAAAAACAGCAGAGACATCACCACTTTTTGTAGGAAAAATGTTTCATCAGTTTAATCTTACAGAAGAACCACCACCATACTGGATTAATGAGTCAGTTGGTAGAGCAATATTACTTGGTAATAATAAAGATAATAATCAAGTCCTTGACTATCAGCGCTATCGTTGGGTACATCGTCGTATAGCACGTAACACAGATTCAAGAACTCTAATTACTACAATTGCTCCTCGTAAAGTATTTTGTGATAATAATAGTACAACTATAGATTTAAATAAATCTGGAATTTCTAATATTGAAATGATTTTTCTTTGTGCAGTATGTAATGCATTTATATTGGATTGGCTTTTACGTCAAAAAGTAACTACCACTCTCAATATGTTTTACATATACCAACTACCCGTCCCACGTTTAACAAAAAACGATCGTTACTTCAACGATATTGTACAACGCGCTGCCAAACTCATCTGCACCACACCAGAATTTGACGAACTCGCGCAAGAAGTCGGTCTAGGTTCCCATCAACAAGGCGTTACCGACGAAACAGAACGCGCCAAACTCCGCGCCGAACTCGATGGAATGGTAGCACACCTTTACGGCTTAACTGAAGATGAATTTAGCTATATCCTCACAACATTTCCGATTGTTAATGCAACCGTTAAAGAAGCAGCATTAGAAGCTTACCGTACCTTTGCCCCAATGTTTGGAAAATTAAAAAAGTTAGCATTAATTTAGTAAGGTAAGAGTGATAAACTCAAATTGATATCTACTGCACCTTGAAATTTGCAGTAAAACAAACAAAATAAAGCAATGGAACATGAAATCGTAAAAACCATTGCTGCCTTTTTGAATACTAATGGCGCAAGCATAAAGATTTTTAACCATATTAGCTGATTGGTAGGACGGGTAAAGGCTAATATTGAATTAAAGCCAATCCAGCCTTGTCATCAAGATTTTCTCCGCAATTTGCAGATTTGCACCAACTTTGTTGTACCAATTTTGATATTTAGAGGACTATGGGGATTGCTAATAGCACATCACTGTTAAAGGCATAATTATTAGGTCGCCATCAGATATGGAAATGATGCAAACAGGGGCACAAATAGCAACAGATCGTAACATTCTGGATTAAGCTACTGTGTATTCAAATCGCATACAGTGAAGTAGCAAAGATCCTCGCTAGCACTGATTTTTCTAATAAGGAGAAATAACTGTGAAATTTGGTTACACGCTCATCTGGGTAGACGATGTAGTTAAAACCGTTGAGTTTTACGAAAAAGCATTTAGTCTGGTTCGTCGCACTCTCCAGGATAAGGGGCAATCTATCTGGGCTGAAATTGAAACCGGAAACACTACATTGGCTTTCTCCTCCAGTAGCGAAGCAGAGAAATTATTTCCTGGCGGCTTCCATCCCAACGACGCCACACAACCACCGACATTAATCCAGATATCATTTATCACACCTGATGTTGGCAGCGCTTATATGAGAGCAATCGGGGCAGGCGCAAAAACACTAGATGCCCCTAAAACCCAGCCTGGGGGACAAACTATTGCTCGTGTCCGCGATCCTAATGGCGTGCTGGTGTCGTTGGTGAGTGGCTAGGTAGCAAATTGCCTTGGACGCGATTAATTGGGCTGATGTTGACGTAGCCCGTCGTAGACATCGCGATCGCTTAGGCGAAAATCAACACCTAATTTTCTTACTTTGGCTGGTTGGATAGTTAAACTGGGAATTTTGTAGGTAAAAGTAAGCTCTTCGACCAGTTAAGTACAATAAGGTATGTCAAAAATTTTTGAGTTAACAGGACAGCAAAAAGCTCTGATTGCTGACTATCGAATGAAGTGGTATTCAATGGCAATCTCAACTCAGCCAGTTGATAAAGCAAGAGCTTTTTCTGCAATCGAGGCAGTTTACAAGAAAATATCAAACGCAGAAATACCTGACATATACTATTTTGAAAGTCCGCGTAGTGTGGCTAACCTCAGCTTTATGAGCCATATTTATCCGACTGCAAACTTATCCAACCAACGTAAGCTAAACAACATTATTAAAAAAGTTAAAAATAAATTAATCAAACATGGATTTCTCCGTGGTTCTTTTCATCGAGATATTGTTTTTCCGCTGATTGAAATTGTTGGACAGCAGTTTAATATTGAGTTATGGAACATTTTGCATCAGCAATTCACGTTTTGGTCACCGCTCTATAGTCTGATACTTGGAAGCCTACGCGATAGTGAAAAATCATCTTTAATCTGGAAATCTGGTAAACCCAATCAGCAAAAGGAAATAGAGCGACTTTGGTCGTATTTGGCAACAGGTTTAGTCTCACCAGATGCGGAGTGTAGTATTTGTGGATTGTTGGACTTCTGCACCTCTGAGCTAGGATGCTTTATAGAGGAAAACTTATGGAACACACTAAGAACATACGTTTTTGAGTGCGGTTGGACATTCTTTTTTGAAGATTTCTGTTTCACTTGTCAACGTCCACATAAAGTGCTGCTTGATGAGCAAAATCGACCTCATGCAGAGAATGAATCAGCCATAGAATTTTTAGATGGTTTTAGCGTATTTGCCAAGAATGGTAGGCTGGCTCTCGACTGCAACTAGTCTAATAATCTGCTTGTACCTGATGGAACGTGATTTGTCAGTTAAAGTAAATGGGGTTTATAGACCGTTAGGGAAATTAGGAATTATGAATTTTGTTTTGCATCATTCATAATTCATTTATTTTCTCAACACCCCAATCTCAAACCTAAAATTTTATGGATTCAAATCCTTTGCTGTGTGCAGCGATCGCAAATCACATTACCACCAGTCGCCAGCAGCGAATTACTTTTGCCCAATTCATGGAGATGGTATTATACCACCCTGAACACGGCTACTATTCCAGTGATGCAGTCAAAATTGGCTTTGAGGGTGGTGATTTTTTCACCTCTGGTAACCTCTGTGCTGACTTTGGCGAGTTACTAGCAGAACAATTTTTCCAGATGTGGGAGATTCTAGGAAAACCTGTACCGTTTTCTCTGGTAGAAATGGGAGCAGGTCAAGGACTGCTAGCATTGCATATCCTCAAATATCATCAGCTACGCTATCCAGATTTTTTTACTGCACTGGAATACATCATTATTGAAAAGTCCCCAACTTTAAGACAAGAACAGCAGCAACGCTTGCAAGATTTGCCCGTGCGTTGGTGCAATTTAGAGGATATACCATCTGAGGCGATCGCAGGCTGCTTTTTTTCTAATGAGTTAGTAGATGCGTTCCCCGTCCATCAATTCATCCTAGAAACGGGAGAACTCCGAGAAATTTATGTGACAACAGACAAGAATGAGAAAGAAATCAATGCCCCATACCCATCATTTGTGGAAGTAACAGGAGAACTTTCAACGCCCCAACTGGCTGAATATTTAGACTTAGTGGAAATCGACTTTAGCCAAAGTGCATACCCAGATGATTACCGTAGTGAAATTAATTTAGCTGCTCTAGACTGGTTGAGTATAGTAGCAGACCGCTTGCAGCGCGGCTATGTGTTAACAATTGATTATGGCTACCCCGCCAGTCGTTACTATAATCCCAGGCGATCGCAAGGAACGCTACAGTGTTATTATCATCATCGTTTCCATGACAACCCCTATATTAATATTGGGCGACAAGATATCACTGCCCATGTTGACTTTACTGCTTTGGAACGCTGGGGCCAGAAGTGCAATTTAAAGAATGTTGGTTTTATCCAGCAAGGATTATTTTTAATGGCGTTGGGGTTAGGCGAACGCATTGCTGCCCTTTCTGATCAACAGCAACCCCTCTCACAGTTACTACAGCGCCGGGACGCACTACACCAACTTATAGATCCCACAGGACTGGGCGGCTTTGGAGTCCTAGTTCAGAGCAAAGGTCTAGACAAGACAGAAATTTCTCAACCACTAAAAGGATTGACCTTGCCACAGTAAACGTAAAGAAAGAAAAGTTAAAACTCTATTTAAGAATGCATTGTCAGTCTGATTTAGACTAGCATAACAGTGATTACTGTAAAGTTAAACACACTCCCAAAGTAATAATTATGTCCACTCATGACCTGCTAATGCTAGCAACACTACTTACCCCTGGCATTTTACTTTCAGTGATAATTATGGTGACTTTTGCCGCTGGTGGTTGATTGCCAGAGTTAGAGAATAGTGATTGGGGAGTAGCAAACTGGGATTTGGGATTGTATCTTAAGTCTCAAGTAACTACTTCCCAACTAATTTGAATCAAACAATGCAAATGCGATCTCCACGATGGGCTGTGACGCTGTATTAAAGGAACGTGAAAAATGAAGGTGGCATTTCTGGGAACTGGACTGATGGGACTACCAATGGCTCAAAGGTTATTAGCCGCAGATATACAGCTAGTTGCCTACAATCGTACCCCAGAAAAATTAGCGCCACTACAAGCAGCTGGGGCTGAAATTGTTACACATCCCCGCCACGCCATTCGTGCTGCTGAGTGCATAATCCTGATGCTTACTAATGCCCCAGCGATTTATAATGTGCTGCTTTCTGACACTGCTTGGCAAACTCTGGAAGGGCGCACTATCATCCAAATGGGAACAATTACTCCCACAGAAAGCCAGGAAATTAGAGATGCAGTTGTTGCGGGTGGTGGTGAATATTTAGAAGCACCCGTATTAGGGAGTATCCCGGAAGCAAAAGCTGGCAAGTTGAGTATTATGGTAGGGGCAGAGGCAGAACAATATCAACACCATTTAAAGTTACTCCAAAATTTTGGGACAGAACCTTTACTTATAGGCCCTGTGGGATCTGCGGCGGCGCTCAAATTGGCACTAAATCAACTAATAGCTTCCCTAACAACTAGCTTTGCTCTGAGTCTAGCTTTTGTCCAGCGTCAGGGTGTCGATGTGGATGTGTTTATGCAAATATTGCGCGACAGTTCACTCTACGCACCTACTTTTGACAAAAAGCTACAACGGATGTTGGATGGCAATTATGCTGATCCGAATTTCCCCACAAAACACTTGCTCAAAGATACAGAATTGTTTATCTCTGAAGCGAAATCTCAGAGTTTGGATCTCAGCAGTATTAAAGGTGTGCGGCAAATCTTGCAAACAGCCGTGAAAATGTCATTTGCTGATGATGATTGCTCATCACTATTTTCTGTAATTAAGGAATGGGGAGAAGCGATCGGGGAATAAATTTTCGTAGGGTAGCATAGCTAGCTATGCTACCTTAACCCGTGATTTATATACTTTAGGATTTACGCAAAATATCTCTCAAACTCTCATTTCTCCGTGACCTCTGCGCCTCTGTGGTTCGATTTTTCTTACCTGTGCGTAAGTCCTGTACTTGAAAAAGTTGTAAGTTGAGACACATTGAAAGAAGTTTCTCCCTATACCCCAGCATCCCTGATATGTACTTTGAAAATGCTGAATTAAAAGGTTTTAACTGAATCGTTAATAAAGATATTACTGCCCATTAGTAGTAGTTGATGGAGGAAATGGTAGAGACTCAGGCTGAGGCTGAGGCTGAGGTGACGGTTGAGGATTGAGAAATTCCTGCCAAGTCTTAATTTGCTCTTGCGCTGCACTGTAAGCAGCACTACCACGGGGAATCGATTTGGCAATCTCAATGCCTTTGGCAATATCAGACTGACCTTGAGAGCGTGCTATTTCTAACAATTGCTGACTCCACTGGTCAATAGCCAGATTTGCATCCATCCGTAAGATGCTATTGTTTGAAACCCGATCCGCCAGCCGTATAGCTTCAACCAAGGCTTCTGGCGTACCAGCCGCCCCCACTTCCTGGGCTTTTCTCCAATTTTCTCTGGTGCGGATTTGCCCTTCCCAGTCATTTATCGCAGCTTGTGCTTCCCCAGAAAGTGCCCTTCCTGACGAGGCAATTTGTTGAGCGGCGCTAATGGCGGCAGTGAGATTTCCACTCTGAGCCAGTTCTTGTGCTTGATCCAAGTAGGGTTGGTCTTGAATTCGCTGAATCTTTCCTACCCAAGTACGAATTTTTTTCTGTGCTTCTGGATATAATGCACGACCTCTACGAATTTCGCTGGCTTGGGCGATCGCAGCTTGCAAGGAGTTGATATCGTCAAATACTGCTATCTGGTCGGCACGTTCTAAGTAAGGTTGGTCTTCAATTGTCTCAATTTGGGCACTCCAGCGACCTATTTCTTGCCTAGCTTCTGTGGCGCGGGGGTTACTATTAGGGATCAGCTGCACTTGGGCGATCGCTGCTGTTAAATTAGGGACTGTTCCCTGGCTAGCTAATATTCTCGCTTTGTCTAGATGGGCAACATCTTCAATTTCCAACTGCCAACGAGCAATCAGTTGCTGTGCTTCGTTATACACTGGTCTGGAAGGATCAATTTGTTGTGCTTGGGCGATCGCAGCCTCTAAACCAGAAACATTACCGATCCAAGCACTCCTTTTCGCGTCAGCCAAGGCAATAAAGTCATCTGTTTCGCCCTGTAGTTTCGCACTCTCTGGAATTTGTCTAGCAATATTCAATGCTTCATCCGCATCCCGCTTGTCTAGTTTTGCCTGTGCCAACTCCAGCATTTTGCGTCCAAATGCCGGAATCGCTTCCTGAGCTTTTTGGTAAATGTAACTTTCCTGCCCAATCGACTCAGCTATTTTGATAGCTTCTAGTAAATTATCGACTACTTTACTAGAAGCTAAGTTTTCAGCTTTTCCTAACTTATCGCCATCTTCCCGCGCTGTGGCAATCAGGCGATTCAATTGGTCGTATTTAGTAGTTGCCCAATATTGATTATCTACGCGCAGCATTTTGGCGGACAGCATGAATGCCGATTGCCAGCGTCGTTCTCGGACTTCGGCGATCGCACCGTTGTATGTGGCTTCTGCTTTTGACCAAATTGACTGCCATTTGCCAATTTGCTCATCGACTAATTTATAAGCTGCTACATCTTCAGGTATTTTTTCAGCAGTAGCGATCGCTTCCTCTAAATTCCCTGTTTGGAAACTTTGATCAGCTAGCTTCAAAATATCCTGCGACCATTCTTGGATGAAACGATCAATTTCTCCATGCAACGGGTGATTTTGTGGTAGTTGCTTCACCAGAGCGATCGCTTGCAGTAGGTCATTCACTGTCTGTTTAGAAGCCGCCAACTGAGCGCAGTGTATCCGCACAGAAGCACTAGCTAGGGGCCAGAAAATCGATGGGCAATTAGGGGCAGATGGCAACTTCAGCAGCATTGCCATTGCCAAGAACCCTACACCGCCAGTAATTAACATTAGCAGTACTGGCCACCACACCCAGCTTTTCATCCAGCGTGGCCATTTCCCAGGACTTCTACTGAGTTGGGCAGTCTTTCCCCGCTTCACTGACTTGGAGCTAGAATCAGTAGCTGGGACATCAAATGGTTGAGTTTCACCGAATTGTTCTGTTCGGGATAATCTTGTGTTTTGATCTGGCTCTCTTGCTTTGCCTGTTGACCAACTGTCTGGAATATCCCGCTCTGTCATCTCTCACACCAAAATAATTGAATAGCGCTCTGTTTTAGGTCGATAATTCCATTGTTGCCATAGTAACTTTCTCGTGATTAAAAAGCTACTTTTTGATTATTTCTCTCCACAGAATACCATCAACAACCTGCAAAATTAGTGCTGTTTTATACTTTATCCTGAAACAGTAGATTCAGCTTGCAAATCGGCAATTAGTTGAGCTAACTGATCGCTACTTGCCTGGTAAACGTTGCCGCAAAAGTCGCAAGTTGCTTCAGCACCATTATCTTTAATAATCATATCTTGCAGTTCGGCTTCTCCCAAAATTTTCAGTGCCCCCAAAACGCGATCAAAAGAACAACCACAGTGGAAGCGCAGCATTTGTCTTTCAGGAAAGATTGCCAGCCCCATATCTCCTAGCAGGTCGCTGAAGATTTCAGTCAAAGTCTTCCCAGCTTGCAACAATGGTGTAAATCCTGCTAGACTAGCTACCCGTGATTCCAAGGTTTTTACTAAGGCTTCGTCTCTGGCGGCTTTTGGTAACACTTGTAGTAGTAATCCTCCAGCAGCCGTTACTCCACTTGCTCCCACGAAGACACCTAAAACTAAAGCTGAAGGTGTTTGTTCGGAATTCACCAGATAATGAGCCACATCATCGCCAATTTCGCCAGAAACTAGTTCTACAGTACTAGAGTAAGGGTAACCATAACCGATATCCCGCACAACGTAGAGGTAGCCGCCACCCACCGCACCACCAACGTCTAGCTTACCTTTGGCATTAGGAGGTAATTCCACAGATGGATTCCCCACATACCCGCGTACTGTTCCATCTAAACGTGCATCTACCAATATGCCACCCAAAGGCCCATCGCCCTTCACCCGAACATTCACCCTCGACCCAGTTCGCTTCATGCTAGAAGCCATCAACAAGCCAGCCGCCATAGTCCGACCCAGTGCTGCCGTTGCCACATAGGAAAGCTTGTGGCGCCCCCGTGCTTCTTCTGTTAAACGTGTGGTAACCACACCTACAGCACGAATGCCACCTTCGGCTGCTGTTGCACGAATTAACTGATCCGCCATGAAAAACCTTACATTTCTTAACAGTTCACTTTTTCTATTCTAAGTTCTCTGCTGGTAGAAAAGTGACACCATAATAACTAGTGATTGTATTTGCAATATTAGAAATAGCGATGTCTCACCTTTAGGTAATCCTATAAAAATGCTGGGTAATTTTCAACAAAGCCAACTGCGGATCGAAATAGAAGCACCAACAGATGCAATTCGTGACAGTCTGCTGCATCCGGTGCAACTAGAAAAATGGTTCTTAGGGCAACGCTTTGCGCCAGGAATGCCAGAAGAACTGCTTCCCGGATTCCAGTTTACTACCTGGACTGGGCCAGTCTCGATTCATCATCAAGTAGACGTTGTAAAATCCAACTGTCTCCGTTTGCTACTGAGTGGAGGCATTGACGGGTTTCACGAATGGTACTGGGGAGAAGGTTGGGTACAATCCCGCTTAGAAGGAATTTCAATTTTGCCCTTGAATTTGGGTCAAACCCTGAGTTTGTTAAGCTTGCGTCAGTTTTTGGCAACTCAAGGGCGTTGAATTGACTGGACGTGAAGGGATTGGGCATGGGGCACTTGTACTGAGCATCTCGACTTGCTTCTCTTCGAGAGGCTGCGCCAACGACTGTGTTCAGCACAAGTCGCTCAATGGAGCCGATGTCGAAGTATTGGGCAATTCAATTTTGGATAATGGAATTGATGATTTTAGATTAAATTAGGACTTACGCATTGACAGAAAAATCAAAATAGGGGGTATGGTTTTCAACGCTTAGAGCTTGGTTTTTTGTTTCCTGTCAAGCGATCGCAACCAAGAAAGGATAATTTATAAAAGCCTGAAACAACCTCTAAAACGTTAAGAACACAACCTAGCCTTTTTGTACAGTGTGTAAGTTCTATAAATTTCAATTCTTTAATCCAAAATCGTTCGACTGAGCGTAGCCAAAGTCTAAAATCTAAGATTCTTACTCCCCAGTCCCCAATTCCCAGTTTTCTCAAGTGCAATTGTAGAGCAGTTTATGAACCAGAAATAATACCTACAATAATTTTTATAAGCACCGATAAATCTTCTGGAACTTGATAGCGTTTTTGGTCTTGAGTCACCTGACGATTCGCACGATGATAAAGTCCAAAACGCCAGTCTTCACCAGTCGTAACGGCTCCATATAGAAGTTCAGATGTGGATTTAGTCCATTGGTCAAGTGCTATTAATTCAATAGCGAGTTGAGTAAATCCTCTAACTAAATCTGATTGTTTGGCTTCGATGACTAATAAATTTTGAGGTGCTGCAATATAGTAGTCGAGAGTCCCTTTCAGATAGTCGTTGACAGCAATAGAATATTCTATATTGAGTTTCTGATTAGTTAAATTGCATACTTCAAACAAAATTGGACCAATTAAAGCTTCCCGTCTAGTAGTTTCATTAACTAAATCAATATGAGAGAAATTACGCCGAAGTTGCTGCTGTAAAAATTGGATGTCTAAAATTTCTGATGATTCAGGTAATGTGAGATTTTTCCTTTCAATAGTGCAATTTAATTCGGCTAAAATATCATCAATCGTGAAAGGCAATTCAAAATATCGGCTGAAAGTATAAGATTCACCAACTTGGAGAATGCGGCGGGAACTCATAAAAAACCTTAGCCAAATTTATCCTCCTATTTTATCCAAACTTGGTCAACTCACATCTTCCACCAGACTAAAGTACCTAATGACTGGAAGTCGCGGCTAAATAAATGTCAGTTCGATAAACCTCTCCCTGCCTTGAACTTTCGTTCAAGTCTGTCCCTCTCCGATTCAGAGAGGGACAGTTTTACGTAGTAAGCTAAAAAACATCTAATTATCCTCTTAAAGGTTTCAATATTTCAGTTAATTAGGCGGTTATTACATGAGTAGTTTAACTCACGTTAAATAAGCGTAGGCAAAGCCTTACCCCAGGTTATTCCGCCTGCGCGGACTAGAGAAAAATTCTTGGGCAATGCGTTCTTGAGCGATCGCCACATTAGCATCGCTGGGATTGAGTCCCGGTTTAGCGCGTTATAGTCTAGTAACAGCAGCTTTGAAAGCTTGTTCTTTTTCCTTAATTTGGAGAATAGCGATCGCCCCCGTATTTCCCAGCTGCTGATATCAGTTTATTTCCTCCCTAGCTAAGAGGATTTTCCTTGTCTGTGTCTATGCCTATTCTCAATCAGCCTACAAATCTGTCAGCAGCCTTGCTTTTCTCAAAATAAATGTCAGAACAGTCTCTTCTTTAGAAATAATGTCGGCTGTAACTTCCATACCAGGTTGAATGGCATAAGATTGATTGCCCTTGATCAGATAAAATCTATCGGGCTGGATTGTGATCTCGTAGTAAGGTGCAGCAGGAATATTACTATTCGATTGAGGTATAATCGCATCGGCGGTAATACCTCTAACAGCACCATTGAGTATGCCATAATCGGGGTACGGATAGGCAGAAAGCCGCATTTGGACTTTCCCTTGGGTACATTTTGTGACTTGTACAACTTTACATACTTTTACCTTGGTAATATCAGAAGCGGCAACACGGGCTTTGATCACCAGAGGAGCACTACTAGGGGCAATTTGAGCGATCACATCTCCAGCCTTCACAACTTGCCCAGTATTTCTTAATTCCAGTCTCAGAATAGTACCTGCCTCTGAGGTTCGAATTACAGTTTTTTGCAGTTCCGTGAAGACTCGTTTAAGTTCTTGTTGAGCGTTGCTAATTTGGTTTTGGATTTCTATTTGACGCCTGATGATTTCTTGTCTGTCTTTGTTCAATGCCGCCAGGGTAGATTTACCCTTTGTCAATTCTTGGGCAATGCGTTCTTGGGCGATCGCCACAGTCGCATCACTGGGATTGAGTCCAATTTTGCTACGTTCCAATCTAGCAAGTGCAGCTTTAAAAGCTTGTTCTTTTTCCCTAATTTCGGCATCAGGGATCGCTCCAGTGTTAGCTAGCCCCTTATATCGGTTCAGTTGATCCTTAGCTAACGCCACAGAGGCTTCTGCTTCGTCCACTTCTGTCTGACTTGTAATTCCCCTGTCTCGATAGTCTCGTTGGTTACGACTCAAGTCTGCTTTTGCAGATGTGACCGCCTGTTGCATTGCATTGGACTCAGCAGTGACTTGAGTTTCTAAGGCTTTTAGTTGTCCATTGATCTGCGATCGCTGTAACTGATTTTGCTGGATATTTCCGAGTATTTCGTCTTTTCTACTTTCTAATTGGAAGTTATCGATCACTGCGATCGCATCTCCCTTTTTTACAACCTGATTTTCCTTCACCTTGATGCTTCTAATTGTTCCCTCCGCTGATGCTTGCACTACCCGTATTTCTCCAGTTGGGCGGACAGTAGCATCAGCTTTCACTATTATGTTGTATTTAAAGACACTAGCAAGGCTGAAGGCAGCACCAATACTTCCAATTAAAAATATCCCTCCCAACCTTGTCCATATGCTGATTGGCGGAAGATATTCATCGTTTTCGACTAGGCGGATAAAGTCTGGTTGGGGGTCAATAAACATGGATGCTAAAAAACATTTTGGTTGTGTAAATAATCTAGCAAAAAAATTTACCTAGCCTTAGCGTGACGACCAAAATTTAGGGATATCCAAAAAATAAAAGCTTTCTTCCGTTTCAATCATATTTTTGGCAAAATTCCTATAATTTTGGCGTTTTTCCGCTGGAGGGCGAAAGCAACGGCTTTTACTTTTATTACTGATAAGTGCCTTACTTGTATATTGTTAGTATGTAAATACAAGGTTTCTATACAGTTAAGTCTAAATAATAATTAGCGCATTTTAGTTAGAACACCAAATCTTTATAAATTCTATCTAAAAATTTATCATTTCTTTATTTATTGATGAACAAGGTATACTAAATACAGCTTTTTGAAAGCTTTTTTCCCATTAATCAATAATTAAGCAACCTGAAGCGTATCTCTATTAAAAAAATTTATATTTATTCCAATTAGCTATGTATAGAATAATTTAATAAAAAGTATTTTTACATAAAAATACTTATTCAAAGGTGTAGAATTCCAATTTTTTAATTTTATAATTTTATTTAAGTATAGCTAGTATAAAATTATTGAATATCTACTTTATTAAATCTTTAATCTAGGATTTTCCGTAGTTTTCTAAGTATTGCTACGTAACATACTTAACTTATATTGTTTATGGAAAGATTAAGTTTTTACAGCGCTATATTATGAACACATATATGATATTTACGTTATTTACGTCTGCGATTTTTTGATGGATAATTAAAAACTTTTTTTAATTATCTATATATGTATCAAAATGTCTATGTAGTATTTTTGTGAAGAGGTGTAATAGATATTTATTACAAAATTAGTCGCTTGACCTTTTGAGCAAGAGTCGTATAAGATACTTTTAACGACACGAAACAGTAACTAAATATACTTTTCCCGTTTATATTTGTTACTTTGAAGTGACGTTAATCCCAACAATCAAGCGAGAAGTTAAGATTATGGAAAGCATGTTGTTCACTACATTAACGGCCCAAGAAGAAGCGAGTTTATCTGGTGGTAATTGGGTAAAGAAGTATGAGAAGCCCAAAAAACCCGCTCCCAAACCCCCCGTTAAGCCCGACGATAAGAAGCCATTAGTGAAGATCGACATCGATGTTAAGCTTAATGTTATTAACCAACAAATAATACAGGTGGGTAAGGGTAACGTTGCAGTACAAGAAGCCGCGATCTCCTAAATACTCGAGTTTAGTAAAAGGGAAAGAATAAACGTAAAGACACGATTAACCGGGTCTTTACTTAGATAAACTGTCTTAAATAAACTAACCTGATCCAACAGGGTAGTTTGCTTTCCGGCAAGCCATTAGCTTTGTTGATGATCGCAGTTATTCCGACATTACGTTTATTCTTACCACATACTTTTGTTAAACAAAGTTAACAAAGTCTATCAACGGTTGCCAGTAGGCAACTGTTGATATGCTTTGTTAAAAACAATGATCATTTTGATTAGTCAAGTAGGGGAAACAAACGCTACTAGTTGAGAAATTAACCATATCCATGTTTAATCACTCTCGGCAGAGTAAAATCTAAAATACTTTTATATTCAGAGTTTTGCTTATTTGGCTTCTTTTCAGAGTTTCGCTTATTTGGCTTCTTTTCAAAGTTTCGCTCAATATTAGCATCTTAGGTTAACTATAAATTATGAAAAATATTCAAATCTCCCCAATGTTTATGTCCCTGACTGAAACTGAAGAAGCAAGTTTGTGTGGTGGTGAAACCCAGCTGGTTTTTAAGAAAGTTTATCATAAGGTTATTACAGTTAAGGGATCAGCTGGGAAACCAGTAGTAAACAAACAAACAGTTAAATCAACATCAACTACAAAAGTTGTGAAAACTACCAATAAAGGAGAAATTACAAAGGGAAAACTATCTGACTTCGTATCCTCCTTCCTACTACATTTTGATTGGTTTTAATTAGTTTAGTAGTGATAGTAAAACCAATCTGTTGGTCAAATTTTTAACTACGCAGGGACGAAACCCTGCTATTTTTTTTTGAGTTTTTTCACGATGTTATTGGGTATTGGAGTATAAAATGAAATACCAAGTTGTTACACAACATAGTGAAGAAGATTGTGGAGCTGCTTGTCTTGCTTCGGTTGCAAAACATTATCGGCGTAATTTTACACTAAATCGCATCCGGGAAGCGGTAGGCACCGGGCAACTTGGAACAACATTGTTGGGATTGAGGCGGGGAGCCGAGGCACTTGGTTTCAATGCGCGTTCGGTCAGGGCATCAAAAGAAATATTAGACCGAATGAACCAAGCACCACTGCCAGCAATTATTCACTGGAAAGGCTACCACTGGGTTGTTTTGTATGGTCAGAAAGGCAAGAAATATATAATTGCCGACCCAGCCTATAACATCCGTTATGTCTCTAGAAAAGAATTAACGGAGGCTTGGTCAGATCAAGTAATGCTTTTACTAGAGCCAGATTCGGTTCGCTTTTATGCTCAACCGGATGATAAAATCAAGGGTCTTTGGCGCTTTATGCAGCGTGCATTGCCTTATGGAGACATAATATTCGAGGCTTTTCTCTGCTCTGTAGTTATCGGTCTGCTTTCATTAACGTCTCCTTTCCTGCTTCAAATTCTAACGGATGATGTACTAGTTCGAGGTGATACCAAGCTTCTTGGTGGTGTGATTATTGCGGTTGTGGTAATGAATTTGGTGTCAAGTAGTCTGCAACTAGTTCAATCTAACCTGATTGCCCATTTTGCTCAACGGATTGAGTTAGGGCTAGTTCTGGAATTTGCTAGGAAAATTCTGCGGTTACCTCTGGCTTACTATGAATCACGTCGCAGTGGTGAGATTGTTAGCAGATTGCAAGATATTGAACAAATTAATCAGCTAATTTCTCAAACAGTTATCAGTCTGCCTACCCAATTGTTTATCGGAACGATTTCTTTGGGTTTCATGGTGTTCTATAGCTGGAAACTCACCTTGCTTGCCTTTGTTATTGCGATTGTCATGAGTTCATCTACGGTTGTCTTCCTACCCACACTTCAACAAAAAATCAGAAGTATATTGGTTTTAGACGCAGAAAACCAGGGCATTCTCGTTGAAAGCTTTAAAGGCGCACTGACACTCAAAACTACTACTGCTGGTCCTCAATTTTGGGAAGAATTTCAGAATAGATTTGGTCGGTTAGCAAACAATACATTTAGCACAATTCAGATTGGAATTATTAACAATATCTTTTCTGGGTTAGTTTATGCTATTGGCAGCGTTAGTTTGATTGGTTTCGGCAGCATCCTAGTTATTAGTAAGGAACTCAGCATTGGTCAACTGCTGGCATTTAACGGGATGAATGGGAATTTTTTGGCATTCATCGGTGCTGTGCTTGGATTTATAGATGAATTCATGCGTGCCAAAACTGCCACCGAACGCTTAACAGAAGTTATCGATTCCACATCTGAAACTCAAAGCGATACTAACAAACCCTTTGCTAAAATTCCTAGTAATGCAAATATTATTTGCACAAATCTAAACTTTCACTACGCTGGCAGGCTAGAGCTACTGGAAGATTTTTCCCTTTTGATTCCTGGCGGTAAAGTTGTTGCCCTCATTGGTACATCCGGCTGTGGAAAAAGTTCTCTCGCTAAACTGATTGCTGGATTATATACACCTAATTCTGGCAACATTCGCATTGGGATTTATAATCTGCAAGACCTAGCCCTTGATTGTTTGCGGCAACAAGTTGTTCTCGTTCCTCAAGATGCTCATTTTTGGAGTCGCTCAATTATTGAAAACTTCCGCTTAGGTTCTCCTCACCTCACCTTCGAGCAAATTGTCGCCGCTTGCCAAATTGCTGAGGCAGACGATTTTATTAGTAAACTACCTGAAAAATATCAAACTGTATTAGGTGAATTTGGGTCAAATATTTCTGGGGGACAACGGCAAAGACTAGCTCTAGCAAGAGCCATCGTTAACGATCCACCAATCCTGATTTTAGATGAATCAACTGCTGGACTCGATCCAGTTAGTGAAGCTCAAGTTTTAGATCAACTGTTGTTGCAGCGCCAAGGTAAAACCACGATCCTGATTAGCCATCGTCCTAGAGTAATCAACCGTGCTGATTGGATCGTGCTACTAAATCAAGGCAAGTTACAAATTCAGGGGACTGTGGAAGATTTGCGATCGCAACCCGGCGACCATTTATATTTTCTCAACCCCTAAATTATTTTTAATCTTCGGCATATAGCACTTGCTCAACTGTTAATTCTAACTTTGGAAAAATCTGAGACTTAATGCGATCAGTCCAAAAAACTCTACTGGTTCGTATAGTTCTTCAATCAATGTGAAGACAGTCACTTTGTTGGTTAATGGATCGACAATCCAATATTCTGGAATATTTAGAACGTTATACTCAACTCGCTTAGCTCGATAGTCTCCGGTCTTTGTTGATTTACTGACGACTTCTACCAGCAACAAAGGAGGTAATTCGTTGAGTTCAATAACTGCTTCTCGGTTTCTTAACTCCCGCCACTAAGGCAATGGAATCACAACGACATCTGGAATTCTCGATGTATCCCATCTGCCAGCATGGGGAGAACGAACACCGATAACCATTTGTTTAGAAGTCCAATCCAACTTTAGCCGGAGAATTTCTGCTCGAAAGCAAACATTAATAAATTCTGTTATCGCTCCATGTTGTCCACTTCTTAGATTCATGGGAATTAGTTCTGGATTCACCAATTCGTAGCGGGTATCAGTGCCATCATCATATTTCAGGTATTCTTCAAAGGTTAGTTTTAGGGTAGTTATAGTCATTGCTTCCCTTTGCAAATTTTTACCTTGGCTTTACCACCAACACTGAACAATTAGCCTCTTCCACAACTTGACTGCTAACAGAACCTTGGACAATTCGCTTCATCCCAATCAACCCACGACTGCCAATTATAATCAAGTCAGTTTTGTGAATATTGGCAAGGCGAATAATCTCTTCGGCAGGATCACCAGTTACCAGTTCTAACTCACAAATGACTGATAACTTTTCCTGATACGATTGCAATTGTTTTTCAATATGAAAATAAGAAAATGTTGGGGACTCTGGCTGAGGACGATCAGCGGGTAGTTCCATCTCTGACTCTGGCGTGGGAAACACATGACACAGAATAACCTTAGCATCTTTTGACAACGCCAAATTATCTAAAGTCTGAATTACTCGTTCTGCAATTTCCGAACCGTCCAGAGCTACCAAAATATTCTTTAGCACCGCTCTCGTCTCCTAAAAAGTAGACCCCTTACATAAGTATCTAGCAAAACTTGTTGCCAGTTACACTAAATTAATTTTCCATCTGCCTACTTAGTTTATATATTTGAGGCTGTGTCATAGGTCGGTTTAACCCACTTTAACGTTAGTGCATTGTAGCAACTAGCGTAGAGAATATTTTCGCCAGTTCTTTGGGAGGGTAACCCTCCTCTAAACTGCTCACTGGCTTACTATGCAGGTAACTCCTTCTTTAATAAGCCACTAGATTAGGTGGGCAATGCTCAACTTATAGACGCCCGCCAAAAGGCTTAAAGTAAGGTAGCAAGTGGCGTGCGTAGACGCAAAGCGGTAAGCCAAGGGGATCTCCACGCTACTTTATGGCAGTTGCTTCAAGTCGGGAAACCCGCCCAACGCACTGCCTCCTTTATGCCGGGGAACCCGTCCACCGCAGTAGCTGCCCATGAGCGACTGGCGCACCTGGAGGGCTTGTCATCAGACATTGCTGTCCAAACTTTTATTTGGAACCTATCGAGTGACTTTTGCCAACAGGATTAGGAAAAAATTAACCATTCCTAATCACTATTCTTGCTGAATTCGGCGTCGGACTGAATCAGCATGGGAAGGTAAGCCCTCTGCCGTTGCTAGCACATCAATGGCACTAGCCACATTTTGCAGCGCGGCTTGGGAGTATTGAATAATACTGGAGTGTTTCAGGAAAGTTTCAACCCCTAATGCTGAGGCATAGCGGGCAGCGCCAGAAGTTGGCAAGGTGTGGTTAGGGCCTGCCAAATAGTCTCCTACAGCTTCTGGTGTGGAGTAACCTAAAAAGATTGCTCCAGCGTGGCGAATCTGTGGTAATAGTGCCCAAGGGTCTTTAACTTCTAATTCTAGATGTTCGGGGGCAAATTCATTTGAGAGTTCTGCTGCTGCTTGGAGCGATTCCACAAGAATAATCAACCCATAATGAGCGATCGCTTTTTCTGTGTCTATTCGCCGTGGGTGATCCACTAGCTGTCTTTCCAAGGCTAATTGCACGTTTTTTGCCAAAGCAGCATCTGTGGTCAGCAAAATTGCTGCCGCCATTGGATCGTGTTCAGCTTGGGCCAGCAAGTCAGCAGCTACATGCACCGGATTTGCCGTTTCATCGGCAATTACCAGCACTTCGCTAGGACCTGCCAAAGAATCAATGCCGACGATGCCGTAGACAAGTTTTTTCGCTAAGGTGACATAAATGTTACCAGGCCCAGTAATTACATTCACTTTCGGAATCGTTTCTGTGCCATAGGCTAAAGCAGCGATCGCTTGTGCGCCTCCAATACGATAAATTTCTTGTACTCCTGCTTCTTGGGCAGCTACCAAGACTGCTGGGTTAATAGCACCCCTTGAACCTGGTGGTGTTACCATCACCACGTGGGGTACAGCAGCAACATGAGCCGGAATTGCATTCATCAGCACTGTACTGGGATAGGCGGCGCGACCACCAGGCACATACAACCCAGCTCGGTCTACGGGGGTGTAGCGTTTGCCCAGCACTATTTCATCCTCGCCGAAGTGTACCCAGCTTTTGGGTACTCGCTGACGATGAAACGCTTCAATTTGGCGGTAAGCTAGCCGAATTGCATCAAGCAACTCCTTTGACACCTGCTGATAGGCTGCATCTAGTTCTGAGCCTGTAACTCGGAGTTCTTCTGCTTTCAGGGTTTGTTTGTCGAATTCGGCTGTGTAATGCAATACAGCTTTGTCGCCTTGGCGCTTCACTGCTTGCAAAACTTCCCGCACCGTTGCTTCTTTGTGAAGCACCTGTTCGTCATGAGTGCGATCGCAGATCCGTTGTAGTTCTGCTCTGACGTCTGCCTGCTGAGTAATGATTCGCAGCATGGAGTAAGGACAATGCCAAAATTATAATATTGCCACCTGAGATTTAGTATTGCTCTTGACCCACTGGGGTGTGCAAGCTGACTCTAATTCTCTTCTCTAGCTTAACCTGGATTTTTTTGATACTCTCAAGGCTGCCAGCACTTGGTTTGCTTGAGAAGGCGATTCTATTGCTCAGTCCGACAAACCTTCCCAGGCTTGCGGCAGGGAGCAGGCGTGCCATTTCCCGTTACCTTTATGTCCTTCCCCTCACTCCTTGCGGAGTGCAGGTGGTGTGTTTGCACATCTAAGCCCCGGATTTACAGGGGGTAGGGTCTGAGTATAATTTTTACTTATTTTCCTAACTTTTTAGTAGTTAACCTGTGTACAGACACCATATGTCGGTTCTATACTTGGAAATCCCTGGAATTTAGCTCTTTACAATTGTTTGCCTTTAATAATACATCCACTTTATGGACAGATTATTATATTTCTTGGCAATCACATTGCTTAACCAGGTTGTGGTAAGTTCGGGTGGCTATTTAATTTTATGTACCTCATTTTAACGCATTTCCTAAATTGACGACACACTGAATTGCGGACTGGCGAAGAATAACTATTGATTATTCATCCATGCCCCATGCCCAATACCATAATTTTTTTAGGAAATTATGGTATTGGGCAATTTGGATGTTATATTAGTAAATCTAGTAGTATGTGTACATAAATAATAGTATTTTTGGAATTGACTGTGGCGAATACAAAGTCTGCTCTCAAGCGTGCCGAAATCGCAGAACGTAACCGACTGCGTAATAAAGCTTACAAATCAGCAGTAAAGACACTGATGAAGAAATACTTTAGTGCTGTAGCTGCCTATACAGCTAATCCTACCCCAGAATTAAAACAAGAAGCACAGGATCGGTTATCAGAGGCTTACGGTAAAATCGATAAAGCGATCAAACGGGGTGTCCTTCACCCTAACAATGGGGCTAGGAAAAAGTCAAGATTGGCTCACAGATTAAAACCCCTCACACAAATAGTTGAGTAGTCATTGGTCATTTGTCCTTAGTCATTGGTCAGAAAACAAAGAGACAAGTCTGAGCGTCGGCTGACGAGAATAGCGCCGCCTGTTCTCTACCAGAGGCGGCGCGAATGAATCCGCGAGCATATGGCTTTGGCATCTCGAAGGGTACAGAACTTCTCTTACAAATGACCAAGGACAAACAACAAAGGACAAAGAATGCAACTGATAGACACGCACGTTCATCTCAACTTTGATAGTTTCCAGCCCGATTTAGCAACAGTGCGATCACGGTGGCAAGAAGCAGGTGTAGTGCGTTTAGTACATTCCTGTGTTCACCCTGAGGAGTTTTTTAGTATTCAATCCATAGCCCAAGAGTTTCCCGAAATTAGCTTTGCCGTGGGATTACATCCTTTAGATGCTGATAAATGGAATAACGAGACAGCCGAAAAAATCAAAACTTTAGCAAGTTCTGACTCGAATGTGGTAGCAATTGGGGAAATGGGGCTGGATTTTTACAAAGCTGATAACTATGAGGATCAGCTCATGGTGTTTGAGTCGCAGTTAGCGATCGCATCGGAACTCAACTTACCAGTGATTATCCACTGCCGTGACGCTGCGGCCCAAACCAGAGAAGTGCTACAAAAGTGGCAGAAACTTAAGAAAGAAAAAGTGCGGGGCGTCATGCATTGCTGGGGAGGAACGCCAGAAGAAACTCAATGGTTTCTAGATTTAGGCTTTTACATCAGCTTTAGCGGAACGGTAACGTTCAAAAACGCCAAAGCGATCCAATCCTCAGCTGCGATGGTGAGTAGCGATCGCCTACTGATTGAAACAGACTGCCCATTTCTCGCCCCAGTTCCCAAACGGGGCGAGAGGCGCAATGAGCCTGCCTACGTGCTTTATGTAGCCGAGCAAGTAGCTAAACTGCGTCAGGAAACAGTAGAGGCGATCGCCCATCAAACCACCCAGAATGCGTGTGAATTATTCGGTCTGTCAATATAAAGTGGGCTTTAATCTCTTTTATTCAGTTGTGCTAAAAAAAATAAAACTCTAGGGGGACAAAAATATGATAATATTATTGCCTCAAAAACATTTTGCTTGCGCCATAATGATAAAGGAAGGAAGCTAAAATTTCTGATCCTAATTTTCCGTGCTGTTATCGGCTTGGCCATGCTCCAAATCTCTACAAGCGGATGCTCTCCACACATGACTAACCGTGCCAACCCAGGTTGAGCTATTTTGCACAACATCAGCTTGGTGTGTATTGAACATATTCAAAATCGTTAAACAAAATTGCCTTGTGAGTACAATTCAGCAAAATGAAGTGATTCTGATTCAAAGCCGACAAGGTACGGATCATTCCCTCAGTCTTAGGATATCTATGATATCACTGAGAGTATAAATAGCGGGGTGATTTAAGACACACCGTTTAGAGCTGCGTCAGCAAATTAACGCGCTTTTTGGAGGGGAAATGAAGAAAGTAGATAAAACTCAGGAATATCTCAACTTATTCTTGTTAAATCAAGACCATAGTGGGTTTTTGGCGTCTGAGTCCCTGATTAGGGGCAATTACCCCTTTGTCCAAATTGCTCATTCCAGCTTTAATAGCTGCGTTTGCCCACACCTGTAAATAGCAAGTGTGTAAGAAAAAGTTCCCAACCCAAACAGCTAAGGACACTGGCTAGCAATGGGAAGCGTCAAACAGCAGTGTCCAAGGGAAAATTTTACCAGGTTGACAAAGGAAGAGGCATGACTAAAGAAACATATATGGAACCCGCCTTTCTGTTGCCCGACTTGATTGAAATCCAGCGGTCAAGCTTTCGCTGGTTTTTGGAAGAAGGGCTGATAGAAGAACTTAACTCCTTTAGTCCTATTACAGATTATACGGGCAAACTAGAACTGCACTTTTTGGGTCATAACTACAAACTCAAGGAGCCAAAGTACAGCGTCGAAGAAGCCAAACGGCGGGACAGTACCTATGCCGTTCAAATGTATGTCCCCACACGCCTGATTAACAAAGAAACAGGGGAAATTAAAGAGCAAGAGGTATTTATTGGGGATTTGCCTTTGATGACTGATCGCGGCACGTTTATTATTAACGGAGCCGAACGGGTAATTGTCAACCAAATAGTGCGATCGCCAGGGGTTTATTATAAATCAGAAATAGACAAAAACGGGCGACGGACTTATTCAGCTAGCTTAATTCCCAACCGGGGAGCATGGCTGAAATTTGAAACAGACCGTAACGATTTGGTATGGGTACGCATCGACAAAACCCGCAAACTTTCAGCACAGGTACTACTAAAGGCTTTAGGATTATCAGACAATGAAATCTTTGACGCCTTACGTCATCCAGAATATTTCCAAAAAACCATCGAAAAAGAAGGGCAATTCTCTGAAGAAGAAGCCCTGATGGAGTTATATCGGAAACTGCGTCCTGGTGAACCACCGACAGTGTTAGGTGGACAACAGCTCTTAGACTCCCGATTCTTTGACCCGAAACGTTATGACCTTGGTCGCGTCGGACGGTACAAGCTCAACAAGAAATTGCGCCTTTCTGTCCCAGACACAATGCGGGTATTGACTCCTGGTGATATCTTGGCAGCCGTAGATTACCTGATCAATCTGGAATACGATATTGGTAATATAGATGACATTGATCATTTAGGTAATCGGCGGGTGAGAAGCGTCGGGGAATTGCTACAAAACCAAGTGCGGGTAGGCTTAAACCGCCTAGAGAGAATTATTCGGGAACGGATGACCGTATCTGATGCAGAAGTACTAACGCCCGCTTCCTTGGTGAACCCCAAACCATTGGTAGCAGCAATTAAAGAATTCTTTGGTTCCAGCCAGTTAAGTCAGTTCATGGATCAAACTAATCCCCTAGCAGAACTGACCCACAAACGCCGTCTGAGTGCCCTTGGCCCTGGTGGTTTAACCCGCGAACGGGCTGGGTTTGCTGTGCGGGATATTCATCCTAGTCACTATGGACGTATTTGCCCCATTGAGACCCCAGAAGGCCCCAATGCCGGGTTGATTGGCTCCTTGGCAACCCATGCACGGGTGAACCTGTACGGCTTCTTAGAAACGCCATTTAGACCTGTGGAAAATGGGCGAGTTAGATTTGACCTGCCTCCAGTCTACATGACAGCCGATGAAGAAGATGACCTGCGGGTTGCTCCTGGAGATATTCCTGTAGATGAAACCGGGCATATTATTGGGCCGCAAGTGCCAGTCCGCTATCGCCAAGAATTTTCCACCACAACACCAGAACAGGTGGACTACGTAGCAGTATCTCCAGTACAGATTGTGTCGGTGGCGACCAGCATGATTCCCTTCTTGGAGCATGATGACGCTAACCGAGCGCTGATGGGGTCGAACATGCAACGGCAAGCAGTACCTCTGCTCAAGCCAGAGCGTCCTCTAGTGGGTACAGGTTTAGAAGCGCAAGGAGCAAGAGACTCCGGGATGGTGGTTGTATCGCGCACCGATGGCGATGTCACCTATGTAGATGCCACAGAAATTCGTGTGCGTCCGAAAGCAGCAACCCCCGAAATTAAATACACCCTTTCCAAGTACCAACGTTCCAACCAAGACACCTGTTTAAATCAGAAACCTCTCGTCCGCATTGGTGAACGTGTTGTTGCTGGTCAAGTGCTGGCTGATGGCTCCTCCACCGAAGGCGGTGAATTGGCGCTAGGACAAAATATTGTAGTTGCCTATATGCCTTGGGAAGGCTACAACTACGAAGACGCAATTTTAATTTCTGAAAGACTGGTGCAGGATGATGTCTACACCTCAATTCACATTGAAAAATATGAAATTGAAGCTAGACAGACGAAACTCGGACCAGAAGAAATCACCAGAGAAATTCCCAACGTCGGGGAAGATGCTTTGCGTCAATTGGATGAACAGGGAATCATTCGCATTGGGGCATGGGTAGAAGCTGGAGATATCTTGGTAGGAAAAGTCACACCCAAAGGAGAATCTGACCAACCGCCAGAAGAAAAACTGTTGCGGGCCATCTTCGGTGAAAAAGCACGGGATGTGCGGGACAATTCTCTGCGAGTCCCTAACGGTGAAAAAGGGCGGGTAGTTGACGTGCGCTTATTTACCCGTGAACAAGGCGATGAACTGCCACCGGGAGCCAATATGGTAGTCCGGGTATATGTCGCCCAAAAGCGCAAGATCCAAGTTGGTGACAAAATGGCAGGACGCCACGGTAATAAAGGAATTATTTCTCGGATATTGCCAGCGGAAGATATGCCTTATTTGCCCGATGGTTCACCAGTAGACATTGTACTTAACCCCTTGGGTGTACCCAGTCGGATGAACGTTGGACAAGTATTTGAGTGCCTCTTGGGTTGGGCTGGTCAGACCTTGGGAGTGCGATTTAAGATTACTCCCTTTGACGAAATGTACGGTGAAGAGTCATCCCGCCGAATCGTGCATGGCAAATTGCAAGAAGCACGAGACGAAACAGGCAAAGACTGGGTATATAACCCAGATGATCCAGGCAAAATCATGGTGTTTGATGGTCGTACAGGCGAACCCTTTGACCGACCAATCACTATCGGTGTAGCTTACATGCTGAAGCTGGTGCATTTAGTAGATGATAAGATTCACGCCCGTTCCACAGGTCCATACTCACTGGTGACTCAGCAACCCTTGGGTGGAAAAGCACAACAAGGTGGTCAACGGTTTGGGGAAATGGAAGTGTGGGCATTGGAAGCCTTTGGTGCAGCTTACACTTTACAGGAATTGCTCACAGTTAAATCTGACGATATGCAAGGACGGAATGAAGCGTTAAATGCGATCGTTAAAGGTAAGGCAATTCCTCGACCTGGAACCCCAGAATCTTTTAAGGTGCTAATGCGCGAGTTGCAATCATTGGGGTTAGACATTGCCGTACACAAAGTAGAAACCCAAGCAGACGGCAGTTCCCTAGATGTGGAAGTCGATTTGATGGCAGACCAATCAGCCCGTCGCACACCTCCTCGACCCACCTATGAATCTCTTTCCCGCGAATCGCTGGAAGATGACGAATAGAGAGTGAGGAGTGAGAAGTTAGGAGTTAACAATTCCTAACTTAAAACTAAATATACTCAAAACTCATAACTCGGAACTCAGTATTTAAGTATGAGACCTGCCCAAACTAATCAGTTTGACTACGTAAAAATCGGCTTGGCTTCCCCTGAACGCATTCGGCAGTGGGGCGAAAGAACATTGCCCAATGGTCAGGTAGTCGGTGAAGTTACCAAGCCGGAGACCATTAACTACCGAACTCTCAAGCCAGAGATGGATGGCTTATTTTGTGAGCGCATCTTTGGCCCCGCGAAAGATTGGGAATGCCATTGTGGCAAGTATAAAAGAGTCCGTCACAGAGGTATTGTCTGTGAGCGCTGTGGGGTAGAAGTCACCGAATCACGGGTGCGTCGCCACCGCATGGGCTATATTAAACTCGCTGCACCAGTAGCTCACGTCTGGTATCTCAAAGGCATTCCTAGCTATATTTCCATCCTGTTGGATATGCCCTTGCGGGATGTCGAGCAGATTGTCTATTTCAACTCTTATGTTGTCCTGAGTGCAGGTAATGCCGAAACTTTAACTTACAAACAGCTACTGAGTGAAGACCAGTGGTTGGAAATTGAAGACCAAATTTATAGCGAAGATTCTCAGCTGCAAGGCGTAGAGGTAGGTATTGGTGCTGAAGCACTGCTGCGCTTGCTTGCCGATATTAATTTAGAGCAAGAAGCGGAAAGCCTACGCGAGGAAATTGGCAACGCCAAGGGACAAAAGCGGGCCAAGCTAATTAAGCGATTGCGGGTGATTGACAACTTCATCGCCACTGGTTCCAAACCAGAGTGGATGGTAATGGCAGTTATTCCCGTGATTCCTCCCGACTTGCGCCCAATGGTGCAACTAGATGGTGGACGGTTTGCTACCAGCGATTTAAATGATTTGTATCGGCGGGTAATTAACCGCAACAATCGTTTGGCACGCTTGCAAGAAATTTTGGCACCAGAAATTATTGTGCGGAACGAAAAGCGGATGCTGCAAGAAGCAGTGGATGCTTTGATTGACAATGGTCGTCGGGGACGCACTGTGGTAGGGGCAAATAACCGACCCCTAAAATCTTTGTCTGACATTATTGAGGGTAAGCAAGGACGTTTCCGACAAAACTTGTTAGGTAAACGGGTTGACTACTCTGGACGTTCTGTAATTGTGGTCGGGCCAAAGCTGAAAATTCACCAGTGCGGTTTGCCTAGAGAAATGGCAATTGAGCTATTTCAACCATTTGTGATTAACCGCCTTATTCGTAGCGGTATGGTAAATAACATCAAAGCTGCGAAAAAGCTGATATCGCGTAGTGACCCCAGTGTTTGGGATGTGCTGGAAGAGGTAATTGAAGGACACCCTGTGATGCTAAATCGGGCACCAACGTTGCACCGCTTGGGTATTCAATCTTTTGAACCGATTTTGGTAGAAGGTAGAGCGATTCAGCTGCATCCTCTGGTCTGTCCGGCATTTAACGCCGACTTTGACGGCGACCAAATGGCAGTACACGTCCCGCTGTCGTTAGAAAGTCAGGCTGAGGCTCGGTTGTTGATGTTGGCTTCTAACAATATTTTGTCACCAGCCACGGGTAAACCCATCATCACACCTAGCCAAGATATGGTGTTGGGAGCGTATTACTTAACAGCAGAAAATCCCGGTGCGACAAAAGGTGCAGGAAAGTACTTTTCTTCGCTAGAGGATGTAATTATGGCTTTCCAGCAAGAGCAAATAGACTTGCACACCTATATCTATGTACGGTTTGACGGTGAAATAGAATCAGACCAACCGGATACAGAACCCGTGAAAGTGACGGAAAACGAGGATGGTAGCCGGACATTACTCTATAAGTTCCGCCGAGTCAGACAAGACGCTAAAGGCAATGTACTTTCGCAGTATATATACACAACTCCTGGTCGCGTTATTTACAATAATGCCATTCAGGAAGCACTAGCAAGTTAATTCATAATTTCTAATTAGTAATTCGTAATTAATTCTTCAATTACGAATTACGTAGCTTGCTTCTCGCCTCTGGCGAGTATTACGAATTATGAATTATTGATTATTGATGACTCAGGACTAATGATCAATGACTGAAAAAATGATTTTTCGCAATCGCGTAGTTAACAAAAGTCAACTGCAAAAATTAATTTCTTGGGCCTTTACGCATTATGGTACGGCGCGAACCGCAGTGATGGCGGACAAACTCAAAGATTTGGGATTTCGCTACGCTACCAAAGCAGGGGTTTCCATCAGTGTCGATGACTTAATGGTGCCACCAACTAAACGATTGCTCTTAGAAGCAGCTGAAGAAGAAATTCGCGCCACTGAAACCCGTTACCAACGGGGAGAAATCACTGAAGTAGAACGCTTCCAAAAGGTAATCGATACCTGGAATGGTACCAGTGAAGCCTTGAAAGATGAAGTCGTCGTCCACTTCAAGAAGACTAATCCCCTGAACTCCGTATACATGATGGCATTCTCCGGGGCACGGGGTAACATCTCCCAAGTCCGGCAATTGGTGGGGATGCGGGGACTGATGGCAGATCCTCAAGGGGAAATTATCGATTTGCCCATCAAAACTAATTTCCGTGAAGGACTAACTGTGACGGAATACATTATTTCGTCTTACGGTGCCAGAAAAGGATTGGTGGATACCGCCTTACGGACGGCTGACTCTGGTTATCTCACCCGCCGGTTGGTGGATGTATCCCAAGATGTAATTATTCGGGAATTTGACTGCGGCACCACCAGAGGTCTTACCATTGGACCAATGACAGAAGGTGCCAAAACCTTAATTCCTCTAGCAACCCGCTTGATGGGACGGGTAATTGGCGAAGATGTGGTGCATCCAGTGACAAAAGAAGTAATTGCACCACGCAATTCCCCAATTTCTGAGGACTTAGCGAAGAAAATTGAAAAATCTGGGGTGTCAGAAGTTGTGGTGCGGAGTCCCCTAACTTGTGAAGCTGCACGTTCAGTGTGTCAACACTGCTACGGTTGGAGTTTAGCCCACGCCAAAATGGTGGATTTGGGCGAAGCAGTGGGGATTATTGCCGCCCAAAGTATCGGCGAACCTGGTACCCAGTTAACCATGCGGACATTCCACACAGGTGGTGTGTTTACTGGGGAAGTGGCGCAACAAGTTCGTTCTAAAATTGATGGGACTGTCAAGCTTCCCCGCAAACTGAAGACCAGAACATATCGTACCCGCCACGGGGAAGATGCCCTGTATGTTGAGGCTAATGGCATCCTGCTTTTGGAGCCAACAAAAGAAGGTGATGTTACCCCAGACAACCAAGAGGTTCATCTTACTCAAGGTTCAACACTATATGTATTTGATGGAAATAAGGTAAAACAAGGACAGTTGTTGGCAGAGGTTGCTCTCGGTGGACGCACAACTAGGACTAATACAGAAAAAGCAGTTAAAGATGTAGCCTCTGACTTGGCAGGGGAAGTGCAATTTGCCGAAGTAGTTCCAGAACAAAAAACTGACCGTCAAGGTAATACCACAACCACAGCCGCACGGGGTGGTTTGATTTGGATTTTGTCTGGGGAAGTTTACAACTTGCCACCTGGGTCAGAATTGGTGGTGAAAAATGGTGATGCGATCGCCTCTAATGGAGTTTTAGCAGAAACCAAGTTAACCACTTTGCACGGCGGTGTGGTGCGCTTGCCAGAAGCTACCCCAGGTAAAAGTACTAGGGAAATTGAGATTATTACCGCTTCTGTAGTCTTAGACCAGGCAACGGTAACAGTCCAAAGTTCCCAAGGTCGCAATAATTACTTAGTCTCCACTGGCAACAACCAGATATTTAACCTCCGGGCAACACCAAGCACAAAAGTGCAAAATGGTCAAGTTGTAGCTGAGTTAATTGATGACCGCTATCGCACAACCACTGGTGGATTCCTAAAATTCGCGGGTGTAGAAGTCCAGAAAAAAGGCAAAGCCAAGCTGGGTTATGAAGTTGTGCAGGGCGGTACCCTTTTGTGGATTCCCGAAGAAAGTCACGAAGTTAATAAAGACATCTCCTTGCTGTTGGTAGAAGACGGTCAATTTGTGGAAGCTGGCACCGAGGTAGTAAAAGATATTTTCTGCCAAAACAGCGGTGTGGTAGAAGTCACCCAGAAAAACGACATCCTGCGGGAAGTGGTGGTTAAGCCAGGAGAACTGCTAATGGTGGATGATCCAGAAGCAGTCATCGGGCGAGATAATACCTTCATCCAACCTGGCGAGGAATTTCAAGGCAGTGTCGCCACAGAATTACGCTATATCCAGTATGTGGAGACACCAGAAGGCCCTGCCCTGTTAAGTCGTCCGGTAGTTGAGTTTGCCGTACCGGATAATCCAGACGTGCCATCAACTACATCGGTAAGTCAAAAAACTGGGCGTTCGATTCAGTTGCGGGCTGTGCAGCGACTACCTTACAAAGATTCGGAACGCGTCAAGTCTGTTGAAGGTGTGGAACTGCTGCGAACCCAGTTAGTGCTGGAAATTGAGCAAGAAGGGGAACAAGACCACAATGCTTCGCCCCTAGCAGCAGATATTGAATTGGTACAGGATACTGAAGACCCAGAAGTTCAGCGCTTACAACTGGTAATTTTGGAGTCCTTGGTAATTCGTCGAGATATTACCGCTGATGCCACCCAAGGTAGCACTGAGACAACACTTGAAGTCCAAGATGGGCTTACCATCGCTCCTGGAGCTGTGGTCGCACGGACCCAAATCTTGTGTAAAGAAGGGGGGGAAGTGCGGGGCGTCCAAAAAGGAACCGAAAACGTTCGTCGCTGCTTGGTGTTGCGCGACATTGACAGGCTGATGACGAATACTAGTACTCAGCCTAAGGTGAAAGTGGGTGACTTGTTAGTAGAAGGTACAGAAGTTGCTCCGGGAATTTTTGCCCAAGAATCAGGGAAAGTAGTGGATATCAAAAATGCCCCTGCTGCACCTGGTGAGGAATCAGCTCTGAGTACTAAAAACTACGTTATTACTACCCGCATCGGTCGCCCTTATCGAGTCAGCCCTGGTGCTGTGTTGCAGATAGAAGACGGCGATTTGGTACAACGGGGTGATAACTTGGTGTTGTTGGTGTTTGAACGCGCCAAAACCGGAGATATCATTCAAGGTTTGCCCCGGATTGAGGAACTGCTTGAAGCTCGTAAACCGAAAGAAGCGTGCATTTTATGTCGGCGGGCGGGTGAAGTTAAGGTAGTTTACGGCGATGGTGATGAAGCGATCGCTATCAAGGTCGTAGAATCAAATGGTGTGATCACTGATTATCCTCTAGGACCAGGACAAAATTTGATTGTGCCAGATGGAGCAACTGTGTTAGCGGGACAACCGCTGACAGATGGTCCATCCAACCCCCACGAAATTTTGGAAATCTTCTTTAGCCTGGGTTCCGAAGACGGAGTCTATGCTTGTGCTAGCCATGCTTTACAGAAAGTACAGACATTCTTGGTGAATGAAGTGCAAATGGTGTATCAGTCTCAGGGGATTGATATTTCCGATAAGCACATTGAAGTGATTGTTCGCCAGATGACCAACAAAGTCCGGATTGATGATGGTGGTGACACCACAATGCTTCCTGGCGAATTGGTGGAACTGCGCCAAGTCGAGCAGGTGAACGAAGCCATGGCAATTACAGGCGGTGCTAGAGCACAGTATACCCCAGTATTGTTGGGTATCACCAAAGCATCCTTGAACACTGACAGCTTTATTTCTGCTGCATCCTTCCAAGAGACAACACGGGTACTTACCGAAGCAGCCATCGAAGGTAAATCTGACTGGCTACGTGGATTAAAGGAAAACGTGATTATCGGGCGATTGATTCCGGCTGGTACTGGGTACAATACCTATGATGAACCGGGTGCGATCGATGATTATGCTGCTGAGATTAGCAATGGTGTCTTGGATGAAGTTGATGATCCCCTGGATATGGTCTTAGATGACCGTACTGCTCGCACCTATAATTTAGATTCTCCTACTCTTGGGGAATCTGGTTTTGGTAGCAGACGTGCAGAAAGGTCAATTTTAGATGACGACGATGAATTAATCGCCGATGAAGTAGCAGACGAGGACGATTTCGAGGAAGAAGAGGAAGACGAGGAAGATGATTTCGACGATGAATAGAGACTTGAAATTTTGCGTCTCTATTAAGAGGTAAAAAGTAAAAAGGCAAAAGAAGGTTTTCTTTTGCCTTTTTATTTTGCTCTCTAAAAACACATTTTTAAATTCTCAAAATTCTGGTTCTTGGCTTTCTACCTAGTAGTGATTTGTCAAACTAGTTTTAATGGTTTGTAGTCAGGACTAAAGTCTTGTCTACTGATCAATTTAAACTTGACACAGTAGATATCTCCCAAAGGAACTTTGCAGGGTAGGAGCCAGCAGCGTCAGATCATCTAATTTGGGATAAAATGTGCTTATTGAAAACTTTTAGAGGAGATATGGCAGTTTCCATAGGGAAGTTGCTAAATTATCAAACAAGCAATTCTCTCAAAAGCTATAATTTACATCTGTTGCACCGAGAGATGAACTTGTGGATGTCATATTAGAACGATCGCACGAATTAAAACAAGCCTTAGTTGATTTTGTTCTTGATGCAGAAGGCGAACTGGCACAAGCACTCGAAACCTATGCAGCAGCACAGTTGCGCCGTGGAAGTGGGGATAGTACACAGCAGGACTTAATCATTGATAGCTTTCTGACAGTAGGGAAAGTCGGTGAGAAGTCACCATTAGAGTTGTTTATCGAAAGCCATCCAGATTTAGAAGGGAGCGATCGCAACCTGATCAAAAGCTGGCATCATAGTTTTATTGGCTTATTTGCCATTACTAACATCCTACCTGATGGCTTTGAGTTGACGAACTGGTTGACAGATAAACGCTACATCGTCAAGCCAAATAATACCCAAACACTACAGGCAATATCTCGGTTGAAAGTAGGAGAAATCTTATTAACTCGCATTTCTCCCGTTACCGACAGCTACTGGATGTTTTCTGGCCCCTACACAATGATGGGTAAATTGGGTAAACCAAAACTTGCTGTAGCAATTGGTAATTTCAAAGAAAACTATAAAAGTAATCTTTACAGCGATGCTCCAGACTTGCTAGAAGAGGCTTGGGAGTCAGTAGCACGATATCATCAGCAGTTTGTGGACTTTTTTGGCACTGATGAAATCACACTGCCGGGATACCAGCTTAATAAAAAAATAGCTCAATTCCAAGAATTAATCACTGAAAAAAGTTTTGCAGCAGCAGGAATTGATACTTCCAAATCCTTGGCTGAAGTGGCAGAAGCAGCTGGCATTACAGATGAGGAAATCAAAGCAGCAGCACAAGAATTTGGTGCTGACTCAAACGCAGTTTCTCAGATGTTTAACAGCAAAAGTGGCAATAGCAAAATGGTTATGCCCAAAGTTGATTTACCTGCGGAACTCAAAAAAGCAGAACAGGTAACGGCTCTTTCTGATCCTCGTTGGGGACAAATATTTTTACCAACATATAGTAAAATACAAGCAATTTTATCAGCAGAGGACTGGCAAAGTATTGAAGGGGCTGAAAAATTAATTCGGTATTACCTCGAAGATAAAAGTATTAACGCCTTTATCTGGCATCGGTTAGCGCAACAGTATCCAACTCAGCTAGAAAGGGTGTTGCAGAAATATCTGCAACGTCCATTTAGCCTTGAAAGTGACTTAGACGCACTTTTGGAAGAATTCAACAAACCTATTGAGCCAGAGTTACCAGAAATTGCTAGCGTTCCTATACATCTACACAACTTATTTCAAGAAGCTTTAGGAGAAGTTAATAAATCTAAGCCCAAGGGTAAGGGGCAAAAAAAGCCAACAAAGGGTTTTCAATAAAGTTAACAAATATATCCAACATTTCACCCTAGTCACTTAGGGTTATATGGTTTCCAAGGTAGAGTCGTTTGTAGGAGGGTACAGCTAGCTATGTGCTCCTAGCGCCTATTGAGTAAATATCAGTATCAAAAACCAGATGAAGACCATTCTTGACAGATTAAGAACATCAACTATTACTCAAAACGTGAGTTCGACGAATTAAAAAACAGCAGGAGGTAGAACAGGCAAGTTTTTTGGGTAAATATCAAACGAGGGTTTTTTAGGCAGATAAGTATAAGCCGCCAAACCAATGGGATGCTCCCGCGTGATTCACTACCTAATGCCACACCGGCAGTTTTTGGCTGTATGTGTGCGACGTATTCGCATTATGATCATCATATAAAAATCTCATTGTTAGCAAAATGTCCGAGCGTAGTTACGCCATTCTAGGAACTGGTGCATTAGGTGGCTTTTATGGTGCCAAACTGCAAAAAGCTGGTTTAGATGTCCACTTTTTGATGAAGAGTGATTATGAATATGTCAGTAAATCTGGTTTAATTATTGAGTCAAAAGATGGTAATTTCACTCTGACTCAAGTCAATGCCTACAATGATGTAGAAAAAATGCCACAATGCAATGTGGTGGTGGTAGCACTAAAGACGACACAAAACCATTTATTGCCGCAGATGTTACCGCCACTCGTCAGGGATGATGGGGTAGTGTTGGTATTGCAAAATGGACTGGCGGTAGAAGAAGAAGTTGCCAAAATAGTTGGCAATGTGAGTATTATTGGTGGGTTGTGTTTTCTCTGTTCCAATAAAGTCGAAGCAGGACATATCCGCCACCTCGACTATGGACAAATTACACTAGGAGGATATGCTTCTGGCTATGATCCTACTGGGATTACAGATAAGATGCGGCAAATTGCCGATGACTTGAAGAGTGCTGGTATCTCAATAGAATTAACTGAAGACTTATTACTAGGGCGATGGAAAAAATTGGTGTGGAATATTCCCTATAATGGACTGTCTGTAATTCTCAACGCTAGAACAGATGAATTAATGTCCTATGTCCACACCCGCAAATTAGTTGAACAGTTGATGTATGAAGTTGCAGCAGGTTCCTTTAGTTGCGGACGCATCATTCCTGATAGCTTCATCCAAACAATGCTAGATTACACCGTGAAGATGAAGCCTTATCGTACCAGCATGAAAATTGACTACGACGAAAGACGGCCTTTGGAAGTAGAAGCAATTTTTGGGAACCC
The DNA here is from genome assembly GCF_036917195.1 of Nostoc sp. Classification (GTDB taxonomy): domain Bacteria; phylum Cyanobacteriota; class Cyanobacteriia; order Cyanobacteriales; family Nostocaceae; genus Nostoc. The sequence continues at coordinate 37,592 of NZ_JBALDG010000019.1, forward strand.
ATTACGGAAAGCGCATTCTAGAGGTGTGGATTTACCGCAGATTAGTTGTATATACCAGCAGCTAAAGTTTTTGGATAAGATTAGAAGAGTAGAAGATCGCCAAAACGCTTAATTCCTTCTGTCACTCTGCACTTTGTCCAACGCCAAGACTCAAGAATTATCGCCATTGTCATCAAACACAACAGGATAAATTCCAAAGGCACAAAGAAGTATTTTAGTAATGTTCATTATTTCGCATCCAAAAAACCGCTACTAATAAAGTAGTCAAAATAGGTATTCAGCAATTTAGTATCTACTGGAGGACAGATAATCGAACTTTCTGCCAGTGCGGTCTGTATTGCTTGACAGCTAATTTTTGGTTCTCTAGCTTGTTGATGCTCTGGAGAATTTTGGAGAAAAAAAGGTAAAAGAGCATATAAAGGATTTGATTGCGAACGAGCTTGGTTACTAAGCTGTGACTGCCAATTTTGATAAGAAATATGCTTAATGGGATAGCCTAAAGAACGAATAAAATCAGTTAGCTGATTCCAAGAAATAGGTTGAGGATTATTTAAATGAAAAGATTTACTATGCTTAGTTTCGCTACGCCATTGATTAGCAAGTTTCATAAAAGTGCCTTTTATTTCTGCTTGCCTTAATAGATAATTTGACGGACGGTTTATTATTTGCTTCGCTTTGCGAGTTTTACTTTTTTGGAGTAAGGATTGTTGAGAATAAACATACGGCACTTTTTCTTCTCTCCAAGAAAAAGCCTCTTGCTTCCAGCTTTTAGTTTTCAATAGCGATACTTTACTTGCTTCAGTTTTAATTTGATTACTTAAATAAATATCGCAGTTATTATCTTTGAGTAAATTGAAACTACTATAATTTTCTTGAATTGGCACAAAAGACACACAAAATTGGCTAACTTTAAGAGAATGTGAATATTTAGCTAATTTTTTAGTATTTAGTTTTTTAGTCCAAGAGTTTGTTTTCTCTTTCAGTTTTTCTGATTTCAACATATTTTTATCCTGATTCTTAATTGGAAATCTTTGATATTTATATGGTTGAATCAATGTTGTTATTCATCGTCATCTTCTATATTTTCTAACACTGAAACTTCAAATGCAGAATTTATACACTCTATTTCTGCTTTTTTTTAAATAGATCCAAGAGCATCTCTGTTGTCTATTGCAATAGTTATTTGCTCATACAAATTATCTAAATCATCTGAGTCAAGGGCTATATAAAATTCTTTAATTCCCTCTATATCTCTATACTGAATTTTAAGTGTATGAATTAAGATAGCAGCTTCTACTTTTCTCTCAGTTTCTGAGTCAAATACAGGTCTTATGTCAGTAACAATCCTTGAGTCTGAAAATATTCGCTCATGTTCAATCAGTAAATTAGAAGCTTTATCCGAAATATCTAAGGAGAAAGCAATACTTTCTAAAGCTTGTAGTAGGCTGGATAACCTCTTTCTAAAACGTTCTCTTAGCTCTGTTGTGACTACAAATTCAGTATCTTTTTCTAGAGACTCACTGATTAAAATCACAATAGCCTCATTAGACAATTTTTCATCTTTGTTTAATTGCCTTAAAGATACTAGAGTGTCAACAATCTTTACAGCAGTAGGGGCATCAACTTTTTGTGTTTGAACTATTCTTTCAGAAATTTTATATATAACGTTTTCGGCGGTCGGAGGAAAATCACGTAAAGCTGATATAATTATATCAACAGCATCATCATCAGTGTTTAAAATAAATTCAATTCCAGACTTATACTGCTCAGGAATTTTCAAGTACATAAATTATCCCACTCCTACCAAAAATACTTGGGACACAAATACTACGCAGCAATGGTACTGTACTTTGCTGCACTGAAATCTATACACATTACATTTTTACCATAATGAATAAGCTCTTGCTAAAAAAGCTTCTTAGCTTACTCTATATAGTATATTATAGTCAATACAAATATTAATTGGTTTTTATTATAGATTTTAATATTAGACATCTCCGAAAATAATCAAACCCTTTGTATAACTAGGTTATAGGGCATAAATACAATTATAGTAAATTAGCTAGTATCTACGATAAAATAAAGTTTCGAGACATTTGCTGTTGATAATTAGGCAAAAATATTTAGTTATATGCGTTAATTTTAACCCGATGACATAGAGGATATTTCTCCTGGTAATATTAGCGCCCTAATTTGGAATCTTACTAATCCACAAATCGTCAACATTACTTGTTCATATTTTTGAGGATTTAGCCGAAATTTTTATTGGATAACTCGAAATACTTTGACTAACCGAATTCGATGCTCAACGAATATTCGGTTGGCTGAAAACTCTTTGTTTTGTTCTTTTTGTTCAGTTGTTAGTTCTCGGTTTCTTGGTTTTTTAATGGTTGTAATTAAATCTTCTCCAACATATGCTTTATTTCCTTGAAATCTTTGTTATGGGTCAAATGAGCGATATTCCTTGAATATAGTTATATCGCTTTCTGGACCAGGTTCTCCTGCCACAATATCAACAATATCTCTACCATCAGGCATGACAATCATTTGACTTTTAAAAGTATGATTACTCTTCTTACCTGAAAAATATTTTTCTTGTTCTTCATTATCTCCAGGTCTTTCTCTGACTTGTTCGTAGCTGTCTACAATTAATTCATAAGTGTGTCAGTGTGACACCTTTAGGCAAACCAGTTGTGTCACTAGAATAGGGCAAAGCAACCGCGTCTTCTTTTGGATTAATTTGTACTTTTGGTACTGAGTCACAATGTTCTAAAAGTAGATAAAATGGGATTGCACCCGCAGCGTTACCAAACACAAATACTGATTCAACTTTTGACTGACTAGCGGCCTCTAATCCGCGTTCTAGCAGTTCTGGTACTGTCAGTAAATATTTAGCACCAGCATCATTTAATTGATATACAAGTTCGCTAGCTGTATAAGATGGATTTGCCGTGGTGCTAACTCCACCTAAACTAGCGATCGCCCCAAATGCGATGGGATATTCCAGACAGTTAAGACTATAAATAGCAACTACATCCCCCTTAGAAAACCCCTCGCAGCAAAACCAGCAGCTACTTTGCTAATTGAGTCTGTTAGTTCTCTATAAGTTATCGTTCGACCAGTTAGCCCGTCAATCATCGTTGGTTTGTCAGCGAATTCTATCGCTCGTTCCAAGACAATTTCCGTTAAGGGCTGTTCAGGGATGGAGATATTCGGTTCTATACTGCGAAAAATCATCGGGTTTCCTTAGATAAAGAAAAGTTAGCTTTACTCAGCAGTGTTTTTGCAGGTTTTTACTTTGAGATATTTTTTGTACGTTCTTCAATCCGTCGAGTTCACGTTAACCTCTCACGAATGGATCAAGACCGAGTATTTATATCTAAATATCGGTAGATAGCAGGTGAACAATCTCACCTACGATTGACTCTGGACTCTCAAGCTTGACTAGAAATCGATTAAAACCAGCATTCAAAGCCTTATGACTTGAGACTTCCCGTGTATAAGAAGTGATAGCGATCGCAGGCAACTGTCTTAGAGATAGGCAAGAATGCACTCGAATTTGCTCAATTAACCAATTTCCATCATGATCAGGCAACTTCACATTGCACACCAGAATATCGGGATGAAGCGATTCTACCAAGGCAAGGGCTTCTTCTGCATCGGTTAAAGCCATCACCTCTGCACCAGCTGCTTCTAAAATGAAGATGAGCAAATCTGCAATATCTGGCTCATCCTCTACCAGTAAAATCAGGGTTCCAATAAGGAGCGGGAGCGAATTTAACTCAGTTTCTTGATTGATTTTTTGATCGCTTGCCATGCCGTCCTTTTATTACCTGCTATAGTCTGCTATTTATATTGCAACGCATGGAGCGGAATAAGTATTCACCCTAAATACACAAACTTGGGGTGAAAAGCCTTATCAATATGAAGAATGTTAATTCATGGAGCAACATTGACCGCCTTGTTGTGCCTTTGAGCCGCGCCAAGTTGGTAAACAGTAAGACTTTGTGAATGATCTGACTAATATTTTTTGGTAATAGGTAATTGGAGAAAAGCTCTTACCCATTACTTATCAATCATTACCGAGGTGCAGCTTGAGTTGACACTGTTAATACTTGCGGTGGTGTAGCATCCGGTGGATAGAGAAAATCTACTTCTACTAAGGAGCGATCGCCAGCTTTCATATTTAATGAAACTAACGGTTCTCCTGGTTGACCTCTCTTTTGCACCAAATGTACATACTCCGTTTGCAGCTGACCAAGGTCATTTTTGTAACGTACTCGAACTGTGCCTCGGAAGAATACTTCACGGGCTGGTGTACTCAAAAAGCGTAACCCTGGTTTTCCTAACTGTTCCTCTTTTAGTGGCGTTTGCATCGACACACTAACAGTTTGAAAACTTTGAGTATTATTATATAAGGGCAACTTTAGATTATATTGAATTCCGTAGTTGCCATGAGCGCGATATGCGGTGTCAGGATAACGCACCAGCATGGGTGCACTTTGAATTTGACCAGTTCCTAACGTACCGCCATCTAGGGTACTCAGAGCGTAGGAAAACACTTGACCAGGCTGGGGAATAGTCAGATACCTAGCTTTAGGATTATCTACTAACAAGGCTCTCCATCGTGAACCACTAGCCACTCCAGCAACACGCCCATAAATTTTTGGTTTGTCAGTTTCCTCTAAGGGAGTAGCAGTTTTATCCCGTGGCCCAGCCAAATTACCATTATCTAGTAAATTCTGCCACTCTTCTAAAGTAGGCGATCGCTCACTGCCATCAGGATTCACCCGTGCAAACATCGCTAGGCTAGCTGCATAGACAGTGCCATTACTTTGCAATCGGATCAATGTAGACCGACCATTCACGGGTGGTGTTAGTCCCTGCACAGGAATTGGCAGATTGAGTAACATTCGACTTTGCCCTGGTGGAATCTCAATTTGGGCAGGAAAAATTTCTTGTCGCCGTCCCCTTAAAACATCAGACATGACGCGATCGCCTGGCCCCGCAAAGATTGTACCTAAAAGATTTTGGGTAAAGGATGGTAACTGAATAAATGGTGCATCCGGTTGACTCAAATAACTCGCCGCCTGCCAAATATTTATCTTCACTGGTTCAGAACCAGGGTTGTGCAAAATTATTCCTAGATACAGCGAACGCAAATTCTCTGGTGGTTCAGCCTTAGCAACATGATGGGCAAAAATATCAAATCGTCCCTGAAAGGGAAAATTCAGATGCGCTGTTGGCACTTTTTTGCCATCTGGTGGAAAAGTGGAGAGTAAAATTCCTTCTTTCAACACCAATTCTGGACTATTGCTGTTAAACGTTGGCACTGTATCCAACTTGCCTGGTAAAGGACGCACTTCTTGTGGTTGCAGGACTTCTTCAAGTGGTGGTGTAGCAGAAATTGATTGAGCAATTGGCAAAATCAGTAGCAATGGCAACATACACTTAGATATTTTTTCCAATATCACAGATATTCATAAGTTTATAAAAGTGCCAATTTGTTAATAATTAATAAGAAATAAAGAGAATTTCCATGAAATTCTCTTGATTGAGAACCGGAACGTGGACAAAGATACAACGCGCCGTGAGTTGGCTTTAACCATGCCAATTTTAGATAATAGATATTTTTTGGTTCATGCCCCGTCCAAGCGTGGGTGGAACAAATCCAATCATACGCTCGCGAACTCGCTCTAAGCGTTGGCGCAGCCTCTCTAAGAGTTGCTATGCCGCAGGCTTTACACTACGTTATCGTCAATTCCATTATCCAAAATTGATTGACTTAAGTAGTCCAATACTGAATAGTAAACACCTTCTAGTGCATCCGCACTCGTGTTCACAAACAAATTTACCGCAATCATGGCTAATCTGAATTGCCAATGCTCCCACCACTAATTTTTCTAAATCGACTTCTGTCTGCAAAATAATTTCTTTACAGCTAGTACCTGCTTGCACACTTAATTATGTACGGCTTGGAGCCATGCCACAACAGATGATCTAATCAGGTTGGATTGTATTGATTTTTTCAATTACCTGATGACTGGCAAGTTGCACATCTACCGGTAACTGGCGCAAAAAAGTTAAGTCACCGGGTATCAACTTGAGTTTTGTAACTTCTAGTAATAAATTCATCAGAAGAATTTGACAGTTGATCGTTTAGCAAGTGTCAAAGGAAGTTAATAGAATTCTTTTATTCATAACAAATATTATTTAGAATAGAAATATTATTTAGAATAGAAAAACCCTCGATAATAAATTTACAAGGAGCAGGTAAATGCCAGTTATTGCGGTCGTAGACTACGAGATGGGAAATTTGCACTCAGTCTGCAAAGGCTTGGAAAAAGCTGGGGCAACTCCTAATGTTACTTATTCTTCAAAGGAATTAGAGCAGGCAGATGCAATAGTCCTACCGGGAGTGGGAGCATTTGATCCAGCAGTGCAACACTTGCGATCACGTGGTTTGGAACAACCTATTAAAGAAGCGATCGCATCTGGTAAACCTTTTTTGGGAATTTGTTTAGGATTGCAAATTCTCTTTGAATCAAGTGCAGAAGGTACCCAACCAGGACTAGGAATTATTAAAGGAAAAGTGCGGCGGTTTCGTCCAGAACCTGACATCACTATTCCTCACATGGGTTGGAATCAACTGCAAGTGACTCAGCCAAAAAGTATTTTGTGGGAGCATTTACCGTCCGATCCTTGGGTGTATTTTGTCCATTCCTACTATGTTGACCCCATAGAAGAGCAAATCCGTGCAGCAACCGTCACCCACGGGAGTCAAACCGTCACAGCTGCGATCGCCCACGAAAACCTGATTGCAGTTCAATTTCACCCCGAAAAATCCTCTAATATCGGATTGCAAATCCTGTCTAATTTTGTTGCTCAAGTCCGCGAAAAAATTCCTGCCTAATACTATTTTTGTCATTTGTCTTTTGTTATTTGTCCTTTTTCATTTGTTAATAAATGAAAATGGCTAATGACCAATGACTAACGACTAATCCATTATGAGTCTGAGAATTTACGGCAATCGCCAGCTAAAAACTTTACCAGGAAAAGAAACTAGACCCACCAGTGCGCGAGTCAGAGAAGCAGTTTTTAATATTTGGCAGGGAGAAATAGTAGGTTGTCGCTGGCTGGATTTGTGCGCCGGTACTGGTTCAATGGGTGCAGAGGCTTTGTGTAGAGAAGCCAGCTTAGTAGTGGGAATTGAACAATCGAGCCGAGCCTGTGCCACTATTCAACAAAATTGGCAGCAGGTAGCTAATGCCGAGCAAGAATTTCGGGTATTGTGGGGAGATATTATCCAGCAGTTAAAGACCTTATCAGGCAAGCAATTTGACAGAATCTACTTTGATCCACCTTATGCCAGTGGATTGTACCAGCCAGTTTTAGAAGCGATCGCTCACTATCAGCTTTTAGATTCTAGCGGCGAAATCGCAGTTGAACACGGCTCACAAGGTTGGACACCGCCAGAGATTTCCGCTTGGGAAATTTGCCGCAACAAAGTTTATGGCAACACATCACTTACTTTCTACAGAATTTTAGAATGAGAGAAGAGGGTGAGTCGGGAAGCAGGGGGAAAAAATTGTTTCTTGTCCTCCTTGTCCCCCTTATCTCCCCCACTCATAACTCAGCACTCATAACTCAACACTTCTCACCCCCCCAACTGGTTGGGTCGCTTGTATTGCTTATAGGCAGCGTAAAACAGTCCGGCGAGAGTAACAAAAACTAGACCAAGGACAATACCTGATAGCAGGGGTTCAACCACCGTAAATCTCCTCTTCGTAATTATTAAATATTCGTTTCCTGTTTTTGATTTTATCAAATTTGGTATGAATCCTGCGCTCTACAGCCTTTTTGGAGGATGACTTCCCACAAGAAAATTATCTTCTGTGGTTGCAGACACAATCAAGAACTTTTAAGCTATGTGTAGGAAATGAAAACTTTTTAGCACACCTAAACTTTCACCGCAAACCTTTTGGATAACCAGATTACCAAACCTGAAATTTTGATTCAGCGCATCGTTTTATTGACGCTGGCCATACTGCTAGCAGTCCCTTTGGGCTTTTTTGGTGTTCAGTTGGTTCAAGCCTCCGATCCATACGTTAAGAGTGTTCTGTCCCTAACAGGAAACCCAGTTCAAGGACACGCTATTTTTCAAATTAACTGTGCTGGTTGTCATGGCTTGGAAGCAGACGGGCGAGTAGGCCCCAGTTTGCAAGCTGTTTCAAAGCACAAGTCTCAATATGGACTGATTCACCAAGTAATCAGTGGTGAAACACCGCCAATGCCCAAATTCCAGCCTAGTGCACAAGAAATGGCGGATCTTTTGAACTATTTAAAGTTGTTGTAGAGGTTAGAATTTTTGGTTACAGGATACATAAATCTCTCATGGAAAAAGGCAGCACACCCAATGCTGCCTTTTTCTATCTCTGATAACTGTTAACAGACGACGAGAATTTCTAGATGTGCAAGGCAAGCGTGGCTTGTCACCAGACATCGTCTTTGAGCATTCTTTGGAGTATTTACAAAACCGTGATTCAGGCGTTGTCATGTAAGTTGAACGTCTTCACATCTGATCCTATGTACGTAGAATCTTTGATAAAAACTTATATAAACTGTATATATTAAAATATATTAGCAAATCACTATTTAATTATTGCGAAAGTAAGGTTAACATACCTGACTCGGTGGGACTAAGACAAAAGCTCCCAGTGAATGGGTTATGTACAGCTTCTTTGATAAACCAGATATTCTTGAGATGCCCGAAAGCTAATGACTGAAGCGATCCAAATCGGTAATCGTACAATCACAGCTAGTGAACTGATTTCCTTACTGGCAAGTTACCAAATGCTGCCACAGTTGCAGCGGGAATTGATCCTTGATGAAGCGATAGATCAAAGCTCACGCTCCGCGAACGTAGCAATATGTACACCTGAGGAAGTAGCCCAAGCTAAACAGCAGTTTTACACCGAAAAACAATTCAAAAATGAAGAAGACATCCAGGCTTGGATGACACATCAAGGTGTGATTCCCGAACAACTAGAAGTTATTATCACTCGTAAGCTTAAAATTGAAAAATTCAAGCAAGCCACTTGGGGTAATAAACTGGAATCCTACTTTTTTCAGTCCAAGGCAAAACTGGACAAAGTAATTTATTCTCTACTGCGAACCCAGGATGTGGGAATTGCCCAAGAACTTTACTTTCGGATTCAGGCAAAAGAAAACTCTTTTGCTGATTTGGCGCGGGAATACTCACTTGGGCCAGAAGCCCAAACTGGTGGCTTAGTAGGCCCGATTGAACTGAATGCACTACATCCCGTAATGGTGCAAATGCTCTCTAGCAGTCAACCAGGTCAGATATTGCCCCCTACCCGCATCGCTGACTGGTTTGTGATTTTGCGGCTGGAAAAATTTATCCCCGCACAACTAGATGAATTCATGAAAGTGCGCCTGTTAAATGAACTCTTTGAAACCTGGCTACAAGAACAGCAAAAGCAAATCATGTCTGCACCACGAGGGCAGGGCGGCACGCAACGACAGGGAGAGGGTGATAACCCTTTAACCTAAGCATGGAAATCATATCCCAAAGTTGGCTTTAAAACCGAAGGTAGCGATCACAGATGTATATGAAGAGTCATTTTTTAATCGCTTTCTACTGAACTTGGCTAAATTAAGAAGGTCGAGTGAAATGATCAATCACATTTGATCACTCCCGGTTGACCCATTTTTTTTTAAGTTAGAGAAATTGGTAAATAATATCAAGTTCGGGTGATTACTTATAATAAAATCTATCAATGTAGGTTGGGTTGAACGCCAGTGAAACCCAACATTTACTTCTTGTTAATGTTGAGTTTCGTTCCTTAAACGCCACTTGCTTCTCCTAAGGGAGACGCTGCGCGAACAAGTCGGGAAACCGCAAAGGCGCAGTGGCTCCCCAACCTACAGATATTATAAGTGTTTAACCGAACTTGATATAAGGTAGTCATAAGGGTTTGAGAAAAATCAAGTTTTTGGATGGTAGCAAATGGTCAACCAATACTGAAGATTAATTCGCAACGCTTGCAATCGCAATCTGGGATAAACGCTATAACCGAATGGCACAAAGAAAAGCCGAAAGGCTTGTGTAACCTTGTTCCCAGTCTGAAGACTCTTAACGAGTTCCAAGAGGCTCTGCCTCTGGTCAAGAAAGAGGAGGCGGAGCCTCCCAAAATAGTTTCCCAGCCTGGAGGCTCTTAACGAGGCAAAACAAGACTTTGGACTTATCTTAGTGCCATTCCGCTATAACCCTAATTATTCCGTTCCGTCTTTTTTCTAACCGCCTAGAAAATGAACGAACCAGGAGTGATCAGATTGAGGTGAGACTAACGCTTTCCCCCATTTACCCAATCTGTTTGTTCCAAAGTTGAGAAGGGTGAGAGACGTGTTGCTCCAACCTTATACGAGTTGTTTAAGCAAAGACTTTTCGGCTTCTCCTAATATTTCTAGAACCGTTGAGTCAAAAACAATTACATGACTTGCAGCAGGTAGTAGTCGCCGAATGAATTTCTAGATAGGCGTCTGCATTATTCCAACGACGAAACCGAGCTACTACCAGGCGCTGTATATTGGGTAGTTGTCGAATAATACACCAAGGATGACTATTTGATTTTGGCTTTGAGATTGTTATTATAGGTTGATCCCTTCCGCTTTATGGGATGTGTTAGGAATAGCGATCGCTCTGTTAGTTTTCCAGGCTGGACAAGCGATCGCTTTTGATGTTGTTCATATAGTAACCCAAGTTGCTAGTTATCTATTCAGGCGATCACATGGGTCAGTAAAGCAATAAAATCCCCTCCAGAGGAAAAAATCGGAGGGGCTTGTGTTAAATAAAACTATTGTTATCTATGCTATCATCGACGACCTGCTCAAGGCGATCGCTCACAAAGAAGACTGCCGGACAGAAATGACTGACGCAGAAATTATTACAACGGCTTTTGTGGCGGCAATGTTTTTTAATGGTAATCAGAGCAGGGCTTGTAGCTATATGAAAGACCATCAACTAATACCAAATATGTGATAAAAATCACGATTTAATCGGCGATTACATAGACTATCAATGCTAATGAATGATTTATTTCATCAAATAGGAATGATACTAAAAGAGAGTAGTGATTGTACTGAATATCTTTTAGACTCATTTCCTGTAGCCTTGTGTGATAATATTCGTATCTTTGATGTCAAGCTAATTAAGTCAGAAAATTATAGAGGTTACATTGCATCCAAAAAAAGGTACTTCTATGGAGTTAGAGTTCAATTATTAACGACTAAAAGTAGTATACCTGTAGAATTTGTGTTGATGCCTGGTAGTGCAAGTGATGTACGTGGCTTGAATGCTTTACCGTTAAATCTGCCACCTGGTAGCGAGATTTATAGTGACTCTGCATATACAGATTACATCACGGAAGATAGTCTTTTCGATGCTAGTCAAATCACGTTAAAAGTCATGCGGAAAAAGAACTCTAAGCGTCAAGATAAACCTTGGGAGCAGTACATCAAACAATCTACTAGACATTATATTGAGACTGTGTTTAGCACTATTAATTGCACTTTCCCAAAATCGATTCATGCGGTAACTTATCAATGGTTTTTACTGAAATTATAAGCATTTATTTTTGCATTTACTCTTAAACAGGCATTTAGAGAGTAAGTAAAATCTAATGCTTTAATTCATAATTTATGTTTTTGAATTAGCTGAAATGGTGGTTGCGCGTAGTGCAACCACCCACTCACTTGCTTGTTAGCGATCGCGCGGTTCTTCGCAAGAGAAGCACTCAGAGACTGATAACCCGCAACTTGGGTTAGTAGGTGGAATCCCACCTCATTAATTATTTAAAAAGTTGAATCTCGCCTTTGTCAAGATAAAAATAGGGCTAGTTAGACTAAAGATTAGATAACTTGTAGCAGAAAGAAGTTGGACAATCAAAGAGTTGGCTGAACGTGCCAAAGTAAACTACAACACAATGAAAAGTTACGCCCGACCATCCGGGGATAAATATGGTTGATCTAACTGCTGTTCAAAAAGTAGCCCGTACTTTTGGTGTATCAATTGAAGATTTGATTATTTAATTGAAGTAGTAGAAGAGTAGGTAATTTTTTCAATTACCTTATCTATACCTTCTATCGGCTTACTCAAGAAAAAGCTAAGGTTCTTGAGACAGCAGAATTTGCAACTTTTAATACTGGCTTAGTTGATACACGCTATGAGCCTATCTATGCACTATTTAAAAACAATCAGGTAGCTATCTTGGGCATACAATTTTACCTTTGGGTTGGGCATACAGCAATGCTCGGTTGGTTTGTCTCCAGACAGCGATTGGTTAATTGCACAAAACATTGTTCAAGATAAAGCTGAAGATGAGTAGGCACTAATTGCTTGATAGTCTTCTGTCCATCAAGAATAGACTTCCTTAAATCCCAAAATTCTTGAGTCATAAATCATAGTGATTTATCCAATACTAAATTCAGCATAAACAAAAACCCCCAAGCCGTGATGTGAGCTTAGGGGTTTTGGTTAGATTATTAAACCTGGCATCGAGCTATTTTTGCGTAGGGCTACCCCTAAACTATCGTGGCCGCAGCAGCGTTTCACCTCTGAGTTCGG
>NZ_JBALDG010000020.1:0-287631 GCF_036917195.1 Nostoc sp.
ATTTCTACTTGATGGCTGCATAAATTGCCAGAGTGAAATCCACAATAGCATTTCATAATTTTTTATTCTTATTTAGCGACAAGTCTAATAACTAATGACAATTAAACTTGTTCACTACTACTACTGAGATGAGCGATCGCTTGTTTAATCCAATCTTCTACATAGGCATCTTTGGGTAGTCCGATATCTTCACTGACTACATGCAGCGCGTGACTAACTTCATGGGCAGTATATCCCAAGGCGAAGAGGGTCATTTGCACCTCTTCAAGAATTCCAGGTGCTGGCCCACCTGTGGCCACAAAGAACCCGGCTGATTTGCGCCACTCGACTAACTTGCTTTTCAGTTCCAAGCAGATGCGTTCGGCAATTTTTTTACCGACACCAGGGGCCTGAATTAATATTTGTGTATTGCCAGCGATAATTGCTTGGACTAAATCTGGTAGTTCCAGAGTATCCAATAGAGCGATCGCTAAGGCTGCACCAATACCACTGACAGTCAGCAAGTGGCGAAATAAATCGCGTTCGGATGGCGAAGCAAAGCCATATAAGAAGGGCACTTCTTCACGAATTTGGAAATGCGTAAAAATTTGCGTCACTCCTCCCGACTCAGGTAACTGGTTTGCTAGCCGTTGGGGAACTTGCAAATCATATCCTAAGCCATTCACTTCCAGAGTCAAAATCACGCGATTAGCGCCAATTGTTTGGATACCAGCGACTATACCTTTTAAATAACTAATCATTACAAGAGACCAAAATATTTTAATCCTTCGATAATTCCACCTGCACAAAAACCTTTTGCCAGGTAGCGGTGATCAGCGGGATACTCATCGTGCCATTGGAGTAACTCTTTTCGGGCATTCCCCACAATGATTCCCCGTTCGTTGCCTACAGCAAATAAAGCAATATCATTACCTGAATCACCACAGACAATTGTTTGTTCTGCTGCAAATTTCCACTTTTGGCGCAAAAACTGCATTGCCTGACCTTTATCGCTGCTATGGGGTACAATGTCAAGGTCTATTCCGCTACTGTAGATTAACTTTACATTTAATTTATATTTTTGCAACTGTGCCTCAAGTTGTGGTATCACACTTGCAGATGCCTCTTGTTGTAAGAAAAAACTCACTTTGAAGGGACGCTGTTCTGAATCTGGTTGGATAACTAACTCAGGATATTTTCTAGTAATAGATAATACAGTTTCCCGTTCCCATCCCGGAGAGAGGATTTCTGACCAACCTGAGTCTGGTGTATCAGTACCATCAAAGTAAATCTCAGTACCCACAGAAAGAACAAGAGCATCTGGTTGCAAAAGATTTTTTTGAGCTTGGAGTTCTTTGTAAAGCACAGGCGATCGCCCAGTAGCATAAACAATTTTTGTACCGTATTCTTGGCGATGTTGATTCAGCAATTGATTTAGTTCTGGTAAGGCGCTGTCATCCCCCACAGTGCGATATACAAGGGTGTCATCCAAGTCAGTTACAAAAAGAAATGGTTTCATGATTAGACCTCTTGCAAAATTTTGTTATTTTACCGCGTGAAGAGACTTTTGCAAGAGGTTTATTGTTTGGCAGGTTTTTGAAAGTACTGTTAATTGGTTCAGCTTGCAGGATGGTGAATATGTGGCATTGATACCAAATACGTCAGGAATAATTGAAAGTCAAGTGTTTCCAGGATTGTGGCTTGATGTCTCAGCATTAGTTGCGGGAAATATGCAACAGGTGTTGGCAGTATTAGACAAAAAACTAACTTCAGTTGAACATCAAGCGTTTACTCAGCAGTTGAACAATAGCTGATTTACAATACCTTTGCCAAATCAAAAAATGCCTTGATTCGTAGGTTGGGTTGTGTTATTTCAGCGAACCCATTTGTTATTTCGGCGAACCCATTTGTTATTTCAGCGAACCCATTTGTTATTTCGGCGAACCCATTTGTTATTTTGGGGAACCCATTTGTTATTTTGGGGAACCCATTTGTTATTTTGGGGAATCCATTTGTTATTTCGGCGAACCCATTTGTTATTTCAGCGAACCCATTTGTTATTTCGGCGAACCCATTTGTTATTTCGGCGATCGCTAATTCAATTCTCGTCAAATCAAAGCGGGCATCATTTCAAGCTATGCGATCGCCCCTGGAGTGAGAAAAGTCTATTTACCAGAGGGAAGCTTTAGTTCGATGTTTAATTTGTTCCCTATTTCCATAACATTGTTTGCAAAGTCTGTCATACCTGCGATCGGGACAGCGACTAGAGTAGCAGCAGTTAGTAAAGCTAGTAGACGCTTTTTCAGTTTGGCTAAATTGCGTTCTTTTTCTGGCTTTTGAATTTCTACTTCTACATCATCAATATCAATGATGATGTCGTCGTGGGTTTCTGGCGGGAATTGGGCTACAGTTTGGCGCAGGTTGCCGATCAGTTGCAGAATTTCGCTGATGTTTGCGCCGCTTGTTTGATTAAGGTTGCTTACTGTGGCTTGGGCTTGGTTTTGAGCGACAAATCCAATAGTTGCGTCTTTGAAGTCATTTTGGTTTTTATCACCTTGGATTTTATCACCTGCAACGTTGTCGCCTTTGCCGAATTGATTGATGGTGTTAGACATAGTTTTTAGGGGTTTGTAATGGAGTTTTAGGAGTTGATGGGCTGGTAAGGCCTGCATAGCATAGGTTTGACCATCATCATCGCTAAATTCTACTTCGTATACTTCGGGGGCGAGAATTTCAACAATGGTTCCCACTTGACCTGCAAGGAGGTTATGTTCGGATAAGGGAGTTTTAAGAGCAACAATATCTAATAAATTGAATTTGTTTGGGGTCGCAAGCATGGGCATTATCTCAAAATATAGCAACTAACGAGACGGGGAAAATCTTCGGTGGGGCGGACGATCCAAGTGGTGCGAATGTTAGCAGTGTTTTGGTTGCGGGTGATGGGGAAATCGACGATATAGCGTTGACCATATTCATCTAACAGGCTGGGAATTGCTTGATAATTTTGAATCGCATCTTCGATTAGCAGTTGTAGAATTTCTGCATCATCGCTACCTAAATCTAGGATAGTGGCAAACAGTCTGGCCTTATGCTTTCCGCGATCATGTTGGGAGTTGAGGCTATAGTTTTGCAGTTTGTTGCGATCAATAAAGGCTAATTCAAAGTTGGGTAACTTCATCCTGTTTTATTGCCTTTGACCCCATCGCCAGCAATATTATCGCCTTCTCCATGTTGGTTAATGGTTTTAGAACGGCGATCGCTAACATTAACATTAACTGTAAGAGGTGAGTCATCTGTTTCTATATCAATAAATCGATCGCCTTTTGACTTTCTTTGACGTATGTCTTCATAGCCATCTAAAAGTTCACGCAAATCGAGTTTGAGCTTGAGTTCACCAATAACTTTATGGGTTTCTCCCATCTCTTCGAGTCCAAGTAGTTCTGAGTATTTGAGCGGATCGTGTTCGGGATGCTTGGGGACGGGAACCCATTCGGTGATTTCGAGATTGGGAAGACTTTTGTGGATTTTTTGGAAGACATCGCGGAGAATGCCGAGAAATAAGCGGCGGGTTTCTTTGCGTCCGCTAATGGTGATGAAGATTTTTTTGTCTTCAGGATCGGCTTTGATGCGAGCGATGTTGTAGATTTCGTTGTTTTCTTGATATTGCAGCATTACGCCACTGCGCCAATAGATTTGGTTATGAATTTTTTCGTGGCTGATGACGATGAAGCGGGAGATGATGCTTTCAGGGAGAACTTTGTAATGGTATTGAAATTCCAGGGTTTCGCCTTGGAGTTTTGTTTTGTCTGGTTGGTCTTTGGGCAAAAGTCCTGCAATCAGAAATTGTGGTGGCTCACATTCTAGTGCAAAGCAAAGCTCAAATTCTTTCATCAGCCCGATCAAATAGTGATGACGCTTGGTGGGGTATCGCTCTGGATTGAGGATGCGGGTGAGATCGGCGGGGGTGAAAATACCTTTGGTTTTAGTTTTGAGGTTTTCATCGCTCAGGAGCGCGTAAATACCTTCTGTCACCCAGTTAGGTTTGAGGACATTGGTATCTTTGAGGATGGGATGATCGCGGAAGTTGAGAACTAAGCCGAGTCGATGCAGCAAGCCAGATTAGTTAATTTAGCGAGCGCCTCTGGAATCTGGGTAATTCGGTTGTAACTAAGGTCAAGCCGCGTCAGATTAGTTAATTTAGCGAGCGCCTCTGGAATCTGGGTAATTTGGTTGTAACTAAGGTCAAGCTGCGTCAGATTAGTTAATTTAGCGAGCGCCTCTGGAATCTGGGTTATTTGGTTGTCACGTAGGTCAAGCTGCGTCAAATTGGTTAATTTAGCGAGCGCCTCTGGAATCTGGGTTATTTGGTTGTCACGTAGGTCAAGCCGTGTCAAATTGGTTAATTTAGCGAGCGCCTCTGGAATCTGGGTTATTTGGTTGTCACGCAGGTCAAGCTGCGTCAAATTGGTTAATTTAGCCAGCGCCTCTGGAATCTGGGTAATTTGGTTGTAACGCAGGTCAAGCTGCGTCAAATTGGTTGAATTAGCCAGCGCCTCTGGAATCTGGGTTATTTCGTTGACACCGAGGTCAAGCTGCGACAGATTGGTTAATTTAGCGAGCGCCTCTGGAATCTGGGTAATTCCGTTGTAACTGAGGTCAAGATACATCAGATTAGTTAATTTAGCGAACGCCTCTGGAATCTGGATAATTTCGTTGTCACTGAGCTCAAGATACATCAGATTAGTTAATTTAGCGAACGCCTCTGGAATCTGGGTAATTTGGTTGACACTGAGGTCAAGATACATCAGATTGGTTAAATTAGCGAGCGCCTCTGGAATCTGGGTAATTCGATTGCCCATGAGATCAAGCTTCGTCAAATTGGTTAAATTAGTGATCGCCTCTGGAATCTGGGTAATTTGGTTCTCATAGAGGTGAAGTTGCGTCAAATTGGTTAAATTAGCGAGCACCTCTGGAATCTGGGTAATTCCGTTGTAACTGAGCGAAAGCTTCGTCAAATTGGTTAAATTAGCCAGCGCCTCTGGAATCTGGGTAATTTGGTTTTTATAGAGGATAAGCTCCCTCAGATTGGTTAATTTAGCGAGCGCCTCTGGAATCTGGGTTATTTGGTTGTAACTAAGGTTAAGCTGCGACAGATTGGTTAAATTAGCGATCGCCTCTGGAATCTGGGTTATTTGGTTGTCACTGAGGTGAAGTTGCGTCAGATTGGTTAATTTAGTGATCGCCTCTGGAATCTGGGTTATTTGGTTGTCACTGAGGTGAAGTTGCGTCAGATTGGTTAATTTAGTGATCGCCTCTGGAATCTGGGTTATTTGGTTGTCACTGAGGTGAAGTTGCGTCAGATTGGTTAATTTAGTGATCGCATCAGGTATTTCAGTTAGCTCTACTCGAATTGAGATAAGTTCCTCTAAATGTAGTATTTGCGTTACCACATCGGGAATGCTCTTTAAAGGATTGCCACTAATATCCAACTTACGCAAATTAGGCAAACCCAATAGTTCGAGTGGAAGCGTTTTTAAATTATTGCCCGAAACCTTTTCGAGATAGCGGTTTCCTACTACTTCATAACCTTCAACCTTCTTTCCCAAAATCAAAGACTCAAGCTGTTGCAACTTACCAATTTCTACAGGTAACTCAGTCAACTTCTGCCCCGACAAGTCTAACTCTTGCCAACCCTCAGCCACCGCGCGATCTATCAGTACCAACAACTCATCCTGCGTCATAATTCTAAAGAGAAGGGTAAAAGGAAAGAAGATTGATGAAGATTATCTTAACTGATTAGCGAAAAATACTAAATTATCACTTGTTCGCGATGCCTGCGGCGGGCTACGCCAACGCGCCTTGAGATGATGAGAAAAGCGATCGCGCGAGTGTGCTAACTTGTCAGTTTGCTGTTTGAGATATTGTGGATTTAGGCGACGCCGATAGCCCGTCGTAGACATCACGCTTTGAGATGCGGCGATCGTATATATCTAAATCTGGTTTCTAACTATCTCTGTTATGATACCTACGATCAATTTTTGGCATTGCTTACAAAATCGAGCGATCGCATCCCTGACAGTACACCAGGGAGCGATCACGCTATCTAACAAATTTGAATATTTCTAGGACTTACGCACTGTACAAAACAATGATGTTGTGTATCAACGTAAATACGTCGTTTTAGGTTTTTATTAATCATTTTTTGATGGTAAATAGACCCGCGCCCTACGGGCACAGCAATGCTGTGCCCCTACGACAGATGTGTATTTTTCAAATCATCCATATTTGGTCTTTCCTGTCAATGCGTAAGTCCTAATTTCTACTCATCACTCAAAGTTTCAATTAATAAATCTACTTGCTGCTGTCGCTGCTGCAAAAAACTTTCGCACTGACGCAAATACTCTACAGCCTTAGCAAATTGGTCAAAAACCTCTTCCAATTCCAACTCACCCGCCTCAATGCCAGCGATAATTCCCTCTATTTCAACAACCTTCGCCTCATAATTCCAACCTTCTTCAGAACTAGAAGCACTCTTACGTTTAACCATTCAACTTTCTGTGTCCTCTGCGCCTCTGTGGTTCGTTAATCCTTCATTTCCATAACCTTCACTTTAACCCCACCTTGCCCCAACTGAATCAACAAATCATCTCCCACAGCCAACTCAGTTGCAGAACGCGCGATCGCCCCATCTTCCCGCCTTACCACCGCATAACCACGCTGCAACACCGCTTTCGGGTCAAGACTTGCCAACTTTTGCCGCAATAACTCTAGATGCTGCGTTGCTTGCTGCGATCGCCCCGTCGTAATTTGCACCAATTGCTGACGTTTCCAAGCTAGCTTACGCGCCTCTTGCTCTACTTGTCGATCTAACCGCAAACGTCGCAAACGGTTTCGCAATACTTGCAATTTATTCTCAGCATTTTCTTTAAAGTCATGTACCGCCTCATGTAAAGCGACAACTCGCCCCCGATGCTCAGTATACAACTCTGAAAGTGCTGGCACAACCATTTCCGCCGCCGCAGTCGGTGTATGCACACAGACATCTGCGACTAAATCTGCTAAAGATTCATCGCGTTGATGACCGATACCAGTAATTACGGGTATGGAACAACTAGCAAGCGATCGCACCACTCGTTCATCATTAAAGCAAGCCAACTCCTCAACCGCGCCACCACCCCGTGATAAAATTAGCACTTCGGCGCGTCCATCTCTTTCCACCCGATCAATTGCTTTGACGATAGATTCCGGCGCTTGCTCACCTTGTACTGTAGCTGGAGAAAATAAAACCTGTAAACCTGGATACCTTTGCTTGAGGGTTTTTTGAATATCACCCCAAGCAGCAGCCGTTGGTGAAGTGACGACAGCGATCGTTTGGGGGTGAGTTGGAAGCGATCGCTTTCTTTGTGCGTCGAACAACCCCTCAGCCAGCAAGCGATTTTTTAGTTGTTGATAGCGCAGCGCCTGCAAACCAACACCAGCAGGTAAAGTCTGCCAAACTGATAACTGATACTCTCCCCGTTGCGGATACAGGCGAATACTGCCCAAAATAATTATCTGCTCACCGGGAACGGGTATCTGGGCGAGTTTTGGCAATTGGCTATTCCATACCACACACTTAATTCCGGCGGTGCGATTGGTATCTTGCAGCGTAAAAAATAAACCACTGCGATGATGGTTAGCACTGGAAACTTCGCCAGTTACCCAAACTTGCCGTAATTGTTCATCTTGCTCTAACAGCAGGCGGATATAGTCAGTTAATCCAGATACTGAAAGCGCTGTATCGAGAATCAGAGAGTCGGGAAGGTCGAAAGTCATCAAAGATGCCTGAAAGCATTTGTGCTGGAGCGATTTTAGCATTTTAATGAAAACAGAAGTTCATGCTAGTAAACGCTTTAATCTTTTGTAAACATCATCATCATTGCGCTTACCGACTAAAATCACTTCTACTAAATCTTGATTAGGAAAATACCTGTAAACAATTCGATATTCACCACTATCAACTCTATATAAACCCTGATAACCAGATAGCTGCTCACTATCAGCGGGTAAAGGCTCAACATTCAAAGCCAAAACCTTTTTTGCAATCTGTGCTGCTATTTTAGGCTGCAAACCGTTCAGAAAATCAAGAACAGTTGCTAGACCATCAAGCTTCGCCATTAGCTAAATGCTCTAATGCAGATGTAAAAGCCTCTGCACCAATCATTTTGGACTGACTCAGAGCAACTTCAGCTGCTTGACCGAAAACTATATCTTCTAATTCTTCTAGCCGATTAATTAATTTTTGGTAGCTCTCGGCTGAAATAATCACATGGCTAGGCCGTGATTGCTTAGTTAGTAGAACTGGCTCAGTAGCAGCCTTATCAAAAACCTCACTGTGTTTGTTACGAGCATCTGTAAGAGTGTAGGTCTGCATAGCAATTTTGACTATTTTAGACATTTTGACTATATTTTAGTAGATAACTCTTCTCATCTCAATTCTGGCTTAACTGTGATTATTGTTAGATGTGATCGCTCATCAACAATCTTGCAGTAATCAGCCAACTGAGTCTACTGCAAGAACTTTATGGCACTGTTATTATTACAGAAGCAGTTTTAAGTAATTTATTGGTACAGTAAAGACTATAAATTACTGTGAAGTAGTAGTATCAACCTTATTCTCATTCTTCCTAGTCCTTGGTTTTCTACTGTCTGTAATTTTTGAGTCACGTGATGAAGAACTAACCTGATTATCCATATCTGATGAAACTGATGAAGAGTCAGTTAAATTGATATTCTCTAATGCAGAATTAGTCAAGTTACCATCACTATTAATTTCACCAAGTTCCTGTTTGTCTTGACTGGCAAGCTTTCCTAAATACTTGAGACGCTGTACATCGCGTTTGAATTGTTCGTAATTATCAACACGTTCTCCTAAATTAGTTTGAAGGTTATAATCATTGCGAATACTCCCTATACCTTTTCTAATCTCATCACCATCAAAATTATCGTCTGATAGCAATAATGCTTCTAATTTTTCCAAAAACTCTACAACATCTTCTCGATTAGCACCATTGGGATGATTAGAGAAAAAGCTTTCTTCCAAATCTTTAACTTTCTGAGAAGCCTTATCTCTGGTGCGTTCGAGTTCTGCTAAAGATTTTCTTCTATCAAGTTCACGGAATAGTATTTTGAAACTGGATTCAAATTTCTCTAAAGCCTCAGTATATTTTTGCTCTCGATTGTTATTTTTGCTTAATAAGTTAACTACTTCAATAACACTTCGTGCGAAACCAACTTTATCAAGATAGTGTGGGTCTTTTGAACAGGCTTTAACACAAGCATTGACTGCATCAAACATTGTTTCACCTGATTCCACTTTTTGTTGAACAAAATCTTCTGTAATATCTCTGATATCACGTTCTCTGATACCGCGTACATCTAAAGCATACTTTTGAGCAGCCATCACACTAATTGGAATCGGTATTAGGTCTTCTACTTCAGGACTTGAAAGTTTTTCAGGGAAATCTACACCGAGGCTTGCTAAATCACCAACTTGAAGCACAAATTCTTTTTTGAGTGGCGGTTGTTTTCGAAGCCCGTAACCTTTCTCTGTTAACTCTTGTTTGGCTCGATTACCTTCCTGATCACTATCTAATAAAACGATGACTGCTGGTTGTTCTGAGTCCCGTCCACGAGCTAGATAAGTCAAATAAGGAATATTTGTTGCGCCTCCAGCAGGAACAATAGTAATTTCATTAAGGTCAAGAGACTCTCGCTTAGAGGCAATACTGAAAGTACGCAAATATGTTGATGCTCCAGCAAGAAGTACTTGATCAACAGGGCCTTCCACCATTAAGTTGCAATGACTGATATAAACAGTCTCAGCGACGAATGCTCCAAATGCAGAACGTAGTGGTTCATAATGATTTTTAGATACACTTTTGACTACACGAGTACCTTCATAGTCACTACCCTTATCTAAAACACGGATTCGTTGAGCGTGATTTTTATCTATCAGGAATGGTGAGTGAGTGACATAGACTACCTGAGATGCTGGCTTGATATCTTCTGAACTTACAACTTCTTCAAAGATTTTTAGCATATCTTGCTGTGCCCTACTCGATAGAAAAGCATCTGGTTCATCCATCAGGAGAATTTCAGGAACATTGTCTGGCGGTTCATAAGAACGATGTTGAATGAAGTAACTAAGAAAATACTTTAGACCACTACTACGCTCTTCAAATGAATATTTTGTTCCTGTTCTGTCAACTATTGTAAATTCAAGATTGTGATCTTTTGTTGACATTAGCAAGCGAAATTTGCTATCTTGAACCCAATAGTTTGGAAAGTTTAGATTTGTTGACAGTTGTCTATTAATTTTATCTACTAAAGCCTGAGTATAGCCTACATCATTTGCCTCCATTGAATTAGCTAAATCTATTAAAAATCCGTCATTAACTTCAGCAATTTTGCAAAGCAAATTATAGGTTAAATTCACTTCTTCCTCTTGTCTGTCCCTGTCTTCTTCGTTCAATTTACTGTCAGGGTTAGACAAAATACTTGTAAGTTCTTGTATTACGTTATTGGAATTATTGTCTTCGTTAGAAACATATGAATTTCTAGATTTAATAAAATTTTCTGGATTTTTATAGAATTCATCTAGCAACTTACGAACTCTTTGACGCTGAGTAGCTGAAAGTATTTCATATCTAGTACAATTAGTTTCTCCTTTTACTTTCAGAACAAGTTTCTGGATTGGTATACTTGAAGGGAGTGCTATATTATTCTTTAATCTGCGAGTTCCTGGCAGGATTTTTCTAAATTCATCTACTTTTTGATGATTGACTTGATGGAAAGAATACTTTCCTTCTTCTTCGGGAAGGTAGATATTTAGAATATTGCCACCAGTTCTAAATAAAAAAAATCTATCGAATGAACGGCTTGGAGGAATGTCAGATATTGCTTTAATACGTTTAGATTCTATTTGAGATACACGAGACCACTCTGTACCGAAATCAGGCAACCGATTTTTGTCAGAAGTAATAAGAAAACGTTCTGAATAGCGACAAAAATCTCTTGAAGAAATTGGTTGATCTTTGTAGTCACAACCGGTGATTGCTTTCTCGATAGCACTTAGAAGATGAGATTTGCCCGACTCGTTTGCACCGACAACTGCTGTGATTTTTGGATCTATCGGTACTTGGATATAGGGATACCACATCTCAGTATCATCAGCTTTAATAATTTCCCAAGGCTTTTTCTGAACTCTGAAATCATGTTGCCTCATATAGTCAACGTTGAATGATTTGTAAAATCTAATGAAAATGGAGTCAAGACGCATAGGGTTACATGTATTAGTTTTGTATAAATAAAATCCAGAATATTGAGTTACTGGCAGTAGTTGAGCTTGCTTGACTTTAGTATTCCTGTGACAAAATTAGTGGCACAACTCGTTTCTCCTGAGTCACAACCAAAATTGAACTTTATGCTTTTAATAAATGACTTAGAGGACTACCCCAGATGACAATGCGAAAACAACCAACTCTTTATGAGGCTGACATTAATTTATTAGTATATTATATTACTAAGTTATGGTAACTAGATTCATACTAGAAGCTGTCTACAGCTTACCCCGACCCAGCGAAGTCGCTGAGATGATATGCTGATTGGCATGGTGATCGCTCCTAATTTTTCAACCTCCGCAAATGCTTACGAGTACGGTTCTACTGACACTGTATATTTAGATAATTTTTCTTTAAATCCCTTGCTTACCCAGTCAAAAAAAGCTATCTCTGAATGCAAGTTGGTATCATTGTGCAAGACTACCCTAATCTGGTAGTGATCGAGTTACGATCTTGTCACACCCTTTTTTTGA
Organism: Nostoc sp.; assembly: GCF_036917195.1. GTDB lineage: Bacteria > Cyanobacteriota > Cyanobacteriia > Cyanobacteriales > Nostocaceae > Nostoc. Next base: position 11,834 of record NZ_JBALDG010000020.1, read on the forward strand.
TTTGAGAAGTCCTATTCCAGAATTTTCTGGTTAAAATAGTATATCTGTTCTACTCAGACTCCCAGAGCAACACTCCTTAAAACCATATATTTAGAGGCATTAGAGGCAGGAATGGCTATCAACACCGATACTTCTGGCAAGCAAAAAGCGCTGACTATGGTGCTCAACCAGATTGAGCGCAGCTTTGGTAAAGGAGCAATCATGCGGCTGGGCGATGCCACCCGGATGCGGGTGGAGACGATTTCCAGTGGAGCGCTCACCCTAGATTTAGCATTGGGTGGTGGTTTACCCAAGGGGCGGGTAATTGAAATTTATGGCCCCGAAAGTTCCGGGAAGACTACAGTAGCCCTACATGCGCTCGCGGAAGTGCAAAGAAATGGCGGTATTGCTGCCTTTGTTGATGCTGAACACGCCCTTGACCCTACCTATGCTGCGGCATTGGGTGTAGATATTGACAATTTACTGATTTCCCAACCTGACACTGGCGAATCAGCTTTGGAAATTGTCGATCAGCTTGTTCGCTCTGCTGCGGTTGATATTGTAGTCATTGACTCAGTAGCAGCACTGGTTCCCCGGGCTGAAATTGAAGGGGATATGGGTGATATTCACGTTGGTCTGCAAGCACGGTTGATGAGCCAAGCCCTACGTAAGATTACGGGTAATATTGGTAAATCTGGTTGTACAGTAATTTTCATTAACCAGTTGCGGCAAAAAATCGGTGTTACCTACGGTAGCCCAGAAACCACGACTGGAGGTAATGCATTGAAGTTTTACGCTTCGGTGCGCTTGGATATTCGCCGGATTCAAACCTTGAAAAAAGGTACAGATGAATTTGGTAACCGCGTTAAAGTCAAAGTCGCCAAAAATAAAGTAGCGCCGCCCTTCAGAATAGCGGAATTTGACATTATTTTTGGCAAAGGTATTTCTACATTGGGTTGTATTGTAGACTTGGCAGAAGAAACTGGCGTGCTTGTCCGCAAAGGAGCTTGGTATAGTTACAACGGCGATAATATCTCCCAAGGACGAGACAATGCCATTAAGTATCTAGAAGAAAAGCCTGAATTTGCTGAACAAATTAAGCAACTGGTGCGTGAAAAGCTAGATAAAGGCGCTGTTGTTTCTGCTAACTCTGTAGCTAAAGCTAGTGAAGGAGAGGAAGAGGAAGAAGTCGATTTAGAGCCAGAAGAATAACGAGTGGAGATTTATTAATCTGCAACTGCTAATGGATAGTGCGTTATGAAGACAGCTAACGCACCTTTTCCAAGGTATTGATGAGTTACAACAAGCCTAAGGAAATGATTGCTACTATATGACGAGCAATCATTTTTTTGGCGTTTCTCGTTGGAATCAGGTAAAAGTAGGGGTGTACATCTGTATATTGGTGTCAACTTAAGCAAAAAGTCAGCATAAGATGTAATCTAGGTACATCTGGTTTGATGTTCTTAGATTCCACGCTTACAGCTATTTTCAGGTAAATAGACCACGCTCTACGGGCACAGCAATGCTGTGCCCCTACGACAGATGTGGTTCAAATACATGAAACTGCTGTAAGTTAACACCAGTAACAGATATGTCCCCCTACGAAGCATTTTGCAACTCAGCTGTGCGGACTGAAAGCTGCTGTGTCTGATTACCTCGTTGCACTTTCACCTGTAATATTTGACCAAGACGACTGTCTTCCACAAAGTTCTGCAATTGTTCAGCACTGGTAATAGCTTTACCGTCGACTTGAAGAATTACATCGCCGCGCCGGATACCCGCAGATGCGGCTGGAGAATTGGGGACAACTCGCATTACAAAAACACCATTAACTTCTGGTATCTGAATAGGAGAGTTGGGATCGGTGTTATTTTCCTTGGCAAGATCAGGTGTTAAAGTTAGCATTTGCACACCTAGATACGGGTGAGCAACTTTGCCATCACGTTGCAGTTGGGTTGCGATCGCTTTGGCTTTATCGATGGGAATCGCAAACCCAATACCCATCGCGTCAGGACGAATGGCTGTGTTAATGCCAATCACTTCACCTTGGCCATTCAATAGTGGTCCTCCAGAGTTACCAGGGTTAATCGCGGCGTCTGTCTGAATAAAGTCCAAGCGTTTATCACTAATGCCGACTTGGGCGCTGGAACGTTTGAGGGTACTGACAATTCCCAAGGTAACGGTATTATCAAATCCCAAAGGATTACCAACTGCGATCGCCCAGTCTCCTACCTGTACATTATTAGAAGAACCTAAGGGTGCCACTGGTAAATCGTTACCAGCATTTATCTTAACTACTGCCAAATCTGTGACTTCATCAATGCCTTGAACTTTCCCTTCAAAGGTGCGGCCATCTTTGAGCCGGACTGTTACTTTATCAGCCTTATCGACCACATGAGCATTAGTCATAACTAACCCGCTCTTGTCAAGAATGAAACCTGAGCCTAAACCGCGCAACTGCTGCTCAGAAGGCATCTGTTGAGAGAAACCGTCACCAAAAAACCGACGGAAAAAGGGGTCTTCAAAAGATGGATCAACGCGACGAGTAATTGTGCGCTCAGTATCAATCCGAACAACTGCTGTGCCCACACGATTCACTGCTGCTGTGACAAAGCTAGTGCTACCGATCGCAGCAGTGGTTGGTGATTGCCGTTGGGCAATCACTTTTGAAGTATCTCCAGCAGTCATAGGGGGTGCTGGTTCGGCTTGGGAGGGCAACACTTGCAGGGTGCTAACAGTTAGCACAACTCCTAGCGCGATCGCTAACACATGAGAACTAAGTTGACGTAGAGACCGGGATAATTTGGGAAATCGCATAATCACAACCTAATTTATTAAGCCTAATTGAAGCTTCGTCGTGACAAATCTATTTACAGTTATTTTTACTTCAGGTTTCGCCTGCTTTTCCCAACACTGGGGTTAAGGCATTTTGCGAACTACCTCTAATCAACTTAATGGAAAATTTAACCCAAAAGCTATTATGGACATTTACCCTTTACAAGTTCGGTTTTTACCCAGGAGTAAAACTTTTGGATTGCTAATAAGACTAGACCTTTCAAGGTAGTGACACTCATAAAAAACGGACAAAGGATAGCCATATTCACTTTTGGTTCAAAACCTTGTCAGATGATGACTCTGGACGATAAACTAACTTTTTAATAAAATTTCATTTCGACTGGTTGCACCTAGCTGGGGTAAAGAGTTGATAACTGAGTGGGGAGTGAGGGCAGCAGGAACGGCCAAAGGTAGTTGTAATTGTTTTACAACACTTTGCAAGAGTTGGTCTTGTCCAGTCCGGAAACCCCAGACATTTGTCCCCCGGTTGATAATCGCAAACCAAACCAAACCGCGATCGCGTGTGGGCATCACTCCTGCTAAAGCGCTAACATCGCGGAGAGTGCCAGTTTTGATCACAGTAGCAAGGGGAATGTGTCTGGTGTGTAGTGTACCTCGGTGATCAAACCCAGACATGGGGAACAAGTCAGCCAGATTCAGCTGATGGACAGATGCCTCAACTTGAATAGCCATCAGCATGGCACAGACAGCCCTAGGGGAAATGCGATTTTCCGGGCCCAGTCCTGAACCATTGATTAACTGAATTTCTACTTGTGGCACCCTAGCAAGGTTAGCAGCAGTGGATTGGACTACAGTTGCTCCTCCCAGTGAGTCTGCGAGCATCTGTGCCATATCATTGTTACTGTAAACGTTCATCTCCTTAAGCAGTTGCTTCAAGGGCAATGAGCGATGACGCATTAACAAAGTTTGTTGAGGGTTTGGTTGCGCCTCAACTTTCACCCCACCTGTAATCACAACTTGAGGCTTGGGCGTTCCCTTGGGCATAATTGAGTACCTGAAAATAGCGGGGCGGCCCCAAGTCGCACGATTTAGTATTTGCTTGAGCATCAGACCTGCTAGCATCGGCTGACGTTGGAAATTCATGGCAAAATTGCCAGTAATGATCAAATTTCCCTTTACCTGCTTGATGCCCATTTTATTGAGAGTATTACCAAGTGCGATCGCTTCTTCCCAAACAAACATCGGATCGCCACGGCCTGTAATTACCAAATCGCCCTGCACAACCCCATTTACCACTGGGCCAGTCACACTCACCAAAGTATCAAATTGGTAATCTGGCCCCCAAGTTTTTAAAGCAACTAGTGAAGTGGCAATTTTGGTTAAAGAGGCAGCCGGCAGAGGTGTTGTACCTTGGTGATTTGCCATCAGCATCGGCCCCGACTGCATCCAAATTCCCTGACTCTCAGCCAGATTTGGCGCCACCACTTTTGATGTTATCAGCTTTTTCAGATATTCCTGCACCGTCGTCGCCCCAGATGGATTGGGATCAGGGGCAAGAACCAAGCCAGGGCTACTTTGCCAAGTCAATGCATCTAAGGCATCTAGAGGCTTGATTCGTACCCCGGCCATTTCCAGCCAGAGCGACACCAAACCTGAACCCAATAATTCCAGCATCTTTTATTCCTCTGTTAGGATCTGATATGTTGTTTCCTGTGCTAATATACAAGCTTTTTTACCAGAATCAGTATTGAGTCATAATAACTGCTGTTATTCTCATCTGTAAGTAGGGTGAATCATATTGTTTTCCTGGCTCCTTTGACAATGCCAAAATGCGATCGCTCATCAAGATAGCCGCATGAGTAATTAAACTACACCACTTTCTACTCCCTATTCCCCATTCCCCGTCTCAGTCGTAGTCTAAATAGCTGAGAAATGCTCTTTAGAGACATTTTTGATATGTGCAGAGACTACGCCGTTAGCCTGATTCAGGAACTGGCGATGTCTACGACGGGCTATTTCGCCTCGCTATTCTATAATTTTGAAACAATAAAAAGGGAAGGGATTCAAAAAAATTATTCCCTTTACCCTTTTCTTTATTAATACCTACTTTCTTTCTGGATGTGCTGCATCCTCTGGTGAAGGAGTACCCATCAGGTTAATTGTGGCAATCATCTGATACAAGCGCCCTAAGTCGCGTTGATTGAAGTACAAAATGAGCCGGGGTAGTCCAACAGTTTCATCTTGTGCTTCTTGAGGTAATGCTTGACTTTTTTCAATCCGTCCTTGAACAATAATCTGGCTAAAATTAGCATTGAGTTGCTCTACCTGAGCGTCTGATATATCTGTCTTGAGGCGGATGACTAATTTATTGCCAACATATCGACAGGAGTGATAAACCTGGTAAAAACGAGTAATCACATCACAAGCCACATCTAAGTCGTCTGTCACCGTGTAAAGGCTGGGGTCTTCAGGACTGACAAGACCATTTTGTACTAGTTGCTTATTAATATATTCGCTCCAAGACCACCAGTAATCGCCACCAGGGCGATCGATTAAAACTAGAGGTACTGGGCCAAATCTACCATTTTGGCTTAATGTCATGCATTCAAAAGCTTCATCTTGAGTGCCAAAGCCACCAGGAAACAAGGCTATAGCATCACTTTCTTTGAGGAGAAACAGCTTGCGGGTAAAGAAATATTTGAAGTTAATTAACTTAGGATCGCCTTCTATAAACGGGTTCGCTAGCTGTTCAAAGGGTAACTGAATGTTTAATCCAAAAGAATTTTCTCGCCCAGCACCTTCGTGACCCGCTTGCATAATCCCACCGCCACCGCCAGTCATCACCATAAATCCTAATTGAGAAACAGCGCGAGCAAACTTAAGGGCCATTTGGTATTCTGGCGTATCTTGCGCTAGACGAGCAGAACCGAAGACGGTGATTTTGCGAACGTGTCGATAATTATAAAAAAGCTGGAAACCACGCTCCATATCTATTAGAGCAGCCGACAATATTTTCCAATCGAGACGCTCAATTTCGGTATCAGCTAGACGAACAATAGTAGCAAGTGCTTGCTGAATAAGTTGCCGATTTTTTAATGTCGGTAAACGAGCGATCAATTCAGCGATATCCGCCTGTAAAGACTCTGATGTGTCAAACGACGCAGATGAGGTCATGAGAAGTGCTGCAACAATGGCATTATATTTTACGTGAACTACTCACACTCTAGCAAGCGGGAATAAGCCCTCTGATGTACAGTTAACACACTGACAACTGGCTTTGAGATAGTATTGCTCATTACTCAAGCCCAGATGCCCATCTTTTGAAATTGGAAGTAGGAAGATGGTGTTCAGAACTCGGAAGGTCGTGTTCAGAACTCGGAAGGTCGTGTTCGGAACTCGGAAGGTCGTGTTCGGAACTCGGAAGGTCGTGTTTGGAACTCGGAAGGTCGTGTTCGGAACTCGGAAGGTCGTGTTCGGAACTCGGAAGTTGGTGTTCGGAACTCGGAAAGTCGTGTTCAGAACTCGGAAGATGATGTTCACCGTGAGCTTGACGAACCTCTCCCTGTCTTGAACTAAAGTTCAAGTCTGTCCCTCTCCAAGTCGGAGAGGGACGGTTTTGCGTAGTAAAACCAGGGAGAGGTCTTTTCTTTCATTGAGTTAATTAGGGGGACACTATATAAGTCGTCGAATTCACGTTCAATTACAGTTATAAGTAATTAAACATAATTAATTACACAATGTCATTGCGAATGTAGCGAAGCGAAATGAAGCAATCGCAAGGGCTGGGATTGCTTCGCTTCTCTTCGAGACGCTAACGCGAACGCTCGCAATGACTGTAATTAATTTTGCGTGGTTACTTATAGTGATTCTTCCCTGCTCCTTTGCTCCCACTTCTTCTCAACTCAGCCCCAACTGTTGCTTTAAGGCTTCTGGCACATTCCTTGCTGTATCCAGCCCCTTGATATCATCCCATTTTGTATTTTTATCCCAGCGGATATCTCCCCCATCTATATCGCTGAGGTCTGCGCGGCTGAGGTGTGCGCCGCTGAGGTGTGCGCCGCTGAGGTTTGCGCCGCTGAGGTTTGCGCCCCTGAGGTCTGCGCCGCTGAGGTTTGCGCCGAAGAGGTCTGCGCGGCTGAGGTCTGTGCCCCTGAGAACTGCGCTGCTGAGATGTGCGCCGAAGAGGTCTGCGCCGCTGAGGTGTGCGCCGCTGAGGTCTGCGCCGCTGAGGTGTGCGCCGCTGAGATTTGCACCACTGAGGTTTGCACGCCTAAGGACTGCACCATTAAGGAATTGCCCGACTACACTATTGAAAGTTTGAAGCTGAATGCAATCACTGTAGTTAATGATGCGAAGGTTTTACCTTCCCCTGATCTCAATTCAATCCCAGTTCTTCTTTCAACGCCTCCGGCACATTAACTGCTGTCTCTAATCCCCGCACATCTTCCCACTGCTGCTTTTTACCCCAGGTCATTTTTTCCATATTGGCGTCGCTGAGGTCAGCACCGCCGAGAATGGCATAACTGAGGTTACTGTGGCTGAGATCCGCGCCGTTGAGGATAGCACCACTGAGGTTACTGCCACTGAGGTTAGCACTTTTAAGATTGGCATAGCTGAAGTCTGTGCCGAAAAGGATAGCGTCGGTGAGGTCGGCACCACTGAGGTCGGCGTCGCTGAGAATCACCCCACTGAGGTCGGCGTCGTTGAGAGTTACCCGACTCAGGTCTACACCGCTGAGGTCTGCGCCTAAGAACATTGCACCGTTGAGTTTGGCCTTGTTAAGCTTGGCACCGTTAAGTTTAGCGTAGCTAAGGTCTGCGGCAACAAGGATGGCGTTATTGAGGTTGGTACTAAAAAGAATTGTGTCACTGAGGTTAGTACCGTTGAGGATGGCGTGACTCAAATCAGCACCACTGAGGTCGGCGCGACAGAGGTCGGCATGGTTAAGGTTGGTGCTGCTAAGGTTGGCTTCACTTAGATTCGCACCAAAAAGGATGGCGTTGCTGAGGTTAGTGCTGCTGAGGTTGGTGCTGCTGAGGTCGGCGCGGTTGAGGTCGGCGTGGCTGAGGTCGGCGCGGCTGAGGTTGGTGCTGCTGAGGTCAGCGCGGTTGAGGTCGGCGCGGCTAAGGTTGGCACAGCTAAGATTAGCACCGCTGAGGTTGGTGCTACTGAGGTCGGTACCACTGAGGTTAGCACCAGTGAGGTTGGCACTGCTGAGATTGGCATCACCGAGGTTAGCACCGCTAAGGTTGGCACCGCTGAAGTTTACCCCAGTTAAGTTGGCATCGCCCAGGTAAGCATGGCTGAGGTCAGCACCCCTAAAGTCTGCCCCAGTGAGGTTGGCATCGCCCAGGTAAGCACTCTGAAAGTTGCCGCCTTTGAGGAATTGCCCAACTATACTGCTAAAATTACCAATTTCTAGGGCATCGCTATAGTTGATGATCCGCAGCAGTTGGGATGTGAAAAAATTATCTGTGTCTGGTTGAGCAGATGGATAGAAGGTGATTTTTTGTTTGAGTTCATCTTGCTCTTGGGCGTAGCGGTGTAACTCTAACAGTAAAATCAGTACGTTCAGCCCTGTATATATATCTACCTGTCTCAGCCCGATCGCAATATTTTTTGCCGCCAACTTTAATCTTGTTTTCTGAGGCAGGTTATCATCTGGTGTGCCATCGATAAATTCTCCCTGACACCAGCGATGATAAAAATCTTCTAGCCGCCAGAAAAGTAGTTCTAGGCGAACTTTTTTACCTGTCACCAGTAATTCCATGAGTTCGTTGACTATTTCTGGTTTCAGCGCTCCATTGCCCAATAAATCATAAATTTCTTCATGCATCTGGCGATCGCCTACTCTCAAACAGAACTCTGATGGTAGCGTGCCCGATGTCTGATCACCTATCTTAGAAGTCAAACTGCTCTTTAATATTGTCCATTTTTTTAAGCTTTCTTGCAGTCTTTGAAAGCATAAATCTGACTCCAAATTATCTTGAGCAAATTTAACGCTTTTGTCTGGTTTTTTAATGCTTTTTCCTAGAGGTAAAACTGCTTCGGTTTCCACAGATGTGGTCTTTGGCATCTCTTGTAAACTTGTATCCCTCACATAATTTCTCAGCAGTTGCCAGACTTGAGATAAATATGTTGACATTTCTGTGTCCGTTGTTACATTTAAATTACTATTTTGATAATCCTGAACTAAAAATTTTTCTGTGCTAGTTTGCTTTTCATTGCCAAAAATTAATAGTATCAATAAATACTACACGAAAAATCTCATGCGTTGGCGATATCTACGATGGGCTACACTGACGACGTTCCTGGAGGGCGGCTTATCGCTAACCCGAAGTAACCTCAAGCTTCTTCTCCTGATACAAATAAAGGATCATCGGAAAAATTCTTTCAAAAATCAAGTAATTTGCCAAATTTGGTTAATTTGTTAGATTTTTTTTCCCAATATTTACTAGTACGCTACGGCGTAAATAGAGCAACCATTTAAAATTCCTAAAGAGCTTATTCCATAATACTTTTGACTTTTGAACGCCAGTTGCTTCTCCTAAAGGAGACGCTGCGCGAACAAGTTGGCAGAGCCGCCCAATGCACTGGCTCCTTTTGATTTTTGACTTCCGCCTTGCGGTACTAGTCTGATGTAAAAATAATACTTCCTGTTTGTGAGAGATGCAATTATTAGGAAAAATCCTCTAGTACAACAGTGTAACAAAGCTAAAAAATTGCAACTAAAATTGAAGTCTAAAGTTTACTGCTTGATATAAAGCAATTGAGAGAATCGGTAAAAAGCTGGCTACATAGCTTTGCAAAAGTTAAAAATTAACTACGGTATAGTTATCGGGGGATTGATGCGATGAACAGATTAACCTTTTATATGATTTTGTTACATGGTTTGTTTTTTGGAATAGTAACAGCTAGCGCCAAGTCACCATCTGTGAATGTTAATACAGAATTGTCAGCCACCCATAAGACTGTGCGGGTTTTAGAAGCCGTCGTTACAGGTAGAAGTGGAGAGAAATCTAATAGTCAGTTAACCACAGAAACTTCTGCAACTAAAATCTCAGCTTTATCGCCAAATAATATCAATATTTCCCAGAAACAGAGGCTACCGTCAGGGCAAGTTTGGGTAGTTAATCAAAATAAACACGTACAGCCTCAACCGTTTATTTGGGTAGTAAAAGACCTTAAAAAAGCAGCACAGCAACCATTTTTGCAAGTTGCAAAACCCCCAAACAAACCGAATTCAAAGCCTAATCCTAATGCCAAACCACCAGCAAAGGATGATTTAGAGCCGTTTACTGAAGTAATCAAAGGCACTCAAAAGTCAGGGGGACTGTTTACCCTTTATCGCAATAAAGAAAAGAATAAAATTTATCTAGAAATTAAGCCAGAGCAACTCAATAAAAATTACCTAGCTACAACAACCCTGGAATCAGGGATTGGCGAACGGGGTATTTACAGCGGTATGCCTTTACAAGATTTTTTGTTTTATTTCCAACGAGTGGATGATAAATTAAACTTTGTCATCCGCAATGTCAATTTTCGCACTCGTGAAGGAGATCCTCAAGTGCGATCGCTGGTGCGATCGTTTAGTGACTCTGTTCTTTACACCGTTTCTATAAAAAGCATTCATCCACAACGTAAAACTATTCTCATCGACTTGGGCGATTTGTTACTGACAGACTTAGGTGGATTATCTGCAAGTTTAGGAGTCCCAGCAACCACAGACCAGTCCTATTTTGGTACTGCTAAAGCTTTTCCCCAAAACTTAGAAATTGAGTCAGTTTTGAATTTCTCTGGTGGCCCTGACCACGAGAGTGAAATACCAAGCTTTGCGTCACTACCTGACAACCGTGGCTTTACCCTGCGTGTCCACTACAGTCTCTCTCAACTACCTGATAAAGATTATCGACCGCGCCTTGCTGACGATCGCATCGGTTATTTCATCACCGCCTATCAAGATTTATCCAAAGACGATCACGGCGATTCTTTTGTCCGCTACATCAATCGCTGGGACTTAGAAAAACAAGACCCAAAAGCAGTAATTTCTCGCCCCAAAAAACCGATTGTCTTCTGGATTGATAACGCTGTGCCTTTAGAGTACCGCGATGCGATGAAAGAAGGCGTCCTGATGTGGAACAAAGCCTTTCTCAAGGCGGGATTCAAAGATGCAATTGAAGTCCGCCAAATGCCCGATGACGCCACATGGGACCCAGCAGATATTCGTTACAACACGATTCGCTGGATTAACACAGTCGATGGTTATTTTGCAATGGGGCCATCCCGCGTTAACCCATTGACTGGGGAAATTTTGGATGCAGACATTCTCGTAGATGCCAGCTTTGTGAGGGTACTCAAGAATGAGTATCGCAAAATCGTCCAACCTAGCCAAACACAAAACCAGACTACTTTATCAGCTTTGATGCAAAATCGTCTACTTTGCGCCAATGGTTTAGATGCCAAAAACAATGATGTCCCTCAGCAGATGCAAGATCAACAGGGATTGTTGAGTAGTTTATCGAAAATGGCAGGCGAGTATGATTTATGCTACGGGATGGAAGCTGCTAACCAGTTTGCCTTTGGTTCACTGGCAATGTCACTACTGCCAGATACCATGGCTACTCCAGACCAGGTGAAAGAATATATCAATCAATATTTACGTTTAATCATTGCTCACGAAGTTGGACATACTCTTGGTTTACGGCATAACTTCCGTGGTAGTACCCTGCTAGCACCACAGGAGATGAATAATACGGAAATTACTAAAACTAAAGGTCTGACAAGTTCCGTAATGGACTACATTCCCCCAAATATTGCTCCTCAAGGTACAAAGCAGGGAGATTATTTTCCCAGCATGGTGGGGCCTTATGATGAATGGGCGATTAAGTATGGCTACATACCAATTCAAACATCAACTCCTATAGCGGAAAAGCCAATTTTGGAGCAAATTGCTGCACAATCCTACAAGCCAGAGTTAAGTTATTCCACAGATGAAGATGTGTATGACCTTGACCCAACTGCCGATGCTTGGGATAACAGCAGCAATGTACTGCTTTATTCTCAGTGGCAGTTGAATAATTCGCGGGTGATGTGGGAACGTCTCGATCAGCGTTACCCAATGGCTGGTGATAGTTATAGCGATGTCAGCGAACGTTTTAGCACAGTATTGGGTAACTATTTCCAGCAAATATTTTACACAACAAAATATATCGGGGGACAGTCTTTCTATCGCATTCACCCTAGCGAAATCCCCTCTGGAGTTAGCCAACACCGATTACCATTTGAACCAATACCAGTTGAAGAACAACGCCAGGCTTTAGAAACGCTGCAAAAGTACGTGTTTGCAGAAGATGCCCTGAGCTTTTCACCAGAACTACTGAATAAATTAGCACCTTCCCGTTGGCGACATTGGGGTGCTTCTCCTCAAGTTGGTCGTTTGGATTTTCCAATTCATGACTTGGTGCAACTCATTCAGGGTTCTGTGTTGCGAGATTTGCTCTCAGGCGATCGCCTCTCTCGCCTCAAGGATATTGAACTCAAAACTAAATCAGAGAATACACTGGGTTTACCAGAATTGTTTGACACTTTACAGTCAGGTATCTGGACAGAAGTAATCAAACCAAAAGGTAAACCAATGAAGATTTCTAGTTTGCGGCGAGGCTTGCAGCGGCAATATCTGGATATTTTAACTGGTATGGTGTTGCGAAAAGAATCTGTTCCAGAAGATGCTCGCACACTAGCTTGGTATAAACTCAAACAGCTTGATCAGAAACTCAAGGGGGTTGATTCCGAGGATGAATACACCAAAGCGCATTTACTAGAAACGCGCGATCGCATTGAGAAAGTCTTGAATGCGCCGTTGCAAGGGAATTAAAAAAGTTAGGAGTGAGGAGTTAATAATAAAATTCTTAACTCCTCTTCTCCCATGATTTTGGCAAAATAAATTTAGATAGGACTTACGCAGCGATGACGGAAATACGTTACCTTTGCGTAAGTCCTGTTAGAATGCCCATACAGGCTGAGAAAACAGTTTATGTCAGCTAGAGATAAATTTCACAATGTTGTGAAATCGGCATTACAAAAGGACGGGTGGCGAATTACTCATGATCCTTTGCTAATTCGCATAGAAAATATTACCGATATGTACATTGATTTAGGGGCAGAGGGAATTATTAATTATGAATTATATAGTGCGATCGCCTAAGTTGTTGCTCTGCCGAAGCAGCGATATCTAGCAACAAATCGCTTTGCGTCTACGCACTCCCCAACAAACTGAAGCGGTCTGACTCGTGACGGGAGCGGTCTGACTCGTGACGGGAGCGGTCTGACTCGCGACGGGAGCGGTCTGACTCGTGACGGGAACGGTCTGACTCGTGACGGGAACGGTCTGACTCGTGAGGGGAGCGGTCTGACTCGCGACGGGAGCGGTTTCCTTCGTGACGGGAGCGGTTTCCTTCGTGAAGGGAGCGGTCTGACTCGCGACGGGAGCGGTCTGACTCGTGACGATTTACTATCAAAGGATAAATAAAAAACTTAAAATGAGGCAGCAGATGATCAAGTTTCCTGCTGCTACCTCTGCTTTCTCCTAACTACTCAACGCCTTTAAGAACCGTTGCAAACTCTTAAACACACTGGGCTTTCTTGCAGGTACCGCGTCTGTTGTTTGCGGTTGTCCTTTCAAGAGAATGAGTTCCAAATCATCACCTGATGGTTTTGTGGGTAATTCGGCAATTCTTTGATATTCACCGCCGGTTTCCAGCCAAACTTCCCACTGTCCTGGGTAGCAGCGACGTAGGGCGCTTTGATCGTCTACAGGGCGCAGGTAATAGGCGGATTCAATGGTACTGATAAAACGATCGCGGATTTTTCTAGCTGTATAACCAATGCCCACAGTTCCAGAATCTTCTAGGCGGGGATTCAACAAGACTAAAGGGCGATCGCCTATTACTTCAGATAACTTTTCCAACTGCGGCACTTCTACGGAAGTGGGGGCAATGAATAAGAAAATTTTATCCTCTGGTTGAATTTTTGTCTGCAAGGAAGCAGCCCTACCTGTACCAATATCCAAAATTTGAAATGGTGCATCAGCCCAATTGCGGCGGGCTAGGGCCGCAGCACCAGCGTCAGCAAAGAAAATCTTCAAACGGGAATCATATTCCGTAAACACAGGTAGAAATTGTTCCGCCACGGGCATAAACTTGAGTTCTGGGAACAGGAACTCAACTTGTATGCGAGTACAACCATCTGCAAGGGCAGCTTGGACGGCTGTCTGAGATTGGGCGATCGCATCTTCAAGAGTATTTGGAAGTTCACTCATAGTTTATATGTCACTCTAGCATTACTTCCATTGTTTCAGTATTAGCTCTGATTTTGGCGTTGCTCAATTTGAATATGAATCATTTGATCTTAATATGGGAAGCATAAAAATGAAGTATTGATATCAAGGTCTTTGATGAAACCTGTTTTGCGTAAAGGTAAATTAACAACATGGAAGGATGACAAGGGTTTTGGCTTCATCCGCTCCAGTGATGGCACTCAAGACGTTTTTCTTCATATCACTGCACTCAAAGAAACAAATCATCGTCCACAAGTTGGTGATGTGATTTGCTATCAGCTAACGGTTGGTAAAGACGGCAGAATTTATGCTTCCAACGCCTTCATTGAGGGAGTTGTATCCAAACCTCTGCCGAGAGTCTCATCGTCCGCAATCAAGAAAGAAACATTCCAGCTTAAAGCAAAATCTTCTTTAATGTTTGAGGTATTGCTCTTATCTTTATTACCAAGTTTAGGAGCAATGCATTTTGCATTAACTACTTTCAACCCAATTCCTCTGATTCTCTATCTTGTAATGAGTTTTGTTACCTTTGCACTGTACGCGGATGATAAATCTCGGGCAAAGCAAGGGCGTTGGAGAATATCAGAAAAGACATTACATTTGTGTGAATTCATGGGTGGATGGTTGGGGGGATTCATCGCCCAACGAAGATTACGTCACAAAAGTAGCAAGGTTTCATACCAAGTTGTATTTTGGGTAATAGTAGCTATTCATATTATATTTTGGTTGGATTGGCTTTTCTTTGGGAAAAGACTGGTGGGTTTATTTCTGGGCATTGTTTTTAAAGGGTAGCAGAGATCCCTTGCAAAACAAACTGCTCAGTTGAGATTCCCTGACTACTTGCCCATTTTTATATCTGCTATTGAAGTTGAGGAGGAAAGTTCATAGGAGTAAACACAAAGGTGCTTCACATCCCAATTTAAGAAGTGCGTAGGCGTAGCCCGTCGTAGACATCGTATAGAAGACATACTTAAAATTTTATCTGTTGGTAAAAGACTCGTTTAAGGCTTTCAGCAACAGTGACATAGAGTGCCGATCAGATAAAACCGAGATATTTTGATACGCGATACCCAAGCCAAATCCCCACAAGGCCACCAATGACGCCCAAAAGGATCGAGGTGAATGATAGTAAACTTCCACCCCACAATGCAGGGATGTAGCTGCCAATCGTAGAGCCAATAAACATCCCAATTCCAATGATGGTTTTACTCATTCAAGAAAAGCCTCAAAAGTAATCAAAATAAGTCATGCTTGAATTCCTTTATGACTCAAAATATTACCTTTTGGGAAAAAACTCCTTTAACACTTTCGGCAGCGTTACTGATTAGATGTATGAATCTTGTTGTAGAGACGCAAAATCATTGTGGTAAAAGCGTAAACGCCACGGACACTTGCTTCTCCTGTTCACAGACGCTGCACGTAGCTTGCTCAAAAGTAGAAATACAACCGGGGAAACCCTAGCAACGCAATGTGATGACACACAGCCTATTTACAACTACTCAACCCAGTTTTCTAATAAGAGCGTAGGAATACGAGAAAACTCTCGCACATTATTGGTGACGAGGGTAACCCCTAAACTCAGCGCATGAGAAGCAATTAGCATATCCATTGCACTAATAATAAGTCCTCTACTTTCTAGATTGCTTCTGATGCTGCCGTAAATCGTTGCAGATGCTTGATTGAATTCGACAATTTCTAGAGGTAGCAGAAATTGCAGCAGGGCGGTGCGGTTTTTCTGTTGCTGTTGCCTTTTAGCAACTCCATTTGTTCAGTAAGTGCCGTTATTCTGATTTGGTGTTGGTTAATTAGTTCTTGAACACATGAGTGTGATTCAGAGTCGGTCGGTAGTTCAATCTGACGCTCTTTGTAAATATCAACCTCAGCAGAATAATCATCTAGCAGTACGGTGTAACTCCAGCCTTGTCCGAATTCGTAGGCTCTCTGTGTGCCTGGGGGATGATATTCTAGACCGATAATTTCACCTTGCTTTACTCGTTGTCCAAGGCGGTATAAGGGTGGTGTCCAACTGTTGGGAATGGCTATTTTTACACAAACTTCATTCATTTTTCGGTGTCCTTACTGCAACAGTATTTTGTCGTGTCAAGATAAAAATGAGGTATTATAGACTACCAGTAATTTAATGAACTACCTCAAGCACATTGCTGTTTTGTTGACTGCCGTAGCAGTTTCGACTTCGAGCTTTAACAGCGTCGTATTCGCCCAAAGTGCAGAAAAATTTGTCAACGTTGGATATGACAGCGATGGCGATCCGTTTTTACTAGATGCCACCAGTATGCGGAAAAGGGAACCCGGATTTGGTAGTGTTCTCAAGGTTTACCAGATGAAAAATGGCTTGATGAGTGAGATATTGGTTAGGGCTTCCTGCGGAGATGAAACCTTGTCCATTGTCGGCTTTAGAACCTACAGCCAAGGAGTTAAATTGACTGAAGAGAAAATACGCCAACAAGTAGCTGTTAGAACAGATAGCCCCGCTAGCCTTGCAATGAGCTACCACTGCCACGCTATTGGCGCTCGTGGTTGGTAAGACTTTCAGATCGGGATGTAGCGATCACTTAAGTTAGGAGTTAGGAGCGACTACGCGATCTGCGCTAACGCTTTTTGTATTTGCATTAGTTCGGTTAACCGAACTTTGTGCGTTTAAATTGCGCGTCCGTAATGTGTATTTATTTTGTTTGTCAAATTAATTACCTCCGAGGGGAAACATGTATTAAGTGGTTTACGATAAAACGCAGCATGAAAAAGTTCAATCAACAACCTTCGGATAAAACACCTCCTAAACACAGCTTTATAAAGATTGGATTAAAGATATTTGTAGCTTTGACGCTTGCTATTGGACTTTGCAGCGAACTTCGTCATGCTTTTGACAAACCAAGCCCCTTGCCAAGCTCAACCTTGGAACCGCTTGTGCCGCCCCACGTCCAAGCAATGCACGACAATATGTCTTGTGATGCCTTGCGACACTATCAAAAATGGCGGGAGTGGGATCGCCGAGGTTGTAATAAGTAGTTATTTAATTTTCAAGCTTCAGTAAAAAATAGCCTGTGGTAAACACCACAGGTTTTTGTTTTTGGTGCGATCGCCTTTTGCCAAAACCCCCTAATTAGAAGATTTATCATGCATCCATATTCGAGTTCGGCAATTGTGATAGAAGATATACCGACATCATAAATGCTAAGGGTTTGGAATTTATCCAGTACTTTTTGGGGTTTTTCCTTGATGAGGTAAATGCAGATATTGGTATCAAGCAGGTATCGCATTTAGAAGTTCTCTCTGGTGTCAAGGAGTGGCTGATCTCTAGAATTCATGAAATCATCGGAGAAATTGTCTAGACTATCGATGAGGAATTGCCAGGGGTTATCTTTGGCAATGAGGACAATGGCGTTACCAATTTTTTTGATATAGACTTCAGTACCAGTGAGTTGAAAGTCTTCGGGTAAAATGACCATTTGGTGAGTGCCATCAGTGGTGAGTTTGGCAATGTTCATGGTGTTATTGTCCTGAAATTAGCTAATATTTATGGTCTGGTTAGCATGGAATTTGATAAATGCAACTCTGAAATTTGCTTGAGTAGCTGATTGTTAAACCGAATCTATGGAAATCCTAGCAGTCCTGCCGAGGAATATGATGGTGACGAAAGGATCAATATGGTAAAGGCGATCGCCTATGGCCAGTTATTTCTTGCAAAAAGCGATCGGAAACTGCATAAATATCGCACTTACTCAGGAACTTGCACGAGATTAGCGATCGCATTTCCTAAACGAGTGAAGTGATTCGGATTCAGCGCCGAATGCGTTCTTCTCTCAATTCATCTATGAAGGTATTCAAATCAAAGTTTTCTGGTAATTGGGCATCTACAACCAAAATCCCTTCTTTTCGATAGACATTTGGTTGGTTAGAAGACACTATATTGGTTGTTTCTGCCGTTTGCTGAGTGAGTGCATCAATTTTTTCAGCGATCGCTTGCAAAATAAACTGCTCAGTCGATATTCCCTGACTGCTTGCCCATTTTTCAATTTTCTGTTGGAGTTGGGGAGGAAAGTTCATAGCAGTAAACATAAAAGTGCTTTACATCCCGATTTTACAGTGCGATCGTATATACTCAGGAACTTGCACGAAACTGGCGATCGCACTTCTTCGTTATAATCAAAATCACTAAAGATACTTCTCCACCCGACGTTTTTCTAGCATCGACTCCACCTGTTCATCAGTCGGCGCTGGCTGGTCGGTCTTCAACAAACCTTTCATCTGCTTGATAATGCGCGATCGCTCAGGTGGTTGGGTTGGAACATCTTGCAAGGATTCAATGATCGCACGGACGAGTTCAAGACGATCGCTCGCTGGCAGTTGACGGGCTTGCTCTTTAAGCTCTTGCAGGGACATAGAAAACACTCCGACAAATGCTGTATCTAAATTTTAGTATGAGGGACTAACGCTTGACTAAAGATAAATCTGGTGTTAGCCTCTGCAAAACTTGCTTCAATACCATCGCTGTCCAATCTATATCAGCTTGCGTCGTATCACGCCCCAATGTGATGCGAATTCCGCCCAAGGCAGCTTTTTCAGAATAACCCATCGCTAACAATATCGGGCTGGGGCTAAGTTTACCACTGTGACAGGCAGCACCAGCACTGATGCCGATACCTGCAAGGTTTAGCTGTCGTACCAAGGCTTTACCGCTGAATTTTTCGCCATCGGCGTGTTCTAGACACATACTGACATGGTGAGGTAAACGATCGCAGCCATCCCCTGTAGCAATTAAACCAGGAATCTCAGCTAATTGGGCAAAAGCGCGATCGCGTAACTCAATTAACCGTGGTGTTTCTGTAGCCAATTCTTCTGCTGCGAATTCTGCTGCGACACCAAAGCCCGCAATTATCGGTACTGCTTGCGTACCAGAACGCAGTCCCATTTCTTGCCCACCACCACCCAGTAAGGGGATCAAATCCACACCAGGACGCACATATAGCGCCCCTGCACCTTGGGGGCCATATATTTTATGACTGGAAAGACTAAGTAAGTCTACTGGGAGTTGTTGCACATTTATAGGTAAGCGTCCCGCAGCTTGCACCGCATCTGTATGGAACAGAACACCATGCGATCGCACAACCTTACCCAGTTCCTCAATTGGTTGCACAGTCCCTACTTCACTTTGACCATAAATCACGGAAACTAAGACTGTGTTATGTCGCAACGCCGCCTTTAAATCTAGGGGATTGACTCTACCTTTAATATCTACAGACAAGCGCGTAACTTCCCAACCCCACATCTCTAAGAACCGCACTGTCTCAGAAATTGCTGAATGCTCGACGCTGGAGATAATTAGATGTTGAGGAACAGCATACAACCGAGCTACACCCATAATTGCTAGATTATTTGCCTCAGTGCCGCCAGAGGTAAAGATTATGGATGCCGGATCGGCGGCCTTAATTAAACCAGCAACTTGGACTCTGGCTTGTTCCACAACCGTTGCAGCCCGTTGCCCCCATTCGTGTAAGCTGGAAGGATTACCCCACTGTTGGGTGAGGACTGTTTGCATAACTGCGATCGCTTCTTTTCGAGTGGGAGTGGTGGCGCTGTAATCTAGATAAATTTGCATATAACTGAATAATGGTGAGAACACATGTTGGTACTAGGCTGCTGATATTTTCAGAATATACAGTTTTAGTGGACAAATCCTGAAAAAATCTTTGTAATTCTGCCTCTAGCAGTGGATTTTTCCCTTTGCTTGGAAAGCTATTTATCTACTTAATTCAAAACATAAAATTTTGGGAATGATAAATATGTCCACTCCCAATCCACTTTTAACAGATTACAGTGCAACATATCTCTAGACAAAGATATTTTTTATATATCTTTTTACTGATATTTCCCCTCGCTGGTTGTCAACGAGTCGAGTCCTACAATCAGCGTCCAGCACCTTTACCACAAGACCCATTAGTTCAAGTTTACTTTAACCATTCTGAGTCTTCAGAATACAAAGAACCTTACCGTCAGCAAACTCGCCTGGGGGATGATTTAGAAAAACAGATTGTCAATGCTATTATGCACGCTAAATCTACAGTAGATATGGCAGTGCAAGAATTACGTTTACCCAAAGTTGCCCAAGCACTGGTTGATAGACAAAAAGCTGGGGTAAAAGTCAGGATAATTTTAGAAAATACCTATAGCCGACCTTGGAGTAGTTTAACATCTGCTGAAGTAGGTAAGTTAAATAAAAGAGAACAGGAACGCTATCACGAATTTCGCCAATTTATCGATATTAATCAAGATAATCAACTCAGTTCAGCAGAGATTAATCAAAGAGATGCTTTGATAATTTTGCAAAATGCCAAAATCCCCTGGATAGATGATCAAGCAGATGGTTCAGCCGGTAGCAGTTTGATGCATCACAAATTTGTAATTGTGGACAATCGCATTGTAATTATTACTTCAGCGAATTTTACTTTAAGTGATACTTCTGGTGATTTTACAAATTCCAACTCTTTAGGCAATGCTAATAACTTATTACAGATTGACAGCCCAGAATTAGCATCTTTATTTACAGAAGAGTTTAACATTATGTGGGGAGATGGGCCAGGAGGTAAGCCAGATAGTCGATTTGGTTTGGAAAAACCGATGCGATCGCCTAAACAAATTACATTAAATCAAACCATAATTACTGTGCAATTTTCCCCTACTTCTCTAACTCAACCCTGGAATAACAGTAGTAATGGTTTAATTGGTAAAACTTTAGATTCAGCAACTAAATCTGTTGATATGGCGTTATTTGTCCTTTCCGATCAACGTCTTGCCAATATCTTAGAAAATCGCCATCAACAAAGTGTCCAAATTCGCGCTTTAATTGAACCGCAATTTGCCTATCGTCCCTATAGCGAAGCATTGGATATGATGGGGGTTGCTCTCAGTAATAAATGTAAATATGAAGTTGATAACCATCCTTGGTCAAATCCAATTACCACCGTAGGCGTACCTGTGTTACCCAAAGGCGATTTATTGCATCACAAATTTGGTGTGATTGATAGCCAAACAGTAATTACAGGTTCTCATAATTGGTCAGACGCTGCCAATAATGGTAACGATGAGACGCTTATAGTGATTAAAAATCCTATAGTTGCTGCTCATTATGTGCGAGAATTTGCTCGTCTTTATACCAAAGTTAAACCCGGTTTACCACCAGCAATTCAAGAAAAAATTAAATTAGAACAAACACGGTGTCCCCAGATAAAAGCTTCATCAAGCGAACTAGAAGTAATTAAACAAATAAATATCAACACTGCAAGTCTGGAAGAATTAGCAACTCTCCCTGGCGTGGGTAAAAAGTTAGCACAGCGGATAATTCTTAGCCGTCAACAGCAAAAATTTACATCTTTACAAGACTTAGAAAGAGTTCCAGGAGTTAGTGCTAGAACTGTAGAAAAATGGCGCGAACAAGTTACTTGGTAGCAGTCTTTATTTAAGGTGAGTTCGATAAACCTCTTTCTGCCTTGAACTAAAGTTAAAGTCTGTGCCTCTAGGACTTAGAGAGGGACAGGTTTTGCGTAGTAAAACCTCTTAGAGGTCTTTTGATTTGATTAACAAGATCCCGGACAACTTTTATGAAGTCGCGGATCTGGGGCAGACAATTTAAATGTGATCGCTACTTAAACTAAGCAAACTGCGGGAATGCCCATTCTGAGAAAATCGTTCTGCTATTACTTGTTGATAAACCGCCTCATAGCCATCAGTCATATGCTTAACGCTGAAAATATTTTCGACATGCTGGCGACAGGCATAGCGGTCTAACTCTGTTACTTGGTCAATAGCACTGATGCACTCTTGAATATTATTGCAGAGGAAACCTGTTTTGCCGTGGGAAATTACCTCTTTAGTAGACCCCAATTTTATCGCAATCACTGGTGTACCAGAAGCCATTGATTCAATTATCACCAACCCAAACGGTTCCCGCCAAGTGATCGGAAACAGAGTTGCGACTGCACCTCCCATGAGGGCATTTTTTTGAGCATGGTTAGCTTCACCTAGATACTCAATTTGCTTCCCGTCAATGTGCGGTTTAATTTCCTTCTCAAAGTATTCCACATCAACAACATCCACCTTGCCTGCCATTTTCAAATGCCAACCAGCTTGTTTGGCAATTTCTATTGCTAAATGCACTCCCTTCTCTGGAGACATCCGACCCAAAAATGCTAGGTAGGGCGGATTTTCTGGTTGGGCGTGAAACTCATAACTGCTGACATCAATTCCGTTGTAGACCGTTGCTAGATAGTTTAACCCTAACCTTGGTTCTCGTTGTGCATCGGAAATATTGACGTAGGGTTGTTTTTTCCCAAAACTAAATATCTTTTCGTTGTCAGGAGTAAAAATACCGTGCAACGTATGAACTGTAGGGGTTGTGACGAGATTTGCGTAGGTCACTGTCCCATGCCCCACATGAGAGTGAATAATATCAAACTCTTCTGCACGTTCATACACCGAAGCTAGATTCAGCATTTCGTAAACGCTGTAATCTTTGATAGTGCGATCAAGTCTGAGGGCACGGGGATGAACTGACGTTAGTTTTGCCAGACTAATAGAATCTCCCGATGCAAATAAAGTTACTTCGTGTCCGCGTCGAACTAATTCATCAGTCAGTAACCCCACTACTAACTCTATACCACCATAAGCTGGAGGCGGAACTCTTTCCCATAATGGAGCTACTTGGGCAATTCGCATCACAAACCTCCTAAAAAATAAAAATTGAATTAGAAGTTTCTTCTTTCTGTTGCTCTAATGCTTGTAATTGATTCACTCTGCATCAGAAAGTAACTTCAGATACTAAACTTATTAACAATTGCCTTCAAATTTTAAGTTCATCTTTATACATTTTTTATCTATCCTAGTACGGAAATTACCCACTACTAAAGAGGTAAATACATTCTAATTTATTAATTTTTGGTGATTTGGTGCAATTTTAAATATAGTTTTTTGATCAGGATGAATTTTATTTAATCGTCAAAATTTCAGCTAAATGGTGATAATGGACTAAAAAGCTCTATTATCGTCTGTTAATTATCTGATTTTCAAATGTTAATTAAAGAATAAAGTGTGTAGTCACTCTTAGCGCGGCTTTCCGTACCTAAAGGACAACCCGTAGCCGCCCAAAGGGTAGATTTTCATAAGATAGGGTTGCCCTACAATCAACCTATTTACCTTAATCCCAAGCCACTGACTCAGATTTCCTTGTAGGTCGAAGTCTACAGCCAAGGTTTTGCCTCTTTGAGACAAAATTAGGGCTAGATTCATGTGATAATTTTCGGTCGGTAAAAGATGAATAAATGCGTGCTTGCCAAAATCAAATCAACGCTAAATCAAGGGTTTTAGAATACTTGCGCCCACCTTGACAGGGCTAGAGAAAAGAGTAAAATTATTGACTTATTTCATTAAATATGATATTTTATGTTGCTATCAATAAAAATTAAATATAAACGTGAATATCTCTGCATCTTTCAAAAAACCGCGTGTCTCATGGCAGGCGGTTTTCTCACTCATAATACTTATTTTCATGTACCTGCCTATACTGGTACTTGGCTTTTATAGCTTCAATCAGTCGCCCTACAGTGCAACTTGGCAAGGATTCACTCTCGATTGGTATAGCAAGTTGTTCAATGACGATCGCATCTTATCAGCTTTGCAAAACAGTATGATAGTTGCTGTTTGTGCAGTGGGGATTTCAGCAGTGCTGGGAACCTTGATGGCAGTTGGGTTGGCGCGTTACCAATTTCCTGGTAAAAAATTGTATCGTGGTATTGCTTACGTACCATTGATTATTCCTGATATTCCGATCGCAGTAGCTACCTTAGTATGCCTAGCGGCGTTTGCAATACCCTTAAGTTTGTGGACAATAGTTGCAGCCCATGTGGTGTTTTGTCTGGCCTACGTCGGACTTGTAGTTGGTTCACAACTGACTAATTTAGATCCTCATTTAGAAGAAGCAGCATTAGATTTAGGCGCTACACCCACACAAGCTTTCCTGAAAGTATTGTTACCTCAATTGATGCCTGGTATTGTAGCTGGTTGTCTCTTGGCCTTTGTCCTTAGCTTAGATGACTTTCTCATTGCCAGTTTTACTGCTGGTAGCGGTTCTAACACCCTACCAATGGAAATTTTTAGCCGCATTAGAACCGGAGTCAAGCCTGACATTAACGCTTTAAGTGTGATGTTGATTTCAGTATCTGCGATCGTTGCTCTTGTCGCTGAATTAATTCGTGCTTCTGGAGACAATAAAAGCTTCAAATAAGAGTCAAATCAATCTTTACAATCTTCGTCTGTTCAATAGCATCAGATGGAATCGCAGTTTCTAAGGCTTTAAGTACTGTACCTGATTCAATCATAGATGAGAACACTGAGAATTCTTTAAGTTATATTCAATCGGAATTACGTAAGCAATTACAAACTGCTTAAACCACAAGTGTTTGAGCTTTTTTTAGTGCTATTCAGCATAGAGAGTGCTGAGTTAAGTTAAGACTCAAGGGTCAATAATTAGTATTTATACCAATTATTTAAAATCAGGCAATACTTCAAATTAAGCAAATTTTCGGTGTTAAGTATTAGGTTTTACAAACAAAATTGAATATGTGAAGTTTAGGTCTAAATCATTCTGAATATTCGTAGAGTCAGCAGTGCTTAAAAATCAGTATTTGAGTGAATAGTAAGCAGTGTCTACTCTCTAAAAAAAGTTTTAAAACAACTGGTGCAAAATCTTACAGAAGAAAAATTAAAAGACTGAAAATCGGTTCATAAATCATGAAACCATCACGCAACTTTTTCGCTCATAAATTGCATCAATACCGTTTTTTATTAGCAACAGTAATTTCTTTAGGAGGCCCATTTACACTAGTAATGCCTTCTCTAGCAGATGGTACAACTGCTGGTACTGTTATCAACAACACCGCAACTGCTGAATATAATTACGTGAATAATTTGGGAGTAAATGTTCTTAATAAAACTACTTCCAATACTGTAACAATTACTGTAGCAGAGATAGCAGGAATTACGGTGACTTCTCAAGGCATGACAGATACAACAGGTGGTAGTGTTGTTTCTAACGATTTGCTGTACTACGATTTTTTGATTACTAATGTGGGAAATGATCCCACCCGTTTCTTTATTCCAGGTAAAGCTACTATTACAGGGCCAGCAACAGCTGGCGCAATTACCGCAGATTTAGATGGCAACGGTACATTTGAAACTACTATTCCCAACGCTGGTTTTACCACTGGTTCCATTCCTGTTAGTGGATTTGTCAAAGTGCGTGTTCCTGTCACAGTTAATTTGTTGGCAACGCCAGGTTCTAATATTTCAGTATTACTAGGTGATACAGGCCCTAACGATAACAGTAATACTACCCAAAACCAACCTGATAGTCCTGATGGCTCAAACACTACGGAAGTCCGTACCGTTGATAATTCAGATGCAACAGCAGGAGAAACGGCAGGGGTACCGTTGAATGGAGAACGAGAAGCTAGCGCTATACAAACAACTACCATCTCTGCAACTCCACAGGCCTTTGCTAAAGTCTTAAAAGTTCGTTCTGGGTATTCAGATTCCGGTACACCCAACAATCTAGGTGATGATAAGTTGACCTACGATTTAAGTCTAAAAATTGATTCCACAAGTCCCGCAGGTAGTACAGGATTAACTCCCGCAAATTTAGTAGGTACGAATATCAATGTAGATGCGCTGATTGGTGCCAAAATTTTGGTATCTGATGCCATTCCTGTAAATACTCACTTAGCGAGTGTAGTTACCCCTCCTACAGGTTGGACTGTTGTTTACACAGTGACGCCTACAGTAGTGACGGCAAACAATGCCCTTTGGACTAGTAGTGTACCCATTGATTTAACATTGGTAACTCGTGTTGGATTTGTTAAATCTGGCACTCTCACTGCCGGGACAACAGTAAATGGATTATCCTTCCAAGTGGTGACAAATGGAGTTCTGACTTCTACAGCCACGATTTCTAATATTGCTCAGAGCTTTGGTCAAACTCAAGGTGATACACTCAATCAGCTAGTTTATGATGAGTCAGGCGACCAAAACCCTAGCAACTTTAATGATGATGGTACTGTTGGTTCAAATATTCCTAATAGTGGGGTAGCAAATGTTGCTAGTCAAGGGGCAGATAGCAGTAATAACAACACAGGTCAAGGGCCTGGAGGTGAAGTTAACACCTTTACGATGACTGCCCAAACTTCGATTTTGAATGGGCCGCATTTGCACCCTGACGCTGTGGGAGCGACTGATAATAATAATGATTTTTCAAACCAATCAGCGATCGTTTCACTCTATCTGCCGCCAGGATCTACCCTCGATCCTGGTGCTGTCAGCTTCTTTAATACTATACTAAACCCCGATCCAACGTTGTTGAGTAATGTCTTACTAGTACCAGTTACCCCAACCAATACTAGTGACCTCCCATCAGGTACAACTGTAACGTTAACTTCTGGAGCCAATGTTGCCACTTATACATACAATGGCACTGTCTTCACCTTGACTTCTGGTTTAGGAATTGTCTTACCAACCCTCAATAATCTCCCAGTTGATTATACCGTAACTGTAGATTTACCTGGAGGAACGCCTCTATCAACAGATACAGGTAAAGCTTTTCCTGTGACAATTCGAGCTTTTGTGGATAGCAATAATGATGGAGCGTTTAATTCTGGAGAATCTTACAATAATACTATTGACCAAGTTTACACAGGTTTCTTGAAACTTGTGAAAGAATCTCGAATTATACAAGGAAGTGGATCTGCTGTTGCTACGAATGATAGCACTTTTAGCACAACACCGAAAAAGCCTGGTGTAGGCAACATTATTGAGTATCGGATTACTTACACCAATATTTCATCAGTTCCCATCGGCTCAAATAACGCTACTATAAGTGCAACTGGAATCATTATTACTGAAAATGGTAATTCCACTAATAATAGCTGGGCGAAAGACAATGATGGCAATGGAACGGTGGATACCAGTCATGTGTTTAATACTGCAATTGATCCTGCCGGAATTGTAACTTATCTAAATTTGGGAGCAGCAGTAACGGATGCGATTGGCGTTAATATCACCACTTATCTAGACACAATTCCTGGGCCACTTCAACCTGGACAGTCTGGAACATTTAGTTTCCAACGTAAGGTCAATTAAGTTATCTGATATAGCGATTCTCATTTGAATCAGGTACACGGGTAGGGTAGCACAGCTGTGCTACCCTACTATGTTCATTTGGTTCTTTACGAACTTTTTTGGATAGTGAACAAGAGCTATATTAAAATGCAGGGTGTGTTACGGCTAGCGTAATGTACCAATATCAGTTTAATTCAGGTTTAAATCCTCTTATGTAACTCTCTTAAATTTTGAATTTTAAATTTTTAATTTAGAATTGTTAACTAATTTTGGGGCTTTAAGTCCCCCGCTTCTAAAAGCGCCAAGTTTTGTGGTAAGTTTAAATCCTATTACAAAACTTAATAACGAATTACGTTAGCCTAACGGGGCGTTCGCGCAGCGTCTCGTAGAGAAGCCCATTACGAATTATTTTAATCATCCTTCTATCCTCATGGGAAAGATAGTTTTTAAGCACATATAAAAAATTCCGTGTTCGCTTCTCTACAAAACTGTTTTCAATTAGATAATATTGGGGCTAACTTTGGAGAAGATGCTATTTCCTCCTGATTATGCAAATCTGCCAAAATCCCAATTGCTCAAATCCATTCAACTCTGATGGCAATAGATTTTGCGTGAGTTGCGGACAAAGCAACTTTGGCAAACTTCTGAGAAACCGTTACCGCGTCTTAAGACTCTTAGGTGAAGGTGGGTTTAGCAGAACCTATGCAACAGAAGATGTAGACAGACTAAATGCGCCTTGTGTCATCAAGCAATTTTTCCCACAATTTCAGGGAACAGGACAACGCACCAAAGCAGCGGAATTTTTCAAAGAAGAAGCTTTTCGGTTGTATGAACTGGGAGAAAATCATACGCAAATTCCCAGATTACTAGCTTATTTTGAACAAGGTACTAGCTTGTATCTCGTACAAGAATTTATTCAAGGAAAAACTCTCTTACAAGAAGTTCAGCAACAAATCTATGGTGAGAAACAAATTTGGGAACTTTTAGCTGATTTATTGCCAGTTCTGGAATTCATTCATACCCATAATGTCATTCATCGGGATATAAAACCAGAAAATATTATCCGCCGTGCAAGTGATGAAAAACCCGTATTAATTGATTTTGGGGGTGCTAAACAGCTAACACAAACCAGTTTAGGAAGACAAGCTACAGTAATTTATACCCTTGGTTATGCCCCAACAGAACAAATGGCTGGATTTGCTTGTCACGCCAGTGATTTGTATGCTTTGGGTGTAACTTGCGTGCGTCTTTTAACTCGATGTTTGCCTTTACAGGATGCTTCTGGACAGATTAATGACCCTATTTATGATGCTATGAATGCTAAGTGGTTGTGGCGTCAACGGTTACAAGAAAAAGGTATTACTATCAGTGATGACTTAGGGAAAATTTTAGATAAACTACTAAAACATTTACCGAGCGAAAGATATCAAACAGCAGTTGAAGTTCTCAACGATTTGAAGTTTACAACATCGAACATTGAACCGATTGCCCTAAAAATTGTTTCGATGTCCCAATCTATATTACCGCTGCTACCACAAAAAGTAATAATACCATTACTCTCCTTAGAAACCTTTGAATTTGATGTAGTGACAGTAGACACGGGTGGTAGAGAAGTAAACCGCGTGAACAGCAATGCAAACTTCTTTGCTGAAGAATTGGGTAAGTCTGTCACACTAGAAATGGTATCAATTCCTAGTGGTACTTACATAATGGGTTCACCAGAGTTTGAAGGGGATGCTGACGAACGTCCTCAACACGAAGTTAGCGTCGAACCATTTTTTATGGGGAAATTTCCTGTAACTCAAGCACAGTGGAGAGTAGTAGCGGCTTTACCCAAAGTCAAACAAGCTTTAAATCCCCATCCATCGAAATTCAAAGGTCTAGATAGACCAGTGGAAAATGTATCTTGGTATGAGGCTGTAGAATTCTGTCTCAGACTATCAGAAAAAACCGGACGCGACTATCGTTTACCGAGTGAAGCTGAATGGGAATATGCTTGTCGGGCTGGAACTACAACATCCTTCCATTTTGGTGAAACGATTACCTCTGAGTTAGTCAGTTGTGCTGTCGAACCAAAAAGCAAATTCCGTAAAGAAACAACAAACGTTGGTAGTTTTGAAGTAGCTAACGCCTTTGGATTATACGATATGCACGGGCTAGTTTGGGAATGGTGCGCTGATTCTTGGCACAACAATTATAACGATGCACCCTTAGATGGAACAGCTTGGGAAGTTGGCGGTGATATTAATCGCCGAGTCTTACGCGGTGGTTCTTGGAGTTTCAGTGCAGAACTTTGTCGCAGCGCCAGTCGTAGCTGGAATGAGTCAGACGGTGGACTGAGGGTTTGTGGCTTTAGAGTAGTATTTTCTGTAGAGGAGATTATTTAGCAATTTAATTCAAAGGTTGTATAAATTATGAAGGACAGAATTGAGAAAGGTGACATAGTACTTATAAATAAAAGTGGAAAATATCATCAACAAGTAGGTGAAGTTAGTGAGGTTGATTACAATATTTTTTTTGTCAAAATAGTGATAGTAAAGTTAGGTACTCAAGAAGAAACATTTGAAGAAAAAAATTTACAATTAAAAACTAAAAAGCCGAATATTGAAGAAGTAATTGCATCAATAGATAAAATTATAGAACAACTTGATCAGATTCCCAACTTGCCGACAAGAGAGAAAGTAGAGTTACCCAACCGTCTGAAGTATCTTAAATTAGATATTCCTAAACTAGATAAGCAGTTGATTCAAAAAAACTTTGACAGTATAGATAAAATACTCACAGCAGCAAGAGAAGCAGATTCATTAGCAAGCTTTTGGCAGCAAATAGATCCTAATTTGGAGAAAATAAGCTGGTGGATTAGAACAAGTCTATAAATCAACAAGTAATATCATGTCCGCTTGATTACTTATTAAACCTGAAGAACCCCAAAGAGCCAAAGCTACGCTTCGTCTCCCCTGAGAGCAAGCTCTTAGAGGATTAAGTAGAGCATCTGGCGTGTGGGGTGCAATGACTGTGGGAATCATAACTAATTACCCGGACTTTATATAATACTAATTCTATGTGAGGTTGCGCTTTATTCATATAGAGGTAATTTATGAATTGCCCCTACAGAATATTGTTTTGTGTAAGTCTTATAGGCGCATCTTCATACAGAATTAGTATAAGTCCGGCGAGAGTAAATTAAACTATGTGTTTTGCAAGAGTCAGTGCGTTTATTATTCCGACTAATATTCAACATCCGGCTCACATCACTTTTACGTTCTCCACGTTTCACCGCCGCGATCGCTTTTTGGCGCAGGTCATAGCTATAGGGGGCAGGCATCAGATTTTTTTGCACTCGATATAATAGTCCTAACACAATCTTGTAGCGCTATAATGTCAACGTAATATGAAAACCATACACGATCCAATCCGCTTGGGTTAAGGCTAAAACTCTTTGTCAAAGTCAATTTTTTGAACGAAGACGCGAACGCAAGAGCGTCTTGTAGAGTTGCGGCTGACCGCAGGGTACGACACAAAAAGAAGAAAGAAATACTTGTACCAATTCTTTGTGAAACTGTACAAAATCAGGCTTGGTAAGACAAGGGGCAAAATCCCCTTGTTTTATACAACCTTATAGTTAATTGTTATTAACTTTATTGATACCAAATCTCTATAAATTGTAATACCATTTTTTTGCGGGGCTGCACCAAATTTTATTGGCTTATTATTTCTTTCTTTGTGTCCTTTGTGATCGCAGTCGCTTGGACATAATTAAACGTAACTATATTTTTATCATCTTCTATCCATAATGCCTTATACTTCATACTCTACGCTCCATCCTGAGTAGTGATATTTATTTTTACCCGCCTACTTAACTTTGCATTTGTAACTGAATGATTTAAATTTTGTTATTAACTTGATGATGACTTCATATAAAGTTTTAAAAAATATTTTTTTCTCTTTAAAAATCAGTTTTTTAGCAAAAATACTTAAGCTTTTAGATTAATAAAGAGTGTTTTTTTAGATAGAATAAACTACGAAGATAAGGAGTATCTATGCGTTTTTCTAAATTTGCAGGGGTTCTTGGTTGTACTACAGCAGCTTTTATATCAATTACACCCATACAGGTAGAAGCTGCAACTTTTAAAGTGATATCTGGAGTCACCAGCATCGATCATGATCACGAGGATATTCTTAAAAATATCGGGCTAACCTTGACAGGCACTAATGATACAGTTACACCAATTCCCAGCAATTATTTGGTAGGCTTTAACATCGACTCAGCTACTAACTTTACATTCAGTGACGAGGGCGGTTTTACTCCGCTCTCAGGTACATTTGAGCATACTGGTAGTGTTACCTTCAACCATAATATTACTGTTGGTGACTTTTCAATTGGTTTTGCTCCAGGACGTACCGTCACAGGTGCCAGTGGATTTGTATTAAGAGATACACTTTCTTTAAATACAATTTTGTTTGATTTGAGTATTCCAAAACCTGTGGCATTTGATGGTGAAAATTTAACCATCTCTGATGTTGAATTGTTGATTTCTCCAGAGTTTGCGACTATACTGCAAAACCCTAACTTGTCCGGTTTGTTTGCTGGAACTGCACGAATTGATGCTGAAGTTGCTGCTGTACCTGAACCTGACAGTGTACTAGCAGTTTTGGCAGCGGGTGCGGCTCTGTTGGCAACTAAATTTTATAATCAAAAAATTAAATCCACCTGATATCATGAAGCATAGCTAAATGCTTATTAACCGGTGCAAGGGTATTCGCAGCAATCATCCCACTAGCGGCGACTGCTGGTAAACCAATGCCGGGAAATGTCGAGTCGCCACAGCACATCAGTCCTGGTAGAGGTGTGCTGGGGCCAGGAAACATACCAGATCCAGCCGGAATTGCTGGGCCGTAGGAACCTTGGTGACGACGGAGATAACGCTCGTGGGTTAGAGGTGTACCAACAAGTGTGACTTCGCAACGAGAGCGAATATCTGGAATGATCCGCTGTAGCGCTTGCCACATTATTTCTGCACGTGATCGCTTTTGTTCGGCATATTCTTGGTTCCTTCTATCCATTCCCTGCCACAGAGCATACGGCTCATTACCAGGAGTATACACATGAATCACATGCTTACCTGCGGGTGCTAAGGATGGATCGAGAGTTGAAGGGATTGATATCACTACAACATTCTGAGGTGCTGTCACACCCAATTCCCAGTTATTGACTACGATGTAATGACACCGCAAATTTGACTGTAATCCTTGAGCATCAATGCCTAAATGTAGATGCATGAAGCTATCACACTCAGGTGTCGCCTGTCGTTTGCTACGGTACTGTTTAGGTATTGCCTTTTCTGGTAGCAACTTCAGTGTATCCCAAACCGATGCATTAGAAATTACTGCCCGCCGCGCCCGAATTTCTTGGCGATCGCGCAGACGCACACCCACTGCACGATTACCTTCTACAAGCACTTGCTCCACATGAGCACCCAGCATCAGCTTCCCACCGTGACGCTCTAATCCTTGGACAAGAGTGTCAACTAAAGCACCACTACCACCAATCGGATATTCAAGTACTGCGTCTGGTCGATACCAGTCGGCAAACATAAATGCTACCTCTGCGGCGCTAGTACCATCTGCTGGTAGTCCAGAAAGTAGAAAACACAGCAAATTGAGCCAATTTCGCGTAAACGAGTCTTTAACAGCACCATCCATAATCCGGCTGAAGGGGCCCGTCAGTTTGATGATATTCGCCACATTTTTTGTCATAGATCCGACAAACGGGGCCACAGTTCTAACTGCACCAAAATCAAAGCGTAATGCGGCTGGTGGTATAGAAGTTGCTGCATTAGCGAATGGTTCCATAACGCGCTGGAGTTCCTGCCATTCGGCTACAGCATTATCACCACGGAATTTCATCAGCACTTCACAAAATTGCTCGGCACCAACCCCCGTGTCAAAATCACCTTCTGGCAGACAACAACCCCAAGTATCATAGGTTACGCATGGTAATTCAGAGCCAATTGCATCTAGCACTTGTCGCAATGGGTTGGCAGAGGGGCTGTAAGACAGTCCAGAGTAGAGGGACGGGCCCGAGTCAAATTTGAAACCATTGCGCTCAAAAGCATGGGCAGCGCCTCCAGCAATAGAGTGGCTTTCGCAGACTATCACATCAAAGCCATACCGTGCCAAAAGAGCAGCACAACTCAAACCGCCAATACCGCTACCAATGACAACTATATCTGTGTTTTGCATATCCCTTATGTTTGCAACGATGGTTTTCAAGGTATGCTAACTGAGCCAGAGTTAGCGCGTCTCAAACCCTATTCACAGAGGGATTCTAGCACAAGGGAAGAGTTTGCCAGAGCCGCCACCAACACAGAAACCATGTACTGATCATTCATAGAATAAATTTTAATATATAGCAATCCCATTTGAGTTATGAAAATTATCGAACCGCCTTTCCTTCTCTACGAGAGGCTGCGCCAACGGAACGCTACGCGAACGCCCAGCGTCTCGCAGAGAAGGCGCCAAGAGCGCCAAAAGGAGAAACAGAAAAGTTCATAAATCATTTAGGACTGCTATAGCAATCCTAAATCATCTGTAAAATCTTCTCTTTCTACACTTTGCGGCCTTTGCGTCCTTTGCGGTTCGTTAAACAAAATAATTTTTACAACTCAGATCGGATTGCTATAGAGTAGCCACGGCTTTTTGCGGTTTCGTGCAACTTAATATTACCACGGAACAAAGTTCTGAGTCTGAAGATAAAAGACTTGATTCAGACAAACTGATGAGAAACTTAAACTAGTAACTGAGTTTACCCAAGTCAAAGCAAAACTTTTGACTATTTACTACTCTCAGATTTATCCGTACTATTTTACTTAGGACTCAGCACTCAGCACTCAGATGGAGAGAGGAATTTGAAAAATCAGCAATTGGGAAATTGGCAAACCACAGTTTTAGGAATTGTGTTAGCAATATTAGTGATTCTCGGACTAAATTCCTTTGTAATTATTAACCCTGGACAAGCAGGAGTGATTAGCATCTTGGGTAAAGCTAGAGATGGCGCTTTATTGGAAGGGATTCACGTGAAACCGCCTTTTATCTCAGTGATAGATGTGTATGATTTAACAGTCCAAAAATTTGAAGTGCCAGCGGAGAGTTCTACTAAGGATTTGCAAAATTTATCTGCGAGATTTGCGATTAACTTTCGCCTCGATCCTATGCAGGTCGTTGAAGTTAGAAGGAAACAAGGAACCTTAGCAAATATTGTATCGAAAATCATTGCACCTCAGACACAAGAAGCATTTAAAATTGCCGCAGCCAGAAGAACCGTAGAAGAAGCAATTACCAAAAGAAGTGAATTAAAAGAAGACTTTGATAATGCGTTAGGCGATCGCTTAGACAAATATGGGATAATTGTGTTAGATACTAGCGTAGTTGACTTAGCGTTCTCACCAGAATTTGCCAGAGCAGTGGAAGAAAAACAAATTGCTGAACAGCGGGCGCAAAGAGCCGTTTATGTAGCACGGGAAGCTGAACAAGAAGCACAAGCTGATGTGAATCGTGCCAAAGGTAAGGCAGAAGCTCAAAGACTCTTAGCAGAGACACTCAAAGCCCAAGGGGGACAGTTGGTTCTACAAAAAGAAGCAATTGAAGCTTGGAAGACTGGCGGCGCTCAGATGCCAAAAGTCCTCGTTATGGGTGGTGACTCAAAAAGTGGTGTCCCCTTCATGTTCAACCTTGGAAATGTCCAAAATCAACCTTGATTCGAGTAAATAATACTTAGTTAAGTTAGGCTAGTCCCAACTCAAATACAACAGAAAAAGTAACAAGATAATAATCGAAGTTTATGTCAACCCCCAATCCTCAAAATCTCACCGCCGAAGAAGCGAAAAAATTACTGAATAAATTCAACTGTTTAGACATTGCGCCTGTCCTCAAGCCATCAGAAAAATCAGTAATTCGTAGTGCCTTAATTCTAATCACCAAGCTTGCTGATTATCAAATTTTAGGAATTTGTGCTGATACAGCAGAAGAAGGAATACTGGCTATGAAGACCTATTCTTTGGCTTTGGGTTATGAACCACCAAGCAATTTACTTACACCTGAAGGCCCAGTTTATATCAAATTAAATGGTAAAAACGGCTTGTGTTATCTAGATTCCTATGCTGGACATCATCGTGGTGTATTAGTATCTTGCCAGTCTTACGACGAAGATGGAATCAACGAAATGTATGGACATTTACCCTTGGATTTATTTGTATAGAATTCGGTGAATGTAGGTAGGGTATGTGCCTTGCCTACTCACTAATGAAAAATAATTAATGACTTAAATATTATGAGTATTATTACATTACAATCAGTAAAAAAAGACTTTGGCATCAAAGAAATTTTAAAAGATGCTAGTTTTAGCCTTGATGCTACCGATAAAGTTGGTTTGATTGGTACTAACGGTTCTGGGAAATCAACTTTATTAAAAATGATCGCTGGGTTAGAAACCATTGATGGCGGTCAAGTTTTAGTCAACTCCGGTTCTAAAATCATCTACTTACCCCAGCTACCAGATTTAGATGAAAACCACACAGTTTTAGAGCAAGTTTTCGCTGATAGCGGCGAACACATGGCTTTGGTGCGTGAGTATGAAGAACTCTCAGATAAATTGGCTCACTATCCAGATGATAACCAACTGATGTCTCGCCTTTCTGTGGTGATGCAACGGATGGATACGAGTGGTGCTTGGGAACTAGAAACTAATGCTAAAATCATCCTCACAAAATTAGGAATCTTTGACTTTGATGCCAAAATAGGCACTTTATCTGGAGGCTATCGCAAGCGCATTGCCCTAGCATCGGCGTTGCTAGCAGAACCCGATGTTTTGCTCATGGATGAGCCGACAAACCATCTGGATGCTCTTTCTGTTGAATGGTTACAAAGTTATTTAAATCGCTATCGCGGTGCACTTTTTCTGATCACTCATGATCGCTACTTTTTGGATCGTGTCACCAATCGCATCGTTGAAATTGACCGAGGCGACATCTACACCTATACAGGTAACTATTCATATTACCTCGAAAAGAAAGCATTAGCTGAAGAATCTGCCGTAAGTACTCAACGGAAACATCAAGGCTTGCTGCGGCGCGAGTTAGAATGGCTCAAAAAAGGCCCGAAAGCCAGAAGTACCAAACAAAAAGCTAGAATTGACCGCGCACACGCTCTGCGGGATACTGAATTTAAACAAGTTCAGGGTAAAGTTGATATTTCTACAGTTGGTCGTCGCATCGGCAAAAAAGTTATTGAATTAAATAAAATTTCTAAAGCATACAATGGACGTACCCTGATTAATAATTTCACCTACGAATTTAGCCCAGAAGACCGCATCGGCATCATCGGCGCTAATGGTGCTGGTAAATCTACTTTAATGGATATTATTACTGGTCAGATTAAGCCAGATTCAGGTATTGCAGATATTGGTACTACAATTCATATCGGTTATTTTGACCAGCATTCTGAAGAATTGCTCACAGCCTTAAACGAAAATCAGCGCGTGATTGACTATATCAAAGAAGAAGGAGAATTTGTCAAAATTACTGATGGTACTCAAATTACTGCTTCCCAAATGTTGGAGCGGTTTTTGTTTCCTGGTAATCAACAGTATGCCCCAATTCATAAACTTTCGGGTGGGGAAAAACGCCGTTTATTTCTGTTGCGGGTGCTGATGAGTGCGCCCAATGTCTTGATTTTAGATGAACCGACGAACGATTTAGATGTGCAGACATTGGCAGTACTAGAGGATTATTTAGAGGATTTTGCCGGGTGTGTAATTGTAGTTTCTCATGATCGCTACTTTCTCGATCGCACCATCGACACAGTATTTTCCTTTGAGGAAGGCGGTAATCTCCGGCAATATCCAGGTAATTACTCAGTTTATCTGGATTATAAGAAGGCTGAAGAGGCACAGCAGCAAGCTGCTAATACTAAGGAGAAGCCCAAAAATGTCGAAGTCCAAAATGGTGCATCTTCACCCAAAGATGTAGAGAATAC
Source organism: Nostoc sp. (assembly GCF_036917195.1). Taxonomy (GTDB): domain Bacteria; phylum Cyanobacteriota; class Cyanobacteriia; order Cyanobacteriales; family Nostocaceae; genus Nostoc. The sequence continues at coordinate 49,155 of NZ_JBALDG010000020.1, forward strand.
CAAGCGGCGCAGGTTATCCAATTGGGAAAAGAAAGAATTTGAGCAGTTGGAAGGGAAAATCGCCCAGTTAGAAGCTGAGAAAGCAGAAACCGAGAAAACACTAGCGAATGTCTCACCGGGGAATTATAGCCAAGTACAGAAACTCTATGATCAGGTGGAAACACTCAAGCAAGTGATCGATGTGGCGACTGAACGCTGGTTAGAATTGGCAGAGATGGAATCTTAATATCTTTGACGTGAATTCGACGAACCTCTCCCTGCTTTGAACTAAAGTTCAAGTCTGTCCCTCTCCGAGTCGGAGAGGGACGGTTTTGCGTAGTAAAACCAGGGAGAGGTCTTTTCATTCAACTGTGTAGGTTAGGTTGAGGAACGAAACACAACATTAAGCATCAATACAGTTCACTTAAGGCTAAAACTCTTTTTTTAATGTAGACGCAAAGCGGCTTCCCGCAGGGTATCGCAGAGGCACAGAGGACACACAGAAGAGAGAAAGAGAAGGAAGAAATGCTTAACTGAACTGTATTACTATGTTTAATTACTCAATATTCCAACTAAAATATAAGTTAATTCAGTTAATTCTTCAGGAACCCGATATAATTTGAGGTCTTCCGTTATCTGTTTTTCTTGACGTTTGTATATTGCAAACCGCCAATCTTCACCAGTAGTTACTGCTCCATAAAGAACTGGCAATTCTGAATTTATCCACTGGTCAAGTGCAATCAATTCAACTGCTAATTGTGTAAATCCTCTACTTATATCTGCTTGTTTTGCTTCAATTACTAACAATCCCTTACCTTTATCAATGTAGTAATCCAAGCTGCCTTTTAGTTGGTCACTAACACTAATGGGATACTCAATATTCAATTGGGTTTGGGCAATTTCGCAAACTTCTAGTAATATCGGTGCAATAATTGCTTGCTTGCGTGCATCCTCACTAAGTAGCTTCACACGTCGGAGATTACGCTCAATGACTCGGTGTAATTCTGCAATTATCTCAAGAGGAAATTCTGTTTTTGGTAATTGCAAGCGATCGCGTTTGTAAGAACAGCCAAGTTCAGCAAGAATATCTTCTGGGGAAAACGGCAGTTCAAAATATTTGCTGAATGTATAGCTTTGACCAGGTTGAATGATTCGGGGACGACTCATACAGCAGTTTTTGTGTCGATGGCATACACTACTCTACGATTATTCTTAATAGAATTGTATTGGACAATAAGAGATTTCAATTAAAAAATATCCAAAGTAGGGTGTGTTGTCGCAAAGCGCAACGCACCATTTGAATATCTATAGCAGTCCTAAATCACTCGTGAAAAGTTAGATCCCCGACAACTTTTATAAAGTCGGGGATCTGGACACTGCGAATTTGAACAAAATCAGATAGGATTGCTAGATTGCGGTGCGTTACGGCGTTTTGCCTAACACACCCTACGACTTCATCTTTTACTTTTAATCTTTAGAGAATCGTTTTTCTCCCTTTTATCCTGCAAGCTACGAAATTTAACCAGCACTGGAATATATTGTTGAATCATCCAAGTTAACGCCTCAAGGGTTGAGTTACCTTGGTCGATTCGGCTTTTAGCTTGTAAACCAATCAAGAATAGTTGCATTGCCAGCAACAAAGCAATGGTTTTACCGAGAATATTTTGACGCTTAATTTGCATTTGTTTGTACCCCAAAGAGTTGATAGATATAGGTTCTCTTTGGGGTTGTGTCCCTAAGCAAATACCCCAAGGTTGCTGAAAATGCCTTAGAATCTGGATTACATGAGTTTGGGGTGGTAGTTTTAATATGGGGTAGCCCTAAGCTTCCTGCTCAATTTTTTAAATGCAATGCCGCGACAAACTTACGGCCCTGAACCTAAAAAGCGAGTCAAGCGTCTGCTAGAGGCGTTGCTTTGTTTTGTCGATGGGGAATTTGAGGACGGTAGCTTTAAAATTCAGCACAATTGGAAAGAAGAAGACAGCACTAACCCTAAGCTGACTGTTCAAACAACGCTGATTGCTTTGGAGTCGCTGACGCAAAAAGACAAATATCCTGGTAAGTTAACTAAAGTGCAAATTCGAGAAGCGCTGAATTTGCTGAAAGACTTCTTGAAAATTCTGGAAGATAAGCGTTTCCACACTCAAGGTTCTGATGACTGGTACTTTACACTCAAGCTATGGTCAAGGGATAGGGAAAAAAACCTCAAACGGTTTGATGAGGGATGGGAAAATAACAGACCAAAAAAATCGAAAGCAGAAAACCCCTCTCCAAACCTCTCCCCCACAGGGAGAGAGGCTTTGAATTTTCCCCCTTCCCTCGTAGGGAAGGGGGTTAGGGGGTTAGGTCACGCAAACATATTTCAAGCGCCACCTTTACCCACACACTTTGTAGAACGCCCAGAGTACAGCGATGATTTAAAGACTCGTCTTTTAAATGGTTCATCGTCTGATAGTCGCACTTTAGTAATTACTGCGATTCACGGTTTGGGTTCGGTGGGCAAATCTACTTTAGCTGCGGCTTTAGCCCATAATACAGAAATACAATCTCGTTTTTGTGATGGCATTCTTTGGGCAACATTAGGTCAACAACCCAATGTGCTGGCTTTACTTAGTGGCTGGGTGCAAGCATTAGGAGACTATAGCTTTAAGCCTACAAGTGTAGAAGCAACTTCCTCGCATTTGCGGACTCTGCTTTATGACAAGGCTGTATTGCTGGTGGTGGATGATGCTTGGAATACCGAAGATGCACGAGCATTTAATTTTGGTGGTGCGCGTTGTCAAGTTTTAGTAACTACTCGTGAAGGTCACATTGCCGATGCCTTAGCAGCCAACACCTACAGTCTGGATATAATGAAACCACACCAGGCAATGGAATTGCTGACGAAGAAATTAAGACGCGAGATTACAGGCACAGAACGTCACTCAGCAGAAAATTTAGCCAAAGGCGTTGGTTATCTTCCTCTAGCATTGGAACTTGCAGCCGCCGAAGTTGCCTGTGGTACGACTTGGAATGAACTGTTGGCGGATATTCGGCAAGAAGTAGCCAGATTAACAAGTTTTGACCGACCGGAAGCCGAAGAAATTACTGATGAGGCTAGTTTAAAACGCCTGAGTTTAACCGCATCATTAAATTTGAGTGTCAAGAGAATGCCACTAGAAAAGCAGCAGCATTTCTCTTGGTTAGGGGTATTGCCGGAGGATGTCAACATTAATAAGATGATGGCAGCAACGCTGTGGCTGATGGATAAGCGTGATGCTGCCAAGATGTTGCAATATTTACGGAATAAAGCATTGCTATTAACAGGAGTACCGCTTGCTGATGGTATGCCTACCTATCGCTTACATGACTTATTCCACGATTTAGCTTGTAATTTGTTAACTGCTCCCTCTGAGCCAAAGCGCCCAGGAGATTTGGCTGGGTTGGGTTTAAATCTTGCTGATGTTCACGCTGCTTTTTTAAAGAAGTATCGGCAGAAAACCCAGAATGGTTTATGGCATACTTTACTCGATGATGGTTACATTCATCAGTATTTAGTTTGGCATTTGGAAAAAGCTGGACAGTTAGAAGAGATTCACCAGTTATTGCGGGAAGAGTCTGCAACTGGAAGCAATGGCTGGTATGAAGTGCGAGAACAATTGGCACAAACTGGCGGTTACATCACAGATATTTCTCGTGCCTGGAAATTAGCAGAAGTGAATTGGCATGAATCAACACTACCGCAAGTGGTAGGTTTGCAGTGTCGCTATGCTTTGATGATTGCATCCCTGAATAGTTTGGCAGCTAATGTACCACTAAAACTGCTAGTTGCATTAGTCAAAAATAATTTTTGGACTCCTGAACAAGGGCTAGCTTACGCCCTGCAAAATCCAAAGCCCAAGGAAAAAGTCAACTCGCTGATAGAGTTAGTCAACTATTTGTCACTAAATCTTCAACAACTAGCATTACAAAAAGCACTGACCATTGCTAGGGCGATTCAGGATGACAGAGATCGCGCCGATGCTCTTAGAGCTTTAGCCAACAAACTGCCGGAAGTAGTACCAGAAGCGCTGACCGCCGCTAAAGCGATTCAGGATGACAGAGATCGCGCTCATGCTCTTATAGTTTTAGCCAACAAACTACCAGAGGTACTGCCAGAAGAACTGACCACTGCTAGGGCGATTCAGGATGATAGAGATCGCGCCGATGCTCTTAGAGCTTTAGCCAACAAACTGCCGGAAGTACTGCCAGAAGCGCTGACCGCCGCTAAGGCGATTCAGGATGACAGAGATCGCGCTGATGCTCTTATAGCTTTAGTCAACAAACTGCCGGAAGTACTACCAGAAGCGCTGACCGCCGCTAGGGCGATTCGGTCTGAGTTCTCTCGCGCCGATGCTCTTAGAGCTTTAGCCAACAAACTGCCGGAGGTACTGCCAGAAGCGCTGACCGCCGCTAGGGCAATTCAGCAGGAGGAGTATCGTGCTTACGCTTTGAGAGCATTGGCGGATAAAATACCAGAGATACTGCCAGAAGCGCTGACAGCAGCTAGGGCAATTCAGCACGAGGAGTATCGTGCCTATGCTCTGGGTACTTTAGTCGATAATTTGCCGCCAGAGTTGTTGCTAGAAGCACTGATCGTAGCCAGAGAAATTCGGGATGAGAGCGATCGTGCCAATGTGCTAACAATTTTAGCTGATAAGCTACCAGAATTGTTGCCAGAAGCCATAGCATTAGCAAGGGCTATTCAGTTTGAAGAGTCTCGCGCCTCTGCCTTAAGTGCTTTAGCCGACAAACTGCCAGAATTGTTGCCAGAAGCCATAGCAGCAGCGAGTGCAATTCAGTCTAAGAAGTCTCGCGACAATGCCTTGAGTGCTTTAGCCGACAAACTGCTGCCACTAAATTATTCGTTGCCATTCATGTATGAACAAACGCTGATGCAGGATGAGGAATATCGCGCCGATGTCTTGAGGGTCTTAGCCAAGAGACTGCCAGAATTATTGCCAGAGGCACTGATAGCAGCAAAGGCGATTCAGGATGAAGGAGATCGTGCGTTTGCCCTGAGTGCTTTAGCCGATGAACTACTACCAGAGTTGTTACCAGAAGCACTGACAGCCGCTAGGGCAATTGAGCAGGAGAAGTATCGCGCCTCTGCCTTAAGTGCATTAGCTGATAAACTGCCAGAAGTTTTGCCAGAAGCACTAGCAGCAGCCAGGGCAATTCAAGATGAACATTATCGCGCCAATGTCTTAATTGCATTAGCTGATAAACTGCCAGAAGTTTTGCCAGAAGCACTAGCAGCAGCCAGGGCAATTCAGCCAGAGTATTATCATGTCAATGCCCTGATTGCATTAGCTGATAAACTGCCAGAAGTTTTGCCAGAAGCACTAGCAGCAGCTAGGGCAGTTCAGCCTAAGTATTATCATGTCGATGACCTGATTGCATTAGCCAACAAACTGCCAGAAGTTTTGCCAAAAGCGCTGACGGCAGCAAAGGCGATTCAAGATCAGCGTAATTGCGCCAATGCTCTGATTGCATTAGCTGACAAACTGACACCAGAGTTGTTACCAGAAGCGCTGACAGTCGCTAGAGCAATTCGAGATGAGCATTATCGCGCCAATGCCCTGATTGCATTAGCTGACAAACTGCTAGAGGTATTGCCAGAAGCACTGATAGTCGCTAGAGCAATTCGAGATGAGCATTATCGCGCCAATGCCCTGATTGCATTAGCTGACAAACTGCCAGAGGTATTGCCAGAAGCACTGATAGCCGCTAGAGCAATTAAAGATGACCATTATCGCACCAATGCCCTGATTGCATTAGCCGACAAACTGCCAGAGGTATTGCCAGAAGCACTGATAGCCGCTAGAGCAATTAAAGATGAGCATTATCGCGCCAATGCCCTAATTGCATTAGCCGATAAACTGCCACTAGAATTGTTACCAAAAGCACTGATAGTCGCTAGAGCAATTCAAAATAAGCATTATCGCATCTTTACTCTGATTAGTTTAGCCAACAGACTACCACAAATACTATCTACGGAACTTTTCCCTTTCTGGCAAGATAGACTTGATAAGCTATCTCTTCAGACTCGCCCTAACTTACTGCAAGATTTCAAGGCATTATTTCCAGTTATCTTTGCATTAGGTGGTCAAGCAGCAACGGCAGAACTTGCCCGTGCTATTCAGGATGTGGCGCGATGGTGGAAATAATTTGTAATTCGTAATTCGTAATTTAAGAGAGTTAGATTTAACTTGCATCTACAGCCTGATTTTAGTCAATTGGTATAAGGGGATGCAGAATCTATAGTTTTAAGCGAAGTGCGATCGCCTTTTACAGCTACTCAACCATCAAGCAGGTATCAAATTTACAAACTCTCTCTGGTGTCCATGAGTGGCCGATCGCAATTAATCATAAAATCATCACCAGAAATTGTCTAGACTGTCGATGAGCGATCGCCCAACCATTCGGTGTTATCGTAAAGAATATTAGGAATTAATTACCAAGGCAGATGACTATTACTGTCAACGTTACTGAAGCAACTGCCAAATTTAGTGAACTTCTAAGTCAGGTATTGCTTGGTGAAGAAGTCGTGATTGCTGAACAGGGGATTCCTGTTGCACGTCTAGTCGCCCTTACGAATACCAGTTCTCCTCGCATTCCAGGCTTAGATAAAGGTAAAGTGTTTATTGCACAAGATTTTAACGAGCCTTTACCAGAAGAAATCTTGAGTGATTTTGAAAGTTCTAACTTCGTTTAGTAATGAGAGCTTTACTGGATACCCATGCATTCATTTGGTGGGTGACAGATGACTCTCAGTTATCTGCCAACGCTCGTAATCTGATTGCTGATTCAGGTAACATCCTATTTTTGAGCGTAGTAAGTACCTGGGAAATTGTCATCAAAAATAAATTAGGGAAACTGACTTTTCCTGAACCTGTAGAACAGTATATTCCAAGTCGTCTGGCGATCAATCGCTTTGAAAGTTTACCTATTCAAATGAGCCATGTTTTGCAAGTTGCTAGTTTACCAAGTATCCACCGAGATCCATTTGAGCGGATTTTGATTGCCCAAAGCCAAATAGAGAATTTGCCAATTGTGACAATTGATCAGCAAATTACACAGTATCTTGTTCAAACTATATGGTGATGGCGATCGCCCTTCTACAAACTGCGATCGCCCTTCTACAAACTGCGATCGCCTGTTGTTTTGCCTACGCAGCGATATCTAGCAAGAAATCGCTTTGCCTCTACGCACTCCCCAATAAATGGGAGCGGTCTGCCTCGTGACGGGAGCGGTCTGACTCGTGCCGGGAGCGGTCTGCCTCGTGCCGGGAGCGGTCTGCCTCGTGCCGGGAGCGGTCTGCCTCGTGCCGGGAGCGGTCTGCCTCGTGCCGGGAGCGGTCTGCCTTGTGCCGGGAGCGGTCTGACTCGTGCCGGGAGCGGTCTGCCTCGTGCTGGGAGCGGTCTGCCTCGTGCCGGGAGCGGTCTGCCTCGTGCCGGGAGCGGTCTGACTCGTGCCGGGAGCGGTCTGACTTAAAACTTTTATGAAACTTAGACAATTATTTCTAGAGAAATCAACATCTAATGATTAAATACCGAAAAATTACTAGTATCACCTGAAAATTTTATGAGAAAAATTGCGAGTTCTGCTGAACCGGAATACGGTTTAATTGAGGCAAGCTAGCTATATAAGCATTTTAAAGGAATAAATTTATGTCTCGTCAAAAACGTACATCCCGCGTTTTAGAAAAATCTCAGTTAAGATCCGCTGGACTTAAATCGATTGTTCCAAACATCAAATTTGATGAAAATCATAGTCAGGAAAAACTGATTGAGTCAATTGAGCAGTTACGTAACAAACTTGATGTTTATAACACTGCTCTGTCTGTGGTTGACTCTTCTAGAACTGAAATTGAAGAGATGGAAAAAAACTTGAGTCAGCTTTCTGAGAAGATGCTGATGGTGGTTGCTATCAAGTACGGCAAAGACAGCCGTGAGTATGAGATGGCGGGTGGTGTTCGCAATAGCGAGCGTGCCCGCAAAATCAGGTCGAGCCGCTTGAAAAATGTTGCAGAACAAGTCTTAAATGAAGATAGTAAAACTGCATAGTAGTGGCGCGGCAAGCCTAAAATGTTGTTGCATTAGAGTTATCTATATCGTCGGTTTTAACAACCGGATAAAAATGCTTAAGTTTGACACAAGCATCTTCAGTAGTAATAAAATTTTGATTGCTGCCAGCTACTGTTAGATGATTCACCATTGGGTATAGTTTAGAATCTGGCTTCTACCGTATAATATAAAACTGCTCTAGACGAAAGCCAGAGCAGTTTTTGAGAGAAATAAGTTATATAGTATATAGGAGACTTTTACTGTTGTCTCCGGTTTAGGCATATTAAATACTGTTATATAATAATATTTACCTCAAGTTTCGTGCTTTACGCAAAAAACAAATAATCTTGAAGTTGGCATTACAAAATTTAGAAGTAACCGCAAGGCAATCCTAACTATTACCCCATCCATTGGCGACATCCGAGACTTTGAGCAGATGCCTTGGCTTACAGCTATTTTCAGGTAAATAGACCACGCGGTAGGGGCACAGCATTGCTGTGCCCCTACGATAGATGTGGTTCAAATACATGAAAACTGCTGTAAATCAATACGTACCGCCAAGGCTCACCGACGTAAGGATGTCGCCTTGAAAATTCTTGAATAGATCGTCAAAGAAGCTGAACGGCGCAAATCCGATCGCCTGAATTTAGAGATTGAGGCAATTCCAGAGTTTGCCTCAGCACGAGCCTTGTACAACACTATGGGTTTGAGTACCGAGGCTCCTTCGCTGACTACATTAATAACTCAAACAGCATATTTATAACGTTAGTTGTACTGTAAAGGTTTGGGATGGCGAATGCACTGTTGGATTGAAGCATTTAAAGTTTTTCAATAACACACGTCGCCACTCATTATTTTTGCTACTTCATCCATAATTTATTTACTGCTATAGTCTGGCTTAGATGGATCTATTGGTTCTAAGGAACGAAAGATAGCTAGCTGAGATTTTGGAGTCAACATTTGTTGTAACTCGCTTTCACGTATACCAATTTTTTCCTCAAACATCAGTTCAGCACCATGTTCTAATTCATCATGAATAACATTGAGATTCCGTAAGCCTTTATAAGTAAAAGTTACGGTTTGATTTTTGGGATTGAGATATGTGCTGTTACTCTCATAACCAAGTTCTTCGGCTTTGTCAAAAGCCTCTTCTGGTGAAGAAGCACGGATAAGAACAATATTTACATGAACAACATTACGTGGATTTCCTTCAATGTTGCACTCGATTACCAATTCAGCAATATACCACTTTGCGTTCTTTGGAATGTATGCCATTGCTTATAAAACCAAAAAATTATATTAATAATGGTATCACTGACTATTTAGTAGTTTTGTTTTAAAGGATTTTTTCAACTCAAAACTATTAAGGAGACAGAGTAGTTCATAGTCGGAAAATTGATGAGTATGGTATCTGAAAAAAATAATATATAGCCATCTTTGAAAGTTTGTAGCGATATAGTGCCAAGCTATAACATCTAGATACTTTAATGGTAAAGCTAAAAATATATGAGTGCTGTTGTGTTCATTTGTCCTGATTTTCCGTCGTAGTTAAGTATCTTATATTTCATATTAAGTTCTTTCATTACATTTGCAATAATCAAGTTTGTGAACTCTGAACTATATAATTATTCAACTTAAGTATTAAATAAAAAGATTACCAATAGTCTAGGAAAAGCAAAGACGTGAACCGTTTCAAAAAGCTATCCTCAATTGTGTTGCTGCTATTAACCTTCATTTATCCACCTGCTTTAGCTGAAGCTAAGGATAATACTCTAAATAATGTTCTCAATCAACAGAGTATTGACGCACAGACAAAATTAGTTGGAGAGCAAAGTGAAGAGCTTTTGTTAGCTCACAGATACACTCGACGACATTATTATAGACGACACTATCGACGACATTATTATAGACGACACTATCGACGACATCATTACAGACGACACTATCGACGACATTATTACAGACGACACTATCGCTCTATAGATTATCACGGACAACGATATCGTCATGGAGAATGGGAACTTGTGCGCGATCGTCATGGACGATTAATGTATGATTGGCAGCGTTAATAGTAAACGAAATTGAAGAGATGGAAAAAACTTTAGTCAGCTTTCTGAGAAGATGCTGATGGTGGTTGCTATTAAGTACGGTAAAGCCAAGCGTGAGTAGAAATGGCGGGTGGTGTTCGCAATAGCGATGCCTGCGGCGGGCTACGCCTACGCGCCCGCAAAATCAGGTCGAGCCGCTTGAAAAATGTTGCAGAACAGGTCTTAGATGAGAATGCTAAAACTGCATAGTAGGGTGTGTTATGCCAAAGGCTAACGCACCGTTTTTATGATCTATTGGGGTGCGTTATGGCGTTAGCCTAACGCACCATACATATACTGGCACAGTGCTGGTATATATCCTAATTTTAGAAAACACTACTAGTTGACAATACCAGCTTTCTTTAAAAGCCTCATTAGCGAAAGACTTGTTATTGATGCATCGTAAGAGAGAACATACTCCCCATCATTGATTTCATAAAAACTACCAATGTAGTGATTACCGATAACTCCAACTATCTTCTTCGCACGTGCCAATAAGTCGTCTAAATGTGACCACATTATTGATGATTTTTCTTTATCAATCAACTCATGATGAGCCACTTGTTTATCTCTTACTTCTTTGATATTTTTTATTTCCTCTTTTGAGGGTAGTTTTGTGTTAAGTGCTTCAGCTACAATATTTGTAAGTTCTAAGTCAGATAGAGATATAAAACATTTTTTATCAAGTCCCCAATTAGTTAGTTTTTGTTCTAACTGTTCTCTCTGTTCTATTTTAAATTTATTGCAGTTATCTTTTAGTATTTTAACAGCAGCAGGAAGGCTTCTCAATGGATACGTCTTCTTAGGTGTTTCATAAATTTTATTTATAGCAAGAATAGTATTCTTTAACAAGGCAACTTGAAGCACTGCAAATAAATTTTCAAAATTATCCTTAATTAATGTATCTTTATGATTACCAATGACTTCGTATAATTTAATTGCTTCTTCTGCATCCAAAATGTCCATTGCTACGCCTTTAATTATATCTTCAAGTTGATTCGGTAGAGGAACCATAATTTTTTATAAAAATAATTTATATAAACCATATTCACAAAATTAGCACATAATACATATAACTAGCTTCTAGTGCCAGCCACTCATGCCGCAAAATAACCAAACCGCCGTCGAATTCCGCGATGTCACCTTTAGCCGCAATCATCGCTCATTGGTGTCAAATCTCAATTTCACCATTCATCAAGGAGAAGCACTCGTATTACTCGGACGCAGTGGAAGTGGCAAAACCACGACAATGAAGTTAATTAATCGCCTATTTACACCCACACAAGGCGAAGTTTTATTTGATAGTATTCCGACAACTCAATGGGATGAAATTAAACTGCGGCGAAAAATTGGTTACGTAATTCAAGAAATTGGTTTATTTCCCCATTTCACTGTAGAACGCAATGTGGGTTTAGTCCCGGCTTTGGAAGGTTGGCAATCGAAACAAATAAAAACGCGGGTTTATGAATTGTTGCAATTAGTAGGCTTAGAACCGACACAATTCGCTGGACGTTACCCGCACGAACTTTCGGGAGGACAAAGGCAAAGAGTCGGTGTAGCCAGGGCTTTAGCAGCAGATCCGCCAGTATTGTTAATGGATGAACCCTTTGGCGCACTCGATCCAATTACGCGTCTAGAACTTCAACAAGAGTTTCGGCATTTGCAGCAAGAATTAGGCAAAACTGTTGTGTTTGTCACCCACGATATTCAAGAAGCCTTTATTTTGGCATCAAGAATTGGTTTAATGTATGGCGGAGAATTGGTAGTATTGGGGACAACAGATGAATTTATGCGATCGCAACACCCAGAAAGCCTAGCTTTTCTCCAATGTCTGCGTTCCTTCCAAGACAATTTATGAAAAATTTTTTCCTCGTTAAGTATGCCCCAGAAATTCTTCAGCATACTCTAGAACACTTATTTTTGGTAGGAATCGCGATCGGAATTGCCATACTTGTAGGCATTCCTTTAGGTATTTTGATTACACGCAAAACCTATCTTCGCCAACCAATTCTTGGCATAGCAAATATTCTGCAAACTATTCCTAGTCTGGCACTGTTTGGCTTACTCATTCCGGTTCCCATAATTGGCGGAATTGGCGCAGTACCAGCAATTGTTGCCCTGATTGTATATTCCTTGCTGCCGATAATTCGTAACACTTACACAGGAATTACTAGCGTCGATCCAGCTATTCGGGAAGCTGGGAGAGGGATGGGGATGACAGATAGACAATTGTTATTGCAAGTTGAAATTCCCTTAGCAATGGAAGTAATTTTAGCAGGAGTGCGGGTAGCAACGGTAATTGCCATTGGGATTGCAACCATTGCAGCAGCAATTGGTGCTGGTGGTTTAGGAGTGTTTATTTTTCGCGGCATATCAGTAGTGAATGATCAGTTAATTTTAGCTGGTGCAGTTCCGGCGGCGGGAATTGCATTACTAGCTGATTTTGCAATTGGCTGGTTGGAGAATAAATTAAAAATTAAAAATTAAGCAAGTTAGAGGTCAGCCCCTTGGGGGAAGTCAAAAGTCAAAAGTCAAAAGTCAAAATTAATAATCCGCATAAATAAATTTAGCGCTTTCGTCTGAGCGGAGGTTTCTACCGGAAAGCGCAGCCCGCCGCAGGTATCAGAATTTTGCAAGACAAGCAACCATTTAAAATCCCTAAAAAGCCCATTGCATAATACTTTTGACTTTTGATTTTTGAACGCCAGTTGCTTCTCCTGTCGGAGACGCTGCGCGAACAAGTCGGCAGAGCCGCCCAACGCACTGGCTCCTTTTGACTTCCGCCTTGCGGTACTAGCCTAGTTCAAATTCCACACCTTGATAGTCTCAGTCCCCCAAGTGCCAGCGGCAAGCGTTTTTCCATCCGGGCTGAAGCTGACACTGTTTACAGGAAAACCGCGTTCAACCAGCGTCTTGATCAGCGTGCCGTCTGGCTTCCACAGCTTGATAATGCCATTATCCGTACTGCCAGAGGCGATCATTTGTCCATCCGGGCTGAATCTAATACTGCTCAGAGGGAAACTGGTATTGTCCGCAGGATCATAATGACCCTTCAGCGTCTTGATCAGCGTGCCGTCTCGCTTCCAGAGCTTGATAGTGCCATTTCCATTGCCAGAGGCGATCATTTGTCCATCCGGGCTGAAGCTGACACTCTTTACAAAATAATCGTTCTTCAGCGTCTTAATCAGCGTGCCATCTCGCTTCCACAGCTTGATGGTATTTTTGCTAGTGCCAGCGGCGATGCTACTGTCAGCGGCGATGATCGTTTGTCCATCCGGGCTGAAGCTGACATCCTCTACAGAAGCATTGTCAACATTCAGCGTCTTGATCAGCGTGCCGTCTCGCTTCCACAGCTTGATAGTGCCCCAACTGCTAGAGGCGATCGTTTGTCCATCCGGGCTGAAGCTGACACTGTCCACACCACTAGTGTGTCCCGTCAGCGTCTTGATCAGTGTGCCGTCTGGCTTCCACAGCTTGATGGTCTTATCCCCACCACCAGAGGCGATCATTTCTCCATTCGGGCTGAAGATGACACTGCTAACAGCAATCTTGTATCCGTGTCCACTCAGTGTGGTGATCAGTGTGCCGTCTGGCTTCCACAGCTTGATAATGCCATCTGCATTGCCAGAGACGATCATTTGTCCATCCGGGCTGAAGCTGACACTGTTTACCATAGCACGGGGATCGAAACCACTCAGGGGATTGATATCACTGAGATCCAAGCTGTTTTGCTCACTCACCTGATTAACCCCCTGCTTCTGACTTGCGACTTTCAAATTTTGCTTAGAGTCTGCTGACTGTTTCAATAAGTGTTTGTTCTCTAGGCGGGCTGTTTCAACCGCTGCAACTGTGCGATCGCCATTGACAGCAATCACTGTTTTCTGACTTTGCCAAGCCGCAAATCCTGCTGCGATCGCGCTTGTCAGCATCAGCGCAATTGCCCCCAACCGAATCCGCCGATTTGCTTTCTGGTTCATCTCTGACAACACCTGCAAATCCTGCTCCTTTGCTTGCGTCAATATTTGTCGTTGTTTCATTTTGCCTCCATGAAACAGAAGATTTACCATAACTTTTCAGAGCCTTTTTGTCTAAGAATGTTCTTGGTTCAAGATTCGCTGACGTAAAAGTATCCAGAATACAAACGATATTATCCGCCTAACGCACCATGTTATATAGCGGTGCGTTAAGCTACTTAAGATTGAATTTATAAATGGTCTAATGAAAAGATTTTTAACATTTTGCTTTTTAACTTTTGCTTTGTTACTGGTAATCACTAGCTGCACACCGAATTTAAATAGTAGTAGCAATGCCAATATTATCGTTGCTTCCAAAGATTTTACCGAACAAGATATTTTAGGTGAGCTTTTAGCACAGCAAATTGAGTCAACAACTAATTTAAAAGTGGATCGTCGTTTCCGTCTGGGTGGTTCTTTTGTTTGTCATAGTGCTATTACTGCTGGCAAAATTGACGCCTATATTGAGTATACAGGCACAGCTTTTACTGGGATTTTGAAGCAAAAAGCAATTAAGGATACCAAAGAAGTTTATGAAAGATTAAAACAAGCTTATGCCCAGCAATTCAATTTGGAAGTGATGCCAAGCTTGGGTTTTGAAAACACTTTTGCGATGATTGTCCGGGGTGATGATGCCAAACGCTACAATATTCAAACTCTCTCCCAAGCTACTCAATATACACCGCAGTGGCGTGGCGGTTTTGGCTACGAATTTTTAGAACGGGAAGATGGTTTTCCAGGATTAGCTAAAACTTACGATTTACGTTTTGCTAAACCACCCCAAATTATGGACTTGGGTTTAATATATCGTGCTTTGATTCAAAAACAGGTGGATATGGTAGCGGGTAACTCTACTGACGGACAGATTGCTCGCTTGGGTTTAGTTGTACTCAAGGATGATAAAAAATATTTTCCTCCTTACGAAGCTACACCAATTGTTCGACAAGAAACTTTAAAAAAATATCCCGAATTAAGAACAGCGATCGCTCAACTTGCCGGAAAGATTTCGGCAGATGAAATGCGGCAATTAAACTATTTAGTTGAGGGTGAATTGCAAGATATTAAAGATGTTGTGCGCGAGTTTCGCAAATCTAAGGGATTAGGTTCATCTCAACCATAGGTACGATGGAATCGCTTATACCATTTTTCGTGTTTAACTATTACCGCTTGTCTACTGTTGTCCACGCAAAAAGTTCTTTAACCACCTAATCACCTCACTTGTTGTTTGCTCGTTTGCAATTTGAAGACATTGCTGTACAATTTCTCTGACGTTAGGAAAGTAGCTGCTTTCTGTAAGCAGATAACTTTCTTCTTGCAATCTATAAATTAATAACTGATTACTCTTTAATATCCAGACCTCTGGCACTCGATAAGGTAAGAAATCATTAATGTTGGTGTAGCTTGTCACATCTATTTCAATTGCTAAATCTGGTGGGGGATCTGATTGCCAATCAATTCTTTTTTTACCTACTACTGCTCTCCAATTTTCAATGTAAAAGCAATAGTCTGGTTCAATACCACTAACCTCTGGCAAGCTCATGGTGATGGGCGTAAATGACTCGTATATGCGGTTCAAGTGGTCAAGTAGAGCTATTATTATCAATGCCAACAAACTCGCATCTCTTCCATGCTCAGGTAGGGGTGCCATCAGTAAAATTTCTCCAGGCCGATATTTTATCCGAGGCGAGGAGCGATCGCCTAGTTGCTGACTCAATATTTGATAGTCTTTCCAGTCTCCCAAAAGCTTCAACACCGCGCCAGGTGGTAACTCGATTCTTTCTGGGGTAATTACGGTATCCATAATTAGCTCGCATTATTTATATCGAAGATGGGCGATCGCAGGATTCATGAACTCAATTAACAGACTGTTATATCAAGGGCTTTTACTAACAAATACAAAGCCACGGGTCTTATTTACTGAGGAATCATTTGTGAGCATTGCTTTCCATAAATCTGCTGTTTTTACCCAAACTGGTGGATATTTGTAACGAGAAACATCAAGAATTAAAAACCTATCTGTTTGCTCATTATATGCTGCTAAAGGAGAAATATGCCCACCTTTCTCTTCACCTATTTCTTTGCGTAAATAGTTTACTAAAACAAAGTTTTGCGGTTGTTTTAAATTTTCTGCCGCTTGTTTGCGGAACTGCTCTAAACTAGTGTCGGCAGCGTGGTAAACATTAACTCTAACACCATAGCTGGCTAGTAATTGCCCTAACTGATCTAAAGTCATACCTTGCCGAGACACAACTTCAGGACTTAGCACTTTTTTTGTATTATCATTACTAAAAAAGTTTTCTTGAGTAAATATTCGATATGGCTTGTACTGCGGTGCTTCTGGTGCTGGAATTTTTAGACTATTCAGTACCATAACCATACTAGCAACACCACAATATGCCTGATTATTTTGAGTAGTGAACTGTATACTCAGTGGAAAGAAGTCTTCATTTGATTTACTCTGAAGTAATAATTTTTCACCTTCAGGCGTATTAAAACCTACTAAGTTAGACGAAAGCGGTAATGTTTGAGAGAGAACGCTTCCGGTGGAGATACATAATCCAATAGTTAAAGCGTTGAAAAATGTTTTACTTATTTTTCGTAACATAGCATTTATAAGTACTGTAAAATTTTCAAATCAGATCATATCAATAATCTCACGTCAAGATGCAAAACAAGTATAAAATTTTAGGAGAAATGCTATAAAAATGCTTACTATTACTAAACATAAGCAAATTGCCATCGCAATCTTTTCTTTCAGTGTATTGCTTTACAGCCAAGTTGCCTCAGCTGCATTAACTTTACCCCTACGCAGCAAAAAGGGGATGGTGGTTTCGGCCCATCCCTTAGCAAGTGAAGCGGGAATTTTGATGTTACGCAAAGGTGGTAATGCAGTGGATGCAGCCGTAGCCACAACCTTTGCAATCTCGGTAGTTGAGCCTTTTTCAGCCGGAATCGGCGGCGGCGGATTTTTGCTGATGCACTCCGAGAAAACTGGGGAGATGAAAGCGCTAGATTTTCGAGAACGCGCACCCCTGAAAGCTACAAGAAATATGTATCTAGACGCAGAAGGAAAGGTGCGTCCGAATGCAAGTATTAATGGTTATTTGGCAGTAGGCACACCAGGAACGGTAGCGGGACTTTATGAAGTGCATCGTCGCTATGGTAAGCTACCTTGGCAAGAGGTGGTGAAGCCTGCGATCGCACTCGCTAAAGATGGTTTTGTCCTCAGTCCTCAAATTACTTGGCGTTCGCTCCCAGAGTACAAAAACCGCAAGCAAGTAATTCTCGACAATCCAGCAGCGCGGGAAATTTTCACTCGCAATGGTGAGTTTTATCAACCAGGGGAAAAGCTGGTGCAGCGCGATTTGGCACGGACTTTAACAGAAATTGCCCAAAATCCCCAAAGTTTTTACACCGGAAGTATTGCTCGTGTGATCGCCTCTGATATGGTAAAAAATGGTGGTTTAATTACTCTAGAAGACCTGAAAGCCTACAAACCAATCTGGCGCACTCCCGTTTGTGGCAATTTTCGTAAAGCTAAAATTTGCTCAATGCCACCACCTTCATCGGGAGGTGTTCATCTATTGCAGATTTTAAATATTATCGGTGACACTGATTTAAAATCTTTAGGATGGCATCATCCCGATGCTATACATTTAATGGTAGAAGCAATGAAGATTGCTTACGCTGATCGCTCAGAATATTTAGGCGATCCAGATTTTGTCAAAGTCCCTGTACAAGAACTGCTCAGTCCAGCTTACGCCAAAAAACGTCGTCAAGAAATTAATATGCAAGTGGCTAGACCCTCGACCGAGGTCAAGCCAGTAGATAAAGAGACATTACAACGTTTTAGTCAAGCTAATAATCAGAGTTTAGGAGAAAATATCATTCCGTTATCTGCTCAATCTCTTAAACTGCACGCGACTCGGTATGAATCTCCCCAAACCACTCATCTTACTGTTGTGGATGAAGAACGCAACGCCGTAAGTCTGACTTTCACGATTAACCTTGGTTTTGGTGCTGGTGTGGTGACACCCGGAACTGGAATTGTCCTCAACAATGAGATGGATGATTTTGCTTCTGCGCCAGGAGTGCCTAATGCCTTTGGTTTGGTTGGTAACGATGCCAACAGCATTGCCCCTCGTAAAACTCCTCTATCCAGCATGACTCCCACAATTGTTACAGAAAGCGGTCATTTCCGCATGGCAGCAGGTGCGCCTGGTGGTAGCACCATTATCACCCAGGTTTTACAAGTGATCCTGAATGTGCTGGAATATAACATGGATGTTGGTGCGGCTGTTTCTGTTCCACGCATACATCATCAATGGCTTCCCGATGAATTGCGCGTCGAATCTTGGGGTTTGGATGCTCTCACTGTGCAAGACTTACGCCGTCGGGGGCATAAAATTAAGGAAACTGCTCCTTGGGGTAATGGTAACGCGATCGCTGTTACAGCCGATGGAACTTTAGAAGGGGCGGCTGATCCTCGCGGTGAAGGTTCCCCAAAAGGATTGTGAGCCAGACAAGGAGAATAATAACAGACGCGATTAATCGCGTCTCTACTCCTAACTCCTGTACAGACGCGATTAATCGCGTTTTTCTATTGATTTTGAGCTGTTGACTCTGCGTAGCTGCTGCCGCCAAACTCGTTTGCCCGTGTGCTAGGTACTAGTGTCCAACCTGCTTTGAGAAGTTTTTGATAAGTTGCCCAACCTTTAGAACCACCTGGTATTTGATAATCTGGGACTGCGAAATGTCCAAAAGCTGTGTAAGGACGCCAAGGCTGATTGGGTTCTGTCTGCAAATACAAAATTTTCTCTCCGTCACCACCAGACTTAGATAACCAGCACATTTGTCGATGCATTGCAAACTCCTTTGCTTTTAGCTAATAACTAACCCATAATGGCAGACTTTTGTCAAGCTAAATCTTACCCTTGTGGAGTACTTTTTTGCCTAATACTTTAGACAAAGTGTAATTAAGTTCTATCCACTACAGAATAATTACTTAACAAGTCATACCCTGAGAAAGCTGCTGTAGGACACAAAGATCAACAGCTTTCCCTCACCTTCCTTCTAGGGGAGATTTTTCTAATGTTATCCGCGCTTTTAATGAGTGTGTGTAACAATAACTACTATTTTAGCTAGAGTTTACAATCAGACTATTTGTATTTATGGTTACATAAGCGTAGATTTTAGAAATTACTTATAAAATTCTGTTGATTAAACACTATGAGCAAACAATATAAAATCTAACACCAATGCTTGTTGTTTAAATGATCCGTTTGATGACCAGACACAATCCCGTATTTATCTAGAAGCAAGATCATTTATAAAGTAAAAATAAAATTAACTGTAGGGTAGAATAGCGTTACTTAACCTAGTACCGCAAGGCGGAAGTCAAAAATCAAAAGGAGCCAGTGCGCCCTTGCGGCTCTGCCGACTTGTTCGCTCTTAGCGTTCCCGCTTTCTTAGCAACTGGCGTTCAAAAGTCAAAAGTATTATGGAATGGGCTTTTTAGGGATTTTAAATGGTTGCTCTATTCACGCCGTAGCGTACTAGATTTAGATCCCCGACTTCTTCAAGAAGTCGGGGATCTAGGCAGCAAGTTGGGTTATTAGAAAGATGGAGCATACAACTTATCGCCGACAATCTTGCGAATTGTCTCTACTAGTTGAGTGTATGCAAAGTCAGACAAAACTGGTTTTGCTGCTTGCAACTCAATTGCTTGATCTAAATCAATCCATGACTTGCAACCGCCATATTTAGGGTGGTAGGGAATTTCTTGTTCAGGTAGTTGATATGTCCGCAGCAGGAGAATATAAAGCGGCTGGCGTGATTTCCATTTGAGGCGATCGCTAATAAAATGCTCGTTCCAAATATGGAAGGGAAGCAAAGTGTTGACAATAGACTCGTCACTAACTGGCAAAATATCTGTAATTTCAGCCCAACTGCCGATACGAACTGTCTCTGGATGCCAACCTGATGTTACTGGATATACACTATTGGCATACTCTGCTTTGAGCATGAAAGCTTGTTGATGTTCATAAGTAGGGTAAAGCAAAATTTGCTTGTGGGCAACTTGGAAATGTCCATTTCGTTCATGGATACCGCCTTTGCGGAGCAACATAATTGTTTTACCGTCTTCCAAGGCATTTACGGCGACTGCCCATTCTTTGAGAGCATGAAAAGTTGTAGTCAATTCCATCTGCATCTACTATAACTCTGATTTAATTTCAAGCTAAAACCGATAAAGTGTGAAACTATCCAAGGGAATGAATTAGGAAGCAGTTATGGAAAAGCGATCCCCGGGGCGCGTTATCCCGAACAAGCACTAGACAACACATTAGCCGCCCAAATTCAACTTTCTGCCGCCCAATTGGCAGAAATTGATGCGATCAGCCGTATTGTCACCCACCATCTTGATAACAGTCCAATTATGTGGAATTGATCACAATGCAGTTTGGTTAGTCATGTTAATCTCTCTGTTTTGGAGACGCTACACGTAGCTGGTTTTTGAGTAGGGGCTTCTTCAGTAGCATAAAGTATTTTTTGCTACCTAATAGGCAGCTTTGATGGTAATTTCTTCTTTAATAATCATGGCTTGTTTGCTTCCATAATTTCTCATCTTTAATCATGTTAGAGTATTCCAAAAAATAAATGATCCAAAACCTGTCATTGCGAGCGAAACGTAGTGTAGCAAAGCAATCTCAAAGTCTTTGCGATTGCTTCATTACGCTTTGCTCCATTCGCAATGACAATTGGGCATTTTTTTATTTGGAGTACTCTTACTTATTTGGCTATATATAAATAATATTCACAGTTGTCAAGAGGAATTAACGTCATGAGGGGAAAGAATTAAGACGATTTTCCAACCCAATCGTATAACGCTTCCCCATTTCCCGGTAGTGTGGAGAACAGGGAGCGATCGCTGATTAATTTGGATACCAGGATAACGAGAAAAGGGTGGAAATCAGTTCGGAGCGAATAGAACGCTCTCAAACAGGTAATGAGAAGTGAATTTGTCACCTTGAAAGGGGTAGTCCTAAATATTATCCATAGAAGCACAAGTTTTCTAATATTTAGCTATTTCTTTCATCTTTACTCCCAGTTCATGGCAGACAAAATTTGTATCTTTCATTACCGCTAACCATATATTGCTCAACAGGTTACGATCAATTAAGAAGTAATAATTTTTTACGGCACCGCCAGGAGTCTCTTAATGTTCATTGATGAATTGTCACCTATATTCAGAGAATTTATCCAGCATCCAGTCTCATTTGTGGGTGGGTTATTCTCTGGTGTGCTTCGGCTGAATCTTGCAGACGATCCCGTTAAAAGCTGGCTGGATCAACAGATCCGCTCAAATAGTTACACCAGCACCACAATAGACGCACATAACGGCAAAGCAAGTGGCCCTCAACAGATTTCGATTGACTAAATTTTTGGGTAATCGCAAATCTGGTTAATCATTTTGGTGACAGACTCTCACACTGTATGCTTGCATCACATGTGGGAGTCTGTCACAGAAAAACTTTCCATGTCTTCCATATTAAGAGATACTAAAGCTAGGTAAGTGGCAAGGAAATATGGAATCCCTAACCTCTCGTATGCAGGCGGTACAGTCGCCAATTATTCCTGTGGTTGGGGAACTGATTAAAAACTCCCCTGGAACAATCTCTCTAGGACAGGGTGTTGTTTATTACAATCCACCAGCGGAAGCCATAAAATTTTTACCCGAATTCTTCGCCGAACCCACTAATAATTTATACAAATCAGTTGAAGGAATTCCGCCATTGTTGACAGCACTTGCAGGAAAATTGCAAGCTTTCAACAACATTGAAATCAATGGGGAAAACTGCATCGTCGTGACAGCGGGAAGCAATATGGGATTTATGAATGCCATTCTTGCTATCACTAACCCAGGCGATGAAATTATTCTGAATACGCCCTACTATTTCAACCACGAAATGGCGATCGCAATGGCTGGTTGTCGTGCAGTGTTAGTGGCGACAGATGAAAATTATCAATTGCGTCCAGAAGCGATCGCTCAAGCAATTACTCCCAAAACACGGGCTGTGGTCACAATTTCCCCGAATAATCCGACTGGAGTTGTTTATTCAAAAGCGGCATTGCGCCAAGTAAATCAAATCTGTGGCGTTGGGCGAAGCTGTGCTGAAGGCGATCGCGGCATTTACCACATCAGCGATGAAGCCTATGAATGCTTTACCTATAACGGGGTAAAACACGTTTCCCCTGGTGCATTTAGGAATAGTAGCAAGTACACCATTTCTCTCTTTAGCCTTTCTAAAGCATACGGTTTTGCTAGTTGGCGCATTGGCTACATGGTGATTCCCAAACACTTATTTGTTGCTGTCAAAAAAGTCCAGGATACGATTTTGATTTGTCCGCCAGTAATTTCTCAATATGCAGCTTTAGGGGCATTACAAGCAAAAGAGGAGTATTTGAAGAGTAATATAGGTGCAATCGCTCAAGTGCGGCAATTAGTATTAGATTCCCTTAACCGCTTACAAGGTTTATCTAGCATTACACCCGCTAATGGCGCTTTCTATTTTTTCCTCAAGGTTAATACTCAGATGGATGCTTTTGAGTTAGTTAAAAGACTAATCCAGGAACATAAAGTAGCAGTCATTCCAGGTACAACCTTTGGTATGGATGATGGATGCTACCTACGCGTTGCTTATGGGGCGCTACAAAAAGAGACGGCAAAAGAAGGTATAGAAAGATTAGTGCAAGGTTTGGAAACTATAGTTAGGAGTTAGGAGAAACGCGATTAATCGCGTCTGTACAGGAGTTGATATTTAATTTATGAAGGCGTTAAACTGTGTTGGCGTACTTCTTTGCAGTTACAAATATAAAATTGAACAGATGCCAATTATTAATAAGCTAATTGAAATTGAAACTGAGCCAAAAATTAATATTTATAATATCACACTACAAATTCAAAATTTTCTTGCTTCAACATCAATTAAAAATGGACAAATTTTAGTATTTTCTCGACATACAACAACAGCTTTAGCTATCAACGAAAATGAAGTCAGATTGTTAGAAGATATAAAAATGTTCTTGCAAAAATTAGCACCTGAATCAGACCGTTACTTGCATAATGACTTGCATTTAAGAGATGTCCCGGAAGATGAGCCGATTAATGCTCACTCTCACTTAATGGCAATGATGCTGACTACTAGTGAGATAATTCCCATTGTGGATGGTAAATTAGCTTTGGGAACCTGGCAATCTGTGTTGTTTTTTGAGTTGGATGGGCCGCGCAAAAGAACGGTATTTGTGCAAATTTCTGGCGAATAATGCAACTTTACACCTAGAGCGATCACAGATTATCCCAAATCTGAGAGAATTACGAACACGACCAACAAGTGTATCAGTTGAATTTACTTACAGCAATTAAAAATCTGAAAGAATGTTTTCAAGCATAACCTTCCTTTCCACAAACCAGGACTTTCGTTGTGTCAAAGGCAGACGCAATTAGCTATGAAAAATAACGATAACTTTGTATTACGTAATACTTGGTACTATGCTCTGCCTAGTAATCAGATCAAGCCAGGTATGATGATCAGCCGCATTTTCTTGGGAGAACCAGTGTTGTTAGTCCGCGATCGCAATGGCAAAGTCTCTGCTATGCGGGACATTTGTCCTCATCGTGCTGTGCCCTTAAGTTGTGGTAGATTCGATGGGCAGGAAGTGGAATGTTGCTACCACGGTTGGCGTTTTAACTCCGGTGGGCACTGTACTGCGATCCCGTCTCTTGTAGAAGAACAGCAGATGGATTTGAGTCGCTTCGACGTTCAATCCTATGCAGTTCGGGAAGCCCAAGGGAATATCTGGATATATATGACTGATCCCGATAACCCTCAGCCTGCTTCTGAGATGGAGATTCCGGTAATTCCAGGATTTGATGAGCGATCGCACCAGTTCGTAGAGGTGGTAAAATTCCCTTGTTTTGTAGATCATGCAGTCGTAGGTCTGATGGACCCTGCCCATTCACCCTATGTTCATCGCGCTTGGTGGTGGCGAAATGAGCAATTGCATGAAGAAGTAAAGCAATTCGATGCTTCGCTCTACGGTTTTACGATGCGACGACACCGATTACCAGCGAATGGGGGTCGATTATACTGGCTGATTGGCGGTGGTGTCCCGGAAACGGAGATTTCTTTTCGTTTACCTGGAGTCAGAATTGAAGAAACCACTATTAATAATAATCGAGTCGTTAATTTAACGGCAGTTACACCGATTTCAGACACAGAAACAGAGGTAACTTTTGCTCTTTACTGGACACTTCCTTGGCTAGGATTTTTTAAGCCACTGATGCATGTGCTGACGCGGACTTTCCTTGGCCAAGACCGAACGGTAGTGGAAAAGCAACAAATTGGTTTGAAATATAATCCTGTGCTACGGCTGATTAAGGACTCAGATATGCAGGCGCAGTGGTATTACCAATTAAAGCGGGAGTATGCTCGGTCTGTCACTGAAGGACGAGAATTTGTCAATCCTGTCAAGGGTCAAATACTCCGGTGGCGTGCTTAAAATTGAGATTTACGGCGTTGCTCCCTTTGCGGGATGATTTAGCAACTAAGGCTCATCTCTCCCCTTGCCTCCCCTGCTTGCCCAAATTCATCCCAGTGTTCTACAACGCCAGATTTACTTTTCTTGCCAACAATTCCAGATTTACTTAATAATTCTTCTTCCTTTTGTATTAAGGCTTTAATTCCTCTTCAATTCTCAAAATAAGCGAACGGACATTTACTAATCTAAACTCCACTAATCAACACAGCAGCAATGAATGTTTAGGAGAAAGAACAAGCAGAACTTCAGCAGACTGGGAAAGTAAAATTTTATCGCACTCAAAATCTGAGTGCGATAAAGATGACGAATTAGGGCAGCGAATGCTTTTCAAAAGCTTTGCTGGTAATATGATGCAACAATCTTTAGGAATGCAGTACATTCAAAACTTCTGGGAAGGGAAGAGAGACAAACTTCAACCCTTACCCGCTCACAGTTGCTCATTGTGATAAGCGATTGCGGGTATGTGAGTTAAAGTGATTACCAGTATAGGTCATGTGTATGGTTTGAGTTGCGCTTGTGGGGTTTGTAGGAGAAGCCGTGTAGTAGTGGCTACCGTCTGGATTGTATATATTAATGGTCAAATTTAAGGCTTCGGCGGCATATCCAGCAGTATAATCTTGAGTCCATTCCCTTTCACCTAAGCTTGCTATTACGTTTGTAATATCTGCGGGGCTAGGATTTTGATTACCGGGCGTTGCTGAATCAAAATATGAATCACGCGATCGCTTCAAGCTTGCGGGCGCGTAGCGCCCGCAGGGCCACAGAGCCATACTCCAGATAATGTATTACTAACCGAATTGAGTATTTCAGCATTTCTTCGGTTTTGGAGTAACAAAAAGTTTTGCGATGTAATCGAGTAAGATAATGCGGAGCCGGAGACGCTCCGCCTCCGGTCTTAAACGGCTATTTTCACCTTCTACTCAAGTCAATTATGTCTTACTAACAATGTGGTCTTCATTGCTAATAAAGCAAGGATACACAGTGAAGCCTCGTGTTACATAGAAGTAAGATTGCCAACACTTGATCACCATCCACAAATATTTAAAAGTTTCTGAACTTCTATCTCCCAAAACCCAAGCTATAATCCCCGCAATGCGATGATTTACTACTGTCCACAACCAATGAGTGTTTTTTTTGAGCCAATAAAGGTTTCAAGTTCATCAAATAAGAGTAACTTCTGGTATTTCACTTCTATAAGGCGTATCTGGTACAGTATTACCCACTTGTTTCACCCAATTTATAACAGTAGTATGATCTACTTTTTTAACTCTTTTTATGGCGCGGAAACCAGAACCATTAACGTACATTTATAAGCACTCACTTTTAATATCTTCCCTGTACCCTTTCTGCTCATAAGATTCGATGAACTGACGTTTACAGTCTACACATATGTAATGCGTGTTTACCACGCTGCCGCCCATTCTTGCGAATATGATTTGATGAACATCTTGGACATTTCATAGTCATCGCTCGAATTCATATTTCTATTCTGCAACGCCAAAATCCTTCTAAAAGTAGAGGCATAAGAGGATGTTTTAAAAGTCGGTGATGCAGTAAAAAAAGCTCTCAGGACATTAAATGTAAATACGTAGATACAGCACCATTGAGAGCCATGAGTAAAGCTTACCCTAGTAACCTGACCCCAGATCAATTTGAATTGATTAGCAAGTTAATACCAACCCCAAAACCCGGTGGTCATCCTCGTGAAGTCGAGATTTTGGATATTCTCAACGCCATTTTCTATGTACTGTGTGAAGGCTGTTGGTGGCGTGCTAACCCATGCGACTTCCCTAACTGACAGACGGTCTACACATACTTTCGTAACTGGCGCAAAGATGGAACGTGGGTAAGAATGCATGACCGACTCTGTTTGTGGACAAGAATGGAAAATAATCGAGAACCGAGTCCGTTTGAAGCGATCATAGACAGTCAAAGTGTCAAAAGTAGCGCTTTTATAAGCCAAGCAGTAGGGTACGACGCGGGTAAAAAAGTCAAGGGACGCAAACGTTTTTTAACAGTCGATACCTTGGGATTAGTACTGAGAGTGTTGGTCACTGCTGCCAGTACAGGTGAACGTATTCGCGTTAGCGTCCCGTAGGGAAGGTGGTAAACAAGTCCTCAAGAAGGTTAAACAGATGGAAAATGTTGTGTCGCGCCTGAATCGAGTCTGGGTTGATAGCGGCTTTGACGGTGACCCATTTATGCGCTGGGTGATGGATTTCTGCCGTTGGATTGTACAAGTAGTACTACGACCAAAAGAGCGTAAGGGGTTCGTTTTGCTGCCTAAACGCCCTTGTGGTGGAGCGAACCTTCGGATGGCTGATTTGGTGTCGGCGGTTAAACAAAGACTACGAGCTACTGCCTGAAACATCCGAAACTTTTATTTACATTGCGATGATCCGAATTATGGTGAGACGATTGGCATAAAATTTTACCTCTCATAACTTTTCAAACATCCTCTAAGGCCTTGCGCCCCACCTTACCCTTGAATATTTAAAACCAAATAGTAAAATGACGAACTTTTAGGGACTGACAAAAAATAAATTATCCAAAATTATTTGTACATTTGTAGGGGATCTTGGCCTTGCGCCTTGGAGATGCGATGTTTTTTTAACTGGAAGTCCCTTATGTCTTAGACAAATTACTACGTATCTAAGCCTTGAGTGCAGGGGTCACTGAAGATTGATTTCTTTAGTTTATCTAAAGTCGTATCTAAGTTCTCAAATTACCTTTCTAAGATAGAAGCAGCAACTATAAGTTGCCATACACGACACCCAATCAACAGCTAGTGGCTGCGGAAAACATAAAAATGACTAAAGCGCCAGAATCTTTAGACTTATCTACCTACGATGCTACAGACAAATCCCTAGATCGTGATTGTACAACATTATCCCGTCACGTCCTCCAGCAACTTCAGAGTTTTTCTTCAGATGCACAGGATTTAAGTGCGCTGATGAATCGCATCGCCTTAGCAGGCAAACTGGTTGCTCGTCGCATGAGTCGTGCTGGTTTAATGGAAGGCGTTCTGGGATTTACTGGGGAAGTTAATGTGCAAGGAGAATCCGTCAAAAAGATGGATGTCTATGCCAATGATGTATTTATCTCAGTTTTTAAGCAAAGCGGCTTAGTCTGTCGCCTAGCTTCTGAGGAAATGGAAAATCCCTACTACATCCCGGAAAATTGCCCCATTGGCCGTTATACCCTACTGTATGACCCAATTGATGGCTCATCCAACACTGATAATAATCTCAGCTTAGGTTCCATTTTCGCCATTCGCCAACAAGAAGGAACTGATAGCGATGGTAAGGCAACTGATCTCCTCACTAACGGACGGAAGCAACTGGCTGCCGGATACATTCTGTATGGGCCCAGCACGATGCTGGTCTATACTATAGGTAAGGGCGTTCATTCTTTTGTCCTTGATCCCAGCTTAGGCGAATTTATTCTCACAGAAGAAAATATTCGGATTCCTACCCACGGGTCTGTTTACAGCGTGAATGAGGGTAACTTTTGGCAGTGGGAAGAATCAATTCGAGAATACATCCGCTATGTTCATCGCACAGAAGGTTACAGCGCTCGTTATAGCGGCGCAATGGTGAGCGACATCCATAGAATTTTGGTTCAAGGTGGCGTGTTTCTTTACCCAGGCACAATTCAAAACCCAGAAGGGAAATTGCGCCTGCTTTATGAAACCGCTCCTCTAGCGTTTTTGATTGAGCAAGCAGGCGGTCGTGCCACTACAGGACTAGTAAATATCTTGGATGTAGTACCGAAAAAACTGCATCAGCGCACACCTTTAATTATTGGTAGCAAAGAGGATGTAGCAAAGGTGGAGTCTTTTATTCAAAACGGCCACTAGAAGACAGTCACAAAAGCATCAAGGATGCGTTTAGCATCAGCCATTAATTAAACGTTAATCATGATGATTTAGGATTGTGAATGCAGAATAGGACTTCTTGAAGATGTATTAAAGATTATCTCAGCTGGCGGATGCGATAAGTGATTGGCAACGCCACAATTCAAAAGTAACCATCAACATTTGATGGGTTTTACCAACTTCACTACGAAACATCACTATACAGGACTGAAACAAATTAGAGCTATGGCTACCAATCATCTACTAGAAATTAAGCAATACGGTCAAAGTATCTGGATGGATAATCTGACCCGTGACATTATTCAATCAGGCGAACTCAAAGACATGATTGAAAATCAAGGGATCTGTGGGATTACCTCTAACCCAGCTATCTTTGAAAAAGCGATCGCTGGTAACGCCATTTATGATGCCGATATCGAAGCCGGAGTTCGCGCTGGCTTACCGACAGACAAAATTTACGAATCGCTGGTTTTTGCAGATATCCGTAATGCGTGTGATATTTTACGCCCTGTTTTTGAAGCCTCGGATAGACTAGATGGTTATGTGAGTATCGAAGTCCCACCATCCATCGCCCATGATACTGAAGCAACAATAAACGAAGCCCGGCGTTATTTCCAAGAAGTAGGTCGGGAAAATTTGATGATTAAAATTCCCGGCACAGAGCCTGGCTTACCAGCAGCAGAACAGGTAATAGCCGAAGGGATGAATGTCAATATTACGCTACTTTTTGCTGTAGAAAGCTACAAAAACACAGCTTGGGCTTATATTCGTGGCTTAGAAAAACGGTTGGCTGAAGGTAAAGACATCAGTAAAGTTGCTTCAGTCGCCAGCTTCTTCCTCAGCCGGATCGATAGTAACGTTGACGGCAAAATTGATGCTAAGTTGAAAAAAGGCGTTGATGATATTGCTGTGGAAGCAAAGCTAAAAGCTGTTAAAGGGAAAGTAGCGATCGCTAACGCCAAGATTGCGTACCAAGAATACAAGAAAATTATCGAGAGCGATCGTTGGCAAGCCTTGGCAGCAAAAGGGGCCACAGTACAGCGGCTACTTTGGGCTAGTACCAGCACCAAAGACCCCAACTACCGCGACGTGATGTATATCGAGGAGTTGATTGGGCAAGAAACCGTTAACACCGTACCACCAGCGACGATAAAAGCTTGTGCCGATCATTGTAACGTCAGCGATCGCTTAGAAACAGATGTAGATCAAGCTTACACACTGCTCGAAAACCTCAAAGATCCCGACATCAACATCGATCTCGATGCTGTAATGGATGAACTGTTAGCCGATGGTATTGACAAGTTCATTCAGCCCTTCCAGTCCTTGATGAACTCTTTAGAAGACAAGATCAAGGTATTGTCACCAGTGTAGGGGCTAGGAAATGGGAATTTTGGATTTTGGATTTGCGATAGCGTAGCGTGAAGCCTGTGGCATGGCTTCTCTACGAGACGCTACGCGAACGCTTAGAACAAGTCCGCGAGCGTCTTTTTGATTGAAATCCAATTCAAAATTGCAAATCTAAAATCCTTTCCCAATCCCAATCTCAATCCCTAATCCAAAATCCAAAATCCAAAATCCAAAATTGCTATGGTTAGTCTGCTAGAAAACCCCTTGCGCGTTGGTCTGCAACAACAAGGGATGCCCGAACCCCAGATTATAGTCATTTTTGGCGCTTCTGGTGATCTTACCTGGCGCAAACTAGTGCCAGCACTTTACAAATTGCGGCGAGAACGGCGCATTCCCCCAGAAACTACCATTGTCGGTGTGGCACGTCGAGAGTGGAGCCACGATTACTTCCGTGAACAGATGCAAAAAGGCATGGAAGAGGCACATCCTGATGTCGATTTAGGGGAACTCTGGCAAGACTTCTCTCAAGGTTTGTTCTACAGTCCTGGAGATATAGACAAACCCGAAGGCTACCAGAAACTGAAAAACTTATTGAGTGAATTAGACGAAAAACGGGGCACGCGAGGAAATCGAATGTTCTACCTCTCAGTTGCCCCCTCATTTTTTCCCGAAGCGATTAAGCAACTAGGAAGCGCCGGGATGCTAGAAGATCCCTACAAACATCGTCTAGTAATTGAAAAACCCTTTGGTCGCGACTTGGCTTCTGCCCAGAGTCTTAACCAAGTGGTACAGAAATTTTGCAAAGAAAACCAAGTTTACCGCATTGACCACTACTTGGGTAAAGAAACAGTCCAGAATTTACTGGTGTTTCGCTTTGCCAATGCGATTTTTGAGCCGTTATGGAACCGTCAATTTGTTGACCATGTGCAAATTACCGTCGCAGAAACCGTAGGCGTGGAAGACCGGGCTGGTTACTATGAAAGCGTCGGCGCACTAAGGGATATGTTGCAAAACCACTTAATGCAACTTTACTGCCTAACGGCTATGGAAGCACCCAACGCAATGGATGCCGACAGCATCCGCACAGAAAAAGTGAAGGCACTGCAAGCTACTCGTTTAGCGGATGTGCACAATTTATCACGGGGAGCAGTGCGTGGTCAGTACAGTGCTGGCTGGATGAAGGGTCAAGCAGTGCCAGGGTATCGGGCAGAACCAGGCGTTGATCCCAACTCAACAACGCCCACCTATGTAGCGATGAAGTTTTTGGTAGACAATTGGCGCTGGCAAGGTGTTCCCTTCTACCTGCGGACTGGTAAGCGGATGCCGAAAAAAGTCAGTGAGATTTCCATCCACTTCCGCGAAGTTCCGTCTCGGATGTTTCAATCTGCTGCCCAACAGACAAACGCCAACATTTTGACGATGCGGATTCAGCCAAATGAAGGAATTTCCGTGCGTTTTGATGTCAAAATGCCGGGAGCAGAATTCCGTACCCGATCTGTTGACATGGACTTTAGTTATGGTTCCTTTGGCATCCAAGCAACATCCGATGCTTATGATCGCCTATTCCTTGATTGTATGATGGGCGACCAAACATTGTTCACCCGGGCAGATGAAGTAGAAGCTGCCTGGCAGGTAGTAACACCAGCCCTTTCCGTTTGGGATGCACCCGCCGATCCAAATACTATTCCCCAGTACGAAGCCGGTACTTGGGAACCAGCAGAAGCAGAATTTTTAATTAACCAAGATGGCCGTCGCTGGCGAAGACTCTAAGATTTTAAATTTCAGATTTTAGATTTTAGATTGGGGATGGCGAAACAGGGAATGGGTAATGGAGAATATAAAAAACTATTACCAATTACTAATTACCAAATTACCAGTTCTTAATCCAAAATCTCTAATCTCAAATCCAAAATCTCTAATCTCAAATCCAAAATCCAAAATTTCCTATGGCTCTCCAAACTTCTACAATTTTTTCACTTCAGGCACCAAAAGATATTTCGCTTGACGAAATAGATGCGGAACTGAGTCAAATTTGGCAAAGCTACGGTATTACTGGCGAGGACGGTGGACTTCCCAGTGCTACTAGGGCAACAACATTTACTTTAATAGTCTACGAACCAGAAGAAACTCAGTATTTGTTGGCTGCTTTAGGATTTTACAACGGTCCAATTGATGGGATTTTAGGGCCACAGATGGCAGCAGCATTGCGGGAAGTGCAAAAAAAACATAGTCTGCCACAAACTGGAACAGCAACACTAGAAACTCTCACTGTATTACGAGAAGAATTTGCTAAAGTTCAGCGAAGCACGTCTGGAGGAGAACATCCTGGTAGTGGGATCTTAAATAGCGCTGCCAGCCCCAGAATTGCCGATGAAATCGCCCTCCGCAACCCCTGCCGCATCATTGCCCTATTTCCCATTACTGGCGAAGATAAAGGGGTTAAAGCTCAAGTTTCTGCCTATTGCCCCATCCAAAAACAATCGTCAAGAACACTTGTCTGCTGCGAATACATCACTCTCAGTGGTACTGCTGCCGCCTTGGAACGGATAGGGGGCATGATTCCAGCATTGTTGATTGGCGGCTTACCGAAGTTTCTCTGGTGGAAGGCAACACCAGACCCTAACAACAGTCTATTCAAGCGCCTAGCAGCAGTCTCCAATAATGTCATTGTAGATTCTTGCAACTTTAACACCCCAGAAAGTGATTTACTCCACCTACAAGAGTTGGTAGAAACGGGTGTACCTTTAGCTGATTTGAACTGGCGTCGCCTTGCGTCATGGCAGGAATTGACAGCTGAGGCCTATGATTCTCCTCACCGTCGCGCCGCCCTCAAAGAAATTGACCGCGTTACGATTGATTACGAAAAAGGCAACCCCGCCCAAGCTTTGCTGTTTTTGGGTTGGCTGGCAAGTCGGCTGGAATGGCAGCCAGTTTCTTATGAAAAGGAAAGCGGTGATTATGACATCACTCGCATCCGTTTTATTGCTCAAGAACAGCGAGAAGTAGAAGCAGAGTTAGCAGGAGTTCCGGTTGCTGATGTGGGCGATATTATCGGCGACTTGATTGCCTTGCGCCTCAGCTCGACAAATCCCCAGGCAGACTGTGGTACAGTTATCTGCTCGGAAACTGGTGGTTGTATGCGGATGGAAACACACGGTGGTGCCCAATCCGCCGGTCTGTTTCAACAGGTGACTTCACTTTCGGAACAAAAGGCGGAAGCATTGCTGAGTCAGCAAGTGCAACGCTGGGGCCGCGAGTCCCTGTTTGAAGAAAGCCTGGGAGTGACAGCGAATATTTTCAAATTGGCGAATTAATTCAGACCTAACCCCCCTTCCCCCCTTCCTGATGCGGGAAGGGGGGAATTTTCTTAATTATTATTAAAGTGAAGACGAATGGCAAGGAAAATTTAATTTATAAAATAGTGAAGATTATTTATTAAAATATTTTACATCTGTCTTAAAAAAAACTATGGAGTTTGAATTTCATCCTCACAAAAGTGCAAATAATAAAACTAAACATGGCATTGATTTTATTGAAGCACAGAAACTTTGGACAGATGTAAATTTTATTGAAATCCCCGCACGCACAACAGATGAGCCTCGGTTTCTAGTTATTGGCAAGATTGCTGAAAAATATTGGTCAGCAGTCATTACTTATCGTGGTGATAAAATAAGAATTATTTCCGTTCGTCGCTCTCGGACTGAAGAGGTAAATATTTATGAAAGCTAAAGAATTTGATGCTAAGTTTGAGAATGGAGAAGATATTACTGAGTTTATAGACTTATCTAACGCACATCGTCCACGTTATGAGCAAAAAAGAATTAATATTGACTTTCCCATTTGGATGATTGAAGCCTTAGAACATGAAGCCAAGCGTTTAGGGGTGACATCTGATTCTATTATTAAATTATGGTTGGCTGAACGTCTTGATAAAAAAATTATTCCTGAGTAAAAGAAAGCAGTGATTTTAATCAAATAAATGATTCAATATTTTTGTCTTACTTTGATTTGATACTACTAAGATAGCTGACTATTTAGTTTAACCAATCACCAATTATCCATGTCTGTAATCATTGCTGGAGAACGTAGTGGGGTGGGCAAGACAACAGTTACGCTCACCCTTTTAGCATCTTTACGTCGTCGCGATCGCCTGGTGCAATCTTTCAAGGTAGGCCCAGACTACATTGATCCGATGTTTCATCAACACGTAACTGGTCGTGCTTGTCGGAATTTAGACCCCGTGCTGACTTCCGAAGCCTACATTCAGCAATGTTTTGCCCTTCATAGTCAAGTGAGTGAATATGCCCTAGTGGAAGGGGTAATGGGATTATTTGATGGAATTGGGCATGGGCAAGAAAAGCAAAAATCAACTGATTTTGCGAGTACAGCGCACATCGCGCGGCTTTTAGATTTACCTGTGGTGTTGGTGATTGATTGCAGTCGTTTATCTGGTTCTGTAGCTGCGATCGCTCATGGCTACCAGTCTTTTGATCCCCGAATTAAAATAGCTGGGGTGGTACTAAATCGCGTGGGGAGCGATCGCCATCTCTCTCTACTCAAAGATTCCCTAGAACGCTTACAATTACCCATTCTCGGCGTCGTGCGGCGTCAAGATAACATCACAATTCCTGATCGCCATTTGGGTTTAGTACCCACAGCAGAACTTCCCGAACTGAACGCTTTAATTGATCGCCTCGCCGATTTAGGAGATACCTGTTTTGATTGGCAACATTTATTACCCCTATTAAAATCAGAACCTCTGGCTCATTCGTCTCATCCCCCTCATCCCCCCTTCTTTATCAGGATTGCAGTAGCCCGTGATCGCGCTTTTAATTTCTACTACCAAGACAATCTCGATTTGCTGCAAAACCTTGGTGCAGAATTAGTTTTCTGGAGTCCCTTAGAAGATGCTGGCATCCCAAAAGATGTGCAGGGAATGTATTTTGGGGGTGGTTTCCCAGAAGTTTTTGCCCAGCAACTAGCAGAAAATATCAGCGTTCGTGATGCAGTGAAAACGGCAATTCTGAAAGGAATGCCTACAGTTGCTGAATGTGGGGGATTGATGTATTTATGTAAGCAAATTATCGATTTTGAGGGTAAATCTTGGTCGATGGCGGGAGTTTTACCCACATCTGCTGTGATGG
Organism: Nostoc sp.; assembly: GCF_036917195.1. GTDB lineage: Bacteria > Cyanobacteriota > Cyanobacteriia > Cyanobacteriales > Nostocaceae > Nostoc. The sequence continues at coordinate 84,288 of NZ_JBALDG010000020.1, forward strand.
GTGGGCGTTTAACTTTGGGCTATCGTCGTGCAGTAGCTTTGCAAGATAATCTTTTATTGAAGGTAGGTACAACTGTTTACGGACATGAGTTTCATCGTTCCCGTTTAACCTTAACTCCCACTCAGCCCCTATTTGAAACTTCTCGCTACGATTGTGAGGAAAATATGGGATGCGAGGGATGGGGTTTACCTGCAAATGTTTATGCTTCTTATGTTCATCTCCATTGGGGAGAAAGTAGAGAGATACCACAACGGTTTATTAAGCAATGTAAAAGTTAGTAGGTGAAGTCTCAGAGGTTGTTTAAAAAGTGTTTTGCTATAACTTTAAGCACTTTTAGATCCCTCCTAGCCCTTCTTTTTTAAGGGAGGAATCAGAATCAAAGTCCCCCAATTTATCGAGGAGCCACTGTTGTTGCACGTGGCATGGATTTAGAAGGATCTAAAACTTTTGATCCCCGCAAGAGGGCTTTTCAAACATCCTCTAAGACCAGATCCACTACTTTTACGCCAACTAGCAATAAATTTGCTAACATTTGTAAACACTACCATTATTAATATCTATTTCAGCTTTAAAAAGGTTTTCAAAAGCATAAAGATTGAAAATTGTCTGATGTTCTCGATACTGATGATTATCTCTACAACTTACCTGAATATCATCAATAGACCAGTTGGCAAAACCGATTCCCTTACAGCTCTTTAGAATTATCCGTATTCCAGGCATTTGGGTTGTTCCTGTTCTCCAGCCTTTGGAAGTAATGTAATAGGACAAGGTTCCTTTAAATTGGTTATCAGCGAACTTGATTAGTGTCAATTTCATGTCATCCAAAACAAAATGTTCTTGACCTCTATCAAGTATATTGCTAAAAATACATCTATCATTCCATTTATTAAATTTGCTGAATGAGTCTGGAGTTTCTATAGGTTTAGAACGTTCTAACCTTTCATAACAAGAAGTTGTCGCTTGTTCTTGAGTAGTATTCATCTTAATTTCACATCCATCTGCTAAAAGTGTTGAGATAAACGACTGTAATCCTACCCCAATAAGGTGTTCTGTCGATAATGTTCTTAATAAGTTGCTATAAATTAACCTGAGTTCTACAGTTAGAAAAGGACAAAAAGCTTGCTAGATATGAATTTAAGAAATTGGGCAGGTATAGTGATGTCGAAGATTTATGGAGAATCGGCAAAAAAGTCACAAAAAAACGCCGAGACTAAAAATATCTAAGAAAAATTGAGTCTCGACTATATCTACGATTGTATCTTGCCCGGAGGCGGAGCGTCTCCGGCTCCGCTTGATATTACTACAAATCTTCTGTGACGTAGATGATTTCTGTAATCAGTAGCAAAGCTTGTGGTAGCAAGTGTCACAGTTAACATCCACACTCATGTGAACGTCGCAGTCAGTTGGCATCAACTAACAGTTGGCTTAAGACGTAGATGGGCGAACAAATCTTTAAACATATTTACTGAAGCAATAAGATGCCTTTATAACAGCTATGTCATGCGCGATTTTTTAACTGGTTGACCTTTAACTGTGACGTATTTGCTGCTTATAAAGCTAGTTTGGGCTTTATTTGGGCTTAATTTTTATCTAAGTCCCATTAGTAGTGTTTTTGAACCTACACAGGAACCAAACCGCTATTTCTCACTCTCTGCTAAAAGCCCCCGGATTTGTCCGTGGGGAATTCGTTATATTCATATCGTCATTCAATCTGCGAATCAGACGGGATAACTCACGAATGATATTCAGCGCAATTTCGGGAGTTTCTTCGATCGCATCATAAAGTTGCTCTTGCGTCAGTTCTAAAAATTCGCAAGGTTCCAAAGTCGTTGCGGTGGCGGAACGAGGTTGAGTATCAAATACTGCCATCTCACCAAAGTATTTTCCCTGTTCCACCTCTGCAAGTTGTTTATTCCCAATGTGAACTTTAACTCGACCTGACACGACAATATAGAGCGATCGCCCTTCTTCTCCTTGGCGAAAGATGGTGTAATTAGCTGGAAATGACAGTTCGTTCATCACTGAAGTGAGCCGCACTATAAAATCATCCCGCAATTCCTTAAAAATTGGGACTCGCCGGACAAATAATAAACGGTCAACACTGGTTAGCATAATTACAAGTTAAACATCCAACATTACTATACATTTTCAAACTGAAGCTACGAGATTAGTCATATTAACCGATGTTTAGCACTAGCTGCCAAGAATATCTCAGGCTTTAGCGACAGAAATCCACTTAGTATGTCTTCAATAGGAGCGATCGCTCTTAAACTTCTCAGATCCAAACTCAGTATGAGGTGTGACCAACTGCTACTCTTTCCTATGCGGTTTAACAGTGCTACAGCCCCTGTTAGACCTCCATCCCGCCAATTTCTATGTAATGACATTTTTAAAACGAAGATTTTTATCACATTTAAGATGTCATACCGTTTCACTTTAATAAAGTAAACACTTTCGCGATATTTACAACAAGCTGCCTTTTCTCTCACCCTCATAATAATAGGACTTACGCCCACTCTACAAATTCTTCTCTACCAGACGCTGCGCGTTGGTGTCAGCCTCTGGCAGAGATGGTGGACTAAAAACAGCCTATTTCTTAGGTTGCCGATCACTTTGGGGAGGCTTCAAATCTGCGCCGTGCCTCCATCAACAAAGAGTTCGATGCCGTTGACAAAGCTGCTGTCATCGGATGCAAGAAAGACGACAGCTTTAGCAATCTCGTCTGGCGTGCCCACGCGCCCAAGGGGGATATTGTCAGCCTGACTTGCTATAAATCCCTGCACCTGCTCCTCGCTCAGTCCCAGGAGATTGTAGCCAGCAGTAGGCACGACACCAGGGCTGATGGCATTGACACGAATCTTGCGCTCTTTGAGGTCGAGTGTCCAGTTCCGGGCAAACGATCGCACGGCGGCTTTGGTGGCGCTGTAAACGCTGAACGCTGGGGTGCCCTTGATAGAAGTAGCCGAAGCATTGAGAATAATCGAAGCCCCCTCTGGCAACAAAGGCAATGCCTTCTGCACAGTGAAAAGCAGACCTTTGACGTTGGTGTTGAAGGTTTTGTCAAAGTGTTCTTCGGTAATCGATCCGAGCGGGACAAGTTCCCCACCTCCAGCATTGGCGAAGATGATATCAAGGCGACCTTTCTCTTGCTCAATCGTGGCGTAAAGGCGATCAAGGTCTGCTAGATTTGAGGCATCGCTCTGAACGCCTATGACGTTTTTACCGATCTCTTTGACGGCGGCATCAAGTTCACTTTGACGACGACCCGTGATGAAGACATATGCACCTTCGGCGACGAATTGCTTGGCAGTGGCAAGACCGATGCCGCTGGTGCCACCTGTAATCAGCGCGATTTTTTCTGAAAGCTTCTGTGACATAGTAATGTTTTTTTTGAATTAGGTTTAGGGACTAGCAAGTCTAGATTACATATCGTTCAAGCTGTAAAGCCACCATCAATCTTCAGGTTGGCACCAGTGACAAAAGCAGCTTCAGCACTGGCGAGATAGGAAACCAAGTCAGCAGCCTGATCGCTCTCGGCGACGGCGTGTTTCACCGCTTCAACATCGGTACTGTCAGCGGCAAGCGCCAAGGCTTTTCCACCTGCCGCTTCGATCGCAAGCACTACCTCGTCGGCTTTTTGGGGCGAACTAGTGTAGGTGAGGGCGACTGCTGCGCCATCGTGGGCGAGACGTTTAGTGATCGCTGCCCCTAGACCGCGTGAACCGCCCGTAACCAATGCAACTTTACCTGCGAGTGTTTTTCCCATAATTTGCTCTGCTGGGCATAATAGTTGCCAATCAGTATTTATTTACCAATCGGTACAAAAAGTATCCCCTGATTAAATCTTGCTGTCAAGGAAGTTTTATACTGAAAGGTATGGAAAGGAGAAAGTCTCATAGAGTACAGGGACGTCCTCGCGCTTTTGATATCGACGAAGCTTTAGAGCAAGCTTTGCAGATGTTCTGGCGCAAGGGCTATCTGGGAACATCCCTTACGGATCTAACTGAGGCGATGGGTATTAACCGTCCGAGCCTCTATGCTACCTTTGGCAACAAGGAAACTTTATTCCGCAAGGTGCTTGATCGCTATACTGATAGGCAAACAGCCTACCTTCGTGAGGCACTTGAGGAGCCAACTGCACGTAGAGTCATCGAGCGGATGATGTATGGTGTTGTTGACTTGGTGACTAATCCGTGCAATCCCTCAAGATGTCTCTTTGCACTGAGTATGCTTTCATGTAGAGATCCGGACGATCCGCTCCATCAAGAATTGGCAGAACGCCGAGTCTTAGGCGAGATTGCAATACGCGATCGCTTCGAGCGTGCTTTATCAGAAGGTGACTTGCCGTCTGATATTGATCCTGCTACCCTTGCTCGCTTTGTCGTAACTGTCAACTTTGGGATGTCCGTCCAAGCAGCGAGTGGAGCCAGTCGCGCCCAACTCCTGGAGGTTGTTCAGACGGCATTGCGAGCCTGTCGAATTTAAGGGACTAGTACCGCTACGCGGAAGTCAAAAGTCAAAAGTCAAAAGTCAAAAAGCTTAGAATGTAAGCTTTTGGTTGATTTGGAATGGTTGCTCTATTTACGCCGTGTTGTACTAGCAAAAAAATAAATGACCAGAAAAAATCAAGTCAGTCTGTAAAAGATAAATCAATTCACGCTGGTCAAATTGCTTGCTTTTTGCACAGTCAGGAGTTGATTTAGGAAGGAAGCAGTCCCCTTTGGAAACTACTTCCTCCACTTTTTCTCTGATTATCATTCTTATCTAGATTATGCAGCTTTATTTAATCATTTTTGGGTCATTTATTTTTTTTGTAGTCTCTAAAGTTATTAATCACTTTTATTTATCGTTTTAAAAAACAAGAGTATTTGCTCTTATTTGGTTGAAAGCCATAATATTGACTTCATGAGCTCCCAAGGTACCTTGCTGAGAAATAAAAATACCAATTTGATTGGAGGCGTAGTTTACCACCGTAGGCATCGCCTCTAAAAACTGGGGAACTGGCTGATGACTAGCGAAGATCGGTTGTCGTTAAGTAAAACAGTCACAAAATCTTCTGAACTGCTTTCATTACCAGAAGCAGAGAAGGACTAAGACAAACAGCATTGAATCATCGTGAGCAAAAATTATGAGTTGGCTAATTAGTACATTAATTATTGGAATCTCTACCGCTTTTGCAACCACCTTTGACGGCAATTTATACTTGACAGCTTTCTTCGGAAAAGTCAATCGCAGCTTTCGTCCTAAGCATATTGTTCTCGGTGAATTTCTGGGATTCACTACCTTAGTATGTGCTAGTCTTCCTGGTTTCTTCGGCGGTCTGATTATTCCAAGCACTTGGATTGGTTTGCTAGGTTTGCTTCCCATCGCCATTGGTATTAGTAATTTCATCAGTCGAGATGAGGAAACAGAGACAGTGCAAGCGGTGTCAGTTGACTTAACTCCTGCCAAATCTGGACGGCAGAAGAAATCACTATTGGCAACCATCCGCGATCCTCAAACTTACCGCGTTTCCGCTGTCACCATTGCCAATGGAGGAAACAACATTGGGATCTATGTACCCTTGTTTGCCAGTAGCAATCTTCCAAGTTTGAGTGTAATTCTGTGTGCTTGCTATTTCAGTGTTGGGGCGTGGTGCTTACTCTCTTACAACCTGACTCGTAATCCTCTGATGACTCCGGTTTTAACTCGCTATGGTCGAAAAGTCTTCCCATTTGTCTTAATTTACTTGGGACTTTCTATCTTAATTAAAAGTGAATCATATCGACTTTTACCTAGTCTAGCAATGCTTTCCAATTAGGCATGAGGCGATCGCTTACAGTGGGCGCTCCGTACCATCCACCTGCCCTAAAAACTTGTTACCTGGGGACACGATGTCTGACGACAAGCTACTACGCGTCTATGCAATGAGCCACTGAAAATTATTGATGGATGCTATGTCTCTCATATAACCGAAAAATCAGCTTATCGTTTCCCATCCAAAAAGATTTTTTAATCACTTGAATTTATCAATTTGAATCAGAATAATATTTGATGTTATCAATCAATTTATCTAAAGTGAGAATAAAGCAGATTATTGATGGCTCTTATAAAAGCAAGCTCACCACTACGAATCATCATCGAAAGGAACTAATGAATAAACCAAATCCAAAAAAATTAACTCACTGGATCGTAACAGCAGTATTTCTAGTACTTGTAGCAGGATTTTCTCTACTTGACCAGCAAGCAGTTAAAGCTCAAACACTAACACCATCCATACCTACAGAAAAACTAGGTCCAGTAATGCCTCCGGTTACATCGCCAATGGAGTCTGTAACTTCCCCGGTAATATCTCCGGTTGTATCCCCAATAGTTTCTGTAGCAGCAAACGTTAGACGTTTATTGCAAACTAATGAATGTGTCGGGTGTAACCTCACCGGAGCAATGCTCAAGGATGTAAACCTGCAAGCAGCAAACTTGGAGGGTGCTAACTTACAAAATGCAGACTTAGAAAGGGCTAACTTGCAGCAAACAAACTTACAAGGGGCTAACTTTCAAGGAGCAGATTTAGGCAAGGTAAACCTTTTGGGAGCAAACCTGTTGGGAGCAAACCTATTTGATGCAGACCTAGAGAAAGCCAACTTGCTGGGAGCAAACCTACAAGCGGCTAACCTACAGGGCGCAGACTTGGAAAAGACAAATCTTACAAATGCAAACATGCAGGGGGTTAACCTGATGGGGGTTGATTTGGAAGATGCTATCAGACCGGAAGGATTCACTATTCAGTAATTAAACTGAAGTTCTTTGGGCAAATTTAATAAAAAACTTCAAAAGCCTGATTCAGTAATGAATACAGGCTTTAATATTTGAAGGGTCACGGCGATCGCATATTTGAGCAAACAAATCGTTCATCTATATTAGAGTTAACCATTTTATGCTTCAAAAATCAGAATCAAAGTAGAATACATCTTCCATGTAATACACCGTTAGTTTAGCCCTAACGGTGTATTACATGGGAAGGTTGATGCTGAAACGGGATATTCAAGGGAAGTTTGCGCTTCCCCGCAGCGCTTCCACTTTGTTGAGCTGGCGATTCAGCCTGCGGCGATTGGTCTCGTCGGCATACCAACGCAGAATATGAACTGTCTTGATCAATCTGCCGTATTCCTGAAGTGCCAGCGTTAAAGGATGTTTGCGTGGAAACGATTTCTGGCAAGATTAGGACGTCTTGAGCAGATCATATTGAACTAGCGGTCTCCCTTGCAGCTTCTCGCAGCCGCTCCACATCGCGCATTGGTGGTGCGCCAAAGAGCCGCTTGTACTCCCGGTTGAAGTGCGAGGCATCGTCATAACCCACACGGTAGGCAGCACTGCTAGCGTCAAGGTTTTCCCCCAGCATCAGACGGCGAGCCTGCTGGAGCCGCAGTTGCTTCTGGAACTGCAAGGGACTCATTGCAGTGACAGACTTGAAATGATGGTGGAAGCCTGAGACGCTCATTCCAAGATCTCGGGCGATGCTTTCAATACGAAGCGGCTCCTTAAAGTCTTGATGAAGTCGCGCGACGGCTCTGGCGATGTGGTGGGTGCAGCTACTCAGAACTGCAATATGACAAAGCCGACTACCTTGCTCTCCTATCAGGAGTCGGTAAATGATTTCCCGCTTAATCAGTGGTGCGAGAACATGAGCTTCAGCAGGGGAATCTAGAAGCCTGACGAGCCGCACCACAGCGTCCAACAGATTTGCATCTAACGGACTCACGTCTATCGCTTTAACATTGGCACGGCTTTGTGCTGAGGGATAGCCTGCCTCGACCATGACTGAACCGACAAGGGTGGGGTCGAGATCGAGGCGAAGGCTAAGGAACGGTTGCTCCTTGGACGCTTCAAGAATTTGGCTTACAATCGGCAGTTCGACCGTAGCAAGCAGATAATGCATAGGGTCGTACTGATAGCGGTCGTTGCCCAGAAGAACTTCTTTGCTGCCCTGGGCAATCACACAAAAGGCAGGAACAGAGATACCATGAACGCATTCCGCAGGCGAGGAGGAGCGGTTGAGATGCAATCCTTTGTGCGGCTCAATCGTCCCATCATTAGGGATAGCCTGTGAGATGCGCTCAGTCAGTTCGTCTCTGTTGGCTTGCGCTTTGGAAGCCTCGCGCTTTGCCTGCTGGTCGTTCATTAAATCCATATCGGACTTTTCACTTGTTTTGGCAGCATTCATTTCTAAGTTTGCAGGATTGTACAACGATCTTAGATTATCGTCATATTGCTTGCTCTTGAGGATTCTTAGAATGAAGCTAAAGCAATGAAAAATGATTCTGGCTTCTTTAAGCATTCTGGATTTTTATTTAAGAGAAAACTCAATTTTGATTAAGCAAGAGACTTGCCTGCTAGCAACCAAAATGGCATCAAGTGAAGGAATTAAGAAAATGGATATCAAAAGAAGTGGCTCACAACCCTCCACCAAAGGGCCGGCCGAGTACTTTACCGGCACTGTCCGCATTGACCCCCTGTTCGAGGCACACGATCCAGCACGCGCGCTCGGCGCTAGTGTCACGTTCGAGCCAGGTGCTCGGACAGCATGGCACACCCACCCGTTAGGACAGACCCTGATCGTGACGGCTGGCTGCGGCCTCGCACAGCGCTGGGGCGGCTCACTCGAGGAAATTCGGCCGGGGGACACGATCTGGTTCTCGCCGGGTGAGAAGCATTGGCACGGCGCTACCCCAACCACGGCTATGACGCACATTGCCATCCAAGAACAGCTCGATGGCAAGACCGTGGACTGGATGGAACAGGTCAGCGACGAACAGTATCGCAAGTGATCTCCGCACCCGAGTGGTTTTAAGACCTTGTTTAGGTGAAAAATTGAGGGAGAAAAATAATGACGACGAACGAGAATGGAAACTACACAGGAAAAGTTGTGTTTGTGACCGGAGCAGCGAACGGCATCGGTCGAGCTACGGCGCTGGCGTTTGCACGCGAAGGCGCTAATGTGGTGGTCGCTGACATTTCAGAACAGGGCAATCAAGAAACGGCACGCCTGATCGAAGAACTCGGCAAACGAGCGATCGCCGTCAAGTGCTCGCGCCACGTTGCACTTGACGTAAAGGCGGCTCTGGACAAGACCATCGAAACTTTCGGGCGGCTGGACTTTGCCTTTAACAACGCCGGTGTGGAGCAGAAGAATGCAGCAACAGCCCAAATCGAAGAGTCAGAATGGGATCGGATCGTAGACATCGACCTGCGCGGCGTTTTTCTGTGCATGAAGTATGAAATCCCGCTGCTACTCAAGCAAGGCGGCGGCGCAATCGTGAACACATCATCGGGCGCCGGCGTCATAGGCATCAAGGGCAAAGCCGCATACACCGCCGCAAAACACGGCGTGATCGGACTCACCAAGTCGGCGGCTCTCGACTACGCCTCGCAGAACATCCGCGTCAACGCCGTTGCTCCCGGTTACATTGACACATCGATGATGGATCGCTTCACCGGCGGCACTCCCGAAGGCCGCCAAAAGGTGGTCTCAGAGGAGCCGATTGGAAGGATGGGTCACCCCGAAGAGATCGCCAATGCCGTCGTCTGGCTGTGTTCGGATGCGTCCTCCTTCGTCGTCGGGCACGCTTTGGTCGTGGATGGCGGTCAAACGGTGTAGTGATGGTTGTCGCTGACAATGACGCATTGCCTATGGGTGCGGTGGAATCGTCAGGAGAGGAGAAACATGAAATACACAGCAACGTTCCTATCGCTTTTTCTACTTGCTTCAACGGGCACATTTGCGAACCAGACCCAAGTCGCCGCACCAAATAGCGGGATGCAAACTATTTCTCGATCTGGGTCTCAACCTCCCCAAAAGGGTTCTGCCGAATTCTTTACGGGCAATGTTCGTATTGACCCGCTATTTTCCCCAAATGATTCGGCGCACTTTTCCGGTGGCTCTGTCACCTTCGCGCCTGGTGCGCGGACAGCATGGCACATGCATCCGGTGGGGCAGCATCTGATTGTTACCGCTGGCGTTGGTCGAACCCAGCAGTGGTGAGGTTCTGTCGAAGAAGTTAAACCGGGGGATGTAGTTTGGTGCCCGCCTGGGGTAAAGCATTGGCACGGAGCCTCGCCCAACACCGCAATGACACACATTGCCATCACAGGGACCCTAAACGGTGAAAACGTTAGATGGCTGGAAAAGGTCAGCGACGAGCAATACAACAGCAGATGACGGGGTAAGCCTGATGAAAAAGCTCAATGTGTTCTTGGCACTGGTATCTGCAATGATATTTAGCCTTTCATTTGTGTCGGAGGCACAAACTAATGAACAACGATCAAACCTTAAACGCACGGCAACAAAGTATTGTCACCATCGCCGCCTTTACCGCCAACGGCGATATGGAATATCTGTCTACTGCCCTAAATGAAGGGCTTGATGCTGGCTTGGCTGTGAATGAGATCAAGGAGGTTTTGGTTCAACTGTATGCTTATACGGGATTCCCGCGTAGTCTAAACGCGATCAACGCCTTCATGAGTGTTCTGAAAGCAAGGCAGGCAAAGGGGATCAAGGACGAAGCGGGCAGGGAAGCAAGCCCCCTTCCGACCGATAAAAGTCGGATCGAGCTTGGAACAGAAATTCAGACGCGCCTTTCAGGAAGTCCGGTTGCTGGGGAAATCTATACTTTTGCTCCCGCCATTGATCAGTTTTTGAAAAGTCACCTGTTCGCAGAGATCTTCGGGCGCGACAACCTGGACTTCCAAAGTAGGGAGATTGCGACCATTGCAGCTCTTTCGAGCATGAAAGGTGTCAACTCCCAACTGCAAGCACATTTTAGAATCGGCATGAATAGTGGACTGACCAAGGCACAGATGAACAGTCTCGTATCCGTTCTCAAGTCCAAAGTCGGCAAGCCTGAAGCCGATAATGCTGCTGAAGTATTGAATAAGGTTTTAAGTAATAGGTCTCAATAAAGGCTCCAAGCTACACGAAAGCCCTTAACGTGCCCAGTTCTATAAAAGTCACGATCGAGCTAATCGAGTGAGAAAGTAACTGGTTCGCAGGGAGAATCTCGACAGCAAGATGGTTGTATTGAGCGCTGGAGTTATCGTCGTGCGGATGCTAAAGCCACCAACGATTACCCGACGACATCATCGGACAACGGGACTTCCAGGACGGAGGACATCAAGCAATCGCTTTAAATCAGGTCTCTAGAATAATTTAGGAAGAAAAGCAAATGCACAAAAGAAAACTTGGAAACAGCAATTTAGAAGTTTCGGCGATCGGGCTGGGCTGCATGGGAATGAGCTTTTCCTATGGTCCGCCCAAAGACACCCAGGAGATGACCGCTCTTCTGGGGGCCGCCGTCGAACGCGGCGTTACCTTCTTTGACACCGCCGAGGTCTACGGCCCGTTATTGAACGAAGAGCTTGTGGGCGAAGCCCTCGCTCCCTTCCGCAAACAAGTAGTCATTGCCACCAAATTCGGGTTCGACCTGAGTCCTAATTTAGATCCCCGGGGAATGAAGGGTGCGCCCGGACTGAATAGCCGGCCAGAGCAGATCAAGCAGGCCGTGGAGGGATCGCTCAAGCGACTCAAGGTCGAGACAATCGACCTGCTCTATCAGCACCGGGTTGACCCGAACGTGCCGATCGAAGACGTGGCAGGAGCGGTGAAGGAACTGATTCAGTCAGGTAAGGTTAAGCACTTTGGACTCTCTGAAGCAGGAGTGCAAACGATCCGTCGCGCGCACGCAGTTCAGCCGATCACTGCTCTCCAGAGCGAATACTCGCTGTGGACGAGAACTCCTGAGAAGGAAGTGATACCAACCCTTGAGGAACTCGGAATCGGCTTTGTCCCGTACAGCCCGCTGGGCAAGGGCTTTCTCACTGGCAAGATGGACGAAAAAGCGACTTTCGACAGCTCCGACTTCCGCAGCACCCTGCCTCGCTTCACGCCGGAGGCTCTCAAGGCGAATCAGGCCCTGATTAATCTGCTCGGCAGCATCGCAGAACGGAAGCAGGCGACACCTGCTCAGATCGCGCTCGCTTGGCTGCTTGCCCAGAAGCCGTGGATTGTTCCGATCCCAGGCACCACGAAGCTGCATCGCTTGGACGAAAACATCGGGGCAGTCTCAGTCGAACTCACGCCCGACGATCTGCATGATATCGATAACGCTGCCTCCAAGATCACGGTGCAAGGGACTCGGTACCCCGAAAAGCTGGAGCAAATGACCGGTCGTTAAGCGGCAAAAAATGTTTTCTCTGGTTGCATTCCGTAGCTCACTAAGTACACGTCACCGCAAAAAGGGGTCAGAAATAAAAACTGTGATGCTACTAGACACGTTTAATTCAAAAAACGAATTCCGTACCTCATTTATGGTGGGCTGTACTAAGCAAGGCAACCGAGAGAAGACCAAATGAAGGCTCTGTGCGATCGCGTTCCTTTTAAGGTGCTTTTCACTCGCAGTCTGATAACCCGCAACTTGGGTTAATAATTGTCGGAGCTGGCGATCGCAACAATAGTAGATAAAGGTACTTCGGCAAAATACTGTTGCTGAAATTGTTCTTCTCGGACAGCGGCTAAAAATCGTGCCACTGCTGCATCAGCAAAGCTTTCTGCACTATCGGTTGGATGCCAGCTAATTTGTAAATAAGGGTCTTGTCCTTTGACTGTGAACCCTAAAGATTTTAAAGCTTTGATTCCTACAAGTAAGGTTTGGTTGCTGATGCCGATTTTCTCTAAAAGTTGGGCACGGGTAACTAGTTGATTTGTACGACTGAGATATTTGGCAATTCCTACAAAAGTCAGCCAAATTTGATTGGGTGGTTGATGGTTGGGTTTAGACCAAGCGATCGCTAATTGTTGCTGATTGTCAAGCACAGACGCAGAGCGGCTTGTTATTAGACATCGCCGCAACCATGTGCGTAAATTATCCCAATTAGTGGGACAATCTTCGATAATCAGTGCTGTTAGCGGTAGCAGGGCGTTTAGCCCGTCCTGAGTCCTGATTCCTGAGTGTTCCTGATTTCGTAAGTCTAAGATGAGTGGTGTTAGCGATAGCGGGGCGTTTAGCCCATTCCGAGCATTGAGTGCTGAGTTAACACTGGGACGCACGGCAATTAATCTGATTTCATAACGTTTTTTGAAGGTGTTGTAGTCCAGTTCGGCTATGCAATCACAGCTTCCTATGGGTAATTCATCTTTGTAGTGTCCCCACCATATACCAGGAAAAGCACTTCTGCTGGAATCATCCCGAATATCAAACTCGGTTTTAATGTACTGTACCTTTTTCCCTTGCCAATCCTGCTGATTGCGATGCCAAGAATTTTCAAACCAGCAGTTTTGAATTAGCAATTTCGGAACAGGGTTACCCATTCCACAAGGTTCTAGCAGTTTCAGTTCCAAAAATAACTCTTTCCCCAAGTCTGCTACTGTTACCGTCAAGTCTGCTTGCATGGTAGGCGTTAGGGTTGTACTACCTAAAGATTGCCGCAACTGCTGATTAATCGCTGCTGTAAATAAAGGAATGTTCTCCACCAACAAACTCAAACCCGCTGCAAAGGGATGTCCCCCAAAACGATGTAACAAATGTGCTTGGTCTTTCACCAGTTGGTATAAATCGACGGAATTCACCGAACGAGCAGAACCACGAGCTAATGCGAGTGCTGGGTGCTGAATTCTGAGTTCAGAGTTAGAAGATAAAGGAGTAATTTTTCCCCCTGCTTCCCCTGCTCCTCTGCTCCCCTGCTCCTCTGCTTCCCCTGCTCCTTCCGTACTTAATAAAATAGTCGGGCGACCTGTTTCTTGCGCTACCTGTCCAGCAACTAAGCCCAACACACCCGCAGGCCATTGGGCATCTTCTAGGACTATGACGCTGGTGGTTGATAAGTCTAATTGAGTAAGTTTTTGTGCTACTTGCGCTTGTACATCTTTTTGTAAAGATTTGCGACGGGTGTTTGCGAGTTCTGTAACTTCGGCTAGTTCTTTACAACGTTTGGCATCACGACTAGTTAATAATTCAACGCAAAAACTGGCATCGCCTTGGATGCGGCTGACGGCGTTAATTCTTGGGCCCAAACCAAAGGAAATATCTGTGGGGCGATCGCCACTTTTTTGGCACAATTCTAATAATCGCCCTACCCCCGGACGCCGACGCGCTGCTGCTGGCTGTTGAAAATCTGCTTGCAGTCGTTGAATTCCCATCTGTGCCAAATAGCGACAATCTCCACTTAACTGCACTAAGTCGGCAATTAATCCTACTGCTACTAAATCTAATAAATCCTCTAAGGGATGTTTTGCAATATTAGGCAGAGTTTGATATAGTGCTTCCACCAACTTATAAGCTACCGCTACCCCAGAAAGATTAAACAGCCGATGTTCTGTGAGCAAATAACGGGGATTGATAATTGCTGCGACGGGTGGGCGTTCGGCGGGTAAGGTGTGATGGTCTGTAACTATTACATCTATACCTAGTTGTTTGGCATAGATAATTTCATCAATGTTTGTGCTACCTGTGTCGCAAGTAACAATTAATTTGCAACCTTGTTTTGCTAAGTTATCAATCCCTTGATTATTGAGTCCGTGGGATTCTTTCAAGCGATTGGGAATGTAGTAAATTAACTGAGTATTTTGTTTAAAAAACTCCCCCAATCCATCCCAAAGTACAGACGTGGCGGTAATTCCATCAGCATCGAAGTCTCCCCAGATGGCAATTTTTTCTCTGGCGTTATATGCTTGTTGCAACCGGGCGATCGCTAGGTGCATTTCTTGCCCAAACTCAAACGGACTGGCTGGTTGATAAGCTTTATGGTTGATAAAAGCTGTTAATTGTTGATCATCTTTAATTCCCCGTTGCCACAATAATTGCGCTGCATATATTCCACTTGATGCGGGTGTATGCTGTTTCACCGCTTGGATGAACCACTCCGGGGGTTGTTCGGTTGCTGCTATAGTCCACTGCTGTTGTTCTGGCATATAAAGAAAGTTAGGAGTTAGGAGTTGAAAGTTAGGAGTTAAAAGTTGATTTATAAAGTAGTCACGGCTTTGCTATCAAGCATCGTTATATAATATGGTGCGTTAGGCGCTTTACTCATGTCTTTGCTGACAAATGATATCGAAATTATGCGCCTAATACACCCTACTATAATTTTATTTTTACTTGATATAGTGGTTCCCAGGTGGATGAAGTACATATCAAAACCTCACCTCCAACCCCTCTCCTTGCTAAGGCTACGGTGTACACACAAGTCCTAAAAACCTAGCTTGATAAGGCTTTCCTGATTGTCTCATGCAAAGCATTGTCAGTCGATGCATTAGGATTGTTAGTCGATGCAATAGCATTGTTAGTCGATGCAATAGCATTGTCAGTCGATGCAATGGCATTGTCAGTCGATGCATTAGGATTGTCAGTCGATGCATTAGGATTGTCAGTCGATGCAATGGCATTGTTAGTCGATGCAATGGCATTGTCAGTCGATGCATTGGCATTGCAGGTCAAGAGACTTATGTGTATACTGTAGCTTTGCTAAGGAGAGAGGAGATAAAGCTGTACCTCATTTTTATTAGGAAACGCTATAAATGACCTTTAAAAGTTTTAACTCCTAACTCCTAACTTTTGTTAAATTGGAGATTGATCCTCGGTTGTTTGAGATTCATTTACTAGGGGATTAAGGACTACTTCATTAGCGACACTATCGGGTTTGCGGGCGCGAATGGCAGGACGTGATCGCCTGTAACCTGCTCTTTCAGCTTTTTGGTGTTCGTAATCAATCAATCTGCCATAATATTCATGTTTGCTTAAATTCATCGACAAGAAAATATGCTGGCGAGTATTCCCAAAACCTTTACGGTTAAAAAACTTTAATGCTGAAGTATTGGTGGGGTCAGTGTCTACCAGCATGAACCGCGCCCCATCTTCAATCATCCGGGCGACGACTTTATCAACCAACTTGTCTGCAACTCCTCGACGCTGATACTTCGGACTAACTCCCAACCATAAAATGTATCCGTAAGTCCAGGATGCTTTGGTGATGATGGTTCCCAAAATGAATCCTGCTAATTCTCCATCTGTTTCGGCCACAAGACAATATTCGGGATCGGTGTTGTAAAGTCCAATCACCTCCCATTCGTCCCAGGTGCGGTATAAATAAGGATATAAATCGCTAGTAAATAAACCTTCTCCCAAATGGTAAACGGGAGCAATGTCATCAATTCCTAATTCGCGGACATAAATGGCTTCAGTTTCGTCAAAGTTTGACATAAATTTAGAAGTTGTAATTTCTTTATACCCCTATTGGATTTTACAAACATCCTCTAATGTATAGGGTTGAGTGAGACTTCTTGAATGCTGTCAAAATTTGGCAATGAGTCTTTCACTGCTTCTTCAGTAGCTTGTGTGCGCTCGCACCGTTTGGCAAACTGACAATAATCACATGTTTTGCTACCCTCCACCACTTGAGGAAACTGCTGGTTATTTTGGTAATTTTCCAGCCAAATAGTTAACTGGCTTAATAATTGATTTAGTTTCTTTGCTGTTTGTGTGTGTTGAGCAGTATTGTAATTAAATTTAATATTTTGCGGTTTGCCCTCAGATTGGACAAACCAATAAGTCATCGAAATATTTTCTGGCAAATAGTCGCTAGTTTCTGCCAATACATACAGATAAAGCCGTGTTTGCCAGTTAGATTCTAACTTGCGTTTATTGGGTGGTTTAGGATAAGTTTTCCAGTCGAGAATTTGCGCTTGTTGGTTATCTGCAATCAATAAATCATAGATAACCGTCAGCAAATAATCCTGAACTTGCAGAGTGCGGAAGTGTTCACTTTCACGGAAAGTTTGATTATCAGATGCACCCGTTAAAATTTCTGGGGCTGCATCGGCAAAAGCTAGCATCCAGCTTTGCAGTTTAGCATCTGCTTGCAGGAAACTATCAATTGGCAAACCCATTTCTCGCTGCTGCATTAGCAGGTGAAAGCGACTACCCAAAGTTTGCCGTTCTTCTTGTTCTGGATTTGAGGGCGAATTGAGTTGTTCTAGGTAGGTATGTTGAAATTTACGCGGACAAACTTCTAGTAAGTTCAGTTGTCCTTGAGACAGTCGCAGTAGTTGAGTGGGAGTTGACAGCATTCTTCTATTTTAGAAGCAAATTCTAATCTGCAACTCACCTTTGGCAGACTATCTGTAAAAAACAGTAATTTTTTTACTGCCTTCACAGATAGTTTTCATGTCTGCTATTTCAACTCATCCTGATTTACATCATTTTGGTTATTGGAATATCTAGTTTTTCCTTGAGACTTGATTGAGCCAAAGCTGTAGACCATAGCTATTTTAACGATGTCAAAATATGCTGGGTGATTAGCTTTGTTAACGATTGCCAAAGAGATTGACCCTGCCACTAAGATGACTAAAAGCGGCGAAAGTGTTTCTCCCCCGGAAGAGTTGCTGTTGTTTGACATGATATAATCTCCTAGTGAGAAGTCTTGGGGTAACTTGCATTTAACCCAAGAAAGTTGATTAAACTTCACTACGAACCTAAAATTGCAATCTTGTTGCTGATGATTGAATAAAGAATCAACTCCAAGATTCAACAATCATGGCGATCGCAAATAGACAAAACAGAGATACTGCTATCCTCACAAAGAGTATCCATAGACTTGTTGATAACAGCATCCCAGCTATTGACACCGTGCCAAAAACGTGAGATAAAACAAGAGCAATCGCCAAACCAAGCAGAGTCAACAGAAAGTACTTAAGTCCCTGACAAAACCACTTAAATAGTAGATTTTCATCATCTTTGAGATTGATTTTCATAGTTTTTTTCCTGTTTTGAAAGTTTAATCTAAGCAGCAACTAGGGCTACCTCGACTGTTCTAAAAAAAGAGTCAATACTTACGTTGCTTTTAGCTAGTCAAAGCACGCAGCAGTCCTACTAAACCTGAGTGAAATTTAAATCAACAATGGTGGTCTTGATATTGGCAGATAATGAAAATTAAGCTCCTCAATAAATTGCCAAAGGTATTAGAAAATCGAAATTTAGATGCTCAATGCCCGTAATGACGCATAACGTCCAGTTACCTGCATCAACCCCTAAAATGTAATTTCTCAAGACCAAAGACTTTCAACACTTGCTGTGTCTGCATTGGCGATTCCATCGTTTTTACGTTGGCTCACTAAGTTTCTTAAAACCAACAACTAACTTACTAAGTTACCAAGCAATATTTACTTAGACTCACTTTAAAGTAACTTTGTGAGGTTGTCAAGCTAACAACAAAAGAAATTTAGACACTGCGTGAAAATAACAGTTTCCTAACAATAGGATAGATATTATAGTCTTGATGTGACTCTCGGTAGATAATTTTCTCACCTAGTGAGCTAACATTGTGAGTGTAGTTTCCTCTTAATTTGTGCATGAGTGCGATTCGCCAAGAATTTCTTTTGGTTGTAGCTCAAGATCGGTGCTTGTCTGGCAGCGAGCAAGAAGTTTTTTTATATGCTGTTGAGGGTAAATCGCCAAATGCGATCGCCGAAGAATTGGGTATCAGTGCCGAAGCGGTACGTAAAAGATTAAGTGAAGTTTACAAAAAATTCAATGTGAGCGGTGGTGGTCCAGGTAAACTCACTAAGTTACAGCAAGTAATTGATAATGAGTATCAAATATCTTTGCTAACTGAAGAACAAGAGCAAATAACCAACAAGCGCCTTGATTGGGGGGAAGCACCTGGAGTTTACCTTTTTTATGGGCGTGCAGACGAATTATTCCGACTAAAGCGCTGGGTAGTTAAAGAACACTGCCGCCTAATAGCACTACTGGGTATGGGGGGAATTGGCAAAACAGCCTTGTCTGTGAAGCTGGCAGACGAGGTTCAGGAGAATTTTGACCATATTATTTGGCGAAGTCTTCGCAATGCTCCACCTGTGCAAGAGATGCTGACAAATCTGATCCGATTTGTATCTGATGAGCAAGAAAAGGATTTACCAGAAACTATAGATGCTCTAATAACGCTGCTAATTCATTATTTACGAGAGCGCCGTTGTCTTTTGGTCTTGGATAACGCAGAGACAATTTTGCAAGCAAGTATGAATGTACCTCCTGCCAAAGAGGTTCTTGCTGGACACTACAAAAAAGGATATGAAAATTATGGTCAATTACTCAGACGCATAGGGGAGGAACCTCATCACAGTTGTTTGGTACTGACTTCACGAGAAAAACCGAAAGAATTTGCACCTTTAGAAGGAGAAGCGTCACCAGTTAGAACCCTAACATTAGGAGGCTTGGGACAAATAGAAGGGCAAGAAATCCTGAAAGATAAAAGCTTATCTGGCTCAAGACAGGATTGGAGCCAACTAATTAACAAATATTCTGGTAATCCTTTGGCATTAAAACTGGTATCTGAGTCAATTCGTGAGTTATTTGGCGGTGATATTTCTGCTTTTCTTAATGAAGGAGAGATAATTTTTGGCGATACCCGAAACTTATTGGATCAACAATTTGAGCGCACCTCCGAGTTAGAAAAAGAAATCATCTATTGGTTGGCAATCAAGCGTGAGTTAGTTTCCCTAGATGAATTGTTAGATGATATTATGCGTCCCTTAGCCAAACGGGAATTGCTGGAAGCTTTAGAATCACTACGCAGGCGATCGCTAATCGAGCAAAAACTAGAACATAAAACTCCTCAGTTTACTCTCCAGCCTGTAGTTATGGAGTATATTACTGAGCAACTTATTGAACAGATTACTCAAGAAATTTATACAGGCGAAATGGCGTTATTTATGAGCCATGCTCTGATGGCAGCTACTGACAAAGATTATATTAGGAATACTCAAGTTCGCTTCATCCTCCAGCCAGTTATAGAAAATTTACTAAATATTTTTAGATTTCCTAGAATTCTTGCAGAAAAGCTCACTCAGATTTTAGAGAATATCCGAGCAAAATCATTTGTTAAGCTAGGATATGCAGGCGGTAACGTTCTCAATTTACTTTGCCATCTCCAAGTTGATTTAAGCGGCTACGATTTTTCGCATCTGACTATTTGGCAAGCTTACTTACAGGGCGTAAATTTGCATCATGTCAATTTGGATAATTCTGATTTATCCAAATCAGTTTTTACTGAAAAGTTGGGTAGTATTTTGTCGGTGGCATTTAGTCCAAATGGAAAACTTTTGGCTACAGGCGATGCTGATGGTGATGCTCACTTATGGCAAGTAGAAGATGGAAAGCGACTTTTTACCTGTAGCGGACATAAAAGCTGGGTACGCTCAGTAGCCTTCAGTCCCAATAGTCAAATATTGGCAAGTGGCAGTGAAGACCAAACTGTGAAGTTATGGGATGTGCAAACTGGTCAATGTCTCAACACTTTACAGGGACATACCAGTTGGATTTGGTCAGTAGCCTTCAGTCCCGATGGTCAAATATTGGCGAGTGGCAGTGAAGACCAAACTGTAAAGTTATGGAATGTGCAAACGGGTAAATGTCTCAACACTTTGCAGGGACATAAAAGTTGGGTACGCTCAGTTGTCTTCAGTGCTAATAGTCAAATATTGGCGAGTGGTAGCGAAGACGAAACCGTGAAGTTATGGGATATGCAAACTGGTAAATGTCTCAATACTTTACAGGGACATACCAGTTGGATCTGGTCAGTAGCTTTCAGTCCCAATGGTCAAATTGTAGCTAGTGGTAGTGAAGATCAAACTGTGAAGTTATGGGATGTACGTGAAGGTAAGTGCCTCAAAACTTTGCAGGCTCATAGCAGTTGGGTGCGCTCAGTAGCCTTTAGTCCTGATGGTCAAATTCTCGCTAGTGGTAATGAAGACCAAACTGTAAAGTTATGGGATGTGTACACAGGTCAATGTCTCAATACTTTGTCTGGACATAGCAGTCGGATCTGGTCAGTAGCTTTTCACCCTGATGATCAATTTCTGGCGAGTGGCAGTGACGACCAAACTGTAAAAATATGGGATGTGCAAACTGGCAAATGCTGCAAAACTTTAACAGGACACAGCAGTCGGATCTGGTCAGTAGCTTTTAGTCCTAAAAATCCCATTCTCGCCAGTGGCAGCGAAGACAAAACCGTGAAGTTATGGGATGTCAAGACTGGTAAATGCTTCAAAACTTTACAGGGACATACCAGATGGATTTGGTCAGTGGCTTTCAGTCCCGATGGTCAGATTCTGGCGAGTGGCAGCGACGATCAAACCGTAAAGTTATGGAATGTCCAAACAGGTCAATGCCTTAAAACTTTGACGGGACATAGCAGTTGGGTAAGGTCAGTAGCCTTCAGTCACAATGGGCAGATTCTGGCGAGTGGCAGTGACGAGCAAACTGTAAAATTATGGGATGTGCAAACTGGTCAATGCCTCCAAACCTTGCAAGCGCATAGCAGATGGATTTGGTCATTAGCCTTCAGTCCCGACGATCAAATCCTGGCTAGTGGCAGCGACGACCAAACTGTAAAGTTATGGGATGTGCAAACTGGTGAATGCTGGAAAACTTTGCAGGGAGGTAGGAGTCGGATCTGGTCAGTAGCTTTCAGTCCTGATGGTCAATTTTTGGCAACTGGCAGTGATGACCAAACCGTGAAGTTATGGAATGTACGTGAAGGTAAGTGTCTCAAGACTTTCCGAGGGCATACCAAATGGATCTGGTCAGTGGTCTTCAGTCCTGATGGTCAAATTCTAGCGAGTGGTGGCGAAGACCAAACCGTGAAGTTATGGGATGTACGTGAAGGTAAGTGCCTCCAAACCTTAGAAGGACACAACAGCCAGATCCGCTCAGTAGCCTTTAGTCCTGATGGCCAAATTCTCGCTAGTGGCAGTGAAGATGAGACAATTCAACTTTGGAATGTGACAACAGGTGATCGCCTGAAAACTTTCAGAGCCGATAGACCCTATGAAGGAATGAATATTACTGGGATTACAGGGTTAACATCGACACAGATAGATACTCTCAAAGCTTTGGGAGCCGTAGAACAATCGAAAAAATAAAAGATAAAAGGGTGAATTTTGCCAAGTTCCTTCATCCCCTTTACCTTTTTTATGTACCTGATGCTTATTTTATGTTAGCCCTTGCGTCCTTCACTGCGGCAAAGAAAAAGAATCCTGTGAGTGGAATACTCAATGCCAGGATAATCGCAGTGACTTGGACGCCCAAATCTGGATGTCCGTAACTAAGCTCAAAAATCGAACCGACAGCTGCGATCGCACTTACACAAGAACCACCCAGAAATAAACCGCTTTTTGGAGTTAAATACACTACTAGCCCCCTATACTATTGGTTTCACCGCTTGATACGAGAAGCCATTCTTAGATAGCTCCTGGACTAAAGTCAAGGAGTTTTCCACACGGTCTACAAATACCACGCCGTTAAGGTGATCCATCTCGTGCTGAATGCAGCGTCCCAAGAGGTCATTAGCCTTTAATGTCCGGGGACGGCCGTATTCGTCTTTATAGGCTATTTCCACGACTTCGGGGCGCTTTACGTCCAGGTATACATTGGGAATGCTCAAGCATCCTTCTTGGGCAACAGAGATGTCGCGGCTTACTTGTTTAATGGTGGGGTTAATCAGCACCAAAGGCGGATTAGCTGCATTCTCTGGTTCCAGGTCGATGACAATTAGTTGTTTGTGAATTCCCACTTGGGATGCAGCCAAACCAATGCCATCTTTGCTATACATAGTTTGCAACATTTCGCGCACCATTTGGCGGAGTTCGTCATCTACTTTAGAAATCCGCTTTGCTGCTTGACGCAACACGCGATCGCCTAAATAATGAAGCTCCAAAGGTGGATTTTTTAACTTTTTTTTCTCTACAGCAATTTCAGAGGGCATGAGTCTTGATGGCTAGATGGTGAAAATTCCTACTTTAATTCTATCAAGCTCGTCACTAGTCAGTTATGAGTGCTGAGTTATAAGTTATGAGTTATGAGTTATGAATTTTTGACTGGGGTGACGTGTGTTTAAATCTTTCACAAAACTTGACTACCTGCTCAAAGAAACTTTCCTCGGTTTATTGCGGGGAGGTTGGATGAATTGGGCAGCTATAAGTACTGTTACGGTGTTACTGTTTTTATTCGGCTTGAGTTTGCAAACCTCTTGGCAAGTCGAAAAACTCCTTTACCAGTTTGGTAGCCAGTTAGAAGTATCAGTTTATCTCGAACCGGATACGCGCGCCGAAAACATTGAGCCACTGATCGCAAAAATCCCAGAGGTAGCGGCGATACAAACTATTACCAAACAGGAAGCTTGGACTAAGTTAGTTAAGGAAATGAAAATTTCTGATATTGAGGGTGCTACCCAGCAGCTAGGTGAGAATCCTCTGGTTGATGAGATGAAGGTGAAAGCTCGTAATTCTCAAGTTGTACCAACTTTAGCAACCCAGTTGGCTAAGTTACCCGGAGTTGATACGGTGCAGTATGTTGATGAAGCAGTTAAACGCATTGCCCAGTTGCATCAAGGTCTGAACTGGATTACTTTAACTATTACAATTATTCTGACTTTAACAGCGATCGCAGTGACTACTACGACAATTCGCCTGATTGTCATGGCGCGACGCCAGGAAATTGAAATTATGCAACTAGTGGGAGCAACTTCGGCTTGGATCTACCTGCCGTTTATTTTACAAGGAATTACCTTTGGCTTAGTTGGTGGTGCGATCGCTTGGAGTTTCATTTCTGTGATTCAACAGTTTCTCGGTAAGTTGCTAGCCAATCAACCTGAGTTTATTCAAGCTATCACCAATGGGGTACAACTCACTCCAGCCCAAATTTTATTATTGCCCCTGATTCTCTTGAGTTTCGGTGCAGCTGTAGGATTAATGGGAAGCTTATTTGCAGTCCGACGTTTTGCTAAAGGTTAGGCATTGAGCACTTGTACTGAGCGAACGCAAGAGCGTCTCTAAGAGTTGCTGTAAAGCCTGCGGCATAGCTACGCTTAGGGCGCAGCCTCTCCAAGAGTTGTATTGGGCATGGGAAAAGGAGAAAGGACAAAATCGTTATGAAATCGCAATGGGAATGTTTTCTGCAAAATCTCGGTGTCTGGGAAGGTTCATTTACCAATTTTTCTCCTCAAGGTACACTTGTGAACGATACTCCTAGCCGTCTTTCGCTGGAAGGTTTGAACAATAACCAGACAGTGCGCCTAACTCTGAGCCGTTCGGGAGGAGATGATGTCAAGAGAGAATATAGTTCTGTGGGAGGGGGTCTGCTGTTTTTTGAAAATGGTTCATTTTCTGAAGGTTTAATTCAGCTAGGGCCATTTTCAGAATTCGGTGGAGAACTTGCTTTTGTTCATGAAAATCGCCGCTTGCGTCTGGTGCAACTGTTTGATAAAAACGGTCAGCTAAATGGACTAACTCTCATTCGAGAACATCTAGCTGGAACACAAACAGCAGAACGTCCACCCTTGCAGATAGATGACTTGTTGGGAGAATGGCTTGGTGAAGCAGTGACAATATATCGAGATTTGCAATCGCCTGATATTTACTCTACAACTTTGAAAATACAACTTGATGATACTGGGCGATTAATTCAAAGTACTTCTTTTGGGGAACAGACAATTACTTCAAGTGCTACTATCAAAGGTTCCATCGTTCTCTTTGACCAAGATCCCCAAAAGCAAGTACAAGTCTTATTGTTACCTGATGGTGCTTCTGCAACTTCTCCCCTCAAGGTGCAGTTACGTCAACCCTTATTCTTGGAAGCGGGGTGGTTAATCCAGCCAAACCTGCGCCAGCGGATGATTCGCAGCTATAACGAGAAAGGCGAATGGGTTAGTCTGACATTAGTTACTGAAGAAAAAGTGTAAAAAATTTGAATTGTCTATAGTATGTACAGAAAAATGTATATAAATTGCACAGATGCGATCGCATATAAGCCTGTAAGGGTTGACTCCTAATCCGTCGTACAAGGCACAGAGGAAATTATAAAATTATTTTATTACCAACTATTTTGGAAAATAGTAGTAATTCTTACAATTCCTGCAACCTAATGATATTAGGTTTAGTGTAAATCTTTGTTGAGCTTATATATTTGTAAGCTGATCACAAAACTAAAATGAGTGTTTTCTTCTCAGATGAGGCGATCGCTAGGTTAATTCAGGAAGATGTTCCCTACCTAGATTTGACAACCTACGGACTTGGCATTGGCAAGCAACCCGGTGAAATCGAGTTTTCTACCCGTCATCCGATGACCATTTGCGCTACTGAAGAAGCAGCCAGAGTATTAAAATATTGTGGTGCCGAAGTTCATTATCAAGTGGAAAGTGGTACAGTCTGCCAGGAAAAGCAATTAATTCTTCAAGCTAGTGGCACTGCTCAAGCTTTGCACAGTGGCTGGAGAGTTGCTTTAAATTTGATGGAATATGCCTCCGGTATTGCTTCGCGTACCAGAGTATTAGTAGATACTGCTAAAACAGTGAATCAGTCTGTTTCTATTGTGACTACTCGTAAATGTTTTCCAGGTACTAGAGCGCTTTCCATCAAAGCAGTTCTAGCTGGCGGGGGCTTTTTTCATCGCTTAGGATTATCGGAAACAGTTCTGATATTTAACCAACACCTAATATTCCTGGGAGGTATAGCTGGGCTAATTGAGCGCATGAATCAACTACGACAACAGTTTCAGGAACAACTTATTTGCGTTGAAGTAGATACACCAACAGATGCCTGGATGCTTGCTCAAGCAGGTGTAGATTTAATTCAGTTTGATAAAATTCCGATCCCAGACCTTGAGCCTTTAGTTTTGAAGTTGAAGCAGCAGTATCCGAACTTAAAACTAGCGGTGGCTGGTGGTATTACCTCTGAAAATATAAAAGATTATGCAAGCACTGGTGTAGATATCTTAGTGACAAGTTCACCATACTTTGGTAAACCATGTGATATTGCAGTCAAAATGACGATGGCACAGTAGTGCATTTTTAATTTATAAATTGGGAGAAAGAGAGGCAATTTCAAAGTCCCTCTTCCAGTCTTGGGAGAGGGATTTAAGGTGAGTGCTTTTAATTTATGCAAGAAGTTTATTCGCTGGAATTTCCAATTTACAGGTGAGTCTCACTTGTAAATAGTTTATTAGCTTGACAGTTACCTATTTATAAGCAAAATAACCACAGCGAGTGTCTTTACAATATTAAGCTTAACTATTTTAAAAAGAAATAAAAATTAATTTTGTTAAGGTTTGATTACTAAATAATCTAGTAATTTACTCAATAAGTTGGTATTATCTTCAAGAGATTACACAGATACACTTATCCATTTTGAAAACGCAAGTCTAAAAAGAGGTTTGCGGCTAATGGCAAGTGATTTATTAGTTTTTAATAACTCATATTGAAAACTAGGTATTTTGTATCGTCTGATAAGGAGTTGGAAGTTGAACGATTTGAAGGTTTGATTTTTTTCTAACAAAATTTATTGTCAACCTGCTCAGTTTTGGCGATAACAATACTAATTTTTGGTGAGCAAACAGCTTTGAGCAAAACTATCTAATTTTTCAATATTCAATAGTAAACGGAGAAATGTTTTATGCGTTTTACCCGACAAATACCCATTGCGTCTTTTCTACTATCGATACTGGTTTTATGGCAGCCTAGTTTAGCTGACTCAAGGAGTGATGTTCACTGGAATAAACAAGAAAAAACACCATCTATCTGGGAAAAAAATAAGTGTCCTGGAGGTTTTTCACAAAGTTTTCGCTTGGGTGGAGAACTCAAGAATCCAACCACCTATAACTTGCAAAACCTGAGAAATTTGCGAGATGCTTTAAAAAAACAAAATCCACCAGTAGTTACTGAAATCACTGTGAGCTTTCAAACCGGCTCAGGTCCACGAACAGAAACATACTATGGAGTTCCCTTATGGGAATTGATTAATAATCCGAAAGCTGGAGGTGGTCTAAAACCTGGGAATTCTGGTTTGAATCCTAAAAACTCTTTTCTGAGGCAATATGTTTTAGTTGAAGCCACAGATTGCTATGGTGCAGTTGTAGCTATTGGTGAAATTCAACCTAGCTTTGAAGCGAAAAAAGTGCTAATTGCATTTGAAAAAAAAGGTAGTGATGGTAAAGTCGTGTCTTTAATAGATGAAGGATTTGCTCGTTTAGTGGTTCCAGGTGACAAAGCTGGAGGTCGTTACGTGACTAATGTGAGAAATATCCTCATATTATCTGCTCCTGCTTCTCCTTTGAAACCAAGATATTTCTAATGGAGAGGTTAAGATTTTTAGTCTTAAGACTATCAGTAATAACTTCTGGAAACATTTGTAAATTTTTTAAGTGTGACTGGTGAAAAGCTTGTTTACACCCACCATGTCTTCAAGAATTAATAAAATCCAATACAGTTTGGATAAATTCTTGAGGTAAGGGAGGAAAAAGAGTTCTTGAGCAATAATTATTTCTCCCCCTGCTCAAGAACTACTCCTCCTATTTGCCTCAAATGATAACTTTCTTAACAAAACCAGATTGTATAGAACTTACACAATATACAAAATAACTATCCTGTGTATTGACGAAATTCACTTCTTTCCGGCTGTTAGCGATTACCTTTAAATCAGTAGCAATCGCAGTTTAATAGTGAAAAAATCAAACTTGAATGCCTGAAAAGTTGTATTCATATTTATTTACTTCTGTCAATACGAAAGTCTTAATTGTAATAAAGCCAACATTTGTCTATATAAAGTAATTGACATTTTACCAATTAAATTGGTAGTGTTAACCTTGAGGAAAAAATATCCAAAAATCTAAAGATTTTAGCAAACAGATGAAAAAATATTTTTTGACAGGTTCTTTGGCAGCTTGTGCCTTTAGTGTTCTAGTACAAAATCAAGCTTTTGCCGCTAATCTCAACTTATATGGAGCAGGTAGTTTAAGAAATGCACTAACGGAAGTAAGCCAAGATTTCACCCAAGAAACAGGAATAGGAACGAATACAGTATTTGGCCCATCAGGGATTAGAGAGCAAGCAATAGAAACAGAACTCCAACAAGGAGAGCCTACTGCTGATGTCTTTGCTAGTGCAGATATTGGAAATCCCCAAAAACTTTACACCAAGGGGTTGAGCAGTCAGCCAGTGGAATTTACTCAAAACCAGGTTGTAGCGGTGTTTTCCTCAAAGTATTCCCAGACAAAAATTACACCAAATCAGGTGTTAGATTACTTACTAAATCCCAACATCAAGTTGGGAACTTCAACACCTATATCAGATCCTCTTGGAGACTACACTCAACAGATATTTACTCAAGCTAATTCAAAAAACCCTGGTAGTTTTGATACCCTGAATAGTAAAGCCTTGCGATTAACAGGTGGAACAAATTCCCCAATAGTCCCATCAGGACAGGACAGCTTAGTGTATTTTCTTGACAACACTCAGCAAGCAGATGTTTTCTTAACTTACTATACTGGCGCGATCGCATCGCAAAAAATTGATCCGAGTCTGCAAGTAGTTGGGCTACCAGATTATTTGTCTGTTGCAGCACCATTTGGTTTAACAGTTATCAAAAATGCTGACCCGAATGCAGAGAAACTAGCAGATTATATTTTATCACCTAAAGGACAGGAAGTTTTGCATAAGTATGGATTTATTAGCCCAACCAAATCAGTACCCGAACCTAATTATGTTTGCGGATTATTACTAGCTGCGGCTATGGGTTTAGCACTCAATAAAAAATTGGCACAACAAAAGATAGAGATTTAAAATCTTAGATAAACTGCAATTAAAATTGCAGTGATAGGGAAATGATTGTCACTGCCAACAATCAAGATGCTAAATTTAGATGCCATACGTCATATAGGAATGCAGTCAGTTCCATATCGCTATGCTGTGATCGAGAATTTGTTGCCCAAAGAGGCTAGTTTGGAACTTGCTGTTAGCTTTCCGCAAGAAGAGTTTCGCTTATCAAACGGCGAAGGATATGGATACCTCTGGAGTGAAATGCTTGCTAGTAATGAGGATATTGCTTTAATGTCCAAGTTTTGCGATCGCGCCAGTCCTGAGTTGGCAGTTCGCTGGCGCGATCGCATTGCAGACGGAAGATTATCTTCTAATCTTGAGAATCTTAGCAGCATTTGGCGAGAACTGATCGAAGAACTGTGGACACCTAGTTACCGCCAAGCCTTAACAGAAATGTCTGGGGTGGAACTCAAAGACTGTGCAATGGTGATTGGGTTTCGTCGATATAATCCAGGGCACTGTCATCGCCCTCATACTGATGAACCATCCAAAGCTCTAACTCATTTACTATTTTTCAATGAGCAATGGCCTATGGATTGGGGTGGTTGTTTGCGAATTCTCTATGATGAACAACCAGAATCCGTCTTCCAAGATATTCCACCACTGGGCCAGCTTTCGGCTGTGATTGTGCAAGCACATAATTCGTGGCACATGGTCACGACCGTGGCATCGGCAGCATCACAGTGCCGATTAGCTCTCAGAGTAACTTTTTTTCATAAGCTCGATGCAGGTACTTAGTCTATTGCATTGACTTTGCATTATTGAAAACAATCTCTATTCTTTATTCCACTTCTTTGGGCTTGGTGCAAGATGTTAGTTTAGCCTTTCCCTAAGCCTCACCTAACAATTTGGGTTGGCAGACTACTAAATAAGCTTGTGGAATAGAGCAGCTACATCAAGTTCAATGCACAAAATTAGTCAAATATATTCAAAAAGTTTAATTCTTATAATTGGTTGATTTTTGTTACTTATTTGCTTTATTTCAACAGTAGTACTGTTTGTCAAAGTTTGGTAACCAAAAATATTGGTAACTGTTACCAACAGTTGGTATTGTTTTAGAAACATGAATGCTCAAAGACAAAGGATCATTGATTCTGCGATCGCCTATATCTTTGACATATTTTGTAGTGTGGTGATTTCAAAGTAAATAGCGAATTGTGAGGAGTCATAGTGGCTGTGGAAAAACTATTTGTCTTGTTTCGGCGATGTCTTTTATTTACTGCCTCAATGGTGGCATATACTCTTCCTGTTCTGAGTCAGGAGATACCAAAAGCTGACAGACAACCATTACCTCAGCAGACAGCAGCCAATCAAGTTAAACCAACCCAAAAGATTTATAGTTTGAGTGATATGCAGTCTGCTTTCACCAGCGCAACGTATTTACTGAGGACACTCAAGAATCAGAACTTTGTTTCTCAAATAAGTCAAGCTACAACTCCTGTCGTGTCGGTGACGGATGTGAAGGTAAACACCACTGACAAAGGAATAGAGATAATTTTAGTTACGCCCAGTTCTGATAAATTGTCAGTTTCTGGGAAAGTAGAAGGTAATTCCTACGTTGCAGATATCAAAAATGCTCACTTTCAACTGACAAGTGGTGAGAGTTTCCAACAATCAAAGCCATCTGCTGGAATAGCACTAGTTACAGTTACCAATGTGGACACTAACACGGTGCGGTTAACAGTAGTTGGGAAAACGGGTGCGCCAGTGGTGGAATTATTTGATAGTCAGACTGAAGGTTTGGTGTTTGGGGTAACTTCTACTGCAACAACACAGCAGACACCAGGGGAAAACCCGGCGATAGAACTAGAGGTAATTGCTCCCCCAGATACTGGTTATCGTGTACCGGATGCCACTACCGGGACAAGAACAAATACGCTAAACCGGGATATTCCACAAACGGTTCAAGTTGTCCCAAGGGCAGTGATTGAAGACCAAGCAGATAAGCGTGTTGGCGATGTCCTGAGAAATCTTGGTATCGGTCAGAACTCGGAACCAAGCCGCCTAGGCGAGAGTGTGATTATTCGTGGTTTCGATGTTGAGGCTTCAAATAGTCTTAGAGATGGTTTGAGAGATAATTTCACTAGTTTTATTGGTACTCCATTTCAAAATGACCTTGCCAACATAGAACGCATAGAGGTGCTACGTGGACCAGCCTCGGTGCTATACGGAAATGGCTCGCCGGGAGGAGTGTATAATTTAGTAACTAAACAGCCCTTGAGTACACCTTACTACTCAATACAGGGTAACGTCGGAAGCTATAGCTTATATAAATCTTCCCTAGACTTCACAGGTCCTCTGACGACTGATAAAAAGCTGTTGTATCGCTTCAATGCTGACTACGAAAATTCCGGCAGCTATATTAATCATGTATACGCAGAGCGGACTTTTTTTGCACCCGTGATTAGTTGGCAACCGAATCGTGACACAAAGTTGACTTTATCCGGGGAGTATCTCAGTTCACGACAAGCGGAACTCTCCCCTCTGGGTTTACCCGCGATTGGAACAATACTACCAAATCCAAATGGCAAGATTTCTCCTAACACTTATCTAGGAGATCCGACGCAAGACAGAGAGAAGGTGACACAAGGACGAGCTGGCTACAAATTTGAGCATAATTTTAGTGATAAGTGGTCTTTGTACAATAGCTTGAGCTATGCGTTTGTAGAGCGACCTTATACTACTAACGTTACACCAACGAGTTTAGAGGCAGACAACCGTACCGTTGATCGCTTTGAGCAGATTTGGGGTCCGACTAGCGTCAGCAACCTTTCTCAAGATACTCATGTGGTGGGTAAGTTCAACACTGGTTCTCTAGAACACCAATTGCTCGTTGGCGTTGATTGGTATCAACGGATAGTTTCACCCTACAGTTTTATAATCCGAACTTTTCCGTCGCTTGATATTTACAATCCAGTTTATGGAGAGACACCAGGAACTCTTTTGGGCGGTCGCAAAGATAAGGAGAGACTTGAGGACTTAGGAGTTTATTTTCAAGACCAATTAGCGATCGCACCTAATCTGAAGTTGGTCTTGGGTGGACGGGGGGACTTTGAGGATCAAAAGATCGACGCCACAACCACCCAAGACCCCACAAGCCCTATTGAGAGAAGTGTTACCTCCCAATCCAATTCAGCGTTTAGCCCACGCTTAGGCATTGTCTATCAACCGATTCCACCTGTTTCACTCTACGCTAGCTACAGTCGCTCTTTCGATCAAGTTTTGGGTACAGATGTTAATAACAATTCCTTTGAACCTACACGCGGTACTCAGTATGAAGTTGGAGTCAAAACCGACTTGCTCAATAATAAACTTTCCGCAACACTCGCTTTGTACCAACTCACCCAAAGCAACATTGTAACGACAGATATAAACGATCCCACCTATGCTATCCAAGTTGGTGAGCAGAGAAGTAGAGGTGTTGAGCTATTTTTCAGCGGGGAACTTGCCCCAGGATGGAACATCATTGCCGCTTACAACTATATTGATGGCCGTGTGACTCGTGACAACACTTTTAAAGTCGGAAGTTTACTTACTAATACTCCAAAAAATAGCGCTTCTTTATGGACAACTTATATTATCCCCAAAGGCAAATTACAAGGGTTGGGAGGCGGCTTGGGTGTGTTCTATTTTGGTGACAGAGAAGGTGATTTAACTAACACATACACTTTACCGAGTTATGTTCGCACCGATGCTGCTCTATACTACCGCCACAACCACTTCCAGGCAGCACTAAATTTCCAAAATTTGTTTGATGTTCTTTATTATGGAGGCGCTTACAATATTAATCGCGTTTTTCGAGGTGAACCTTTCGGGGTAGAGGGAACTTTAAAGTGGCAGTTATAAAAGTAAATATCATGCTGAGGTGGCTATCCCTAATTGCAATGTTGCTGCTATTTTTGTATGGTTGCAGCTTGTGGAAACCTTCACACAACAATAGTCAAACATTAAGTTTTTCACCATCCCAAGTCGATATCCGCGTAGTCAAACACGTTATGGGTGAAACGATAGTTCCTGCCCATCCTCAACGGGTAGTAGTTTTGGTTTACGCTTTATTAGAACCTACTTTTGCTTTGGGAGTCACGCCCATCGCTGCCCCAAAGGATGCTGTCTCTGACTTGCAGCGATTGGTGGGCAAACTTAAAGGCATTGAGGATGTGGGTTTGGAGTCTCCC
Source organism: Nostoc sp. (assembly GCF_036917195.1). GTDB lineage: Bacteria > Cyanobacteriota > Cyanobacteriia > Cyanobacteriales > Nostocaceae > Nostoc. The sequence continues at coordinate 117,131 of NZ_JBALDG010000020.1, forward strand.
AATCTAGAGAAACTTTTGCGACTCAAGCCAGACTTAATTCTGGGCTTGAGTTCCCATCAAGATATCTACAGCCTGTTATCCCACATTGCACCTACAGTTTTGGCTACTTTTGATCCAGCTGCACCGTGGAAGGGGTTCTTAGCTTTTACTGCTGATGCCTTGGGGAAAACTCAGTTAGCGCAGCAGTTAATGACTAATTATTATGCACGTTTAGCACAGTTGAAAGCTTCTATAAATCAGCGTCTGTTACCTACAGTTATATCGGTGGCTGAATTGCGTACTGATGGAGTTTTCCTGCCTGAAGCGGCTTCTTTTGAGGGAGAGATATTTAAAGATGCTGGTATTCAACGTCCGCCAAATCAGTTACTCCATTTTGAGACGAGCAACAAAATGCGCTTGGGAGGACGCTATGCTTTTCTTCCCATATCTGAGGAACTCTTGAGTGAAATTGATGGAGATATCCTATTTTTAGTCACCGAAGATATAAGGAGTCATCAAAATCCCAATTCAGAACTTCAAAAGTTGAAGGCATCTCCACTATGGTCTAAGTTGAAAGTCGTGCAGCATTCCTCAGTGCATGAAGTTGGTTTTTACTGGCGTGGTATGGGCCCGATCTCGGCAAACCTGTTAATAGACGATTTATTCCGGTATTTGATTAAATCTATTAAACCAACAACTACTATGCCATAAGTGTCCCACACTCAATATATGATATTGGCGTTCTCACGCATGACTCAGGACAAGCTTTTTAATTACAGATGATCGGGCATAAATCCCGATGATTGCCCGAATTCAATTAACGACTGCCCGAATTCAATTAACGACTGCCCGAATTCAATTAACGACTGCCCGAATTCAATTAACGACTGCCCGAATTTAATATAGGAACTTAGTAAACTTGCTTTTATTAAACACGAAAGCGATCGCCTATTGAACCGATACAAAGCGTAGACGCTTCTTCGGCTTGTCGTCAGACATCGCACAAAAATTTATACCAATTGCTCATAACTGTTCAACTGTTAAGTATGATCGCTTCATTACTCATCTGCCAACCACTTTTCGTAGTCGCAGCTCATCAGTTTTTGTTTAACCAAATCAATGACCTCAAATGAAAAATTTGTCATTGAACCAACTCGGTAAACGTCATTTAATACAAAGTAGTAATTTTTTCCTGTATACTCAGCAACAACTTGAGCTAGACTGCGATCGGACATATTTTTGTAGAGTATTGATAGCAAAGGCAGATATTTCTGATCATCAATGCCTTGAGGAAAAGCACACTGGATCAACTTATAAGTACTTGTTAAGTGGGCTGGGATTGTCTTCTGCATAATTCAGCTACCTGTCAATGAATAGGAGATATGAAGATAGACATTAAAATCAACCCCTTGGGCACTGGCTGCGTGAACAGCTTTCGCATCCGCTGTCAATGAAATATATTCCAATCATTTGAAAACTGCTATATACCCCTCTTGATAAGGACTTTTTGTACTCTTAGTGTACTTGGCTAGATAGTTACGTATCTCAAAAACTTCTCTCAGTCCTGAAAAAGATAAACTACTTTCCTCGGAAAGGAAATTTTCTGGGGCAAGCTTTGAACAAAATACTTGAAGATACTCTGTAAGTTCAGTGCAAAATTGATTAAGGACAGCTTCATCTAGCTCTTTTGATTTACAAATATATACTGTACCAGACAAACCTTTTAGAGAAGCAGATGTGGTAGCTGATTTTTGTTCAAATGGCTGCTCTTTACTACTGACATTATCAGCTTCTTTTTTTTTATCACTCTGAATACTTCTAGTTGAAGCTTGCTCAACAATACCAACTTCTTCAAACGTTTCGATGAAATGCTCAAAAAGCTTAACAACATCAGGAACTGATATTGAAATTGGCTTTTCAACAAAATCCTCTGGATTGTAGATGATGTATGAACCGTCTTTTTTTAATTTTAGTGAGAAGTTTAGATTATACTTCATGAGTCTTGAGGGGTCGCTTCCCTGGCCACTATCGTAATTCTGATACCGTATGAATCAATTGACTCATATGCTGTTTTCGCAGCAGAACGACACCGAACGATGATTTCAGTTGCATCCGGGACAGCGCGGAGTTGAGCGCCAACGATCTGATCTAGCATTGGCCGGGTAAGGTGTCGATCCTTAAACTCTACAGCAATTTTGTGTTGAGCCATCAATAGTCACCTTTGACAAAGATTTTTCTAATCCTTGTTGCTACGTTCTTTGCACCTTTTTCACTGGGGGCAATAATATGGATGATGCAGTCAATTCCGCCATCTTTGCCAAAACGCTTATCAATACCCTCTGGAGTGAGTGGTGTACCATATGCATCAGTGAATTCAACTGTCTCAAAACCTTTTAGCCTTACCATTAAACGTTTGAGTTCATCATGCTCGAAATGAAACCCCATCCGACTGGGCGTTACCTCCTCTACTAGGGTGAACTCCTCTACCTTGGAATAGTTGAATAAATTTTTGACCCACCCTACCATGATTTGAATCATAACAGTTGACACTCAAGCACTTTAGCTACAGCTTATTGTTCCCAACTTCGTACTTTTGCTACCACACCGCTAAACTTATTTGGGTATAAATTATTTATAATCTTTTCAAGCTTTATATTAAGTTTGAGCGACATTGCAACGCTTGTTTAAGTAAAGTTTGATATTCTTCATCCTCAACCCGATAAGCACCAAACCTCTCCAAGTGAGGATTCATCATTTGGGCATCAAAAAACACAAATTTCCTCTGACGCAATCTTTCCACCAACTTCACCATCGCTACCTTCGAACCTTCAGTAATGCGGTAAAACATCGACTCTCCAATGAAAGCACCGCCAATAACAATCCCTAAAATTCCCCCAGCTAATTCGTCACCTTGCCAAGTTTCAAAACTATAAGCATAACCATTTTGGTAAAGTAGCCAGTAAATCTTTTGTAATTCTGGTGAAATCCAAGTTGTTTCGCGGTTAGCACATCCAGCCACCACAGCTTGGAAGTCCCGATTAATCGCCACACTAAAACGCTCCTGATTGATGACACGCTGCAAAGACTTGGGGTAGCGAAACCGCTCATCCAAAGGAATAAAAGTCCGATCGCGACTTCCGTACCAATTCAGGCGATCGCGCTCATCAGCCATGAGAAAATAGCCTTGTGCATAGCCCTCAACAATAGCGGCGATATCATATTGCATAAATAAATATAAAAAAATACTCTTAGAAACGCAATTTGATGCTAACAGTCAACCTCAGCGTTCCTCTAGGTTTCCCTCCGCTTCCCTTTACGTTTAAGATAAAAAAAATGACTCAACCAATTCCACCCATCACCCTACCACCGCCTGAAAATCCGCTGCTTGAAGGTGAATGGTTACGAGAGCGTTTACAGCGGTGGCTAGATACAGAATTTATTCCCGAAGCAGTCAACCAAAATATTGCCCAACGAGCCGCACAGATTTTTGTGCGTCAACGGATGGAAGGAGAAAACGACCTTGGTTCTCTGGTAATTGCCATTGTCACAGAGATGCAGTCGTATGATTTTTCCAATAGCTTCTATGGAGAGTTTGCGATCGCCAACGCCGTCAGCGATCTACTCTTAGAAAGTCTGGGAATTGATAAATGTTGTGGTCAATAATTTTTGTCATTTGTCATTAGTCCTTTGTTATTTACCAATGACTAATGACTGTTGACTACCAACTAGACTTAACAACTCCAGGCAAAAGACCTTCATGCGCCCATTCCCGCAGCACATTCCGAGACAGTCCGAAATCGCGGTAAACACCTCTAGAACGACCAGTCAACCAGCAACGGTTGCGGTGGCGGCTGGGCGCACTATTCCGGGGTAGCTGTTGAATCCTCCGGTGGATTTCCAGCTTATCCAAGGGAGATTCTGCACTTCTGAACTCTTCCAGAAGAGCTTCCCGCTTGTCAGCATACTTTTCTATCAACTTGGTACGCTTTTTCTCGCGCTCAATCAAGCTCTTTTTTGCCATACAATTTTTAATTGATTAAAAGACAGCATTTTCCATTTTACAGTCTCTCTATCAATTCTAGGGTTTTTGTGTTGCCTACTGGTCTGTCAAGCTGAAATTGACGGACATGGGGACACGGGACGAAGAGACAGAAATTACGCACTGAAAACTACCCTACAACCACTGGTTTATTCGCAGCAGGGCATAAATCAGCAAGCTCACAAGCCATGCAGGCAGGAGAGCGGGCTTTGCAAATCGCACGACCGTGATAAACCAGCCCAATTGACCAATTTTCCCAATCTGATTGCGGTAATAACCCGATTAAGTCTTGCTCAATCCGAACTGGGTCTTTTGCTTCAGTTAAACCCAAACGCTCACACAGCCGCTTGACGTGAGTATCTACCGTCACCCCAGCATTAATGCCATAAGCATGAGCCAGAACTACATTTGCTGTCTTCCGCGCCACACCTGGAAGCTTTAACAACTGTTCCATTTGGTTGGGGACAACAGAGTTAAACTCAGTGACAATCATCCGACAGGCGGCTTGAATGTTCTTGGCTTTATTGCGATAAAACCCAGTTGAACGCACCAAGCTTTCTAATTCTACCAAGTCAGCGATCGCTAAACTAGCAGCATCAGGAAACTTACTAAATAAAGCTGGTGTCACTTTATTCACCCGCTCATCAGTACACTGAGCAGAGAGAATCGTTGCCACTAACAATTGTACTGGTGTTGAGTAATTCAAAGAGCAAGTAGCATCTGGATAAAGACGCTTCAGGCGAGCTAAAATTTCTAGCGATCGTTGCTTTTTAGATAACGATTTGCGGGTGATACTCACTGGAACAATTTTTGTACCCACTCCAATTGGCTAGTTAATTGAGTAGTTTCTTTGACTATCAGAAAAATTCCTAATCCTAAGAGTAGCACGAGACCAGTTTGCATTACACCTTCTTGAATACGGGACGGTACAGGCTTACCGCGCAAACCTTCAATCAGCAGAAAAGCGAGTTGTCCACCATCTAAGGCTGGTAAAGGCAAAATGTTGATAATAGCCAAGTTAATGCTGATAATTGCGGCAAAAGATAACAAGTTTACGCTATTGTCTTCAGCTAATTTTGCACCTATTTTGACAATATTAACTGGGCCAGAAACTTGTCCAGCAGTTTGTTGAAAGTTGGTAATTAACTGTCCAAAACCACTAAGTGTCCCAACAAATAATTGTTGAAACCTGTTAGCAGCAATGCCGAAAATTTCAAAAGGACTATTAGGACGGCGATAAACTGCTGTAGCATTTGGGCTAAGTGCCACACCAACTACACCTTTGCCATCAGTTCCCAGTTTTGGTGTTAATTTCAGGGATTGTTGTTGGTTTTCACGTTGAATTTTCAGTTCGATTTGCTGATTAGGATGAGTTTGAATTTCTTTCGTCAGCAAAGCCGTTGACTTATCAGAAGCCGGGAGTTCCTGACCATTAACAGCCAGAATAATATCTCCTTCCCGAATTCCTGCTTGATAGGCAACAGATTCTTGATTAACAGGTTGTACAAGGACACCAGCTTGATAGTTTAATTCCTTGGGAATACCGACAATACCCAATTGCAGAACCAGCACCAAATAGGCAAATATTAAATTTGCGATCACTCCGGCACTGATGACGATCGCCCGGTCTAATACTGGACGGTTACGCAGCAGATTCGGGTCATTGGGTGGAACATCGCTATCGGGGTCATCATCGGGAAAGCCCACAAAGCCGCCCAAGGGAAAGGCGCGAACAGCATATTCGGTTTGTGAACCTTGGTACTTTAAAAGAACTGGGCCAAAACCCAAAGAAAAACGGTTAACCAGAATGCCTTGAGAACGGGCTGCAACAAAATGTCCCAACTCGTGTACCAAGATCAGAACAGCCAAGACTGCGATCGCTGCTAAAACTGACATAGAGTAAATTAGTGAAGATATTAAGCTATAGTTATATCCATTCTAATTGGGCATTTGGCATTGGGCATTGGGGAGCCACTGCGTTGTCCGGGTTCTCCGGCTTGTACCCCGTAGGGGATCTTGCTAGCAAGAGCGTCTCCTGTCTTGAGAAGCAAGTGGCGTCATTGGGTATAGGGCATATTTCATCCCTGGTTCTAACATCTAAAGCTAATAGGGTGCATTAGCGACAGCGTAACGCACCCTAACTGTCTATGTACTCCAAATCGTAAGTTTTGGTCAGATTGGTTTTTCTGTTAAAACAACAACGATAGTATTACCCATACAACATAAGAGGCGATTGGAAGCCAAAACAGCAAATCAACAATATAACGGTACTGGAATTGTATTGTTGGCTTTGAAATACGTTCTGGTAAGACTGGTTGCGAAATTTGCCGTACAACTGTTGACTTTTGAACTCTTTGTAAACTTGACAGCGATGGAAAACCCAACTTTTCACCCTGCTGAAAGTAAGGTTGCAGCGCTTCTGGTATCCTCACCGTCCCATCAGGTTGTTGATAATTCTCCAAAATTGCTGCCATCGTCCTTCCCACAGCCAAACCCGAACCATTGAGGGTATGTACGAACTGAGTACCTTTCTTCCCCGCCTCCTTGAAGCGAATATCAGCCCGTCGCGCCTGGAAATCTATAGTATTGGAACAGCTAGAAATTTCGCGGTATTTGCCAGAAGAGGGCAGCCAAACCTCTAAATCATAAGTTTTGGTCGAGGCAAATCCCAAATCCCCAGTACTTAAATTTACGACTCGGTAAGGCAACTGCAACGCCTGTAAAATTGCTTCTGCATTCCCCACCAATTTCTCCAGTTCATCAAAAGACGTACTGGGTTCGACAAATTTCACCATTTCCACCTTGTTAAATTGATGCAGGCGAATTAATCCCCGCATATCGCGCCCATAACTACCAGCTTCGCGGCGAAAACAGGGAGTAAAAGCACAGTGGTAAATAGGTAAGTCTTCCGCAGCGAGAATTTCACCCCGGTAGAGATTTGTAACTGGAACCTCTGCCGTGGGAATCAGCCACAAGTCGTCATCAGCACATTTAAAGCTTTCTTCAGCAAACTTGGGTAACTGACCAGTCGCCGTTAAAGACTCGGTATTCACTAACAGCGGCGGACTGACTTCCACATACCCTGCTTGAGTATGCAGAGTAAGCATAAATTGAATTAATGCCCTCTCCAATGCCGCACCAGCGCCTATCAATGTCACAAAGCGACTTTGGGCAACTTTTACAGCCCGTTCAACATTGAGAATACCTAGCTTTTCGCCTATTTCCCAGTGAGGGAGAATATTCAGATTTTGGGGAATGTACTCATCACCCCAACGGCGCACTTCTATGTTATCTTCTTCATTCTTTCCAAGGGGTGTAGAGTCGCTTGGTAAGTTGGGAAGTGCCAATACAAGTTGGGCAATTTCAGCTTTGAGGTTTTTTTCCTGGGGTTCCAGTTCGCTCAATGTAGTTTTGACAGAGTTACCTTCATCCCGCAAAACTTGAATTTCTGGGTCTTGAGGATTGATCCCAGATTTAATCTTCTGCCCGACAATTTTACCGATTTCGTTGCTACGGGCTTGGAGTTGACTGCGCCTCCCCTCTAGTTGCCGTTGTTGCCGATCTAATTGTAAAATCGGTTCAATGTCGTATTTACCATTACGACTGTTCAATCGTTCTTGAACTAATTGTGGATTTTCCCGTATTTGCTTAATATCCAGCACAGATTTTTCTCAGTTTTTAGCCTAAATTCTTCCTGTCGATACAGTTAACATATAAGCATTTAGCATATAGTAAATTTGCTTTGCTGTAACTGGAAAAACAAAGTTTATTGGAAAAATTAGTCTCAATCTCTAATCAAGATTTTACCCTAGCATCACTGCTAGGGCTAAGAAACCATATAATGCATTTGACTAATCATGAATTCTGATCTTGAGTTACTGTCGTTTCAGTAACCTGAGCAAGACTCTGACCATTACCATTATTGTTATCAGCGGCTGCAAACGTCCTTTGAGTGATATTCGCTGGTTCTTTATCGTCTCTATTTTGTCCAGGTGAAGGTAACCAGTATGCAAGCACACCTGATAAACCACCCCAGTAAAGCGCAATATTCTTTTCGTCCCCTGGTGAGCCTAGCTTGAAAATGCACAGCCCCAACACGATGCTACTAAAGAAAACCTGTACGCCAAATCTCCATACGTCTTGATTAAATTTCTGTGCTGGTTGATTTCTCATAGTGTCAAATTGATTTTTCATGGTATCAGACTTCCAAAAAAGGTACTTATCATCCCTGTGCTAGTTTTGGCATCACCTACTAGAGGCTTGTAGAGACGTGAAATTTCGCGTCTCTACAACAGCATTTTGATGACAAACCAACTAATCAAATTTAATGAAGGATTATAAGGATTATGTAGTTGTCTTCACACCCAGTTTTGTCCGTTTCGGAAAAGTATGATTAATTTCTTTTGACTCCTGAAAACTCAGCACTTAGGACTCATATTAGGGTCGGTTAATCCGATTGAGTAGCCAAAGTGACGCAATAAGCCCTGCAAAATGTGCTGAGACAGTGTTGGTGTTTGCCTGCACCACAAGCATATCTAGACCGCTAATAATCCGGGTGGGGTCAAAAAATTGCGTAGTTATAGCTTGGGGAGATATGGATCTTGCTACCAGTGTCCCAACGATTGCTTGCGCCCCTAAAAGAGTTACCAGGGTTCCCCCTAAATTCACCCACAGCCCTAAGCGTAATACTTGCACAGTCTCGCTTTTGCGAGGGCGGTTGCTGGGATTAGAGGATTCCAATTGCTTGCCAATTCTAGTGTAACGGTAAGCTAAATAAATGCCCCCAGCCAAAATAACCAGTCCACAAATTGCTAAAAATACGCCAAAGCCAGTCCCAGGATTATTAGTAGGACTGCCAGTTCTTTGATTAAAGATGGCGAACAACAGCACAATTATGCTAGAAACAACGCCTAGTACTAGCTGAATCCAGAAGCTAATCCAACCTGTAAAACGAAAGGTTTGGGCAATCGCCCGGAGAGTTGAGGAAGATGATGGAGCATCGGGAGTCTGTGACATACTGTTCACCAATGTGCTGGGCGCTTTCAAAGGACACAAAAACACGGAGAGAAGTCTGATTTAAAAGCCTTAGCTCAGAACTCCCCGGGAACACGCAAAGCCTTGTTGAGAGGTATCGCACTTTGCGTCTCTCCCTTTGCTAATCTTTGCGTCTTCTTTGATAAATTTACTATCACACTTGCCAAATAAGACAAGAGATTCTCTTGTTGAGAAAATCAGAAATAGTTAATGCTTAGGTGTGTCCACAGGCGTAGCAGCTTTAACCCAGACATATGACTTAGCTTAAGCTTTTAGAATCTGCATTGGGAAAATCACTGTAAAACAAAGTGTTTATTAAGTTTTACAGACAAAATAGCATTTTACCTGTAAAATTTCTTCGATGGCATTTTATTGCTTAAGCAGTTCTAACCAGCCTGGCATCACTTAACACCAAGGTAGTGACTTCGCCACTGTCTATTTGCTCCTCACCACACCGGATCGAGCTTGGGTAGGGGTACAGTATTTTGTGCCCCTAAAACTCGCAAACTCGTCCCACAACTTCACAGGCGTGGGTAATCATTTGGTGTTTACGCAATGGATATCTAGTCTAAGTAGCTTTATATATATTACTCACTTAGCAGTAGCACTGTATACTGACTACAAGGATTGTAGACCTTACCCTAAGGCATTTTTTTAGCCATTCACTAACCATGAAACTTGAGGATATATATCAATTCTTTGAGAATCCTCCGCCAACTTACCTTTGTCAGGAAGTAGCAGTTTGTTACATACTGTCTGTTTTGTTACAAGGTGAATCCTACGGAACTGAGTTGATTGAGCGATTAGAAACTGAATATCCCACCTATAGGCTTTCGGATACCGTACTTTATAGTGCAATCAAATTTCTGGAAGACCAAAAGGCAATCACTGGATATTGGAAAAAACTCGAAGGACGAGGACGCCCCAGGCGGATGTACCAAGTTTTTCCAGGATGGCAAGTTCAAGCACAAGATTTAGCAATTCTTTGGCAAGACTACATCAACAAAAGGACAAAGTAACGAATAATTGATAATGAATAAGTCTCCTCCAGTCAATCAATTTTGGATTTTGGATTTCCGATTTTGGATTGACACTTCGGCTTTGCTCAGTGCTGACCCCGACCACAAGGGTATGGGGCTTGAGGATTTTAAATTGATAATTTTGGATTTGTTCCGCCTACGTACTCCTAGGGAGAAGCAAGCTACGCGCAGCGGCACGAAGTGCAGGGCGGGGCATGAACCAAAAAATCTTTTATCTAAAATCTTTTATCTAAAATTCGTAGTCAAACACTAACAATTAGTTATGGATACTGCTATTCTGCCATCTACATTCCTGCTTACCTTGTTGTTATCGGTTGGGCTGTTTTTCTTTATTCGTGCCTCGACTAAAGACCGCATAGAAACAGCGCAACTGGTATCTCAACAAGACGAAGCTGCTTTAATGTCTCAATTAAAAGAGTATTTTCGCTCACGGTCTTACCAAGTGGCAGCGGTAGACCGAGAACAAAACAAAGTGACTTTTGAAGGTTTTGTTCGCCCCAGTTGGTTCTTAGCTATATTTTTAACTCTGCTGGCAGCGACTGGTATTGTTTGTCTATCACTAGTCGTTTCCCTGCTTTTTCCTAACCTCAGTACCCTTGTTCTGGCTATGGTACTGCTGTCGCCTTTAAGTGGTCTATTTTATTGGAAAAAATCTGGAAGACTTGAGAAGGTGTCACTCAAAGTAGAAACAACTCAGAGCGAACAAACCTCCTCAAGTAAGATCACTGTAGTTGCCCATCGTGATGAACTCAGTGAGTTACAGAGAACTCTACAGCTCAAGGCTGGTGAATAATTGTTGGTTTGGGTGACCATCTCTTAACTATGATATGCAGACTTTTTACCTAACCTACTCTTTAGGCAATGGAAAGTTGTCAGGAGGAAATCAAGACTTCTGCTTTGTCAGTTTTCCCCACGACTTGTGTCGTAGGGAAAAATTTAAATTCATTAACTTAAATTTGTTGACAGAGCTTCCTTAACAATTTACGGCATAAGAGCGCAACTTCACTAGCGCTTTTGGACGCGCTTGGCTCTATACCCACTCCCTTCTGCATCATGACACTAGCATCAAGCCATGCAATCTAGCGTGGTTTGAGACGAGTTGACTTTCCAACTACTTGGACTAGCCTTAAAAAGCAAATCAGCTCCAAACTAAAAAAAAATTAAATTTTGCATAAACTTAGCAATTTTGCCAGTTAATGATAGTTAGGAGCCACATTCAATGGGTAAGATGACCATTTCTGGTTCACCGACTAGCTAAAGCAAGAGGTTCTTGACCTGGCGAAGGTTCTAACACCCTTAAGCTAGGAAACAAGAAATGATTTTCCTCTACGTATTGAGCACCAAAGAGTCCCTTTTCTGCCCAGAAATAACGGTCTGTGGTGTGTTCGTTTCGCTTTACGAGTAGCAATGCCGGTGGCAAAATACCTTCAGCTTGAATGAATCTTCTCGCTGCTGTCACAGGTTTTTCTTCGCCACTTTCGATGCTATATTGAGGCACATGTTCCAAAATCCGCCGTCCTTCCTGACGACGACGACTTTTCCTTTTGCGTCTCCTTGCCAATCTATTGTCCTCCTCTTTCAAGCTATAGATTGTAGTGATAGCTACAAAATCCGTCGTCATTATATAAGTTCTAGTTCAAAATATCAATAGTTTTTAACCTTTTAATGCAAGAAAATTAATATCTTTGAAGATAGAGAAAACAAAACCACCTAAGGATATAATCCCTTGGTAGTAACCATCACTAAGAAGATTTTAGTTAAGCTTTATAAAATGAATGAGGTAAAAACTAAGTATCCTCTCTTAACATCATGCCTCAAAATCTGTAATCTTGAGCAAGAGCTAAAAAATGTTAATGTCTGCCAGTTCCGATTTTCTGGCTCTGTGTCGGGAGCAAATAGCGCTGCTAACCCAAGGGCTGGGAGCAACTTTAAGTATTGTGTACCTCACACAAGAATTGGTAGAGACTCCCTCAGGTGAGGCCAAACTGATTCCTGTGGTAATTTACCCAGAAACAGCATTATTACCGCCAGGGGAAGAGACTGCTGAAGCAACAGTACACAAGCAACTTCAAGTTGGAAATGTGTTTATATTACCCAATGATCACAGAAGGTTATTGACAGCAGGAGCAGAATCTCCAACCTCGTCACAGGAGTCTGAGAGAGCAGACGCATCTCAACCCCATTTAAAAGAAGAATACCTACTTAGTGGTAATCAAATTGTTTTACCTCTGGTTTATGAGGGTGTGATGATGGGGTTACTGGTGACGGGTAGGCAAGACCGAGCATGGAATGAACACGAGGAAAGTCAGATTCAACGGATAGCTCAAACACTGGCGATCGCTTGTATTTTAGATCAACGGCGGGCATGGTTTGAGCAACAGTTGCATGAGCAACAAATTCTCCAAGAAAAACAGCGGGATTTACTGGATAACCTATTGCATCAGTTTCGCAACCCTTTAACGGCGTTGCGGACTTTTGGCAAACTGTTATTGAAACGGTTCCGGCCAGCAGATGCCAACCGAGATGTGGCAAATAGTATTGTGCGGGAAAGCGATCGCCTCCAAGAATTGCTGCAACAATTTGAGCAAGTAATTGACTTGACAGAGGCAGATTTAGCACCACTACATCTGGCAGAAGATAAAGTATTTGTAGAAGCAACTATCCAAAAATCCGCTAAACCGCCGCTATTATTGCCGGGAACGGGAGATAAAGCAGTTGACTGCTCGTTAGCAAATATATTGGAACCATTATTAATATCAGCTAAAGCAATCGCCCAAGAGCGAAAGCTAAAACTAATAACTGAAATTCAACAGAATTCACCTCTAGTTCGTGCCAACATCAAAGCATTACGAGAGGTCTTAACTAACATCATCGATAATGCTTTAAAATATACTCCTACTGGGGGCAAAATTTTGATTCAGGCGGGGCAAAAAAAAGCTAATTTTCAGGGAATTGTGATCAGTGACAACGGGCCTGGCATTCCACCCGAAGATTTAGAGCATCTTGGAGAACGGCATTATCGGGGTGTACAAGCGCAAACAGAAATTCCCGGCACAGGTTTGGGGTTAGCGATCGCTAAACAATTAATAGAGCAAATGCAAGGCGAAATCGAGGTTTTCAGCCCTGCAATCAACTCTAAGCTTACTTCGTCCGATGCGCCGGGGACTACGTTTATTATTTGGTTACCGGAAGTTGAAAACTAAAAGTTAGGAGTTGGGAGTAAGGAGTAGAGACGCGATTAATCGCGTCTGTACAGGAGTTGGGAGTTTTCAATTAAAAAGTCGTTTCAATTCACCACTGATCGCTCATAACTTATTATTCATAACTCCTCACTCCTGACTATCTAAGTGAAACCAACAAGTTTTGATTGATAGTCATTTGTAAATCGGTATTTGGGTCAATGGCGATTAAGTCAACACTCTTCTTACCGAAGAACAGACCAACCAACGCACCGATACCAGCGCCACCCAAGACTTCTTCTGTGGCAATGGCGCGATCGCCAGTGACAGCTGATATCGCAGTTGCTGCACCTGCGCCCAATACAGTATTCTTGATAATTGAACCAGTACTAATACCCTTCTTGACGGTTTCAGTTTTGGTAATCACTTCAGAAGTAGCGTTAAGCTGATACTCCTGACCATTGGTCAAAACCAGTTTTTGGGCAACGAATTGAGAACCGCCTGTAGCAGGTTTAAGTTGACCAATAACTTGACTACTAGCAGGAATCACTACAGATCCGTCTTGCGTAACCACGTTTTGGGATACAGTCAATGTCAAAGGCGCTGTTTCATCCTTTGTAACCAGAATTTTTTCTGCCTTGTCATACTTCACAGGAATAGCAGTCCCTTGGGCAATTGTGACTGATACAGGTGTTGGGGTAGTAGATCCGACAGCCACGACATAAGGTGAATTAATTGCTGAGACTTGATTAGAACTAACCAATGCTTGGTAAATAAAAGCTGCTACCTGGGCGCGAGTGGCGGTTGCAGTTGGATTCAGGAACTTCACATTCGGATAGTTCACCACAATTTGCTTCTGTGTTGCTGCGGCGATCGGCCTACGGGCATAGCTAGCGATGTTAGAGGCATCGTTGAAGTATTGCAGAGTGCTTTCAGTATTGCCGCTGGGACTATATTCCAGACCGTTAGCCAAAGAAACTAAAACCTGCTGGCGGGGAATAGCTTGGTTAGGTTCAAAGCGATTTCCAGGATAACCAGATAAGAAACCAATGGTGTAGGCTTGCTCTATTGCATTGGATGCCCAATAGTTGCTTGGCACATCAGTAAAATTGATTGTCTGCCGTTGTTGTGTTTTTTGGAAGGCTTTGTTGACCATCGCCGCAAATTGAGCGCGTGTCACCGCTTCTTCAGGGTGGAAGCTACCATCAGGAAATCCGGCAATTACACCTCGCTGTGACAATTGTTGAATAAATTGTGCCGCCCAATAGTTAGATGAAACATCAGAAAAAGTAGTTTGAGCTAAAGATGGCGAAGCCGTAATCAAAGGCGCTACAGTACCCACTGTGACGCTTAAAGCCATGAGTGCAGCTGTTCTAGATTGCCAACGATTTAAAGTAAACATTAATTTTTAACTCCAGCACAATTAGTTTTTTTACTGTTAACTAATTAGACAATTTACTGAAGTATTGAGTTCCTTATTATTTCTGCTTTTTGTAAAAACCATTACTTTAGTCATATAGTTATAAGTTAAAAGTCTCTATTATAGGACTTACGCACACTCTACGATTCTTCTCTACGAGACGCTGCGCGATGGCGTTATTGGCATCTTGGCGGTTCGATAAATTAAGCTTTTTGGGGATTTTTGCGTAAGTCCTATATTAAAGGAAGTAAGCAATAGAAATAGTGTAATCACCTAATTAATTCTTAGCGCAATTAAATAAGTATTCCAATAAATATCGATACTGATTAAGACGATATAGAGATAGAATGGTTGCTGTTCAATAAAAATTTTTATAGTTAAAAATGAAGGCGATCGCCCACTATAGTTGAGGTGGCGATCGCCTATCAGGGGTGATTAAAGTCACGACTTGAATTGAGTTAAATCTAATAGCGGGATTGTGGTACTAAATTCTAACTTTAATTTAGTGTGAGCCTTAAATTCCTGTGCAGTTCTAAGGACAATAGCAGTCCCTTAGGGAAATATGACTGATACAGGTGTTGGGATAGTAGACTCGACAGCCACGACATAGGGCGAGTTAATTGCTGAGATTTGACACCACATAAGGTGAGTTAATTGCTGAGGCTTGATTAGAACTAACCAATGCTTGGTAAATAAAAGCTGCTACCTGGGCGCGAGTGGCGGTTGCAGTTGGATTCAGGAACTTCACATTCGGATAGTTCACCACAATTTGCTTCTGTGTTGCTGCGGCGATCGGCCTACGGGCATAGCTAGCGATGTTAGAGGCATCGTTGAAGTATTGCAGAGTGCTTTCAGTATTGCCGCTGGGACTATATTCCAGACCGTTAGCCAAAGAAACTAAAACCTGCTGGCGGGGAATAGCTTGGTTAGGTTCAAAGCGATTTCCAGGATAACCAGATAAGAAACCAATGGTGTAGGCTTGCTCTATTGCACTGGATGCCCAATAGTTGCTGGGCACATCAGTAAAATTGATTATCTGCCGTTGCTGTGTTTTTTGGAAGGCTTTGTTGACCATCGCCGCAAATTGAGCGCGTGTCACCGCTTCTTCAGGGCGGAAGCTACCATCAGGAAATCCGGCAATTACACCTAGTTGAGATAATTGTTGAATAAATTGTGCCGCCCAATAGCTAGATGAAACATCAGAAAAAGTAGTTTGAGCCAAAGATAGCGGGGAGCATCCCACTTTGATGAGTTTACCTTGCAAACGATAAGTCACTTGCCCACAAACGAAACCTGCCGATTTAGGCTCTACATAAGTTTGCGTTGGCGGATTTTGTTTATCTAACCGCGATTTCCAATCGTCAGATATTTTTTCTAGAGTAGAATGCTTACTTAAAAACTCGGAGTCTGCAACAATATCGTGAGGTCCTTTAACACTTACCTCAGAACTATTGATGTAGATATTATAATCATAAATCACGTTTTTATTTTTATTATTACCGTTAATATTCTTGCCAGGATAAGCATAGAGAATGTTCCTTAAAATTCTGACATCAGATGACACATTGCCAAATATTTGCCCATCTTTAATTTCTGGACTCTGATTATTTAAAACAGCTGTGTTATTGACGATATCAACATGCTCACTTAAAAATGTATGAATCCCTGAACCACCATTATTAAATGTCAAATTGTTTTGAATTAAAGTACGTCCTATATATGCATCCAAATTTGGGTTCTGATCATTTCTGGAAGTATCGATAATAATGCCATTACCATCTGTGATCTTTCCCACCGCAATCCAAGGGATGTACATGCGATTGTTATATACTTTGTTGTTGGTCACGAACATCTTGTATCCTCGGTTGGTGTCAGAATTCCAATTGCTTCCCAGCGAAATGCCACTGCAACCATAAACACTATACCAGCCATTATTGAACACAGTGTTATTATCCACCTTCACATAATCAGACTGCAATGCTCCGATACCTCCTCCTCCACAGTCATGCACTTTGTTGTTTAGAATACGGATATGATGAACATGACCATTGGCTCGTCCGTCCATGTTTATGCAGTTTCCGTTTGTAAGCGGATTTGATCTGTTAGTCTTTTGACTTAATGCATAATCAAGGGTTATATTGGCATTGTTTCCTATGACCTCCAGCCTGTTGATCTCGATATATGAAGCTGTACTTGAAATCAGGATACCGTTCCATGTATTGTGTTTAATTTTTGGGAAATGACCAGGATATGCTTTATACTTAATCCATGCTTTTGCGGTTCCAGAACGTTTAATACTTACTACACTCGGAGCTTTGGCTAAATTTGTATATACTCCGTTCATAATCAATACTGTATCGCCAGGGTTAGTTAAATCTGCTGCCTTTTGAATTGTCCTAAAGGCGGATGAAGTAGAGAGTCCACTATTTTTGTCGTCTCCCCTACCACTAACATAATATGTTTTCGGAGTCGCCTGAGTGCTGATTAGTTCGTGGTTGGCTAGGATGATTTCTTTCTTAGTGGATACTTGATGGGCATTTTCAACTAAAGATACTTTTATCCTTTCTGCCCCAGCCAAAAGACTTAATAGCAGGGGAATTGCAAGATATGTGCTTAAACTGAAACCTGAAATTACCACAGGAAAAGGCTCCTTTATCGCCACTACTGAACAAAAATATCAGGATATTCTGTAATTTGGAATACTCTTTTGAATAGAAAATACAATAGAGCCGACTTTCCTAGCTCCTCCTATAGCACAATAAAATAAGTATTCCAATAAATATTGATACTGATTAAGACGATATAGAGGTTGAAGAGTTGCTGTTAAATAAAATTTTTTATAGTTAAAAATGAATGCGATCGCCCACTATAGTTAAAGTAGCGATCGCCTATCAGGGGTGATTAAAGTCACGATTTGAATTGAGTTAAATTTAGTAGCGGGATTGTGGTACTAAATTCAAGTTAGAATTCAGTGTGAGCCTCAAATCCTCTGCGGGTCTGAGGACAAAAGCATTTACTTGTTTTTTCCGCAACAGGACACTCGCACCCGCACCCGCAGCTGCGCCGAGAACAGGTTTTAAATCGTCAATTCTGTTGTTACCAGTAATTAGTGAACCTAAAACACCAGCTCCTCCACCAATAGCTGCATCTGTTAAAACCTGATTTGTGTTTGGTCCTCGTGAAACTCTTTGAGTTGTAGTATATGTCCGAGAACTTGCATTAATTGACTGACGCTGACCATTGGAAAATTCTAATTCTTGAGCTATAAACCGCACGCCTTTTCCTTGGTTATCATCTGTATCTCTAGAATAATTATCTAAGTCAACAGGTTCTAGCCGTCCATTTACTTTAGTACCGGCAGGAATTAAGACATTTCTATTTCTGTCGAGAATGTCATTGGCTATTCTCAAGGTTAGAGATTTACTTTCCCCAGGAGCAATAGTAATTGTCTCTTTTTCGTAGGTGACAGGAAAAGCAACCCCAGAAGGAATGGTAACGTTTCCGTATTGCCCAGTTCTATATTGCCCAAGTCTGTATTGTGCATTAGCAGGAGCAAAGCCCAATAGAGGGCTAATGACGCTTGTAGTAACTGCTATTGCCATAAGTGCAGCAGTTCCAGATTTCCATTGATATAGGCGAGTCATAAGAGGGTTGTCCTTTGTGTATGTGATGTATGTAATGACGGTGATTCACTGAGTTTGTTTCTGACTGTTTTTAAACCTGTCTATAGGCGTATTCCGAAGATCAAAGTACTTATTATGATGAGGAGTCTGTGCGATCGCGACGCCAAATAGCCCATCGTAGACATCGCTCCTCAGAATTTGTATCCTGCTAATGTGCGTCACTAAAATCAGAGGCGAGACATTCATCGGACGCAAAACGAGTATCATCTTGTTCCCAAATGCTGTTTTATTACTTATGTCCACATATCTAAGCCATTGAATAGAGGCGAATGTGGCTAACTGCGAACTCTTACTTTTATTCTAGATTGATTTGCTAGGACTTGGAAAATATTTTCGTTTTCTTAACGAATGATTTACCTGTGGGACTGAAAGATCAACTATCTGCTATATGTGTATTTAAGATTGCTGCTGACGCTGTTTAATCTCTGCGATCGGTAATAGCAAGGTATCTTCTATTTGCTGTCGAATTTCACGGCTGACATAACAATCGCTATTTAGGCAATCTACCACTAATTTATTGGCATCATAATACTGCTGAAGCAATTCCTTTTGCTCGTTACTGAACTGCCAATCATGACCGATATTGCGATCTTTAATCATTAGTAGTCTTAATTCTTCACGCCAAGCCTTTCCATTAGCTAACCACCATTTCTCAAATTCTTTCGAGTCTTGTCCGCTTGGTAGTTGCTCTCGAAGTTTTTGCAGCAAATTCTTGAGTTCTGGGTTGAGGTCGAGGTCGAGGTCGAAGGAGACGGAGACGGAGAGGTCGAGGTCGAGGTCGAGGTCAAAGGAGAAGGAGAGCAAGATGGAGAGGGAGAGGTCGAGGCCGAGCGATCGGTCGAGGTCGAGCGATCGGTCGAGCGATCGCTCGAGGTCGAGGTCGAGCGATCGGGGGAGGTCTAGGTAGAGCGATCGGGGGAGGGATCGCAAGAAGGATCGCAAGAAGGATTGCAACAAGGATCGGTCAAGAGAGAGGTCGAGGGAGAGTTCGAGGTAAAGGGCCCTAAGTGCTGCTGGTTTGTAAGAAACTTTAACGGAAAGAGATTTTTCTCTTACCCACAGAAGAAACTCCTGCAACCTCTGATCATCAGCCACTATAAAATCAATTTTCTCTTTGATCAACAGCAATAACCGATCTGCACTTGGAGACATCCCAACCGCAAGTAAAAAGACTTCCCGCCAGCGTTTCTCAGTGATGTGGCTAACAATATTTTGCAATGCTTCCTCTGATGACTGTCTTACAACCACAAATTCTCTAGCTGTAAAATACTCATGAAATGTGAGGTGAGAAAATGAGTAAATCCCTTTTGCCCTTGCTACAACTAGTCCATGATGATGTTCAATTGAACGCAAAACTTCCTCACTGTCAAGTTGCAATGCTTCTTCGTCAGTATTAGCATCGGGTAAATTGCGGATGTATTCTGTAATGTATTGTTCTGCTACTTTCTGCTTGAAGAAATATTCACTCCTCTCAAAGGTAGTCAACGCCATTTTGCTGAGTAAATCTTCTTTGCGTTGAACTGATAGCTTTTTGTAAATCTGATCGCGTTGAATTCCCCGCTTGGCATCCCATTTTTTCAATAACGCATCTAGTCCTTCTTTATATAACTCAGAACGATTTGCAGGAAAATCCCCTGACTCTTCAAATGCTAAACAAAGTAACGTCAGTAGCAGTGGACTTGCTGCAAGTTCTTTGATGCGGTTATTTTCTTCGAGACGTTTGATAAAAGTCTCTGGTTTTACAGCTTTATCCTTAAACCATTTATTGGTAAAATTAAAAATTTGGTAATTGTCAAAATCAGCAACTTCCACATCTGTGAACTTATCAAAGGTATACTCCTTTGCTGCAATCCGGCAGGTCATGACAAACTGATTGTTTGGGAAACGATCGGAAAACTCACGAATTTCCTTTAATACACGGTTACTATCCTCTTCTCTAACTTCATCCAACCCATCGAGTAAAACTAATGCCTTGCCATAAGTTAGTACATCTCGGATAGAAGAGATAGGATTCATCGTATCTTCAGTGATGTGTTGCAATAATCCAGGTTTGTTTGCAGCTTCCGCAAAGTTTTTGAGGGTAACAAAAATCGGAACACGTTCAGCCTGAAACTCACCTCTAATACACTGAATCGCTAAATACTTCAGAAATGTGGTTTTACCTGCTCCTGGTTTACCCAATATCATCAGCTTGGAATATTTCTCAACTGCTTCCAGCCCTGACAGTCGTTTTTCAGTAATTCTGTTAAGTCCAAAGAGGTCAAAATCCTGACTACTACAGTGTTGTAATAATTCATCAATTCCTAACCGCCGCTGTCCGGTGATTTTCTCCAATATATTGACGCTGGTATAAATGTCATTCAACCTGATGGGTTGAGTCATATCTAGCACCCGCATTGTGCCGCAGCGCTCTTGAATCAGGGGCTTTATCTTTTCGCGTACCCCTTGCACGATCGCATCAATATCAATGCTGTTATCCTGATTTACCTCTGGTTCACTGACTGGTTCAGCAACTATTTCTTCCCACTCTAGGTCTAGCCTGTCGCAAATCTGGACAAAGAGATTGCGGTCAACAGGTTTACCTGTAAAGAACTTTCCGATCGGCTGTCGAGTAATTCCTAAATCTTCAGCTAATGCTTTTTGAGTTAAGGAACAGCGGATCAAAGCTCTATTTGCTTTTTGGATACCTTCTGGAGAACTGCAAAGCGATCGCCCGGACATAAGCTAGCCACTACACTTTTGCTGATTCTAACTGTTAATTTGGCAACTCATCCTCATCGCATACACAAGTCATTCATATCCCAAGCCTGTATTTAAGCCTACAACAACCACCCGCCTGTAAAGCTAAGAATGTAGTGATTCAAACGATTTGGGAGTCGGTAAATGTTATCCAAGAAATTTCCTTCAAGAGATGAAGTGCTGGCTGTTGTAACGCTGATTATGGTTATTGGTTCTCTCACTCTTGCAGTTATCGACGAAAAGAGTCGCCCTCCATTTCTCGATTTAACAAAATTTGCTGTTGGTACATATATTGGATTGTTGAT
Organism: Nostoc sp.; assembly: GCF_036917195.1. Lineage (GTDB taxonomy): Bacteria > Cyanobacteriota > Cyanobacteriia > Cyanobacteriales > Nostocaceae > Nostoc. The sequence goes on from NZ_JBALDG010000020.1 coordinate 138,549, forward strand.
ACCTCGGTCAAGGTCAAGCGATCGCAACTAGCCAAACTAAAATTATGTCTTGGCGACTCAAAGTCGGACAACCATAAAAACGAAACCCGCGCTGACGGGTTTTAATTTTTTATTATCTACAAAAAGCGATCAGCTAAAATAATTCCCAGCTAGCCGGCTTCTGGAAGCAATCACTTGGACATTAACCGCAGAGGCGCTGAGAGTGGTGAGAAAAAACAATCTTATTTTACGAGTCACCTTGAAAGGGTTAGTGCTATCAATTTTTGATGCGATCGCAGCAATTCTTGTGCTGGGTTAAAATTTATTCACTTGCCATCAACAAGTATGAAATATGGAGTATGTAGCAGTTCTCAATTGCGTGGAATACTAGAACCAGTTGTATGAGCAGGTTAACAGACTTGAGTACAACTGGCGTACCGTTCGTAGGGCTTCCCACAGGGTACGAGAACCGCTATAAACACTCATATTGGAGTCGGAAAATTCCCTAGTGAAATTACATCCTTAAGGGCGAATAGGAGCAGCTGTTCTAACCACCAAAGCTCTTAATATTTCTTCTCCAAGAATTTTTTCTGAGATATCATATATATCCCTAACAGGAATAGACCCGCTACTAGCGGAGGTTCGGGTATGCTTTTGAATTTGGCATAAATAGCTGTTCTAGTTGTCGCTCCTTCAAGAGCATTAATACTTATCTGGGGAATGTCTGGACTAAATCCAGTTAGCTCAAGCGTGTATTTATTGCCTTCAAAGGTGAAACTGCGATTACTCAAATTTGTGTCTATAAATACATAGTCTGCATTATCTTCTGCATTTGTTGGGTCATTAGGTGTATTTATTAGACCCAAGTTGAAGTCAAAAACTTCGCTGATTCCAGTGGGAGGGTTGAAGGATAAATTAAGATTTAAAGGTACAAATCCAACGCTTGTACCTTTGAGTACTGTTCCGTTAAAGTAAGTTAAATCAGCTATTTTGAATGCAGAGTTAATGTCAGTTGAAAATGAACTTCCATCTAAGATAAGTTTATTTGAGCCTGTTATTGTACACCCACTAGGAGTATTTGAACTTGCTGGACACACATTAGGATCACCCCAAATAAATGTGTTGCTTCCCACACCTGTGTATATTGGTTTGGTATCTATACTTTCTGGAGTAGGGTTTTCCCATATGCCACTAGAGATACCAGAAAAAGTCACAGCATGTGCTTGACCAGAGAAACCAAATCCTGTGGTCGCACTCACAAAAAAACTAGATATAGTAGTCGCAAAAACCAAATTTAGTTTCATAACTTAGGTTTAAATTCTCATTTTGGAGATTTTCTTAACTAGGTTTCCAGTCTAGGGTAGTAAATTTACGGAAAATACGCCAATATTTTATTGGAGTTTTTCTAAAATTTTTATATTTTTATATATTTATATATCTTATTCAAGAAAATATATATATTAAGCTTACTTTATGAACTGTGAAAATATTTTAGCACTTTGTAATTAGTAAAACTGTTAGGGATCGCTATCTTACTTGGTTCGCTGATTAATCATCAAGTTGATATCAAGCTACTCTTTTTTGACACTCGCTGCCTATTGGGACGCTAATCAGGTTCATCCTCAAGGGTTTTCAGCATCTGCTTTATAACTTTGATAAAATCTCTGGCAACAACTGACTAGGAACTTTAGATAAAGCCAGATTTTGTCCCTGTATCCCTAATTCATTATGAAAAGCACGAATAGTTTTCACTACATAAGTGAAGGTTGTTTGATAAGCCTCTGGTTGTTTACTTAATCCGTTTAAGGCTTGCAAATGGTTATCTAATGCTACTTCTAAGTGTTGAGAACGTGTTGCTTTGTCGCCATTAAAAGACTTATCTATTACTAGCTGATAATGTGCCAGTCCCAGGTTATTATAAGAGGCAAGCAAATCAAAACTTAAAGAAGTACTACTAAGTGAGTGAGCCAAGGCTATAGCCTCTTCGTAAGCGCTGATACATAGTTGTAGATACTTTTGCCGTGCCTCTTTAGTTGTCTGAGATAGGTTTGCTAGATGCCAGTAGGCAGTACCGAGATTATTTTGTGTAGCGGCGCAAGCACTAGGAACATTAGCTGGAGTGCGATACTTAAGAGCTTCGCTATAGACATCTATCGCTAGCTGGAGATTTTGGGCTGGTTGTTCATATTGTGCCAAATTCCAACAGGCAGTACCGATGTTGTTTTGAATCATACCATACTTGAGCGGTTCCTGTTCAGGGTTGTAGTGTACAAGTGCTTCGTTGTAAGCTGCGATCGCTTTCTTTAAATGTATAATCGGTTGATTGTATTGCCCTAGATGCCAGTAAGCAGTACCCAAATTGTTCTGGCAAGCCGCATACTTTAAGGAGTCCATATCGGCTGTACGGTAGCTAAGTGCTTCACTGTAAGCTAAAATTGCCTGCTGCCAATTTTCAGATGGGTGAGAAAAACGAGCTAAATCACCATAGGCTGTCCCCAGATTATTTTGCACGCGAGCGTAAGTTTCCGGATGTGTCTGGGGCGAAATCATATTTAACGCCAACTGATAAAATTCTATTGCCTGCTCTATATAAGTTTGTCCTTCCTCAGAATTGGGTGGTGTGCGGTAAAGCATCCAGTAAAGTGTACCCAAGTCATTCAAGATATCTGGGAGTTGCGGTGAGGTTTCGTCATAGCTAATTGCCTCCTGATAGGCAATAATTGCCACCATCAGGTTTTCTAGGGTTGACTCTCCTTGCTCAATGCGAAGGCGGTATAAGGTGCCCAAGCGATGATAAGCTTCTGCCAGTGCCTCACCTGGAACTTGCTTTCGGTGTAATTCTTCAATCTCCAACAAAATCTGTTGCAGTTGTAAGTAATCCTCCGTATTTTGAAAAATACTGGTGTTTATTGTTGCTATTATTAGCTCCGTTAACTCGCTGCTAATATAAGATAAAGACGACAGTGATTGATTATTACTCCCACTACCAGACCTATTAGTAGATTCCTGCTGTTGTGGTGCAGCCTTCAATAAATCTGCTGTTGACGGCGAAACTTCCTGAGTTTTATATACGCCATTCCTTTGTATCTCTGCTGGAAAATCAGAATTATTCTCAAACTTTAACTCGGTGGCTGCGGTTTTGAGTTCCGCTTGGTTAACTGATTCATCTAGAATCGATTGCTCAATATTCCCTAAATCCAAGCTTCCAGAACGTGAAAAACTTTCTGGATAGCCCAAATTCTGAGTCGCTGGTGTGGGTTCTCCAGCAAACACAAATACGCCAGTCCGGCAACGCCAAAACTGTGGTGCTGATTGCTTGATAGCAGATAACCAAGGACGCGGTATCCACAACAGCAAGTTAGATTCTAGGAATCGGCTGGATTCTTGTGTAGAGAAATATTCTTCGCTTAAGCGGAGATAGTGCAAAAATAATCGTTGTGTTGCTACTGATTGCTTGGTGAGATGCTCCACACCTACAATCTGAAATGCTGGGACTGGAAAAGGTCTTCTTGGGGTATCTTTTGATGCCCCAACAATTGGCGGTGGATAATTAGCCAACCATTGATTTATCTGGATTATAGGATTGGGATCGTTTAAATTCAAACGCAATGTGACTAATCGCGGATAAGCTGAAGTGCTATTTTCATGAGAATTTGATGGCTGATATAGTACCTGTCCAACAGGATAAGCCAATGTAGAGTGCAAACGCGCTGCTACCTGATTTCTTAAGTGTAAATCATCACATACCGCTAAAAAAAATTGTCGTCGTAAGCCAAGACTTAGGGCAAGTTTCAGGCGGTGGTATACTTGCCGATTCCAAGTAGAATTATTGTTGTGTGCAGGATCATTCACGCTCATAGCGGCTAAAGAGCCAAAACACAGTATATATCAGCTTTACGGGTGCATCCAAGTGGGCTAAACTCATAATGAAAATGGTTTTTAAGTGGATGTTATGCGGCTTTGAATAAATTGAGCCTTCAGGTCCATAAAAAGAAAAAAGTATACAATTATACTTTAATTGCTAATTCAATTTTAACAAAAATAAAAAAGCAGGTCCCTCTTAAAATCGGAACCTGAAAAACTATAAAGAAGATCAAATTTTTATTAAAATGTTTAATGCTCAACTGCTCTGAGAAACAAAGAAGGCGACTGAAACCAAGCCGCCAACCAAAACTGTAGCGGTGATTGCTAGTAAGATATAAGTTCGCTTTTGCCCTTCCGTGGGAGGTTCTGCTTGATAAATCTTTGGTTCCCGGGCAAAATTATTCAGAAGGCCGCCTTCTTCGTTTGTATAGGGCATGAATCAATTCCTTTATCTTTATCGTTCATTTAATGTTACATAAATGCTAAATCCGCTCTAAAACTGCTAGACAAATCGTTACATTGGCCAAACAGGGCATTAGTTATTCCTCTTGTCTGCCTTGTCTGTCTATTCCCCATGCCCCATGTCTTAACTAGTAATTGTCCCAGTCAGAGGAGAACTAGGACTAGCATAATCTTTGATGGGCATCCTGCCAGCAAGGTATGCTAGACGACCGGCGACTGTTGCTAAATTCATGGCACGAGCCATTGCTGCTGGGTTTGGAGAAAGAGCGATCGCACTATTAATCAACAAAACATCTGCTCCCAATTCCATTGCCTGGGCGGCTTCTGAGGGTGAACCAATACCAGCATCTACCACCACTGGCACACCCGCATTTTCAATGATGATTTGGATATTGGCGGTTGTTTTTAGCCCTTGTCCAGAACCTATCGGCGATGCCAAAGGCATTACCGTAGCACAGCCTACTTCTTCTAAACGCTTGGCTAACATGGGGTCAGCATTAATATAGGGCAATACTGCAAAACCTTCTTTAACTAATTGTTCTGCGGCTTGCAGCGTCCCAATTGGATCTGGGAGTAAATACTTAAGGTCAGGTATTACTTCTAACTTTACAAAGTTATTATCTTCCTGCCCTAACAATTTCGCCATTTCTCGCCCCAAACGCGCCACCCGAATCGCCTCTTCAGCAGTTTGACAACCTGCGGTATTGGGCAACATCCAAATTTTTGTCCAATCCAAGGCTTCAGCTAAACCTTCATGTCCGGGGGCCTTGGTTTGTACCCGTCGGACTGCGACGGTGACAATCTGGCAATCGCTGGCGGCGACACTTTGCTGCATTTCTTCAATGCTGCGATACTTACCAGTTCCAGTCATTAAGCGGGATTGGAAGGTTTTGCCAGCAATAATTAGTGGGGAGTCTTGAACGGGGAGGGGTAGGTGCTGTGGAGATATGGCAAGGTGATGCCCATTGGAGAAATTGGCAGAGTGAGTCAGCATTGGGGTAGAGGTAGATGGCTGGGATTGGAAGCGCGAATAGTGAAAATCTGAAAGTATTGGGTCAGACTTTTGTTCCAAGATTAAATCGGCAATCAATGTCGCTGTTACTGGTGCAAGTAGAATCCCGTTGCGGTAATGACCAGTTGCAAGGGTTAAATTTTGACAGTAGCTGGTGCCAAGGATGGGTAACTCATCGGGGGTGGCTGGGCGAAATCCCCACCAGAATTCTTGGATGGGATAATGCTTTAATTGGGGATATAGGCGGATGGCAGCTTGTAATAATGTTTGAATGCCTTCTGGGGTGTTGTTGGGGGTGAAGCCAACGGCTTCGCTTGTTGCCCCAATAATCAGCCGATCGCCTCTTGGTACGATGTAAATATCCTGCCCAAACAAAACCCGCTTTAAGGGCAATTCCGACGCAAATTGTGGTATCCGCACACTCAGCATTTGTCCTTTTCTGGGTAGCAGAGGTAGTGGTAACAACTCATTTGACCAAGCACCTGAAGCTAAAACATAGTGCGCGGCGCGAATTACCCCAGCATTGGTTTGCACGCCAACCACTTGTCCTTGCTGCTGTAAAAATGCTTCTACTGTAATCCCGTCTTTGAGTTTAACACCAACAGACTCAGCCGCAGTCCACAGTACTTGAGCTAGAGCTTTATTATCAACTTGTGCGTCTTCAGGATACCACCAGCCACCAACTACTTCTGCTCCCAATCCTGGCTGATATTGATGAATTGCCTCTTTGTTTAACCAGTAAGCTGGGGATGGGGGGGATGAGGAGGATGAGGGGGAAAGACTTGCCCTCCTGCTCCCCTGCTCCCCTGCTCCCCTGCTTTCTTCATAAAAGGGTGTGAGGATACCGCAGGGCCGGTAGCCAGTATTTAAACCAGTTAGTTCTTCTAGTTTGTGCGTCCAGTCGGGATACAAAGCACGCGATCGCCAACACAATGAACGCATGGCCTCATTAGGGATGTTTTCCGCGTCTGGTGCCAACATCCCAGCAGCGGCATGGGTAGCGGCAGCCTGAAAGTTACGACAAAACACGGTGACGTTTGTCCCGCGCAGTTTTAGTTCAATGGCGATCGCTAAACCAATAACACCGCCACCAATAATTACAATCTCACTAGTCATCAGTCATTTATCATTAGCCATTTATCATTAGTACATAACTAATAACTCATAACTAATTAACTCATAACTTATAACTTAAAACTCGTAACTAAAGACGGATCTTATCGTTACCATAAGGCTCGAATTGGTTCGTTGCCTTGGTTTGCATCGCTGGATGGTGTGTTTGTGTTTGTTTCTGAACTATCTGTATTGCCGTCTGTTGTAGTATCAGAAGGTGAGGTTGAGTCATTGGAGGGATTCTGGGCAACGTTACTCCTGTTACCAGGTCTTGGCGCTACAATACTGCGCCTGTTTTGGTTTGTTTCAGTTGTTTCATTTCCTTCAGTGGCAGTTTCTTCATTCTTGCTCCCAGCACTGCTATTAACATTGATATTAGCTGGGAGGACTTTGGCTGCTTTGCCACCGGGAGCGTTAGCGGTTTGTACGCCCATAGGAAAATTGATGCCTAGTAATGTACCAAGCAGAATGGCCAAACCTCCAGCCATTAGAATTAAGGGTGTCCATCTACCCATCTTGTTTTACTCCTTTTTAACCTTTTGGTGTCCACACTATTCGAGAACCTTGTCCCCAAAATCCATCAAACTTTGTCACTTTCACATCGCCTAAAACCTGAGTTTGACAGGCTAAACGCAAGTCTGTTGTAGGAGAATGGGGAGGAAGCGAACGCCGTGCTCGATCACGCCAATTCGCTGCTGATACTTCGCCCTCTACCTTAACCGCGCAGGTTCCACAACTGCCAATGCCTCGACAGTTTATTACCTTAGCACCGTCATTGTAGAGGTGAATACTATTTTGCAGCAAAATTTTTCGGAGATTGCTTCCCTGCTCGCAATTAATTGTTTTACCTTCAGCTAGTACTTTAGGCATTTTTAAATTGCCAAACTGGCGTTTTGTTGTATATTGACACATTGTCTCGAAAGTTGTCTCGTCGGTCTCAGTTTTATGACCACAAATTCCTCACCTCAACTTTGGCTCTATGACACTACATTACGGGATGGCACTCAGCGCGAGGGGCTATCAGTATCGATAGAAGATAAGTTACGCATTGCCAAGAGACTCGATCAACTGGGAATTCCCTTTATTGAAGGCGGTTGGCCTGGTGCCAATCCCAAGGATGTACAATTTTTCTGGCAACTCCAAGAAGATCCGCTAAAATATGCTGAAATTGTGGCTTTTTGTTCGACTCGACGTCCCAATACCACTGCCGCAACCGAACCGATGCTACAGGCTATTTTGGCTGCGGGGACTCGCTGGGTAACGATTTTTGGCAAGTCTTGGGATTTACATGTCACAGCCAGCCTGAAGACGACGTTAGAAGAAAATTTGGCGATGATTCGTGACACGATTGAGTACCTCCGTTCTCAAGGGCGTCGCATTATTTACGATGCCGAACATTGGTTTGATGGCTACAAACACAATCCAGATTATGCTTTACACACATTAGAGGCTGCGATCGCATCTGGTGCGGAATGGCTAGTCCTCTGTGATACCAATGGCGGCACTTTACCCCACGAAATTAGCCAAATCGTTCAAGATGTAGTCAAGGTGACTAGGGAATGGGGGCTGGGGACTGGGGGCTGGGGAACTAGGAAAGATTCCCAATCTCCAATGCCCAATGACGCCACTTGCTCCACTTGCGGAGACCCCATCGCCCTTGGCGTCTCCTCTTGGGAGAAGAGCGCAGTGGCTCCTCCATGCCCAATGCCCCAAATCGGAATCCACACTCATAACGATTCGGAAATGGCGGTTGCTAATGCAATAGCCGCCGTTATGGCAGGGGCAAAGATGGTACAGGGCACAATTAACGGTTACGGTGAACGTTGCGGTAATGCTAACCTCTGTTCATTAATTCCCAATTTACAACTGAAGGCGGGTTACAGTTGTATCACAGAAGACCAGCTAACACAACTTACAGAAGCTAGTCGTTTTGTGAGTGAGGTGGTCAACCTCGCGCCAGATGAACACGCTCCCTTTGTGGGACGTTCGGCTTTTGCCCACAAGGGCGGTATTCATGTATCAGCTGTGGAACGTAATCCCCTGACTTACGAACACATTCAGCCGGAACAAGTCGGGAATCATCGCCGCATCGTGATTTCTGAACAGTCTGGACTCAGCAATGTTTTAGCCAAAGCCCGCAGTTTTGGGATTGAACTCGATCAGCTAAAGACAGAGGCCAAGCAAATTCTCCAGCGCCTCAAAGACTTGGAGAGCGAAGGATTTCAATTTGAAGCAGCAGAGGCGAGTTTTGTATTGTTAATGCACGAAGCTTTGGGAGATCGCCAACAGTTTTTTGAAATCAAAGGTTTTCAAGTCCACTGTGACTTGATTGAGGGGAAAGAAACTAGCAATGCTCTAGCTACAGTCAAAGTCGCTGTTGACGGGAAAAATATTTTGGAGGCGGCCGAAGGTAACGGGCCTGTGGCAGCTTTGGATGCGGCTTTACGCAGGGCTTTGGTGAACTTTTATCCCCAAATAGCAACCTTTGATTTGACAGATTACAAAGTCCGGATTCTCAATGGACATATCGGCACTGCGGCGAAAACTCGTGTGTTGGTAGAATCGGGTAATGGTCATCAACGCTGGACGACGGTAGGGGTTTCCACCAATATTTTGGAGGCTTCCTATCAAGCGGTAGTGGAGGGCTTGGAATACGGTTTGTTGTTGCACTCCCAAGCGGAAGCGGCGGTGAAAGCTCCTAGTTGACAAAAAGCACTATGTTGTGTGACAAAATTTACGAACCCCACCTGAAGATCAGCCACCTTCATTGATGGGGGTATTAAACCCGCATCCTGTTGCCACCCGATAAGGAAATGGGGAGACAATTTCCCCTTGTCCCCCCATCCTCTTGTCAAAATTGATAAATTATCCAATCTTGTGGGGTATTGCTCTTTAGTCCGCCCAGCTGATAGGTGGGCCAAGATGCCCATCCCACAATAAATAATTAGATATTTTTTTTACTTGTTAGTCCCTAAGTATAGCATTTCATAAATGCATGACGAATTGAGCGACCTACTGATAAAGCTTGGCAAAACTCGATAACGCTAGGAAGTTGTAGAATTATCTATTACGGTAGGAATGACGTAACCTGCAATACCTTCATATACATATCCATTCTTGCCACCAGCCAGCTCACTAAAATTAGTAGTGTACAAGTGGTCAGAAGCTGCGGAACTATAATATCGATATAAAGGAATAGTACCTGTGACAGATGTAGAATATACATAACCAGTAATACCTTCACGTACATACCCATTGCTACCACTACTCAGTTCACTCAAATCAGTAGTGTACAAGTGGTCAGAAGCTGCGGAACTATAATATCGATATAAAGGAACAGTTCCAGAGTATTGTTGTGTGGGAATATAGGCAGCAATTCCTTCAGGGATGTATTCGCCGCTACCATTTCCTAATTCACCAAAATTAGTTGTATATAAGTGGTCAGGACTTGATGGATTATAATAACGGTAAAATGCATATGCCGTAACTATTATACCATCAATTATTCGAGTAGTAGTATTTGGAAGAACTTGATTTTGAACAACTAAAATATTTGAGGATCTAGTTTTGCTTTCGCTAATAGTTAATTGATTAGTATTCTGGAGTTGAGAATAATTTGGTGTTGCTAAAACTACATGGCGACTAGTTAAATTGTTCATACTAATACTTGCAATGCCAACAGCCAAGCCACCAAAAGTTTTTAAGACTTTACGCCAAGACCAATTACCAAACATAGTAGTATCTTTTTAGCCTGATATTAGAAATGGATACATTACCATACTAATACCACACTATGCAACAAGGCAGTGGATAGGGGGATATAAGGGCAAGTAAGAATGAATGATACTTTTAAATATGACGCACAGACGCAAAGCCTCATATCTTGCACCACTTGCTTTATTGCTAAGTAGGTGGGCATAAAAAAACCAGACTATGTAAAGATAAGTAAATATGGAGAATGCATCTACATGAGGTGACTTATATATGGGCGCGTAGTTTTTGGGTATTTCTAACTCGTGAGCAAGACCAAACTCTGTTAAATCTAAGAACCCTTGAGGTGCCACAGAAGGTTAAAGATAGAGCAGAAGTAATCAGGCTAAACGCACATGGCTGGTATGTAGAAAAAATAGCAGTTCACTTTGATTGGGATAAGCAAACAGTTAGAGACGTTTTGCACAAATGGAGAAAACAAGGTTTAGAGAGTCTTTGGGAATTACCGGGTCGAGGGTTAAAATCCAAGTGGAAACAAGAGGATATCGTATTTTTAGAAGAATGTCTAAGAGTTGAGCCACGCACATTTAATAGTTCCCAATTATCAGAGAAGTTAAACACGCAACGTAAGGTGCAACTGAGTCCTGACAGATTAAGACGGGTACTCAAAAAAAGGGGGTCAATTGGAAACGGGCAAGGAAAAGTCATAAAAGAAAACAAGATCCGATTGTAAAAGCGAGAAAACTAGCAGACCTAGACATCTTGGAGTTATCTGCAGCAGCAGGAGAAATAGACCTTAAATATCTAGACGAATTAGGGTTTTGCATGTGGAGCGAACCGAGTTACACCTATTATTTCAGGGGTGAGCAAAAACGTTTAGAACAAACAAAGCGTCGAGGTCGTCGATTAAGCATTATCGGATTTCTCCAATCAATAATAAGCTTTGTTTATGCTTTAGTGATTGGAGGTGTTAACCGCAAGTCTTATATCGAAATAATGGAAAAAGAAGCCCAAGAGGCATCGCAATTGGGACGCATAAGAGTAATTGTGCAGGATAACGGGCCAATACATAGATGCAAAGAAGTACAAGAGTTATGGTCAAAGTGGGAACAGATGGGTTTATACATCTTCTTTTTACCCAAATATTGCTCCGAAATGAATCCAATTGAATTGGAATGGCAACACCTGAAAAAATCAGAGCTATCTGGGCGAATATTTGACGACGAATTAGACCTTACTTATGCCGTAATTGACGGTATTCAAGCTAGAGGAGAAAAAGGGAACTACAGTACAGAACGTGTAAAATTTAATTCTAATTCCTCTGCTTAAGTTTTCGTTACATAGTTGTAAATTTTTCCGCCCACCTACTTATTTTTGTACGGTGGATAGTGCCTAACGTTGGCTCAAACCCTAATTTTTAGGTTGTCAGCAATGCCCACCTTACGGTTATTGAGAATAGTGCAAGATATAAGGAGCATCTGGCCCTTGGGTAAGCAATGGTTAAGGGACTTCCAAATAAAAAATAATCAATCGTTTTGGTAAGCAGGGGGATCAGGGGAAGCAGGGGGAGAAGAAATCGGATAGTTGTATTGGATTACATGGAATTGAGTAATTTAATTTTTAGAAGTCCCTAACGCTCTTTCATCACTCTCTCCAGAGAAAAAAACAATAATCCTTGCTGCACAAGACTTTCAGCTAAAATAGATAATTCTAGCCATAATGTTAGAAAATAAAGCTCAAAACCCAGTTTGTGTCTCTTGTTTAAAAGTTGGCTGAGATTTTTCTTTGACCAGAGTGATGGAAGAGCGCTAAATTAGTAGCTTTTATACCGTAAATGCAAAAATAGCAGGCCAATTGCCAATTCCATACAAATAATCATTCTCACTTTTACAGCCAAAGTGCGTAAGCGTAGCCCACCGCAGGCATCGCTCAACTGAGTTGTGTACCAAAAACATTTATTCCATTAAGGCGTCGAAGCGCCGATCAAAGAGCATGAGGATTGATCCAAAAAAAAGACCCCTGGTTTGCACCAGAGGTCTTTCCGTTTCAGAACGTTGTAAAATTCATTAGCAACGTAAAACGCTGATATGGTTAATTTAGTGGCTTCTGTGCCATGAATGCAAAAATAGCAACCCAATTGCCAATCCCATACTGACGATTACTGTTACTTCTACACCTAAAATGCGATCACCAATATTTAGGTGCAGACCTAGAAGGCCGATACTGCGACAAAAACTTCATCCTATGCAAGGTTTTAGGAGAACTTTTCCCAGGATTGGGCAACTAATTGGCTCAACCAGCGACGTTGTTGCTGATCCAGCAATGGATCATCTGCTAGTAACTGAGCGGTTAATTCTTCTAAAGATTGACCCTGAGCACGGACAATTTTAATTACTCCAGCGATCGCAGCGGCAACTAGTTCTTCATCAATCGGCTGTTGTCGCAAGGCAAAAATTTCCTGGGGACTATCTGGAATGGGATAATTCATGGCGTGGGTTTACAGAAATACAAAATGAACAATAAATTTGCCAAATTCTTAAAATTTCTTCACTGAATCTTTACGAAACTAATAGGGCGGAGTTTACCTTACTTTGTGCCCTCATAAAATCTGTCTTAGTAAGTAGATTGATCGGAGATGTCAGGAAACGATGAGAGAAATCCTTTATTTAGAAGTTCCAACTCCGGATATAGCAACTGTGCGTAGCTGGTTACAAACAGATTTTGAACCCGGAAATGGAGAAAAAGTGCTTACCTCAGAAGGCTTTCGCCTCAAAATCCCTACTGCAACTACAATTACTGGGGTGGCTGTTTCGGAAAACTTGCCTGCGGAACTTTCTGTATTTGTCTGGTCGGTGCAACGAACTACTTATATAAAAGTGTTTCGTTGGACAGAACAGCCTTTTCCCAAAGAGGGACAAATCCTGCAACGCCTGACCAAGGAAATCAGAAGCCGTTTTGGGCATCATTACCCAAAACCGCCAGCGATTGATTTATCACAGCAATCGATTTTTGCAGCGCTAGACTCTGTTTACCCCCTCACCGTCAAATATTTTCAGAAAATGCCCAACGGTGAATATGACTTAACTCGTGCCTATTGGTGGGAACAACGATGGCGCGAAGGAGTACGGAATCCGCAGCAGCCGCGTCAAGTGGTGTTTTCGCAGGGAAGCAGGGGAGCAGGGGAGCAGGGGAGCAGCGGGGAAATAACCAATGCCCCAATGCCCAATGCCCAGTACGACATCATCTACATCGGTGGCGCACTAGGCGCTATCCATGCAGCACTGATGGCAAAACTGGGATATAAAGTCCTGTTGGTGGAACGAATGCCCTTTGGGCGGATGAACCGAGAATGGAATATTTCTCGCGATGAGATTCAAAGCTTAGTTAACCTGGGTTTAGTCACCCCCACTGAGTTAGAAACCATCATTGCCAGGGAATACAAAGATGGATTCAATAAGTTTTTTGATGCTAATAATCCATCCAAACTGCGATCGCCTGTTCTGCACACCCCCACAGTCCTAAATTTAGGCTTAGATTCCGAAAAATGGCTCCAAATGTGTGGGCAAAAACTGCAAGCGGCAGGCGGTGATATCTGGGATGAAACAGAGTTTATCCGTGCAGATATTGATATATCACAAGTACTTTTGAAAGTCAAGCACTTACCCAGTCAGGTTGAAAAGCAAGTAAGTGGACGACTGTTAATAGATGCAATGGGAACTGCCTCCCCCATCGCTTGGCAATTAAATGGTGGTCGGGCTTTTGATAGTGTATGTCCGACAGTGGGAGCGGCAATTGAAAGCGGATTTGAGCCAGGAGTGTGGGATTCCCAATATGGGGACGTTCTTTATAGTCATGGGGATATTTCGCGGGGAAGGCAGTTGATTTGGGAATTGTTTCCTGGAGCAGGGGATGAACTGACGATTTATTTATTTCATTACCACGAAGTCAATGCTGAAAATCCCGGTTCTTTGCTGGAGATGTACGAGGACTTTTTCACGATTTTGCCAGAGTATCGCAGGTGCGATATGGATAAGTTGGTGTGGAAGAAGCCGACATTTGGGTATATACCGGGACATTTTAGTGTAGGGAGTAGCGATCGCACAGTTGCCTTTGATCGATTGATTGCGATCGGTGATGCGGCATCACTCCAGTCTCCCCTTGTCTTCACCGGTTTTGGTTCGCTAGTTCGCAACTTAGAGCGCTTAACAACGCTGTTGGATACTGCTCTCAAACATGACTTGTTAAGTTTCCAACACTTGAACCGAATTCGCGCTTATCAAAGCAACGTTTCAGTGACTTGGCTATTTTCCAAAGGCATGATGGTGCCCACAGGGAAATTTTTACCACCCCAACGGATCAACTCCATGCTCAATACCTTTTTTGGGCTGTTAGCAGACGAACCTTTAGAGGTGGCAGATAATTTCATTAAAGATAGGTGTGATTGGTTAACCTTTAACCGCCTAGCACTCAAAGCAGCGAGGACAAATCCTGCCTTGCTTTTATGGATCTGGGAACTTGCTGGCCCAAAGGATTTGCTCAGATGGCTTGGTAGTTATTTTAACTTCGGTCGTCATGCTCTGGTTAGTGCTTTGCTGAGTCCGTGGTTCGGGCGCTTCTTGAATCGGGTAGGTTTTTGGCTGGAACCTCGGAATCCGGGATTGTGGCTGTGGCTGTTGGCGATTAATTATGCGATCGCCACAGGCAAACCGCGATCGCCCAGTCAGGTAGCCAAAATTAGCCCAGAAGCCATAATTCCGAAGTCAGAAGCAAGGATTCTGAGTTAGTTATTAGGCATTGGGCATTAATCACTTAACTCCTAACTCCTGTATAGACGCGATTAATCGCGTCTATACTCCTGACTATTGACTCTTGGGGCGAAAATTTGGTAGTTCCACAGATGCCAATGACTTACGCCCCTTGGGTGGACGCTGGGGATAAACTACCGGTGAGGGTGAATTGGCATCATTGGTGTTATCACCTGATAAATCTGGGGACAAATCAGTTGCCGATAATTCCAACTGCGTCAATTGTGAAACTTCTGACCAGTAGTCTTCAGTTTCTCCACCAGGCGTCTCAGTATGAGGTTGAGCAGAGGAAACCAGTAAGTTTTTGGCTGGTGAAACCACAGAATCTATCGTCCCAGAAGTGGAGGTAGTTGCAGGAGGATTAATTTCTGCTTCCAACTGCTCCTTTCGTGGATTTTCTAGTTCTTCATCGTCTTCTAAGATTGTTGCTAAAGTCTCCCAGATCGGCGCATCACCCTGATTACTATCCACATGCGTTTTCGCAACAGGTGGTGGTGATGCAGATGCAGGCTGGGAGGTGAAAAACATTTGAATGAGACTATCTAATTGCTGATCTAAATTTGATGAACCCGAAGTTGAAACAGCTTCCGGTGTATCTGGGGAATCATCAATTTTTGGAGAGGGACTGGTTTGTGCTGGTGTTGGGGTATTTTGCTTAACTGACCAGTTCCAAAAAGATGGCGTCGGAGTCGGTTCATTTATTTGGAATGGGATTGGTGCTGACGGTTCGCCCCAAGAATTATCTAGATTCTCAGTCAAGGATTCTGGTTCTGCTGACCAAGGTTGAATTGGCTGGGCGTTAGGAAACAAAGACCGAGCTTTTCGAGAAAATCTTCCTTGTCCGCTAGTTATGTCTTTGGGATGTTTTGCTGTATCGTCTAAGGAGTCATAACTAGGAACTGATGTATCTAAACATTTTTCTAGAGCTGCTTTAAATTGCAGGGTCTGGCGTTGTTGACGCATCAATCTAGTACGTAACTCCCGACAAGCATTTTCTGATTGCAATAACTGCTGAGACTGTTCGCTGTTATTAGTGTGTAATAACGTACATTCTCGCTCTAACTGGGCAAGACGTTGTTGACTAATTTGTAGCTGTGCTTTATGAGTATCAATAAAAATTTCCTGGCGTTGAACAGTTTGTACAGCAGTTTCTAATTGTTGAAATAGGGACTTTATCTGTTCTTGAGCCGCGGCCAATTCTTGAGTATGTTGGTTGAGCATCGACTCAGTAACGCTAGAACGCGTTTTCTGCCACTGCAAAACCTTTTCTGACTCAGCTAGGTTGTCCTTTAGCTGCTCCACTTGTTCATACAAGTTATTGTTAGCCGCACGCAATTCTTCGTTCAATGCCAGCAGGTTCTGAAACTCGGAGTCAATAAGTACTTGCTTGCCGCTTTCCGGCTCTGCAACCCAGTCCTGCTGGGTAGTATCTTTTGAAAATTGTGTATCTTCAGCTGCCATGAGGAGTGGCAGTTTTTTAACTGCCATATTGTCATTAGGCACAACTGAATAAAAGGGACAACTCGCCTGCTCCGATTGTGGCGAATCAGCAGAATTTAAAGATTCCATCACAGCCGCCTTGTTTGAGGTGTCAGCTTCATTCATCACTCTTGACCCACCTGCTTAAAAATATTCAGCAGTGCTGGCATTAGCATTGCTTATCAACTGTGTCTAATCAGGGTTGCTCTAGAAGCTAAGTTTAACTCTCTCCAGCCACCAGCAATTAATCATCAATTGGTGTTCCCCATTTTGTATCTAGACTGATGCCGTTATAACACTATGATGCTCTTCCCCGTCAAGAACAGGCAGAAGAGGAACTTGGGCCGCCTTTGGGGATACGCAACAAAGAGGAGAAACCCGATACTTAAAAACTAAACTGTATTGGCTGACGAAGTTTTCTAGATAAAAAATACATTTATTAATACTTTATTCTCTATAATTGCATCTGTCTTAAGACATAAATAGAAATGTCTCCTTCAATACATTTTCATACTGACTTATTTATTACTCAGGATAGATGTCAGTATAAGCATTCACTATTCAATGAAATTCTGTAATTTTGGGCGATCGCTATTTAATGTCAGCAAACAACTGAGAGCTTCTGCCAGAAGTGCAATGTTAGTAAATTCTGACAAATACGAATAAATACGTATAAAAAGCAGTTTAAGAAGTAATAACTTCTATAAGTGGATTAATAAAAGTTTTTTAAAGAGCAATCTCAACTTAGTACGTGCCTTTTTCTAGGTAAATACAGTCAGAGTAAGCAATTCCAGGCTTAGTTAGTGAGAGGCTTTTTCTCTCAACTTGCCTTCAATGTGTCAAGTTTGTTTAATTACTACAAAAAAATTGTTTAAAGTATACTTGACTACTTATTAATATTATTTACGATGTATATTAAAACTTTCCATATAAAATTTAATTCAGTATTAATACGCATATGCTTTTTAATTAATTTATTAAAGAATAATTGGAATAACAAAGTTTTTTACTAGCAATAAAAACCATAATTACTGCCGATTGAGATAATTATTGCGTTGAATAAAGCTTTGTGGCAGTTAGGCTTGTCCAAAAAATCAAAATTTAAAATAGAGGTGCTAAAGATGACTGACGTACTTGCAATGGGCGCAAATATAAAGCAAGAAGGTGCCCAATTACCGCTGGTTGCAGAAAATTTTGACAGTTTTTGGGACAAAGAAATCAGACCGTTATTCACAGATGAGTCTCTGTCTTTCAGGGTGAAAACTCTTAACAGAAAGTATGTCAAGTACGTCAACTTGGATAATGGAGCTACAACCACTCCTTTTGCAACCCTGAAGCAGCATGTGGACGAAATGCTTGACACTTATGGCAGCGTGCATCGAGGTTCCGGGCAAAAGTCCATCATCACTACACGAGAATATGACGCCAGTCGGAATATTATTCGAGACTTTGTGGGGTCATCTTCAGACAACTATGTAATCTTTGCGAAGAATACAACAGAAGCAATTAATGGAGCCGCTACACTTTGGGCAAAAAAACCTGGGAAAATCTTAGTTTCTGATATTGAGCATTCATCCAACCTGCTGCCTTGGGTTACTAGAGACGAAGTTGTGCAGTACAGAACCCAGCCGGATGGAAGTGTAAGTGTCGCAGAAATTGAAGATATCTTCAAGGCACACCAAAATCTCCCCGAAGCCGAGCAAATTAAGTTAGTGACTATTACAGGTGCTTCGACAATTACAGGTTACAGACCCCCGATTTACGAAATTGCAGCTTTAGCACATCGGTATGGTGCTAAGATATTCGCTGACGTGTGTCAACTAATCCAGCATGAACGAGTAGATATGCGTGCAGATGATGACCCATGTCATTTAGATTTTGTGGCTTTTTCTGGACACAAGATGTATGCACCCTATGGAACCGGGGTTTTGCTGGGGCCAAAGGAATTTTTTGATAGTTCCTACCCTTATCAAATCGGGGGTGGAAACCTGCCTTATATCACCAGAAACCTAGAAATCAAGCGTTTTTATACAGAACGGGCCCATGACCCTGGAACACCAAATGCAATGGGTGCTATTGCCATTGGCAAGGCCATTCAAATTATTGAAGCACTTGGGCGGGATCGCATTGCTCAGTATGAACACTCTTTAGTTGAATTCACATTTACACGGCTTGGGCTGATTCCTGGCGTCAAAGTACATATCCCAGGAGACAATTTAGCCCATGTTATTCCCTTTGATATTGATGGGTTTGATGGACGCTTAGTAGCAGAGATTCTGGCACAAGAATACGGAATTGGGGTTCGGGCTGGGGCTTTCTGCACATACGAATACATTCGCAAACTCAAGAATATTTCAGACGAGCAAGACTGCAAGATTGCTCAGGAAGTAGACAGGGGAATTACGCGTAACATTCCTAGTATTATCCGAGCCAGCTTTGCTGTATATAATACATTAGAAGATTGTGATCGCTTTATTGATGCGATCGCTCAAATAGCTAAAAACGGATTTGCTCACTATTTGCCCAACTACACACAAGATGAAATCACTGGTGTTTGGACAGCGATAGACAGCTAGTCTTTTCAGGGCATGGAGCATTGGGCATTGGTTATTTCCCCCTGCTCCCTCTGCTCATTCATCAAGCCTTATTCTCTGTGTCTTGATTACGAATTACATAATTACAAGGGGGTAATAGCTTGAGCGATGAAAACCTCTTTGACCAGGAGGAGTATCTACAGGCACGGGTTGAGCAGTGCATCTGGCAAAAAAGTACAGATGCAGGTATTTCGCGCCAGCGCTTTCTGCAAATACTAGGCACTATGGTTGGTGCAACAGCCATCGGGGGGCTAGCTAAACCTGCACCTGCTCACAGTCAGGCAGCTGTTAAAATTAAAGGCAGTAAAATACTTAAGCCATTGCCACCTGGGTATATCTCTCATAGTAAAGGCACGTTAGAGATGAACTGGGAAGCGATGTATGGGCGTGGTTATTTAGTACCAAACGATTGGTTCTATGTTCATAACCGCAGTACACCTCCCCCGTTTGACCCTTCTACATGGCGTTTGCAAATTCATGGAACTGGCGTTTCTGCTCCCTGCAAGTTCACATACGATGAAATCATTGCTATGCCTTCCATCTCAGTCACTTGCGCCATTGAGTGTGCTGCTAATGGTCGGCGCTTCTTTGAAGAGGCTTACAACACACCACTCCCTGGAACCCGGTGGAGGCTTGGAGCTATTGGTGTGGCTGAGTGGACTGGTGTACCACTTGGCATATTATTAGAGCGAGCTGGCTTGAAATCCACAGCAAAAGACGTACTCGTTGAGGGCGCAGATGTGGATTCGCTGGACTCAAAGGGGACGAATAAATCCAAGTTCAACAATGTAGTTCCAATTGCCAAAGCACTAGCAGATAACTCGCTCCTTGTCTATGCAATGAACGGAGAACCATTACCTCCAGATCATGGTCAGCCATGCCGTGCCTTATTCCCTGGTTGGGGAGGAAACGCCAACGTTAAATGGATTGAGCGGATTGAGGTTTCCCAAACACCGATATATACCCAGTGGGTGACGGAACAAATGGTGCTGGTTGGTGCAGACTACCCAGCGATCGCTCCGTATAAAGGTAAGCTGATTACCTATCAAAATGTTAAGAGCGCTTTTGAGTTGGCTTGGCCCGCAACTCTTTCGGCTCGAACCCATTTACTGCGTGGACGTTCTTGGTCTGGTAAAGGAAAAATTGTCCGTGTGGAAGTCAGCCTAGATGGCGGTAGAACTTGGCAATTCGCACGACTGCGAGAACCAAATTTTCCATTTGCATGGGTACGGTGGGACATTGAATGGAACCCAACTCCTGGGGAATATTTTCTCCAAGCTCGTGCTACTGACAATTTAGGTAACATACAACCAAGTACAGTTCCGTGGAATGATTCTGGATTGCTCTATGGAGGCGTTGTTAGCCATCCGGTAACAGTACGAGGTTAATCACACCAAATCAGTTCTCTAAAAAAAGACCTATTTATGATTGATTATAGTTGGTTGATTTTGGTGACTGGGGGTCTAATATCTGGAGTCATAGCTGGGCTTTTAGGAATAGGTGGCGGTATTGTCACAATTCCTCTTTTAGTCACACTAGGTTATACTCCCGTTCAGGCGATCGCTACTAGTAGCCTTGCTATTGTGATTACTTCAATTTCTGGAAGTTTACAGAATTGGTGGATGGGCTACTTTGACTTTAAACGAGTAATTTACTTAGGAATTCCAGCTTTTCTAACTACTGGAATAGGTGTATATTTCGCCAATAAAATCCCATCCTATATAATACTCTTTACATTTGGCATTATACTACTTGCTAATATCTATTTAATTGAGCTTCGTAAACAACTGGCTTTCAAGGAGATAGAGAATACACCACCAGTATTTAACCCATTAGTTTCTAAAATTGGCACTGGGGGAGCAGCAGGAATTTTAGCAGGTTTATTTGGCTTAGGTGGCGGTACAATTATGGTGCCACTACAAATGTTACTACTAAAAGAAGAAATTAAAGTAGCAATTCAAACTAGTTTGGGTGTGATTGTCATCACTGCTTTAGCTGCCTGCACAGGACACGCATTAGAGGGAAATATTTTGTTTATTCAAGGTATAGTTTTGGGATGCGGTGGTCTTTTAGGCGTTCAAATGAGTACTCGCACATTGCCAAAACTACCAGATTCAACTGTAAGTTTAGTGCTTCGGATTTTCTTAGGAATACTATCAATTTATATTTTTTGGGAAGCTTGGACAAATTATCAACAAATAATTCCTAATTTGTAATTCCTAATTCGTAATTACAGCAGTTTTAATTTATTTTAACCACATACATTGTTGGGACACAGCAATGATCATACGTATCAACTTAGAGGTTATCTATAAAGTGAAAATAAAATTACTGTAATGTTTTAGGCGATTTTTCGAGGTGATTTGTCACGAAAAATATGACTCTTACGCTTAATACCAATTCTGTATGAAGATTCGCCATATATGAGGAAAGAACCGCAAAGAACGCAAAGAAAGAAAGAAATAAGAAGCTAAGAAAATTTGGCGCAGCCTTACAAAAAAATGGTATGATGCACGGCTTATAACATGATGCGTTAGGCTAAAGCCGTAACACACCCTAACTTTTAATTTACTTTATAAATAGTCTCTTAAGGTGAAAGCCATACAAAATCTACTTTCTATACCTCAAGGTTTTTTGTAGGGTGGGTTAAGCGTTAGCCGTAACCCACCACTCGAATACTAAAATTTAAGTAAAGCGGTGCGTTAGCCTTTGGCGTAATCCACCCTACCAAAACGAATTACGAATTATTCGGTCAAGGTAGCCATCGGGGATGAAATCCAGCTAAGGGGAGTTGTTCTGGTCTAATTTCCACAGTCGCAGCATCAGCGATGGGCAACAGAGGCATTAACCATAGGCTACTGGTAGCAATAACATCTCCATCATCAGTTTTCAAAGTGTTTGTGGGTAATGATGTTGTTGAGTTTGTCTGCGGTACTACTTGGTCAAATAACAAGCCCAAACCGTCGGCAGATAAACTCATTTGCACATTCCGTTGATCGGGAGGCAGTACTAGCAGTGGTTTCTGTTGCCCAGTTTTCAGATCAATTGCCACTACATAAGGCTGTTCTATGTATTGTTCCTTGGATACTAACTGTGTCAGCAAGCAGTAAAGAGTGGGTGAGGCGATGTCAAATTGGCAGCTGAGAATTGAGCCTGTTGTTTTTAATAGTTGTTTCTGCACACCTTGGTTTGTCACTAAAAACAAATCTCGTGTGTAATCTGTATTAAACTTTACCATCGCTGCTTGAGAGCCATCTTTGGAGAAAGCCTGTACCAAACCAAACTGCGGCAGAAAATCTAGGGGTTTACTGGCATCACCTTGCAGTGGTAGAATTGCTGCTCCCTGTCCTTGGGCAACTGCTACAGCTTTACTATCTGGCGTGATCATAAAGTCTCCCCCCGGTTGGCTTTTCAGACGTTTAGGGGTGGTTTTTTCTGCTGAACCGTCGCTGGTTGCTGGCATAAACCATAGTCCAAAGTCGCCGGGATTAGTTTTGTTTCCCCGTTGGATGACAATAGTTTGCCCATCAGGTGATAAGTCAAATTTTAGGTTTTGATAATCTTTACTATCTAAAGTTAGGTCAACTTTACCTCCTGGCTCTGCTTGTTGTCCAGATTTACCAGAAACGCCTGTTGTCACTGTGTACAGTTGAGCTGAAAGTAAGTCTTCGTTCTTAGCGGCACGAGCCGAAAATAAAATTTTCTCCCCATCTGGAAACGACTCAAAGTCCATTATTATCAAGTCTTTGGGGGTAAGTATCCTTTTTTGCTCTTGGGTTAAGTTGTAAAGAACTAATCGTCCTTGTTCTTCTTGATTGGTTCCTATGTAAAGAATGACGCGATCGCGTGTGCGGAAGCTACCAACAAAGGGCTGGATCACCCGATTTTTGCCTTCTTCCTCTGCAAACTTATCTTTCGCTCCCTGTAACTGCACTTTATAATTCGTGCCGTAGGGGGCTGGTGTCACGAGTGTATAAACCATCCGCCGCCCAGCCCAACTGAATTTACCTGCTAGGGGTGGCTCGATTTTCAAGTTATCCTCTACGCTTTTTATTTCCATTGGGCGGCTAAAGGTGAGGGTGAAGGAGTTATCTTCTGCCCCAATTTGTTGATTTTGCCAGGTAAAGTCCCGAACACGAGCAGTCACCACGTCACCTTGCAATATTATTAACCCAATCAGCACACTCAGCAGTAGCATCAGTCCGATCGCTATCCGATCCAGTGGTTCGATAAATGCTTTAGATTTAGTCATTTGTCGTTAAGCATTGGGCATTGGGCATTGGAGAAATAACTAATAACTATAAGGATTCTGTGGTTGAGGAATCTTTTTGAGAGAGGTAGCGGCAATGGTAAGTTGGCGTTTACCTGCCAGATTTTCTGTCAGCATTTGTCCTTCTACTTCCAGCCAAGTGTCAGGGGAGTAAGGTTCTTGATTGTTTGGCAGTTTAACGGGTAATCCCACAGGGTAAGCATCTGCTGCACAGCAAGTTAAGACAAATCGGGCTAAGAACAAATATTCTTTTCCTATATCTGGCGGATGGATGACAAATCCCTGCACCTTGACTTTTTGTCCTGTATATGTATCTGGCTCTGGATAGACATTGACAGTGCGTACCCAGTCTACAAGCGATCGCTCCTCTGGACGAACAGTAGCCCGAAAGGCTTGCGGTTTGACGCGTGTAGTTCCCAATAAATCAGCTGTCACACCCCTTTGGAGTGCTTTGTCACTAGCAAAAACTTGCGGTGTAAAGATGAAACCCAAAATCGCTGCAATTAATAACACAGAACTGCCCCAACCAGGGGGAAATAAACTAATATGCTGGGTATTTGGCATAACATCAGGGCGACGCCGCAGCCAAAGTTCCTGCATCTTGAAAAAACCAATAATGATCAAGCTGATACCAGTTACAACCACTAACCAAATGTAATTTGGATGAATCAATAGGTTCAGCTTGTTAGTTAGCCAATATCTCAACATCAAAATACCCCAAGCTGTAATTGCTAGGGCATCCAGCCAAAGGAGTAACAGATTTGAGATTTTAGATTTGGGATTTTTGCTAGCCATTAGTTATTGGGCATTGGTTATTAGCAGAGAATAAAAGATAGATGACTAATTTTTTAAAGAACATGCAAGTTCATGAAAAGAGTGAATACAAATGTTAATTGTGCCGCTAAAGCAAATAAGTAAAAAACAGTTTTGGGTTTAAAAATGGATAACATCAAACCAATGCCTTTGATGTCAATCATTGGGCCAAACACCAGAAATGCTAATAAAGAACCACTGCTAAAGGTTGAGGCAAAAGATAGGGCAAAGAAAGAATCGACTGTAGAACAAATTGACACCACTACTGCTAATATCAGCATGACCACAATCGAGCTAATAGGCCCAGCACCCAAACTGAGAATTAATTCCCGTGGGGCTAGCACTTGAATAGCAGCAGCGATCGCACTTCCTAAAATCATCACTCCGCCTAATTCCCGGAATTCTTGGATGCTATTATCTACCACTAGACGCAGTTTATCTGCAAGGGGTTTATTGGTATTAGAAATTGGGGTAGTCGCCTGTACCAAATTAGGATCTATCCGCAGAGGTACACCTGTTTTTCCTCCTAAGATATAAGTCCCGGATTGCAAGATATTTGGTATCGCTTCTTGCTGTTGTACTTGGTAACGTTTACCACGGCGTTTGGTTTCAGGCTGTGCGGGTGGATTAAACTTCATATACCGAGCGATCGCAGGTTGGACTATGGGATTTAAGTCCTTTTGAAAACTGAAAACAAAACCGATAATTGTGGCAATTGCTAGGGAAAATACGACTCGTAA
Source organism: Nostoc sp. (assembly GCF_036917195.1). GTDB lineage: Bacteria > Cyanobacteriota > Cyanobacteriia > Cyanobacteriales > Nostocaceae > Nostoc. The sequence continues at coordinate 163,391 of NZ_JBALDG010000020.1, forward strand.
AACGACTATTTCTGGCTGATCTCGAAATGCTGTCCAAGTTGCCCAAATTACAACTGGGTTAATTGTTGGTGCTGCTAGCAAAAAACCAATTGCCACTGGTGTGGGTACTCCCTGAATTAGAAACCGCCGCGCTACCGGTACATTCCCGCACTCACACACTGGAAATAAAAAGCCGATCATGCTGCCAACTAAAGCACCCAACAGGGGATTTTTGGGCATTTTTTCTACTAATTTGCGCTCATCAACAAAAAACAGCAGCAAACTGGAGAATAAAACCCCAAGAAGCAAAAAAGGCATCGCCTCGACTAGCAGACTTAGAAATATCGTAAAACCATTGTTCAGTTGATTCATGGGCGTCGCAGTCAAAAGCGATTTTGAGTTTTAGGGTTCTGCCTAGTCATTCTATCGAAATGGGGATCAAAAGCAGATCGGGAAAATTAAACATCATTTAAGTAGCAAGTTGTCCAATGTTTCGAGTAGCGCTTGAGCGCTACAAACCTTTGCTTCAGACGAAATAGTAAGTTTTACCTGAGTGCATTTTCTGACGATGACCATTTCTAAGATTGTCTAAGTTCAGAAATTGTTCCAATTGTAGAGGGCAAGTAGCTGCATAGATGATTTCAAATTACCTATGTTTATACTTACAGTAATATGCTAGATAAGATGTTAGCTCGGCTGTATTTTCATCAAGTATTCACAGTTCTTCAACATTTGGGGATCGCTCTTGGTTGCTACCATCATTGGTTTTGCCTAGTTCTGGAAAAATTTTATTTGAGCTTTGGTTGATTTTGTACTATAAAAACTCTAAAAAGGCAAGGCCAAAGTTTAGCAAACACGGTAAATGCTTGCAATACCTTGTCCTAAAGGACAAGGTATTGATAAATTTTTAAACTTTTATAGAAAAATGTAGACAATGTTTGACTTATATACTATAATAATGTAAAAAAAGGTTCTTTTGCTCTCATAGTTAGTACAGCAAAGCATCTCAGTACATGGCGCAACCTTGATTTTGCGTTGCATTTAACCCAGTGCAAAACTGCAAAATTATACCTTTCGGGACTTTTAAAACATCCTCTAAGATAGACAGAAGTCATTTAAGTCTGATTGTTGACATTGAATGAAGGAAATAGGCTTAAATGAGCTTCAAAATGTTCTTTTTTCGCCAATCCATAAGGTTCAAAAAAACCTAAGAGTTTAATATTCTTTTAACATTCAACACTTCTGGATTAGGACTTCTTCCTGAATGCTGGATACGGTGCGACCGGAAATATCTGGTAGTCAACGTAATCAACCTTGACAAGTGGAAATCTATCGATCATCTTTTGCAGATGGTTCTGTGACTTTGCTTCAAAGAGAACAACTGCACCCTTGTTTTTCGTGTCCAGCGGCCACACTTTACGCAGACATCCCTCCGTTTTCGGAGATATTTTACCACGCCTAAATCATGATTTTCTTTGGCAGCGAAGCACTCCTTGCTGCTTATCTATAGGTAGCTGGCGCAATTTCTCCAAGACTGCTTGCTCAATATTCATATCCCGACTTATTAAAAAAGTCGGGGTTCTAGTGTTCGCTATTAATTAGGTTTTCGTGGAGTTCCCCAAATCTTGATTTGTTGATCAAATCCACCACTGGCAAGAATTTTACCATTTGGACTAAAAGCGATCGCACTCACCCAGTCTGTATGTCCACTTAGTGTATTTAGTAACTCACCTGTAGTTAAATTCCATAATTTAATCCCATCTTTGCCGGCACTAGCAAGGGTTTGTCCATCGGGGTTAATGGCGATCGCATTCACCCAGTTATTATGTCCTGTAAGGGTGCGGACTAATTCTCCAGTATTAATATTCCACAGTTTGACTGTGCGATCGCGGCTTGCACTAACTAATGTTTCTCCATCTGGTGTAAAGATAACAGCGCTAACAGTATTAGAATGAGCTACAAATTCACTGATTAATTTACCAGTACTCAAATTCCACAGCTTGATTACACCCTTATTGTCACCACTAGCCAAAGTCTGCCCATCAGGACTAATGGCTAGGGTATAAATTAAATTATCAAAGCCTACTAGAGTCCCTAGAGGGCGCTGCTGTAGCAAATCCCATAGACGAATCCCATCCAAAGCTCCACTGACTAGAACTTTACTATCAGGAGACACCGCTAAAGATAATACGTTACTGGTATGTCCAACAAAAGAACGACTAAATTTTAAATTTCTTAGGTTCCAGAGGTTAATCGTATTGTCATCACTACAGCTAGCGAGGGTTTGCCCATCTGGCGAAATCACTAAAGATTCTACGGCTGTTTGGTGTGCTTTATTAATATCCGCCAATTTTTTGCCGTTTACTGGATTCCACAGGCGAATTACACCCTCATTTTCTGCACCTCCACTCACAAGAATTCTGCTATCTGGGCTGAAAGCTAGAGATTTAACAGTTCCTCTATGTCCTCTGAGTGTGTAAAGTAGTTGGGCATTAGCAAAGCTGCTGGTAGTTTGGGAATTTGGTGTTATTTCAATAGCAGCATGAGCTTGATGAATGTAAAACCCTTCCCAAGTAATCACTGGAAGGGCAACAGCTGCCATAAATGCCAGGATAATATATGGCCCCAGAAAATTACCCCCACCTCTTCCCTCACTACTCACTCTTTTTCCTCACTTTTATATATACGGTTAGCCAATCAATTTTGCAGAGTTATTAAGTAATAACTCTGCACTCCCTAAAGAGGTGGTTTTTTCTTAGAAACGCTTAACATTGGTAAAGGCGGACTAGAAGAACGAGAGGGCAAATAATGTTGCACTACAGGCTCCTCTGGTAGAGGACGGCGCTGCTGGAAACGCCACAACTTAAAGGCTAGCGCTATGCCTGTTGTTCCTAAACCAAAAGCGAACAACGACCAGCTATCATTCAATCCGCCAATCAGGGCATCCATAACGCCCATCGTCATTAATACACTGATTAGTGGCTCTTTTCGGTAGGTTAACTTTAAAAAACGAGGTAATACAGCATTCATCACAGCTTGATTGGTTCCAGTTCACCTTTCGTGTATATTTACCAAGAATACCTCACCCGTAATTTGCCTTTCTCATCCAAGGCAAACACTATATGATTTTCTTTAGTAGGGGAGGAAGTATACTCATTAATCGCCTTGCATATAATAGTAGACAATGGCAAAAATTTGCCTAACTTTAACAAGGGGATTTTGCCCCAAGTCTTGTTAATTAAGATGGGGGCTTGATTTCTGCCGTGCTGTAGTAATTGCAAGTCTATTGATATTTCAGTCACTAATAAATATTTCGATTCCTCTCTTGCTTACATTCTAGGGCAATAATTTAGGAATAAGTTTAATTAAACTATCTAGGGCGAAGTACTTCGCTTTCAATTGTTAAAGTCAAAACCAACTGCTTGTTCCAGCTGGTTGAAATTTTAACTACTAGCTTACAACTTCCACCTTGGGCTTGTTGGTGGCACTACTTCAGACCCAGCCATGATAGCACCCCTTGATTGGTGACATATTCAATCACCAGCATCAAAGCAAAGCCAATCATTGCGGCTCGACCATTCAAGCGTTCAGCATATTCGTTAAAGCCAAACTTCGGCTCCACTAGTTTAGGTGTAATCGTTGGTTGTGTTTGTGTCATTTTTAAGAAACCTTTTTTCGCCAAACGGGACTTGATATTAGACTTTACAGCAGTTCTAGGGGATAAGCGCTAAAGGTTAAAGAAATTGACCCGTTCTTTTCCTTTAACTTTTACCCTACTTCGGCAACTTATGATCTGGTTGCAGTGCTTGAATGCCTTGATGACTTGAGAAATTCAGCAAAAGCTTCCTAGTAGGCAGCTATACAATCACTGTTTTAATAAATTGTTATTATTCTTTATATATTGTATAAATACTGGAGCAATAGTCAAGGGTAAGAGTTTAGGGCTACTCAGATGAAATTGAGAAACTGAGTCCAGAGATTAGCTATCTCTAATACAGCTACTCGAATAGATCAGTAGCAAGCTTGAAATTAGCAGGCTAGAGTTAAACAAAAAAATTATCAGAGGCGGTATATGGAAATCGGCGTTCCCAAGGAAAATAAGGATCAAGAGTTTCGGGTAGGGTTAAGTCCTTCTAGTGTGCGGGTGCTGGGAGAAAATGGTCATAGCATCTTCGTCGAGACGCAAGCAGGTAATGGTGCTGGATTCTCAGATAACGACTACAGAAGTGCTGGAGCCGAGATTGTCCCCACATCAGAAACGGCTTGGAATCGGGAATTAGTTGTTAAAGTCAAAGAGCCGCTGACATCTGAGTATAAATTTTTGCAGAAAGGGCAGATATTATTTACTTATTTACATTTAGCAGCCGATCGCAAATTGACAGAGCATTTAATTGATTGTGGCACAAGTGCCATCGCCTACGAAACTGTAGAACAACCTGGTGCTAACAGACTTCCTTTGCTCACCCCCATGAGCGTTATTGCCGGTCGGCTAGCAGTACAATTTGGGGCCAGATTCCTAGAACGTCAGCAAGGTGGTAGAGGAGTGCTTTTGGGCGGTGTACCTGGAGTTAAACCAGGTAAAGTAGTAATTCTCGGTGGCGGCGTTGTCGGCACAGAAGCAGCTAAAATTGCTGTAGGCGTGGGTGCTAGCGTCCAGATTTTAGATGTAAGTGTCGAGCGCTTATCTTACCTAGAAACCCTCTTTGGCTCTAGAGTCGAATTGCTTTACAGCAACTCTGCTCATATTGAAGCCGCAGTCAAAGAAGCCGATTTGCTCATTGGTGCAGTTTTAGTACTAGGACGCAGGGCACCAATACTAGTATCCCGCGAATTGGTCAAACAAATGCATCCTGGTTCTGTAATAGTTGATGTAGCGGTTGACCAAGGCGGTTGCATAGAAACTTTACACCCTACATCCCACACAAATCCGGTATACCTTGAAGAAGGTGTGGTGCATTATGGCGTTCCCAATATGCCAGGAGCAGTACCTTGGACAGCAACTCAAGCACTCAATAATAGTACATTACCTTATGTCGTCCAGTTGGCGAATTTGGGAATTTTGGCACTGGAAGTTAACCCAGCATTGGCTAAGGGTGTGAATGTGCAGAATCACCGCTTAGTGCATCCTGCTGTACAACAGGTATTCCCAGACTTGGTAAATTAAGGTATGCAAGGATTAGGCGATCGCTTATTTTGATAGAGGTAGCGATCAGTAACTAGACTAATTTTCTTGCCAAATGCGCGGATGGGTAGGTGTACAAAATGGGAAGGGGTAAAAAAGACTGTACGCTCCATCTATACAAGACTTTGAGGGCAATAGTACTTTCAACCCATCCGCGCACCTTATGGGGAGTGGTTTTCAGCGTTTAGCATCTTGTAATATCACTATTCCCTGTATTATGATTCGTTCATTCGCGCAATTGAACCTTGAAAACCAAATACAGCAGCGCTTTCAGAAGCCAGTATTGCACTGAATGGAGAGAGTGGAATACATTTGCGGATGAATACGCCGAAGCGATCGCCCAACTAAAAGAGATTGCACTGAATGGAGAGAGTGGAATACATTTGCTCAATTGCAATTAACCAAAATCCTTATTAGGGATTGAAACACCTTCACGATTAGGAAACAGCCAGACAGAATCTATTGCAATTAACCAAAATCCTCATTAGGGATTGAAACGAGCGCTTGAAGTTTCCCCATGAAACTCAGGAAGAACATTGCAATTAACCAAAATCCCTATTAGGGATTGAAACTTTATACCTGCTCGTCAGGTATGCCAAGATGGGCTTTGATTATCTTTTTGTATTTCTTTTTTATCTGCTCAGATTTCACCCCACCCATCTGTATTTGATAAAGAATGTTAGGCGAGCATTTCCCTTTTGGTTGACACACACCAGAATCGATTAGTCTAAAAATGTCATTTTCACTATATTCTCTAGGAAAATTATAAGCTATGACTGACTCCTGAATTATGAAGCTAGGGACGCTTAATCCAGGTTTTAAAATACATGATGTGTCTGAGTTTGGATGCCTTTTACTAGCATTTAAAAATAAATACTTGTTTTCATCTATTGCAACAACAACAATATATAAATGCATTCCATTTGGCGGTGTGTCCAAAAGGAATGCATCTCCAAGGTTTATAGGACTAATATTACTAGCCATTCAACACCCAGTCTAAGTAATCTTCTCTTTCAAACTCTTCGCGGATACGCTCTATGTCCTCATCAGTTTTTCCTACATTTTTGAGAACTTCTTCAACAGATATAGGAATGGCGCTTCCATAAGGATTTACCCATTCTGGAAATAAATGAGTTGTTTCCGCTAAATCAAAAGGATCTATGTATCCATATTTTGCATAGACCTGTTCAATGATTTTCACTTCTGCCTCGGAAAGCTCATCGTCTCCCGGATATTCCCGCAGAGAAACAGTATAGTTAGCAGAAATTTTATAGCGAGGATCGCGTGAGAAAATATACCTTGACCATAGATCCTTGGCATCAGCAACATCTAAGCCCTTGATCAAATCATAGACACGGCTAAGGACGGGGCCATAATTCATTGATACATATCGGTCGCCAGTAATTGGCTGCTCTAAACGTTCTAAAGCAATCCGATCTGCCATGTAAAGCAGCTTGAGCAAACCTAAATATGACATAGGTTTACCATGAAGCTTTAAAAACAAAGATGCCGCTTCAACAGCTTTCTCAGGGTGAAATTTAAACCGTATTTGCATATCAACCACTTTTTAGTACTATTGTACTATTTTGAGAAAACTCCAAGCTCAACGCTCCTACTAAAACTTTATTACCATAGCCCGAACTTGATCAAAGTTTTTTAATTCACGCAGATGATAGCGAGAAACTTTTCACAAACTTCAAAGTATCATTAACGCATTACTGCCCTGTGCAATCAGCATGGACGATTATTTGCTTGCCTTAGTACACGTCACCGCAAAAAGGGGTCGGAAATAAAAACTGTGATGCTACTAGACACGTTTAATTCAAAAAACGAATTCCGTACCTCATTTATGGTGAGCTGTACTTAGCTGCTTGCCGTTTGATTAGGCAAAAGCCCAAATAAAGTGATCGCTTTATCGTGGACTCCTGACTGGGGGGCGATCGCCCAACACTCATGACAAAATTACCAATAGCAGGACTATTAGATGGATCGCCTTTTCAACCCAACAATTCGTCTACAGCTACACTAAAACCCAGTAATACTTTTGAAAAGCTAACCACATCACCAGCTTTAAACCCGCAAACCTGATTATTAGTCATAACCAAAACTAACCGACTTTCAGGAAATACTAGCCAAACTTCCTCACAACCGGACTGTAAATACTCCTGCGCTTTGAGAAATAATTCTTCAGCTAAATCGGTGGGTGAAACTATCTCAGCAATTAGTGGGAAACTCTGTGGCAAAGTGGGAACATTGCCAAATTGAGCTACCAATTCAGACGTCAGATAAGCCACATCAGGACGCCGGCCCTGTTTAGATGTGCGACAAGGTACTTCAGTGTAAACTTTCCCACCTAGTTGATTGGTGTTGATGTAACTTCTCCAGTAAAAACTTAGATTAACTTCAATTTCACTATGCTTTAATGTCATCCCTGTTTTTTCTATCAGTTGCTCATCCACCCACTCCATCCCGTCTGGAGGATTTGCGATGAAGTCTTCTAAAGAGTGGATTTCGGGAATAGATACAATCTCATTGTGTTTGGAAACTAACATTGCAAGCCTCCACATTGATTAGTTAAATACACAATATATGCAGTAATCAAGGAAATTTTTGTAATATTCATTTTTTAAAACATTACTAAACTACCTTGTGCTTCTTCCTCTAATTCATAACCATTAGCCAGTTTTTCTATTGCTTGGTCAATCATTGCCAAACCTTGATCTACCTTTTCAACTACACTTAACTGTCCCCGGAGTTCGGCAGCACCAACGAAACCTTTAGCATACCAAGTCATGTGCTTACGGGCTTGACGCACACCGCGATCGCCTTTATATTCCCATAAGGCTTGTAAATGATCTCTTGCACATTCCAGACGCCCAATTGGGGTTGGTGGCGGTAATATCTCCCCAGTTTTCAGGAAGTGATCAATTTCTCCCACTAAAAACGGATAACCCAAAGTTCCACGGGAACACATCACACCATCAGCGCCAGTTTGCTCTAAACATCTCACTGCTGCTTCAACAGAGAAAATATCTCCATTCCCAATCACTGGGATAGAAAGCACTTCTTTTACACGGGTAATCCATTCCCAACGGGCATTGCCATTGTATCCTTGGGCGCGGGTGCGTCCGTGTACTGTGATCATTTTCGCCCCTGCATCTTCCATCCGCTTGGCAAAGTCGAGAATAGTAATTTCGTTGTCATTCCAGCCAATACGGGTTTTTACTGTCACAGGGACATCAACAGCTTTTACCACTTCCCGCACAATTGCCTCTGCTACTTCTGGTTGCCGCAACAACGAAGAACCACCACCATTTTTAGTGATTTTATTTACCGGACAACCCATATTAATATCAACAGTATCAGCACCTTCGGCAACTGCCTTGATTGCTGCTTCTGCCAGAAAATCTGGACGGCAATCAAATAGTTGAACGCTAATTGGGCGTTCATTGGGGTCTACCTCCATGATTTTGGGTAACTGCTTGACGTAATGCAACCCCGTAGCATTCACCATTTCGGTATACATCATCGAATCTGGCGCATAGCGACGCACGAGACGGCGAAACACCATATCCGTCACCCCAGATAGAGGCGACTGGAGAACCCGGCTTTTTACCTCAAATGAGCCAATTTTTAAGGGTTGGGAGAGCCTAGTTTGAAGAGTGGGAGACAGAGAAATCATAGAAAAAATTAAAAATTGTGGGAACCGAAGATAGCCAGGATATTTAGAAATACTGTTTATTTTTGTTGATATATCTTGAATTAGAGGCTATTTTTGCAGCTTACCGAGCCTGTTCAACTTCCAAATCCAACGCCTGCAAGATTTATTTGGCTGTCAAACCCAATACCAATAATTAAGATAAAGTTGTTGTCTTCCACAACAACAACTCAAAAGGTACAAGCAGCCCATGTTCTAGATCCTAGCACTATTACAATGCCTGCTACTGCAAATAAACGCTACGACGATGCGCCATTTGAACCATATCATCACGGCAATGCTAGCAATGAACTTTTATAAACTAATGGTGGTTTTTACGTAAATTTGCACCCAAAAGTTGAATTTTAAATAGAAGTATATAGAGAAAACGATAATGAAATTCAACAAACAACTGACTGCTTTAGCATTTTTAACACTAATTGCAACTAGTGGAACTGTACCAGCCATTGCTACTCAAGCTCAAACCCCAGCAGAACAACTATGTCGGTTAAGAGCAGGTATTAAACCTGTTTGCACAGTGTTGGTAACTGCCCCAATTGGAGTCGCCATCCGCTCTGGCCCTAGTTCTAGTTATCCAAAAATCGGTAACATTCCTTACCAACATGATGTCAATGTCAGAGTAACTAAGTCTTCTCGCGAATGGGTAAAGCTTACTGATCGTCCTGGTTGGATTCATTCTCGCTACTTGGAAATGGCTGGGGACTGAAATCCGCTGCTAGTAAACCGGGATTAGGATTACTTTCAACGAAATTTGATTACCAATCAAACTGAGCCTTGCTTATCTTTGAAACAAGCGGTTCCTGCTTAGAAGATGTCTAAAAAGTGTACGAAAAATATAATTTGTCATTCTGAGCGTAACAAAGGGGAGCGTTCGCGTAGCGTCTCGTTGGCGTAGCCTCTCGTAGAGAAGAGAAGAATCGCAATTTTCCGTGGGTTGATGAGATGCAACACTTGGCTATTGCTTCCAGCATGATATTTTTAACTTCTCAGACATCCTCTTACACAGATGAGTATCTAAGAACGAGGATTTGCCCGACTTAAAGGGTTTCCTTTAGGCTTGAATTAATCTCTGAATTTTTCCTTACTAGAAATGGATAAATGAACAGATAAACACCGCTAACTGCCAGTGTTGACATCAAAAACAAAAAGGACATTTCAATCAGATCGTGAATCCAGGGAGCAAACCATCCCAGCAATCCTCGATCCTCTAAAAAATCGGTGGAGTTGAAGCCATACTTTACTAATTTACCGTTATGAGCATCGATATACCATTCAAACAAACGTTTTTGATTTTCAAATCGATAAACGCCTAAAGTTGGTAGATAGGCAATTTCATCAATGTCTTCTAGCGTATTAATCCCCTCTGGGTGCAGAGAGATTAATGCTTGCGAAGCCTGTTCCAGAGAAAGTAAAGATTTGGTATTTTTTACAACGGTTTGAGTAGGTGGTTTCTCGTCAATTGTAGGTAAGCCAGAACTGAAAACAGATGGAAGAGCAATTATTTCTATTAAGTAAATTCCAATGACTACAGCAAAATAAAGCCCAACCCATCGATGAATTGTTCTTGACCATTTTGAAAAAAACTGCTTAATTTTCATGATATTTCCTTAACCTTGACAGAAAATTCTGTGCCTCCTTTCAAATTCAAAGTAGATGTTCGATAACCATTAGCAGGGTTTTGCAAAAACTCAACATAGGATTTCAGTGCATCTTTAAAGGTATTGACATTATCAGAAATAATGATTCCGCCCGGTCGGATCAACGGATCTATAATTTTTAACACATCCAAGGCTAAGTGTGTCCAGCCATCAATCAAGACTAAATCAACTGTTTGATTTAAGGTTTTTAGTGTCTCTAGAGCATCCCCTTCTCGAATATCCACATAGGTTTCTAGTCCGGCTTCGGCAATATTTTTTCTAGCTTGTATGACTTTTTCATGCACAATTTCCGTGCCAATAACAACGCCGCCGCCATTATCCCTCACAGCAGTAGCTAGATATATGGTGGAAATTCCAAATGAAGTGCCAAACTCAACAATTGTTTTAGCATTAATCGAACGGGCTATCAAATACATTAATTCCCCTTGATCCCTTTCAATGGAAATGTATTTATCGTTGTAAAATTCAGTTTTTGTCTGATCCCACTGAATGCCTTTACCTAAAAACAAGCCTGGAAGCTTAGGCAAATAGTGGAGAATCAATCCACCAAATTGCTTATCAGCTTCTGCGTGCAGTCGAGCTAAAACAGTTTCGATTTTAATGTCGTTGAGGGCACTTGGTTTGGATAGTTTGCTCATAGTAATTAATACTTTCTCAGGTTATTTTAAGGGAAACATTCCGTACTGTTTGTTGGATACTTTGCCTGCTTCAAGCTTATCTATGCCTTCAACAATCGCAATTAAATCACCGCTAGCAGTTAAAATGCGAAAGTTTCCTTTTACAGTTTCAAACTTGTATTGTTGTGGTTGCCCTGCCAAGGTAATTGCATCCTTAGATTTAGTGAAATTTTGAATTCGAGCATAATCAGCATCTCCTTTACCGACATAAAACGGTTCAGCTTTGGGATTAACAACAGTGATGAAGCTACCCAGGAGAAATTCATTGTTTGAACCTTTGGTTGCAATTAAGGTATCCACCTCACTAACGCCCAAAGTTTTCGGACGGATGGGAAACGAACCCTTCTGATCTGATACAATTTCAAAGTTTACGCCAGTCAGAGCAGGAGATTGACCAAAGCCAGTCACTGTATCATTGCCACTAGTCCCTGTGAAGTATCCTTCAATCGCTTCTCCTTCGGGATTTTTGCCAGACTTCCCTACTTTTTCATAGTGATCTAACGCAGATTTGAATTTTCCTTCTTGAATCGATTTAGCAACATCAGGATTTGCCAGCAGATAAATTTCTGAGTTGAAACCAGCTTTTTCCTGATTATCTAGCTCAGTTGCTGAGATTTCACTTGCAGTGGATTGATTCCCTATTGGTGGTTGAGGTGTTGGTTGACAAGCAACGGCGATCGCTTGCCATCATTCAAACACTTTAGGATCACGAAACAATGCACCAATCTCGCATTGATGTTCATCCACCCGCGCGCGAGTAGTCATCAGCATAGTACGCGGAACACCTGTGAGTTTTGTCTTAATTTGAGTCATATTTTATGAATTAGCCTGACAAAATAGCAGTTATAGCGGATGGTGGACTGTCTTGAAACTTCCTCTAACTACCCCCTCAATCGCCCCGATGGATTGATAGGAAGAAATCTGGCTGCTTTCCTCTCTAAGGCATCGGGGAAGGTTAGGGTCGGGTTAAAACTGCACCGAAACCGAGCCAATCACCGTGAAGGGTTCGCCAAAATTGTTGGCTCCGCTTCGCTGATTCGTTACATTTTCAATGTATTTGACATCACCAATATTTTTGAAGTTAAGGCCAAATCGCCAATTATTGCGTCGATAAAAAATCGCTGCATTGGTTGTGAAATAGCTATCTACCTGATAGCTACTAGCTAAATCCCCCTGTCTTTCACCAACATAATTAAATCCAAATCCCAAGCCTAAACCCTGCAAATTACCGCGCTGAATTTCATAAGTTGTCCATAAACTGGCACTATTTTCGGGAACACCATATAACCTATTGCCAACTAATTCGGGATTGGTATCAGCACTGACTTCAGCATCAATGTAGGCGTAGTCAGCGATTATCTTCCATCCCGGCAATATTTCTCCTGCGGCATCAAATTCAATCCCACGACTGCGCTGTTCTCCAGATGCGATCGATGCAAGCGGGAAGTTGGGATCTGTGACCGACACATTTTGTTTGGTGATGTCAAAATATGCCAAGGTGGCAAACAGTTTACCGTCTAGCAATTCTGTTTTGACGCCAAACTCATACCCTTTGCTCCGTTGCGGTTCCAGGGGTTCACCAGTTGCTGTATTTGTTGTATTGGGGGTGAAAGATTCTGAGTAACTAGCGTATAAAGATACAGCTTTGCTCGGTTGGTAAAGAATTCCCACACGCGGGGTAAAAGCATCATCATTTTGAGTCGTTTCACCCGGTTGTATCACCTGCCCTGGCAGGTTGACTGTTTTTGATTCTATGGTGTCGTAGCGGATGCCTGCTAACAGCTTTAAATTTTGGAACAGCGAAATCTGATCTTGCAGATAGAATCCCCAGCGATTGGATGTTGTATCATTGCCACCAAAGGGCGGTAATGTATCCTCATTGGGTTTAGCCACCCCGTAAACTGGATTGAAAAGATTCAACGGTTGGGGAGTAAAATCAAGCACCGTGAAAACGTTCGTAGCACTATGAATGTAGTCTGCACCGAATAAAAGAGTGTGATTGATAAAACCCGTAGCAAACTCACCCACGACGTTGGCTTGCAGGGTATAGTTATCGTCCTGTCCTTCTTGGGAGGCAAAGGAGCGATTCACTGTACCTGTTGCCTCATCAAAAGAAAGGGGAAGGGCAACAACGTTGAAATCATAGTTAAAAGAGGAATAGCGAAAGGCATTGCGGAATTTCCAATTCCGACTGAAGCGATGTTCTAAGTTATAGCCAATATTTAGATATTGATTTGTCACCGCGTCACTAGGTTCGGTGGCAATGCGATCGCGTGGCAGATCAGCAATCCTATTACCAATAGCCGGGATACCAAAATCAGCTGGACGATTATTGTCAATATATTCCAACGAAATTCCTAAATCGGTGCGATCGTCTATTTTCCAGGTAAGTGTAGGCGCAATGAAGATTCGCCGATCTTCTTGGTCAAAGTTGCTAAAGCTGTCCAATCTCTGGTACAACCCATTCAGGCGGTAGAGTACTTTCCCATCAGCGCTTAAGGGGCTAGAAAAATCAAAGCGGGGTCAGACAAAACCCTGGCTTCCCACTTGTAATTCTGTTTCATAAAAAGGCTGGGACAAGGGCTGCTTGGACACCGCGTTAATCAATCCTCCGGGTTCAATTGCACCATACAAGATGGATGCCGGACCCTTGAGTACTTCAATCCGCTCCAAATTCGCTACTTCTAAAGGCGCTTCAACAACGCCATACCGTCTAAATCCATCGCGCAAAATTGGGGCATCAGTAAACCCTCGGATGGTGAAATTTGCACCACTCCTGTTGCTTGCACTTCCTTGGTAAGTTACACCACTGACATTGCGGAGCGCTTCTTCTATGCGTGTGACTTGCTGATCTCGAATTATCTCTTGAGGAACTACTTGAATTGAGAATGGAATATCCCGGATCGGGGTATCAGTTCCAGTGGCAGTGGAGGCATTTGGTACACGATACTCGTCTTGCTCCCCCGTCACCACCAATTCAATCGGTTCATCAGTTTGTGAGTTAGGTGGTTGCTCTGGCTTGGTTTGAGTTCCCGGCTGTTGTTGTGCTGGCGGTTGCTGTGGTGTCTGTGCTGAAGATGTAACTGGTGTTAACCCGAAGATTAAACCTTCATTGCTATCAAACAACTCAACAATAGATAAACCCGCCTCACCCGTTACCGTTACTCGGATAGTATTGGCATCCAGATTTATTACCGTTATCTTACTAAGACCCGTAATTGGTTTGTCTGAATCAAATGTGAATGCATCGCCTGACGGCAAACGCAGTTGAGCATTGGGAATATCAGTGATAAAACTATTGCCAGCACTGCGGTTTACCACTTGCAACTGTTGACCAATGGAAGTCTGTAAAATAATCTCCACACCCTTAGAGGTAGGATTTGCCTTGACTCCCGTCACTTGCACAACTTCTGAGTCGGCGCTGTTTGAGGTGCTGGGGACTGTACTAACTGTTGAGCTAGGGTGCTAGGAAATCCTACTTCACCTAGTCTTGGAATCTCTCTAGTCGTTTTAGAATTGAGTAGTGCCGCTCCAACAGATTTACCCTGTGCTTGTTTGTTTACTTCAGTAGCCGTTACGCTTATTGCAACCCAGAACCAAATAGAGCTTGTGACCAAAACAATCTTTAATATTTGCTTCAATACCACTTTTATACCCCTACACCTGCTCTCCACCTGCTACTTTCTCTCAATCAAGCAGATGCTATTTGCTGCTTGATGAAATTTAGTATCAGCTACTTGAGAATAAACATTACAGGAAATAACTAATCAATTGCAAATAATTCTCATAATTTATTAATAAATACAGATGACACTAAAAGAAAGACGCTACCCAAGCTAAATTCAGATAGAACCAGATGTTAGCGCAGCTAGGCGTAGCCCATTACGAATTACGAATGATTAATTTGGGAATATGACTCGCAGAATAGGCAATCAAGTCAGCACGATGAGTTTTCAATTCTGACTCAGTTCCATAGCTATAGCTAACGCCAATTGAAGTAATGCGATACAGAATCTAAATAAGTCGGCGCTAATATTTCAAGCTATGTTAAGAAATTTAAATGTATGGGGCGTTATCTATGAGAGTACGGCACCGTCAACGATTCAAGGTGCGTTAGCCTACGGCATAACACACCCTACAATAGAATGGCACTTAGTTAAGGTTTTTATGCAGCCATCTGGAATTTGATCGTGCGTCGTGGTTTGGTCATGCGAGGATATGACTTGGGTCGGCATTTGAGTACTCTTGGCTGAATGCGATCGCTACCAGAGGTCAGCAGTTTTTATACACATGCAATCACTCGACTGACTGCGTTGCGACAACTTTTATCAGAGTCCAGAACTTGGTATATCTATGTCCACAGTATGACTATGGGATAAAAAAACGATGCCGAGTACGGCAATCTTCGGAACGCGGTATAAAATCAGTAAAGATTCCAGGACTTCTTCGATGGTCGATACTGGTAACATTTATTGCCAAGGCAGTCCCCTTAACGGCTAAATTTTCCTTCGGTGGGCTACCCCTACGCGCCTTGGAGAAACCGGGTTTTTCTCAAACCCGATTTCTGGATGCTGAAATCCTTAGCTAAGAATTAGCCGATTAATAGATGCAGCTGATTGATCCCTGCACTAATTAGATGATGGGTAACGGGAAGACTATCCACTACCATACCCAGACACAACAGCATCATGTAGGAGATGGAATAGAGAAACAACTCTCTAGCTACAGTGCGATCCTCTGGATTTTGCAACAAACGCCAAGATTTGTGGATAAATAATCCTCCCAGAATTAGGGCGATCGCAGCATAAAGAATTCCACTTGCGCCCAAAGGATAAACCAATAACAGGGTTGCAACTACAGTGACCAACGTATAGTACCAAATCTGCTTCACTGTTGCTGTGTCACCTTCAACTACAGGTAGCATTGGTATCCCAACCTTTGCGTAATCGTCCCTGATCATCAGAGCTAGCGCCCAGAAATGGGGTGGTGTCCACAAAAAGACAATGGCAAAAATTAACCATGCTGACCAGCTTAATGTGCCAGTGACAGCAGCCCAACCCACTAACGCCGGAATTGCCCCAGCGGCCCCACCAATGACGATATTCTGGGTGCTGTGGCGTTTCAGCCAGTGGGTATAGACCAAAATATAAAAGACGATGCCAGAGAACGCTAGCAGGGCGGCTAACAGGTTGGCAAATACTGCTAGGAGTGTAAAGGAAATCGTCGCCAGTGCGATCGCAAAAATTAGAGCATCGCGCGGCTGCACCCTACCCGAAGGCATGGGACGATGGCGCGTCCGCTCCATGTCATAATCAATATCTCGGTCATAGACACAGTTAATCGTCTGGGCGCTTGCAGCAGCCATTGTGCCACCAGTGAGAGTTACTAGCAACAGCAATGGATCTACTTCTCCCTTAGCAGCAATCCACATACTCCCAGCCGTGGTAATTAAAAGCAACGGAATAATCCGAGGCTTCGTTAGCTGGTAGTAACTTTGAATTACCTGTAAAAATGTTTCGTGGTGGCGAGAGACATTAGTCTCAATCATTTTGGCTCTGGTTCCTTATTTTTTAACAACTTATATGCAGCCCCCGCTCAAGCTGGCTCTTTCAGGCAAACGAAAACACAGATTTTCTGCACCTGCGTGGGTCGCAATACTCGCCGTTGCGCCTTCCATCAGTGCTGAGTTAGGAGAGACGCGATTAATCGCGTCTGTACAGGAGTTAGGAGTAGAGACGCGTTAATCGCGTCTGTTAGGAGTTAAAAGTTAGGAATTCTTTCCCTACCTCCCTTGCTTTCCCTGCTCCCTCATCTCCCTCATTCCTTACCCGTGACTCAGCACGGGCTAAACCATAGCTATCCGCTAACGTGACTCAGCACTCACTGAGTCACGCAGTGCGAGAACTGTGAAAGCCACCAAAGTACCCAGCAAAGTAGCTCCTATAGCTTGGTGAGAGACGGTTAGAGGCTCGACTTGGAGATGTAATTTGAAAGTAGCGAATCCCAACAAGATTTGTAAGCTCAACAACGCACCAGCCATATTTGCCAGTCGCCGCAAGGCTGGATGTAGTGCTGGTGTACGCCAACAGATAAATACCATTGCCAAGGTTGTTACCGTTGGCGGCACCAAACCAGCAATATGGCTGTACATCACAGTACAAAGTTGAGAACCGCCAAGGCATTGGTGTAGCGCCCAGCGAGAGCCTACCAAAGCACCTAGCAGACTTTGCAGGTAAACCAGAACAGCGGCAGTTAAACCGACCCAAGGTAAATTACCAACGGTTCCATTCCCCTGATAAGGTGTAAGTGCTGTGCCGATAACCAGGAGGGTGGTAAAAAACAACAGCGCCGTTCCTAAATGAGCGGTAACGATATCAAACCGCAACAGTTCGGTAACGGTAAGTCCCCCCAAGATACCTTGGAAGACGATTAAAAACAGGGCGAATGTGGATGCCCAAGGCAGCCAAGAGGGTAAGAAACGACGATGCCACCAGGACAAACCGAAGAGTGCGATCGCGCTTACACCAATTAAAGCTGCATCCAATCTGTGAAACCACTCCAGGAACACCTGGAGATTCATTTGCTTGGCTGGCACGAGTTCGCCATAGCATAAGGGCCAGTCTGGGCAAGCAAGTCCAGCATTCATCACGCGGGTGGCACTGCCTATTGCCATCAAAATTAAGGTGGCTATGCACATTTTCCACACCAAGCGCCGAATCATTTCCTTGGGCTTTTGCTGCTGAAGTGCCGCTTCATTTTGTTGTTGTAGGACAAATTCGCTCATTAACGATACCTTCTGCCCGCTGTTGGTGGATCTCTTAAAATTTTCAATTTTCTTTTAGCGTCCCATCTTCACCCTAGCGTATAGGCTAAAGGTTTATAGATTAGCACTCACTTATACTTTGAATCACTTTAGCGACGTTTTGCCTGAAGCTTTAGGTATTTTTCAAGATGTGAAAAATTGATTAATCACAATTAATTTAAGCATCCTAAATTTTTACACTGATTTACATCTACTTTTGGCAGTATTTGATAGTCACCTTCTACCCAAAATTAGTAAAATAGTCAAAAAAATTAATAAAAATTTCAGACCTTTAGACTCCATGCCTTCTGGCCTAGACTACCTTAGTAAGTGAGTAGCTTTGAGATAACGTAGTAAATTAAATTAAGTAAGCCGTGAAGATTCCAAGTTCAATCTGGACATTACTCATTGGCATCGTGTTAACGCTAGCCAGCCTTTGGTACGGTCAAAATCACGGTCTGTTGCCAGCAGCAGCCACAGATGAAGCCGTATTAGTGGATGGTCTGTTCAATGCGATGATGATTATTTCTACAGGTATATTCCTGCTCGTAGAAGGTATTTTAATTTACTCTGCATTTAAATACCGTCGGCGTGCAGGTGATAATGAAGACGGCCCACCAGTTGAGGGCAATGTACCTCTAGAAATTCTCTGGACGGCGATCCCAGCAATTATCGTTATCGGTATTTCTGTTTACAGTTTTGATGTGTACAACGAAATCGGTGGCTTCGATCCCCATGCTATCCATGAAGCACCGATGAATCAGGAGTCAATGACAATGCCAGGAAGTGCTATGGCTGCAACTTTAAGCGATACTCCTCCCAGCACCGAACCCAACCTCAATCAAGAAAAATCTGATGAAGCAATGCAAGACCCAGCTACTGCAGAAGTCCGCAATGCTGACCAAATTCCCCAACTGCGGAATGCCCCAGGTGTAGGTAGTGTTGCTCCGACAATTGGGGGCAGTCCTGATAAAGCAGACAAACCACCAGAATTGCAAGTCAACGTCACAGGTCTACAATATGCCTGGATTTTCACCTATCCTGAAACTGGTATAACTACAAGTGAAATGCACGTCCCCATCGGGCGAGAAGTGCAAATCAATATGACAGCCAACGATGTCATTCACGCCTTCTGGGTGCCAGAGTTCCGCCTGAAACAAGATGCCATCCCTGGTAGACAAAGCGAGATTCGCTTCACACCCAAAAAAGCAGGCGATTATGCCCTGATTTGTGCTGAACTTTGTGGCCCATATCACGGAGCTATGAGAGCATCAGTAGTAGTTGAGACAGAAGAAGCCTTTGATAAATGGCAGCAAGAGCAGCTAGTTGCCAGCAAAGAAACGCTAAATCAAGCTGTTGCTGTTAACCCTGCGGATCTATCCCCAAATGAATTTCTCGCCCCTTACACCAAGGACATGGGAATTCAGCCAGAAATCCTCCATCAAGTTCACCATTAGTCAATTGTTAATTAGTCAAAATCCAATGACTAATGACTAATGATTAATGACTAATGACTAATGACTATGACCCAAGCTCAGTTGCAAGAAACTGCCAATATCCCCGCCCTTCTTGAGGAACCAGGGAGAAAATGGCAAGACTACTTTGGCTTCAACACCGACCATAAGGTGATTGGGATTCAATACCTAGTCACTACGTTCATTTTCTACTGCATTGGTGGCGTGATGGCTGACTTGGTTCGTACAGAACTGCGAACCCCTGAAGTCGATTTTGTCACCCCTGAAGTCTACAACAGCTTATTTACGTTGCACGCCACAATCATGATTTTCTTGTGGATCGTGCCAGCTGGTGCAGGTTTTGCTAACTTCCTCATCCCCTTGATGATTGGGGCCAAGGATATGGCATTCCCGCGCTTGAATGCTGTTGCCTTTTGGATGATTCCCCCTGCGGGTTTATTGTTGATCACTAGTTTAGTGGTAGGCGATGCACCGGATGCGGGTTGGACTTCCTACCCTCCCCTGAGCTTGGTAACAGGTCAAGTAGGTGAGGGAATTTGGATTATGAGCGTCCTCCTACTAGGTACGTCATCGATTTTAGGGGCAATCAATTTCCTCGTCACATTGCTCAGGATGCGTATCCCCGGTATGGGGGTTCACCAAATGCCCTTGTTCTGCTGGGCAATGTTTGCTACCTCGGCACTGACTTTGGTATCTACGCCAGTGTTAGCAGCAGGTCTAATTCTGCTTTCCTTTGACTTAATTGCTGGAACAACATTTTTTAACCCGACTGGCGGTGGTGACCCAGTTGTCTACCAGCATATGTTCTGGTTTTACTCTCACCCAGCGGTATATATCATGATTTTGCCCTTTTTTGGGGCAATTTCAGAAATTATCCCCGTGCATTCTCGCAAACCGATTTTTGGCTATAAAGCGATCGCCTATTCCTCTCTTGCCATTAGCTTTCTGGGGCTAATTGTTTGGGCACACCACATGTTTACCAGCGGTATCCCCGGTTGGTTACGGATGTTCTTTATGATCACCACCATGATCATTGCCGTACCCACAGGAATTAAAATTTTCAGCTGGTTAGCAACCATGTGGGGTGGAAAAATCCAACTCAATAGTGCCATGCTATTCGCAATGGGCTTTGTTGGCACCTTTGTGATTGGTGGTATCAGTGGCGTAATGTTGGCAGCAGTGCCCTTTGACATTCACGTTCACGACACCTATTTTGTAGTTGCACATTTGCACTACGTCTTATTTGGTGGTAGTGTTCTCGGCATTTATGCGGCAATTTACCACTGGTTCCCGAAAATGACGGGACGGATGCTGAACGAATTTTGGGGTAAGGTTCATTTTGCCTTGACAATTGTTGGTCTAAACATGACCTTCTTACCAATGCACAAACTGGGATTAATGGGCATGAACCGCCGCGTCGCTCAGTATGACCCCAAATTTACCTTTATCAACGAAATTTGCACTTATGGCGCTTACATACTAGCAGTTTCGACATTCCCCTTCATCTTCAATGCGATTTGGAGTTGGTTGTACGGAGAGAAAGCTAGTAATAATCCCTGGAGGGCACTTACCTTAGAGTGGATGACAACCTCACCGCCAGCGATCGAGAATTTTGATGAACTCCCAGTATTAGCTACGGGACCCTATGACTATGGTTTGGAAAAGGCTAAAGAAGGTGTACCCTTATCTGATCCCAATCCAGTCTTGTCTGGCGGTCCGAACTCAGTGTTAAGAGCAGAACCCGACCCAGCGGTTGCTGCCAATCCCGAAGACCGGAAATAAAGTTATGAGTTATGAGTTATGAGTTATGACTTTAATAAAGTTGTTAGTTCAAAATTTCTAACTCCCCACTCCTAACTCCCCACTCCCCCTTCTCCTCTAGGCATTAAAAATTCATGCAAAGTCAAACTATTGACCCAGCTAAAACCGAACTAAATCATCACCACGCGGTGGAAGCGTCCGTCGCTCATCACGAAGAACATCCAGACCATCGCCTGTTTGGGCTAATTGTCTTCCTGATTGCTGAAGGGATGATTTTTATGGGGTTGTTCGGAGCCTACTTGGCTTTCCGTGCTACCTTACCTGCATGGCCCCCAGCAGGTACCCCAGAGTTAGAGCTATTGCTACCTGGAGTCAACACCATCAATCTGATTTCTAGTAGTTTTGTCATGCACAATGCTGACACTGCAATCAAAAAGAACGATGCGCGAGGTGCGCGAATCTGGTTAGCAATTACTGCTGCAATGGGTGCTATTTTCTTGGTGGGTCAAGTATATGAATATACCCATTTACAATTTGGTTTAACTACCAATTTATTTGCCAGTGCATTTTACGTTTTGACTGGTTTCCACGGATTGCACGTTACCATCGGCGTTTTGGCAATTGTTGCTGTGTTATGGCGATCGCGCGTTCCGGGTCACTACAGTAACGAAAAGCACTTTGGCATTGAAGCAGCCGAAATCTACTGGCACTTCGTTGACGTGATTTGGATTATTTTGTTCGGATTACTGTATCTACTGTGAGTATTAATTATTAGTTGTTCACTCCACGCTAACAAGTTAATAGGCCCCCATTCGGGGGCTTTTTTTATTAACATAACGCTACCGTTGCCGTTAGCTGCTCTGATGTCACATTGTTTTATCTATCGGCTGGCAGCAAAACCTAAATTAAGACAGTTTCTAAAAGATTAAATATCTCGGAAGTTATCTAAACCGTTATTTATTTACGAAAAATACATTAAAACCAGCTTAGACTTTTCCCACTAAAAGTTTTGCTAAATGTAACTGAGTTATTGTAAGTGATACAGACGCGAGTAAAAAGTGGGAAAAGTCGGAAAAGTTGGATATTTTGAAGAAATTATTGAATAACTAGTTAATATCCTGTAACTTGATATCTCAGTGATTGACAACTAATACTTATTTGCCTTAAAAACCATCACTCGATATTTAGCTCAAGAACTTACCTGCTCTTTTTTAGTTTTGTCGAAATCACGTTGATCTGACGATGCGATCGCGGTTAGTAATGACTAAAATCTGGTAACAAAATTGTGGTAGACACCGGAAGGGATATTTGTAGCTTTAAATTCCACTGTTCAAGGTTTTGTCAGTAATCAGACCCAACAGTTAAAATAAATAAATCCTGGAGTTGAGACTAAATTGGAATTTTAAGGCTACAACCCTTATGTGACAAGGGTTATCGACTTATAATTTCAATCATTAATAAAAATCATTAAAGCCTTTCTGGATAAGGGTTTAGCGGTTTAATGGATAGAATTAGTCTCAACTCCAATAAATAAATCTCCTGGCTCCTGAATGTTGTCTTCGTGTCGCAGTTATAAATACTGTGAACTAGTGTTAAACTTACTTAAGTGATAAAATTTTTAAACTATTCCAGAAAGAAATTTTATATGTAAGATACCTATAAAGGTATTAAATGAACTAATCAAGCGGCAAACTACAAAACTGCTCCAAAGCATAGATTGTATGAAAAGCTCACTGCCTCAAATACCAACAAATCTAGCAGCAGGTATTCATAACCTCACCCAAGCTCTGAATGGTTAGCAAATTAACAAGTAGTAGACACCATATGAGCCAGAACCCTCTAGTCAGAAAAACACTCCGGAGTCGCTTTGAGACTGTCAAACTGCACAAAAGCGGAGGATATGGTAATACTTACTTGTTGGCAAGTGCTAGACGTAACAGACATCAATACTATCTTGCTGGAAAAACACTTCGGAATCGCTTTGAGATTGTCAAACACTTAGGAAGCGGAGGTTCTGGTGATACCTACTTAGCGGTAGACCTGGATTTACCAGGACAACCTTATTGTGTTGTCAAACATTTCCACCCAAAAGATCCCAATCCTGCTGTTCTACCCATCGCTAAAAGTCTATTTGATCGGGAAGCGGAAGTTTTATACCAGCTAGGCAACGCTCATGATCAAATTCCTAGATTGTTTGCCCATTTTAATGAAGATGGAGATTTTTATTTAGTCCAGGAATTTATTGACGGTCATGCCTTGACTCAAGAAATTGTATCAGGTCAGTGTCTTAGCGAGAATGCAGTCTTAAATTTATTAAAAGACATGCTGGAAGTGCTAGCCTTCGTCCACCAACACAATATTATTCACCGGGATATCAAGCCGCAAAATTTAATGCGGCGGCACTCCGATCAGAAGATTGTGCTAATTGACTTTGGGAGTATTAAGAAAATTGGTGCTTTGGGAGCAGGCTTAACAATTGCTGTTGGGACTCCTGGCTATATGCCAAGCGAACAGGCTAAGGGAAAGCCAAAACTTTGCAGCGATATCTATGCAGTAGGGATGATTGCCATTCAAGCTTTGACAGGTTTAATACCTGAGCAACTCCAAGATGATCCTAATACTGGAGAAGTTATCTGGCGCGATAAAGCACAAGTAAGTGATGGTCTTGCAAATATTTTAGATACAATGGTTCGCGATCGCTATAACCAGCGTTACCAGACTGCCGTAGAAGCTTTGCAAGCGCTTAATTCTGATCTGGTGTTGTCACAGTCTTCACAATCTGCTGGCATAAACCAAAATACTGATGATAGCTATTCGCTAACTTATAGAAATTTTATTTTGCTGCTGGGAATAGGGCTTGGTGCTATCACTAGTTTGATAGTATTAGTTTTAATCTATACATTTATTAATACAGGGACATCGCCTCCAAAGCAACCTACTCAATTAAATAATTTTATAGAAAAATTTATTGAGCGACGGTTCACTAACGTTAATCTGAATAGCATCGCAGTCAAATTAGCAGTTAACAGAGGAGTCTATAAAAGCAATTCCCCCATTGCAAAAACTACCAAAAAATAAATTGAATCTCAATACATTAAAAAGAGTGAATTATCTACCAGCACTCATCAAACTGCCTATTAACTGGCTTATTTCAGATTTGCTTTTAACCTAAATATCTATAGATTCCTGTAGGATAAATATAATAAAGAATATTTGAAACTAATGGACAATACAAACCAAAAAAAAGCTTTAATTAACAGTGAAATAGCCCTCTTTCTTAGAGGTTTGATTATTGGTAAAGTGCTGACAGTTATAGTTATTGGGGGACTGCTTTGGTGGTTCCTGAAGCCGAACTTATTGTCCCGCAGCAGCGTTGATTCCTCCAATCAAAGTTCCAACGCCATCTCTAGTAACACCCTTCCTAGTACTGGATCAACTTTTCAGACAGTTGCTAATGTCCCCAATGCCTCATTTAACTATGGAGGCAGTACAGCTTGGGCATCCATTCGGCAATTGGTAGATTCTCAGATCCAAAGCGTTCGCCCTGAACTACAATTGCGCTACGTAGACCCTGTTAATGGTAGCCCTGGTTCTAGCTCGGGCATTCGGATGTTGCTTAATGGGAAACTAGACTTTGCTCAATCTTCCCGTCCTCTTACTGATGAAGAACAAGCTATTGCAAAAGAGCAAGGCTTCACCCTTAAGGAAAGTCCGGTGGGTAAGGATGGGATAGCAGTGGTAGTCAACCCATCACTCAATGTACCTGGTTTAACTGTTGATCAATTGCAGCAGATTTATTTGGGGAAAATTACTAACTGGAATCAAATAGGTGGGCCAAACCTGCCCATCACACCTTTATCTCAACGACCAGAGGACGCAGATACAGTAATATTCTCTAGCAACAGCGACTTGAAGGGGCAAGCATTTGGCTCTAATGTGCAGTATGTCTACTCTACTACAGAGGCAGTGCGCCAACTCAGTAAAACCCCTGGTGGTGTCTATTACGCTTCTGCGCGTTCAGTAGTATTTCAATGTAGTGTGAAGGCTTTGCCATTGGGTAGCACTTCTAGTCAGCTAATTCCCCCCTATCGGGAACCGATGGTGTCGCCTGAGCAATGTCCACGTCGGCGCAACCAGCTAAATACTCAGGCTATCAAAAATGGTAGCTATCCCATTATCGCTAACTTGTCTGTGATTATTAAGCAAAACAAAGGTCGGGAACAGCAGATTGGAAATGCTTATGCCAATCTTTTATTAACTGACCAGGGGCAAAAGGCAATTGAGCAAGCTGGTTTCGTCGGGGTTCGTTAGTACAGCATAATCTAATTGATAATGCTAGGTAGCATTAAACTTGAAATTTACAAAACCCAATTCTGATGGTAAACCTCAGTATACAGCCTACAAGTTGATAGAACTTAGTTAGCGATGCCTGCGGGGGGCTACGCCTACGCAGTTTCCATTACATGATTATTTGGTGCAATCGCACCTTCTACCTAAATATTGCCTCGGTCGGTTGAAGATTTTTGTCCCATTACATGATTATTTGGTGCAATCGCACTTTCTACCACACATCATTCAGTTCCCCAACTTCTCTAAGAAGTCGGGGAGCTATGGGGAAGTATTGGTATCGATTATTTTGGGCGAATATTCATGTATTCATCACTTGAGTTGAAAACACAGGACTTACGTAAAGGTAACGTATTTCCGTCATTGCGAGCGAAGCGAAGCAATCTCGTCAAGACTGGGATTGCTTCGCTTCGCTCGCAATGACCAATTATCGCTGCGTAAGTCCTAAAATATTTGTTCACATTCACTCGACAGCATAGGAGGTAAATTGGCGTTTAAAAGGAGAATGGAACCCAATGACGATATCCGAAGGGGGTACACCTAACTTAACCAATCGTTCTGCAACAGACTCTTCTGTACCGTTATATTGAATCCATATTTTTCCATTTTGAATATCAAAATGTATTACAGGGCCAAATACCCGTTTGTCTCCTTGCCAACCAACATAAGCTAGTTGATAATGGTCATTTTCATTGTCTAAAATTAATTGTGATTTGACAGTATCAGAATTAGATGCAATTTGTTGATGTTCGCTCAATATTTGTTTGATAAGTTGTCGATAGCATTTTATTTTATCCATAGCCGAATCTCCTCGTGTTTTGGGTCGTAAATTATCAACTTAACTTGGAAACGATGAAGGGCGCGTTGGACAAAAGAAAGTTGAAAAAAGTCTTGATATGTTTCGATAGAAACGGCTAGATAAAGCACTCTGTCTGCTTCTTGTTCTTCTAAAGCTTGACAGTAATTGAGATATTGTCCGAGTGCAGTATGAAATTCACTAATATCTGAATCTGCAGTAAAACTCTTAATTTCGACAGCTATTTTCTCTGTATTACGTTCTGCGGCAATGGCTATTTTCAGCCGCTAAATCTATTTGTAGTTTAATTGCTTCACTAATCTGAATTGTAAAAGGGTCGTGAGTAATTATCCATTTATCTTTGATTAATGCTTTTTTTACCTGTTGATGGAAAACATCTTTAGCCATTTTGCTATCTCTAGATTAGAGTCTCAAAATGAAAATATCCAATTTTTTTATTGTATTTTAGCGTTTAGCTTAACCCTAAATAATATTTTTCCTCTATGCAATGTGTTCCCCGAAGGGGTTGTCGTTCGCGCAGCGTGTCGTAGACAAGACATCGCACTCTCCATTATTCTGCATTGCTACGGCAAGTTTTTCTAAATTTTGACGAATATTGAGACTACGAATATGATTGACGCCCCAGACTCGTTCACAAATTTCTAAAGCTTGCAAATAAAGCGGTTTCGCTTCACCATAACGTCCAGTTTCACGATAAATTTCTGCCAAATTATTGAGACTTTCGGCAACATTGGGATGATTTTCTCCTAACAAAAGCTTATCAAGTTCTAAGGCTTTTACACATAAGGGTTCCGCTTCATTGTAACGCCCCTGCTCTCTGTACATATAACCAAGAGCATAGATAGTATCTGCTAAAAGTGGATGCGCCTTTTGCAATAGACGCTGCTTGAGTTCCAATGATTGCAAAAATAAAGATTCGGCTTGATCGTAACGTCCTTGAGCGCGGTATATCAATCCCAAATTGTGCAAATCTGTTGCAACATAAGGATTCTCTTCTCCGAAAAATCGCTTATCTAGTTCTATTGCTTGTTGCGACAACGGTTCAGCTTCACTATAACGTCCTTGATGATAATAAAGTAGCGCTAAATTATTCAGTATATGAGCGAAAGAAAGATGATTTTCGCCAAGCAGACTTTTTTCTAGTTCTAATGATTGTAGATACAGAGGTTCTGCTTCGTCATAACGTCCTTGTTCATCATATAGTAATGCCAAATCGTTGAGACTGGCGGCGACATCAGCATGATTTTCTTTGCACAGGCGTTTCCTCAGTTCCAAAGCTTGTTGATATAGGAGTTCCGCTTTACTATATTGTCCAGTAGATTTATAAAGTCCCGCCAAATTATTCAGGCTAGTAGCAAAAGAAGGATGGTTGTCTCCCAAAAGACGTTTCGTCAGTTCCAAAGCTTGTTGATATAGTGGTTCTGCTTGGTTGTAGCGTCCTGTTGCACGGTATAGTCCTGCTAAATTGTTGAAGCTAGTAGCTAAGTCTATCTGCAAACCTAATTCATTTTGCAATTCACTCGCCTGACGCCAATACTTAATTGCTAATTCCTGTTCTTCTTGATAATTTTGAGATTCACCCCGATCTAATCTGCTGCGATAAATATCACCCAACCTTGAATATAAGGTAGCCAAGCTGGGATCTTTAGTTCCCCGCTCCTGTTCTACTTTCTCAATTAATCCTTGCAAATCTTGGATGGGTAAGAAAAAGGAGTTATCTTGATTAGTATCTGTGCTAGCTAATTCCGTGTCTCTAAAAACAAACCGTATATGTTCTAATTCTTTACCAGGAATAGCATTCGTCTTTTTAGATTCAAACCGGAATACACCATTACGCCAACTCCAAAAGTCAGGGGCTTTTTTAATCAGGTTGACTAAAATTTGGTTAGTTACCCAAAGCACGATCGCAAAAGGAAACTCGCGCAATCCTTCTCTTGTCCACTGTAAGTAACCAAAAAATTTCTCCTGTTCTGATTGCTCTTTTCCCAATCTGAGAAAATAAAGTTGTTCAGCACCCGTCACAGTGATCACCGCCTGGTTACGCTGACGAAGATATTCTTCTTGTTGTACCAGTTGGTTAAGAACAGCTTTGAGGCTAGGTTCCTGACGTGCTAAAGTCACTCGATATGGACGGAAAGCGGGTTGTAGTTCAGCTTCATACTGGGCAATAATTTCATCACGAAAGTTTGCATCATTACAAACTGCAATCAGTAAATTTAATCCCCGTTTTTGAGCTTCAATAGAAACAATTAAATCATCATATGCATCTTGATTTTCTCCCTCGTCCTCTAAGAATTCTTCATTTAACATTAATAGCTCCCTGTCTTTTTAAGCTTTCGATAATAATTGGATGAACATCGTACCAAGTTTCATCAGTGCGATATTCTAGAACATACAACCCATGTAGCAAATCCAAAAACTCTGCTTGTTTGGGGTCATTGGGCATAAATTGTTCATAAACACTCTGCAAAATATCTATATCAGCTTTTCCTAAACGGATGGAAAAATCATTGCGGATTTTATTGATTGCTTGAAGGAGAATTTTATCATTAATGATAACTTCTGCTGATGGATTTCGCCGGATCATCCGCAAACAAATGCGGCAACATTCCTTAGAAATACGAATTAACTCTCGCAATACACCACCACTAGAAATGACAATTTTTTCAGCAGTTTCTGCTGTGATTAATTCACTGGAAATCCGCTTTTGTAAAACTTCACCGAGAATCTTTGTTGCTTCCAGGCGAGGTTGGGCATTAGGGAACCGATTTTTACCTTTCTCAAAGATTTTTAATACAGGCATCGCCACAACCTGGTCGTTAGTTTCAGTGGTAATTATTGTACTGAGAAATGTTTCCCGAAGGACTGCGATCGGGATAGTGTAGATAATTTGAAAGTTAGGTTGGCAGAGAGCTTTAATATTATCTCGATAAATTTCGTTAACTCTTCCTAAGTCAAGTTTATCTAAATCATCAATAATTACTAAAACGTTTTGTTGAGTTGCAGTTTGAATTAGAGCGGCAATTTCATTAATTCTGGCAACTAAATCTGATAATTTACGTTCAAATTCTTGCTTAATTTCATCCCGAACGCTAGCATCAGCTTTTAATTTAGAGCTAATCAATTTTAACAGGTCAAAACCTATACTAGCTTCTGCTTGTAAATTTAATTCTTCAGTGCGAGTGCGGGTAGCAAACCACTTATAAAGAGCTTCTTTAGTTGATTGCGGAATATCAACTTTGCGTGCTTCTGCCTCGGTCATCAAATTAACTGCGATCGCAAACAGGATATTAATATGGTTAACGGCCGACATTTCAATTTTGTCAGCAATAGAGAATAGAACTACAAAATATTTATTTTCAATTTGTCTGCTAAACTCAGCTAACAAAGTGGACTTACCACATCCCCGATGTCCTGTAAAGACAATTTTGCCATCTCCATTCGGACTATCTTCCACTAATTGGTTAAGGTCTGCAATCAAATCATCACCATATTCGACTCTAAATTTTTCCATTTCGTTCCGTTCCATCAACGGAAACAGTTCGAGATTGCTGTATGCTTCTTGAAAGGAGTTTAATAAGTCTTGAGACATCGGATAGTGCTGTAAAGGTGCTAACTATCCATATAATGGCTCATGATTTTTCAAGTAGAAGTTTAGGTAGTGTCTCAGATAGAGTATGCCTACATAACTTCTCAAATTTCGTTAATAAATAACTACTAGGTGAGTGGTATGTTATGTCTTAAAAAGAGATGCCCTAATCCCCAAATTTAAACCTATCAATAAGTAACAGAGGTCAATAATTAATAAGACTGAATGATAGATTATACATTCGATAATTTAAACTGAATGATAGATTATACAGATAACATCCTGAAAGCTACTTAACACATAAATAAAATAAAATTTTCAGTTATAAAAATAAATTTTTAGTGTGCTTCGTCTCATCCCCCTCTAACCGATGCGATGGGTAGCTGTTGTTACTATTGGTTTATTAGGCGGGTATTTCACTTTTGCAAATATACCTAGTACCGTAAGGCGGAAGTCATGCATTCAAAAGTAAAAAGTCAAAAAGCTTAGAAGACTGGCTTTTGAATGATTTGAAATAGTTGCTTTATTTACGCCGTGCTGTTTTACCCCACCCTAACCCTCCCCGATGTATTGGGGAGGGAACTGGATTTCTTGTTTCCCCATCACTAGCTAGAAACGACACCAACAACCCGCCTGCGATCGCCTTGTAAAGGGGAGGGAACTAGATTTATTGTTTCCGACGACACCCATAACCCGCCTGCGATCGCCTTGTAAACGCGAGGGAATTGGATTTCTTTCCCTATCACTAACTGGAAGCGACACCCATAACCCGCCTGCGATCGCCTTGTAAAGGGGAGGGAACTGGATTTATTGTTTCCCCCCAATCCATCGGGCGGATTAAGGGGGGTAATTCGACTTGTGTGTACACCGCGCCCCGAAACGGAGAGAGTCTGGGGGTTAGGTTTGAAAGAAAGTTGCACACGGCGCTAAAAAGCATTATTTTAATTCCACCTTGCGGTAATAGTCGCAACCCCACGGATAAATCCGTGGGGTTGTTCTGTTGAGCTAATTAAGCGTTATGGAATTATTTGAACAACTTTCATCAAACCAGCTTTTGCGACTTCAAAACCAGCTTTTGCGACTTCAAAACCAGCTTTTGCGACTTCAAAACCAGCTTTTGCGACTTCAAAACCAGCTTTCGCGACTTCAAAACCAGCTTTTGCGACTTCAAAACCAGCTTTTGCGACTTCAAAACCAGCTTTTGCGACTTCAAAACCAGCTTTTGCAACTTCAAAACCAGCTTTTCTCAACGAATTTCAGCAAATATACCCGCATCTATCTAGTTGGTTAATGCCATCCAATGCTTTTATAATTCTGTAACTTCACTGTGGCTGCTGCATCTGCTTAGTGCGTATTTTAATGATATATAAATAACTCAGTGTTTAAATTTGGGGTTATTTATAAATTAATCCAAACAGGAAAACTATATGACGCAACGCAAACGAAACTCCATAGCACTGACCAAAGCTGAACGACGGATTGAAGGAATGCAGACAATTAACTCTCAATTAGACTTTAGCAATGGGTTTTCAATTGCTACTTACAACACTAAAGTAATTGAGTTACGAGAAAAGCTAGCCGCTTATAATCAAGCACAAACGATAGTAGATAAGACACACAATGCATTAATAGAAGCAGAACGTGAGTTAAATACTTATACTGAGCAGATGCTGTTGAATGTTGCATCTCGCTATGGCAAAAATAGTGATGAATATGAGATGGCTGGTGGAACGCGCAGGTCAGACCGTAAAAAACCACGTCCAGTAGTAAACCAAACAGTGACATCTGTGAAGTAATTGTTTGTACTCGTCGTTTCTTTAGATAATGGTGCGTTGTCACAAAGGTCAACGCACCATTAAAATTAATATAAAGCTAATCAAACTCTGGCGATCGCTTCAGATTCTCCTTTTTCCAATGTTTGCTTCAAGAGTTGAGCAAGCGGTTACAGTAATTGCTGAGGATGTCGAGAGGGAGCAGGTAGCCTAATCTTCTCAACATGAAAATTAATACTAACGAGGTCGATTCTCTCGCCCATGATAGACGCGTAAAATAACAATATCATCCTCAAGAAGAACGTAGTGAATTATAAAGCCGTATTTACCAAAAGAAAATAAAAGTTTTCGCAAGCCTGCTATTTCATCTGCAATCGCACCTCAACGAGGATTCTGCTCTAGACTTTCGCCTGAAGAAACAATTGCTTGTATTGCGCGTACTGCTGCATCAGGATTATTCAGTTTTATAAAATCATAATGACGATTTAAGTCGTCAATTGCAGTTTCAGTCCAAACTATTTCGGGCATGGACGTTCTTGATCGCTTCCCAAACTGTCAGCCCATTCACGCACGCGATCATGGGCTATTCCTGAACCTGTGGAACGGTAAGCTTCGAGAGCAGATTGGCTCTGTTGAACCATTTGGACTTCAGTAAGAGGTTGAAAATTTAATTCTGTGTCTATCTCACCGGATTCAAATGATTCTTCTGGAGTTTGAGTAAGTTGATTTGTTAGTAACTGCTCAAAATCTTCTAAGGAAGTGGATGAATCAGTCAGCCATGTTAAGACGAGAGTTTTCACCTGTTCTCCAGGTAACGTTTTAAGCTGCTCTAAAATTTGCTGTCTAATACTGCTTGTTGTCATAAGCTTTTAATTTTGTTGTAGCTCTGAATATAAATACGATATTTTTCACGAGCATATTTAATTTTAACCTGGACTAGATATTGGTATTAGCCAGATTTTAGGATTTTAATTAATGCCGCGATGTCTATAATGTGTTACCTTACGCACCAATGATAATGGATGTGGTGGGTGCGATCGCAAATGGACTAAGGATGTTGTCAAACTCGTTGAGTATTGTGATGGGTAATGTTGGGTTTCGTTCCTCAACCCAACCTACGAATTACTGCCTTATCAATTTACAACAGAGATGGTTTGATATTTTCCCCTTATCTGCTATTTTGATTCCAAGCTATGCGGTTATGAGGTATACAAATCTTGCCAACTGCTGAACAAGGCATCAGGTGTATCATAATATGTCAATCTTTGACCAATACATTTACTCCTATTTACATTGTCCGCCTTGATGAACAAACAGGTAATGTGTTTATTTTGGCAGGAGATAACATAGAGGTAGAAATCTATCGCAATGGTCTTTGGAGGTTCTTGTGATTGAGCCAGACTTTAGCAGCATGAGCAAAACCGAGTTAAGAGCCTTTGTCATTGCTTACCCCGACAACAAAACAGCGTTTCGTGCTTTTGTTGACCGCTTTACATCTGAAGCGTCTCCAGAGACTTTTGACATCCCAAAATCGAATACTGAGATTGAAGAAGTTGAAATTTTGATTAAACAAAAATTAGAACAGTTAAAAATGAGCTAGTACCTCAAGGCGGAAGTCAAAGCTCCTTTACTTCCAGCTTTGACACCACTGCCAATTAATTTAACTTCCCCATCTGCACTAATTTCTACCGATAGCTCAATTTCATCTAGCTGCATCTTGGAGTTGACTTTTGCTTGCTGTTCAGCTTGACTAAACAAACTTCCCACGAGTTTGAGAAAGTGATGTTTTAATCCGTGTCGAAAGTCCCCGGAAAGTTTCTTGTTCTTAACGAATTACAACTGCGTTATAAACCAGAAATGCCCCGCAGAATGCGTGCTTATGCAGCACTTGCAGAAGAAAAATATAATTTGCCAACGTATCCAGTACTAATTAATATCCTCAAGGCAAGTGACGCTGAAATACCGACAATTTATGCATTAAATATTGCTGGTTTACGTGCTATTCAAGATTACCGTGTCATTAACCTGTGGGAAGTCGATGTAAACATTGCCTTTGCACAACCATTACCATCACTACTTCCATTTGTACCCATCCTTAAAGGAGGTGATAACGAGCCTACGATTCGGGACGCATTGCGAATATTACGTGCAGATGAACAATTGAATCAACTAGAAACAGTATTAGGATTTTTTGCTACCTTTGTATTAGATAGTGCAATAGTTCAACAAATTCTGAGGTGGGATATGGCACTTTTAGAGCAGTCGCCTTGGTATCAATAAATTTTTAGCAAAGGAGAAGCACGCAAAGAAGCACGCGGAGAACTGCGAGGAAGAAAAGAAGAGTTATATTCAGGGATTGAATTGGCATTAGAAATTAAGTTTGGCAATCAAGGTTCAGAATTGATGCCGATAATCTCTCAAATTACAGATTTGCAGAAATTAAAAACAATTCAACAGGCAATTAAAACTGTAAATACAGTCAATGAGTTACAGCAAGTTTTGTCAACCAACTTGACATGAAACACCAAAAACATAACCCCTCTCCGCCACCGGAAAGGGGTTAATCGCTAACTCAGCACTATATTGTACAGACGCGATTCATCGCGTGTCTATTCAGCACTATCTAATAAGCATCCTGCAACTCGTAGAAATCAGGCGAGATGTAATCCTTCCGTAAAGGCCAACCCACCCAATCTTCCGGCATCAAAAGCCGCTTGAGATTTGGGTGTCCTTCGTAGATAATGCCGAACATATCGTAAGACTCGCGCTCTTGCCAATCTGCGGTCTTCCAAATCCAGTACACAGAAGGCACTACGGGGTTTTCCCGTGGTAAGAACACCTTCACCCGTACTTCTTCGGGGCGATCGCTATTATCACCGACTTTATTCAAATGATATACACTCACCAATTCCTGTCCTGGGCCAAGGTCAACACCACCTTGAAACTGGAGATAATTAAACCCGTAGGCATAAAGGGCTGTAGCAGTGGGAAGCAAGAAATCTGCCCCCACTTTAATTATCTCTACACCATTCTTGTCTGGTGCTAAAAACTCGTGGTCAAAGCCATTTTCCGTCAACCACTGGGAAACTTTACCGGCTTGTACCAATGACTCTTCTTTAGCCGCTGCTACCGGTTTAGATTCTTCTTCGTCTGCTGGTACTGGTTTAGATTCTTCTTCAGCCACGAGTTTGTTCCTCCTTTTGCGCCTTTGCTGTCAGCAGTGCAGGTGGTATTGGCATACCGATCGCTTCTGTCAATTCCTTCGGTGGTACAGAGCGAGTTTCTGACTGCAAATACTTACCAGTTAAGATTTCCTCTACTGGCTTCAAATTATGAGTCGTGCTGTAGTAGCGGTGGGTTTGCTTAATTTTATACCGCTCTTGCATCGATTCATTGGCGATTTTCTTCCGCAGCTTAATGATTGCGTCGATAATTGCTTCTGGACGGGGAGGACAACCAGGCAAATACACATCTACAGGAATCAGTTTATCGACTCCACGCACTGCCGTGGGGGAATCAACGCTGAACATCCCGCCAGTAATTGTGCAAGCTCCCATCGCAATTACATACTTCGGCTCTGGCATTTGTTCATAAAGACGCACCAGTTGGGGAGCCATCTTCATCGTAATAGTCCCTGCTGTAATAATTAAATCGGCTTGGCGGGGGCTAGAACGAGGAATTAGTCCAAAACGGTCAAAGTCAAATCGGGAACCAATTAAAGCTGCAAACTCAATAAAGCAGCAAGCAGTACCAAATAGCAACGGCCATAAACTAGAAAGCCGCGCCCAGTCGTAGAGATCATCAACCGTCGTCAAAATGACGTTTTCTGAAAGGTCTTGAGTGACATTAGTCCGCTCAATGGGGTTGATGATTCGCTCTTTGTCCTGGGTTGTTAAGTTAGAATTCAAGACCATTCCAAAGCTCCTTTACGCCATGCGTAAACTAAGGCGACTACAAGAATTGCAATAAAGACTAGCGCTTCAATAAATGCTAATAGTCCCAAACGGTGGAAAGCTACCGCCCAAGGATACAAGAATACAGTCTCCACATCAAAGACGACGAAGACCAGAGCAAACATGTAGTAGCGGATGTTGAACTGAATCCAGGCTCCCCCGATGGGTTCCATACCAGATTCATAGGTGGTGTGCCGTTCTGGGCTGTAACCACTGGGTCGTAGGAGCTTGGACGCTGAGAGCGCTAAGGCAGGCACTAGGCTACAGATGATGAAAAAGCCTAGAAGGTACTCGTAACCGCTGAGGACAAACACAATGAGTATCTACCGCTTATGGAGTATTTTAAGTAGTGACTGGAGATTGGGTACTGACGACTAGAGATTAGGGACTATAGCGCTTCTGGGTTGAGTTCAATATAGACCTAACACCCAGCCCAATCCCTTGAATTACGTTACTTTCTTTTACATTATATCTGTTTGACTATTCTGAAATCTGGGAAACAGACGCACAACAGCTTATTTAATTCGCTTTTGATCGTGATAGAAAAGTCTGACAATTATGTCATAATTTTTAACGTATATTTAAGATTTCTCCTCTGCGAGGCCTTAGCCATGAGCGAACCAGCTGTTGAGACTCCTGTGTTAGACCGCTACGAGTGTCGCGCCTGCGGTTATGTTTACGAACCCGAAAAGGGAGACGACGAGCATGATATTCCTTCAGGGACACTTTTTGCAGAACTGCCCATAGATTGGCGCTGTCCAGTTTGTACTGCAAAAAAGACCGCTTTTGCCAACATTGGCCCTGCCGGTACTGCATCCGGCTTCAAAGAAAATCTCGGTTACGGTTTGGGTGTCAATACCCTAACGCCAGCCCAAAAGAATATCCTAATTTTTGGCGCTTTGGCTCTTGGCTTCTTGTTTTTTATTAGTCTCTACGGCTTACAATGACAGCCGTTATCTCGAAAATAGGGAACAGGTGACAGTGAGTTTAGTTCTGTAATTAAAATCACATAGATGTGCCGTTATACTAGTTCCGTAGAGCGGCTACATCCCTCAGTAACAAATTGGGGAAAAAGAATATTTTTGGGATTTTTGGAACGCCTTTTAATAAGGACTTTTAATCCCTTCGGCTTGGTGCAGTCGCTCATAGGGAGCGACTGCGGTGGACGGGTTAAGAGGCATAAAGGAGGCAGTGCGCCCAAGAGGGTTTCCCGACTTCTCCTTTGCGCGTCTCACGCCACTTGCTCTACTTGGGGAAACCCCATCGCCCTTGGCGTCTCCCCTTGGGAGAAGACCGCAGTGGCTCCCCTTCTCACATTGGGAGAGGCTAGCGTCTGCCGTAGGATGCCCAAAGGGCTGTAGGGAGAAGCAACTGCCGTCAAGTGGCGTGGAAACTCCCAGATGCTCTCTAAGAGACGCTCTTGCTAGCAAGTCCCCGTAGGGCTACACAGACTCGCTCTAAGCGAACGCAAGAGCGTCTCGTAGAGAAGCTATGCCGTTGACTTTACGCTGCGCTGCTAAAATGTCTCCCCTTCTCACTTTTCCAGAGGCTAACGCCTGCCGTAGGATGCCTGAACGCAGGAGCGTCTCCTGTCTTAAGAAGGGCTGTAGAGAGAAGACCGCACTGCTTCACCAAAATCCAAAATCCAAAATCTAAAATCCAAAACTTGGTATAAGGTAAACCTTTTAGAGAACAGTTACAGAAATTTAGAAACAAATAAGAGATCCTGATGCATTCAATTGTAAAAAGTTGGCAACGAATAGCTGCCTTGTTAATAGTATTCCTGATGTGCATAGGTTGTAGCAAAATCCCGTCTGTTAGCTACAACCCTTGGAAAATCATTTCTGTGCCAACAGACTCGAATCTATTGGATATTGCTTTTACTAATAACCCTGAGCATGGCTACTTAGTAGGTAGCAATGCTACCCTGTTAGAAACCAATGACGGTGGTAATACCTGGAAACCGATAATATTGCAACTGGATGAGCAAAAGTATCGCTTTGACTCAGTAAGTTTTGCAGGTAAAGAAGGCTGGATTGCCGGAGAGCCTGGACTGTTGCTGCACACTACCGATGAAGGTGGTTCTTGGTCACGTATTCCCCTGAGTGAAAAGCTACCAGGTAGCCCGATCGCAATTAAGGCACTGGCAGACAAGACAGCTGAAATGGCTACTGATGTCGGAGCAATATATAAAACCACAGATGGCGGCAAAAACTGGAAAGCCCAGGTAGAATCAGCAGTAGGTGTGGTACGTAACTTGGAACGTTCTGCTGATGGTAAATATATTGCAGTTTCCGCTAAGGGTAGTTTCTACTCGACTTGGGAACCAGGACAAGATGCTTGGGTACCCCATAACCGCAATAGTTCTCGGCGGCTAGAAAACATGGGCTTTACTGACAATGGGCAATTGTGGTTACTAGCTAGGGGAGGCCAAATTCAGTTTAGTGACCCAACTAAACCTGAAGAGTGGGAAAAGGCAAAATATCCAGAGGTATCCACCAGTTGGGGTTTACTGGATTTGGCATATCGCACACCCAATGAAATTTGGATAGGTGGCGGTAGCGGTAATTTGCTACGGAGTGCCGACGGTGGCAAAACCTGGGAAAAAGACCGTGCAGTGGAAGAAATTGCTGCTAATTTGTATAAGATAGTGTTTTTAGAGCCAGAACGGGGATTTATAATTGGCGATCGCGGCGTTTTGCTCAAATATTTACCAAACCCTGAAACAACTTCCCCAGCAGAGGCTGCTTAGTTACCCAAGAAGCAGAGGGAGTGGGGAGTGGGAAGTAAGGAGTAGAGAGTAGGGAAGATGAGGGACAATAAGCAATACCAAATGCCCCATGCCCCATACAACTCTACCAGAGACTGCGCCCTAAGCGTAGCTATGCCGCAGGCTTTACGACGCCGACTCCATCGAGCGTTCGCGTAGCGTCTCGTAGAGAAGTCGAGATGCTCAGTACAAGTACCCTATGCTCCATGCCTGATATCTTATTTCTGAGAAGAACGTTGCAACTTGTAACTCTTTCTTAACTTTGTAGGATAATAAACTCAATAACACTCTATGTAAAGGTAGGGATCTAAATGTCAGGTACCACTGGAGAACGTCCGTTTTCGGACATCATTACCAGCGTTCGTTACTGGGTAATTCACAGTATTACTATCCCAGCATTGTTTATTGCAGGTTGGCTATTTGTGCAAACTGGGCTGGCTTATGATGCTTTTGGCACACCTCGTCCCAATGAGTATTTCACACCAGCACGCCAAGAAGTGCCAATTGTGAAGAACCGTTTTGAAGCTAAAAAACAAGTTGAACAATTTATCGAAAAGTAGTTTGAGATTATGACTAGCAGCAATAACATCAATCAACCAGTTACCTATCCAATTTTTACCGTTAGATGGCTGGCAGTTCACACTTTAGGTGTACCAACTGTATTCTTTTTAGGCGCGATCGCTGCAATGCAATTTATTCACCGTTAGGAGCAATTATGGCAGAAAGATCCCCCAATCCCAATAATCAGCCGGTTGAACTAAACCGGACTTCTTTATATCTGGGATTACTAATGATTTTCGTTCTGGGCATTTTGTTTTCCAGTTACTTCTTTAACTAATTGGAATTACTGTTGTTAATTTTTGTTTATTGAACCTGTGTTGATTTGTTGTTAAGGGAGGAGAGAAGCTGTGTCTGGAAGTGGGAGAATTCCCCTGTGGGTCGTCGCTACGATCGCAGGTTTAGGTATAATTACAGTCTTGGGCATTTTCTTTTATGGTGCCTACGCCGGACTTGGTTCTTCGATTTAACATTAGTTTGAACCGAACACTATAAGTTAGGATTTTCTAGGATTTGTTGAGAAATCAACGTTAAAAAAACCGCCTGTCTCATAGAGATGGGCGGTATTAATTTTGGTCAATAAACGTATCCGACAGAATTAATAACTCTCGCTTGTCCGAAAACTTGACTAATGAACGCCACTTGCTTCTCCAAAAGGGAGAAGAGGAGCCACTGCGCCCGTGGTGACAAGAGTTGTAACAAGTGGCGTGAGACGCTCTTGCTAGCTGGCTTTTGAGCAGGTGTACAACTCTGGAAACCAGAGCAACGCAGTGGCTCCTAATGACTACATCAGTTAAATATCGCTGATATCGTCGCTTTCGATGTATAAAAATAGAAACGCGAAGACTACACCTGGCAAAACCCAACCAATTATGGGAATGAAGATAGAAGGCAAGTACGAAGTACTAGCCAAGATAGAAGGCAAAAAATAAGCTGCCATAGTAAAGGTTCCTATCAAATCACACTACAATTCAAAATGAGCTTACTGCAAATTCTGCCAGATTTTTGAAATTCTTTCATATTATTAACACAGGCAATATTGGCAGATGAGGACTCTTAAGTGCAAAAACTCTTTCTTTGTCCTCCTTGTCCCCCTGATCCTGCTGATTCCTAAGTTACTCCCTCCTCCCGATCACATACCCAGGAGTTCATCTAGTTGCAAGTTTGGCAAGTCTGGAGGAATCACAGTTCGCACTATTGTAACTTTGTGACTCTCCTGTTGGGTTGTCAAATCAAGTGCGATCGCTTCTAAGCGAATTTCCAAACAACCAAAGGGAATGTTTAATAAGGTCATCACTTCCAACCCTCCCAATGCATTAGGTAGTAAATTTGTCAATAAATGGGGTCCATCTAGTAACCAGCGAGTTTGATAATCTTCAACCCATAACTTGATAACCACTTGCGGAGGTACTTCAGGGAGTACTACGCGCACTTTGATATACTTACCGGCGATTAGTTCGCCTTCTGGTACATGCAGTTGGGGAATTGGCAAAGGCTCAATGGTTGCCGCAGTTATGGGTAGAGAAGGGGATAAACCTAACGGTGGTTGCTTCTGTTCTTCAAAGGAGTAATTTTTCTTTACATCGGCTTCCAGTTCACTATATATATCATCTACAACGATTTCTTGCGCCAACCAAGCTGACGCTATATTTATTTTTATCGGAGGAGGAGGGGGCGGTAGTTGTCTTACTAGAGCCATTGAGAGTGTTGGTTCTGATACTTTTTCTACTAGTGTATTTTCCTCTGTCTCTAGATCAGTTTCCTTTGCTGTGTCTACATCTTCCTCAAAGTTCCCAAGATCAAAAACTGCCTCTTGGGCTTCTTCCTGTGCCTCTATATCAGCATCCAGGCTTAACGGCAAGTTGACATCAACATTGGGAGTTTCAGCACTAAGAGAAAGCTGGGTCTGCTGGGCTGGAACATAGTTATCGTAGTCTTCAGGTTCCAGTTCATTGATGGATTCAGGCAAAGAGTATCCTTGGCTCTGCATCCACTTCCTGAGCAGGGGAGATGAGTAAAGGTTACCTGTTTTAATCAATTGTGCATTTGGCTGGGCTTCAAGTGCAGCAACAGATTCTTCCTGGAATTGTTCATTTGGCTGGGCTTCAAGTGCAGCAACAGATTCTTCCTGGAATTGTTCATTTGGCTGGGCTTCTAATACAGCAACAGATTCTTCCTGGAATTGTGCATTACTTACTACTAATTCAGGTGTATTTTCATCTTCAGCTATAATTACCTCTAACTGCGGGAAGTCATCAGCCGCTTGAACTTCCAATGCATCTGGGGGGACATTGTTTTTTACTTCCTCTGCATCACCCGGCAAAGCTTGTAGTCGTCTCAAGTATGGAAAAGTGGCGTCGAGTATTGGCATTCGACGTTGCTTGATGACCAACTGCTCCAAGTTGATAGCAGCTATAGGAGCATTCTTTTCTAAAAGCTGCTCCTGTGTAGGGGGTTCTGCAACAACATCTGTGGCAGGGTTAACATCAGTTTGAACAGGTGGCAATTTCGGCAATTGAGGCGAAGTGGCTGAATTTTTTAAGTTAGATGTCCGCAGGGTGGCTTCTCGCAAAACTTGCAGGTTAATTTGCGGTGGTAGGGGTGTATTTGGGGATGGATTAAGGATCTGAGACTGGTCTGTTTTTGGAATCTTGACCAGATTGAATAGTTTCAAATCGATCCTCACAGCGGTTTCCGGCTCCGTGAAAGCAGTAGACGAGTCCGATGGTGCTATGGGGTCATTTAAGGATATACTAGATTTTGCTGCGGCTGTAATTGCCAGTAATTCTGTTACATCTGCTGTAATGATGAACGACTGGCTGGCTAACCGGATGACTTGAGCAACATCGGCGAATCTACCATACAAACTGATGTCTGCCAAAATTAATTTAGATTCACAGTCAGCAGGAATATCAATTGAGGTATTGATGGTGAAGGGCAACTCCTGATCTGGTAAGGGTTGCCGTACCTGGGTTAAGATTTTTGAGTTATTGGGCGATCGCAGTTCAATTCCTAGTTCAAGTGCCCGCAGGCTTTTTGAGGATAATCTTTCAGCCTGATCTAGATTTATCTTTTCTTTGAGTTCTATGTGTCCATTGATTGTAAGAGCTTGTCCCCAACGAGCAATGTAAGTATCCTCACCTAAAGTTAACAGTAATGGTGGCGGTGGTTGTGTTGTTAAAGAATCTGTAACCTTTTCATCTTTGGGTAGGGGTTCAGAGGTGGGTAAAGCTAAATCTATTAAATTTTGTAAAATCTGCTCTGCTGTCTCACCTTTGAGCCACACAGGACTTACAGGCTCATCGCTAACTATATCTTCTTCTGTTTCATTTGGCACAACAGTGGTAGTCAAGTGGCTGTCTGTAGTAATTGCCACTTCTGTGGAGACAGCGATCGCTTTATCTAGCGTAATTGCCGATTCTGATGGGACAGTAGATTCCAAGTTCCCTTCTGGCAGAACAATGGTAGCGGAGTTGTTGTCTGTAGCAATTGCCAGTTCTGTGGAAATAGCGATCGCTTTATCTAACGTAACTGTGGGTTCTACTGGGGCAGTGCATTCCAAGTTTTCAGAAACAGGATCTGGGTGATCAGGTGAATTTGATTCTACATTCTCCCCCTGCTTCCCCTGGTTACTGAGCGCAGTCGTTGGCGCAGCCTCTCCAAGAGTTGTATGCTCTTCCTCTCCTTCCTGGGACAAGACTTGAAGTTGGACACTGTATTGCCAAGATTTACCCAGCAGATCCGACATCAAATCGCCGCTACAGCGCAACTCCCAAACTCCCGGAGCGAAGTAGGTAAAGGGGATTAGTGCCATTAAGCCTTCTGAATTAGTGCGACGCGATCGCTTGAAAATTCGCTGCTTTGGTTGAACTTCATGGGTTGAAGAGTGAGTTACCCGCACTTCCACGTCTGTATTCGGAAGGTTAGAACGAGCTAAAACTCTATAATGCCCTTCCAAAATCTGCAAATTTGGCGATTCTAGGATATGCCACGAGCGAGCGCCTTGTTTCTGTATCAGAAATTGCCAGTGTTCCATTGTAAGTGATGTTCAGACCGACGAGTCGCTTAGTAATATTGTGTATTACCTTGCTTGCAAGTTTACCTCAGTAATTTGTAAATGCATCACTTAAATGGCTATCAAGTTAACTCAGTTTTACTTACTTGAGTTCTCGCATTTTAACTAGTCGCATCAAGGGAATTTCAATGGTTCGTCGTGTTGCTTGTGCATAAAGCTTTTGTTGTTTCCTGAATATTAACTTTGACGCTCTCCAGTGCTAAATAAACAGGGATGCAATGAATACCGTTAGTTGTCTGTGCTCAACCTTGTACGAATATAGTTGTATTATTTTTTACTAATATGTTCAATTTGCAATAGACACAACATACAATAAATTAAGATTCACTCGATAATTTTTTTTGAATTGTGATTGCCCACATTTTTGCTATCAACAGCTAGAATGTGCCTCTTAAGTGTCCTCTGCGA
This sequence comes from Nostoc sp., assembly GCF_036917195.1. GTDB lineage: Bacteria > Cyanobacteriota > Cyanobacteriia > Cyanobacteriales > Nostocaceae > Nostoc. Next base: position 206,932 of record NZ_JBALDG010000020.1, read on the forward strand.
TCGCCCACGCCGGGTGCAAAGCGTCATCGCCAATCACAATAAACCACTTTGTAAAACGTGCCCAACCTACCTGAAGCGGTTCAAACCGCGACAAAGCGTGTCCTCCCCTGAGTGAAATGTGGGTGACAATGAGGATTTACAGGAGGGATTCCATGCTAGTCATTTTAATGGACGAGCAAATCCTTGCCCCTGAGCAAGTTTGCCAGTCTTGTTTACTTGCTGACGGGAGCGGTCAACCCCGTTGGCGTGGGGGTAAACTGCGCTGTGGTCAAGCCATTCGCAAACTTACTCAACAGCAGCCAGACCAGTACGAGTGTATGATGGGCTTTCGCATCGCCCATATAGAATAGTTGAATTTGCCAGCAAGACCAACTAACTGCGTTATCCTAAGCTCAAGTAACTATAGAAATTTCACCACAGGAGAACGCATAATGTCTTGGCGCGGGTCTACAACGGTTTCAGATCGGATTTTTGCTTCCTTGCCTTATTTGCTGCCCCTAATTGATGGTTTAGTTTTTGGCAGCTTTTTGTTAAATCAGTTTCCAGTACTAAAAGTCCTGCTTTTACCACTGCAACCAGTGTTAATAATTTACGGTAGTTTAGGACAATTTGGACAAATAATTGTGTTTTTTGCGTTGTTCCTATTGGTGGTAAGAAACGAAAAAATCAGTCACTTCATTCGTTTCAACACAATGCAGGCAATTCTTTTGGACATAGTTATATTTTTGTGTTCCATACTGGTGGGAGCTTTAGGAAAGGTTCCTGGTACTGGCTTTGCAATAGAAACGGTAGCCAACACCATCTTTTTAGGGGTAGTGGCAGCAGTTGGATATTCAGTCATCCAGTCGTTGAGCGGACGTTATGCGGAAATTCCGGCGATTTCCGATGCAGTGTATATGCAAGTGCGTTAGAAGTTAACGAACCGCTACGATGTTTTCCAGGCGACCAATACCTTCAATTTCTACGCGGACGCGATCGCCTGGATGCAATGGACTTACACCCTCGGGTGTACCTGTAAGCACCAAATCACCGGGTAGTAACGTCATAACCTGACTGATATAGGAAACTAGAACATCGGGGGAAAAGACCATCTGATTGATACAGGCAGATTGAACTGGATTGGCGTCGTCATTCACAAAAGTCTGCAATCTCGCTCCTGGATTTAATTCCCGCACAATCCAAGGACCCAAGGGACAAAAAGTATCAAAACCTTTGGCTCGTGTCCATTGACCATCCTGTTTTTGTAAATCTCGCGCTGTTACGTCATTGGCGATGGTGTAGCCCCAAATTTTGGTTTGGGCAACCTCTGGTGTACATTTATACGCGTAATCGCCAATCACTAATGCTAACTCTCCTTCGTAGTCAACTCTTTGTGACTGGGTAGGATATTTAATTTCCCTCTCAGATGGGATAATAGACGTAGGTGGCTTGAGAAAGATTAGTGGCTCAGAAGGTACTGGAGTTCCCATTTCGGCTGCATGATCTGCATAATTCTTACCCACCGCCACAATTTTTGAGGGAGCGCAGGGAGCCAGAATTTGGTAATCTTCTGGTGTCAAAGTTAAATCAGTGGGTTGTCCTTCTAACCAGGGCGGAGCATCTAGCACCTGCACATTCAGGGATAGTTGTAGTATCCCATAGTAAATTTGTCCTTCTTGATTTTGAATTCGCACATAGCGCTGCGCCATAACCTTGATGAATATCCTTTTATCTGCTTTTTTGTTGCTGTAAGCGGGTAGCAATCCTCAGTTAGCTTTTAGCGAACCGATTCAACCTTGAACCTAAAAGCGATCGCTATAGATGCCTTTAGGGAAACATACCCGTTGGCAAAGCTGATAGCTTGATCAATTTGCTGGTGATCGCCAAAAACTGGATTTTTACTTGCTAAAGAAATATCGGGGTCGTCTCCCAACCTAGTTTTCATTAAGGACATCCAAAAAATCCAAACCTTGGTGATTTGGCTAATGATTCAAATTGAAAACTGGTAAGATTATAGTTCCTTGTTGCTTCAGATATTGATTAATACTGATATTTAAAATTTATATTAAGTATAAATCAATATCAGCAGCCATTTTTGTCCATGAGGAGACTCAAAAATATGACTACAACTTACGAAACAATGTACATCCTTCGTCCTGACTTGGGAGACGAACTGATAGAGCAAGCAATTACTAAATATCAGAATTTGCTTCGCGACCAAGGTGCCGAGGATATCCAAATTCAAAATCGTGGTAAGCGTCGCCTCGCTTATGAAATCAAAAAACACCGTGATGGCATCTACATCCAGTTAAACTACACTGCACCTGCAACTGCGATTGCCCCCTTTGAACGCGCCATGCGTTTGAGTGAAGAAGTGATTCGCTATTTGACAATTAAGCAGGAAGCCGAACAAGAAAAACCCGCTAAAGAGGAAAAACCCGCTAAAGTCGCTGCAACAGTCTAAGAGGATGTTTGTAAAGTCTAATTTACTCCTTGAACATCGTCTAAGGGATATGGAATAGGGAATAGGGGATAGTTTTCCCAATTCCTAATCCCCAATTCCCAGTACCCAATCCCATTCAATAAAATTTTGTCTTTTTCTTTTTTCGTGACTTGTCTGGGAATGCTAAATTAACAAATACTTGCCAAAGGTAGTACTCCCACAGTTATACCTAAGAGTAGACAAGATTCTGAATGGGAATGTAAGCTACTGTGAGCCAATCTGATACACCCAATATTCAAGTTCTCTCTACGGAAGTATCGCAGCTACGCCAAGAGTTGCAACTTCGCGATCAATTAGTGCAACAACTATCTCAAGAACTCTTCCGCCTAGTAAAGGGTAACACTAGTTTTATGCCCCAGCAGCCGGAGGTAGAGCGCGATCTGGCCCAGTTACAGGCTTTGCAAGAACAACTCCAAGCTGTGGAGCAACAGGTGGCGTTCTACCAAGAGCAAATTACAACTCGTGATTCCGAAATTTACCAATTGCGACAGTCAGTTCAAGAATTCACCGATCGCACTCGGATGTTAGAGCAAGTAGTACAAGAGTTGCCTCAAATTTACCGTCGCAAGTTTGAGGAACGGATGACGCCAGTCAGAGAAAAAGTAGCAATGCTTCAACGGGAAAACCGCCAACTACAAGCAGAACTGCAAAGTGTGAGTTACCGTTTAGCACTCAAAACTCGCAATGCTAGTCACAGCGGCATTGATTTGCCAAATTTTCCCCGCCCAGCATCCGAACAAACTAACATTTCTACTCCGCAGAATGCCTAAAGTTACGATTATAGTGGAATCGAAGAGGTAAGAAATTGGCATAGCAAAGTATCTTGGAGACATCCAAGTAGTACATCAAGGCAAAAATAACTATAGAGTTAGAAATAACGCAAAGGCTGATATTCTAACCTTTCTTACCTCCTACTTCCTTGCATTAGTTGCGTTGGACAAGTCTAAAAGGGTTCAATTAACTCGAATTGAGCGATAGTCAGGTTACTAAAGTATGCTTTACTCATCGCTCTCAAAGCTGCTGTATGTATGTATCTACAGCTTATGCCCTAAGAGCTTTTTTTACTTAACTACGAACTTTTCAAACATCCTCTCAGACCTTTTTAAATTTTGGATTTTGAATCTTCTTTTCCATTATCCAAAATTCAAAATCTAAAATTCGGTGAGGATATTTGGAAAAATGTGAAAAAATGCAAATATTGATTGAATATACCATCCTTCTAAAGGTAGATTTATTATTTAGCGTGCTAGTACCAGACTATTATTTTCGGCAGTAAAAATGTCTTCGTAAGTGTGAAAAATTTCAAACACTGAATCTAGGTGGGTAAGTTCAAAAATTAGCCGTACAGGAGCTTGCACATTGCATAAAACCAAGCGGCAACCACTCTGACGTGCAGCTTTCAACCCTTTTACTAAAGGGACTAACCCAGAACTGTCCATGAAATTAACTTCTACTAGGTCGATAACCCAGAGTTGATCAGCTTGGGGTACTACTCCAGCCATCTGTTGACTTAAAGCCTTACCGCCTTCCAAATCTATACTTCCTTGGGGTTTAAACAAAATCACTTGAAGTTCTTGTGTAAGAGTCATCAATTTAATAGGGTAGTTAGAACACTTGACAAAAAATTGAAAAAAGACATCAATACCTTTTCTCTTTCAACCGCAAAATTACTGTTTTACCCAGATATTTGGGCAATTGCAGTCGTGTAGTTGAGAGAGATTAATTCAGTATTCATGCCGTATAATTTGTGATAACTTTCATCAATATAGGCATAAGCGCCTAACAATTTCGGTATCAACCGTATCTTTTACAATATTTTTATAATTAAACTAGATATTTATAAATTTTTTATGAATTTTTTAATTTTTAAAAAAAATATGAGATTGTGATACTTAGTAATAAAAATTGCATACTTAATAGTCAAAAGTTCATCGTTATCATAAACTATAAACTATGGTTAATTCAGAATTAAATTAATGACTCAATGACTCTATATAGCGGTTTGATTGACACCCCGCTCAAAAACAAGCAAAGATATAATAAAAGTAAAAATTTGTAAAGCCGGCGGTGCAGGATGTCTTTAGAGTTGATTTCACTAGAAAACATCCAGAAAGTCGCCCACATATACGGGTATTGGGCAATTTTTTTGGGAATTTTGCTAGAAAATTTAGGCATTCCTCTTCCTGGTGAAACCGTGACCTTAGTGGGCGGATTTCTAGCTGGCAGTGATGAACTAAATTTCTGGCTAGTTCTCGGTGACGCAATTATGGGTGCTGTCATTGGTGGCACTTGTGGTTATTGGATTGGTAGAGTTAGCGGTTGGCCTTTTCTGGTAAAAGTTGGTAGCATACTTCGGATTTCGGAAGTGCGGCTGCTAACTATTAAAGATCAATTTAGTCAAAATGCTGCTAAAGCAGTATTTTTTGGGCGTTTTTTGGCGTTGTTGCGAGTTTTTGCGGCACCACTAGCTGGTATAGCCGAAATGCCCTTTGGAAAATTCTTTTTATACAACTTGTTAGGAGCAGTTGCTTGGGCTAGTTTGATGGTGACATTAGCTTTTTTTGCTGGCAAAATTGTCTCTTTAGAACAATTGGTTGCTTGGGTGGGTCAATTTGCGATCGCAGCGTTACTAATTCTCGCTGCCTTAATTGTTGTACCCCTGTGGCTAGAGTCTCGCCAAGTTAAAGAAGTCAGGAGTGAGGAGTGAGAAATAAAGTGAAAAGTTATTTCTTTTTACTTTCACTTCTTGTATTTTGCATGTTTAACTTCTAACTCCTAACTCCTAACTCCTAACCCCTAACTTGCTGCGACCAAATGCGAGTTGGTAGTCCCCAAACGTAGATAAAGCCTTCAGCAGCTTTGTGGTCAAATTGGTCTTCGGCTCCATAGGTTGCCAAATCGGGAGTATAGAGGGAATTATCGCTCGAACGCCCAACTATCGTAGAGTTGCCCTTGAACAACTTCACTCGCACAGTTCCAGAGACTCGTTCTTGTGTCTTTTGAATAAAAGCATCCAGTGCAACTTTGAGTGGACTGTACCAGAGACCGTTGTAAACAATTTGACTGTAAGTTTCTTCAATCCCACGCTTGTAATGGGTGACATCTGCCGTTAGAGTCAAGCTTTCTAAATCCCTATGTGCCTGAATTAGCACCAACATCGCGGGTGATTCATAGATTTCCCGCGATTTGATCCCCACCAAACGGTTTTCAATCATATCGATCCGCCCGATACCGTGATTTCCTACCACCTGATTGAGTTGTTCAATTAGCTCAACTGGCTTTTTAGCTATGCCATTGATAGTTGTTGGAATACCACCGTGGAAACCAATTTCGATGTACTCTGGCTCGTTGGGAGTATGGGCGATCGCTTTGGTCATCTCATAAATTTCTTCTGGTGGCTCAAATGACGGATCTTCGAGTAAACCAGCTTCAATGCTACGACCGAGCAAATTCTTGTCAATGCTGTAGGGAGAGGATTTTTTGACTGGTGAGGGGATACCAAACTTTTCCCCATAGGCGATCGTTTCTTCACGGCTCATTCCCCATTCTCTGGCTGGTGCGAGGATCTTTAGGTTGGGGTTCAGGGCGGTAACAGAGACATCAAAGCGAACCTGATCGTTACCCTTGCCGGTGCAACCATGAGCGATCGCATCAGCACCATATTTTTCGGCTGTATCTACTAATACCTTAGCGATCAGTGGACGAGCAAGGGCAGTTCCTAGAGGATAACGATTTTCATAGAGGGCGTTAGCTTGAATCGCTCCAAAGGCGTAATCTTTAACGAAGCTGTCTTTGACATCCGCCACTAGGGATTCACTTGCACCGGATTTGAGAGCTTTTTCTCGAATTGGCTCTAATTCATCTCCCTGACCTAAATCTGCTGCTAGGGTAATCACCTCTTCTACACCCCACTCCTTTTTGAGGTAGGGGATGCAAACTGAGGTATCCACTCCGCCAGAATATGCCAGGACAACCTTTTTGGCGCGACCCATTAATTTCTCCAGTTAGGAAAACAAACAATGAGTCATTATTATATCTAAACTAATCCATGTATATTTTCTTTATGCAACAACCTATACGCAGATTGTCAGCAAACTCAGACAGAAGAATCTGTATAGGTTAATTTGTGGTTAACTCTAATCGAAGTTTGCAAATAGAGCGATCGACTAGATGAAGTACAGCATCTGTGCCTGAAAGCTAGATATAACTTTAAAAATACCAATTTTTACAATACTAAATAATTCATGTATTAGATATTACATTTTTTATAAATGTAAGAAATTAGTAACAGGGTAGAATTATCCACCCTGTTTTAAATAGATGCAAATTAACTGCCTAACACTTTATTCTTGATAACTTGGTTCAAGCTTTTGTGCTTGATGACCTAGAAGATAGTTGCTTTTTGGCAAATAATACACCCAGTCCCAATACAGATAATCCAAGGGTAAAATTTGACTCAGGAACGCTGGTGTAACTGATAATCTGAACATCATTTAGATCAATAAAATTGCCACTGTAAACTTCAAAAGTGCCCGGTGTAAATTGCAACCCTAATCCCTGTCCTTGAGAAATTTTTCCCGAAGAGTCGGTTAAAACTAACGCTAATGGATCATTTGCTTCAGTATAGGACTGGCCATTGTAGGTAGCAAAAATCTTTAAGCCTTCTGAAGTCGTTATTTGTTGGTCAGCAGCAGCTGCCTGGTCAAACGAAAAAGCGCCTGTCAGAGTTTTATTAGTGTTAGAGAAATGATAAGTGAGTTGTGCAGCCTGGACGGGCATAATTTCTCCGGCTGCAAAAATCAAAGCAGTTCCCATCGTTACAGCTGCTAATTTCTTGAAGATGGAGTCAGTCATTTTTTTACTTGATAGAGAACAGGTACAAAAAGACTGAAATAGTTTTATGAGAGAGACGTGTGTTACACGTCTCTGCAACACCAAGCTTTTCAATCAGTGTTCAGTGAAGCAGTGGATTAAATTCACTGACTCGTCAGCGCAGTTTTCATTGCCTGAAAGATATGGCTCTGATCAAGTACTCCTCGGACAGCGGGCGCACTGTAAGTAGTATTAGAGCTATCTTTGAACTTAACTTCTTTTCCCAGGTATTTAGTTAGAACTGATGCATAAGCACCTTGGTAGTAAACAGGTACAATCCTTCGGCTGTGACTACCCCAGAGGTACTTATAATTCGGATCAGATCCCCAAAAGTGACCAGCATCTTTAGAATTGTGCTTGTTGAAAGTGATGTCCTTGGCGTTATACTTCAAGCCCTTAGACTGATTTGGGTCAGGATTAGGAGTCAGCTTTGATACAAAGTCATTATTCAGAGTTAAATAGTGGTCATGGTCAGCAGTAACGAGTAGCAGGTTCTTGCTCCAACCACCATGATTGTTAATCCAGGTAATAACCTCTTGAACTGCTTTGTCAAAATCATTCATAGTACCAATCAGGTTATCCATGTTGTTGTCATGAGCACCCCAATCGATATCACCTCCCTCAATCATTAGCCAGAAGCCATCTTTGTCCTTACCTAAAACTTTAAGAGCAGCTTTGCTCAGATCAGCCAAAGTTGGATTTTCGTTAATCTCTCTGGCAATGAAGCTAGCATCGGTTTCACCAGCAGCCAGAGGACGCACAGTATCAGGTGCAGGAGCATTGGGAGTAATCGGGTTGCCTGCTGCATCAATGACAGGAACACACTCCCCAGCAGTACCAGGAATGATTTGACCTGATGGACAGGGAGTTACAATTTTAACAACAGAGCTATAGAGCGTGAAATTACCCAGACCTGTGGTGCTGTAGTCACCTTTAGAGGAACTGGTAGGAATATTGCCATCTTGTCCACGGGCACCGTATAGACCAAATAATTTACCTCCTTTATTTGGGTCGATTTTGGCTGCCTTGTCTAACAGTGCCTTAGTTGCATTCGGGCCACGTTCCAAAAAGTTATAGCCATAACGATTGGACGTAGGGTTAGCCTTCAAATACTCGTAAGTGTCTTGTGTGATATACGTGTAGTTAAAAACTGGCCCTGTATTGGTCGTATTGCTAAAGTCCAAGGGATGACCACCACCCAACAAAACATTGGGCTGAAAGTTTAGCAATGTTTGCTGTAAAATGCTGTCTTGGTTGGTCTTAGTGGGGTCATAAATACTGTCGTACTTGCTACGACGATTGACGAAAGAGGCAGCAGCACCAGGCGTTGCATGGCTAACAGGTACAGATGTTACCAGACCTGTAGACTTACCTTTTTCTTTGGCAATTTCCAGGATGGTTTTCAACCTCTTCTCGTAAATGTCTACTCCCATCGCGTTGTTATAGCTCTTTACGCCTGTATAAAGAGTGGTAGCGGTGTTAGCAGAGTCCGGATAACTGTGCTTGATGTACTCTTTGTCGTAGGAACCGAGATTAGCAGGGGTTAAAGGAATCCAGGGAACGGGGCCTCCTTTACTTGTTTCATAACCTGTCAAGTTACCAGGTGAAAGGCTATTACCATCAGCGCGATCGCCAGGATTAAAAGGAGTAGGCTGGAATGAGAAGTTCGGACGAACAGGACTTGCACCTGTAAGTGGATTAGACCCATCTAAGCCAGAGTTACCTGTAAGGTGGGGTTGATTTATTGGTTTAGCTGGTGTATTGCCCTGAATCGTTGTGCCATAAGTGGTCACTAATCCATATCCAGTCAAATTTTGAAAGCTCAGACCAGAGCCTTTCCCACTGGTATAAAAGGGAGCGCCTTTGGCAAGGGCTGCGGCCCGTGCCATATTCCAACCCATGCCATCGCCAATCATGATAATCACGTTAATTCCATTACCAGCGGCCATAGTCGGCTGAAAAATAGAATTACCTAACATCAGCAGAACGGTACAGAAAAAGCCAGCCATAGTCAAAGCTAGGAAGCGTCTGTACTTTTCTAAAAATGAAATCATTGCAGTATGCCTTCAGATTGATTGAGCAATTAGTAGCTGTTAATACTCTGGACTTTCGCAAAAATTCCCAAAAAGCTTAATTTATCGTAGGTAGTGGCTTGCCGCAGGCTACCGCCAACTCTAGGAGACACTACGTGTAGCTTGCTTCCTCATAGGGGTACGCAGAACGTCTCCTAGAGAAGAATTCGTAGAGTATGCGTAAGTTCTAATACTGATAAAAATTAGGTTCAAGATGATTATTCTCGAAGTTTGAGTGGGTAGCACTCACATCTGGTTGAGTAGAAGTTGTAACATGACTCTGGTTAGAGGCAGTAGCTGGTTGTTGAATCAATGTTCCTAAAAACAGCAGGATTGCCACAACTAAACCAGATATGAACCAAGCCAATGCACGTTTGTACTGTTTGATTACTGAAACAATTTTTGATTTTTGAATTAAAGTCATGATTAGCAAACCTCCTAGTAAATAAGTTGTGTTTCTTAGATAATAGCTATGCTTTGACAATTCAAAAAACGTCAATAAGCATCATGTTTAAATTTGAATTATAAAAAAGCACAAAAACTGATTGATTTGATATATTTTTAGCCATTGCTTCAGGATGAATGTGTTTGATTTACTGATAACATTAAAGCTATATCTTGGTTGAATAAAGGATGAATAGATATTTTTGAAGTAACTTTACAGCTGGTTAGCTGCAAAGTTACTTCAGTAATCTTAAAAGTTTTTTGCAGATGAATTTGTAATTTATTGAGTAAACGATCGCGTTCTTGGGCTGTTGTACATTTAACTGTCAAATCAGCGCAAAGCATTACGTGATTTAAGCTAATTGCCCAGATATGAAGTTTTTCTACTTGCTCAACACCAGGAAAAGATTTGAGAGATATTTCTACTTCATCCGGATCAATTGATTCTGGTGCATACTCCAAAAAAATTTTCAGGCTTTCTTGAACTAAGGGGAAAGCACTTAAAGCAGTAAAAGTTGCAACTACTAAACTAATAACGACATCTGCCCACCACCAATCCCAAAGATGAACTGCTAAAGCAGCTATAATAACGCCAACAGAACTAGCAGTATCGGCGATGACATGAAGCAAAGCCCCCCGGAGGTTTAAGTCCTCGTGAGTGTGGGGATGAAGCAAAGTAATGTTGAGTAAATTGACTATTAAACCTAATACTGCAATTCCTAACATTGGTAAGCCCAAAATTGTTGTTGGATGTTGCCAGCGCCCAATAGCTTCCCAAGTAATAAAACTAGCGATCGCCAGCAAACCTAATCCATTCAACAAAGCTGCTAAAACTTCGATTCGTTGATATCCGAATGTTGCCTGACCCTTAGCTGGTTGCCGTGCTAAGAAACTTGCAAATAGTGATATTAGCAAGGCTGTAATATCGGAGAACATATGTCCGGCATCTGCTTGTAGAGATAAACTTTTACTCCACAAACCTACACTCCACTCAGCAAAAAAAAAACAAACAAGTAAACCTAATGTTATCCATATTATTTTGTCTTTTTGCTGATTTATAACCATTTTTGTAGAAGTATTTTCGCATCTACATTCATCCCATCGAAGTAAAAGCATTATCCAAAAAAGCCTTTAAATATACATTATTATCCTGAAAAATATCCACCTCAAGATTTGTAATGACTCTGTTTTTAATTGAGAATGCTACATCCTCAAAAGTTATCCTAAACTAGACTGAAATTAAAAATTTTGGTTTCCTATAAGACTTCTGGTTTCTGAACAATATTTCCGAGAAAACGTGCTTTTTAGTCTCAGGATGTTTTGCAAAATCAAATCTGAGTACTATATATTTTTTGGAAAATTACTCACTATTATTTTTAGAGATACATAATTTTCAATGCATTAATTTTTGAACACTGGAATATATTTAAGACTATATAAAATTTATCCCGGTTAATTTAAGGAATGGTAATGTTTACGTTAAATGACAGTCCATATTATATTTATTTACACCCATCCACTTATGTATTAATTAACCAATAATTAACCCTTACTGTTTTCGTGACTAGAATCGGGTAAGGAACAGTGTCAGCGCTCCATCTGTCCTATCCTGGAGATGAGTAGTGTTGTGGGTGAGAGTGTGTTTTTCAGCGTTGTGATACCGACTTATAATCGCCAACCGATTTTAGAAAAGTGCCTCCGCGCTTTGGAGGCGCAGGAATTAAGTAAGCCAAGTGCAGTTTCTGGTTACGAGATTGTCTTGGTGGATGATGGTTCTACTGATGGTACATTGGTGTGGTTGACAGAACACAAAGAAGAGTTTCCCCATGTACGCTGGTTTCAGCAAGACCATGCTGGCCCAGCTGCGGCTCGGAATTTGGGGGTAGAACAGGCGCTGGGAGATACAATTATCTTTATTGATAGTGATTTAGTAGTGCTGGATAATTTCTTGCAAGCTCACGCGGATGCACTAATGCAGGGACAGGAGAAATTGAGGAGCGATCGCTTTTTCACTTACGGTGCAGTTATTAATACTTGTAATTTCCATAATCCAACGGCTGAACCCTACAAAGTCACAGATTTTTCAGCAGCTTTTTTTGCTACTGGAAATGTAGCAATCCCTAAACATTGGTTAGAGAAAGCGGGACTTTTTGACATCAGCTTTCAACTCTATGGCTGGGAAGATTTAGAATTGGGTGTGCGGCTAAAAAAACTAGGTTTGACACTAATTAAATGTCCAGAAGCAGTCGGCTATCACTGGCATCCGCCATTTAAATTAGAGCAAATTCCCCGATTGATTGACCAAGAAATTCAACGCGGACGTATGGGAGTTTTGTTTTATCAAAAACATCCCACATGGGAAGTGCGAATGATGATTCAAATGACTTGGCTGCATCGCTTACTTTGGGGAATTCTGTCACTCAATGGCATACTTAATGAACGGACAATGGCTCCATTGTTGCAATGGCTAATTAATTTAGGTAAACCTCAACTGGCTTTAGAAATTGCCCGAATTTTTCTTAACTGGTACAACGTGAAAGGTGTCTATGAAGCCTATGCTCAAATGCAGCAAGTATTGTGAGTTTAGGCTTCATTTGGCCATCTGGTTAATTGCTTTTCTACAGTCTTTTGCATTTTCAATCATCTCCATTTGCTGATACAGATTAAAGGCTTCTTCATAAGCAGAAATAGCATCTGAATAATGGTATAGAGACTTTAGAGCCAATGCTAAATTAAACCAGCCATTAGCTTCAAATTGATTATGATGATTATGGTGAGCAGCTTCTATTCCGCGTTGAAGGTAAGAAATAGCTTGTTCATACTTTTCTAGCTGGCGGTATGTGTTGCCTATATTAATTAATGACCCTGCTGCTCCTTGAGGATCATTAAGCTTTGATTTAACTTCTAACGAGAAATGATAATAATCAATAGCTAATTGGTACTCTTCAAGATCACTATAAATCATGCCTAAGTTATTTAATGCGTGAGCCTCAAACTCTCTGTTTCCAATTTCTCTGGCGATTTCTAAACCAAGTCGGCTATAGTCAAGTGCTTCTTCATAGTTTTCTAAAGAAAAGTAAGCGAGACCCAAATTTACAAGAGAACCACCAATGTTGTCTATATCATCAATTTCCTCGGCAATTTTCAAGCAATTTTGATAATGTCCAATGGCTATTTCGTGATTGCCCATCCGATCATGAGCATCGCCTAAACAAGCAAGTGTAGTTATAAATTCCCACTTTTCGACTTTTCGGGGAATCCAAGATTCTATTAATCGCTCATAAAGCGCAATTACGATATTTAAGTATCCATGCGAACTCAAGAAGTTATAAACACAATTTTCATAATCATCAGTATCAAAAATTGTGTAAAAAGCTTTTGTATAATTTTCAGAATCACAGAGATTCTGAAAATTATCAATATAGGGTTGAACTTGCTCAATTGTCTGCCATGTGTACTCTTTAATTAGACTTATATCTTCTATGTTTTTGCTAGCTTCATAATTTGGTTCATCTTTTTGACCAAAACTATAAACACTTGCTTGGGGTATTTTTTTATAATTACTCAAAATTAGATAACGAGCTTTTCTCTCTGTCATATTTCCCTCTGTAGTTTCATCAGGGAAAAGCATTTTAATAAGCTCGTAGGGCTTCCTTAAATTGTACCTTATTGTATCAGATGCAATGTTTAGTTTTTTAGCAATCTCATCGCGATCTAAGTTAATAGCAATAGCTTTTAAACAGCTGTGCTCTTTAGGCTGCAATCCATCTCCAGCATTGCAATTCAATAGATCCAGGTAAAATCTATTCCATTCGTATAATTGGTGAACTTCTGGGAAGTCTTCGTTTAACTTATCTGTAAACTTTGGCATCGGTTCAATGTCTTTGTATTTACTGTTCAAGGTTATCAATTTCCTTGGATGATAGACCACCCACAAAATTACCCACAAAATTGCCTACGCTTGTGGGGAGACTTAGTTGGGGTTTTCCAGATAGGTTGTAAACATATAAATAAACGAATCTGGAGAAAGTTAAATGACGGATCATTACAACGCAGTCTACACTAGCTATACAAAATCCAACCAGGCAGATTTTCACCAATCTGAATTATTTGGTGGAGATAAGCATTTCTTTACTGCCGACTTTGAGCGAGGAGAATTGATAAGTGGTTACGCCCTGTCTATCATGGAATTGGTGCGTGGTATTTTGGGCGAAAACTACTGGTACTTCACCGAATTTCCTTTGCAAATAGCCTGCCCTAAACAGGAAGGAGTTTACTTAGAGGACAAAACCTTGTGGCAATTCTGGGTTAATTCTAGGGTTGACATCATTGTGATGAACCCTAATTTGGGTGAACACTGCCGTAAAGCTTGTCTAATGTTGGAATGTCAGTCTCCCTGGCATGATCTGGAAGATACTCAAAGGCGCGATCGCACCAAATTTGATATGATCGCTTCTACAAAAACCCCTCTAATTTACGTTCGTTATGCCGACTACCCTAGAATTTTGCGTTTTTGGAGTCAGGGTAATAGCGATGAGGTGTTTTATAATTCCTTTACTCAAGACGGGAAGACAGAGTTGAAAGAATTCTTCACACGCTACTGTCTGTGAATTTGGAGCGATTGCTGAAGTTTGACCTTAACGCTTTCCTCTCCACTTTTAGCAATGTGCCTACGTTCGCCAGTAGTTGAATTGTGCTTATCTTTTTCCCAACTTGGTTGCACCGATTGCAAATTGTATTCCTGCTCCAACTTGTGAATTACCGCTTCACTTCTGCGATCATCCCAGCTATCGGAAGATGTAGTGCCATCTTATCTAGTAGCTGTTCATCATCAAAACAAGATAAATTAAGTCAAAATCGCCCCACCCATCAATTTCTCATACCGATACTTCAACTCTTCTTTCATTAAATGCCAACGCTCTAGGGTTGCATCCATCTCTATAATTTTCTCAGCTGATTGTCGTGCTAAAAGCAAAACTTCTTCGTCTTCAACCAAACTTGCTAATGTAAAATCTGGCACTCCCGATTGACGAGTTCCCAATACTTGCCCTGGCCCACGAAAACGCATATCCATCTCGGAGATGAAAAAGCCATCCTGGGATTGTTCCAACACCTTCAACCGTTGTTGAGCATCAGGGCTTCTGGAACTGCTCATCAACAGACAGTAAGACTGAGCCGCACCCCGACCAACACGCCCGCGCAGTTGGTGCAGTTGCGATAAGCCAAATCGTTCTGCATTTTCAATGAGCATTACTGTAGCATTAGGTACGTCTACACCAACCTCAACAACGGTAGTAGAAACTAGAACCTGCGTTTGGTTATCGCGGAATTTAGTAATTGCTTCATCCTTATCCGCTGAACTCATGCGACCGTGTAGCAGCCCCACTTGAAAGTCAGGAAAAACGCTTTCCTGTAACTTTTGATGCTCCTCCACAGCCGATCGCAAATCCAGTTTTTCTGATTCTTCCACTAACGGCAAAACCACGTAAACTTGTCTACCTTGGGCAATTTCTCGGCGGATGAGGTCGTAAGCATGGTTGCGTTGCTGACCTGACAATACTGTTGTCTGAATTTTTTGTCGTCCTGGCGGTAACTCATCAATTTGGCTCACATCCAAATCCCCATGTATTGTCAGTGCTAAGGTTCGGGGAATTGGGGTAGCTGTCATAGTTAACACGTGGGGTTGCTTACCTTTTTGCTGTAAACGCGCCCGTTGTTCTACCCCAAAACGATGCTGTTCATCTATCACCACTAACCCCAATTGATGGAAGTTTACCGGGTCTTGAATTAAGGCATGAGTTCCCACTAACAGAGGTAATTCACCAGTTCCTAACTGAGAATGTATTTGTCTTCGTTTAGCAGTTTTAGTGGAACCTGTCAGTAATTCCACTGGTAAATGCAGCAGGTTAAACCAGCTAACTAACTTGCGATAATGTTGTTCTGCCAAAACTTCTGTGGGAGCCATCAGCGCCGCTTGGTAGCCGGATTGAATTGCTGCGAGGATAGCTAGCACGGCGACGACCGTTTTACCTGAACCGACATCGCCTTGCACCAGACGATTCATTGGCACAGGTTTCTGCAAATCATTGAGAATGTCGTTGAGAACACGTTGCTGTGCGTCAGTGAGTTGAAAAGGCAGTATTTCGTGGAATTTTTCCACAAGTTGACCTCGTGGCACAAGGATAGCGCTGGTTTGAATCGCCCTTGCTTGCTGTTGACGTTGCAGTAAACCAAGTTGCAGGTAGAAAAATTCATCAAAAACTAGGCGACGACGGGCAACTTGTAGGACGGCGCTATCACTAGGAAAATGGATATTAGCGATCGCATCTTTCAATTCCATCAAACCATACTTCTCTCGCAAACCACTTGGTAAAGGGTCTTTCAGATTAGCCGCAGCGGGCAAAGCAGCAATTACCGCTTGTCGCACTGTATTTGCCACCACACCCTCAGTCAGTCCATAAATTGGCACCACCCGCCCAATATTCAGCGACTCAATCGAATCTCCTGGATTTGCCAAAACCTCTAGTTCTGGATTATCCAGTGTTAAGCCGTATTTACTTTCTTTCACTAACCCACACGCTGCCAGAATACTACCTACTGGATAACGACGTTTTAAACTTTCTTGCCAAGCGCGACTGCTAAAGCGTGTACCTGCGTAAAAACGACCAATTTTGATTTGACCACTGTTATCTTTTACGATCAGTTCTAAAATTGATAATTTCTGATTTTTAGGGCTAGTAAAGCAGTTGCAACGCTTCACGGTAGCCACTATTGTCACCGTCTCACCCGCCTGTAACTCGCGGATATTCACCTGACGCGCATAATCAATATGGTCACGAGGATAGTAGAAAAGCAAGTCGCGGACAGTGTGTAAACCAAGCCGTGCCAAATTACCAGCTTTTTTGAAGCCTATTTCTGGTAAATCACTGAGTTTTTGCTCAATTTTTGGGGCAAGCCTCCGACTCACCTCAGCAACAATTGGAGATTTTGGATTTTGGATTTTTTTCCCCTGCTCCCCTGCTCCTCTGCTCCTCTGCTCCCCCTGCTCCCCCTGCTGTAGTTGGGAAAGATACCTGCGAGTATCTGCTACTAAGTGTTGTCTTTCTTCCAGTGCTAGATGTGGATAACTAGCAAATTGCACCGCTAGTCCTTGCCAACGGCGGCGTTCAGTTTGGGGCAAGCCTGTTGGGAATTTGCCCAAAGTCAGGCTAAGAAATTCACTGAAGCGGTACTGTCTGCCTACCAAGTCTGTAAAGCCATGTTCGGCTTCTATTGCCAAGGCTTTGTGCAATCGTATCCAATCTGGTTTTTCATTAGTCATTGGTCAGCAGAGTTAGGAGTTAGGAGACGCGATTAATCGCGTCTGTACAGGAGTGAGGAGTTAAGAGTTAGGAATAAATAACTCATAACTTATAATTCATAACTCATAACTTTATTCAAACCAACTAGCACGCCATGCAGCTTCAGCTTCAGCGATCGCTCTTTCTCGATGTTTTTTTTGATACTCTCGTCCTAGCTTGTTGATTTGAACTAAAATACTGCGGATTTGCCTGCGCTCAGAGGAGAGTGTCACATCAGCAAATTCAATTTCCCCTAGCCGCAGGTTAATAGCCATAATTTGCGTCATTTCAGAATCTTCTGACTGCTGCTCATTTTCAATTTCAATTACTAAGTTTAATAAGTTGGGTGGCCCTGGCATAACCTCGGCAGACGCTTCTGATGCAGCCGCAGCCGCAGCTGCTAAAATCGGTTCTGGTAATTTTTTGGGTAATACGCCAGCTTTTTGTAATAAAAGATTAGCATCATGCGAAAGTTTTTTCAGTATCTCTTGCGTAACCTCTTCTAAGTTATGTTGCCATTTTGCCAGTTCTATAGGATTAGAGGTGTCGAGGGTGAGAGGCTCAGGAGTAGATGTGCCCAGTATCACAGGAGATGAGGATGTTACTCCCTCATCTTGCCCATCTCCCTCATGTGTTCCATCTGTTTCATCTGTTCCATCTTCCCCTACTTCCTCACTTTTTATACAAGTGAGTAATTGCTCAGATGCCACTTGACCCAACTTGCGGATGGCTTGTTGCAATTGTTGACGCTGATTCAATGACAAATGCAGAAAGTTTTCGGGATACCCTTGGGTACAAAGGTGGTAACTTGCCAGAATCAACTGTTTTCGTACAGCTAGCCCTAATGTATTTAGATAACTAGCATAAGCGCTTTGTAGTTCTGTTGCGATCGCCCGAATCGCTTCTTTCAGTGCTGCAATATCTTGTTCAATTCGCTCGATTGCTCTTGCCATATCTTTTCGTTCTTGTCCATGTTAACTCTTACATAGTACAAATGTACGAATTTATTTAAGGATAACTTTTTAGAGGATTTTAGATTTTAAATTAAATACGATATTTCGCATCTCTATTAATAAAATACAGGTCAGGCAATTTGCTTGACCTGTCCTTAAATAAGTTAGGAGTTAAGAATTATGAGTGATGAATTATGAAGCTAACTTCCTATTAACTGCTAACTCCTGTACAGACGCGATTAATCGCGTCTCTCCTAACTAATTATTACTTGCTGCCAATTTGTGCAGCGACTTCATCAGCAAAGTTACTTTCTTGCTTTTCAATGCCTTCGCCCAGTATATAGCGGACAAAGCGAGTCACTTGAATCTCTTCGCCTAATTGCCCCTTCACTTGCTTCACCAAGTCTTCCACAGAAATACTTTGATCACGAATGTAAGGCTGATCGAGCAAAGCCAATTCTTTCAAGCGTTTTTCAATCCGTCCCTGAACAATCTTTTCTTTGATATTATCTGGCTTGTTCGCCAAATCATCCTTGCCCATTTCAATGTCTTTTTCCTTTTGGGCAATTTCGCTAGGGATTTGGTCTACGCTCACATACTCAACATTTGGACAAGCCGCAACTTGCATAGCAGTGTTCCGTGCCAAGGTTTGGAACTCTTGATTAGTAGCCGCTGACTCAGTTTGGGAACCCAACTCTACCAATACACCAACTCGACCGCCAGTGTGAATATAGCTGTCTACTATCCCTTGCGTGCCTTCTGTTAATGCAAAATTCTTAAAGCGACGCACTTGGATGTTTTCACCGAGCGTGGCAATGGTTTGCTTGATGAATTCTTCTACAGTCCCACTTTCATTATCAATATAGGGTTGAGCCAACAAAGACTCAACACTATTAGCAGTCGCTGCTTGCTTTGCTAGGTTCTTAACTAAAGCTTTAAAAGCCTCGTTACGAGCAACAAAGTCGGTTTGGCAGTTGACTTCTATGAGTACACCCACTCTACCTCCGGGCTGAATGTAAGTGTCTACTAGACCTTCTGCCGCAACGCGATCGCTTTTTTTCCCCGCCGTAGAGATGCCCTTTTTCCGTAGCCAGTCTACCGCTTCTTCTATGTTGCCATCAGTCTCTTTCAGCGCCTTTTTGCAGTCCATCATGCCGGCACCAGTTTTTTGGCGTAGCTCTTGGACGAGTTTTGCAGATATTTCCGCCATGTTGCCTCAATTCCTAACTTGACCTCGATTTGTAATCGCTCACGGGTGTTGAGTATTTCTATATTACTCAGGGCTAGGGGAGAAAAAATAATCAAGTATAAAGGTATGAGGCATGAGTTTTTTGCCTCCACCTTTGTCTATGATTTGCCGCAGGCTAGGGCGGCTTGCTGCTACTTTGCAATCCACCGCCCTCCCTTGTCCACTTACTTCACCCCTGCTTTACTTATTCCTCTGCTTCCTCGTCGGGAATTATGGCGTCAGTATATTCGCTTTCTTCGTAATCTTCGTCATACTCACCACCTTCGTAATCTTCGTAATCCTCTTCAACATCCAGCTGACCATGACGACCTTCATAAATGGCATCCGCCAATTTTCCTACTATCAGCTTAATTGACCTGATAGCATCGTCGTTTGCTGGGATGGGGATATCTACTACATCTGGGTCACAGTTTGTATCCAGCATGGACACAATCGGAATATTCAGCTTTTGGCATTCTTGAACTGCGTTATATTCCCGCCGTTGGTCTACAATTACAACGATATCGGGGACTTTCCGCATTGTTTTAATGCCGCCCAAGTATTTCTGAAGCTTCGTCATTTCCCGACGTAGCATTGATGCTTCTTTTTTCGGTAATAAATCTAGAGCGCCTGTTTCCTCACGGCGTTCTAAATCTTTCAGACGGTCTACCCGTGTTTTGATGGTTGCCCAATTAGTCAACATTCCGCCCAACCACCGTTGGTTAATGTAGTGGGAACCACAACGGCTGGCCTCTTGGGCAATAATTCCAGCCGCTTGGCGCTTGGTGCCAACAAAAAGAAATTTCTTCCCTTGTTCAGCGTGCGATCGCATGTAGTTATAAGCATTATCCATCAACTGGGCAGTTTGCACCAAGTCAATGATATGTACACCATTGCGGGAAGTGTAAATGTAAGGAGACATTTTTGGGTTCCAACGCCGGGTCTGATGCCCAAAGTGAACCCCTGACTCCATCATCTGAGCCAATGAAACTACTGGCATATATTTTCTAACTCCGATTCGGGTTAAACCTCCATCCAAGCGTATTTCCCAACAGGGAAACACCCGAATTCTCAGATGTGCGAGATTAGTTAACCATACTAGGTTAGCATATTCGGAAGAGTTGTAGTTTGTTGACAGAGTGAGGGCGAGAAAATAGCGCTGCCCACTCAACAATAGGGAAGCGCTATGCTTGTAGTGATAGTGATAAAAATCTTGCTGTTTTAAACGCCTTCAACAGCGATCGCTACCCTTTTTTAGTAAGAAATACTCAGTAAAAAAGCTAAAGTTACGCGTAAGCCAGGGGAGCTACACCCTAGTACATGGCGTCAGTTTGCCTACCTTTAAAGAAGGAATTTTGCCCCAAATCTTGTTAATTGAAATGGTAGCTGCATTTACGCCGTCATGTACTAGTGTTTAACTGACTAGTTTTAAACTACCCCAAAAGACCTATCTACTCGCGGTCTTCTTGATCCTTCGGTTTGGGTTTTTGTCGCCGTTGTTTGATCTGCTCATCGATAGTTTCTCTCATTTTCTGTTCAGCAGTGTCCATCGCAAAATACTTAAAGCGGTTGATTACGCTCCTGAACAAGTCGCTAAAGAATCTTTCAATTTCTTGCATAATTTAATACCACAGTATTTAAAGGTAAATTCTTGACTCTACCATTGGTCTTGGACTTTCTAGTGGAAGCTGGAAATAAAATGTTAACGAGTGCATCTCGTTTTGGTATGTGTATACTTTATCTCCAAAATCAACTTGCTGCTTTTCGGATTCTTTAAAAGATATTTTTGCAAAACTGAGATGCTTGCAACGCTAACCTCTTGCGAATATTATATAAGATAGTCTTCTCAATCAAATCACTACTATTGAGACTTCCGAGATTGAAACGCGGTGGACACCCATCTATTCTATTCTGTCTAAGGTAATAAATGTGGCAAAAATATAGGTAACAAATTGTCTACTTGTTTGTAACAATTTTTAAATTTCACCGTCACTCATTAGTGTGTTTGGTGCGATGTCTACGATGGGCGTAGTTAAAGCAATTTTTAGAATTACACCTTGCATGTTACTCAATAGTATCGGGGTCTACATTCAGCGAACGTAACCTTGCCTTTAACTGTTCTATCTGCAATTCTGCCTGTTCTGCTCGTTGGCGTTCTTGTTCTGCTCGTTGGCGTTCCTGTTCTGCTCGTTGGCGTTCCTGTTCTGCCAGTTGTTCTGCTTGCTGCCTTGCTAAAACTTCCTGCCGTAAAGCCTGTACCAGTTCATCAGGGATTAGTAATTTTTCCCCTGTATCCTCTCGATAAAACCCAATTAGCCTTTCCTCAACCACCAAACGCAGTTGTAACGGTTCACTGCGTCCATCTTGTATAGGTTCGTAGATTTCTCCCCGCAGGCGATAGCCACGTAGCTGTTGTTCTACCCACTCGCCTTTAGGGTCAAATAGCCAGTATTCCTTGACACCTAGCTGCTCATAGAGGGTCTTTTTGAAGATTTCGTCTTGTCCCTTAGTACCAAAAGATGTCATTTCAAAAATAACTGTGGGTACTTGACCCTCTTCCCAAATTTTATAGTTGTCCCGACCGCCGGATGCAACATCAAAAATCACCATCACATCTGGGGCTACGCGCAACTTAGGAAAACCCTGTGCATAATAAAGAAATTGATTTCCCAATACTGTTGCCTGATGAGATGCCAGATACTGTTTCAGTACTTCCAAAGTAGTTAGCAAGGCATAAAGGTGGTCGTAGGTTTCTGCCAGTGGTTGACCATCAGCACTGGGATAGAATATTTCGGATTCGATACCAACTCTTAGAGTAGCCGTCATGGTTGTAAAATCAGTGCTACGAGATTATTGTAGAGCAAGTCTGGCTCTGCCTAACTTAGGATGTGCAAGCTTTTCAAAATATAACTAGATAACTCACAAAATCCTTCCCCTTCGGCAGCGTTAGTAATATAAGCAGGGTGATATTTCAACTGATTCAGATATTCCAGCACGTTTGCCACGCCTACAGAAACAGGAAAATAACGCTGATCAAATAAACTTTCATCATTGGGGCTATCGCCAACAGTGACAATTTGTTCTGGTGAGTATTGGGGCAAATATTCGCGCAATACTTGCAACAATCCCACAGCTTTATCTTGCCCTTGGGGTTTAATGTGACACTGCACATTGCTATAGGTAAATCCCCAACCCATTTGTTGACAGAGATTGTCTAGGGTTTGTAGTTCGTCTTGACGCAAAGCAGCTACATCAAAAGTCCAGTCGGTGATGCGAAAGCGATTATCAGCAGATTCTTGGATTTGGGGAAATTTAGTTTGTAAATTCTCAAAAGTCGTAGCCAAGTGCTGGCGATGTTTAGCTAAATCGGGAATGGGTGTTAAGACTACTGGTTTCTGGTTCCCAGGCGGAAAGTACAAACCGCCATTTTCTGCCATCGCACCTGCCACTGGCATCATCGCACTCAATCCACTCACCCACCCAGCAGAACGTCCTGTGACAATCAGCACCTTAATGTCAGCTGCTGCTAAATCCTCTAAAGCTTGCAGCAGTGCAGGAGTAAATTTTCCTCGTCTAGTCAGGGTGCCATCCATATCTGTGGCTATCAGACGAATATTGCTAAAGCTTGTAGATGAAACCTCAGACAGAATAGGGAGGCTCAAATGTTTGGACATATGCGGTTTGTAAAAAGCTGTAAAAAATATTAATGATACAGCAAGATGGCATTGAAGATTTGGGCATCCTAAACATCAGGAGTCAAGTTTTTCAGTTTTCCAACCATGTCCACTTCGATGTTTCTTGCCCAATCCCCAGGGTCAAAGCCTAAAAAAGCATCCCAGGAAGTGCCAGCAAGTGATCCTCAAATACCACCATTATTGTTGGTAACTTCTGGAGGACTGGCTTTAGCGGTGATTGCTTTAATTGTGTATAGTAAGCTCCAGATGAATAAGCTGGAGAAAAAACTTAAGTTTGAACAATTCCGCACGCGAGAATTAGAGAAAAAATTTAAGCTGGCGCTAGAAACAATTCGCAAAATGGAAACTAATCCCGATTTGGTCAACTCACGGGACTTTAATCTGGATTATCTGCGAATGCGGATGTCAGAGGAGGTGTTTCATTTTGCAATCCTTAATCAAGTGAAGATTCAGATTAAAGATAAAGTTTCTCAAGCCCTGCGTCCAAATCAAGCACAACTTGGATCAGTCGGAATTGCTAATAGCGCTGGACGGCAGGTGGATGAAATTTTTGATGTAGAGTATGAGACTGGTAGTCCAGGGAACTCTGCCAAGCGAGTTCTGTTTCGTATTCAAATCCGGTTAATGAAGTTACCGACGCAAGCAAGTTCTGCGACTATTAGTCAGATTATTGACTGTATAGAAACTTACCTAAGTCCCATAGAAGACGAAGATAGCTGGCAACCAACAATTCAAGGTCGGATTGCTACCATGCATTGGGATCAAAAGGCTAAACCTACCCCTCTACTGGTGCTAGAACAATCGAATGAAGGCGTGAATGTGACTTTCCGGACTAGTCGCCAACCAAATGCCCCAACTCCGCCAAAGCCACTTGGAATGAAAAAATCAGGCTCGGTTAGACAATAAATTATGGCTGCCATTAGTCATTTGTCCTTTTTCCTTTGTAGATACAAATGACCAATGACAAAAAATCACCCTTACGAGTAAATAGACAGTATTTATTTGCGTCACAACTTAGTTATCAGTTGTGATTTATCACTTCCAAATCATCACCCAATAGCTGCATTGGCGGAATTACGGGTTAAAAGACCATCTTCCATTTCTACGATGCGATCGGCTATGTCTAAAATGCGGTTGTCGTGTGTCACTAATAAGATAGTAGTTCCCTGATTTTTGGCCAGACTCTGCATTATTTCCACGACATCGCGTCCTGATTGTTTGTCTAATGCAGCTGTTGGTTCGTCTGCTAACACCAGTGGAGGACGATTCACCAAGGCGCGGGCGATCGCAATTCTTTGTTTTTGTCCACCAGAAAGGTTGTCTGGGTAGTAATCAACTCGTTCTTCTAGACCAACAGACTCCAGCATGGCTTTTGATTTAGCCACTGCTTCTGCTTTAGAAATATTATTATTCAATTCTACCGCCATTTGCACATTTTGCTTCGCAGTCAAGAACCCTAGCAAATTGTGAGCTTGGAAAATATAACCAATGCTGCGTCGCATCTGCACCAGTTTATTTTGACTGACGCCAACGAGTTCTTCACCTAAAAATTTCAAACTTCCCTCTTGTACAGATCGCAAACCACCAATTAAGCTCAGTAATGTTGTTTTACCTGAACCGGATGGCCCGGTCATAATTACAATTTCTCCAGAATAAATTTCTAGGTTAATGTCAAATAATATTTGTTTTTTCAGTGCGCCTTTGCCATAGTAGTGATTGAGGTTTTTAATAGCAATAACAGGTTCTTTTTGGCTCATAAAGTTGTTAGCTATAAATTAAAAATTTTGAAACGAAACTGTAACAGCTACCAAAAACTAACATTTCTTATTTTTTAATTATAATCTACAATTAAAAATAATATCTTTTAATTAATATTTAATTAATTAAAAGATATCTGCTGGATCGGCGGAACGTAATTTTCGGACTGCGATCGCACCAGAAATAATACACATAATCATTGTCAGAATCAACACCATTACCGCCCGATCAAAACTCATAAAAACTGGTAAAAGTGTTGCTTGTCTGGCGGTTTTATACATAAATAAAGCAAAAATAATTCCAGGTAAATATCCTAAAACTGCTAATAACAAAGCCTCTTGAAGAATGACTGTCAATAAATAGTTTTGTGTATAACCTATTGCCTTGAGAGTAGCATATTCAGCTAAGTGGTCTGCAACTTCTGTATAAAGGATTTGATAAACAATTACAGTCCCTACAATGAAACCCATGACAGTCCCTAATGTAAAAATAAAGCCAATAGCTGTACTATTTGCCCAATAATTCCGCTCAAAATCAATAAATTCTTGCTTAGTTAAAACATTTACCTCATTAGGTAAATATTTTTGTAATTCTTGGACGACAACTTTAACATCTGCTCCCGGTTTTAATCTAATTAACCCAATATCAATTAATCCTGGTTGACGATTGTTGAATATTCGCAGAAAGTTAATATCACTTGTAATTAAATTTCCATCTGCACCAAATGATGCACCTAATGTAAATAGTCCTCCTACTTTAATTCGCCGCCTTCGTACTTCTGCTATTACAGTCTTTCCTTGCTCATAATTAGCAGCGATTGGACCATACTCCACTCTAGAAGAACGGTCAAATAAAACTACATCAGGAAGTTTAAGTTTATCTAAATTATCCTGAACTCCAGGTAAGTTCAATAGATTATTTTCCGGGTTCATTCCAAAGATAAGGATACTACGAGGACGGCCTGTTATAGGATTTTTCCAGACTGTATAGTCCAAATATATAGGATGTACTGATTGTACTGTGGGTAAATCTAAAGCTTTATATAACCGCCGTTGAGAAAAGCTCCTCATTGCTAGAACAGCACTAGATTGACTATTGATTAAAACAATATCGCCCTGCAAGCTGCTATGAAATCGAACGTTACTATAATACAAAGCATCCCGGAAACCGAGTTGCATAAACATCAAAATATCAGCAAAGGCAATTCCTGCCAAAGCCACAGCTAGGCGAGTTTTTTCTCTTGTCAGTTGTAGCCACGACAGAGGTATTTTTTGATTCATGTTATAGGTATCCAAGCACAGAGAGAAGAAAAAAATGCTTAACTGAACTGTATTGGCTTTTAAATTTAAGTTCTGTACCTCACTTAATTGCAACCTGTTGTAATTTATTAGACATTATTTATTGATGAAACAGCCTAATTAAAAACATTCCTAATCCAAAATATCAAATCATAAATTTGTATTACTGTTCACCTATAACTTGATTCGCTATTAATTTCGACAAGAACTTTAGCGTAAGTTAAACCCGAAACTTTCTGGCTATCTTCTGGAGGTAGAGCAATTTTCACTTCTACTACTCTGGCATCCACATCTGCTGCTGGATCTGTATTCAGCACATCTTTTTTACCAATTTTTCTACCAATTTCAGTAACAGTTCCCTTTAATTCGTCGCTAAATGCTCCATTATCGCTGCTGATAGTGGCGTTTTGACCAATACGCACTTTTCCAATACTGTCTTCAGCAACTTCAGCAATCACAAACATTTGGCTGGTTTGTCCAATTTCAGCAATACCATTTGCACCTATGGCTTCGCCTGACTTGGTGTAAACCTTTAAAATCTCTCCAGCTATTGGTGCTTGAACGTAGCTCAACCTCAATTCTGCTTCGGCTTTTCTAACATTTGCGATCGCATTACTAACTTGGGCTTGCGCTACTTGCACATCGGTAGGACTAACATCTAAAATTTTGCTCAGTTTGGCCTTTTCTTCATCGATTTGTCTTTGCAAAGTTGCTAAAGTTTTGTCACGGTTAACTTTGGCTTCGATTAGCTGCTGTTGCAAAGTTGCTGAATTTTGTATTTGGTTAGCTCTAGCCTCAGCAAGTTGCTGTCGCAGGGTTGCCAATGTCTGCTTTAGTGTAGCTTGGCTTTCGGCAACCTGCTGATTAGAAGTTACTGCACTCAGGCGTCTACTATCCCGTTCTTGCTGAGAAATCGCACCTTCTCGGTATAAAAAATCATAGCGTCCGGCATCGACTTGAGCATTGCGCTGTTGGGCTTTAATCCGTGTAAGCGTTGCTCTAAGAGCTTCTCTTTGCCCACTGAGTTCAGCTTCTAGGCGATTCACGGTTGCTTGTTGAACGAGTTTATCCCCACTAAACTGAGCTGCAACCCGCGCGATCGTCGCTTGTTGAGCATCCCTTTCCCCAACAAACTGCGCTTGTAAGCGAGCAATAACTGCTCTTTGGGCTTGAATATCTCTTGGAGAGCCAGCTCTGATTTGCGCTAAATTCGCACGGGATTCTTGCACCTTGGCTTTTGCCTCTTCTAGTCCGGCTATTTGGGAATCGCGGTTATCCAAAATTGCCACAATTTGGCCTTGCTTTACCTGTTCACCCTCTCTCACCAGAAGTTGCTGAATTCGTGATGATGGCGCTAATCCTGAGGATGGGGCGGACAATTTAACAACTTCGCCTCGCGGTTCCAAACGCCCTAAAGCACTAATGCTATTGGTAGATGGCATTACGGGTGCAGATGTAGTTAGTTTTCTCAGCTGCTCGATTTTAGCTGTACCTAGTATCCCAGCGGCTATTACTACTGGCACAGCTACAGCGATACCCCACCAAATCTTAGGTTGTTCATGATTAAGTGGCTGCTCACTTGGCTTCGGCTTTTCAGTCACCCTTGACATAGTATGTTGCCCGTTTACCTGAATTGTGCTGATGGAAGTAAAAATAAAAGGGTTTTTAATCAACAGCCAGCCGTTTAGGACAAACAACAGTGGTTTAAAGCTGGGTATGGCTTAAAATCCATTGTGTGATGAACGCTCAACACTATGGTTTTGCAAAATGGTGTTTTCTATAGCGATCGCTGGTTTGTATGCAATACAGTGACCTCACTTCCATTCCTCTCTCCTAAAAAGAGAGGCTTTGAGGCTTACTTACTCCCAACGCTATAAGGGTTGGAGCTGAGGTTAGGTCTGTATTGAAACCTAGAAGCGCTATAGTAGCTGGCTATTTAATAACTCTGAGTATTATTGAGACATGAGTGCAATGCGAGTTAGCAGAATTCACAAGCAGTATGAATCTAGATGTAGAGACGTGATCTTATATCGCGTTTCTACACAAAATCCCAAAGAGTGCATCTCATTTTGGTAGGTGTATACTTAATCTCCAAACTCAAGTTGCTGCTTTTTGGATTCTTTAAAAGAGATTTTTGCAAAACTGAGATGCTTGCATCCCAAATTGGTATGATGCGGTACTGTACTGCTACATTCACTACGGCTACAGTTAGTCACAAAATTCAAAAGAAACATCAAAAATAGACTGTTGCCTTTGTGGGATACAATCTTGCTACAAAAGTTAGTCTTCCTTAATTGAATCAACGATTAACTAACTAAAAAATATCTGTTAACCCTTCGACTTCGCTCAGGGTAAACTAGAGCATTCTTAACATTAGAGTTTCCTTAACTTTCTGGTCAATGAGTTAGCTGTCTCTAGTTGCTTGCACCTACCAAGACAACAAACCATTTTGTAATATTTGCTTCAAAGACTTGACTACTTTTCCTGCTGCTGTTTTGGGACTCCATTAAACTCTCGTTGAATGAATTCTACATTTATCCGTTACGCGAAAACGTAACAGAGCTTACAGATGGGCAACTGTGAGTCTGGAAGAAGATCAGGGAGATGATTAATTTGGCAGGTCGAATAAAACTGTGGTCATGTAATGTTCTGCCCAAGCTGGGCCAAAGGCTTTTTCTAGTACGCGGCGGGTTTTATCGTTTTGCTGCTGTTTGGTGCAGTAGTTGTGTTGTCCGGCGATATTTTGTGTGACTTGTTCAACTGAAACAGGATGTGAGGCGATCGCTTGAGTGCAATGAATGTCTAAAAATTCTCGCACACGCGAGAGAAACATTGTTTCTTCTTCTGGGGAACTGGGGCGGACAAAGATGCAATAATCCGAAAAAATATTTCCCCATTCAGGTAATTCACGGGGTTGGGAAAAGTTAAGCACTGTTAGCTGTGTCAGTGCAGAAGTATAAGATTCTGGTAAGGTGCGCTCTAAGTGAATCGGAGAAAGGTCTGCGATCGCTGCACTAATTTGACCTCTACCCCCAACTAAATCGCAACCAAACATCGGCAGGTTGTATTCTGGACGGGGAAACATGACGCAGTGCAAAATATCCAGCATATTTCCGATTTTTGCCAGTTCCAAGTGCATTTTCCGAAACTGGGGCGTTTGATAGCAGCGATTTTCAATTGTCAGTTTTTCGCCTTCTAGTCTACCTTCCACATACCCCAACTCATCAGGCAAATGATAGGGCGATAGATCCAAGTGCTGATGCCAAGCTGCCTCAATACAATCAGCTAGCTGACGAATTAGGGGATGTTGTTGCTCACGCAGCGAGGGCATAGAAGTAAATGACATATTCTAGTTGGGAATGCGATCTAGTAGCCAGTCTACAACCTGTTGTGCCACACCTGTCGTGGACTGCAATATAAGCAAACACTTGATGGGCATTGGGCAAATGACAAAAGCCAAAGGACTATTGCCACAAATCAGTGACATCGTATCCCAATTCCCCTAGCATGTGCCGCAGCAAGGGTAAACTTAGTCCAATTACATTGCTGTGACAGCCTGCGATTTTTTCTACAAAGAAACTACCAAAACCTTCAATGGCAAAGGCTCCAGCACACTTGAGGGGTTCACCTGTGGCAACATAGGCTTTAATTGCGCGATCGCTCATTTGAGCAAAGTAAACTTTTGTTACTTGAGACTTGACTAAAGAGCGGTTTTGGTTCAAATCAATTAAAGCGTGACCTGTGTACAAGTCGCCAAAGTTACCTTGCATTATCTGCCAACGGGTGATCGCTTCAGAGAAGTCTGCTGGTTTACCGTGAATTTCACCATTGATAGACAAAACTGAATCACAACCCATAATCAAAGCCGATTCAAACTGCGGGGCTACAGTTTCCGCCTTATATTGGGCAAGAGTTTTGACCAATTCTGCTGGTTCACTTAATTGGATTTGCGACTCATCAAAGTCACTTGGTCGAACTATCGGTTCAATACCAACAGTTTGCAGCAAGCGGCGTCGGGCTGGGGAAGCTGAGGCAAGTACAAAAGGTGGAATTTTCATGATCTGACAAACTTGGTAATTTGGGATGGGGCATTGGCATTGGGGATTGGTGATTAAGTTTCTTCTCTATCCCCTATTCCCTATTCCCCACTCCACAATTAATAGACAGAAAAAGAATTGACAACCTCATCAATCATTCCTTTAACTCTCTGCCAGCGTTTTTCAGGAATTGAGGCATTAAAGGTAAAAAGCTTACCACGGCTAACAGCGACGCTAGCGATGTTGTGTCGTTCCTGTTGATTGGGGAGTTTAACCTCATACTCTAAAAGGTAGTATGTTTTACCGTCTACTTCTCGCTGTGCGGCATTAACTAATTCAGCTGAACGACCAGAGTCAGGAGGCGCAAGAGCTGCTTTTCCTAACTTATATCCTACTTCTGTTGGGGTTCCCAATTCTGACAAAGTTTTACCTTCTGGAACTGGACTAATCACAACCGAAACATTTTCAGACACCTCAATCAAATCGTGGAAAACTACATCTGGCCCGTTGGCAACTTTAACTTGCAGCCAGCCGTTAGGATATAAAAACTGATAGCCATCACTAGTGTCTACAAAGCTTTTGAGTCCAACCGCAGCTGCTACACCAGAATTACTCAGGCTGAAGCTCAACACCAATAGCAAAATTAATACAATTCGTTTCCACATTTCTACAGATTCCTTTGGGCTGGAGACAACACCAAGCAAGCATCATTTCTCGTTTTTATTCTCCCACCAACCGGGACGCTTCGGATGACGCATTAGATGGGAAGGGATCGATCAATGCCCAAATGTCGGCAAATACTCCCTGGTGTCTCGCATTACTGATGAAGCGGTGGGAAATGCGTCAGCGTAGCTCGTCGTAGACATCGCTGACCTCAAATTTTACCAGTTCCAGCCCTACCCGCCTCGGAATGAATTCCAAGGCTAATAGCTCAAGTCAGATCAAGCTGACTGGAAGATTTTTTACCATTGCGGGAATATTAGATGCAGTAAATTTCATTAAAAACAGCAGGTACATGGCTCTGTGGCGACTTTATTATCATCTTATTTGGGCAACAAAAAAGCGACAGCCATTAATCATCCCTGAAGACGAAACCCAACTTTATAGTTACATCATTGGCAAAGCCAATACACTTGGTAGCATTATCCATGCTGTGGGCGGAATAGAAAACCATATCCATTTAGTGGCTTCTATTCCACCGAGACTTTTTATCTCTGATTTTGTTCAAAATATCAAAGGCGTAGCGCTCATCATCTTAATCATCTCTCACCCTCACAGGATTTGTTTGGCTGGCAACGCGGATATGGCGTTTTTTCAATGGGAAGCAAACAACTTGAGTAAGCTGTTGTGTATGTGCAGAATCAGAAAGCGCATCATTCCAATGGAACTATAATTTTGTCTTTGGAACAGCATAATCATGAAGATGAGAGGCCAAAACTCACGTAGCTAAAGCAATGAATTCAATTAATCTTTAAGTTCATTCAACCTTAGTACAACATTTCACTAATTCGTAGCAAATTACATTTGGCAATACCTTGCATTGTTAATGCGTTGACTTGTTTTGTTAATGCGTCGGCTTACTTTGTTAATGCGTTGACTTGTTTTGTTAATGCGTCGGCTTGCTTTGTTAATGCGTCGGCTTGCTTTGTTAATGCGTCGGCTTACCTTGTTAATGCATCTCAATGCAATGCCAATGCATTCCCTTGAAATGTTAATGCGTTCCCCTGCATTAAAAACGCTACGCTTTTACGCAAAACTGTATTTAGTCAGCTTAAGCTGACTTGAGCTATGAGCCTCAGAATTCATTCTGAGGCAAACTTGTGGTCAAGCCAATATTCCGCAATTATTTAAATACAGATGGATTTCCAATCTCGTGCCTGAACCATCACCCGCCATAGGTTAGAAACCTACGCCTAATAGCGAAAGTCATCTCAAAGATGACTAAATCAATAGTAACTACTAAAGAAAAGTTAATCGAGAATATAAAAACCCCGACTTGATAGCCGAGGTAGATGGGAGAAGTCCAAATGTCGATGAGATATAGCGATACAGAAATCTTATTTTCTTAGCTAACACCAGTTAGGTAGTTATGTTTGGGCTTTGCTAAGTAATGTAAATTAATTTAACAATAATATCACAAATAGTCAACTAGACTTGACAAAAAAAGACTGATAGCTTTTATAAGAGCTACTTATTAGGGACAGTATAGGATTATTTTTGGAGGTGTGGTAAGTGAAGTAGGGAAAAGAAAACGGGTTACTAGCTAAGATAGTGGGATGAAAATGAGAACCCATCCGCTTTCGGGAGTCGAAAAAGTGAGCGATTAGCTGCATAAATCAAAGTAGTCGGAATTAAGCCAGAGATTTGAAAAGCTAGCTACTAGATCACCAAAGTCTTTACAATTCCTTTGTTGGCTCAAAAAGTATTTCTCGACCTATGACGAATCAAGCTCCTATCCCGGTTATTGTCAACGGTGCTGCTGGTAAAATGGGACGTGAGGTGATTAAGGCAGTGGCGCAAGCGCCTGACTTAAACCTAGTGGGTGCAATTGACCACAGTTTGGAACATCGAGATAAAGACGCTGGAGAGTTGGCGGGTTTAAGCGAACCCCTGGAAGTGCCAATTACCAATCAATTAGAACCGATGTTGGGGTATGTGGCTGGTGACAGACACTCTCCTCCAGGGGTGATTGTAGACTTTACCCATCCCGATTCAGTTTATGACAATATTCGTAGTGCGATCGCTTACGGTATTCGTCCTGTAGTTGGCACCACTGGATTAAGTTCAGAACAAATCGAAGACTTGGCAGACTTTGCCGACAAAGCTAGCACTGGTTGTCTAATTATTCCTAACTTCTCCATTGGCATGGTTCTGTTGCAACAAGCCGCGATCGCAGCCTCAAAATATTTTGACCATGTGGAAATTATCGAACTGCATCACAACCAAAAAGCTGATGCTCCCAGTGGTACTGCCATTCAAACAGCGCAGTTATTAGGAGAATTGGGTAAAACTTTTAACCCTGCTCTTGTAGAAGAAACGGAGAAATTACCAGGAGCTAGGGGCAGTATAGCAGATGAAGGGATTAGAATTCATAGCGTCCGCTTGCCAGGATTGATTGCCCATCAGGAAGTTATTTTTGGCGCAGCAGGACAGATTTATACTTTACGACATGATACGAGCGATCGCGCTTGCTATATGCCAGGAGTGCTACTAGCGATTCGCAAAGTCTTAGCGCTAAAGTCGTTAGTATATGGATTAGAAAAGATACTTTAAACTTTAAACTCACTATTGGGCATTTATCACTCAGCACTCATGTTAGTACCACTGACTCGCCAGAAATTTGAACAAGTTGTCCCTTTAATTGCCACTGGTTTGCAGTACAAGTACTACTGGGGGAAGTTCTCAAATTTTTTGCAACGGCTGTTAATTTCTGTAGTTGCCGTAGTTGTTATTTTGCTTGTGACAGTCGTTTTTAGGCTTGAGTTTGCTTCAATAGTATTTGTGCTAGGGATACTTAGCGCTTTTTTTTGGCTGTGGTATCCAGTGTTTCAAGCAAGTATGCGGAATTTACAATGCCGCCGTTATAAGTATGGCGGCTTTTTCCGTGGTCGAGTGCTAGATTGGTGGATTACAGACGAGTTGATGGGTAAAACCGAAACAGTCAACAGCAAAGGCGAATTAGTAATTGTAGAAAACCGAGAAAAACAGATTAACTTAGAGGTGGGTGATGACACAGGATTTAGTATTGAGTTTGTAGCACCATTACGTCCTGCCCACAAAGTTATTACTCGTGGTCAAATTGCAGAAATGGTAGTGATGTCAAATCGCTCAGATTTGAGCAGTATTGAAGAATTCAGCGATATATACTTTCCCAGTCGTGACCTCTGGGTTAGTGATTATCCTTATCTGCGGCGGGATTTCTTTAACGAAATCGGTCGCCGCTTGAGTGAAGACCAACAACCAAAGCCACGTCGGCGGCGTCGGAGAGTAGAGGATTAAAGAAGTGAAGCTGGCAGGAGGATGTAATCAGTATAGGCTTCTCTTTCAGACACATGCAAAGGACAGACCATCACTAATTATGAGCCACCTATTGCAGAGATTTTGGTAGTTTGCTCTCAACCGCAAGACTCCCCGATAGTCGCCCATGAGGTTTGGGCATTTGGATTGAGCATATAATCATCTCCTGCCCTGTGCCTTTTGCCTTCTTGCTAACGGGAGCATCCCACTTTGATGAGTTTGCCTTTCAAACGATAGGTCATTGACCCACAAACAAAACCTCCGGACTTAGGCTCTACATAAGTCCGCCGAGGCGGATTTTGTTTAGCTAGCCGCGATTTCCAATTGCCAGATATTTTTTTTAGAGTGGGATGCTTACTTAAAAACTTGGAGTCTGCAACAATATCGTGAGGTCCTTTAACACTTACCTTAGAACTATTGATGTAGATATTATAATCATAAATCACGTTTTTATTTTTATTGTGACCGTTGATATTCTTGCCAGGATAAGCATAAAGAATGTTCCTTAAAATTTTGACATCAGATGACACATTGCCAAATATTTGCCCATCTTTAATTTCTGGACTCTGATTATTTAAAACAGCTGTGTTATTGACGATATCAACATGCTCACTTAAAAATGTATGAATCCCTGAACCACCATTATTAAATGTCAAATTGTTTTGAATTAAAGTACGTCCTATATATGCATCCAAATTTGGGTTCTGATCATTTCTGGAAGTATCGATAATAATGCCATTACCATCTGTGATCTTTCCCACCGCAATCCAAGGGATGTACATGCGATTGTTATATACTTTGTTGTTGGTCACGAACATCTTGTATCCTCGGTTGGTGTCAGAATTCCAATTGCTTCCCAGCGAAATGCCACTGCAACCATAAACACTATACCAGCCATTATTGAACACAGTGTTATTATCCACCTTCACATAATCAGACTGCAATGCTCCGATACCTCCTCCTCCACAGTCATGCACTTTGTTGTTTAGAATACGGATATGATGAACATGACCATTGGCTCGTCCGTCCATGTTTATGCAGTTTCCGTTTGTAAGCGGATTTGATCTGTTAGTCTTTTGACTTAATGCATAATCAAGGGTTATATTGGCATTGTTTCCTATGACCTCCAGCCTGTTGATCTCGATATATGAAGCTGTACTTGAAATCAGGATACCGTTCCATGTATTGTGTTTAATTTTTGGGAAATGACCAGGATATGCTTTATACTTAATCCATGCTTTTGCGGTTCCAGAACGTTTAATACTTACTACACTCGGAGCTTTGGCTAAATTTGTATATACTCCGTTCATAATCAATACTGTATCGCCAGGGTTAGTTAAATCTGCTGCCTTTTGAATTGTCCTAAAGGCGGATGAAGTAGAGAGTCCACTATTTGTGTCGTTTCCCCTACCACTAACATAATATGTTTTCGGAGTCGCCTTAATGCTGATTAGTTTGTGGTTGGGTAGGATGATTTCCTTGTTAGTGGATACCTGACGGGCGTTTTCAACTAAAGATACTTTTATCCTTTCTTTCCCACCCAAAAGACTTAATAGCAGGGGAATTGCAAGAAATGCGATTAAACGGAAACGTTGAAATACCACAGGAAAAGGCTCCTTTATCGGCACTACTTAACAAAAATATCAGGTTATTTAGTAGTTTTAAATACTATTTGGCATAAAGGGAACGATAGAGCAGACTTTCCTAACTCCCCCGATTTCCATCTTGTCCATAGGCTTGCCAAGCCAAGTCTACCAATCCATCAACGATCGCAGCTGCTACAACTGCATTACCTTTGCGACTATCAATTGTAATGTGAGGCACTAGAGAGTCTTGTAAGCGCTCCTTTGCTTGATTAACATTTACAAATCCCACTGGAGTCGCAATTATCAAAGCAGGTCTAATTTCCTCAGCTTCAATTAAATCTACTAGTGCTGTTAGTGCTGTTTGTGCTTGACCCACCACAAAAATGCCTTCTGGATAACGCTTTGCTAAGGTTTCTATTCCCCATGCTGCCCGAGTTTTTTCTTTTTGAGGGCGTGTCAGAGCTTCCATACTGCAATACACCGGATTGGCAAAGGTGTTTTGAATCTCGTAGGCAATACCTACTTGTACCATTGGCACATCTACCACAATCGTGGTACGCGCGGCTAGTGCTGCTGCTCCAGCTTGCAAGGCACGTTCAGAGAAACGAATCAAAGACTTATACTCAAAGTCAGCTGTAGAGTATATTACCCGACGCACAATCTCATACTCTGCTGGTGAAAAAACATGATTTTCAATTTCACTATCAATGATTGCTAAACTTTGAGCATCAGTTACGTGCCATTCCATTTTTGTTGAGCTTCTCAAATATTAGCTTTCAGCTTATCAGCTTCAGAGAGTTAGGAGTTAGGAGTTATAAGTTAATTAAAAACTCATAACTCTAACTCAGCACTCATAACTCATTACTAGAAGAAGACCGACTGAAAATAGGAGATAAGTAAGCAACCAAGACGCCAATGAGAAACCCAGAGATATTGCGAACTAGAGGTAACCAGTCGCTTGTGCGTGTCACCACTGGTCCAATACCAAAGGCAATAAATAAGATTCCCCACAAAGGTGAGAAAATTAAAGCCCATTGCCAAGCGAAAACTTGTCCTTTCTCGCGAGGTTGAGATGCAAATCCACAAATTACCCCACCAATAACTGAGGTAATCAAGGTGAGAATCCATTGCTCTCGTGGCAGTCCGGGGACAACATTGCAACCACCCTTGAGTAAACAGCCTTTAACCGATTCTAAGGCTTGCAGAATAGCTTGGTCTTCGCCTTGTTCGCGGACAAAGTACAAATTACCAAAGCGGGTTTGTAGTTCTATCCAGAAAGTCCGGGGTAAAAGTTTATAAACAGCATCGCCGACGCTAAAACTAAGGATGTTACCGCCACGAGAATCGGCAACTAATAAAATGCTTTTATCATCCAAACCCCAATATTTTATGACTGCCCGACCTGGGGTGCGGTCATACTGGGTCAATACTCGCAATTTCCAACCCGTATCGGTTTCAAACTGCTCTAAATCTTTGACAAGCTTTTCTTCTTGCAGCACAGGAAGAGATTTTGCTAAGTCTACAACTGGGGTAAAGGTGTTAGGGAGTAAGTCAGGATTGTCATAAGCCAGTGCTGGGGGAGAGTGCATGACCCAAATTGTCCCAGCCAGGAAAAATACTGCGATAGATAACAGAATTCGTCGCCAAAAACAAGATTGCATGGACGTTTTTATACAAATATCAACGGTAAAAGTGAACAAGTTGTTTTAAAAGAGTACTGGAAAAGTGATACTTCTTTACACTTGTTTACTTTACTCTAATCTAAGGGATCAAAGCAAAGGGTTTTTGGGAATCGGGCATTGTGGAATGGGGACTTGAGAGTGCCATTTGTGATGTTTTAAGATAAAGTGCATTTTGTCAATAAGTTAAAACACTCAAAATATCCTTAATAAAAATGATAATCGTGGCTGGGGAGAGGGGTAGGTGGCAAGCGTCGCTTGCCACCTACCCCTGCTTTTGATGATCATTATTGGCAAAGTTTTAAACAACTCAAAATTGACTAAGCCATAGCGGAGTTCCCTATAGAATAAAAAGGGAATGATTAGAGGTGAGAGATGACTAACAAAGAATTATTAATAGTACTGGATCTTAGCGAGAGTCAGAAGATCCACAAGATTAATAACACCAAGATAATTCGCGATAATTAATCGCAAATTATCTTGATTCTTTTATTTTTTCAAAATTAGGATGCTTCCCCTGAGAAGTTAAGCGGACAGTATTTGATTATATTCTCATGAGAGTAATAAAAGAGCGCTGCTTAATCTTATCTTTATAAAAGCTTAAACACAAATTAAGTATTTTAATTTGGAAACAAGCACATTTCTTCTGAAAAGACAGCTTCATTAAAATATGCTTTATCCGTTTTTACAAATTGCTAAATGCAATGCCGAAGTTTATCCATAAACAAAAATCGCTTTTTTTAAGCTGATAAAGTAGCACATTTTGACACCGTAACAAGGAAGATAAGCAATGCCCCATGCCCTTTTTTTGGTCAATCTTCGTCATCGAAATTGGTTTCCCAGTTAGCAGCGTCGTTGTAACCGTCATTAGCGCGGTATACTTCTGTTTTTAGGCGGCGATTTTCTTGCCTGAGCACTTCTCGTTCTCGCAACGTGAGTGGTGGTTGTTCATTGCTTGGGGTGCGATCGCCTGTTCGCCTCGCGGGTTTTTGGCGTGTGAAATTTCTCCAAGCAGCTTTCGCGCCAACAAAGATGCTGCGTGTACCTACTTGCAGATTTTGAGCCTGAATTCTTGCACTATCAAGGCTTTGATCAACTTGTTTCATGACTTGACTGGCACTTTTTACACCTTCACCGACATCATCAGTTAAGTCAGTGATTTCCAAACCAGTTACGCGGATAGCTTCTAGAGTGGGTGGTAAATCCCGTGAAAGTGTATCAAATAGCTTTTCTGCACTGCGAGCAGCGCGTGCTAACTCCTGGAAAGCCGGTATTGCCACCACTAAAACCGCAGTCAAACTTGTGGCGACTAAGAGTAAGGAAAGTCCCAACCAAAACAGGGGGTCAATCACGGTTATGTTATTTATGAGCGTTCTAATTGCTGGGCAAGAGAATCTGAGTCTTCAACAGATGTTTGCCGCTTTAAGACTTGGCTTTCTTGCTGACTGGCATCTACACCTGCTGCGATCGCTTCCCGTAATCTATCTAAAGTCTCATCCCAGTTTCGCAGTGCGCTGGCAGAGAGACGATCTGCCTGGATTTGCACACTCGTTGATAAATCTTCTGCCAATTCTGGGATAGCATTGGCAGATTTCTTCAAAATTTTACGCGTTTCGCGCCCTGTGCGTGGAGCTACGAGCAAACCGGTCAAAGCACCGATGGTAGCTCCCAGCATCAAACCGCCAATAAATACTCCAGAACGGTTATTAGACATCTTGTTGTTTCTCTCCTTACACCCATTTTAGGTGGGTTTTCTCCCCTTGCAAGACTTAAACGATTTTATCCAGTTAATCTATCGTGACAAAATATCAGCCAAAAATGTTGCTTTAATATCGAAACTGTTAATTACTTATAATTCAAAACTCCTAGTGTCACCGTCTCACCGTATCCTCACCTCCTTGTGTCACCGCATCCCCGTGTCAGCCCTAATTAGAAATGTTCATCCGAACTTGACATAACTCATTTTGCGACTGTTTTTTTCCCAGATGTTAACTCTAGCCTAGGAAAATAACGCTGCCAGATTTGCTGTCCTAGCAAAAGTAGACTGATAATTTGCCGCACTTGTTGAATTTGTATTTGTAGTGCTTGATTTTTCTGCCGTAAGTTGTAAATATTCTCCTGGCTAAGATAAATATTTTCGGGTGCTTTATTCAGTGCTGCATGGGTACAACTTTCATAGACGGTTAACTTATCTGCTATGTATGCTAACTGCTGCTTGAGTTGCCACACCCGCCAAGCCACATAGAGTAGTATCAGCGAAATGAGGGTGTTAACGAGGATAACTAAAATTACCATTGTTTATCTTCACCAATATTTGTAACAAGCATCTGCCCACACCTCACAAAACCGCAGTTACAATTGCCTTAGATTCACGACTTGGTTTGCGAAATCAACCCCTATGATCAATAGGCCCCATCATCACTATGTTCCTCTCCTTAAGCGGATAATTCTAGTCAATTTGCGACTTTGGCGGCACATAAGCACAATGGTATAGCCGCTTCAGCAGATGGTGAGAGAACTGCACTACACTTCTTACCAAAGACACCCTAGCATCGCTTTGCTGATTGTGCTTTTATCCCTAGCAGTTTTGCAGCCTGTCGCGTGAAGCGAGGTTTTTGCCTGCAAAAACCTCATTTGTAGTTCACTTACCAAAAATTGCAGGGTCTTTTTTCCCCATTCTCTTCAAAGGTTCAGTTGCCTTTGGTGTTAGCACAGCGATCGCTAAAAGCCCTAACTCTGACTGTTCGCTAATTGCCTAAGCTGAATTCAGAATTCAAAATTCTGACTTGTTTAATAATAATGATTATCTTTTTTTTATACATCCAGTAGGAGTTTAGGATGTCAAAAAAACCACCATCAAACAATTCCTTACGAGCTATTCTTGTTGCTTTGACGATTGGATTTGTTGGGTGCGGAAATCAAACTGCAAGAACTACATTTACTCAAACTACCACGCAGGTAAATGAGAATCTTCCCCAAGTCGTAGCAACTACAAGTGTACTATGCGACTTAACCAGACAGGTTGCCGGAAATACTGTTAACCTTACCTGCTTGATTTCTCCTACTGCCAACCCCCAATTTTATAAACCAAAGCCGGAGGATCGTAAAGCCATTGAGCAAGCTAATCTTATTCTTTATAGTGGCTATAATTTAGAACCAAATCTGATCAAATTAATTAAAGCGACTAAAAACTCTGCACCGAAAATAGCTGTCGGTCAACTTGCGGTGCCTAAGCCACAAAAATTTCAGCGAGGCGATAAGAAAGTAAACGATCCTTATCTTTGGCACAATACTAAGAATGCGATCAGGATGGTGGAGGTAATTAATAGCAACCTGGGAAAATTAGAATCCAGTGATGCCGCGACTTATACTAGCAATACCAGAAAAATCACAAATGAACTCACTCAACTAGATAGCTGGATTAAGTCAAGAATTGCGAGTATTCCTACTAAAGAACGTAAGTTAGTTACAACCTCTGATGCACTGAGTTATTACACCAAAGCATACGGTATTTCATTAGTAGGGGGATTACAAGATATTAGTACTGACAAAAACCTAACAGCTGCAAGAGTGAAAAATTTGGTTACAAATATTAAACGGGCTAAAGTGTCAACAATTTTTGCTGAGACGGCAATTAACCCTAATTTACTTCAATCTGTAGCAAGAGTTGCTGAAGTAAAAATTTCTGATAGGAAGTTGTATGCTCAGGGACTTGGTGAACCAGGAAGCGAGGCAGACACTTATCAGAAAATGATGATTGCCAATACACGCACAATTGTAGAAGGGTTAGAAGGGACGTATTTAATGTTTCAAGTAAAAGCTGCTCAATAGTTATAGTCTCAGTTGAGTAATCTGATAAACCGAGTTTTTTTAGATGACAGGAAGTTCGGTTTATCAGCCCCTTTTTTTAAGATGAAAATGGGAATGCTATTTGTCTTTTAATCTGAGATCAATAACAGTTGCATTGAAGTTGTAGTTAAAACCTTCCAACTCAAATGGCATACCAATTTTAACTTTACTGTTACCCAGAACTGGCCCATTTTCAGTGAGCTGGGCTTTGCCATCTAAAGTCAAAAGCAAATCTGTACTAAAATTATTGGTCTTCGGATCTGGCAATTCTTTAACAGTACCATCAGGTTGGGGAATATTGATTGTTCTAGGTAGCTGTTGAATGGATTTAATCTCAATCTCTCCGTGGGGTTGATTGCGGATAATCACATTAGTTTTCCCACCTTTTTTTAATCCGTTATTGAATAATTGTTCAGGGTCACGGACATTCAAACCACGGACTACTAAATCTACTTCTATGGGTACTGTTTTCGCACCAACTTGGGCAACAGAACCAGAAGTACCAGGGAAGATAAATATGCCAAATATAACTAGCAGAATTACCAGCGCAGCACCTAAATCTAAAAGATTAATTTTGCCGAACAAGCGACCTTTTGAATCTAAAATAGCCATAAAAACTTTTCCGAAGTAATAGTGAAGTAATTGATTGTAGCAAGAAGGCTTTCGATGGAAATGGCAATTTTCCCTATTTGGTAATAACTCAAAACGGCTGGGGATTGCGGTTATGCGACAGTTTATCACGAGTTCGTAAGTTCTACAGGGGTGGCATAACCCTCAAACTTTTGCCCGTTAAGACTGACGCACCCAGAAATTAATATCTCGTGTTTAAGCCTATCTCTAGAGGGAATCGCTAACCCCTGCAATTCGGTGGCTTTGCCTATACATTAGCTGTATAACAACTCCTTTGGTCTTAAGTTAAGAATGCAACTTAGAATACTTTAAATCCGTCTGATAATTTGTCCAATCATTTTATGTTCTCCCAAAATAATCTTCAGAGTGTATTATGTTCAACTGGAAAAGTTTTGTTGCAAATTACCGTGTGTGGCGGCGTTACTGGTTTTATCCTTTAATTTCGGTGGTAGTTGCTCTGAGTCTGTGCCTAAGTACACCCTTGCCTGGAAGAACTTTAGACTTCTTGCCTCTTCTACTCCAAGGAGTTCAGGCATTTCAGCTTTCTAATATATCCCCTAACCAAGAAGTTGATCTTGGTAAGCAGATTAATCAAGAATTAGTCGGTAGTCAAGTCCGGCTTTACCGCAATCCCGAAGTTAATCGTTATGTGGAACAAGTTGGTCGGCGTTTAGCAGCTAATAGCGATCGCCCCGATCTCCCCTATACCTTCCAAGTAGTTCAGGATGACAGTATTAATGCTTTTGCCACCTTAGGCGGCTATGTATATGTCCACACGGGTTTATTGAAAACCGCAGACAATGAAGCGCAATTAGCAAGTGTACTCGCCCATGAAATTGGTCACATTGGCGGGAAACACGTAGTCAAACAGATGCAGCAAAAAGCGCTCGAAGGTGGCCTATTAACAGCTGCTGGTTTAGACCGGAATACGGCAGTGCAAATTGGTGTCCAGTTAGCGCGAGACTTGCCACGCAGTCGTAAAAATGAATTTGAGGCGGATCAAAGAGGACTACGAACTTTGACACGAACTGGTTACGCCCAGTCTGCAATGGTTTCCTTTATGCAAAAGCTGCTGAAAAAAGGTGGTTCTACTCCGACATTTTTGAGTACGCACCCTGGAACCAGCGATCGCATTGATGCCCTCAGAAGTGCAATTAACTCTCAACCCAGTAATGGAAATTATGGCTTGAATAATGCTAGTTATAAAGCTAATATTCGACCATTAGTACGGTCTTAAAGTCAAGAGTCAAGGGTCATTTCTGCCCCATCTCCCTGATTTCGCCTATCTCCCGTTATCTTTCCATCTCGAATGATGCTCAATTCTTGTAGCGGCGATCGACTTTGATTTTGGCTGGATCAACTCTGATCACTACATCTTTTAAGGGCAGGGCACGAAGGTAGTCTTTAAAAATGTTAACTTGATAAACTAAATTATTCGTGACATCCAGTCCAGTCAACCAGCCACTCCGGGGATGATAAGCGCCAGTATCTATGTCTAGCCATCCCTGTCCTTGTGCCAGTTTACCAGGAGAAACACCCGGCAGAGTAAAGGTAATCGTGTGACCGATGATAATTAGCTTATCGGGAAAGTAGGGTTTTTCAATACTATGAAATTCCTCTCGTATCCAGCACAGTTGATCGGCAGTTTGTTCTGTCACCAACTTGGAAGGGTCAACACCAGCATGAGTTAACCAAATATCCCCCAAGTCGAGATATGTAGGCAAAGTCTTGAACCAATCTAGATGGTCATCAGGAATTGTAGCCTCGTGGTAACTGGCTACGGTAGCTTGCCCCCCACTATACAACCATGCTTGCATCGTCGGGGAGGAGGTTCTTTCATTGGTCAGAATGTTTAATAACATCTGCTCATGATTTCCCAGCAAACATAGGTAGTTATGTCGTTTGACAAAATTAACTACTTGTGCGCTATGAGGACCGCGATCAATTAAGTCTCCCAAAAAATAGACTTGATCATCTGAGGTGGGGGCGATCGCCTCCAACAATGTCATCAAACCTTCATAGTGACCATGCACATCCCCAATTACAATTCGTCTGGGGCTAATTTCGCTCATTGTCTCTTAGCTTCAATAGTTTGGCTAATACTTCTGCTACAGTTTAAGCTGTCTGGTTTCCGTAATGGAAGGTAAAAATACTGAATAAGTTTTATTTTAATTTAATTATTCTGCTAAAAATAAAATATATTGATGATGAAGATAGGGTAAAGTACATAACTTTTTACTTTTAAGAAAGAAAATCAGCAAATTTCACCCGCGTTAACTTAAAATCTTAAAATGTAAACTGTTGCTGTATTGCTAAATTTTTATCTCAACAATGTCTAAGGATTTCTCTGCTGATATTAGTTCGCGCATCTGCAAGCATATGAATGATGATCATGCTGATGCCATAGTTATTTATGCTAAGTCTTTTGGCGGTATAACAAATGCGATCGCAGCACAAATGCTGTCAATTGATGCACAAGGTATGGATTTAACAGCGCAAGTGAATGGGGAAGCTGTGCCAGTCCGCATTCAGTTTGATCATGTTTTAGCAGATGCAGAAGATGCCCATCAAACTCTAATTGCGATGGTGAAGCAGGCGCGGGTGAAGGCAAAGTAGAAATTGGGATAGATAAGTAAGTCGGCGGGAATAAATCAAACTATGTGTTTTGCAATGTAAAGTTATTGTAATTGAGTTTGTAGTAAGCGACTCAAGCCCTTTTTTGTTCGCCTAGCAAAATATCCAAAGGGGTAGACTACAAACTTTTAATTATTTACGCCGTCCTACTCAAGTAATATATAGCGATCGCTTCCATTAGTTCAGGTTGTAATATGGTCTTACAATCTTGGTTTTTTAAAGCAATCGTACTTACAGCTATTTTCAGGTAAATAGACCACGGTGTAGGGGCACAGCAATTCTGTGCCTAAGTAAGTAGGCACGAGAAA
Source organism: Nostoc sp. (assembly GCF_036917195.1). Classification (GTDB taxonomy): domain Bacteria; phylum Cyanobacteriota; class Cyanobacteriia; order Cyanobacteriales; family Nostocaceae; genus Nostoc. The sequence continues at coordinate 251,814 of NZ_JBALDG010000020.1, forward strand.
ACGAATATATGTTTAGTTTGTAAAAACGGTGAAATAACGAATTTATAAGGTATGTGCCGAATTTACATTTCGTTAGATACTGGCAAATTTTATCGCCCACTTACTTACAATCTATGTGGTTAAAAAAAATGAAAACTGCTGTAAATCTCATATTTTGCAGGTGCGTAGGCGTAGCCTGCCGCAGGCATCGTAAGTGCTGTATTTTAGAAGCATGACAGCATCACCACTAGATATTAGATAGATATTAAGCTACAGGATATTCACAATTCGTAATTATTTGTTGACCACTGCGGCATAAGGCTTGGTTTGGATAATTTCAAGCTTCCATGAAGAATAATCAGGCAACTCATAGCCAACCCTCTTAACATCAGCCAACATCAATTCATCCCGTTGATGCCAAACTGCAAATATTTTCTCTCTGCCATCATAAAGCGTTTCCAGATCGATTTGATAAACCTCATTTACCCGCTTTAGTTTCAAACCTAACAAATTTAACAGTCGGCTGAGTATTTTTATTGCTGAAACCTGCTCTTTCTCCCCAACTAAGTTAATACCAAGCGCTCTTTTAATATGCTTACTATGCTGAAAAACAACATTTTTAAGCAATATCAAATCTGGATTACTCTCGGTAAATTCTCGTTTTGCTTCGAGAAACTGAAGCATTCCCAAGGCTCTCATTGCCTCAACTTTGAGCGTATAAGTTTTTAAATCTGGTAGGAAAACTTTACCTTCACCCCAAGATAATTGCTGATGCCATTCTTGCTCATCTCTAACATGAAAATACTCGCTTTCGTGAGTTAAATAATAATGAATTAACAGTTGAAGATAATATCCGTGGTCATCCTGCAACTTCAGCCAAGGAGTAACTTCTATCTCATATTTTTGTCTGAGAATATATTTGTTAATTTGGTTGCGTTCTCCATCAGTCAGGGAATGCTTCATTAATAGCTGCTCATATTCTACATAATCGATATCTTGAGCATTAGCTACAGCAGTTGCTAGCGATAGTTGATTTTGCTGCTTAATATCTTTAATTTTACGTTTAATTTCTTTAGCTTTTTGACGGCTTTGCGTCCAATCTTTTTGAACTTTGACAATTTCTAATATTAATCTTCTGCGAGTAGCTAAATCATCAGCATCAGTTGCCAAAAAGGCCAGGCGTAAATCTCGAATAATATTATTATGAACAGCATTACTCCGCATCTGAATTTGATGCCCATCAGCAATCAACCCTTCTTGCATCGATTGTCGGTAGAGGCGGATAGAGGCATTTACCCTTGCAGATAACTTAGCCCAAGTTCGCAAATGAATCGGGTCATGAACTAAAGGTAAATCCACATCTATTTTATGTAATGGACTAAGCAAAGCTAAATTTTCTTTTTGATTTTCCTGATACCAATCAGATAACAAGCGATAATTTGTACTACCACTACCAATTAAGCCAATACCTCGTTTAGCGCACCAGACAATACGCGGAACATCATCCCGCACTCTCGCTAATGCTTGTCTTGCTTCCGAATCAGGAATTACTCCTTGAAAAATGCCATAAACTCGGTCGAAATGTTGGACATCAATACTAATTCCTGTACCAAGACTAGGAGTAACAAAAACGCCGTCATATTCAGAGATTTTTTGATTGATAGCTGCAATAAAATCAACTGCTGCGTGGCCAGGTGTGTTTGTAGTGTGGCTACTAACTACTAGAGTTTTAGGAAATTGCCGTCGTAATTTTTGTAACCGCTCTTTCAGATAACGTTCAATTGTTTCACAACTGTAACGCCCAGCCCGACTATCGGTAGTAACGTAACATTTACGTCCAGCAAGTAAATCCAATTCCAGTTGGTGAATTAGCGGTGTTGGGTTCGGCGAATCATAAAAAGTTACGTCCCAACCATGCTGAGGTTTCCACTGGTTGAGAACTACCCAAGGTGTTAATTTAATTCCTGCCAATCCTTGTAAATATTCAAGTGACACATCTGATAAATCAGTATCTTGGGCAATTACTAACCCTCCAGTTGTTAAAACTGTGGAAATTAATTGCTGGAATAATTTTAATATTTTTACACGCTTGTGCTTACAAGTATTACTGTTTAATAGATGCCACAAAGATTGCTCTATTTCATCCAGAATTACTATTGCTCCCCGCCAATTTTCAGGGTTAAGTTTCCAAATAGAATCAACGCATAATCCAAGGGAGTTTTGTGGAGAGGGAGAGCGAAGGATGGGAGGAGCGGGGGTAAGTGTTTTATCAATCCTTTTCTCCCCATCTTCTTTACGTGTTCCCCATTGAATACCAATTTTTTCACACAAAAATCTTCCTAGTAGGATTCTGTGAGTAATTAACAAAACAGGTCGATTTATGCTTTTTGCTTGCTGAACAACGGCTTGCAGTCCTGTAGTTTTACCCGTTCCTTTTGCTGATTTGACTCCTACTAATCCAGAGGTGGGGAAAGGTATTTCACTTATATAAGGGCGATTGAAGGTGAGTGCAGCAGGAATGCTTAACTCAGTGTGGGGTTTGGTTTGAGCAAGATAAATTTCTAAATCAACACTTTGACGATAAACTTTCTCGAAACTACTTGCACCTTTAGCAACGATAAACTCATCAACTCCTTTTTCCATTCCTGGAAGTTCAATGACTTTAACAGGGCAATTTTTTTGCTGGAATAAACAACCAAGCTGGGAAATAGCATTATTTACAGCAGCAATTTTTTTAGGTTGAGTTTCAAAATCAAAGGAAATATAAAAGCTACGTTTTGTAATTGCAAATGCTGCTAAGTCGGGAATCAGCTGACGACGGGTAACTTTACCAAATTCGTCTTTGACAACCCGATAACCACTGGTAATTCCGGGAATGGCAATAGCTGCATATCCTTGCGTCAACAGTGTGGCTGCTTTCTTCACACCTTCGCAGATAAGGAGGGGAATGTTCTGTTGCATCACCCATTGCCAAAAGCCTCCAACTTCACCATCAGGGGTAATGCTGATATTGTCAGGCATGACCAGATTGTAACGTCTAGCGACTTGCTGCCATACTTGCAGGGTTACCCGCAAACAAAACACCCGCGTTGGAGTGCTGGGAGGATGTTCATATTTGATGGACTTACCATTGTGATTCTGTAGGGGCTGGTTTGGCTTAAAGCATCCCCATTCCATCATTTGCCAATTATTCAAAGGGTCTAGCCCCGAACACCACCAACCACCTTCAGTGATATGAGCATAACGCTGCAACCATCCAGCTTTCACCATTCCGGTATTGGTGCGGGGGAGTAGCTCAGAAATCAATAGGTACTCATAAGCAGTTACGCCTTGGAGTGACCTAAAATTGAGTTGCACTAAGTGTAAGTCTATACCACTACTCTTGACTAATTCTTCAAGGTGTTGGGGATGTAAATAGTGCAGATGCATAAGAAAAGGTGTGAAGAGAAGACAATAAGATTAAAACCTTAACATGCATCTACTTTTTTTATCTAAGAGAGATTGCGAGGCTTTTATGATGCTTTTTTGACTTCGTTATGGGAGACACATCGGTTAAGCTTCTAGTGGGTTATTCTGCCTATTAGATCCCCAAACTAATAATTTTGTATTGTGATATTTGTTCGCAATTAATTTTTATTTATCAGTAAATTTCTGCGTTAAGGAATGCGATCGCCTCACGGGTTGCAGCAGCGATCGCCATATGGTAACATCTTGCAAGACAAGCTTTGTCAGAATTCGTAGACCCACAGTAGCTTGTCATCAGATATCACTTTTGGGATAAAAGCTTATCATTTGGGTAGAAACTATGATTTACACTGTTCAATAAAGATAGTGTCTGCAAGTATGGATTCTCTCAAAGAAAAGATTTTGGAGAAATTAGAACGCCTTCTAGACAATGCACAGCAGGAAGTTCTAGATTTCTTACAGTTTCTAGAGTGGCGAAAAGAGAATCGTCAGGAATCTCAGTTATCTGTAGTCAATGAAGAATCGGATGCTGGATGGCTAGAGACTGACTTATCAAATTTGGGTAGCTATGAACCTTATGATTGGCAACCCGGCGAACTAGATAAGGGTTTGCCTGTTAAGTATGTTCCTGAGATGGGAGTAGTAATTGTTGAAGAATGACAACTCGTTCTTTAAGTTTGGGAGTATTATAAATCTAATAAAATCAGCATATAAACTTACACATCTCAATTTAACTGCTTTTTAATAGTTCCTGATTGATATTTAATAGTTATGTACCAATTCTTCAAAGTAGTACTATTTTTACTACCTGATTTCTGAGCTATATCCATTTTTCCTATAAATATAAGCTTTTTTCTATAATCATCATCTATTTCTATATCTTTGACATTTTTTCCAAACTGTTTCACAAACTGGTCAATACTACATCTGCCTAATACAGGTTCATTGCAATACTCTATTAAATTTGTACCCCATATTGGTTTTATATAATCGTTATCACTACATACAATTATTTTATCAAGTTGGATTTTTCGATTTGAAAAAAATTGATTGGATGAAATGAACACTTCTTTCAGAAAAATTTTCTTATTGGAAGATGTGAGGATTATATCTATTTCAAATTCTACACAATCATTTCTTTCAGTAACTAACAAGGATTTTTCTACGTCAATAGATAGTCTTGGTTTCTTAATAAAGGTTGATAACCCTATATATGCCAAGACAATAGATGGAATAGTTCCGGTTACACTTAGAATACTATTAATATTGAAATTCATTTTAATGCATGAATTATTTGTACATAATTTAAAATTTGTTATTTACGTGGGTATTTTGTTTGAGATTACCTATTTTTTTTTATTATTTATTACTTTTAGACTCATCACTCCTAAAATTATTGCAACAATACAAGCTACTATAGTCCATGACATTGCTAAATCAAAAGCACTTTCAGAAGTTAACGCTTTTGGAAACCATGAGATAAATGGGGATATTAATTTATAAATAATTTCAAAGACTCCAAGTATTAAGTTCCAGATAATTTGAAGCAGTAAAAAAAATGTCTGAAAAAAGAAAACCAAACAAAGTATAATTATTAAAATTGCGATTAATTGTATCATAATTAAAATATAATACAAAATTACATATCAGTCTTATCACACTGAAAACATAGTGTCAAGATTCAAGATTAATTCGTTCATAATCTATGATGGTGAATGTATATTCCAAGTAACAATAAACAAAACAGGGTACCCATAGGATACGATACCCTGTTTTAATTAGCTAACCTCCAATCTACGCGCCTACAGCTTCCTTGGCGGCGTACAACACCTCAGCGTTGATTTCTTTTAAACCGCGATCGCAATTAAATTTATTGGTGCTGCACTAAATTTATATTATGTTAGGTGAAATCATTGCTAAATAGCAGGTAAAGCTTCTAATTCACTAGGATGAATTAAAACTTTGCCTAATAGCTCACTGAAATAAACAACTTGATAATTCGGTGCAAGTTCTGTTTGCAGTTGCTTCCACAGATTAATTCCTTCTTCTTCAAAAGCCGCTTCAGCTTCTGCACTCAAATCTGGTGAGTTAGCAGGATCTTGCCAATTTAATGTTTCATTGTAAGCAGATGCCCATTTTCTCAAATGGCTAATGGTTTCTTGACTGAGGGGCAGTGTTGCTGGATCGATATTACCAACTTTATCAGCATCTGCCCACCATAAAGGATCGCATCCATAATCAGCCATTAGTTTTATCTTTACTGCCATAGCTATTTAGGTGGAATTATGGTAACGAGGCGGGATTAGCTCCGACTATATAACCATTATCGCTTACTGTCACTGCTATGTATTGTGTTTGTCCATTAAAAATTACTTCATAGATTGCACGGCGAGGTTCTATTGTTCGTTGATAATCCAGAAACTTTCCTCTTGTCACAGCAGCCATAACAGCATCCGGGATTTCATTTTCTGGAGATTCCACGTCTGGCAAAGTCCTCTTGATGTCTCTCTAAGATGTGTGCTAGTCCCCTTCCTCTTCTACAAGCTTTGCCCTCTTCTAAAAATACGATTTTGCCATCAGCTTGCTTGGCAATCTGCACAACCTTTTCTGGACTGTGCTTAATACCAGCCTGACACAGTGCCGCAAACAATGCCGCTTTGTCATGGTTCATATTTAATTTAGTTATTTTAAATAGTTATTGAAAGAAATATATAAAAAAAATTAATATTAAATCTATGATATCTCGTAATTTAATTTTTATCACTAAAGCAAAAAAATGGGGTAAAGAGTATACATAACTCCTCACCCCTCGATCTTCTCGATTAATCGCTAATCTAAGCCCCGACAGCTTCCTTCGCGGCGTACAATACCTCAGCGTTGATTTCTTTGAAACCACGCTCACGAGCAAACTTTTCAGTATTACGCTTCACTTTCCCGCGCACAAATCCAGGAATCTTATTCAATTCTGCTTGACCATCTTTTGTCCAATTCAAATCAGATTCAGCAGAAATTCCCCTAGTAATTACTTCTTTGGTATCATGACCACCGAAGATTTCTAACAGGTGATCTTCCATTCCCAAAGTGAAGGAATTGTAGATTAAATCTGTAATCTGATTCGTGCCTTCGTAACCCATAAATGGTTTGTAACCAATGGGGAAGTTTTGGACGTGAATTGGTGCAGCAATTACGCCGCAGGGAATATCCAAGCGCTTACCAACGTGGCGTTCCATTTGGGTGCCGAAAATGGCAGAGGGTTCGACACGAGCGATCGCATCTCCAATTGCACCATGATCTTCGGAGATTAGCACTTCATCGCAATACTCGCTAACCTGTTCCCGGAACCAGTCTGCATCATATTTGCAGTAGGTTCCAGCCCAAACAACATGAATCCCCATTTCTCGCGCCAGAATCTTTGTAATGGCGGCGGCGTGGGTGTTGTCACCAAAGACCACAGCTTTTTTGCCAGTCAAGTTTTGACAGTCAATAGAACGGGAGAACCAAGCAGCCTGAGATACATACAAGGTTTGCTCATTGATGAAGTCTTCGTAGTCAACTTCTGCACCTTGAGCGTTGATTACCTGCTGAATCTTGCGAATACAACGGGCAGTTTCCACTACACCCATTGGAGTAATGTCTATATAAGGTGTGCCAAATTGTTCTTCCAGGTAACGAGCTGTGGTTAAACCGAGTTCACGGTAAGGCACCAGGTTAAACCAGGCTTTGGACATTTTCTTCAAATCGTTCACCGAAGCACCTTCGGGAATTAAGGTATTTACCTCAATTCCCAAGTCAGCCATCAACCGTTTCAGTTCGGTGCAGTCGTGATTGTTATGGAAACCAAGGGTAGTAGTACCGATAATGTTAACCGAGGGCTTTGCAGTTTTGCCCTCTGCCAATTCGCCCCGCTTCCGGGCTTTTTCAATGTAGTATTGGACGATTTGATCGAGAGTGCGATCGGCTGCTTGCAGTTCGTTGTAGCGGTAGTGGTTCACATCCGCCAGCATTACGTCTCCTTTGGCTTCCAACTGCGCCCGTTCGACAAAGTTGTGCAGGTCTTCTTGCAAAATGCTGGAGGTGCAGGTGGGAGTTAACACAATCAAATCTGGGTGTTCCTCGGCATCCTTGCGGGTGATGTTATCTACCACCTTCTCTTGGGAACCACGTGCCAAAACGTTGCGGTCAACGACACTAGTTGTCACCGGAGTGAAATCCCTCTCCCGCGATAGCATGGAGCGCATGACGTTAAAGTAGTCATCACCAAGTGGGGCGTGCATGATCGCATGAACATTTTTAAAAGAACTAGCGATTCGCAGAGTGCCGATGTGGGCTGGGCCTGCATACATCCAGTAAGCCAATTTCATGTTTGTGTTCTCCCTTTTCAACAGAAATAACACGGAGTCCGATAAGAGTGGACTATAAGTGCTTGATTATTTATTAAATCGTTTCTGATTGTCTCAAAACTTGTATCCCTGAATAAGTGAAGAGTTGTAAGGGTTTTATCTGGAGTACATAGGCGTAGGCATCCCTCAAACCTGCTTACTGATTGGGATCTAGCTGATGATTTTAACAACATGGCTGTTGTTTTAGTTAAATAAATCTTAATTTTTCGGCAAATTTATTTTTAATTTGGGGCAGGATGCTAACCCCCCTTAAAAAAGAGGGGAATAATATTAGCGTAGTTTGTTCATTCGAGGGAGTATAAATTAACTTAGAGAGGCGTTAATTACTGCCGAAAAATTTCTACTTTTTGTAACACCACTTCTTGATTCGGACGATCTCTAGTCGTAGGCACATTGGCGATCTTGCTGACTATATCTAGACCTTGGACAACTTCACCAAAAACACTGTGTTTGTTGTCAAGGTGAGGCGTTGGTGCTTCTGTAATGAACCATTGCGAACCATTTGTACCGCGTCCAGCATTAGCCATCGACAGGATGCCAGCACCAGTGTGTCTCAATTCCGGATGAAACTCATCCTCGAATTGATATCCCGGGCCACCAGTACCCCAACGGTTGGCCGTATCCAAATAACGACTTAGGGGATCGCCACACTGAATCATAAAATCAGGGATGACCCGGTGAAAGCGAACCCCATTATAAGCTGGAGTTCCCTTACCAGATTCACCAGTTTTAGGGTCTTTCCAGTCGATTGTTCCAGTTGCTAGACCAACAAAATTTTTGACAGTGTTGGGGGTTCGCTCTTCTTCCAAACGAACTACAATTTCACCCAAGGAAGTAATTAAACGAGCGTGCAGCTTGCCATTACCGGGAATATTAATTTCTGGAAAGTTCATTAGATATCCTACTTTAACAAGTGCCAGTATTTGACTTATACAAGTTTATCAGCATTCAAGTTACCGCCTTTAGACATGACAAAAAACCTGAATCAGAGAAACTGGAGCAAACGAATATTTTACTCAGGCAAATTTATCGCTGGATTCCGGCTAAAGAATCCTCTAGGGACTAGCTTAAATCCAACTCCGTGAACAGGCATCACAGGCCAATCTTCCGATCGCGGAATATGAGTTACGCCCATTGTGTACCACAGTACGATATCTTCACCCATCAAAGACTCATCGTCAGCAATATATTTTGGTAAACCCTGTCCTGGTTGAGTCTGGTTGGGATAATCGCCCCCAGCATAGAGTTCAGCAGGTTTATATTTTGTTACCCAGACGTGGTGAGTCGCAAATTCTGCCCGTTGACGGATTTTTGAGCCTTCTACTGGGAAAAACATGGAGTTTCCACCAGGCATTAGCATATATCCAGGTGCAACCCCTAGCGGATTTTTCTTATCTGCACTAACAATCATCCATTCCCGACTGCTTTTCATATCCAAATCGCGCACAGCAGCCGTTTCATTTGTTAATGGGGTTTCTACAAGTGCGATCGCATTTCCTAAAGGATTTTTCTCATCCATCGGCAAAGCTTTCACATTCATTTCCATCACAGAATTAGCTTGACCATCTACATCGAAATCCAGGCGGTAGTTGAAAAAGTGTTGGTGATTTACTCCGAAGATATTCTTAGCGATTAGCCGACCATAGGAATTACCTTCAGATTGCTTTTCAGAAGCCGTTCCCTGCCCCAGTACGATACCCGTTAATTCATTTTGGACTTCCAAAGTCCCATCCTGGTGAAAGATCCAATTGATACTGTAATCATAGTTGTCAATCGCCGCAGTCATTGTCATCACTAATTCTCGACTGCGACGGACATCATTGCGCTGAGTATTATACTCATAGTGTTTCCAAAGCATTCCGTTATCGCGCTCGTAGATACCGATAACCCCTGGCATTACATAAGGTTCTCCCTGCTCATTAGCAAATACAGCATTTAGCAACAGGCCGTTTTCGGGAATTTCCTTACTTAACTCCATCGTATTTGCTAGCAAACCAAGGTTGTATTCTCCAACATCAAAGGCATTCCTAAATGACCAAGTAGGCTCAGGGTCGCCATAAGGTACTACCATCTCCGATAGACTAGCGCGGTATAAAACTGGTCGGATATTTTCCCCGTCTTTGTGCGTCACTTGGTACAGCATTAATCCATTCCGAGGATGCATTAGATAGCGAAACTTCCAACCTTGCCAGCTAATTTCATTGTCTTTGATCTGGAAACTTGCACCATTTGGTTGCAGAATCTTTAATGCTTTAAGTGGTGAAAGTAATTTGCCCAAGGACTTTACATCGTAGTTCCAGTTTTCTTGAGAGAAAGGGACATTTCCTCTGTCAACAAAACTGGCGATTTTACCCGTGGTCAAATTGACAGTTGCTACGACTCCTTCAATCGGACTACCGTAATAGTTCCAGCCTTTACCCTGGTAGTAAGATAAGCTCCGACTAAAACGATTACCTGTTGCTTCTTCCTGTTGACTCAGGATGCCTGGGGCCCACGAACTAATTTTGACTCGATTGAAATCAGTAATTCCCCGCCTTCGCATCGCTTTTTGCCATCGGGGATCGGCTTTGACTACCTGAATTGCCAGTTCATATTCTGAATTGACGATCGCAGGTTGGACAGACGGTATTTCTTTCCAAGAATTTAAGGTTTTGCTTGTCAGATCAACAATTCCCTCAAAGGTTTTGTTTTGCGATCGCTCATAGATTACCAAAAAAGCTTTTCGCCCAAAAGCTTTACCAGGTGTAAAATTCAGAACTTCTTGTTTATTTGGTTCTTGTAAAGCAATAAGGGGAAAAGCTGCCATTTCGCTCAAAGTTTTTTCTCTTTTGATGACCGAAACAGCTATAGTAATTTCTGCCTCTGTTAGCGAAGTGAGAGGATGGGAAATCGAAGGCTGTTGAGCCATTAATTTCCCCATTAATCCAAGTGAGAGAGAAATGACGAAAATGATGGCAATAGCTAGCCACAAAAAACGCCTTAGCCGCTTAATCATCTTTTACATTCTTACAAAAGACGTATAGTTATCTATTTCTAAGCCGAAGCCTGAAACCCGATAAATTAAGAAGCTAAAGCTAAATTAATTTGCTAATAGTTGGGGGGACTGAAGACTATAGCGCTTTTCGTTTGTATACAATACACACTGACTTCACTTCAATTCCTCTCTCTCCTTTGAATCTTACTCCCCAACGCTAGTAAGGAAGGGGCTGTTCTTGTTAGGTCTTAATTTACGCAGAAACCAAACGGCGTAAAGATTCAGCACGGCGTTTAGCAATAGAGTTATTTGGAGCAAATTTTAGTGCTTCTTCGTAAGTTTGTAACGCCTGAGTAGTTAACTTTTTCTTCTCGTAAGCGTGACCAAGATTATTCAACCCTGTTACGTAGTCTGGTTTAGATTTGAGGGCTTCTTTATACTGACGAATTGCTAGGTCATATTGCTCTTGGATAAAATAAACATAACCCAGCCCGTTGTAAATGGGGGCAATATTTTCTTCTCCCTCTTCTGGGGCAGCTTTAAGAGCTTTTTGAAAGAGGGTGATCGCTTGAGAATACATTTTTTTCTCTGAATAAATACTGGCTAACTCATAATATTCTTGAGTCGTACCCTTTTCTTTCTCTAACTTCTTTCGCAATTTTCCAAAGGAGCCTTCAATCTTGCGAGTTTTGAAAATCTGGCGAAAAACACCCACGGCCGCAATTGTGAGTAGAACCACCAAAATTGAGAGATAAACAACGGCTAGACTGTTATCCATTGCTGCAAATACAAATATTAAAAGTTGCTTCTGTAATCTATTATCAGCCTATTGGGCATGAGGGAGATAAGGCAGACGCGGTTAATCGCGTCTCTACTCTTAACTTCTGTACAGACGCGATTAATCACGTCTCTTAAGGTAAACCCCAATATTGAGAGCGTTGCTGGAGCCAACCTTCTGCTAAGTAACGAGCGATCGCTTGATTCACATTTCGTCTTAACTCATCGTACTGCAATCCCTTTGGCATGACTACAGACAAGGGTTCAGTTGATAGTTTAGTTGGTAGTAGCCGATATTGGGGATATTGTTGCACCCAACCGCTCAGAACGCTAGCATCTGCGGCAAAAGCTATGGCGGCATTACTTTCTATTTTCTCTCGCGCTTCGTCATAGGAATCCACTCCTACTAACTCGGCATTTGGCACATAGTACCGCACTTTAGCAATGGTGCTGGAGTCATTCAGTACGGCAATTTTTTGTTTTGCCAAATCACTCAATTGCTGAACAGAGGCATCTTTTGTAACTAATACAGTGCCATCCAAATAGTAGGGAACACTGAAACTAACTACGCGGCTACGAGATTCAGTTGCTGTTACCCTAGCGATCGCAAAATCAACTTTCTTGTCTAAGACTACAGACAGGCGATCGCGATTCGCTACAGGTTTCAATTTGACAGCCTTTGCTTTCCCAACCAAATCAGTTGCCAAGCGCTGTGCCAAGTCAATTTCTAAGCCTTGCAAATTGCCACTGGTATCTTTAAATCCCAAGGGACGCAAGTTATCTTTAACTGCAATAGTTAAATAGCCCCGCTGCTGAATTTCTGGCATTTCAGCGGCAGATGCAGTTAATCCTGTCCCCAGTATGGAAAAGCAAGATATCCAAAAAATAGTGGCGGATAATACCAGATGTAACCGAGTAATTACTTGCCATCTGTTACATCCGTTGTACATCCGTTGCCACCTTTATCCTTTAGCTTGATTTGCTAGTTCAGCGACTTTGCCGAAGCTAGCTGGATCGAGGACTGCCAATTGCGCCAACATCTTGCGATTTAGTTGGATATCAGCTTTTTTCAAGTTACCGATCAACTGGCTGTAACTCAAGCCGTGTTGCCTTGAAGCAGCGTTAATGCGGGTGATCCAGAGGCGACGAAAATCGCGCTTTTTCTTTTTGCGATCGCGGTAGGCACTCCGTAGGGCCTTCATCACTTGTTGGTTGGCAGTTCTAAACAGAGTTGAGTGGGAACCGCGAAAACCTTTAGCTAGTTTGAGAATTTTATTGCGGCGTTTCCGAGCTACATTACCGCGTTTTACCCGTGTCATAACTTATTTCCTGAAGGACTTACAAATATGGGAGCATCAAGCGCACGTTGAGTTCATCGCGTTCATGTACAAGTGTACTCTTGGACAAGCTACGCTTTTTGTTGGAAGTTTTGTGCTCTAAAAGGTGGTTTTTGAAAGCTTTACGACGGACGATTTTGCCGGTGCCGGTGGCACGGAATCGTTTCGCTGCTGCTTTACGAGTCTTTAGTTTAGGCATGGTCTAGCTTTAATTCGACACGATCCATAATTATATACTAATAAAATTGCTTGAATGGAAATTAAGTAAACGATTTAACTGCCACGACCGTTGTAGATAAAATTAATTTCACCGATGGATGAAGTAAATATAGTCGAATATGACCCATGTTGGCAGACCTTGTTTGCACAAGAAGCCGAGCGTATTTGGCAGGCACTAGGCAATAACTTAGTTGCGGAAATTGAACATATTGGTAGTACGGCAGTACCAGGAATGGCAGCAAAACCAGTTATTGACATTATGGTAGGAGTCCATTCCTTAGTAAATGCGAAATCTGCTGTTGCGATATTAGAATCATTGGGATACGTTTATTGGCGTGAAGACCCGCGTCCTGGACGGATGTTTTTTGTGAAAGGAATGCCACCATACGGAAAGCAACGGACTCATCATGTTCATATAGTCGAGGTTAACAGCGAATTTTGGGAACGCAAGCTATTTTGCGACTATCTGAGAAAGCATCCTGAAGAGGCGAAACGTTACGAAGCTTTAAAACGCGATTTGGCGGCAAGTTTTCGGAGCGATCGCGAGGCTTATACCAATGGTAAAAATGACTATATCCAGGCTGTGATGGCAAAAGCACGGTGTGAGGAGATGGGGAAAAAACAGTGAGTGGATTGAATCACTACGGATAGAATTCTGGCAAACAGTTTAGTCAAAAATAATTACTTTGTTATGACTTATTAATATATTTGTTAGAGAAAGCGATCGCTTACATCAAATATAATTTTAAGGAATATCCTCACTTAAGAAAACTGTCTCTAAATCCCGATAACCACTGACAACACGTACAACTTCCACACCGTCATCAATGGGACGATAAAATATCAAGTAATCTTCGATTGGAAAACTTCTTAAACCACTGGCAAAATTATCGCAACTTTGTCCCATATTAGGAAAATCAGCCAACAGTTTACACTGCTGTTTAATTTTTTCGTTGAATGTTCGAGCCGTACCCGGATTATAGCGGATAATATAGTGATTAATCTCTTTGAGGTCTTGCTTGGCTGGAATTGTTAAAACATACCGACTCATTATTTAGCGGCCTGTGCTTGTTGCATTTGGGCTTCAGCATGTCGGATATCTTCTTCAATTTCTGCAAATACCTCTTCACCATCAACTACTTCACCACGCTCTGAGGCTTCAATACCTTCTTGGATTTTAGCTTTCAATTCTGCTAAACGCTGATCTCGAATGTGATCGCGTTCTTCTAACAATCTCAATGCTTCACCCATCACTTCACTCACTGAGTGGTATTTCCCACTATTAACCTTATCCTTAACCAACTGTTCCAGTTCTGGGGTCAAAGATATATTCACAACTATTACCTCATTCCATTTACCCTATATCTTAACCGACAGGGGTTAAGGGACTTCCAAAAAATAAAATATACACTTACCAATAATGATAATCATTTACGATTATTTATTCTACTTTTTTGGCAAAACGTTTGAATAAATAATGAAACAATTACTTTAAATGATATTCTCAGCTGGTTTAATTATTGTGGTTACTGTGTATTTAGTGTAAACCTATGCGCGACAGAAATCCTTGGACTGTGTGGATAGTGGTTGTAGTGGCTGTTAGTGCAACGGCGATAGGCATTCACAATTTGGAATAGTTCTTAAATGTTACTTGTCTGGTAGATACTATGCCCACTGCTGGTAGACATTGCAAGCATCTGCGCTAGCTTTAATTAGAGCAAGATTAAAATAATTCGTAATTAATAATACTGGCCTCTGGCGAGTATTACAAATGACAAATTAGTTAATTCGCTGCTGTTTAGGCTTCTTGATAAATTATTTCTTGAAACTGGATCATATCTTTTTGCGGATCGGCGTGGCTAACTTTCACTAATATCTGTTCGCCCAAGTTCACAGAACGTTTGAAAGTCATTGGCAACTGCAAGCCCAAATCTTCTAACAAAATTAGGGCCAAGTTGCTGTCTTCCCGCAGCCACATCAATACTGTCACATCCCAAGTTTCCTCTGGATGACGGCGTAAATACTCTAAAGCATAATATCTATTAGTTTGCCGTTCCACCATTGTCACTTCTTGGGTGATCGTGCTGACAGTCATCATTACTTCTTTTAGTTGTTCTGCGGAAAATGGCAAAACTTCACCGCGCAAATGAGCTTTCAATTGAAAGTGGGTGAGCAAGTCACTGTAGCGGCGGATGGGAGAGGTTGCTTGGGTGTAGGTATCCAAACCTAAACCAGCATGACGCAAAGGCGTGATGCTCATTTCACTCTTGGGCATACAACGACGCATAGCGCAGGCGCGAACGAATCCAGCCGGAAGTAGGAGCAATTCCTCATCTGGAGGTAATTCCGGTTGCGGCTGACCGCGAAAGGGCAAAGGTATGTTATGAGCTTTACCATAACGAGCCGCAACTTCACCGGCAAGAATCATCATTTCTGCTACCAGTTGCCGCGACGGGGAATCGTCCAAAATGTCAATGTTGATCTCGTCACCTTTGACTTTGATCGTCGCTTCCGGCATAGTGATGCTAATTGCCCCTTGAGCGTAACGCCAAGCTTTGCGCCGCTGTGCCCAAGTAGCGATCGCGGCAATTTCCGGTTCTGCTTGTACCCTTAATTGCAGCATTTCATCTACATCTTCGTAGGTGAGGCGATAAGTCGGCTTAATCGAACTGGTATGAATGCTGTAATCTTCTACTACTCCAGTTGTACCTAAAAGAATCCCGAAACTGAGAGCGCAACAAACCCGTCCTTGTATCAGACTCATTGGCCCAGTTGCCAATACCTCTGGGAACATGGGAATCATCCCCGTAGGTAAATAGACTGTACTACCCCGCTTTCTGGCTTCCAAATCTAATTCATCTTCCGGCACTAACCATCTAGTGGGATCGGCGATATGCACCCACAGGCGTTCCCGTCCATCAGCGAGTACTTCCCAACTTAGACCATCGTCGATCTCTGTGGTAGTTTCATCATCAATGGTGTAGACCTTCAGGTGAGTCAGATCCAAACGGTTTGTATCTGAGTCAATCGGCGGGAAATCCAAACGCTGTTGCGCCACTTCTAATACCTTATGAGGAAATTGAATCGGAATTGAAGAACGACGCAGGAACAAGTTTTCATAAGGACTCCAGCAACCCAAATCCACCAACAGTTGAAAGGCTCCTTGGGGTGTTGTGGGTCGTCCCAGCATAGTCATAGTTTCTAAGACTGGAGCGCTGGGGGGATAAGCGCGAGCCAAGGAGTCATAATTAACCCCCGTCCGCACGGTGTCAGCTATCAGCGCTGCGTATTTTTCTAGTCCTTCTATGCGTTGGCGATCGTGGCGGCCCCACTCTACCACTTCACCTTTGAGCGCCTGCTCTATACGAGTTAAAAATTCCTGTTGTCCCTTAGCTTTTAGTGCCTCTACTTCCAGCTGGTGCTTCCGTTCTGCCACCTGAGCAGCAGTTCGCGGTTCGTAAGCATCTCCTTTTTGCTTGAAATAAAGTTTGTCGTCTGATAACAAGCAATAGGCGGCGTAACAATGAGGCGCGGCTGATTCTGAAAATAGCAGATTCGCCATTTGGTCTGGGGTGACTGTTTCCCCATCTTCAACCAGTAATTCCCAAGCCACTTCTAAGCTAGATGGATCTAAATAAGGCTTGATCTGTTCCAAAAAGCTGGCAATCTCAGAGGGCTTGTAAGTCTGTTTAGTAACTGTATAGGTTATTTGTTTAGGCGCGAGGCTGTGGGATTGACCACGTTCGTCTACCACAAACCAGCGGGTTTTTCCGTCTGGACGTTCTACGATGCCCAGACGGCGATCGCCTTGAACCCTAAATTCAACTAGCGTCCCCTTCTCCACAACTCTCGCACTCTAATAATTTTAGATTTTAGTCGCACCTTTGGTGCGCTGGAAGCGCAACTTGGATTTCATAACTGATATTAAATCCTAAATCGAACCATTTTTGATCCAGCAATTCATTTTACACTCTCTTTTTCAGATTTGAGATTTTGGTCTTAGTAAAGATAAAGCCAAATGTTTATTTAAATACAGCTCCTCTTTATAATCCAAAATCTAAAATCCAAAATCCAAAATTGCTCTAGCCTTCCGCGTTGATAAATGGCAACAAAGCCACAATCCGCGAACGTTTAATTGCTAATGTCAACTCTCGCTGTTGCTGAGACGTCAGCCCAGTAATCCGACGTGGCAGTATTTTACCCCGCTCTGTGACAAACTTACGCAATAAATCAACATCTTTATAATCGATTGGTTCTCCTGGCTTGATCGGAGAAAGACGACGACGGAAATAACTCATCTCTATTTAATTTCCTTGTGAACGGTATGTTTGTTGCAGTGGGTGCAGAACTTTTTCAGTTCTAGCCGATTTGTAGTGTTGCGGCGATTCTTGGTGCTGGTATAACGGGAAACACCAGCAGAACGCTTATCTAAATTTGTCCGACACTCAGTACACTCTAGTGTCACAATTATGCGGACACCTTTACTCTTAGCCATAATTTTACAAACAGTGAAGCCTGAAGAGAATTAACACAAATGACTATCTTCTCACATTCCGCCGCATATTTTCAACTAATCTTTTGACTTTTATATCGAGCGAGTAGCCACGACGCGACGAAACTATGAAAGTTCCGCAATAGCGATCGTGTAAAGCCTGCCGCATTTGGGCATCATAGAAGGCAGTCCCACAATCAATTGCTAAGGGAAGTACTAGCAGTATAGCAGTGGGATTGGCTCTAATATTGCTCAGGGCAATTGACACTAAAAGGGCACCCAAGCCGATGATTGCCTCTCGCTTTAGCAGTGAGAGCAAATCTGGAATTCTGCCCATCACTTGCCCATTTTTGACTGACAACACCTTTAAATCGAACGCCCAACGCCCTAAACTTTGCCCTTGATTGTTGTATACCAGTAGCACCCGCAAAACTAGCCAAAGTATTACGAAAACTAAGATTTCAACAAATTGAATACCGATATCGCTGCCTCCCAGTAGCGAACTGACTAACCAGACACCAAGGAAATCAAGCCCCAATGCCATACCT
Source organism: Nostoc sp. (assembly GCF_036917195.1). GTDB lineage: Bacteria > Cyanobacteriota > Cyanobacteriia > Cyanobacteriales > Nostocaceae > Nostoc. The sequence goes on from NZ_JBALDG010000020.1 coordinate 270,005, forward strand.
CGTCGCCCAATATCAGCCTTGGGATAGTGTTTTTGGGAAACTCGTTCGATTGTCATACAAAATAGGTATTTTTATTTAGGGGTTGGGGAATAATGATTGCTCCTGTTTTTTATATTAAGATGATGACTTGGCTACTTGCTGCGCTGTAAACGAACAAAAACCAGCCAACATAAATTTATGAAACTGCCAACTGCACGAGTCAAGAATAGGATTAAGCAGCTATAGCGGTTCTCATCCCCTGCCGATTCGCCTTTGGTGTTCTCGTAGAATAGCCGCTACGCGTCATGGATGCAAGATACAGTAGGGGCGTACTGCTAATCCCAGAATGACTTAAGCTTTAATTCTGTTTTTGGGAAATATTGTATTGTTGTAGAAACTTAATTTTAATTAATTTGGAAGTTGTATCCATGAAACATATGTTTACTAAAACAGCTTTTAGGATAGTGACGACTACTAGTTTAATGTTAGCGATCGCCATAACCACTAACGACCTAGCTCATGCTGCTGAGTTCAACTTTAACTGGAAAGGAGACACCGGTTATTCAGCTAAAGGTTCATTTAACTATGATACAACAACTGCTCCAAGCGTCATTTCTGAAGCAGATTTAGGGGCTACAAAGAACTTGCAGTCTCTCTCAATTTCCTTCTTTGATCCATTGAATACTTTCATAAATAGTTTCACTCCAGTGCTTAATGGTGTATCTAACTATAAGTATTTGAGATTCAACTTTGATAACACTACTCAGCAAATCTTTGGTCCCTTTGATGTTGGTAAGGATAATAGCAGTTCTGGTGACACATGGCTTAATAATAATCTCGCACTCATAGATGAAAACTTTAGTAATCAGGTTCTAGCTAAAGAATTTCATTTGAACAAGAGAGATGCAGCAGGCACAGAGCAAATACTAGATTTAAGTAACAATTCAGTCCAGGTATCCAAAGTCCCCGAAGGAAGCATAATTATAGGTTTACTAGCAGTGTGTAGTTTAGGATTTACCCTCAAGCAGAAAAAAGCTAGTTCTTTTGAACGAGACAGAAGTAGAAATGTATTTGGATCAACAAATAATTACTAATTTGTAATTTGTAATTCGTAATCAAAGTTTTGACTCTGCTCAAACTCTAAAATTGATCAATGTTACTTTACAGGGATAAAAGTAAATATTAAGGTGATGACTTGGGTACTTGCTGCGTTTTAATCTAACACAGTAACTACCTTAAATCACTGCTAGACTGGCTTTTAAATGATTTGTAGGAAGTTCTTGTGCCGAAACTGAAACCAGATGACATTTGTCAAGTGCGCTGTTTCAATGACGAGTTGGTAGTTCACGTCCGCGATGCAATGCCGATAGATGAAACCCTTGAAGAAGCTAAAACGCTCTTTACGGCTCTTGCTGACAAATCTCGGCTGAAGATACTCCATGCCTTAAAAGATAGCCAGGAATTGTGTGTCTGTGATCTTGCGGAGGTTCTTGGTGTGCAGGTATCTGTGGCATCACACCATTTGCGAAAACTACGTGATCTTAAGGTACTCAAATATAGGAATGATGGGAAACTCGTCTATTACTCGCTGCGAGATCAATTTGTAGGGCAGATTTTGGATCTGGTGTTGCAAAAGATTGTTCAGTAGCCTGTACAATTTTTTTTATTTAATCATTATGATATTCTTTTGAATGTTGGAATGAATAGGAAAGTGACCAAAGGAAGTAGATAATGTCTGACCACTGCTGTCAAAACAAATCGTCTGAACTCGAAAAAATGACCAAGCGCCAGAGCAAGGTTTTGTGGATTGTTCTGGGCATAAATGCTGTGATGTTCGTTGTAGAACTCCTATCTGGCATTCAGTCCAAATCCCTTTCTCTTACGGGGGACTCCCTTGATATGCTGGGAGATGCGATCGCTTATGCAAGCAGTCTTTACGTAATCAATAAAGGAGCAAAATCACAGGCAAAATCTGCCATGCTCAAAGGAGCTATTATGTTTTTGTCTGCTGTAGTAGTATTTGCCAGGGCTACTCATCAGGTGTTTTTTAACACAACTCCTGACCTGGAAATCATGAGTACAGTGGGATTGATTGCCTTTTGTACAAACTTGTTCTGTCTTTATCTTTTGACAAGACATAAGAACGATAACATCAATATGTCTTCTGTCTGGCTTTGTTCTCGTAACGACATTATCGCCAATACATCCGTACTTGTGGCGGCTGGATTGGTGTTTTTGACAAGATCATCTTTGCCAGATTTGTTGGTGGGACTTATGCTCACGTTTATTTTTGCAAAGTCAGCAGGATCAGTCCTCTCTAGGTCTTGGAGAGAATTGGAAGGAGCTTAAGTCAGAAATCAGTGTTAGATTCGCATTTAACTACAGTTTTTCTGGAGTGGAACGGAGCGATCGCCAATAGCAATTAATATGAGAATGATTTCCAACATGATATGCTCTCTTGATTGAGTCGTTAATGTTACTTTACACAGATTAAGGTAAAAAGTCGGAGGCGATCGCTATGTTATCAGTCAGCGATGCACAAGCAATTATTTTAAATTTAGTCCAACCGTTGGATGATCAACGGGATACGGAAGTTGTCGATTTATTGGCAGCCGATAGTCGGATTTTGGCAACACCTGTCACCAGTCCGCTAGATTTTCCCCATTGGGATAATTCCGCAATGGATGGCTACGCAGTTCGCTATCAAGATGTACAACACTCTAGCAGCGAACAACCAGCCGTTTTAGAAATTGTTGAAGATATTCCGGCTGGGTATCAGCCCAAATCTACGATTCAACTAGGGCAAGCCGCGCGGATTTTCACAGGTGCGGTGATCCCAGCAGGTGCGGATACTGTAGTCATGCAAGAGAATACACGTCGGGAAGAAAACCGCGTATTTATCCTGGCTGCACCAAAACCGCAAGAATTTATCAGATACAAAGCATCTTTTTATCAAGCTGGAACACAACTACTACCAGCAGGAATTAAGTTAAATGCTCCAGAAATTGCCGTATTAGCCGCAGCACAATGTCCGCAATTAAGTGTTTACCGCCGTCCGCGTGTGGCAATTTTTTCCACTGGTGATGAACTGATGACAGTTGATAAACAGCTGCAACCAGGGCAAATTGTGGATTCTAATCAGTATACGCTGGCAGCTTTGGTAAAACAGAGTGGGGCAGAACCGTTAATTTTAGGTATTGTGAAAGATGATCCAGTTGCCCTTGAGAAAGTCATTGCCCATGCCATTGCGATCGCTGATATAGTTCTCTCTTCTGGTGGTGTCTCGGTGGGAGATTATGATTATGTTGAGAAAATTCTAGACTCACTAGAAGCAAAAACCCACATTCAAGCTGTGGAGATGAGGCCAGGCAAACCCCTTACCGTCGCCACTTTCCCCAGTACAGAGGCGATTAATCGCGTCTGTACCCGTTCAGCCCTCTATTTTGGTTTACCAGGAAACCCTGGGGCTGTATTAGTAACTTTTTGGCGGTTTGTGCTACCAGCAATCAAGAAACTTTCGGGAGTTACTGAAGGTTGGGAACCAGTATTTTTGAAAGTGCGATCGCATGATGAGTTGCGATCGGATGGCAAGCGTGAAACTTACCTTTGGGGTAAATTGCATTTAATTGATGGAGTTTACGAATTTCACAAAGCTGCTGGTAGTCACAGTTCTGGCAATTTAATTAATTTAGCTCAAACCAATGCTTTGGCTGTTGTGCCGGTGGGTAAAACATTAATTTCTCCACAAGAAGAGGTGCAAGTTTTGCAGCTTGTTAACGGGTAAGTAGGTCAAAATAATACAGCACTTTGCAAGTAAATGAAGTACACCTCTCCTTGGCGAGGAAAGGGTGCGCGACAGTGCGGGTGGGGTATTTTTGTACTTCATCAAGTTTAAACAGGACTTACGCACGGGTTATGAAAGAACGAACCACAGAGGCACAGAGTACACCGAGGAATGAGAGTTTGAGAGGTTTTTTGCGTAAGTCCTATTAAATCTGCTGTAGTTAAAATATCTGCTCAAAAGCCTCAATCAAGCTGTTAACTTCCTCAAGGGTGTTGTAATGTACCATACTTACCCGGACTATTCCACCTTGCGATGCTAACCCCAAGTATTCAATCAGCCGTTTAGCATAAAACGACACCATAGGTCAATACGAGTCGTACAAGTGCTTCACGATGCCACAGTTGTATCATGTTGTTGATGGGATTGATTTGTTTAGTCCTAAATTCAACTTGGTGCCGCCGGGAGTAAATGAGAATATTTTCTTTCCCTATAGCCAAAAAGAAGACAGAGATGTTAACCTTGGCACCCAAATTCACGACTTACTCTTTATCCGCGAAGATCCCCAAATATTAGGTCACTTAGAGAACCTTAATAAACGACCAATCTTTGCTGCTGCTTCCGTCACTTCAATCAAAAATCTCACTGGGTTAGTTGAATGCTTTGGTCAAAGTCAGCCGTTGCAAAAGCATTGTAACCTGATCCTCTTAAGTGGTAAACTGCATCCGCATGAAGCTACCAACCCAGAAGAAGCAGAAGAAATCCAAAAACTTCACGACATCATTGAGCAATATCATCTCTATGGTAATATTCGCTGGATAGGGATGCGTATCCCGACCCGCGACCTCGGCGAAGCTTACCGGGTAGTTGCCGACTCTCAGGGAATTTATGTCCACTTTGCCCTCTTTGAATCCTTCGGGCGGAGCATTTTGGAAGCGATGATTTCCGGCTTGCCAACTTTTGCCACTCAATTTGGTGGCTCTTTAGAAATAATCGAGAACCAAGAGAATGGATTTAATGTTAATCCTACAGACTTAGAAGGAACAGCAAAGAAAATTTTAGACTTCGTTGAGCAATGCGATACTCATCCTGAACATTGGCACGAAGTCTCAGAACGGATGAGTCAGCGAATTCATAATAGATATAATTGGCATTTACATAGCAATCAATTACTATTGTTAGCTAAAATGTTTAGTTTCTGGAACTTTGTTGCTCCAGAAAATAACGAAGCCAGAGATCGCTATATGGAAGCTTTATTTCATCTCATTTATAAACCTAGAGCGGAAAAGATTTTGGAAAAGCACATGGGGCATGGTGCTTAGGGAATGGGGAGTAGGGAATGAGGGGACAAGGGGATGAGGAGACAAGGGGACAAGGGGAATTAGAGACTGATTCATCCACCTTTGATACTCGTTCATCCACCTCGGAACTTTGTTCATCTCCCTCAAAGCCTCGTTGATCCACCTCGGAACTCCGTTCATCCACCTTTGATACTCGTTGATCCACCTCGGAACTCCGTTCATCCACCTTTGATACTCGTTGATCCACCTCGGAACTCCGTTCATCCACCTTTGATACTCGTTCATCTACCTCGGAACTCCGTTCATCCACCTTTAATACTCGTTCATCCACCTTTGATACTCGTTCATCCACCTCGGAACTCCGTTCATCTCTCTCAAAGACTCGTTCATCCACCTCGGAGCTCCGTTCATCTCTCTCAAAGACTCGTTCATCCACCTCGGAACTCCGTTCATCTCTCTCAAAGACTCGTTCATCCACCTCGGAACTCCGTTCATCTCTCTCAAAGACTCGTTCATCCACCTCGGAACTCCGTTCATCTCCCTTAAAGACTCAAAATCCCCACTCCCCACTTTATGCAAACAAAAGGTCGTTCTCGCCATTTTATCTACACAGACTGGATATTAATCGAAACCCAGTTTGACCCTGAGCAATTGCAATCCAAAGAAACCGTCTTTACAATCGGCAATGGATACTTGGGAACAAGGGGCAGTTTTGAGGAAGGGCATCCTCATGCATTGCCAGCTACTTTCATCAACGGTGTCTATGACGATGTGCCAGTAGTGTACACTGAACTGGTAAATTGCCCAGACTGGCTACCCTTGGTAGTGATTGTGAATGGCGATCGCTTCCGTCTGGATCAAGGTGAGATATTGAGCTATAATCGCCAACTTGACCTCCGTCAAGGACTAGTGAACCGTGCCTTGCGTTGGCGTTCTCCGAGTGGGAACACCATAGATATCCATTTTGAACGCTTTGCTAGTCTTGCAGATCCGCACGTGTTGGCGCTACGCTGCAATATAACGCCAGTAGACTTTGATGGGTTAATTGAAGTTCAAGCTAGCATTAACGGCTATCCAGAAAATCAGGGTTTCAATCACTGGGAAGGACTGGATCAGGGCAAGACAAACCAAGGAATCTGGTTGCAACGCCGCACCCGCAACTCTCGAATTGAACTCGGTATGGCAGCTAAGGTAACAATATTAGGCATTGAAGCATCTTTGCAAATCAGTACCGCACCTGGTTATCCTACCTTGAGTACGAACTACCAGGCTAAAGCGCAACAGACCGTAACAGTAGAAAAAATCGTCACAGTTTTTACCTCGCGGGAGATTGAAGCACCAGTCCCAGCAGCTCAAGAAAAACTTGCACACCTGCCAGACTATGCAACATTACAAAAAGCTAATCTACAGGCATGGGATGAGGTTTGGCAGCAAAGTGATATTCTCATTGAAGGGGATAACACAGCTACTTTTGCAGTTCGCTACAATCTGTTTCAGCTGCTGATTGCTGGGCCACAGAATGATGATCGGGTGAGTATTCCTGCTAAAACCCTTTCGGGGTTTGGTTATCGCGGTCATATCTTTTGGGATACAGAAATTTTTATGCTGCCCCTATTTCTGTTTACCCAACCAGCGATCGCCCACAACTTACTCACTTACCGCTGGCACACCTTGCCAGGAGCGCAACGCAAGGCAGCCCATTACGGGTATAAAGGGGCAATGTATGCCTGGGAAAGTGCAGATACCGGAGATGAAGTGACACCACGTTGGGCACTCGAAAGTGATTTTTATCGTGAAGACGTGCGGATTTGGTGCCGTGATCGCGAAATTCATCTCAATGCAGATATCCCCTACGGCATCTGGAACTACTGGCAAGCCACTGGTGACGATGAGTGGATGCAAAAGTGCGGCGCAGAGGTGATCTTGGATGCGGCCATTTTTTGGGGTAGCCGCATGGAATTTAATCCTGAGCAGGAAAAGTATGAAATTCGGGGAGTGATCGGAGCGGATGAATACCATGAATTGGTTCACAACAACGCCTTTACAAACCGGATGGCGCAATGGCATTTAGAGAAAGCGATCGCAGTTTATGATTGGTTGGTTGACAAATTCCGCGAACGAGCTACCGAACTAGAACAGAAACTAAAACTCACCCCAGAAGAACGAGGGCACTGGCAAGATATCATCGCCAAAATATTGTTTTTCTATGACCCATCAACAGAGCTAATTGAGCAGATCGAGGGATTTTTCCAATTGGAAGATATCAATTTAGCAGAATATGAACCACGCGATCGCTCCATGCAAACCATCTTGGGTATTGAGAAAATTAATAAATTTCAAGTACTCAAGCAGCCGGATGTATTGATGCTGCTTTATTTAATGCGGGTATCAGCAGATTTTCCCTACAACAAAAAAGCATTGCAGATAAACTGGGACTACTACGCACCCCGTACAGACATTACCTATGGTTCGTCCCTTGGCCCAGCAGTTCACGCCATCTTAGCTTCCGATTTGGGCAAATCAACGCAAGCTTACGAACATTTTATGCACGCGTCAATGGTGGATCTTGAAGATAACCGAGGTAACACCAAAGATGGAATTCATGGCGCTACTGCTGGTGGTGTTTGGCAAGCTGTAATTTTTGGATTCGGTGGCATCCAACTAACCGAAAACGGCCCCGTAGCTAATCCCCACCTGCCCCCTGGCTGGACACGCCTGAAGTTTAAACTGCACTGGCGCGGGAAATGGCACGAGTTCGATCTCCGTCCGGGACAAGTTGCCCAGGATATAACTAATCAACTAAAATCTCTCCAAGTTTCCCCTTCTGCAAATCCCCCAAATCTCCGCTCAGAAGCTTCTGAACAGCAGGCTGCTTCCCCTGCTTCCCCTGCCTCATCCCCCCCAGTTCCTAATCCTCAATCCCAGAGCGAAGCAACCGATAACCTGAACATCCAAGGATTCATCTTCGACTTAGATGGTGTGCTAACAGATACAGCAGAACTTCACTATCTAGCTTGGCAAAAGCTAGCAGATGAAGAGGGTATACCGTTTAATCGGGAGGCTAACGAAGCGTTGCGGGGTGTATCCCGTCGTGCTTCCCTGATGCTGATTCTTAAGGATAGACCGTATTCGGAAGCACAAATCGAGGAGATGATGGAGCGCAAGAATCGCTATTATGTGGAATTGATGCAAAAGATGACGCCCCAGGATTTGTTGCCAGGTGCGATCGCCTTCTTAGATGAACTGCGGCAAGCTGGGATTAAAATCGGTATTGGTTCAGGTAGTAAAAATGCCCGCACAGTGATCGAGCGACTGGGCATTGCTAATAAAATAGATGCGATCGCTGATGGTTATAGTGTACAGGAACCCAAGCCAGCACCCAACCTGTTTCTGTATGCAGCCAAGCAACTAGGACTCGAACCAGAGCAATCTGTAGTTGTAGAAGATGCCGCAGCAGGCGTTGAAGCGGCTCTAGCCGCTGGTATGTGGGCAGTAGGACTCGGCCCCGCTCAACGAGTTGGAGCCGCTCATGTTGTTTTGCCCAGCCTAGCAGGGGTCAAATGGGCAGATTTAAGAGCCAAATTAAGCAACATTGCCAGACAAAAGCATTTAGGAACTTCCAAATAAAATTTGTTGAAAGTCCCTAAACAAGTCAACAAAGAGGCAAAAAAGTGGAGTTAAGTAGTAGTGCAAAATTAAATATACATTTGTCATTGCCAAAGCAAAGCGAAATGTTCGCCCTATAGCCTTTCTCAAGACAGGAGACGCTCTTGCGTTCGGCCATCCTACGGCAGGCGTTCTTGCAGGGTAGCAATTCACTTGCGGTTTGGGATTGCTTTGCTACATTTCATTTCGCTGGCAATGACATAAATAATTTTGCGTTACCACTTATGATCTGCGTCCTTTGAGTATCAAAAAACTCGTTAACGGAGTTCTAAGCCTGATTAATGAGTATTAAAGACTAGTTAAACTCTTAAATTCAAAAAGACACTATAATAATCAATCACTTTTATTTATCGAATTAAAAGCAAAAAATAGTTGCTTCTATTCTTGAAGGTCTTTAAAGTAGAGTTAGCCCGTCAACAATAAGTTAATTGTAAAGTTTTTCTTAACAGTAGGTTAGGGAAACGAACTCAAGGACTTTGTATCTTTAAAATATGACTTTAAAATATTACGCCTGTGGTAATCTCTAACAAATCAGAATACGCACTTCTAGCCCTGTTAGAGTTAGCAACCTGCTACCCTAACGGTGAAGCCCTACAAATTCGAGAGATAGCGGCATTGCAAGACATACCGAACCGCTATTTGGAACAACTTCTGGCAACATTAAGGCGTGGAGGTTTAATTAAGAGTATACGCGGAGCTAAAGGTGGCTATGTTCTGGCACGAGAACCTGGTAAGATTACAGTGTTCGATGCTTTTAGCTGCATGGAAGGGTCAGATATTGTTGTCTCTGATTGTGAGCCGACTCCCAACACGGTAGAAGGTGAGCTAATTCAGGAAGTCTGGCAGGAAGCACGTCAGGCTGCTAACTCCGTTTTGGAAAAATATACACTCCAAGACCTTTGTGAGCGAAGATCAATCCGCAAGCAGAAGGAACTCATGTATTACATTTAGGAAGGATGAAGTGGGAGAATTTTTATCCTTAATATCAAAGTAATAACGAGATAACCCGTGAGGCTGTTATATGCCTGAAGTCAATTCTCAACAGCCGATAAATAGTGCCGCTACTCTTGTGGAGAGTTATGCAGCCGGAAAACGAGATTTTAATAAAGCAGAACTGAGTAATGCTGATTTGCAAGGCATTAACTTGAAAGGATCTGATCTCAGTTATGCTGACTTGAGTGAAGCTAACCTGAGTGGCGCTAATTTGAGGGGAACTGACCTGAGCTTTGCCGATCTAAGTCAAGCTAATCTCAAGGATACTGATCTTAGGGGAACATTGTTAATGTCAGCGAATCTGTGCCAAGCTGACCTCAAAGGAGCGAACCTGGAAAAAGCAGACTATGATCGCAGCACCCATTTTCCTCAAGATTTCGACCCAGTGAAAGCGGGTATGCAGATTAAATTTGAAAATTGATTAATTTAAGTTGAATGATCATACTTGCCTCAAGATAGAAGATTTTTCTTCTAAAAGATGTTGTATTTTGGTAAGAAAGCCTATCTATGAGGTTGACAATGGAGGCAAAAAGTGAAACCTTCTACCGACGCGCACCGCTAATTAGTGCTGGAATTTGTCTTGGTGTGGGTCTTGGAGGATTTCTTGATGGAATTTTACTGCATCAGCTCCTCCAGTGGCATCATATGCTCAGTAGCATTCGACCTCTGACAAACACGGCGAATATAGATTTGAACATGGTATGGGATGGGTTATTTCATGCCTTGGATTGGGTATTCACCGTGGTAGGACTTGTGTTGCTATGGCGTGCAGGAGGGCGTGATGATGTTCCTTGGTCATCACAAACCTTTATTGGGTCAATAGTGATTGGAACTGGGTTATTTGACTTTGTTGAAGGTTTAATTGACCACCAAATTCTCGGTATCCATCATGTCAAACCAGGCCCAAATCAGTTAGTTTGGGATCTAGGATTTCTTGCATTCGGTGCGCTACTTATTGTTATCGGCTCGATAGTGATAAAAAAAGAGTCAGTAGTCAATAGTCAATAGGCATGGGGCATTGGGCATGGGGCATTGGGCACTTGTACTGAGCTTGTCCTGAGCGTAGTCGAAGGGAGTCGAAGTATTGGTCAATAATCAATAGTTCTTCTTCCCCTGCCTCCCCTGCCTCCCCTGCCTCCCCTGCTCTCCATTCCCCACTCCCCACTCCCCCTTATGCCTACAGATACTTTTGAAAAAACTAGCTGGAGTTGGCAGTTGTCTCAATTTCAACACCAAGTGGGAGAATGGTGCGAATACCAGTTTTACCGCTTTCAACAGGCAATGCCCGAATTGCCTACTGGATGGTCGATTAGCCCTTGGCTTGGTGAGTTGTTGAAATTCCTCTTTTGGCTGGTAATAGGCTTATTTATAGCTTGGGTGAGTTGGCGATTATGGCGAGAATTCAGTCCTTATGTATATTCTTGGCTGAGTAGAGGTAGTAACTTAACTGATTTTCGCGTAAAAAATCGCTTTAGTGAGTCATCCATAGCCCTTTTGTTGGAGCGATCGCAAGAATTTTACCGTCAGGGTAACTACCGTGAAGCTTGCCGTTGTATCTATTTAGCGATGTTGCAGCAGTTGGATCAAAACGCCATCGCACCCCACAAACTCAGCCGTACAGATGGAGAATATCTGCAATTGCTGCGATCGTCTGTGACTCCCATACAGCCTTATGAAACTTTAATTACCACTCACGAGCAATTATGTTTTGGTAATGCCGAAATTTTGCCAGACAATTATGAACAGTGTCGGCAAGCTTATCGGGAAATTTCCCCAGAATGAAGAGGGACGCAGGGACGTAAAGATTAAACTCGTTCCCATGCTCTGCATGGGAATGCCTATTTAGAGGCTCTGCCGCCAAAGATTAGAGGCATAGCCTCCCTAAACCCATTCCTTAGCAGAGCCAAGGAACGAGAGGTTGATATTTTATTTTGTGGCGATCGCGATCGCCTTTTCTACAGCTTCCAAGGCAGTGTTTACTTCCGCCTCTGTGACAATCAGCGGTGGCACAAATCGGACTACTTTTGGCCCGGCTGGTACGAGCAATACGCCCTGGTTGATGGCAGCATTGACGACATCGGCTGCGGTTAGCTCAATGTTGGCTCGCAACTCCAAACCGTTAATTAAACCCCATCCCCGAACTTCCCCAATCTGCCGAGGATATTTTGCTGCGATCGCCCTCAATCCAGATCGCAATTGTTCACCCCTGTCTTGCACATTCTGCAAAATATTTTCCCGCTCTAATGTCTGGCAAACACTGAGTGCTACACCACACACAAAAGGATTTCCGCCAAAAGTACTGGCGTGTTCCCCTGGTTGAAAAACATCGCAGAATTTCTTACTCATCATTGCGCCGATGGGGATACCGCCACCTAAGCCTTTGGCACTGGTGAAGATATCCGGTTCAACGCCGAGATGTTCATAACTCCATAATTGACCGCTGCGCCCCATACCAACTTGCACTTCATCAAAAATCAATAAAATGCCAGTTTCGTCGCAAATCTGCCGGAGCTTTTTGAAATAGGCAATATCTCCTGGACGCACACCGCCTTCTCCCTGCAATGGCTCAATCAGAATTGCTGCTACCCGATAATCACCTTCATCTAACTCGCTAATTGCCACTTCTACAGCGTTAATATCGTTGTAATTTACGTAGTGGAAACCAGGAACCAAAGGATCAAAATATTTTTGATACTTCGGTTGTGCAGTGGCAGTAATCGTCGCCAAAGTCCGCCCGTGGAAACTGGCATTGGCGGTTAAAATAATCGGTTTTTCAATGTCTAATACTGTATGGGCATATTTCCGCGCCAGTTTAATTGCGGCTTCGTTAGCCTCAGCTCCAGAGTTGCAGAAAAATACGCGATCGGCACAGGAATGATCAACGATCCATTTTGCCAATTCACCTTGCTCAGGAATGTAGTACAAATTAGAGACATGGTGCAGCTTCTGGATTTGGCGTGTCACCGCTTCTACCATAGCTGGGTGGGCGTGTCCCAAAGTACAAGTGGCAATTCCAGCCACAAAGTCCAGATATTCTCGCCCCTGTGTATCCCAAACCCGGCATCCAGCACCCCGTTCTAGGGCTAAAGGAAACCGGGCGTAGGTAGACATGACAGCTTCATTAAAGCTATCTGCACTAAAGGGACTGGATGCTGACCCTGAATCTGGGGGGATGGTGGCTTGGTCAACGAGAGTTTGTAGGCTCACTACCGCTCCTCCTGAAAGTTTTTCATTATATAGTTATTTACTAGTTTCCTAGAAATCCCTAAAAATTACTTTTTATTTAGTACAACTTGTACTTCACTCTAAAGTATTGGGTGAACAGTGGACTTTTACTAGTTCTCTAAATAGTAATTTTGCTCCTTTGGCTGCCACGCGATTCCTGACCAGCTTTACTGGGCGACCGGCTGCTTTTTCAGTATCTATTTGACTACCCAAAATTTTACCAATATCATTTTTTAGGCGCGCGCGCTGCGGCTCAATTCTGGTGAACACCCACTGCCAGAGAGATTTCCGACATAAGTCAGACCCGCCTACCACTTTGCTTTTACGGCTATCGCCGGATGCTTCAAGTGAGGGAGCAGCGCCCAAAGCTTTCTGAAATCTTCTCAGTGAAAGGTGACGTTTAGTCGGTTTTTTAGAGTTTCGCCCCTGGCGGATTTTTACTTCTGGTTTACCGTCAGCATCCAAGAATCCCTCAATGGGGTAAATCTGGGAAATTAGAACCGCACACAGGCGATCGCCAAATCCAAACTTTTTGAAGACTGTGCGGTAATGGTCAAACCGAGAATCAGCAAGCAATTCTCGCAACTCTACCTCGATGGCGTGTTCCTCGCGTTGCAGGTCACAGATGCGTTTTGCATGTTCGCGAACGGTGTCAGTGATGCCCAAGCCCACAGTTTGAGAGTACAAGCGGTCGTAACGGGTGCTTTTGCGAACTCCTGCAAGCCACCCCCACAGTAACGGCGCAACACCTGCTGCACCCCGCCGTGACTTTACCAGCGCCACCTCTGGAAACTGCCAGGCTAAATCTTGCCGCGCACGATTGATTATAGGTGACTGTACCCGGTTGAGATGAGCAAGTCTCAGCACCAGTTCCCGAATTTTAACAATACTGCGATCGCGAATTTGCACAAATCGCCGCGGCTCTTTATGGTAGTCGAAGTAGTAGCACGCCAGCGCTAGGGCATCTGCATCATCATCTTTATCAGGTAATGCCAGGTGGTTAGCTCGATAATTTCTCAGTTCTTTATGACCAACTAACCGAACTTCTACCCCGGCGCGGGCCAAGTGAGTGCCCCAAAGCTTACTGTAGTTATTGCCAGTTGGCTCTAGTAGGGCAATGTCCGCATTGAGCGCGAGTAAACCTTGAATTCCTTTTGCATCAGCACTCAATTGAAAAAACGGACACTCGTAGTAAAATTGACGTGGATCTGAGGGTTTTTCAGTAAGCAGGCAAGCCGAAACAGAGGACTTGCTGACATCAAGTCCCAAAATTCTAATCATTCAGTTCCTCCTGGGTGGTTGTGTTTATGTCCCTGATGCCATGCCTATGAATCACCCGAAGGCCCAATCAGCCTAATTCACTCTCAAGGCAAAATTAGAAGCGGCAACTTCTGATGGCACAGGGTTGTTAACAGCACAGTTACGGCAGCCGAGCTTATGAAGTACAGAAAGCCATAAAAGCTTGTTTCCTTTTAAAAGCCCTAAGCTACTGTGTGCATGTACTGTACGTCTGAGTTGGATTCCAGACCGCGACGGTGGCAACGATAACACCGTTTCGGCTACTGTGTTGGGTAGCCCACGCCGTAGCGCGATCGCAATTGCGACTCATCAGGCGGTTATAAATCCTTAATAGTGTTAACTATTTCCTGAATTTGTTGACTAGATAATTGCCTGTATTGCTCACTAGCTGTTACATTTACATATTTTTTCCATTCTTCTATTTCTTCCCCCGTAATTTTGGCAAGAATTTGTATAGCTACTCCCATCGCTAAAGTGTTTAGTACAAATACATCCTTGGGTAAAATAACAGACTTCTCATTTGATTGCTTACTCATAATTCATCATCCTCGTTTTCCCAATCATCATCCTCGTTTTCCCAATCATCAAAATCATCATTACTGGTTGGCTCATCAAGCATTGCTGCAAAAACTGCTTGATCGGTTGTTGTCACACAGCAGAAGTGGTCACATTTAAGAGGCAATCCTTGACGAATGTAATCAACAGCCATTTGCACATCAGTGCATTCTGGTTGCCACATTTGATAAAGTCTTTCTGCTAGTACAAGTATTTGCTGATTGCTTAAAAAATCTGCATCAACTACATAGCAGGCTGGACTTGTCTTATCTCTAGGAATTATCGGAACAATTGACTTTATTGGAACTTTCCCATCAGTAAAGATTTGATTAAAAGGTGTGTTGGATTTTAACGATGCCCAAGTTTCCATTTGCTTGTACAAGCGATATTTTTTGACATTTCTATTCCCCTGACCTCATATATCGGTCAAGTTCACCGCTAATCACTTGGTCGATGCTGGCGATAACTATTTGTGGTTGAGATTCCTGCCGTCGGAGTGAGGCAGTAATACCACGCCGATTCAGCGCTCGTTGTACCTCTGGACTAGCTAAGGCTATTTCGGCATCTGCATAATCTTGGGGAATAACAGGAAACACAATCTCTTGAATTTCCCCAGACGCGCTCCTGATAACTTGCAACATAGCTTTTTTGGCTTGCTCCACAGGTGCTTCAGGAAAATAAAATTCAACGCTGACCCCTTTTTGAATAAGCAAACGCTTTATGTCTGGCGCTCTTAAAGCTTGCTGGAATACAACTAAATTGGCTTCATCAGCAACCGGAATTCGAGCTATTGAACCTGCTTGAGTCGCTCGAATTTCCTCCTTGATAATTTCCTTCCCTCGGTCAATAGCTCCCATAACAGTTGTGTGAGATTTTTATCTTGTTCACGTTTGAAAGTGTTTGAGTCAATGTTGCGATCGCGTTCCTCCCTTTACGCGACCGCTACATAAATTTTGAGTTATCCAAGAATTTCCTGGGGCTGTTTGTCAAACATCACCTCAAAGCTCCCACCTCCTCGGCGCAAAAGGCTTGCGTAGGCATCGGCATCGCTACGGGTGCGAAGCCGAGCAACGCACTTGTTGTTACCATCGGGGAGATGTTCAAAAATTACCCAGGGTCTAAGTTCGTTGCGGTAATCCATAATTTTCAGTTGTAAATGTGTGTAAAAAACACCAGCACGAGTTTTGCCAGCCCGCGCTGGTGTGTTCCTTATAATTCTCTGAGAGTAAACAAATACGCAGTTATCCCATAGGCGCTTCTCCTGGCGTGACGACAAAATTTTGACCCCAGCGGACTTGACCGATAATCGCTTCCATAATTCCTGCTTGGTCAGCGATGGTCAGCTGTTCTGTGATCTGCTTTGCGTAAGCAAAAATTTCAGCGCGACAATCACCCTCTAGTTGACAGCCGATGTGTGATGCTAGAGCGGTGAGAATAACCAGCTTTTCTCACTTAGTCATTTTCTCGAATGCTGCACCATATTTATCTTGCAATGTTGCAAGAAGTGTATCCTCACCTGGGGTATAACTTGTGTAATGGCCTAGCGACTTTGACATTGGTATAATCTCCTTGATTAAAAATCTGCTCGTAGAGATGGCGATCGCTATCCGCTGGGACGGTAGGCTATCGCCTTTTCAATAGTTATGCTGCTACGCTGCTGACGACTCCTCCTCAACCTTTTCGCCAATGACGATAGTTAGGGTGTGGCTTTCCAACTGGAAACGAATGATCGCAAATTCTCGATCGTTAACATCTTTGATAACTACCTCCGTATCAGGAGTGTAATATTTGAAGTCTTCAAGCAATTCTTGGACTGTGGTTGTCATGTGGTTTCCTGGGTTGGCAAGTGTGCAGATATAACAATGGGTTTTTAGTTATCCATTACCTCCGAGTCAAACTCAAGCTCTAAATAACGGCGTACATCTGTGCTGTTGCGGTTGGGATAATCTGCACTTTCACTCACGAGCGACAGGGCGCTGATAGTCGCCTCAACTTTGTGCAGGAATTCAGCAAAGGCTTTTACGTCTTTGGGGCCTCCTTCTATACGAACTTTGATTCTGCCCATAGGGTTTGACTGTTAACTGTTGACTTAACACGATCTGATTTTTAGGGTGTTTCCGCGCAAGGACAAGGCGCGGGTGATTTGCTCCGGCGAACACGCAAAGGATTAGGCGTGGGGGAGAGAATATATTGTCTAATAATTCTTGTTCGTACAAGAATAAAAATAGTATACTGTACGAACGTTATTTGTTGTCAAGTGTTCGTACAGATAAAAACGTTCGTACAGTAATATAGGAAAATCAGATGGAAATTACTAACGATGGCAAAGCCAAAGAAGATAGAAAACGAAATAAGGGCGACAGTTCGGATCAGCGAAACAGACTGGGAAGCATTCGCGGCTCAAGCTCAGTCGATGGGACTGAACCGCTCGGAATTACTACGACTGATAGCCCAAGGGAAAATACCTCTGGGACAACTATCGTCTGGAACGGAGAAAGTGCTGCTGGTAAAATCTTAGAGCGCCTTGAACTCCTTGAAAAAGCATTTCATACTTATGTGGGCGGTCATCAGCATCGTCTTGAGGCGCGGCTAGGAGAGAGTAAGGAGTTTGAGGCTTCTTTCACAGAGGAAGTTCAAATACTAAAACAAGAAATATATAATCTCGCTGTCAATCCCGAAGAATCTGAATAAAACCGTCCTGCCGACTGTGGCTAGGGCGGTTTTGTTTTTGCGTAGCGCGACTTAAACAAAAATTAAGCCCAAATAAAGCCCAAACTAGCTTTGTAAGCAGCAAACACGTCACGGTTGAGAGTCAACCAATCAAAAAA
>NZ_JBALDG010000021.1:0-3991 GCF_036917195.1 Nostoc sp.
TTTTTTGATTGGTTGACTCTCAACCGTGACGTGTTTGCTGCTTACAAAGCTAGTTTGGGCTTTATTTGGGCTTAATTTTTGTTTAAGTCGCGATATTACAGTTTTTATTCATTTACCACTAATAATATTTATTCTAAAAACTTAAAAACCTTAAGAATAAAAAACAAAAAATCAAGCTTTTTAAATATATTTTTCTAAAAAAATAGGTATTTTTATAACAGTGGGATAAATTAATACGAAAACTTAAATATAAGATTAATAACCTGCTTTTTAGTTGTTATAAATATTCCTTATATAATTTTAAAGGTACATTTATTCGTAATTTGGATCGGCTCAATCTTTCCTTGAGCAGAGAGTTTCAGACTGAACTCTATTCTCAATAAATTAACATTAGTGACAATCAATCATGAGAGAATAGGGCTTTGGGCTAGGGGTATAGTAAGCGTAGGCGTAGCCCGTTATAGACATCGCTCAATCAAGGAGATAACGGGAAAAGTTAGGTTCTCACTCTGTTACAAGCAATGTGATTACTCTACTCAAAGTTTTTGGAGAAGCAATCGCTTCAGGAAGTAGGTGGGCGTTAAAAAATACAACTAGATTAAGAAATGTAAATTTTTTAAAAGCTTATATTCAAAGCGTTTCTGGTGCTTTATATAAATTTATGTAGTTTGGTTTAATTGTGCATACAAACTTAGGTGAGCATCGCTTATGCTTTTTTAAGTTCATCACTGCCTTTGTAATGTGGCGGCATCGTTATTGGGCAAGAACTATGAGAAGCGATGTCTAACGACAAGCCCTAACGCTTGTAAGCGTTGTGTTAGGGTATAAAAAACTTGCTGTACAAGAAAGATTTCTTTGCTTCAGCAGGAGTGCCTTCATGCACTAGCAATGGTCTTCAACTATCGCCAATACATTTTAAGCTCTGAGATTAACTTGAAAGTTACGAGTCTTGAAAATTTTGTTAACTTAAAGTAAGAAAAAAGATCCTACTCATACTAAATTGGGATTGGATGTCTTTTTTGAAAACTAGGATAAAGTGTTGAAGATCAACTGTCTCAACGCTTTTAAAGTGTGTCTTCATTACGAATTACGAATTAGAAATTAGTATGACGCCTGAAAAGCAAATTCAGCATGAAATCGCCGAAAATATTGTTTTAGCGGGTGAAGTCCTGTTTAGCGCCCAAGCATGGAAGTTCTTTCAAACATTAGGCAGGGGTTACCTTTATATGCATAAAGTGCTCCAGATAGACCATACTGGCGGCAATAATTTTTCCCTGATTGAAGGTACATCGCAGCTAGGAGACAAAATGTACTATACTGCTAAAGGCACTCAAGCTTGGCAGATGATGCAACTTTCAGCAGCAGCCGCTAGTCAACCAATACAATATGCCCAATTTTATGCTTTAATCGACAACTACGATCCAAGAATTGAGTATGTAGTAATTGTAGGTTTTAACTATGGTTCTGATGCCAGAGAATATTTCTTTTTCAGAAGACCAGAAATTCCTCCGGAGCAAGCTTTTAAAATTGTGAGCGATCGCCCCTTAGAATTTGGCATTGAATCACTATAATTCTTGATTTATCTAAAGTTTTTCAACCATTGCGAGTTATCCTTCAAGTCAAACTCAAGGTGGTTAATAAGTTGACCAGTTTTGCAAGGGATAAATTTTTATAAAATGAATTCTTTGCTGATAATTTCTGTGATTTTAGTTCCACCCTCAAGGGTTGCTGAGGCGATCGCTATCAGCAACTCTTGAGCCGTAATCACCGCATGAGAGTAGTATAGTGAATCTCCAGTGGGTTATCTACCCTAAAGTCTTCTAATTCTTTCCAATGTTTGGCGAAACTAGAAACACTTACTAAAATACCAAGAAATACACCAGTATCATCAAGACGTAAAAAAACCTAAACCATCCCCCACTACATCTTTAGAGAAATTTCTGACTTAAAAGTGCTTTCAGCATATATCGAGGTTAGTGAAGACGATATCAAAAACGCGTCAATTATTGTATCACTTCGCCTGGAATAGGTTATCCGTTATGGTATGTATTTATAGCTGAAGTTTTCATGAGATTTATGTTAGTACTCTCTATCTTTATCTTCTTGAGTCATAATCACTTATTGCGCTGGACACCTGTAATGGTGTGGCTTATAGTGGCAACTATGGTTTGGTTGGGAGCACCTATTTATGGTACCAGTTTGAATATAGCACGCAGCATTGGCCCGGCTTTATTAGCATGGTCTTGGCAAAACCAATGGCTTTATTGTATTGCATCTCCACTAGGGGCAATAGTTGCCGTAAAAGTTTTTTCGCTGATAACTATCGGTGAACGCGAACTTTTGACAGGGAAACTTTTTCATGTTCCTAACTATCGTTGTATTTTTAAAAATGTTAAAGTACCACACCTGGCAAAGCATTAGTATATTTAATCTAGAAACAACAAAGTTACTCGCAAGACTTGACTAGCAAAAAATGTGGCACATATCCTTTTTTTATTACTTTCAGCAGAGAATAATCGGGTTCCTTTTTCGTAACAAAGTAAGTTAAAATGATGCAATGGTGCGGAGTGTCTGCGGTAAGCGATCATAAAAATTTTTACTACATCTGAGCCTTACTAAAGGTAGAGTAGTTTTCTCTCCTCAGAGGGATTAAAGAGGAGTAAATAAGAATTTAGGAGTCAAGAGTCAAAAGTTTTAAATAGTTTAGTATAATTAGTATATTCATTCATAAAATATTTTCCTGATTCTTGAAGTATTATGACTTCTGAATTCTCACAAAGATTGTTTAAGTTGAAAGTCATTTATTAAAACCTGAAAACATAAAAATACTCTAGAAGGTGAAAGTCAATGAAGAAACTAGAAGGTAAGGTAGCTTTAGTAACTGGTAGTAGCGGAGGAATTGGTCAAGCTATTGCTGTACATCTTGCTGAACAAGGTGCAGAGGTTGTGATTGACTACCGTTCTCATCCCGAAGGCGCTGAAGAAACTTTGTCTAAAGTGGAAGCTGCTGGGAGTAAAGGCTTAACTGTTAAAGCTGATTTGAGTATAATTAGCGATATTCGTCAACTTATAGACCAGGGTATTCAATACTTTGGCAAGTTAGACATTCTTGTGAACAATGCTGGCATCGACGGTCGAAATGCTGACTTCTGGAATATAACCGAAGCCGACTATGACGCTGTGATTGATCTCAATCTTAAAGGCACATTTTTCACCACTCAAGCGATAGTGCAGCACTTCATCCAAACTAAGCGAACTGGTAAAATCATCAATATTAGTTCTACCCATGAGGAAATAGCATTTCCCCACTTCACTCATTACTGTGTTAGCAAGGGTGGTGTAAAGATGATGATGCGTAACCTAGCAGTTGAACTTGGTCCTTTGGGAATTACAATTAACAACGTGGCTCCAGGAGCAATTGAGACACCAATTAATAGTAAACTATTAAATGACCCCGACAAATTGGGAGCGTTATTGAAGAACATTCCCTTAGGTCGTTTAGGCAAGCCAGAAGATATCGCACCTATAGTTGCCTTTTTAGCCTCAGCAGATGCCGATTACATCACAGGTGCAACCTTCTATGTAGATGGAGGACTGAGCCGCAACTATCATGAGCAGTAGATAGATTTTGTTGGTTCTACCATTCAAGAGTTTTTGTGATCTGGAGTACAGAATGTCAGTAGACCGAAAACTTCTGCGATCGCTCTGTCAAGAATACCTGCTCCAGTGGATTTTTGCGAAAAACTAGTGCTTTTAGATACCATGATCTCATGTTTTACTTTCAAGTGAAAACATAAGTAAAGCTAATAAATCAGCCAAGAGATCAGAGCAAACCTTGCACCATAACCATGTTTTGCTGCTATAGCAACCGTCTAATCTATTAGGACATAGACTATAAATATTAGACTTGTCGCTTAATAAGGTAGAGTAACGATTAGCAACTGGAATGAGACAGAAAAATGCTAGACATCAATCGGGTGTTGAAAGAAGA
>NZ_JBALDG010000022.1:0-186661 GCF_036917195.1 Nostoc sp.
TATGGAATTTCTACTTGATGGCTGCATAAATTGCCAGAGTGAAATCCACAATAGCATTTCATAATTTTTTATTCTTATTTAGCGACAAGTCTAATCTACAAGAGATTATTTTTTAAGTTTTGATATAGTACTTTTGCTGCCATATAAATACTAGACAACTATAGAGATTTATTTTTTACTTCATAAAGAGCAATTATTGCCAGATCATAGTTTGACCCCAACTCGGCAGCGAAAGGATTCAGCTAGAGCTATTCTCTAACCAAACGGCCAGCGCAAAAGATTTGAAAATCTCCCCCAACTAGTAGCTGTTACACAGTAGATCACTTGAGTTAAATCGTGGGCGAGCGCCTACTTTGTTAATATTATCAAATTCCTAGTATTGATAGGGTGTGTTGTCGCGCAGCGCAACGAAGCTGACAAGAGGGATGTGATCGCACAACATGCAATTATGCTGCCTCAATGTCAGATTCCAACGTGCCGAAGAGAGATTTTACAAAAGTTAGTGCATCATTGTCATCCATTAGTAGTTTCCGCACAGCCTTCTCATACTGTTCACGGTTTTGAAACCCAAGTTCTTTTGCAATCTTTTCTAGGGCAGGCGTTTCGCGAACCGGATATTGTGAGATAATTTCTGCCAAATTGCCAGCATCAAGTGCATCTTGTAACCTTTCACGTTCTGCTGTGACAACACTAACCACATCAATATAAACACTTATGGGTTCACCATTAGCAATTTGTTCTCTTCGAGGCAAATGCCGAAAAAACTCTTCACGAATCGCCTTTTCAGCTGTTCGCACACTCAAACGTTGAATATGTGGCTGGACTGCCGCAATCACAGCAGTTTTGGCATTAGTGAGGCAAGTAGGGGCGTCATCTCCTGTAACAACTGCATAGCGCTGTGCAACAAGGGATTGAACGCATGGATGGTAATAGATCGACTCGACAGAGAAGACTGAAAGGGCATATACACCCTTCTCTTTAAGCCGATTAATGTCTGCTTCCGTACGTCGGTCGTTATCAACGATACCAAAAGCATGAAGCCAGTGAAGATTGCCAGCGTCCCGGATGCTGGAAACGGCATGTTCAACATCACGGCAACTCGATTTAGGAACCACGGAGACGTTTGGAAACACTAAACTGTAAAGTGGTTTATCAAGGCTTCGCTCAGTGCCTTCAATGAATAGGAGCTTTCTGCGCGCGCCAAGAATGTCCTTTTTGAGGTCATCATCGATCTCAGTTTCGGGAGGAACAAGATCCACGTCCCAACCACTGACGGAAGATCCAGCATAGTTGCAGCCTCGGATAAGCAACGTACGTGCACCCGGATTATCGAGGGGCAGCATCACGTCGTGCGTAGACACAATGAATGCACAATCATGCCGTATGGAGAACAAAAGTGTCAGGAGCGGTGAGATAATGGAGCGATGAAGGTGGCGCTCCGGCTCATCAATTAGTACCAATGTACCGCTCTTAACAGTCAGTACGTTTGCCGCAATTAATAAGGCATTACGTTCGCCGTCCGAAAGCTCCGCAATGCTGTAGGGAGTGCCGCTACATTTGCTTGCAACTACCTGATCACTTTCACTGACAGATATCTCAATAGGAATATTTGAAAGACGTAGAAGCTCATTGATAACCTTTATAGGAGCATCTTTCTTTGAAAGAGTCTTTGCAAGCTGAATGTTGTTGCCATCGACTGCATCGGCAATTGCTCGAGCACGTACGTTTTCGGCGTCAATCAGGTCATAGATCGCAACGCTCGTGCGTTGTGTAGCGAAATCGTCTCTCCAGCGCGACTGTAGACTAGTGTCTACGCTTCGCATATGGGATTCATAGTCTTGCTTTTGCTTGGGTGATAAATCCATTGCATTGGAAGAAAACCAATTTTGGCGATGTGCCGATATTCGTCGCGCATTAGCGTGATGAGGAGTATATAACTGTTGCATCAAACTGGACTTGCCAGTACCGTTAGCACCAAGAATAAATAGGTTTTCTCCCACGCTGACAGTGAGATTGAGTGGTTCGCCAGCAGAGCGAGGAATAGTCAAATCGAAGGTCACGGCGTGTTACCATTTAGACTTTTGTAATTATAGACAATATACAAGGCGAAAGAAGATGGCAGTATCCCCTAACTAGTTATACAATCTATTTCTGTATTCTGTTATACCCATTTTTGATTTGAGATTTTTACAATGACTATAATTGCTCACTGCATCAATAAAATAAATAAAATCGAATTTAATTAGCAAAATGGCATTTGACTTACTCAAAATACCTTTTGACTTACTCATTTTGGTGTTTTCCGCAAGTAAAATGAGCTTTTACTTACTCAAAAGCAGCTTTTGCTTTCTCATTTTGGTGTTTTCCGCAAGCAAAAGCAGCTTTTACTTTCTCATTTTGGTGTTTTCCGCAAGCAAAAGCAGCTTTTACTTTCTCAAACCCCAGTTTGCTTTCTCATTTCAGTATTTCGCGCATTTATGACGGCGATCGCGTTTGTAGCAAAAACCATTGCAGATTTGCCGGAATTCTCTCAGGCTGATCTATACCGATATTTTATAAGGTAAAGAATATTAACCGTACTATATTACAAGGTGTAGCTCATGGCTCGTAGAAAAAGAACTTCCCTAGTGTTAGAAAGAGCAGTGCGTCGTGCGGCTAGCATAAACTCTATTGATCCGAGTTTAGATTTAGGCAATGGACTTACCTTACCTGCTTTCTCAACCATGATCGAAAGGATGCGAACTAAAGAAAATGCATATAACAGTGCCCTTTCCAGCTTAGATAAATTGTATCGTGAAATGCTGGAAACAGAAGACGAGTTGGGAGATATGACAGAGCATATGCTAATGGCAGTTGGGACTCGATATGGCAAAAGCAGTGTAGAGTACGGCATGGCGGGAGGAGTTCCTAAGAACCAGCGCCGCAAGGGACTGCGAGGGGAGTCGCCAACTCCCAGTGATCAGCAACCGTCATTCCTTGCCAGTGTGGAGAGCAAGAATGGAAATAAAGCAGCAGCGACAACTTAGGATGTGCCCTATAGCGCTTTTCCTTTGTATGCAATACACTTTCACCTCACTTCCATTCCTCTCTCCTAAAAGGAGAGAGGCTTTGAATCTTACTCCCCTAGTAGGGAAGGGATTGGGGGTTAGGTCTGTATTCGACTCAATTGAGAAGTACTATACTAGACATCTTTGAAAAAGAATCTCAAACCCTTATCCTGTCAAGGTGAAAACCTAATTTCTGGAGATGTCTATTCCTCAAAATTTTGTCAAGCCCAAATGATTGCATAGATGCAAAGTGATATTATCGTGCTTTGCGACAACGCACCCTACAAGTTAAGGCAAAATTAGCGGCGAAGAAACCAGTTTGTGGAATCTCTTAAGTAAATGCGATCGCACTAAATTTGCATAAGGTACTGACAAAAAAATTTAAACAAAGGTGAGTATGTAGGCATCTTGGGAACTATAAAAGTAAATCAAATTAGCACAACTTCCAGTTTCCAGCAATGAAGACTCACTATCTCAGCAAAGATAAAGCGTTCCCATTACAGATTGTTCTTATTATTCCCTTCGTTATCCAAATTTTTGCAGCAGTCAGTTTAGTGGGTTATTTGTCCTTTAAAAATGGACAAAGAGCAGTTAACGACCTAGCAGAACAGTTGATAGATCGCACCACCGATGTAGTGAATGAACACCTGAAGTCTTATCTTTCCATACCGCAAACCCTGAATCAAATCAACGCAGATGCCATCCGCAGGGGAATTTTAGATGTGCGCGATCGCAAAACCCTTGGCAAGTATTTCTGGGATCAGATGCAGGCTTATGACCTGACTTATATTGGTATTGGACTAACAACGGGTGAGGGGCTGGGAGCCGCTCGTTATGATGGCAAGACAATCACGATTGATGATTGGACTGCCAAGCTTCCCAATAATACTTCCACCTATGCCACAGACAATCAAGGTAATCGAACTCAAGTCAATGCTCGATGGAATTGGAACAATTTCAATGAATCTTGGTATACCCAACCCATCGCTGCTGGTAAACCTATTTGG
Source organism: Nostoc sp. (assembly GCF_036917195.1). Classification (GTDB taxonomy): domain Bacteria; phylum Cyanobacteriota; class Cyanobacteriia; order Cyanobacteriales; family Nostocaceae; genus Nostoc. Next base: position 4,055 of record NZ_JBALDG010000022.1, read on the forward strand.
GGAAAGATTGTAACTGCAAATCTTCCAACGGGCCCTTACATCAGCGCTTCTGCCAGTCGTCCGATCTATGATTCGCAAAATCGCTTACTAGGAATGATTGCAACGGATATTCACCTGCTGAAACTCAGCGATTTTTTACGCAGTTTAAATATTAGTAAATCTGGGCAAGTGTTCCTTTTAGAGCGGGATGGCACATTAATCGCCAGTTCTAGTACAGAGAAGCCTTTTGTCCTCGTTAATCAAAAGATCCGGCGATTGCGGGCGATCAACAGTTCTGACCCAATCATACAGAACATTGCCAAACACCTCCAAACCTTCGGGTTTGGGTCTATCACCCAAGACACAGATTTTGAACTTGAGGTGCAAGGAAAACGGCATTTTGTTGATGTCCTACCTTGGCGTGACAAGTATGGCTTGAATTGGCTGATGGTAGTGACTGTGCCAGAAAACATATTTATGGAGCAAATTAACGCCAACACGCGCACCACACTCGCACTTTGTTTTGGTGCATTGGTCGTTGCCTCGGTGATGGGCGTGTTTACCTCCCATTGGATTGTACGCCCGATTCTGCGCCTAAATTGGGCAAGTGAGGCAATGGCATCTGGCAATTTAAATCAGAGAGTAGAAACTAGCATTGTTCGAGAACTTAATACCCTTTCCAACTCTTTCAACCACATGGCAGGACAACTGCACGAATCGTTTGCTGCCTTAGAGAAAAGTAAGGAAGAACTAGAAGACCGGGTAGAAGATCGCACTACTGAACTCAAAAATGCATTAGGGGAATTACAGCGCACTCAAGCTCAAGTTATTCAAAGTGAAAAAATGTCTAGTCTGGGACAATTAGTTGCTGGAGTCGCACACGAAATTAATAATCCAGTCAACTTTATTCATGGCAACCTTGTCCATGTGCAGGAATATACCCAGGATTTATTAGCATTTGTGCAGTTGTATCAGCAGTATGATTCCAACCCTGCCCCTGAAATTCAAACTGCTGCTGAAGACATGGATTTTGAGTTTTTGCAGTCAGACTTACCAAAAATGTTGTCTTCCATGAAAATGGGCACTGATCGCATTCGCCAAATTGTCCTGTCGCTGCGAAACTTCTCCCGCATCGACGAAGCAGAATTTAAAAGCGTTGATATTCATGAAGGCATTGACAGTACCTTGATGATTTTGCAACATCGCCTCAAAGCTAAATCAGAACAACCGGAAATTGAGGTGATCAAAGACTACGGCACTGTACCTTTAATAGAATGCTATGCCGGACAACTCAACCAGGTGTTTATGAATATTTTAGTAAATGCCATTGATGCGTTAGAAGAAAATAATGCCAAGCGTAGCTATCAGGAGATCCAGGACAATCCCAGTCGAATTAAGATTCGCACATCGGTGGTTAATTCAACGTGGTTAGAAGTGGCGATCGCTGATAACGGAGTCGGTATTTCCAAAGAATTTCAGCAACGAATATTCGATCCCTTTTTCACCACCAAACCCGTTGGCAAAGGAACCGGAATGGGTATGTCAATCAGCTACAAAATCGTTACAGAAAAACATGGCGGTAAACTGGAGTGCTTCTCAACCTTTGGAGAAGGAACCGAATTTATCATTCAGGTTCCTCTGGAGTTAAAAGTTGATGGAGTGGTTTAACTTGATACTGATTTTGAATTGTCAAGTTTTCTAAGTAGTAGTACATACAAAGTTTGAGCGATAACAGATTATACCGTTAAACAGAGAGTTAAACTCAGTAGTTCTATTTGTTAAGAAACCTATGCAGATAAATCAGGTGATTGAAACCTACAATCAGGGAGCAGTGGATTATGACGCAATTATGAGGCGTTACTGGCACATTGAGCGCGAACCCCTAATTGCTTCTTTGCAGCTCAAGCCAGGACAAACCGTACTAGATGCTGCGGTAGGAACAGGTCTTAATCTTTCAGCCTACCCTGAAGGGGTGCATGTCGTCGGTGTTGATCTTTCTCATAAGATGCTGGATGAAGCACGTAAAAAGCGTGTATCCGCAGACATCACCTTTAAGGTATCGAATATTTGCAATCTTGATTTTCCTGATAATAGCTTTGATGCAGCAGCGTCGGGATTCACCCTCTGTGTTGTTGACGATCCAGTTATTGCTCTTAAGGAAATGTTACGAGTTACCAAGCCTGGTGCATTTATTGCCATTCTCGATTACTGCAAATCGCAAGATCCAGAAATTCAGAAATGGCAAGAGTTAATATTTGATGCAGCTTCACAGCTAGGCTTCCCGACTGGCAAAATCAAATGGGATGCATTAATGGATTATGACGAATTGATTTACAACAGTAAGCTGACCATTGAAGTGCTTATGGACGATCGCATAGAAAGCCCAAATCCGTTTTTATGTGGTTGTCAATTACTCCTTAAAAACTCAAAAGGTTAAAGTTAACAGTATCGCAGTCTTGTAATTTTGTTTTGTAGTGAGGACTTTAATCCTCACTACGATCCGCTACGCGAACAAAATCAGCACTGAAGTCCTGACTACGAACATTTTTGAAGGAAGGTTGATTAGCCTGAAATCAGATCACAAGTTATTTTGAAACAGTTCTAGAACATGCTTCCAAGCATCAGGAGCAGCTTCAGGATTGTAACTTGGGTTCTGCTCTAAGAATGGGTACTTGTCTTTAAAGAATCCGGCGAAGAATCCGTGTCCGGCGTCGTATCGGAATACACGATGATTTATGTTATGTTTCTTTAATTCTGCCTCAATTTGCTTGTTTTCCTCTTGCGAAACTAACGCATCTCTTGTTCCAAAAAATGCATAAATAGTACCTTGAATTTCCGAGGTGCGATTAATGGTTGGAGTGTCTTCACCATAACTAGCAGTGGTAATCCCACCACCGTAAAAGGAAGCTGTTGCTTTGATATCGGGTATTGCAGCTATGTAAAACATGCCCCCCAAAATAGCAACCAATAGCCGCGATCGCATCATCTTTGACGTTGGGTAAAGTTTTTAGGTAAGCGATGTCTACGACGGGCTACGCCCACGCAGCTTGAATATCGCTGAGTATTTCCTGATACTTTACTTGTTGATAGTATTGCAAGCCAAGCCAATAGCTTTCTGGGCTAAAGCCAACATCTTCTGGGCTAAAGTCAGCCTCAAAATCAGGAGCAATACGTTGATACAACGCAGGTGCTATTGCTACATAACCTTATTTAGCTATTAGTTCGGTGATATCTCGAATATTACTGTTGATTCCAAAAATTTCTCGAAAAACTATAACCGCACCAAAGGTTTCCTTTTATACTTATCGAGCCAAGTAAGCATCGATTTCTAAGCCATTGTTAGGTACTTTGACTTCTGTGGTGTTAATTTCGATGTTTGTCGTTTCTACCATCTTTGTTTCGGCTGATTTTATACCAACTCATCTATTCTGACTGTTTTTCGCACACAGATGGGCAATGTCTGCAACGGGCAAAAACACCAGCGATCGCCATTGCTACACAACTAACTTGTGGGTGTTGATGCAAAATATCTCAGTTTATCCGTTGAATTTCTAACTTTTGAATGGATGACATCTCAAACTTCTGGATGATACTAAGGGTTTTTGATTTATGCGACCTTAAGATAAGCATAAACACTTAAAATTAAAAAGCACAAGAAAAAACAATGCCTGATGAATCATTTAGGACAAACGTTCCAGAAATTGACCCAACAGAGATTGAAGATTCTCGAGCTGCGATCGCAGACGAACATCGCTCGTTTCTAGAAAAAGTCCAGGTCAAAGCCGGATTTGCAGACCCCTATGATGCAAGAGACTTTACCGAAGTTGTGTTTCGCGTTATGCGTGACGTGATGACCACAGAAACCAGCGATCGCGTCGAGGCAGAACTGCATACAGAGGCTGTGCCTACGGATGAAAAAGCACTCCAGTTTGAAGTAGCTGACCTCTGGAAAGACACCAATCCAATTGTGGGATTTTTGAGCCGGGTTCGTCCACCCTTCAAAGGCCCAGGTATCTTCAATATCGATTCTGATCGCTTCTTGTTCCGAGTTGCTAATGAAAGCGGAATGCCACGCTCAGTCGAGCGAGAGCAAGCAGTTAAAGCGGTGTTTTCTGCTACCAAAGACGAACTCTCCGAAGAGCGGATTCAGGAAATTGCTAGCTGGCTACCTGACTATGTACGTCAGCTTTGGGAACAGGCTTAATTAGAGGGCTATAAAAAGTCAAGTCTGTTTGTGAGTAATGATCACAAACAGGCTCTCTATATAATAGGTTTACTGATTCACAACCATTAATGTTAGGACTTACGCACGGGCTACGATTTTACGTCATTACGAGCGTTGGCGCAGCCTCTCGTAGAGAAGCGAAGTAATCGTAAAGGCTTGGTTTTTCTTGACGCTTGCGTAAGTCCTAAATGTAAAAAATAGCGATGTCTACGACGGGCTATGACGCTCCTGCGTCGTTAACGCTACGCTATCGGCGTCGCCCAAACTGTTCAAGGGCAGATTGTAAGTAAATAACCTGTAACACTTCAACAGTTTTTAGGGTGTTTTGTCGCAAGGTATAACGCACTCCACAGATCGATGCGTAACCGTAGCTCGTCGTAAGTGATCGCACTGTTCTTTACACTGTCTTTGAGCATATTCGACAGAATTATCGCTTTTGTGTAGATAAATTTTAACTCTTAACTCCTGTAGAGACGCAATTAATCGCGTCTCTATTTCTAACTCCTAACTTATAACTCCGCAGACTTCACCGTTTGGTTAAGCACCAGGCGTGCTTTTCGTCGATAATCTGACTTGCGTGTTCCACCAGCCATCCCGTACTCATCACTATTTTTGCCATAGCGAGATGCAACACTCAGCAGCATCTGCTCAGAATAAGTATTCAACGCACGTTCTGCTTCTTCTAATGCATTCTGCGTCTTATCCATCATTGTTCGTGTTTGATTATGGGCAGCTAGCTTCTCTCGTAACTCATGAATCATGGTATTATAAGTAGCTATTGACAATCCATTGCCAAAGTCTAAGTCAGCGTTAATCGTCTGCAATCCTTCAATGCGTCGTTCAGCTTTGGTCAGTGCGATCGAGTTTCGTCTCCGTTGCGCCATAAAGTTTTCCTTTTTGGATTAATTTAATATAGAGAACTCTGGTAGTGTTTTACACTGAATTCTTTATATACAATAAAATACGCAATAAGCGGATGCATCAGCCTGAGTGAAGGTACAGAACTTTTAGAGCATGGTACACAAGATAAATGCAAGTATATTTGCTGAAATTTGTTGAGATTAATAGGTTTAGAAGTTCAAAACTCGATTTAGAAGTTCAAAACTCGATTTAGAAGTTCAAAACTTAATTTAGAAGTTCAAAACTCGATTTAGAAGTTCAAAACTTGATTTAGAAGTTCAAAACTCGATTTAGAAGTTCAAAACTCGATTTAGAAGTTCAAAACTCGATTTAGAAGTTCAAAACCAGCTTTTAGGGTCAGTTGTCGCGCAGCGCAATGCACCAAATCAATCATCGCAGCACGATATCACCTCACAACTAAATCTGTGACAAAATAATATTGTTGTCTTATGGCCAATGCGATCGCCTACGACCTATGATTTCTACCATCTCGCGCCGCTACAGCTTGGATGAATATCGTGCGATCGAAGAAAAAGCCGAAGGACGCAGCGAATATCGAGATGGAGAAATTGTACCCATGCCTGGAGGAACGCTCAAACACAGCCGCATCGGTCGGAACATTTTGACCTATTTTAGCTCTTTGCTGCGTGATACTCAATTCGAGCCAATTAACAGCGATTTGCGGCTGTGGATTCCCGAATATCGACGCGGAGTATATCCAGATGTAATGATTTTTGACGGCGAACCGCAACTAAATGCTAATCGCTTAGATGAAGTTTTGAATCCCATTGTGATTGTTGAAGTTCTATCTCCTTCCACCGCAGATTACGACCGACAAAGTAAATTTCGGATGTATCGCTCAATTGCGAGTTTTAGCGAATATTTATTAGTTGAGCAGGATGAACCTTTTGTGGAACGCTACAGTAAACAAGCAGAAGGTTGGTTACTCAGTGATTTTAGTGGCTTAGAGTTATCTATTTCTTTAGATTCAGTTGCGCTCGCATTATCGATGGCAGAAATTTATCGCGGCGTTGTTTTTGAGTAAATCAGCCTGGGTTGAATATGTTGTGCTTTATGACAATGTATGATTTGGGAGGGATGCGATCGTACTTGTTTATTAGCTGTTATTTGCATACTCATTTAAAGTTACGACCTCAAACCCTCTAACTCTAGTTCTATGAAAAGGTCTTGGTGCTCCAAGCAAGCCTGCAACGCTTGGATAAGATGCTCCAAAAGAAAGCAATGCGTCTTTTGAAATAACATTAGTCTTCAACATACTTGTCCATAGCTTTTTTCCTTCTGGTGGCAAAAGTTTAGGTGCTAATACACACAGCCCTTGTCCGATATCGATGAATATTATATCATCACCACAAGACCACTCATCTGGCGTAAAATCTATTCTGACATTAATATACTCAGTACCAAACATGGAGTGTGACCAAGCGACATGAAGACTTTTAACTTGGCAATCATCGATGAATAATCCGTCAGTCCCAGTTAATGCATCTATCGTTGGCTTCAAAGCATTATCAAGATCAGAGTTTGCATCTGTCTCGTAACGACTCTTGGCTGATATGTACCAGCAAAACTCTAAATAAATATCACCAATCAATAAGTAATCAATTTTTCCAAATGAAGACTTTATGCGAGAAACGTACTCATCCCTTGCCGCTTTTTTTGCTTGAATAGACACCGGAGATCCTGAAATTTTAAATTCAAGTGAGCCAAATGGTGAAGGCTCTCTTCCATCATTCGCAGCTTCCAGTGCTTTGATCAGTTCATCATCACTCATCTTTATATTAATAATTATTATAATTCATTAATCAGGTTTTTTAAAGTGTCTAAATCTGAATAATCTATATGCTCTAAATTAGGAGGTATATTAATAAAATTACTTAATTATTTAATTTTTTTTAAAGTCATAGCATTTTGCTTAATAAGATTGTTTGTTATTCTCTGCTGTTCCATAAGTTGGGTTTTTGTAGATTCCAATTCCCGTTGAAGTTTGAGTAATTGCGATTCAAAATATTGGTATTTAGAGCTGATGAGATTTGATTCCATATTCAAATCTGGAATAACAGTAAAGATTTGTTTGATTTTTCTCCACTGTTGTTTCAACTTATTAATTTCATTACTTCGGTCACTCCCAAGCTTTAATTCTATGAACTTCTGAGCAGCAATAGCTTCAAGAAATCTTTTACGTAACTCTTCTAAATCATCTTCTTGCATAGTTTATAATTTTGTTGCAATCTATTAAAGCTTAAACTTAAGATAGCTGACTAGCATCAGTAATTATATCAAACTTAGTTAAATATACGTAGCTAATAGGGTGAGTTGTCATGCAGTGCAACGCACCACATAAATTTTCTCAACAAATTTAACTCCGTTTATAAACTAACTCCATTTTCAACTTTTCAATCTCCATCTTCAACCTCTCATTGTCCATTGTCAACTTAGCATTCTCCTCTCTAATCAACTCAACTTCATTCCTCTTACTCAAAGCCTGATTAATTGCCAACTTCCGCATATCTAGTGAAAACCAACGCTGATAAGTTTGCGTGTGAACTTGCACACTATGCCCCAAATTATCCGCTGCCGCTTTGATTGGTATCCCCAAAATATGCGCCCGAATTGCCCAAGCGTGGCGTAAATCGTATGGTTTAAAATCTAATCCTATTTTACGGAACCACCAACTAACTCGCTGTGTTAATGCGGTTATCTCCGCATGATTAGTGTTATCTTTTTTAGCGATCGCACTCCCCAACATCTCTAAATATTTAGAATTTCTCAAATCAAAGTCGGAAATCCATTGTCTATATAGCGGTAATGCTTCTCTTTCCCCAGTCTTACAATCCTTATGAACTTTCCATGTCAAATCTGCATTTTCTTTGCTTAACCACCAATCAATGTCAGGATTAATAAAAAGCTCCCGTGGACGTAGACCAAAAACTGCTAACATTCCATAAGTCCAGCGCCAAAGCTGCCAGCTATCTTGAACATTTTGATTAACTTGATTACCTCTGCTATTCTGGTAATCTTCAAACTTGATAATTCCCTCAGATATTTCCGCATCGCTCGGTATATTTCGTGAATTATTCTCCGGCATTTTGGAATATTTAGATAAATCGATTTCGATTTTGAATGTCAAGCAAAATGCTGATATGGCCCTAGCTGCATTATATTTAGCCCATTCTTTATCGATTTGTTCAATTGAATTTATCAGATTTTCAGCAGTTGCTAAATCTTTAGCATTAGTGAATCGTTTAGTGCGGGAAAAGTAATAAAAAAAAGTATGCTCGCTTTTGGTAGTCCGTTGATGAGTTTTAAAATACTCTTCATCAAATTGTTCGAGTAATTCTCCTATAGTTGTAAAATCTTTTCTAATTGCCTCATTTACTAAATATTTATCATTCCATTCAAAAGTTTTACGAGCGATTAACTTCCCTAATTCATAAGCTTCTTCCTCAGACGTCTTGAGTCCATCCAAGTTAGCAGGAATATTTAAGCTGAGATTGTATTGCTTTCTTCCAGTACCATTACTATCTTTGTCTCCAGGTTTAATTGGTAACGTCGCCCGTAACTGCAAACTTCCATTCGATTCCCTAATTGTCACCTTTGTTTTTGCAGACTTCAAACGCAGATTAACTTTCTGTAATTCCAGTAGTACTTTCGTTCTCATGTGTTCTTTTTGCTGCTGTGCTTGCAGAGATGAGCAAAAAAACGGGCGATTTCTAATCGCCCTGGCTCAGGACAACATTTAGATGATGCATGAGTCCTGAACCTGATTATGCATCGCTGTATTTTTAGCCTATATTTAGCCTAAAAATAAATGTGTTATCAGCGAACAATGTTTAGCACAGACATTGCTTACTGCAAACATTAGGCTGTTTAGAGCTATTGAACCACAAAAAGGATTACTCCGGTCCTTATCACGGTTATGACGGCTTCGCCATCTTCGCACGCGACATGGACTTGGCACTCAACAGCCCAACCTGGGGATTAATTGGCGCTCCTTGGAATGAAAAAGCTCAGGCTAAGAAGGCTGAAGCTAAGGCTACAGCTACAGCTAAGGCTACAGCTGCCGTTTAGGGAAATGGAAGAGAGAGATAAGTAGGGATAATCTGGGGCTAAAACCCCAGTGGGGAGTTGGGAATCCAAAATTCAAAATTAAAAATAAAAATTAATTTTGGTTTTTGCATTTTGAATTTTGAATCATATTCCCACTTCCTATTAGAGACGCGATTAATCGCGTCTCTACCGTCTCAAATTCTCATTCCTCGATAAGTAAAGAATTCAGTAAGCTTGGAGATCCAGAAATGCCTCAGAATCCAGAAAAAATTCAAGACCACGTAGAGTTATTCCACCAACCGGAGTACAAACAGCTATTTGAAAACAAAAAGCAGTTTGAAAATGGTCACGAAGCCGAAGAAGTAGAACGGGTTGCAGAATGGACGAAAAGTTGGGATTATCGTGAAAAGAACTTCGCTCGTGAAGCTTTAACCGTTAACCCTGCTAAAGGCTGCCAACCATTGGGAGCAATCTTTGCTGCTGTTGGTTTTGAAGGTACTCTACCTTTTGTTCAAGGTTCTCAAGGTTGCGTTGCTTACTTCCGCACCCACTTAACTCGTCACTACAAAGAACCATTCTCTGGTGTGTCTTCTTCAATGACTGAAGATGCAGCCGTGTTTGGTGGTCTGCAAAACATGATTGACGGGTTGGCGAACTCTTACCAACTCTACAAGCCGAAGATGATTGCTGTCTGCACCACCTGTATGGCAGAAGTAATTGGTGATGACTTGCAAGCTTTCATCAACAACGCTAAGAGTGCAGGTTCAGTTCCTCAAGATTTCCCAGTACCTTACGCTCACACCCCTAGCTTTGTTGGCTCCCACATCACTGGTTACGACAACATGATGAAGGGAATTCTTTCTAACCTGACAGCAGGTCATAAGAAAGAAACCAGCAATGGTAAGATCAACTTCATCCCAGGTTTTGACACTTATGTAGGCAACAACCGCGAAATCAAGCGGATTGCTTCCCTGTTCGGTTTAGACTACACCCTTCTAGCTGACAACAGCGACTACCTGGATTCACCAAACACAGGTGAGTTCGACATGTATCCAACTGCTACAAAGCTAGAAGATGCAGCAGATTCAATTAATGCTAAAGCTACGATCGCTCTGCAAGCACACTCCACCGTCAAAACCCGCGAGTACATTGAAAAAGAGTGGAAGCAACCAACCGCAGTTTGCCGTCCTTGGGGTATTAAGGGTACTGATGAGTTCTTGATGAAACTCAGCGAACTGAGTGGTCTACCCATTCCCGAAGAATTGGAAAATGAACGCGGTCGCGCAGTTGATGCGATGACTGACTCCCACTCATGGATTCATGGCAAGCGCTTCGCTATCTACGGCGAACCAGATTTAGTATACAGCGTAGTTGGCTTTATGCTGGAAATGGGAGCTGAACCTGTGCATATCTTGGTTCACAACAGCAACGAAGTATTTGAAGCAGAAATGAAAGAACTGCTCGCTTCTAGCCCCTTCGGTAGGAATGCAACTGTTTGGCCTGGTAAAGACTTGTGGCACATGCGTTCTCTAATGTTCACCGAACCTGTAGACTTCCTTGTCGGTAACACCTACGGTAAGTACCTGTGGCGCGACACCAAGATTCCCCTTGTGAGAATCGGCTACCCGATCATGGATCGTCACCACTTACACCGCTACGCCACCATTGGTTACCAAGGTATAATCAACCTCCTCAACTGGACTGTAAATACCCTGTTTGAAGAAATCGATCGCAACACCAACATTCCTTCTAAGACAGATATTTCTTACGACTTGATTCGTTAGGAATTGCGTAGAAACACAACGCGTTAATTAAGAGCGGAAATAATTCGTAATTCGTAATTCGTAATGACGCTTGCGGATTCGCTAACGTAATTCGTAATTATGAATTATTTCCGCCTTTTTCTTTCTAGCATTTACCCAAGGTATCTATAGATGGAAACCATCAATCACACTCACGAACACACTCACACTCATCCGAATTACCATCCACCTAACTATAAAAAACCAGGGAAGTTCAACAATCTTCTTAATCCCTTGCGTCGTGTGGTGAATGAAATTCAGGTTAAAAATAATCGCTTCGCTCATCTAATTTGCCAAACAATTCCTTGTTGCTGTCCCTTTGAGCGACAAATTAAATTATTTGGGCGGTCTATTGATATCCCAGCATTGTGTAAACTCAATCCTTTATATGAGGAATTTGTAGGATTGCGTTTCCGTGCTTTATCTTACCTCGCTGATGAATGTGGAGAGGATGTCAAAAAATACATTTGTTAGTCATTAGTCATTAGTCATTAGTCATTAGTCATGAGTTATTCAAATAACAAAGGGCAAATGACAAAGAACAACTGCCATCCAGCACGAAAAGAGAGATGAAAATCACCCAAGGCAAAATCAACGAGCTGCTCACTGAGTCAGGATGCGAGCATAATCAGCACAAACAATCCGAAAAGAAAAACAAGTCTTGCGCCCAACAGGCACAACCTGGCGCAGCTCAAGGGGGCTGCGCCTTTGATGGTGCAATGATTGCCCTAGTGCCGATCGCAGATGCTGCTCATTTAGTCCACGGGCCGATCGCCTGTGCTGGTAATTCCTGGGGCAGTCGTGGTAGTCTTTCTTCTGGCCCTCAACTCTACAAAATGGGCTTTACCACTGACTTGGGTGAAAATGATGTCATCTTCGGTGGCGAAAAGAAGCTCTATAAAGCGATTCTGGAACTCAAAGAGCGCTACCAACCAGCAGCAGTATTCGTCTACGCTACCTGTGTTACTGCCCTAATTGGTGATGATATTGATGCTGTCTGCAAAGCCGCAGCTGAAAAAATCGGTACTCCTGTTATTCCCGTCATTGCACCAGGATTCATTGGCAGTAAAAATCTCGGCAACCGTTTTGGTGGTGAATCTTTGTTGGAATATGTTGTCGGCACAGCAGAACCGGAACAGACAACGCCCTATGATATTAACTTAATCGGTGAATACAATATCGCCGGAGAAATGTGGGGAGTAACACCACTGTTAGAAAAATTAGGCATCCGTATTTTGTCTAAAATTACGGGCGATGCTCGCTACAATGAAATTCGCTACGCCCACCGTGCCAAGCTCAACGTCATGATCTGCTCACGAGCGTTGCTCAACATGGCGAGAAAGATGGAGGAGCGTTACAACATCCCCTACATTGAAGAGTCTTTCTACGGCATCGATGATATGAATCGTTGTCTGCGAAATATCGCTGCTAAATTAGGCGACGCTGATTTACAGGAACGCACAGAAAAGCTGATTGTAGAAGAAACGGCTGCTTTAGATTTGGCATTGGCTCCCTATCGCGCTCGACTCAAAGGTAAGCGGGTTATTTTATATACAGGTGGTGTTAAGAGTTGGTCGATTATATCCGCTGCTAAAGATTTAGGTATTGAAGTTGTTGCTACCAGTACTAGAAAAAGTACTGAGGAAGATAAAGCCAAAATCAAGAAGTTGCTCGGCAATGATGGCATCATGTTGGAGAAGGGTAACGCTAAAGAATTGCTACAAGTGGTTAAAGACACCAAAGCAGATATGCTGATTGCTGGTGGTCGTAACCAATACACCGCTTTGAAAGCTCGAATTCCTTTCCTTGATATCAACCAAGAACGTCACCATCCTTATGCAGGTTATGTGGGGATGATTGAGATGGCGCGGGAACTGTATGAAGCTCTGTATAGCCCAATTTGGGAGCAAATACGTAAGCCTGCTCCTTGGGATAGCGTTGGCGAAGCCTCTCGTAGAGAAGCGTTAGCGAGTCTTCTCCCAAGGGGAGACGCTAAGAGCGAACGAGCGTCAGAGGAGGAAGTTTAATGGCGATCGTTACTGTTTCCAATAAATCACTGACAGTTAATCCCCTCAAGCAAAGTCAAGCTTTGGGCGCAACCTTAGCCTTTTTGGGGTTGAAAGGGACGATGCCCTTATTCCACGGTTCCCAAGGTTGTACTGCTTTCGCCAAAGTTGTCCTGGTGCGGCATTTCCGGGAAGCGATTCCTTTAGCTACCACAGCGATGACAGAAGTCACGACCATTTTGGGTGGTGAAGAGAATGTGGAGCAAGCAATTCTGACTCTGGTAGAAAAAGCTAACCCAGAAATTATTGGTTTATGTAGTACTGGGTTGACTGAAACCAGAGGCGATGACATCGAGGGTTTTCTGAAGGAAATCCGCGATCGCCATCCAGAATTGAATGATTTAGTGATCGTTTTTGCACCTACCCCAGATTTTAAAGGTGCGTTGCAAGATGGCTTTGCTGTTGCTGTGGAAAGCATAGTTAAGGAAATTCCTCAACCAGGTGAACTCAGAACTGAACAAGTCACGATTTTGGCGGGTTCTGCCTTCACACCAGGGGATGTACAAGAAATCAAAGAGATAGTCACAGCCTTTGGACTGGTGCCTATCTTTGTACCTGACCTTGGGGCTTCCTTAGATGGACACTTAGAGGATGGTTATAGTGCGGTTACAGTCAGTGGAACTACCTTAAAACAGCTACGAGAAGTAGGTAGTTCTGCTTTTACCCTAGCATTGGGTGAAAGTATGCGGGATGCTGCAAAGATTCTAGAAGAACGCTTTGGCACACCTTATGAGGTGTTTAGCGAACTGACTGGATTAGAATCGGTAGATGAGTTTATCCAAGCATTAGCGATTCTGAGTGGTAACAGCGTACCCGAAAAATACTGCCGCCAACGCCGTCAGTTGCAAGATGCGATGTTGGACACTCACTTTTACTTCGGTGCAAAACGAGTTTCCCTAGCGCTAGAACCAGATTTGCTGTGGTCAACAGTGCATTTCCTGCAATCTATGGGAGCGCAGATTCACGCTGCGGTGACTACCACGCGATCGCACTTACTAGAAAAACTCTCGGTTAAAAGCATCACTATCGGTGATTTGGAAGATTTTGAGAGTCTAGCAGACGGTTCTGATTTGCTGATTGGTAACTCAAATGTAAGTGCGATCGCTAAACGGCTTTCGGTTCCTCTTTATCGTCTCGGACTGCCAATTTATGACCGTTTAGGTAATGGTCAGTTTACCAAAGTTGGCTATCGAGGCACGATGGAACTTTTGTTTGGCATCGGCAACTTGTTTTTAGAACAAGAAGAGTCATTAGTAGAGACGCGATTAATCGCGTCTGTACAATAATCATTCGTCAGTAGTCACTAGTCATTAGCAACTGACAACTAACAATTGACAAAGGACAAAGCACGATGAAAATTGCCTTTACGACAAGTGACGGAGTTCATATTAATACTCACTTTGGAGGGTCAGAACAAATTGATGTTTATGAAATTTCAGATGACGGATATCACTTTTTAGAAACTATCAAATTTAATTATGAAATCAAAGAAGAGAATAATGAGAGCAAACTCGCACCAAAAATTGAAGCATTAGGTGATTGCACAATTATTTACGTTTTAGCAATTGGTGGGAGCGCTGCGGCTCGGTTAATCAAGAAAGGTGTCACCCCCGTGAAGGCGCGATCGGAAGAAGACGAAATTAGTCAAGTGCTAACTAAGCTAGTGAAAACCCTCAAAGGTAATCCCCCACCTTGGTTACGTAAAGCTTTACAGCAAAAAACTACAAATTTTGCCGATGAAGTTGAAAATGAAGCAACAGTATGACCACAAATAATAGTGTTAATGGAACCGCTACAACTGAAGTCTTGAACTCGCCTTTCCTTAAGGTATTAATTAAACAAATTCGGGGTCAAGACAGTTATGGAGTTTATCGTAGTTGGTCGGATGAATTGATTCTCAAACCCTTTCTTGTCACCAAACAAAAGAAACGGGAAATCTCCATTGAGGGCGAAGTTGATCCGATAACTCAAGCACGAATTATGGCATTCTTTCGAGCTGTAGCTGCTGGGATTGAACAGGAAACAGGTTTGATATCCCAGGTTGTGGTTGATTTAAGCCATGAAGGATTTGGCTGGGCGTTAGTTTTTTCTGGTCGTCTTTTGCTAACTGTGAAAACCTTGCGAGATGCTCATCGCTTTGGCTTTGACTCGCTTGATAAATTAGCCCAAGAGGGAGAAAACTACGTCAAAAAAGGTATTGATTTGGCGAAACGCTTTCCGGAAGTTGGCAACCTGTAACAATTTTAGATTTTGGATTTTGGATTTTGGATTCAAGTTTTAATCACTAGTACACTGTGACAGAAGTTTGCCTACCTTTAAACAAAGGGCTTAATCTCTTTGTCGGGTTAATTGAGATGGTAGCTAGATTTCTGCCGTGCTGTACTAGTCTCATCACTATTTGATTAAAACAATATCATCCAATCCAAAATTTAAAATCTACAATCCAAAATCCAATGTGGAGTGGCTGATTGTGCAAGCAGAAGAAACCAGTATTGAGGAACTACAAGGACAAATCAAACGGCTTAACAGCAAAGCAGGTCAAATGAAAATGGATCTGCATGATTTAGCTGAAGGTCTGCCAACAGATTACAAACAACTTATGGATGTTGCAGCCGCAACTTATGAAATCTATCGCAAGTTAGATGAGTTAAAGCAACATCTGAAACAATTGGAGAATGCTAAATGACTGGAACAATTGATGAATTCAATAAGCTCGTAGATGCAGAAGAATTTTTTCAATTCTTTAAAATGTCTTACGACTTAGAAGTTGTAAATGTAAATCGTCTACATATTCTGAAAAAGTTTTCTCAATATATGAAGGAAATTGATGAGCAGTCTCCTGACTTGAGTCAAGAAGAGAAATTAAATCAATATTCTTTGGCTTTACAAAAAGCCTATCAGGTATTTATTGAATCAACACCTCACGAACAAAAGCTGTTCAAAGTGTTTAACGACAAGCCGAAAAATGTAGTCACACTGACAGAAATCACTTCTGATTAAGAGGTATAAATTGGTTAACCTAACGCCTACCGAATTAGAACGCTATCGTCGCCAAATGATGCTTCCGAATTTTGGCGAAACAGCACAGAAGCGCTTGAAGTCAGCGACAGTTCTGGTTACAGGTGTGGGGGGATTAGGCGGTACAGCGGCGCTTTACTTAACAGTAGCGGGCGTTGGGCGGCTAATCCTAGTCCGGGGTGGTGACTTGCGGCTGGATGATATGAATCGTCAGGTTCTGATGACCGATGATTGGGTAGGTAAGCCAAGGGTATTCAAAGCTAAAGAAACTCTGGACGCAATTAATCCTGATGTCCAAGTGGAAACTGTTCATGATTACATCACTCCGGAAAATGTAGATTCATTAGTGCAGTCCGCTGATATGGCTCTTGATTGCGCCCACAACTTTACAGAGCGCAATTTGTTGAATGAAGCCTGCGTGCGCTGGCGTAAGCCAATGGTAGAAGCCGCGATGGACGGGATGGAGGCTTACCTGACAACGATTATTCCTGGTGTGACTCCTTGTTTGTCTTGTTTGTTTCCAGAAAAGCCAGATTGGGATCGGCGCGGCTTTTCAGTTATAGGCGCTGTTTCTGGGACACTGGCTTGTCTAGCAGCGCTGGAGGCGATCAAGCTGATCACCGGGTTTAGTCAGCCTCTATTGTCACAATTGCTGACAATCGACCTGAATCGGATGGAATTTGCTAAACGCCGTTCTCACCGCGATCGCTCTTGTCCAGTATGCGGTAATAGTGCCCCTTGGAGACACGCGCAATCCAATTCGATGGAAGCCACGGGTATTGCACAAAATAGTTGATTTTCGTCCCCACCTGAAATCAGAACAACTAATCGCTATAAATCAGGAGACCTAATGGCCGTTATTTTATCAGAAAAAGCAGAATTACATCTGCAGGCATTGCTCCGAGGTTCCGCACCCAACGCTAATGGCGCAACTAAAGGTATCCGCATCTCAGTAAAAGATGGTGGTTGCAGTGGCCATGAATATGCAATGGATATCATCAGCAAGCCCCAACCAGATGATTTGGTAAGCCAGCAAGGCAAAGTGCTGGTTTACGTTGATGCCAAAAGTGCGTCGTTATTAGAAGGAATTGTGGTTGACTTCGTTGAGGGAGTGATGGAAAGCGGTTTTAAGTTCACCAACCCCAATGCAACTGATAAATGCGGTGGTTGTGGAAAGTCCCTCAAAGCAGGTGACAGTAAGCCTACTGGTGTACCTTGCAGCTAACATTATTCCGTTAGCGCCAAGTCAAGGAATTTTGGATTTTGGATTGCCGATTTTGGATTGAAAGAAACCACTCCACAAGAGTTGTGGCTTGAGGATTTGAAATTTTGGATAAAAGGATTTGTTCCACCCACACAATGTCGGGGCATGAACCGAAATAATTTTTAATTCTTCAATTCTTTAATCTAAAATCTAAAATTTAAAATCTAAAATTGGCACAGTCAATTGTAGAGGCTTCCCATAGATGCGTTGCCTTGCCTTGAGGTAGCTTCTAGTTCGTGTTGCATCCTTTACCGATATAGAGAAGCCAACTAAGCGTAGTATCTCCGTAAGAAGAAGGGAAGCAAAAAGTAGGATAGGTTGCTCAAAAACTTCGTAAATTAGACCAACTGTATAACATTTGAGGAGAATCGGGAAATGGCTTCCTACCAAGTTAGATTAATCAGCAAAAAAGAAAACCTCGACACCACAATTGAAGTTGACGAAGAGACCACTATCTTGGATGCAGCGCACGACAATGATATTGACTTGCCAGCTTCTTGTCAAGCAGGTTCTTGCTCTAGTTGTGTTGGCAAGGTCGTTGAAGGTGAAATTGATCAAGAAGATCAAAACTTCCTAGATGACGAACAGATTTCTAAAGGATTCGCTCTACTTTGTGTCACTTATCCTCGTTCTAATTGCACAATTAAGACACATCAAGAACCCTATCTTGTCTAAACTATTACTTTGGTTGCTACTTTTGGGAACCAAATAAAAGATGAAGGATGAAGGATGAAAATATACTTCCTTCTTCCCTTCACAATTCCTAATTTATAATTATTAAAATTATTGATAACGCGAGAGCGAGGAATCGTTACTTTCTATAAAACTCAGGATGAAACTATCTTGAAAAAACTTATATCAATGGGTGTAACACCAGGAACTACTATCATTTTATAACAAAACTTTTTTTGATTAATTATTCAAGTAGAAAACACATCTTTAGCAGTAGATATAGAAAGCATTCGCGCTATTTATATCCACAATATTGATAATTTAATTAATTAACATCTATAGAATATCTTCTTGACCTCACTCCTTTCCTAATTAATTCCACGAGTGAGGTCACTCAATTTATCGATATGAATGCAATTTCGTATTAAAGATACCGCTTGCAAAAAAAAGGCAACTTACCTATTTTTTATTCAACAGCAAGCATCACATCTGATGATTTAATCACGGCATAAGCCTGCTTACCTTCTACAAGTCCGAGATTTTCAGCTGATGATTTTGTGATTATTGACACTAACTCTACACCTGATGCCACTTCTAAAGTTATCTCAGTATTAACTGAACCATGTACAATTTTTTTGACAGTGCCTTGGATAGAGTTACGAGCGCTAATTTCCATTTTATGTGTGTGTTTGACTTCGTACTTAAACAAACTAACATTTTTTTTTGAAAAGAGGAAAAATTTTGATATTTCTTAATAACTGTTAGGGATATAAAGGAAATCTCAGCGTTATATTTATATCTCTGTTTTATTAGACACAAGATTCAATGGAAACATTACATCAAATTTGAGCAAGATAAGACAATGGGCAAAATCCCATTATTAAAGCTAGGCACACTGACGCTATAGCGGACTAGTAAGTATTTACGCAAAAGTTATATCTGCTATTACTCTAGATGATGAAATAATATTGTAAAAAATACTGCATTTAAATTGTATTTTAATATTTTCCTGAGATATATCTAGGCATCTTTATAAATGATTCATAATTCAAAATTATCATAGTGATAATATATAACTAAGCTAAATTGTTGCTAATCAACTTAGTACTCGACCAATCCAAAATTGCTGGATGAGGGCGGGGAGTAGGGAGTGGTAAAATATTTTTTTCATTTTACCAAACTTTTGAATACCTGAGAAAGTTGCTTAGGTAAACTACTAGACTTCAGCTACTCGTATAGGATTTTAAAATAATGGTGGGTATTGCCCACCATTAAGTTTTCCAAGCAACTTTATGCTAGGTAATTACTTACATTTTTGACATTTAAAGAACAATTATGAGTCAAGTTAGCAGGCAAGATTTGAGTGGATCAACAACCCAATGGCTAATAGCAAAAGGCTATAATCCTGGAAATTTAAATCAGTTAGGTGAAAATGGCGATACCGCTTTGATGAAAGCTACAAGAGAGGGAGTTTATGCAGTCGTCAAAGAACTGATTAATGCAGGTGTGGATATTAATGCTCGAAATAGCGATCGCAATAATGCTTTGTGGTTTGCTTGTTTTGGAAACCACTACGATTTAATTAATTTGCTGCTGGCTGTCAACATTAACATTGACAATCAAAATGATAATGGTGCAACTGTTTTAATGTATGCAGCATCAGCCGGAAAGACAGAAGTCGTTAAGTTACTTTTACCGCATCATCCTAACTTAGATTTGAAAAACTTAGACGACTATAAAGCTATCGATTTTGCCAGCAATGTAGAAGTTTTAAGGATACTCAAAAATGCCACAAAGTAAGATATCTGGCGAAGGCTATCATGACGCTACCAAGCATTCTTACTTATCAGTACAAATTAATCCAAATTATGTAGATGCCTCAACACAGCCATCTTCATTTAAAGTTTATCCCAAATTTTATCGGAGAGTGAAATTAAATCTCAATAATCCTGTTCATTCTTTCATCTGGTTAACCAGTGCGATAACTCTGGAAAAAGTGTATAAAGATGGCCCATATAAACTGCGAGTGAATCCATCAGCAGGCGCTTTGTACCCCACGGAAGTTTACGTACAGCTTCGCGGTATTGAGGGAATAATAGATGGTATATATCATCTAGAAGTTGAGAATAATTATCTAACACTCATCTATGAATTAATTGATGATGGCTTAGAGAGTTATATTATACCGGGCAAAAGTATCAACGGATTCATCTTTTTAATTAGTTGTGTTTATTATAGGTCTAGCTGGAAATATCAAAACAGGAGCATGAGATATTGCTTGTTAGATAGCGGACATCATTTAGGTGCAATCGCTGCTTCAGCTTTTCTCCACAACCGAGATATACAACTAATTTTTGACTTTGACAAACTCACTCTCAATTCAGATTTGGGATTTGAGAATAAAGAGTTTATCACTGCTTGTGCGGTGTCAGGAGAACTACAAGACAAGAAAATCAGACACTTAAGGCTGAAAGTTCCTTTTGTCTGCGGTACTGATTATTTTGAATCCAATCAATTTATTGAAGATACCTACCAAGCAACTACTCTACAAAATAGTCGCCAGCAGAAATTAGAGTATCCTCAATTTGACTTTGACAAGGATAAATTTTTTCAAACAGTTTGGAATAGACGTTCTATTAGACGTTTCCGGAAAGAGTCTATTTCTCAAGAAGATTATTTATATATAGTACAGCAACTTGAGCAGTCAATACCGACAGAAAATTATGAGGAAATAGAAATTTACTCAGTTGTGCATCGAGTAGAGGGAATGACACCTGGGTTATATAAAGGTACGTATCTGATTAAGACAGGTAATTTTAGTGAAAAGACAGGTTACTTATGTATTAATCAAGCTATTGCTAAAGATGGCGCTGTAACTTTATTTTTTGTGTCAGATTATTTAAATTATCAAACTGCTATGCAAATAGCTGGTTTTATCGGACAGAGACTTTATTTAACTAGTAATTATTTGGGAATTCAGTGTAGTGGAATAGGTGCTTATTATGATCAGGAAACCCAGGAATTATTAGAAACAAATAAAGATGTACTTTATGGAATGGTAATTGGAATATAAGTAGGAAGCTAAAGAAAGATGTATTACTGTAATGGTGATGACTCACATCCTATGCAACCGACATCAGCAGATATTATCCTGCGACAGCAACTAGAGGATTCTATTAGTAGATACTTTTATGAGGCTTGCGATCGCACGATTCAAAATCTTCTATCTACTTGTCGGTGGTATGTCACAACCCATGCAAATGCTCTGACATTGGTAATTGAATGTCCCGATCAAGTTACTAATTGGCGTATTTTGCAAAAAATAGTCCCAATGGGGACATTACTCTACGGAGTTGTCAGCAGTGCTAAAATCCGTGTTTGTCCGCCAGAGATTCAAGGCGTACCTTTTGAAATGAGGGTAGATGAACTTTCTGTTTATCGGGATTGGGCGTGATTCAATTTTAGATTTTGGATTTTGGATTGTTAACTAAAAGTTGATATTCTGTTTGATAAGTGCAGCTACCTCTTCAAAAACCAAATCAGCAGAATGTTTGATAGCAGGACTTAACTCTAGTCCGAAAGCCAGATTTGCTGCTTCAATTAAATAAACTGTCACGTCTTCGGGAAAGTCATTCTGAAATATTTTCCGTCCGGCGGCTAAAGCATTATCCCAGCGAAAATCGTGCAAGTTATAACTAGGTTCTGGCAAAGCTTCCAGTTCTTTTCCTGGAACTTTAAATACAGCACCCGGTTCAGAACCAGTTGAACTTGCATCAATAATTACTAATTGTTTACTACCTCTAGCTTGAAACATTACTTCCATCCCTGCGGTGCCACAGTCATAAACACGCACATGAGGATTAGGGTTTTCAGCGAGATATTTTTGTAAGCGTTGGGCAATGATTACGCCTACTGCATCATCACTGCGATTGAGATTTCCGCAACCAATAATAGTTAGCATAGAATCAGATTAAGGCTACACAAGCTTTTAGGCTTTTCTTAGTGCGATTCCACTAAGAGTGGTTGAATAAATAGGTAGACATTTCTTGCCAGTTCTAAATGCAGAGAGTAGTTGAAGAAATTTCATTGAAAGCATGGCCTGCTTTTGAAACTATCAACCATCGTGGTTGGCTAATGCGTTTTGCTGATGGTTATACCAAGCGAGCAAATTCAGTGAGCGTTCTGGATCAAATTGATTTAGACATTGAAGAAAAAATTACTTATTGCGAGTCTCAATATCGAGCGCGTAAACAAAACCCTATTTTCCGCTTGCTCTCATTCACTAACCCAGAGGTATTAGATGAACGGCTAGCCACAAGGGGATATCAACTAATTGAGCCATCCCTAGTAATGGGCATGACATTATCAGAGCGATCACTTAATCTTGTACCTATTATAAATCAGGAAACTTTGAAGGATTGGTTAGTTGCTTACCATAAATTGAAAGTTTTGGCAGAGCAACCATCAAGTATTCATCATATGATATTGGCAGGAATACAGTCAGAAATACTGTTTGTGTCATTCAAGCAAAATGAGGAAATTGTTGCTTGTGGAATAGGTGTTTTAGAATGTGGTTGTTTAGGCATTTTTGACCTTGTTACTAGTCCAATACAAAGGCGGCGTGGCTATGCAACAGCAATTATTCAGGGTTTGCTTCAATGGGGTATTGATAAAG
Source organism: Nostoc sp. (assembly GCF_036917195.1). Lineage (GTDB taxonomy): Bacteria > Cyanobacteriota > Cyanobacteriia > Cyanobacteriales > Nostocaceae > Nostoc. The sequence goes on from NZ_JBALDG010000022.1 coordinate 26,724, forward strand.
GAGCTTACTTTTCTTATATACAGGTAGTCAAAGCGAATATTCCAGCTCGGAACCTGTATGAAAAACTCGGCTATAAACCAATTTATGAATACTGGTACCGAGTAGGCTCTAATTCAGGCAATGAGAAATGACTAAAACAGAGGCTATGACTAATAATATAGACAAAGCCTCTGAAAAATTATTTTTGTAAGCGTTGGGCAATGATTACGCCTACTGCGTCGTCACTGCGATTTAGATTTCCGCAACCGATAATAGTTAGCATGGGATAAAATTTAATTGTTTAAGCAGTTGCAAACTCAGTTAAAGCGCGTTTACTTGGAGGATGAAAAGCTAACACAATATCACTTTGAGGAACCCCTGCGTTTAATAATTCTGTGGCGATACCTTCTTCAGTCCAATCTTCTTCAATCCAAATTTTGTTATTTTTAATCCGAATATGTACAGTAATGCCTTTAATTCGGCGATTTTTTTGCCAGCCAATCTGAAACCATAGATATTGATCGCGTTGATCATCGAGTGCTAAAAGGCTCTCTACATCGTCATCAGGCGAGCTATTGCAGAGGCGATCGTATTGTATGAGAATATTTTTAATGATGTTTCTGTAGTGACTTAGTTTATCCATGTAGCAAAACCCTTACTAAGATGGTTTCCTAAATCTGTGTCCATCCGGTTCTACAACCACAAACGCTCGAACTAATTCCGCTTCAGAGTAAGTTTCTAGAACTTTTACCAGTTGATTGTGAATTATATTAACAGTGGTAGGAAGAATTCGGAGATAGATGACTCCAGATCCCATTGCTTGAACAAAAACAAGATTTCCGTAATCTCTATCTCGCGTGACGAGAATACGATTTTGTCCTTGTGCTGTCTTAAGTATTTCTTCATCACTTGCTTGTGAAAGACCAATCTGAGCAACAAGAACTACGTCATGTCCAGCATCAACTATAAATCTTGCTGTCACAGCATATACATCTTGATCCAGTAAGAATCTCATGCTCAAATAGATACTAGGCGAATGTCTTCAGCTGCCACTAATGCGATCGCATATTGTAGGCAGGCACGAATATCTTCAATTTGTAGGTCTGGATAGTAGTCTCGGATAATTTCTTCAAATGAAAGCCCGTCATTGAGTAGTTCAAGAATGCTTTGTACAGTGATGCGTGTCCCTGCGACGCAAGGTTTACCAAAATGAATGTGAGAGTTAACTACAATTCTGTCCATATAACTATAAACTAATAAGATGTTTCCTAAATTATAAAATAATAAGTCGCGCTGCATCTATAAATGTAGTGAAGCAGACTTTAAGACTTAACGTGATATAGGACTTATATTTAATTTTTGAAATACACCTAGAGTGCGTTAGCCAGAGGCATAACGCACCATCCCAAGGTTTTGGTGCGTTACGCTACGTTGCAAGTGTTCTCTCAGCCGCTAAGTCAGCAAGTAGCTTAGTACTTCATGCTTCTGCTTGGAAAGCTAGTATTACTTTACTTAAATCATAAAAAGACCTGTCCAGTGTAAATTTACTACTTTTAAAATACGATTTCCCTCTCTAAATAAAATAATTTTTATACTTATGATATATTTGGTATTCCAAAAATAAATAATTCAACAAATTAACTATAAAAAAACTCATGATTAATATTGTTTTAAATAATTTTGACGGAAGAGCGACGATTTAATTTAAAATCGGTAAACAAAATAATTACATAATTACTATAAATAACCGCCCACCTAAAGATACAGATTTTATCAGATTCTTCTCAGCTTATAGAGACAAACAGACAATCTGGCAAGCAATTAAAGATGTGGTTCAGCAAATAGATAGACAAACAGAAGATTTATCATCATTTAAATCTCCTAAATCTCCAGACACAAAAATGTCATCTGCCCATCTTTCCAATGAACCAAGACTAAAATTGAAACTTTTTGTAGAGGAAGTTTTTTTTCACGCTTACGCCGCTTGCCTGATTGCAGAAGAAAGAAAATCTGATCGATATGCTGAAACAACTAATTATCCTAGAATAGGAAAACGAATTAAGCTTTTAGCAGCATACCAATTTTTGTTTGAGGGGTTATCTGTGGAATCTGCTGCAAACTTCTTAAAAGGTAAGAAAGCTTGGCAAATAGATCGAGAATGCAAAAATAGAGGTATTTAGCTAGATTAACCTATTAGACTAATATAGAGGCTTTGATTCATGATACGAACAAAGCCTCTTAAAAGAAGAAGTTATCAGCAGTAAACTAGAACTCTACACCATGTTTCTTGGCAATTTCAGTAAGTTTTTCAGACTGATGTTGCGATGCTTTAGTCAAGAGTTCATCAGCCTGTTCTCTAGTACTTCCCTCTTTAGGGATTAAGTACTTGACATAAAGGGATACAAAATCGGCAGCGATCGCTAAACCGGATAAAGCATGTTTGTCAGCTTCCTTACCAGCGATCGCAGCTACTAAACCTGCTCTAATTGGGTCTGGTTTAACTTTCATGAACTGATCGACAAGTTTAGGGATGTACTCTGCTGGCGGCAAATTATCTAACTTACTTCTATCTGGAGTAAAGTTACATTCTGCGGCTTTCGCTTGCTCTAAAACACACCATTCTATGTATTCTTGCAATCCTGCATCGGGAACGCGAGGGAGATATTCGTGTAGCGCTAAATCAGACACAAGCTTACCCTGTAAATTTCTATTTTGTTGAAGTGAATTAAGGCAAGCCTAACGCACTGTTTCTATAAGTTTTAGTGTGTTACGCTACGAGTTTTGAATAAAAGGGCATTGGGCATTGGGAATTAGGCATGAGGCAATGAGCAATTGATGCAAGACCCCAAAGCGGTTAAAAAGTTTATTGCGACATTTTTACTAGGTTAAAAGAGTTGATGGAGCGATCGCCGATATAGCAAATGTAGTCGCCGAAGTAGCAAATGCGATCACCGATATAGCAAATGTAGTCGCTGAAATAGCAAATGTAGTCGCTGAAATAGCAAATGTAGTCGCCGAAGTAGCAAATGCGATCGTTGAAAGAGATCCTGATACTAAGTTCTATGTTGGCTATGTCCCTGGCTTTCCTGGAGCGCATTCTCAAGGTGAAACCTTGGATGAATTGCAGGAAAATTTACGTGAAGTTATTGAGATGCTTCTAGAGGATGAGGATTTGGGTTGACACTCAGTGGATGACCAATCCAGTAAGCTGTAAGTGTGTCTAGCCGCTACGCGTCTACACTCAATTATCAAGTATTAGGGACTAACTATAACGACAAATTGTAGTTACAATTTAGCAATGGAATTCGAGTGGGATGAAACCAAGCGTCTTGCTAATCTTCGTAAGCATGGAATTGATTTTGTTAATGTTCCGATGGTTTTTGATGGAGACATCGTGAGTGTTGAAGACGATCGCTTTAGTTACCAAGAGCAGCGCTTCATCACCCTTGGCTTGTTACAAGGACGAGTTATTGCCATTGTCCACACAGAACGAGAGAATCGCATTCGCATTATTTCCGCAAGAAAAGCAACCAAATATGAACAACGAACCTACTTCCAACAAATCTCAGACTGATTGGCAACGCCTAGATGCCATGACTGATGAAGACATTGACCTATCTGACTGCCCAGAAATTACACCAGAACTGTTTACCAAGGCGGTGGTTCGCCGGGGATTACCCTCTGCTAAAAGCAAATCTCAAGTTACCTTACGTATTGATAATGATGTTTTAGAATGGTTCAAATCTCAAGGGCACGGCTATCAAAGCCAAATTAATAGTCTGCTTCGAGCTTATATGGAATCTCATCACTAATATGAAATTGGAAGACCTCAGAAAAGATAACATCGGTCAGATTTATGCTTGGTTCCCTAAAAAGGGAAATGATGAATCTTCTATGCTCCTAATCACCTATCCTTACTATTCAATTAAAGCTTTCTACTTTTCATGTCAGAATCTTGAGCAACTGGAGCAATCAAAAGGTATAATTAATCAGGGAAATGTTTCCATAAGTGCAGTTGGTTTTTGGTTTCTTGCTATTGAAGCGTTTATAAGCACATTGCTAAAAATTGCTTGTTTTCTTAAAGATAAGGATTTCAAAAACTTTAAAGGAAAACAAATCAACGGTCGTCTCACAGCAGTTTTTGAACTACTGGAAATTGAGAATCAAGTTTTTTATCGCTCAGGAATATTCCAAAAATTACAAGAATTTGAAACTTTCAGAAATGAGGTTTTTCACGATAGATTCTTTAATTCAGAAGTTCAATTTGACAAGACAAGTTTTTCTTCTATACCTTATCTAGCTAATCAGGTAGACGTTGTTCAAGCTTCAATTATTGCATTAGATATTTTTGAGGCATTCCGATTTGTATATCCTGAGCGCGATCTAATGCCAAATATATTTATCGAAAAAAATAACTCATTTGGATTCATTAAGTATGATCTTCTTTACAAAGAAGTTATGTTACCACTTTTTTCTCAAGCTCTAAGTAAACATAGTCTTAATACGAATTTAGTAACTGAACCTTTAGAGATAAGGCTTTCAGAGAGTTCAATATTGCAAAAAGGAGATGTTAAGATAATTCTACGACACTCTCATAAAGAAGATATTGTTCACTTAGCCAATAATACTGAAACAAATATAGGAGGTAGTTTGTTCAAGAAAGCTCGTGATTTAATCACAATAAATGAGGAGGAGGAATTTCAAATTCCTGGGTATTAGCAAGTATAGTAAATAAGTGTAATTTACACAAGATTCTGCTTATCGATTTGCTCAACAGTATATATAGTCGCAGCCTAATAGGAAAGTTACAGCAGATTGCAGGTAAATGAAGTACACAGGTAGGGGCACAGCACTGCTATGCTCTTAAAATCATCTGTACCTCACCAAGTTGCAATCTGCTGTAATGTCAGCAAATCTAATAATAATGAGCTAATGACTAACTAAATGATAATTAACCATTAGCTATTAGTATCTTCTAAGCAGTCCGAAAACGCGCCAACTCTTCACCAGTCTTAGCATCATGGGCGTGGACTGTACACACTAAACAAGAATCAAACGATCGCGCCACATGACCAACTTCCACTGGGTCGCTAGAATCGTAAATGGGTGTGCCAATTAAAGCTTCTTCAATGGGGCCGCGGATTCCTTCACCGTCACGAGGGCCAATATTCCAAGTACCTGGGGCAATGACTTGGTAATTCTTAATCTTACCGCCCTCCACTTCTACCCAGTGAGACAAGGAACCGCGTGCTGCTTCTGTTGCACCCCAACCGCGACCATCTTTTTCTTTGGGTTTGATATACCAGGGGTCGTTTAATTTGAATTCGCGTAAACAGTGTTCGGCTTGGCGATATAACTTGACAATTTCGTGAAGTCGTGCAAGCTGACGCACATGAATACTAGCGCCACCCATCCGTTTGAATACATCGAGGATAAAGCCGTCGTAGTGCTGCCAAGATTCACCATGTTTGCCACCTGCAACTAATTGCCGCGCTAAGGGGCCAACTTCCAAACGTCCGAAGTCTTTGTGCAGGACTGCACTCGACCAAGAGTAGGCGTTATCGAAGTCTTTTGTATTATTTGCAGTGGGTTTAGTGGTGCGATCGCTAGGGTGAATATCTGCTGTCCCTTCATCGTACCAGGAGTGAGTTGTATTCTCGCGGGTAAATGATTGATCCATTAAGGTGTGAGTGTGTGTGAAGCTGTCATACACTCCACTTTTCATGATCATCGCCGCATTTCGTCCTTCGATAGTCGGCTTTTGGTATTTATCTTCATGGGCTAAATATCCCCAAGTAACATATTTACCAACACCAGCGCCATATCTATCTAGACCGATATCTAAACCCATGCGCCAATAAAAACCTAAGTCGGAATCTCGATGATTTCGGTTTTCATCCAGCCAATCCCTGAAGTCATCATATGTCTCGATTTGTTCATAGCGTTCTAAAGAACAACCCAACCATACTGGTTCTAACCAATTGGTGCGGAAATATTCTAGAATCGCCCAAGCGCGGGTGATGTCTGTTAAAGTGGGGGCGCACATCACCCCACCGGGAACCATGTAGCTAGAATGGGGCCATTGTCCGCCTAATAGTGCATAAATTTCTACGGGTTTAGCAGAAATTGTTATGCCTAGTTCGTAAGATTTGCCAGTGAAGGCGGCAAAGCGTCTCACAGCTTCTTGATAGAAACGGCTATTTCGGTATTTTTTATTGGTCAAGTCAATGGCAAATAGACCATAAAAATAGCGAGGGATGCTTTGGATTGTTTCGACAATTTGACCGAGATTTCTCGCCAAAATTGCATTGCGAGGAACTTCTGTTTCCCAAGCTGTATCTAATGCCCAAGATGCACAAGTCAGGTGAGAACCGCCGCAAATGCCGCAAATGCGAGGTGTGACAATTAATCCGGCTTGGGGGTCTTTACCGCGGAGGATAACTTCAAATCCTCGGAAAAGTTCGGCATGTGTCCAGGCGTTCACTACTCGCCCATTCTCAATGTCAACTCGGACATCTAAATCGCCTTCAACTCTACCGACGGGCGAAATGTCTAATGATTGAATTCCCATTCGCTTCTCCTTTAATTGTTAAGGGGAGTGGGGAAAATTCACCTATTCCCTATTCCCCATTCCCTAAACTGTAAAAAAGTCTTCTTCTGCCCAAGGTGGTGCGGCATCTTTGGCAATCATTGTGAGTAAGGCGTAGTCTTTTTTGTTCACCCCTGGCGGTAATTCTTTAGGAACTCCCATCACTGTTTGGGTTTTAAATACGGTTCCGGGTTTGAGGTCAAAGAAAGGAAATTCTGGTTCTGTGCAACCTAAACAAGGCATTCCGGCGCGAGTTTTGGAAGAGACGCGGTTCCATAAGATGCGGTTGCAGGAAGAATGGGTCATGGGGCCGCGACAACCCAAGTCATAAAATAGGCATCCTTTACGCTGACCAAATTCGGCGGTTGATGCTTTGTAGGCAAAGTGGACGTTGCGGGTACAACCTGTTTGGGTATAACTGTTGAAGAAGGTTTGGGGACGATTTAGTTCGTCGAAAGCAATGTCTGCTATGCGTCCAGTAGCGATCGCAACTAATATCTGCGTAATCCAGTCGGGATGGGAGGGACATCCAGGTATATTAATTACAGGTAATCCGGCTTTAGACAAGAAGTCTTTACCTAAAAAGCCGCCTTCTTGACGCTTGAGAAATTGCAAACCTTCCGACTCGGTGGGGTTGGGTGACATGGCGGGAATTCCTCCCCATGTGGCACAGTCTCCCACGGCGACGATAAAATGAGCAACTTTGGCGAGGTCTGCTAACCAATCTTTCATGGCGCGATCAGCAAACCGATTCCATTCGCCTGTGCCATTGGGGGCGTTAACAACACTGCCTTCAAATACCAAGATATCTAGGGGAATTGTGCCAGAAATGCAATCTCGCAGCATTGTTTGCAAGTTGTTACCTATTTCCAATCCCAAGGATGGATGCCAAAGTAAGTTGATGCCAAAGTCGGCAATTAAATCGCAGACTGTCGGTTCTTCGGCGTTGAGAAATGACATGGTGTTGCCTGAACAAGCACCACCCTGTAGCCATAGTACGTTAGTCATCAGCTAGGTGTTTTTCTATTGTTTAACATGCATGATGTAGGTGATAATGCTTGTAAAACCTCACCTGGTTATCAATATTTATTTTTCAATTCTAAGATATTTTTTTATTTAATTTACTTTCCTTAAAAAATTTAATCATTAACAATAACTAAAATCCTATCAAGATTATTTTAAAGTCTTATGTATGTTAGATATGTAACACATTTAACAAATAAAAAAGCTTCACAAATAAACGGTATTAATTTATTGCAGTTAAAACTCTCGAGTTATTAATAAAAATTATTCCTAACTGCTAATCTGGGTAAGGTCATAAGTATTTTAAGCCGTCAGATTTTAATGCAATAACTGAGTCAAATACAGTAAAATATCGAGGCGCAAGGTTTTGTACCCCGACCTAGCAGTTTATTGTTTTAGGATTTTGGTTGTGCAGCTTGTCTAACAACTTGTTCGTCCAAACCTAACGCTTGAGCTATCTGCTCAATACTCAACCCCAGCGCTAATAACTGAGGTATCGTTTCTAACTTACCCTCTTGTTTACCTTCTTGTCTACCTTCTGCAAAAACATCTTGGTAAAATCTAGTCTGCTTTAACTCATTTGATCCAAACATTTTTCCGATCTCCTCCTGGCTCAATTGCGGCAACTTGTAGATTAATATCGTCTCTATCAATTGTATAATTTCCCTAATAGTAGCGACATCTGGAATTTCCTGTCGGGCAGTGTTGACTATTTCTAGAGCTTTTGTTGTCGCTGTTGATTCAGGTTCGATGATCAGTTTAACTGTCTCGATGCCGATTGATGATGCCTCAATTGAGCTTAATTCGTCAAGATAGACGCGAGTCAATCGTTGTGAGTTGAGTAATTCTGTATATCTTTCGGTATCTCCAGTATCAACGCTGTGGTTAGAGAAGATAATAACACCACGCCAATTGTTGGTTAATTCAGTTTTGTCGAGATAGTTAAAGATTTCAGTGAACAAACGTGAGTAGAGTTTTTTGTCTGGTTGAAATTGGACTTAGACAAAATAGATGGGTAGTTCTGCTGCATTTGGCAGGAAGACGCCATCGATTCTAAACGCCAGTTGTTTGACTTCTACTGAAGAAAATTGGTAAGCACTAGCTAGTTGCGGCGGTTGGTTAATCAGTTCAAAGAAAGTGCTGGGAATACTTTGGAAGATGCGATAGAAGATACTGTCTGTTTTCAAAGGAGCTAGTTTTACAGTTGATGAACATATTTTACACTTCGACGATCCCGTAGCGACTCTTTGGAGTACACAAAATATATATATGTCAACAATTCAATAAATAATATTTGAATTGTGTTAGGTGATGATACAAAAAATATTTTAAAAATATTAGGTGTTTAAAGCTGACATTAATATTAGCAATTTCCCCCTAGAATTTTAGAAATAGGGTGTTTTATAGTATTTTATTGAGCATGGTATAGGACACTGGCTATAGGGGATTAAGTTTCTTCCCTAGTTCCTAGTCCCTAATCCTAGCCTCAGACAAAAAAGGGGAATTCCGCCTAAAGGACTCGAAGCCTGCGTAAATCAGTATCGCCCGTGATCAGATGCGAAAGCGTGTCTTGATCATTCGTGGGCGTTGACAGACTCAATTCCCAATTGGCTAGAGTACGGCAGAGTTATGACCCCTAGCATTACAGATTCAGCGGTGAAGGCTGCGATCGCAGCTGTTGCATCGGAGTCAGCCTCAACAGAGGAAAAAATCCAGATGCTGATCGAGATAGCACAGGGCTTTCAAAAAAAGCCCAAAGCTGCCCAAGACTTGCGAAATGCAGTTGGGTTATATTACCGAGCCTATGAAATGTGTGGTGAGGAATATCCCCTGCTGAAAGCCAGGGCCCAAGTGGGCATGGCAGGGACATTACAGGCAATACCGGATGCTGAGTACCAACTGCTGCTGCAAGCGAAAGCAGGTTATGAAGAAGCGCTACCGATTTTACAACAATTAGCAACGCCAGAGGAAGTGGCAGAGACGCAGATGAATTTTGGGCTGGTGTTGCAGTCACTTGTACCGTTCAATTTGGCACGGATAACCGACAGCATCCAAGCTTATCATGAAGCGTTGCGGGTATTTACTTGGGACGATTACCCCCAAGAATACGCGATTTTATATAACAATATTGCGATTGCTTACCTTTCCATGCCCTTAGCATCGGAACGGGAATACTTGCGTCAAGGGTTAGCAGTGCAATCATTTGAGGTGGCGCTGAAGCATATTAATTTGATTGACCATCCCAGAGAATATGCGATGTTGCAAAACAATTTGGGTAACGCCTTGCAATATTTAGTGAGTTCCCATCCTGTGGAGAATAATTTAAAGGCGATCGCAGCTTATGACGAAGCGCTAAAAGTGCGTAATCCCAAAGATACACCTCTAGAGTACGCTAACACAATTTCTAACAAAGCTAACGCCCTCTTCAACTTACCAGATGACCAGGAGAAACCAGAAGCTGGTAATCCTAAAAATCTTTTGCAAGCGCGTATCTACTATCAAGACGCTTTAGAAATATTTACAAAATATCAACAAATGGAACAAGCAGAGGTAGTAGCCCAAGCCCTACAAGATGTGGAAGCAGAAATGAAGGGTTAGGAATTATAAGTTATGGCTCTAATTTAATTCCTAATTCACTCTTCACTTTAATCAAGAGGACAAAACAGCATGAGAGATATTTTTACCTATTCAAATGTGATAAATTTTCTCACAAGTTTAGCAGATGGTGACCTGAATATAGCAACAGAATTTGTGTGGCTAATCATAGCAACAGCCTTGTCTATGGTCGGCGGTGCAATTGGTGGAATGCTGTTAGCTGGAAAAGATATAGGCTATCAGTTTTCAGCAATGCTTGGTGCATTATTTGCTCCTGCCGGTGTAATTCCCGCCATTATCTTAGGGCTTGCTGCCTTAAATTTTTTGACAAATTATTAGGAGAAAAAATGTTAGAAATAGGGTGGTTTTCTGTCAAGTTATTTTTAAAAGGAAAGCTACTACGCGACCCAATATTTTTTATCAAACAAACTACTATTGGTGTTGCTGTAGGTTTCTTACTATTAGTGTTACTCGCACAAGCCCCAATTCCCTTCTACTTCCCAATAATATTATCTAGCTTAGTGACAGGCATGATTATGCCATATCTCCTCAAGGATTTCAAAATGAAGTGAATTGTCCTTTGTGAATAATAATGCTCCATGCCGAATGACCAATGACCAACCTTGAAGAATTAGTTCAGGAAATTAACCGCTTTGAAGCAATTATATCCGAGTGGGATGAAAGCCAACGGTGTGTAGCAGTGGGTCTAAAAAGAGCAATTGAAGCTTTGCACAAAACTGCATTGACTAGTTTGATTAAAAGTCTAAAACAAGAATCAATGTCAGCTTTACGTCATGCTGTTGCTGATGAAGTAGTGTATGCAGTGCTACTGTATCACGAACTAGTGAAACCACCAAAACCACCATTAGCACAACGCATTCAGATAGCCCTTGAAGAAATTCGCCCAGATTTAAAAAGCCATAATGGAGATGTAGAACTAATAGCAATTAAGCCACCAGATACAGTAGAAGTTAGATTAATAGGAACTTGCAGCAGTTGTCCGGCTTCTACTTTGACTTTATCTCAGGGAGTAGAACAGGCAATCAAAAACCATTGTCCCGAAATTACTAAAGTAGTTGCAGTCAATAACAACCCTACTGTTAATAACGCAAATTCTGGTTTAATCAGTCCCTTTTCTTCAAAAATAACTTCTACTTGGATCAAAGTGGCAACTATTGATCAAGTTCCTGAATTTAGTGTATTGGCAGTACAACTTGCTGGTAATTCACTAATTTTACATCGTCAAGGTGTTACGGTAACATGTTACCGTAATGCTTGCACTCATTTAGGATCTCCCTTAGAAAAGGGTAAGGTTGAAAATGGTATTATTACCTGTCCTTCCCACGGATTCCAGTACAAGTTAGAGACAGGTGAATGCTTAACTGCACCTGATGTTTCGCTTCAGTCGTATCCAGTACAGATTAAGGAGGATAAGGTTTTTGTAAAAATCTAAAAATCATCATGCGAAGCTAACATCTCAGCAAATATACTTGACGATTAGGAAATCACGGCTATATTGCTTTTTAATTTCAGTACTTCGCGCATTCATTTTAGTGTTTTGTGCAAGTAAAAAGATAGATTTCTTTCTCAATATATCTGAATTGTTTCTCATTTGTGTAATTTAGTTATTCATTTTAGTGTTTTGAGAAAGCAAAATGGCTAAATGCTTTCTCAAAATGCCTGATTGCTTTCTCATTTTGGTGTTTTCCGCAAGCAAAAAGACATATTGCTTTCTCAAAATGCCTGATTGCTTTCTCATTTCAGTAGATTTAGCAAGCAAAAAGGCATATTGCTTTCTCAAAATGCTTGATTGCTTTCTCATTTCAGTACATCCCGCACTCATGACAAATATCGCTATGTAGCAAAAGCCACTGAAGATTTGCAGAAATCTTTTAATCTTGATTAATACGGAAGTTTTTTTAATATTTTTACTTGATTTAAAATAAAAATATCAGGCAAAATTGTTACTGTTGTTACATGTTTCTAAACATTAATGATTTTAAATAATTATCAGCGTCTATCTGCGGTTCATGGATATCCCAATCAAAATTAATCCTATATCACAATTACCGCCAGAAGCAACAGAAATTTCTCAATATTTACCTCTATCACCTCAAGGTGCAGAGGTAATTTTAGGCAACATTATTGAACCACAACAATTAGTGATACCTGTAGCACCCAGTCCCACAACAATGTTCGGGCCTCGTGCTGCTTGTTTGTTATCAGAAACTGGCCCCTTATGGGTATCAGATACGGGACATCATCGATTATTGGGATGGCAGAATTTACCCACGAGAGATAGTCAACCTGCTGATTGGGTAATTGGACAACCTGACTTTTATCATGAAGGACAAAATGCTAAAAGTACACCGGGAAGTGCAACCTTAAGTGTGCCAACAGGGATTTGTGCTTGCGACGAAGGATTAGCTGTAGCAGATGGTTGGAATCATCGGGTTTTGATTTGGAAAAACTTACCTGAAGATAACAATGTTCCAGCGGATTTGGTGTTAGGGCAAGTTAATTTTACTGAGAATGAACCAAATCGAGGAAATCAAGCAGCATCAGCCAATACAATGCACTGGCCCTATGGTGTTTTCTATCATCAAGGACGATTATTCATTGCTGATACTGGTAATCGAAGGGTATTAATTTGGCATCAATTACCAACAGAAAATGGTCAACCCGCTGATTTAGTTTTGGGACAACCAAATATGATATCTCGCAATGAAAACGGCGGTGCTTCTCCAACCGCAGCGAGTATGCGTTGGTGTCACGATATCACCTTTTGGGGAGAAAATCTGGTTATCAGCGATGCAGGTAATCACCGGGTAATGATTTGGCAGGGAATACCAACAGAAAATAATACCCCTTGTGCAGTGGTTTTAGGACAAAAAAACTTTGATTTTGTGGAAATGAATCAAGGAGTTTATTATCCTAGTGCTAGTAGCTTGAGTATGCCTTATGGTGTAGGGGTAACTGAGGATTGGTTAGTAGTTGCAGATACTGCTAATTCCCGTTTGTTAGGATGGAGAAAACCAGAATCAATTTTATCACTGCAAGGTGCAGTAGCAAATGGGTTGGCAGGACAAACAAATTTTCAAAGTAAAGGTGAAAATCGTAATTTCGGACTACCTAAACGAGATAGCTTAAATTGGTGTTACGGAATAAAAATTTGTGGCAATACAACGATAATAGCTGATTCTGGAAATAACCGAATATTGCTGTGGCAGTTTAACTATGCCAACTGAAGAAATTAGAGTTCGTGGTACTGTTCAAGGAGTAGGATTTCGCCCTACTGTATATCGTCTTGCTAAAGCCTCTGGTTTGCAGGGAGATGTTTGTAATGATGGTCAAGGTGTTTTAATTAGGGTATCTGGTAGTGAGGAAGCAATAACCAAATTTGTTGCCAGATTGCAAACAGAATGTCCACCGTTGGCAAGAATTAATCAACTAACAAGAATTATTTATGAACGTGAATTAAAATTTGATAATTTTGTGATTTCTACTAGCGTCAGTAGTGCCATCAAAACAGAAATTACCCCTGATGCAGCTACTTGTCCGCAATGTCAACAAGAAATATTCGACCCCTTTAGCCGCTTTTATCGTTACCCCTTTACTAACTGTACTCATTGCGGCCCCCGCCTGAGTATTATTCGTGCAATTCCTTACGACAGATGCAATACCAGTATGTCTGCGTTTGCCATCTGTTCAGAATGTGCAAAGGAATACCACGATGTCGAAAACCGCCGTTTTCACGCCCAACCCGTTGCTTGTTATGCTTGCGGCCCCACAGCTTGGTTAGAACGCGCCGATGGGAAATCGATTACTGCTTCCATGTTTTCCATGATGGATGATGTTGATGCCGTTTGTACCCTGTTGCAAAAGGGTGAGATTGTGGGAATTAAAGGGTTAGGTGGTATTCATCTGGCTTGCGATGCAACTCAGGAAACTGTTGTACAAAAACTGCGTCAGCGCAAAAGGCGTTATCACAAACCCTTTGCTTTAATGGCGCGAGATATTGAGATAATTGAAGAGTATTGCACTATCAACGCCAAAGAAAAAGAATTATTGACAAGTCCTGCTGCACCAATTGTTTTACTACAAGCGACAGGTAAAAAAGTAGTAGCACCATCGATAGCATCCGGGCAAAATACCCTCGGATTTATGCTACCTTATACGCCCTTACATCATTTAATTTTGCGGCGGATGAATCGCCCAATTGTTTTAACAAGTGGCAATCTTGCTGATGAACCACAATGTATTGATAATGACGAAGCAAGAGAAAAATTAGGGACAATCGCTGATTATTTTCTCTTTCACAATCGAGAGATTATTAATCGGGTAGATGATTCAGTTGTGCGGATTATCGGCAATAAAGCTCAAACAATTCGCCGTGCCAGAGGATATGCACCAGCACCGATTATTTTACCATTAGGATTTCAGAATGTGCCGCAAATTTTAGCAATGGGTAGTGAGTTAAAAAATACCTTTTGCCTATTGCGTGAAGGAGAAGCAATTCTTTCTCAACATCTGGGAGATTTAGAAAATGGTTTGACTTTCAATGCTTACCAAGACACTTTGAATTTATACTTAAATTTATTTGAACATAAACCAGAAATAATTGCCATCGATAAACACCCGGAATATCTCTCCAGCAAACTTGGAAAAGAACTCGCAGATACAAATCAAATCAAAATTCATCAAATTCAACATCATCACGCGCATATCGCTGCTTGCATGGTAGAAAATGGTATTCCTCTAGATTCACCTCCGGTATTAGGCATCGCTTTAGATGGTTTAGGTTACGGTGATGATGGTACACTCTGGGGCGGAGAATTTATTTTAGCTGATTACCGAAAATTTCAGCGACTAGCAACATTTAAACCAGTAGCAATGATTGGTGGTGAACAAGCAATTTATCAGCCTTGGCGTAATACCTATGCTCAATTAATATCTGCTAACCTTTGGAATGATTGCCAACAACAATATAGTGATTTAGAAATCGTAAAATTTCTGAATAAAAAACCACTAAAGCTACTCAATCAACTTATGGAGAAAGGGATTAACTCTCCTCCAGCTTCCTCAGTGGGGCGGTTGTTCGATGCTGTGGCAGCGGCTATCGGTATTTATAGAGATGAATGTAGCTATGAAGGACAAGCTGCGATTGCAATGGAAGCTATAGTAGATGTAAGCAGCTTAAATAATCATAAAGAAACGCCAAAATATCCTTTTAATTTTATATTTTCAGATAGTATTTATTGTATAGACCCGCGTCAAATGTGGCAAGCCTTGCTCAATGACTTACAGCAGCAAATTACCGAACAAGTTATAGCTGCAAAGTTTCACAAAGGTTTAGCTAATGCGATTGTGGAGATGGTTAAGCATCTTTGTCAAGAAAATCTGATTAATCAGGTTGTCCTAACAGGAGGAGTATTTCAAAATTGTATATTGTTAGAGCAAGTTACCAAACAATTACAAACCTTGGGAATAAAAGTACTTACTCACAGCTTAGTTCCAGCTAATGACGGCGGGTTATCTTTGGGACAAGCAGTTATTGCAGCCGCACAATTAATACATAAGTATTGATATTTGACAAACTGTTTCCTTAGAAATAATTTCCTCTGCGTTCTCTGCGCCTCAGTGGTTCGTTTATCTTAAAAAAGAAAAATGTGCTTAGGAATCCCCGGACAAATTATAGAAATTACCAATGTTAACCATAAATTAGCCATAGTTAACATTGCTGGTATTAAGCGCGAAGTAAATATTGCTTGTATCGTAGATGAACAACATCTCCCCGAAGCTTGTATTGGGGATTGGGTACTAGTACATGTTGGCTTTGCCATGAATCGAATTAACGAACAAGAAGCCGCAGAAACATTACAACTCTTGCAAGAATTAGCAGCAGTACAAACAGGGATTAGTACTTAAATAATAGACTTTTTTGGTCTCACGCAAAGGCACAGAGAAAAAGTTTAAAACTCATGCCTTTCTTTTCTTTTCTTTTCTTTTCTTCGTGCCCTTTGCGTCCTTTGCGGTACCTGCGGAAAGCCGCTTTGCGTCTACGTTAAAAAAACTCATTACCATAAAAGCGAAATTAACTGATAGATAAAACTCACTACTCCTCACTACCTATGAAATATGTTGATGAATTCCGCGAACCTGAAAAAGCTGAAGCCATCCGCCGCGAAATCGCCAAATTATGCCACCAGCTAGAAAAACCCATCAAAATCATGGAAGTATGCGGCGGACATACCCATTCAATATTTAAATATGGTATCGAAGAAATATTACCCGAAGCCATTGAACTAATTCATGGGCCTGGTTGTCCAGTATGTGTTATGCCAAAAGGGAGATTAGATGATGCGATCGCAATCTCCCAAAATCATAACGTCATCTTTGCTACCTTTGGTGACGCAATGCGAGTTCCGGGTTCTAATACCACTTTACTGCAAGCTAGGGCACAAGGCGCAGACATCCGTATGGTCTATTCTCCCCTAGACAGCCTGCAAATTGCCAGAGATAACCCCGATAAAGAAGTAGTCTTCTTTGCCTTAGGCTTTGAAACCACAGCCCCCAGCACCGCCTTCACTATCCTGCAAGCCGCAGCCGAAGGAATTCATAACTTTAGTATGTTTTGCAATCACGTCCTCGTGGTTCCCGCCCTGAAAGCACTATTAGATAATCCTGACTTGCAACTGGATGGATTTGTTGGCCCTGGCCATGTCAGCATGGTAATTGGCACTGACCCTTATGAATTTATTTCCCAACAATATAATAAGCCAATAGTCGTCTCAGGATTTGAACCCTTAGATATTCTTCAATCGATTTGGATGCTATTGCAACAGTTAGTAGAAAATCGTTGTAAGGTCGAGAACCAATATAACCGAATTGTCCAAAAAAGCGGAAACACAGTAGCGCTACAAGCAATAAACAAAGTTTTCGCCATGCGAGATAGTTTTGATTGGCGCGGCTTAGGTGATATTCCCTATTCAGGATTACAAATTCAACCTGAATATGCCCAATTTGATGCCGAACTTAAATTTACCATTCCTAATCTCAAAGTAGCCGACCATAAAGCTTGTAAATGTGGAGAAATCCTCAAAGGAGTCTTAAAGCCTTGGGAGTGCAAAGTATTCGGTACAGCTTGCACACCAGAAACACCCATTGGTACTTGCATGGTATCTTCTGAAGGTGCTTGTGCAGCTTATTACAAATATGGGCGACTCTCTACGATTGCCAAAAGAACAATCACCCAAAAACCAAAACTAACTATAACTCAAGAACCTCTCCCCGCCTGCGGCTTCTCTTCCGACTAATACATCTTATAAATACTCTGCGTACCTCTGCGCTTCCCTTCGCGTTCCTTTGCGTTTAAAAAATCAATTTTAATATGAATATTTCTCCCACCAATCCAGCACAAAATTCTTTGTTTAAAAAAATGGAACAAGTCCGCCGTCGCCAAGGAAAAGTGCGAGATACTCATATAACTCTCGCACATGGTAGCGGTGGTAAAGCCATGCGTGATTTAATAGATGATATCTTTGTCAGCAATTTTGATAACCCGATTCTCTCACAATTAGAAGACCAAGCCAGCTTCAACTTAGTTAGTCTCTTGCAACAAGGAGACAGACTTGCATTTACTACAGATTCCTATGTTGTAGACCCGTTATTTTTTCCCGGTAGTGATATAGGAGAATTAGCTATCAACGGCACAGTTAATGATTTAGCTGTCAGCGGTGCTAAACCTTTATATTTAACTTGTAGCGTCATTTTAGAAGAAGGATTACCTGTAGAAACCTTACGACGTGTAGCAGCCAGTATGAAAGCAGCCGCGAAAAAAGCTGGTATTCAAATTGTTACTGGTGACACAAAAGTTGTACATCACGGTGCTGCCGATAAACTCTTTATTAATACTGCTGGTATTGGTATTATCCCGCGAGGAGTTAATATTTCCGCCCACAATATTCAACCTGGAGATGCCATAATTGTTAATGGTGAATTAGGTAATCATGGGGCAGCAATTTTAATTGCTCGTGGGGAATTAGCCTTAGAAACTAATATTGAAAGTGACTGTCAGTCGTTGCATAGTTTAGTAGAAACTATTCTCCATGCATGTCCCCAAGTTCATGCTATGCGAGATGCTACACGTGGTGGTTTAGCTACAGTCTTAAATGAATTTGCTCTCAGTTCCGATGTAGGAATTCGTCTCTACGAAGAATCTATCCCAGTGCGTGAAGAAGTCAACGGAGTTTGTGAAATTCTTGGTTTAGACCCATTGTATTTAGCTAATGAAGGTAAGTTAGTTGTGGTGGTTTCAAAAGAGAATGCTGACAAAATTTTATCAGCTATGAAATCCCATCCAGCAGGTAAAGATGCTTGTATTATTGGCGAAGTTATTACCTCACCTCCAGGTATCGTATTGTTACAAACAGTTTTTGGTGCTGAAAGGATTGTTGATATGTTGGTAGGCGACCAATTGCCACGAATTTGTTAATCTTTTAATAGATTTTATAGTATGCACGAACTTGGAATTACTCAAAATATTGTAGCAATTGTAGCTGAACACGCCAAAGGCGAAAAAGTGCAACGAGTTTTATTAGAAATTGGTAAACTTTCAGCTATTATGCCCGACGCTATCCGATTTTGTTTTGATATTTGCACTCAAGGTACAGTTTTAGAAGGGGCGACATTAGAAATTTTAGAAATTCCTGGCTTAGGGCGATGTCGCCAATGCGGTGCAGAAATTTATTTAGATAAACCATTTGGTATTTGTAACTGTGGTAGCGTGCAATTAGATTTAATTACTGGTGAAGAACTGAAAATTAAAGAAATAGAAATAGAGGAATTATGTGTGTAACTTGCGGTTGTTCTGATGATGGCGAAACTAAAATTACCAATCTAGAAACAGGTGAAGCTGAACATAATCACCATCATCATACTCACACTTTACCAGATGGTAGTGTCATCACTCATTCCCACAGTCACGACACTGATAGAGAAGCATCTCAAGTTCATGCCAAAATACACAACACAACGATATCCTTAGAACAGGATATATTAGCAAAAAATAACCTCCTAGCTGCCCAAAATCGGGGATGGTTTAAGGGTCGAAATATTCTCGCCTTAAATTTAATGAGTTCTCCCGGTGCAGGGAAAACAACTCTTTTAACTCGCACTATCAATGATTTAAAGCATCAATTATCTATTAGTGTTATTGAAGGCGACCAAGAAACTGCTAACGATGCCAAAAAAATTAAAGAAACAGGTTCTAAAGTCATCCAAATTAACACTGGAACAGGCTGTCATTTAGATGCATCAATGATAGACAGGGGTTTACAACAACTGAATCCGCCTCTGAACTCAGTTGTGATGATTGAAAATGTGGGAAATTTGGTTTGTCCAGCCTTATTTGATTTAGGAGAAAATGCAAAAGTCGTGATTCTCTCCGTCACGGAAGGAGAAGATAAGCCGATAAAATACCCGCATATGTTCCGTGCTAGTGACATAATGATTCTCACTAAAATTGATTTGCTACCTTACGTAGATTTTGATGTTCAAAAGTGCATAGAATATGCTAAAAAAGTAAATCCTAAAATTCAGATTTTTCAAGTTTCTGCAACTACTGGTGCTGGCTTAGAGAATTGGTATACGTGGCTAACTGAAAAGGTAACAAACTTGTCAACACTAATCTCTTCCCAGTTGACGAATACCTAAATTTTTTTTAACGTAGACGCAAAGCAGCTACCCGTAGGGTACTGCATTCGTGCAGCGTCTTCAAGAGTTGGACGCAAATAAAGAGATAGATAATCTTAAAAACCTATGTAAATGGTGGTAGCTCTGAGCTAGCCAATTTTTATCAATCTTGCAGTAAATTATCTATAGGTTGCTAGTACATAGACTCTGAGTTATCTGAAATAACAAGAAAATACAGACAACAATGTAACTCTTCTAAAATTGCAACACCCTGCACTTTAGGAGTACAGGGTGGAAGACAGCGATAAGGATGAATAAGCTATATTTTGTGTGATTCCCAGTTCGTAGTTATTTACCTCAAAGCCAATCTCGATAAGCTGATATTTCATTTATGCTGATTTCAAACGGCATCCCTTTGCCAAATGGGGGATAAACGCGGATTTTGCCATTTGTAGCAAACCGCTCTAACCTATTACCCAACTGGGGAATATTGCTGACTATATGCCAGTAAGATAAGATGTCAGGGCAGTCAATTATTAGTGTTAGGATGCTAGCATTTGTTGTAAGATACCACTGACAATTAGATAACAGTACTCGCGTAATGCGATCGCAGGCTTGATAAAAGCATCTGCCAGTAGACTGTTCTAGTTCCATCTGCAACATTCCATCCTGTTTTGTCACCTCAGCGGGAGGTAAATCATCGGGAGGAAGCAGGTATAGTTTAGAAGACATAATTTCGCACCTCTTGGTTGTAGCGCGTCATACTCTCCAGGTTTTTTTGCATATCTGAAGACGAGGGTTTGAGTGCTAGTGTACCTAAATTTAATTCGTCTTGAAATTTCTTGATTTTGTCTCGACAAGTCTCCACATCACCGATAATTGAGTTCTCAATCAAATAATCTTCGTCGAAACAAATGTTTGTGCGATCAAATGGTTTTTGGTTGGGATTAGCACTATTCTGCAATAATTGAGCCGAATTAGCTTTCATTTTCTGGCTAAATTGGCGGATGAAAGGTAATGCCTCACTCACTGCCTCATCAGATGTTTTGCCAACATAAAAAAAGCGTGCCAGCACGAAGTTTTCTGCACCACCAGAATTTAAGGCTCGATATTTGGCAAGAGTATTCTTCAATCTCTCCAGAGAAAACGGCGGCCCACCCATCAAGCTGAAGGAATGTTTCGCGGCAAACTCGATCCCGTCATCACCGCCAGTGGCAACATACACTGGTATTTGACTCTGCAATGGTTTTGGATAAATTGTCAGGCGATCGCATTGATAATGTTGCCCATTAAATGATACATCAGTTTCATATAACAGCTTCTGAATCAATGCGATCGCTTCTAGCATCTTGGGACGGGATTCACTTGGGAGTGTCGCAAAATGCTTGTTTTGTTGGGGGAAGGGGCCGCCTTTGGCAACTCCAAATAATAATCGTCCATTGCAAAGGTTATCCAAAGTGGCAATATCTTCCGCTACCCTAATCGGGTTATGGAATGGCAGTAACACCGCCGCAGTCCCTAACTGGATAGTTGAAGTCAATCCTGCTAGGTGTGCCATTAAAACCAACATCGACGGGCTGAGATTGGATTCACTAAAATGGTGTTCACTCACCCAGGCTTCCTCAAAACCTAAGCTTTCTGCCTGTTTTACCAGCGCGACTTGCTCAAAGATGGCACGACGAGCATCTTGGTGATGATTATCGTAATTGCAGAAAATTCCAGTTTTCATTACTTATTTGTGATCGCTATTTTAGGTGGCAACCCACTGCAACTCCAACCATAGGCGTGGGTTGTTTTCTTTGAGCTTCGACATCGGATCGCGCAACAATCGCTTGGCATTCATGCAGACTACTTGCATTAGACCCATGTTGTCTGCTACTTCTCTGAGTATTTCTTTGTGAGCCTGCACATAGGAAATCATTTCATCAGAGCAATAAATTCCTATATATTGCAAGCGTCTGGCAGGCAGTCCCCAAAAACAGGTGATCACTTTTACATAACACCCATTTAGTAATTCCCCAACTTGCGGGTAGTAATGGTTGAGGACTCTTGTAAACTCTTTGGCTAAGATGTCTTCAGCAATCATTTGAAATGAGATTTCTGTAGCGTCCATCACGCTATTTAATATAACATAATTGTGTCAATTAAATATGACAAAATAGCTTATATACTTTGAATAAAATATTAAATATTCTATTTTGTACTACATAAAAAAGAGGTGTAATCAAATAAGTTACACCTCATATTTGCGTTAAACACTTTTATTAGTGATTAAATATAAAAGTATTGAGGTTAAGGCTGAAAACAGTTATCCTGAAATTACCTAATTCCCAAACACAAATTACATTCAATTGAAAATTATGAATTCAAACAAATTGCATTGAAATAACACATTTAAATTTTGAATTCCTCAGATTTAGTTATTAAGTTTTCTTATCGAGTATTCCGTTCACAAACTAAGACTTCTGCTACGATATCTGGCACATTTTTGACATCTGTGAATCCTTCAGAACCACCGATAGGTGATATAAATGTATAGTTTGGATCACACACTCCATTGTCATATACTTGAAGAAACCATCTATCTGGAAATCCTTGTACACCTAGTTCCACAGTGTACCAACTCTCGCCAATTAGACGAGAGTTAAAAATTGTGAACCACTCCCTATTCTCTTCTGAAATGTTCCAATCTGCCATGAGCAGTTCTAAAGCTATTTGTCCCGCATCAGTTGAAGTCAACAGCATTTTTACTCCTTATTTGCAGCTTCAGGATTTGCAACTTCAGTATTGGGAACTTCCGGGTATAAACCGAGTTCTTTAGCTAGCTCACGCCCCACAAAAAATAAAAATTGTGCACCATCTTGATTGCCTTCATGGGCAAACATAGTTGCTACTTGTAGGATTGTTTCTACTAAGCCAGAATCAATCAATTCTGGGTGAGATTCCAAAACTTCTGGTTCCTGACCATTCGGGCATTTAAGTAATTCATCAATCAGATTAAAATACAGCTGTTCGCGTTGTTCTGTCATGGTATTTTTGTTGATTTGAGTGAGTAAATTGCGAATTGGTTACTGTTCGATACTTTGCTGCCACAGTCTTTCCAACATTTCAACTTGTTCTTTTAAAACAGCCGCACGATGAACAAGATATCTGTCGTAAAAGAGAATCCCTAACCCAATACAAATAGGGGTTAACAAGAAGAACCATTGCAGGATAGTGGTAAATTTATATTGTTCAGCAACAGTCAGCATTTGATGAACTACATTACGGTCAGAGAATTGGATGCTAGTCTGAGGGGAATGTGTACCTTCTGTCTGGAGAGCCAAGGTGGGAGCATCTGTACTAGTATTGTTAACTTCGCAGGCTAAATTCTGGGATTTTACTAACTCCAGATGTCGCTCCCAAACTATACCAAATACTATTAGTTCTGGAGAAAGCACTGCTAAGGTAACTACGCAAACTATAAGAACATTTAAAAGTTTGGCTTTCATCTTGGCTCTCCCTTGCTAGGTAGTATGCACCCAGTAAGAAAATATCTTTTGCTGTTTATCCAAAGTAGTTATATATTTCTACCTCTCAAACAGTTTTGATATTAAAATATATGTAATAGGTAATTTTCACAATCATTAGTGGTCAGTTATTTTTCTAATTACCACTGACCACTGACCACTGAAAAGTTACCAAGCTTATCACAAAATGTAGGATTATTCAGTCATAAATAACGCACTCAGATTCAAAGAATATGGTTTCATCCTACTCTAAAAAGAGAGATTAAGAAGTCCCCCCTAGTTCACTAAGCTTTCGCTCAGGAATGTTGGGGGGTAGAGGGGAATCTCTGCGTAAATCCTATACGATTTATATCAGCCGCTCTCCACAAAACAGTTTACTCTAGCCCTGTTAAGATTATTAAATTTATTAGAATAGTACTCAAAGCTTGTAATTCCCATCTGATAAGTCTTACAAAAATTTATTGGGGTATGGGTGCTAGTGTTTTTAGGACGGGGTTCTAGTATTTACGAGGTGGGGTTCTGGTATTTCTGCACTCAACCTCAAAGCAATATAAGCAACGGTTAAGGACTATTTTTGATGCAATTTTGAGCAAACAAAACCTGCACTCAAAATCAAATATCAATGTCTCTTGATAAAGATATACTAATAAATTAGGAAAAACAATTAAATGTTTTGAAAGTAAATTATATTTCCATAACAAATAGAAAATATGGAAAAAACCGTAAAAATTATATATACAGAATTAAATAAATTGAATTTCAGCCCAAGAGGCAATAGTTAGCAATTCCAAATGGTAAAATAGAAGTATGGCTTGCTAGACCTCTGCTGAAGTGAGAATCAATGGGAACATCGGATAAAAGTTCTTGCTAAACTTTCATTTTTTGTGGTTGAGTTAGAATATATAGTATATGCACTCATGGACACTAAACTAAAAATTAAATACACAAAAGCTTATTGTTACAAGTAAATACTCTGTACTTAGATTTAGGATTTTAGGAGTTAAATAATGCGAATTGCTCAAGATGTAACAGAACTTATCGGACGAACTCCTTTAGTTCAACTGAACAAGATTCCTCAAGCTGAGGGAGTAGTAGCAAGAATAGTTGTCAAATTAGAAGGTATGAACCCAGCGGCTTCGGTGAAAGACCGCATTGGGTTAAGTATGGTACTCTCAGCAGAAGCAGCAGGCTCAATTTTCCCTGGAAAAACCATTTTAGTAGAGCCTACCTCAGGTAATACAGGAATTGCTCTAGCAATGGTAGCAGCGGCGCGTGGCTACCGTTTGATTTTGACAATGCCAGAGACGATGAGCCAAGAACGACGAGCTATGCTCAGAGCTTATGGTGCGTCTTTAGAATTGACACCAGGTGTTGAGGGGATGCGGGGAGCTATTCGCAAAGCCGAAGAAATTGTGGCTAATACTCCCAATGCTTTTATGCTGCAACAGTTCCGCAACCCTGCTAATCCCAAAGTTCACCAAGAAACCACCGCAGAAGAAATTTGGGCAGATACAGACGGGGAAGTGGATATCGTTATTGCTGGGGTAGGTACTGGTGGGACAATTACTGGTATTGCAGAAGTAATCAAACAGCGTAAGCAGACTTTTCAGGCGATCGCAATTGAACCCAGCAACAGCCCAGTCCTCTCTGGTGGTGAAGCCGGGCCACATAAAATTCAAGGTATTGGTGCCGGATTTATCCCAGATGTTCTGCGTCTAGAATTGGTTGATGAAGTAATTAGAGTCAGCGATGAACAAGCGATCGCCTATGGGCGACGTTTAGCAAAAGAAGAAGGCTTATTGTCTGGGATATCATCTGGTGCAGCTTTGTGTGCTGCAATCCAAGTAGGTAAACGAAAAGAAAATGCCGGACGTTTAATCGTGATGATTCAGCCTTCCTTTGGAGAACGTTACCTCAGCACACCCATGTTTCAAGACTTGTCCTTAGAAACTGCTAGCGTCCGCTAAGGAAACTTGAACAGATCCAACAAGTTAGGAGCCAGAAGACTCGTGAATTCTGGCTCCTAAATAATATTTACATATACTTTCGACTACCTAACTCTACTGTTCAGTTAGCTATATACCTTAACGGTGTTTTTGGGCGATCGCTAGTTAAACCTCAACACTAGTTGACGCCAAAACGCTACTACCACCTGCCAAAGCTGCGCTTGAGCTAACCTCCCCGCTTGCGGGGAGGGGTTGGGGGTGGGTTCTTATGGGTAATTTGGCGGATATGATATCAGGTTTTAGGGACTTCCAGTTAAAAAAACATCCCATCGTAGGGGCGTAAGGTCAAGATCCCCTACAAATGTACAAATAATTTTGGATAATTTATTTTTTGTCAGTCCCTTAACAGATTACATCACTGCAAAAATCCTGTACTAATGGTTGCAGCTGCCTTGCTTTTGATGTTGCTGACCATGATGGTTACAGCCACCTTCCTTATGGTGTTTATGACCACCATCGTTACCGTGGGAGCAGTTTTGCAAATCTTGCTTCATCAGGTTTTCGCTCATTTCCTGCAAGGATTCGTCCGCAGGCTTTAAGCCAATCCAAGCATCAATCTTTTGTACATCGAATCCTACCTCGCGGCGATCGCCTATTTCTAACAAAGGACGGCGAATTAATAGTGGCTCTCTCAACATCAACTGCAAAGCGGTTTCTGCATCAGTTTTTTCAGGAACTATTTCACCAGATTTTACCTTTGGGGAGGAAGGATTAAACCATTCCGCTACGGGGCGATCGCCAAAAAATGAACGCAAACGCTCAACTGTCCAAGGTTCTGTTAGCAGGTTGTATGCTACCACCTCATGACCAGCAGCTGTTAGCAAAACTTTTTGCTTAGTACCACCTTGACAGCCTGGTTTACTATAGAAAATTACTCTTGCCATTTAACTACCTCCTAATTACTCAATTATTTGTAGTTGGCGCTGTCTTCACTAAAGCGCCAACTACGAACCGATGAAATTAATCCTGAC
Organism: Nostoc sp.; assembly: GCF_036917195.1. Lineage (GTDB taxonomy): Bacteria > Cyanobacteriota > Cyanobacteriia > Cyanobacteriales > Nostocaceae > Nostoc. The sequence goes on from NZ_JBALDG010000022.1 coordinate 53,089, forward strand.
GATTCCTAATTAAAAATTCCTAGCCTTATCGGTAACTGAGTCAAACTCAAATCTCTCTTTCGGATCAGTTTCGCCATAAACATTAAAAGTCACAGTTGGTTCATCACCGACTGCTTCTACACTGTGAATTGCATCGGGAACGAAGCTGACAATATCCCCTGGAAATAGAGTTATCTCTCCCGTAGGTTCAATTTTGTCCTGAAATTCTGGGCTATGGGTGCGTCGCCAAAAAGTATTTTTTTCTTGACCTTTTAACACCGCCACTATTCCCCATGTCCCATGATTATGAATGGTTGATCGGGTACCTGGTGCAAATGTTACTGTTTGCACTGTCAACGGAAAACCCAATTCATCGTATAGGAGTGAAACAGAGGTTCCCGTTTTGGGCGAAGGCTCTAAATATTGACTTCGCACCCAGTAAGAATTTACTATCAAGCGCCTTACGAGCATCTGAAGTTCTGGTAGACGACTGGCTTCATCGTCAACGCTATTGAGAACATCTTCCACCTCGGTTAAAAACCGATAAAGGCGGTAATTTTCTCTCAATAAATCCCATGCTCTCACAGATTTACAGGCTTGATACTGACCGTCCCCCGTTAGCAGCCAATCCTTACCTTTCATAACTTTTAAAATGATAGCTTATAAGACTGGAGGACAAGGATTGGAGAGACATTAGGAACACTGCCTACATCCAGTTTAGTAGGTACGTTAATAGGAGGAATGATAGAGTTACTATTAGTACCCGCTCCCAAGAGGGAGTAAGAGGAATACGATGTAGTAGATAACCAATTGTTCATGATTGTTCACCTTGATTCTTAACTAATTAATCATCTTCTTCTGCTGGACGTGTCAAAATATCCAGGAGAATTCCGGCTCCAAAATCATTCTTTTCGTCTATTTCTTTGACTTTGGTGCTGATTTCTTTTGCTTGCTCAAGTTCTCCTAAATTTGCTAGGACTAATCCAGAAGCAGCATAAGCATTTAAGTACAATCGGATTTGTGGGTCTTCTTTGCGATTGACTAATATAGGCTTAAGTTGCTCCCAGTCATCAGGAAATTTCTCTCGTTCTTTAATTTTATCTAATAATTTAACTGTTGTTTGCAAAGCAAGAGAATAATTATTTTTATAATAGAAATATCTATAGGCTGCTACCAATACATCTGTATTTCCACCAGTTTCGGCTAAAGCTTGTTGAATATACTTTTCTGATTCTGATGTATTTTCCCAGTTTTGTGCAGCTAAAATTAATAAATTTTTGATGTCCTCTGAAACCTGGAACCATGAGAATCTATTGGGATCAACTTGCATAATAAACTCCTGGAGATGGAAAGTTAGGAGTTAGGAGTTATTAATTCTTAACTCCTCACTCCTAACTTTTGTTAAAACAAAGTGAGAACGTACACCAAGGTGAATAACACAATCCAGATAATGTCTACGAAGTGCCAGTAAATTTCTGTCATTTCGATGAAAGTATGATTAGTCGCAGAATACTCACCAGAACGACGCGATCGCCACAATACACGTAATATCAATAACAGTCCCACAAAAACGTGCAAACCGTGGAACCCGGTCATGATATAAAAACAGTTGGCAAAGACGTTAGTAGTCAGGCCGTATCCTAAAGTCGAGTACTCATAAACCTGACCACCCAAGAAAATTGCGCCCATGATTGCAGTAATTCCATACCACAGTTGCATTGCCTTGAGATTATTCTTTTTAATCGCCGTATCACCAAAGTGAATGACGAAACTACTGGACACCAGAATAATGGTGTTAATCGTCGGCACAAGTAATTCTACTTCACTTCCTTCTGGAGGCCAAACTGCTGTACTACCTCGGAAAAACAAATAAGTGGCAAAAAATCCTCCAAACATCAGGGATTCAGAGGCGAGGAACGTCAATAGTCCCCAAACTCTTAAATCTGGATGTTCTTCGTGTCCTACACTGTGATCTTCGCTCGTTGTTGTAGCTATAGTCATAGATTTATTGACAATATTATCCACTGTGTCTGTTGTGGAAGCTTGAATAAAGAATGAAGTGTGAAGCGGCAAATTTTCATTCCTCATCCAAAATCCTTATTTAACCAAACTCTTCACTTGTTCAGGAATTCTCAAAATTCCGAGTTTTAAGTTCCAAGCTCGGAGTTTCGAGTTCTTATCTCGGAGTTCCGAGTAATAATGCTCAAGTTCCGAGTTCCAAGCTCGAAGTTTCGAGTTCCAAGCTCGGAGTTTCGAGTTCTAATCTCGGAGTTGCGAGTTCCAAGCTCGGAGTTTCGAGTTCTAATCTCGGAGTTCCAAGTTCCAAGCTTGGAGTTTCGAGTAATAATGCTCAAGTTCCGAGTTCCAAGCTTGGAGTTTCGAGTTCTCAAATCAAATGACTAGAAATTGCAGTCACCTTGAGTGCGATCGCAGTACTCACTCTACTAACTAAGCACTAGCTTCCGGCGTTGCAGATGGCTGTATTTCAAGCCTATTATCATGACCGTAGTCATAAGGCCCATGAGTCACAACCGGCAACACTTCCCAGTTTTCAATTGCAGGTGGCGAGCTAGTTGTCCATTCTAAGGTCAAAGCTTGCCAAGGATTATCACCAGCCAAGGGCCCCTTCAGCCAACTATAGATAATATTGATGGCAAAGGGAATTACCGATATCCCCAAAACAATTGAACCATAGGTACAAATTTTATTGAGGTCGATAAATTGGGGGTCATACATTGCCACTCGTCGCGGCATTCCTTGCAAACCCAACTCGTGCATGGGTAAAAAGGTCAGATTAGTGCCGATGAAGGTGAGGGCAAAGTGAATGCGTCCCAAGTTTTCATTCAGCATTCGTCCTGTCATTTTGGGGAACCAGTGATAAATACCGGCGTAAATGCCAAACACGGAACCGCCAAACAGAACGTAATGGAAATGTCCTACAACATAATATGTATCGTGGACATGAACATCAAAGGGCGCTGTTCCCATCGTCACACCGCTTAAGCCGCCCATGACAAACATGGACAATAAGCCAATGGCGAAAAGCATCGCACTGGTGAAGCGGATTTTACCACCCCAAAGGGTAGCAACCCAGGCAAAAATCTTAACGCCAGTGGGAACTGCAACTATCAGCGTCGAGATGGTGAAGAACATCCGCATCCAACCGGGTGTGCCACTGGTAAACATGTGGTGTACCCAGACGAACAAACCCACAACGCAGATTGCTACACTAGAATAAGCGATCGCTTTATAGCCAAAGATTGGCTTGCGGGAGTGAACTGGAATTACCTCCGACATGATGCCGAAGATGGGCAGAATCATTAAATATACTGCCGGGTGGGAATAAAACCAGAATAAGTGTTGATAAATTACAACGTTACCGCCTGCATCTGGTTTAAAGAAGGAAGTACCAAAGTTAAGGTCAAACAACAGCAGAATTAAACCCGCTGCTAATACAGGTGTGGAGAGAAGCGCCAGCAGGGAGGTTGCCAAGATTGCCCAGCAAAACAAGGGCACTTGATCCCATTTCATGCTAGGAACCTTCATCAACAAAATGGTGATCACAAAGTTTAGCGAACCCAAAATTGAGGAAGTTCCCACTAAAACGATCGCAAGTATCCACATAGTTTGAGCAATTGGTGCTGTCACCAAGCTCAAGGGTGGATAAGCTGTCCAACCCGATTGCGAACCGCCAAAAATGAAACTACCTAATATGAGCGCCCCTGCTGGTGGATTTAACCAAAAGGCGATCGCATTCAGCTTCGGGAAAGCCATATCCCTAGCACCAACCATCAAGGGCACCAAAAAGTTACCAAATCCCCCAATGGCACTGGGGACAATCCACAGGAAGATCATAATCGTCCCGTGATTGGTCATGAAAGCGTTATACAGATTGGGGTCGAGGAAGTCTGCTTCTGGTGTTGCTAATTCGACACGGAGAGCAACAGCCATCAGTCCGCCGATCAGATAGAACACGAACGCCGTTACTAGGTATTGGATACCAATAACCTTGTGGTCAACATTAAATGTAAAATAGTCTTGCCATTTCCACGCCTGCGGATGGGAGGTGTGGCCAACTGCCATTTTCGGTTTATTTTCTTCTGGTGGAGTATTCCGGGGAAATTCTACCTGCGTCATATTTTTTACCACTATGCAAAGTCCAGGGTCAAACGTCCAAAGCAATTAAATGTGACTCTTGACCTGCAATTTTAGATTTTGGATTTTGGATTAAAAGAATTTTTTGGTTTATGTCCCGTCCCTTCTGGGTGGAACCAATCTAAAAGACTCTCCTACGTCGCTCTAAGCGTTCGCGTAGCGTCTCTAAGAGTTGCCATGCCGTTGGCGCAGCCTCTCGTAGAGAAGGCTTTACGCTGCGCGATCGTAAATCTAAAATCCAAAATCGTTTGACTAATGACTCATGACTACTGACTCTAGAGTTGCTGCACTAATTCCCATATTATGGGTGTGGGGTGCGAGAAACTCTGATGTTGATAAGTCGGCTAGATTAACAGCAACGACTTGATTTAGGTTTTCCTTTTGAGCAATCTGGTTTTCTGTCCGCCAGCTTTTATATTCTTCTGGTGTGTGGACAATTACCTGTGTCCGCATTGAACCGTGATAACCACCGCACAACTCAGCACAAACTACGGGATATGTACCTGGTTTGGTGGCAACAAATCGTAGTTCAGTAGGGATACCGGGAAGTGCATCTTGTTTCAAGCGGAAGTTTGGCACCCAAAATGAGTGAATTACATCTTGTGCTGAAAGGTTGAGTTGCACATCAGCACCGACAGGAATGTGCAATTCCCCAGAGGTAATGCCACTATCGGGGTAGTTAAATAACCAGGCGTACTGTATCCCTTTGACATCAACAACTAAGTCGGCTGGTTTGTCTAGGGTTTTGGGAGACGCACCAATACCAATTGTTGGGGCAATTGAGGGGGCAGTTGTTGCTTGGGAGGTATCGCTTAATGTAGCAGCCAGAGCGGTTCCCGGCATATGAGCAACATGAGCTGCTGAATGAGGATGACCCGCAGGCTCAAAGCCTCCCATTCGGTTAAAAACATCTACACTGTAGATGCCCAAGCCGAGGACAATCACTGTTGGAACTGCTGTCCAAAAGATTTCTAAGGGAACGTTGCCTTCCACCCACACGCCATCGCCATCGTCACCCCGACGGTGACGAAACTGAATCAAAAAAAGTACAATTGTTCCTTCTACCACCAAGAAGAGTGCGATCGCAATGGTAAACATGACGTTGAAAAAACCGTCTACCATAGGCGCTTGTAGCGATGCTTGCACCGGCATGAGAGTGTGGTTTTGACCAATCCAAATGCTGATTGCTGTAACTACTATCCCAGCAACCAGAGTCCATAGTGAAACAGGAACTTGTTGCATACATGCTACCTGCTTTGTAAACCGTCTTTTAAGGTGTGATTTTCTGGGTTTTGGGCATTGGGCATTGTTATCTATTCCCTATTCCCCATTTCCCATTCCCTGTTTGTAACTACTAGGTTTTACATTTTCACAGGGCAGCGTTTTTTTGTTTTCACTTATTAACTTTCTAACGTGCAGCTAGAAAAAAGGGGGGAAACTTCCAGATTTTTTCCATATCTTTCCCCCAGTAAATTACAAATTATATTTCCACTCCTATGACAAAGGTAGCCCCCTGCTTCCAGAAAAGCTAGTTGTTCCAAGAGGGCACTGTTAGTCCTAATATTGATTAGGCTATATTAGCAGCAAGTTTAAATTTGTTAATAGCTAACAATTTGCGATTTACGGATTTGTTTACTGTGAACTTTTTATCTAGCTCCAGTAAATATTGAGTATTCCCCTCAAGTTACCTTGCCTAGCGCATTTGCGCTTTATACAAACAGTGCCTCCTTGAATGAACAACAATTTCGACTAACTCCAAAAACCTTAATTGTTTAATTCAACATGGGTGTAGCAGTTCTTGGGACAAATCCGTGAACACGCTTCACAACCAATACAGTTATCTGGAGAAGTAACTGCCATTACTTTCCGTTCAATTTCTTCATCATCTTCATCTTCCACAAATTCCCCTTCTTCATTGAGTGCCTTCAAACCTAGCACATTGTACCCGCATACTTTAATGCATCTGCCACAGCCGATACATTTTTCTTTGTCAATTTCATGAGCAAATTTTGGTGTCCAAGTCTTACCGCCAAATGTCAAACCAGTGAGTTGTGCCATGAAGAAATCCTCGGCAATTTTGCCTGTCAATCTGTTTGGACTTTAATCATATTATCCTAATTTTTTCTTTATTTATATTCAAATTTTACTTTTGTCTCATCAAATTTCGATAACCTTGAACACAAATTTACATTCTTTTTTATTTCAAATAATAGATGAAATTTATTCACAATAATAATTACGAATGTTTAAGTTTTCCTCGTTCCTATGCTCCGTATGGGAACGCATTCATAGAGTCTCTGACTCAATGTTTGACTGGAGCAGCCCCTAATCAAGCGTTCCTATGCAGAGCATAGGAACGAGAGAAGGAAAAATTGAGGGTTTACAACCTACCTCCGTGGGTAAAGCCTTATGTAGATGCAGTTTCTAACCGCCGATTTAACTATTATTTCTAGCAAATGTAACTATATCTATAAAAGTAATGATATTCTTTTTCAACTAAATTTATTTTTAGGCAAATAAATCTAAATAAACAGTATACTTGTATACAAATGCATATGTTCATTAGTTACAATTTCATATATGCAATATGTATTTTATAAAGCAACAATAATCATCAATTTAGTTTGATTTAAATATTTAGATAAATGCTGACAAAACAAATATTCCTTTTTGCCATAAATGAACAAAATCAATTTATAAATTAACTGTAATTTTTATGGCAGAATATTATCAGTTATTAAATATTAAAATTATTAATAAGTCAGAGAAAATCTAATTAAAATAGACTTAAATATTTTCTATAAACAGTTTTTAGTCAAAAATAAAATGTTCATTAAGTACGTAATTAAATAAATGTTAAGTTTTTTTTCTAAGCTCAGGACGAACAAATTCATCATTTCTTTTATGAAATGTATAGTTAATAAAGAAGTTTTATTAGGCTAAGTTTTCAATCCTTAAATAGCTTTTAATTGGATACAAAGTAAAAATATGGATGTGGGGAGTGAGTGTGGTGAGAAAATATTATTCTCGCCAGAAAAATAATGTGGTAGCGAGTCATGAATAAACAGGACTCATCTAGGGGAAACCTGAGCCAGACATCTCAACGATTAGAGTGGGAAAAGAGCCATATGCCTTATACAATTCCTAACAACAGTTGCGTTGGATGTGACAACTGCCGCCCCCAATGTCCTACGGGTGCAATCAAAATAGAGAACAATGAATACTGGGTTGATCCTGGTCTTTGTAATAATTGTGAGGGCTATTATTCAGAACCCCAATGTGTGATAGCTTGTCCAACTAATTCTCCAATTCCCTGGCAGGCGAAAAAGGGGAGATGCAAAGTTGAACCTAGAGATGCTACCAGCTTAGACTTGTTTTCTAACGGCAAGAATAACCCATTTGCTTCGGCGATCGCTATTTGGGAAGCTTGTAATGTATTGGCGCAACGCACATCGCTACATTGGGAAACTGATGAAGAAGGCTACCTATCTTATGGGCGACAAGTTAACCAAGGCCGAGGTGCGATCGCCTTTCACATCCAAGATCCATTTAAAGTTAGCGACAAGGCCACAGATTTAGCAGCAATTGAGGGACTTGACATTAGAGCCGCTTGCATACATCTGATTTTTGCAGCTTATGCCACAGCCTTAGAGCAACCTTGGGAGCAAGAATTTGCGATCGACGAGCGACAAATTGAGAAATATTTGGGGATGGAGAAACGCAAAGACTTGAGCAAAGCTGCCAAGCTGGCTTTAATGAAAAATATCGTTCAGCAAGCTTGCTCACTAATTATCTCGATTGATTGGCCTCAACAAGGTCGAATTAACGGATTCTCTGTTACAGGCAGCCGCTTATGGCACTTGGTGGACATTCAGCACCACTTTCAAGAAGACAATCTTGGATGCAAATATCTTGTTGGGCTAACTTTTAAAATCAGAGCAGGCGTATGGGCACAATATTTCTTAAACAAACAAGCATGTAAAGAGCGAACTGCATTCTATCAATACGGTACTCTCCCCAAAACGCTGCTAACCACAGTCATGAGCATTTGGCAGCAACATGAAGGTGCAGTCCGACTAATGCTGTGGTTGCTGTTTAAAACCAAAATGGGCAAAGAACAACGCATTACTATTCCTACCTTGTTGCGTATTGCTTACGGTGAAGAAAAAGTCGCCCTTGCATCCAGACAACGGGAAGAACGCAAACGTCTACTGCGAACTTTTGAAAGCGATTTGGAAATTCTCAATCATTATGGAATGAAACCACTTTTCGACCCAGTAACTTACCCACCAGAAATTCAACCTTTGTGGGCAAAGTTAGTTGATCTTCCTGAAGATCCAGATGAAGCATTAGAATTTTGGACTAATGACGGTGGTGCTGAGACTCGCCTCACAGACACAGGTCCCCGTGGGAAGTGGAATCTGCTAATGAATGCGCGGATTTTGGCTTTTGAACTCCCACCAGAGTGGGAACAGCAAATCTCAGAATCAGAAAAAAAGAAAACAAGAACTGCTAAAGTCAAAAGGAAGCCCAAAACTACAAGCGATTTGCTGGGTGAACAGATTTTGCAGGCGCGAAAAAGTCTCAATCTCTCCCAGAGGGAGTTGGCAAAGCTTACAGGTAAAAGCCAAAGCTGGATTCGAGATATCGAAAATGGTCGTTTAAAAGCCAAATTAGAAGACCAAGTACTATTACGAAAAGTGCTAAATATGGCTCAATCTTGATTTTGGATTTGGAATTTGGGTTTTAAGTGAGGAGTTATACTAATTTTCCAAAATCAGACTACAGATACAAGCCTGGAAACCCAGATGAAATCTGACTGACTTTCTTAATTACGTTAGCGAGTCTGCCTACCCCTACGGGGAAGTAAGCTACACGCAGCGTCTCATAGAGAGCGTCATTACGAATTACAAATTACAAATTAGGTAGATGCATACCCCTAGCTTTTTATGCACTATAACTCATCACCTTACTAGAACTAAGCCAAAGACTAGCTACAGCATATTTAGTGACGACCAACTCTTGTGTAGCATTGCATGAACTTTTCAGTTGTTGAGTCTTAGTTTCATCTTTTACAAGTTTAGCCTGATAAGTGTAGAGAGAACCAGAAGGTTGTTCAAAACTTAGCTCACCCAAAATAGTATTATTGTCTAAACTTTGCTCCAAAATTTTGCCTGCAACTTTGTAGTTAAACCAATCCCATCCATTGCAAAGGATTAGTTCTCTTTCCAAAATCTGAAGTGCAGCAGGCAGAATTCCCCAGCCTCGATAGACTTTATTTAAGCATTGAATATCGCCAGTCCGAGTCAAAATTGATCTAAATGAATCTTGCTCGATACGACCATAGTATCTTCCTTCTGGCAAGTCTATGATTGTTGGTGCAAACCGATGTCCACCAAAGTGCGATGATTTCCAAACTCGCACATTGTCTAAGCACAAATCAGCATTACTCCCTGTAACATTGAAATAAAAGGGTGCGCCATATCTGGCACAGCACTTATCATGGCTACCGTGGGTACACACTAAAATATCTTTAGTTGCACTGGTCTCTACCTCAGAATTAGAACTGATACCCCATAACCATTTTTGAACAACTGCTGCTACTTGCTCAATATTTGCTAGCTTAAAATCTTGCTTATGGTATCCATTACTTAGCCCCTCTTCTTTTTGATAAATCAAAAGCGTAGTGTGGTTTACTTTGTGTGATACATCATTAGCAATTAAGAGGAATCTAATCGGTAGTTTAGCACGCTTCACTTCCTTTACCAAAATCCTCAAATTCTCAGGCACCCATTTGGAATTAAAGGCTTCTGATGTCCAAGGTAAAGGACATTCAACTAAAATATAAGTTTGATAATTGGTGGCGCTACCAATAACATCTTCTCCCGCTTGCTGTGAATCGTCAGAACAAAAAAAAGTATTCATCTCGCTGTACTCATTAGCATATTTTATGGACAAAAGGTATTACAAAATACAATTGTGTTCTTAGCTACAATACCCTTGGCTAAAGAAGATAAAAAAGAACAATATTCATTTCCCATTTCAAACTAGGTAGCCACTTAATAACATCATTATTGATCAAGGTTTTTCCGGTTAATAAATTATCCATAATAGAGATAAACAGCGTCAAGATAGATTTTTCCGTATGAGCGGTGTTAATTTTGTATGTAGTTTTATTGCTATTTGGTATTTTATAAATTTTCACTTGTTGAAACTCGGCTTTTCTGATCTTAGTTTCTTTCCCAAAATCAAATATGTTCAATTTTGTGCAATTGCTTGGAGAGTAATAGGCAATAAACTCGCTTATAATATCGATGTAGCTGATATTACAATCAAAAATATTCCTATAGCAATATAGTTATCTGAAGTTTTGCTGAAATTATCTACATAGCTAGTTACACTAACTCTTTTTACACATAAAGATATAATTTTATATTGTTCTTCTAAAAAATATATTCCTAAAGATAGATGCGATAACACATGACAAAAACACGATGCTTCGGTAGTCCAATACTGCTTTAAAACTTTTTCCCTACTATCTGCTTTTAATGCATTTATCCATATATTCATATTGCTAATAATTATCAATTGCCTGAGAAAAAATAAAAACTATTAAGTTAGGGGTAAATGCTTTAGTACCCCGTACTTCATGCCCGATAAGTTAATGTTCAAAACTAGTGACTAATTATTAGCAGCGTCACTGACATCAACATTAACAAACCTGTTATTTACCCTTTTACCTAATCTAACTTCCTGAAGCTCATGTCAGGGTTTGATTATATCCATCTGCTTTGACTGTAACTGAACTCAATAATAAATGCAAGTATTTGAAAATCTTTATAATTTCTTTATACTTTGTCACCTCTAGAAGGTTGGTTAAATCAAGGTTAACAGGGATTTTATCCTGGAGATAGCTCACTTGAGTAAGCATTGATTCTTTCAATACAATAGATAAAGTTTAGCAATTGTGACAAATTGTTGCCAGTAGGGGTACACACCTGTGCTACCCTACTAATCCAAATATCTGTGGCTATGGCGATCGCATATTTCTATTTTCATGCAGAATTGAATCATTTTTTACCACGGCATCACAAGCAAGTGAGAATCTCCCATTTTTTTGAGGAGAAAGCCTCAATTAAGGACATGATTGAGTCTTTGGGTGTCCCTCATCCAGAAGTTGATTTTATAAATGTTAATGGTGAATATGTAAATTTTTCTTACATAGTTTCGGATGGAGATACGATTAATGTTTATCCAATTTCAGCTAGGGATGTTATTATACCAAGCGTTTCGGTTCTACCAAAACCGCTCAGTATTATCCATTTTGTTTTAGATATTCATTTAGGTAAACTAGCGACATCTCTACGACTTTTAGGCTTTGATACTTTATACCGCAATGACTATGAGGATGAAAAATTAGCCCAAATATCCTCCAGCCAAGGGCGGATTCTCTTGACTCGTGATAAAGGTCTATTGATGCGTAGTTTAGTAACGCATGGGTATTACGTTAGAAACACTAACCCTGAACAACAAATCTTAGAAGTACTGCAACGCTTTGACTTGTTTAAATTAATCTCACCATTTAAACGGTGTTTACGTTGCAATGGGTTATTAGAATCTGTAGATAAGCAATCGATCATTAACCAAGTGCCAGAAAATGTCCGATCGCAGATTGATCAATTCCAGCGTTGTCAAGACTGCGATCGCATTTATTGGAAAGGTTCGCATTATAAACGATTACAACAGTTTATTGATGGAGTAGTTAACTCACAAAGTGGTGAGTAATTTAGTGATGATAATTATTTATCCAGCTGAAATATTGCCACTAATTATTTGACTACCGCCGATTCTTGGATCTTCATCTTGGCGATTCAAATCATCAGGAGTGGGGTTTTGCTTACTCTGTCCACTAACTTCGTCTGGTTCAATGATATTTGCCTCTTGAGCTTTATCTATATCAAGAGAGCGAGGAGGTTCTTTGGCGTGAGAGAAATCTATAAGTGGATTGGGTTGATTGGGAGTCATAAGTTGCTAAATTATTATGCTGTTTTCTTTAGTGTTGAATTTATTTTGCTTGCAAACATCTTTCTTGAGAAAGAAACCACCTATTGTAATAATTCAAAAGAGGTATAAAAAACTATGACATTAATTTTAGCTCTCGATTTTGGCGGAACTAAGCTGGCGGCAGCATTGGTAAATATCGGTTCTAGAAAGTGGTTGCGTTATGAACGTCGTCTCTCGCCAGCGAATGCAAATGCTAGTACTGACTTGGAAATTATGCGATCGCTCATTTACTCTTTGCTGCAAGACACAAAACCTGCTGCGATCGGTGTCAGCTTTGGTGGGCCAGTTGACGCTTCCACGGGGACGGTGCGACTATCTCATCATGTCGCTGGATGGGAAAACATTCCCCTCAAAGGGTTGTTGGAGGATGAGTTTGGTGTTCCTGTTGGTGTAGACAACGATGCTAACGTTGCTGCTTTGGGAGAACATCGTTTTGGTGCGGGACAGGGATACGATAGTTTGTTTTACATCACTGTCAGCACTGGCGTGGGTGGTGGTTGGATATTCAACGGTAAACCTTGGCGGGGTGCTGGTGGGATGGCTGGTGAAATTGGACACATGGTTGTAGATCCTACTGGGCCAGTTTGTTTATGTGGGAAGCGGGGATGTGTGGAACGTTTGGCTTCTGGGCCTTATATGGCGCAAAATGCTAGGGAAATTTTGGAGAACGTAGACGCACCAGCGGTTTCCCGGAGGGTACCGCAGAGGCGCAAAGGACTCAGAGATGGAGAAGTTTTGAGGGGTTTGGTGGGGGATAATTTAACGTTATTGACAGGGCAATTGGTAAGTGAAGCTGCGGCGGCTGGGGATGATTTGGCTAGGGAAGTTTTGCACAAGGCTGCTTGGGCGCTAGGTGTGGGTATTGGTAATGTAGCGAATTTGATGAATCCACAGCGCTTTGTGTTGGGAGGCGGTGTAACCAAGGCGGGGGAGGATTTCTGGCAGGTGATGCGTCAAGTGGCGCGGGAGACAGCTTTGCCAGAAGTTAATTTTGAAATTGTGCCGGCGGTACTAGGTGATGATGCGCCTTTGTGGGGGGCTGTGGCTTTAGCAGAAACGGGGATGGCTTGAAAGGCGATCGCTTTTCTGTGTTTTTTAAGTTAATTATTAGATTCTTTAATTAAAAGCTATTAGATCAAGCTTTTGTAAATAAGACACATAGTAAGCAATTTGGAGCAACGAATTACCTTTTTCGTTTCCGTCTGTAATATCCCCTGACCCAATGACCGTTTCTCGGATGAGCTTTGACATATTCATAATCGCTTTGATTTAAAATTCTCCCATACTCTTCTAGAGTAATCTTTCGCTGAGTTGCCTTTTTTATAGGAGGTTGTGCTTCCCTTTTCGGCGGCGCGTATGAGGAAGTTGGTTGTGCTGGTTTTTGATAGGGTGGTTAAGTTGCCTTTTTTATAGGAGGTTGTGCTTCCCTTTTCGGCGGCGCGTATGGGGGAGTTGGTTTTACTGGTTTTTGAGACTGCGGCTGAGTTGAGCTTTGAAAAGGTGTCTTAGTTTGTTGATTAACCCGTTGTTTGAATTTAGCGGCAGAGGTAGCTCTGACCTTGCTGACTTGATATCTTAGTTGATCAAAAGCAGGAAACTGATTTTTAATCTTAGGGTTTCTGTGAGCGAATTTCCCAAGTAAATCTTGAGCCAAAGCTGAGGTCGCAATTACCTTTTGAAGTTTGTATGTATCCTCAATAGCATTTATATCTGCTAGTTTTTCACAAGAAAATTCATAAAATAGACCAAAGCTACCGGCTAATCCTCCAAACACCACCATAGCCCAGTATAATTGAGCGAGTTGTCCCAGAGTTATATAACCGACCATACATAATATGGCTAGTGTCCAACTCCAGTCAACTATTTCTTTAATCCGCTGAAAATGCTGGCGCAGTGATAACATTTAAGGATGCTGAAAAAGTTAACTATTAGGCGTAAATTTCTTTTGAGGCACTGAGCATTTCAAGAAAATAGGTTTAGGTCTATCAGGGTTACTTTTCAAATTTAAGTCTTGCTTATAAGGCTCACAATAATTTTTATATATGCGAACTTTAACGTAGTCTGTAGTTGGTATTTGAACTCGGAAAGCGCCTAAATTATCAGTTGTATCTGTATCAGACCCACCTTCAGATTCCATTATTACTTTTGCTCCAACTATAGGAACTTGAGTCGCTTCATCAAAAACGCTAACTTTTACACTGCTTGAGTCTAATACTGTAGAAGGTTTATTTTCAGCGCTTTCTTTATTTGAGCCATTCAGCCCTGGAACGTGAGTTGCGGCCCCATAGCCTATAGTCAACAAGAGAAATCCAGTAAGAGCGTACCAAATAGGTTTCGGTATATTACTCAGATCCATATAGTTGGCAGATGCGGATGTGTATTGATTAGCAAAATTAAATTCTAAACATACTTATATTACCGCACGGTCAGAACAGTTTATGGAGTCTTCACGAAACAAGCTCGTCTGTGAAAAACTAGTTAAGAATGTTGTGAAATTGAAAAATCACTAATCGTTTTACCTGACTATTACTGCTGAATACCCTGGCGAAATTCTCTAATTGCTTCTAAGGGAGAGGATAACAAAAGACAACGATTGAGCAAGGATAAATCTAATTCTGCTAGTAACTCACTTTTAACAACTTTCTCATATTCTTGTTTTCGTAACCGATAAACCTCAAATGTGCCATCTTCCCAAAACCAAACTTCTGGGACTTGCATTAATTTGTACTTCTGTAACTTTATGGGACTACCGCTAGTAATCACTACTTCAATGCACAAGTCTGGTATAGGTTTGTCCGTTCCAAAGCAATAAGATAAGTCAGCTTGATATTCTACTATCTTGGAAATAATCTGGCTAAAACTCCCACTGGGGAAAAATTCAATACCCTTGACTTCAAAATAAGTAATCAGCAGTGCAGCAATTAAACACTTAATCGCCTCATGAGGCTTACCAATACTCACAATTTCTAAGATTCCATCACAATAAAACAATCGTACCCCTGCTACATTTTCAAAGCTGGCTTGAATCGCTTTGAACTGTTCCCAACTTAACCCATGTCGGAAGAAGCGTTGTTCTTCTGGTAAGTTAATAGCATTTTCTAACGTTTGAGTCATAATATTTTTTCCTCTCCCAGTTAGTAGTCACGAAATTTATCTTATTTACATCTTAAGTCAAAACCAAATTATCCCGGTGAATCACAGTTTCTACACCGGCATAACCTAAAATTGTCGAAATTTCCCGTGAATGATGTCCACAAATCTTTTGCAGTTCATTGCTGTTGTAATTCACAAGTCCTCTACCAATTTCGTTACCGTTAGTGTCACACAATTGCACGGCGTCTTGTGCGTCAAACTTTCCTTCTACTGCCTTAATTCCAGCTGCTAATAACGATTTTCCCGCTAGAGAAATCGCCGCGATCGCACCTTCATCTAAATACAATTTACCCGCAGGTACAAGACCGTAAGCTATCCAACGTTTACGCGCAGAAGTTGGTTCAGGTTGCGGTTCAAAATGCGTCCCAATAAGTTCACCTTGGATAATTTTTTCTATATTTCGGGGAAATCGCCCTTGGGTAATTACAGTCCGCACTCCAGCAGCAATGGCAATCCTTGCAGCCGAAATTTTTGTCACCATACCGCCAGTACCCCACTGAGAACCTTGGGAACTTGTTTGTATCTGTAATTGAGCCAATTCTTTAATGCTACTAACTAAAGCGATCGGTTGAGCATCTGGCACGGAACGCGGATCGGCTGAGTACAGCCTATCGACATCGGTGAGCAAAAATAGCCAATCTGCTTTTACTAGGCTGGCAACCAATGCCGAAAGGGTGTCATTGTCGCCAAATTTTAGTTCCTCTATTGCTACGGTATCATTTTCATTGACTATAGGAATCACTCCCAGTCCCAGTAATTCCTTAAAAGTATTGTATACATTGAGATAGCGGCTGCGCTGTACCAAGTCAGTACGAGTCAGTAATACTTGAGCAATTGGCTGTTGTAAAGTAGTAAATAAATCATCGTATACCCGGATTAACCTGCCTTGTCCAACTGCTGCTACAGCCTGTTTTAGAGCGATCGCCTTGGGACGTTCGGTTAAGCCCAACCGCGCACATCCCACCCCCACAGCACCAGAAGAAACCAAAATTACTTGATGTCCCTGTCGTCTTAAATGACAAAGTGTCTCTGCTAAGGTGGCGATGGTAGAAAGTGCTAATTGTCCTGTTTCTGGTTGAGTTAGGCTAGAAGTGCCGATTTTGACAACAATTGTTAGTGACATCTTTACAATTTCAGATTTCAGATTTCAGATTTTAGATTTTAGATTTTAGATTAGACATCTTGCATAAGTTTTTTTAGACTTACCCTAAGTCACACGCTACGCGAACAAACTAAAGCCTATGGAAACAGCCTTTTAGGCTTTAAATCCACCTACAGAGAAGTCTATTTTAGATTCAATCTAAAATCCAAAATTGTAAAGCGCCAATCCTTCTATAGTGAAGGCTGACGCTTTACGAGTGTATATTTACTTAGTATGATTTAGAGTCTTTTTTGGCTGACCCCATGTTATTAATACTTATGATCCCCGATTTTTTGGTTCCAGTAAGATTCCTTAATCATTTCTTTAGATTTACTTTCCTGACGATTTCTCAACTTTTGTGAATCTTGGTTTTCTTGGGAGTAATAGAGGCTCCCAGAATTTCAGATATCCAAACTTCAAAGTTGCGGACGGGATGAGAGCGGAGAGCCGCATCGGCATGAACAATCGGTTCCACTAGAATGGTAAACATCCCCAAGCGATTACCTGCTAAAACATCGGTAAATAAGCGATCGCCTACCATCCCCACTTGATGCACTGGTAGATCCATTGCCCTAAGTGCTGACCTAATTTTGCGTCGGGAAGGCTTGGCTGCACCTAAGTAGTAAGGTAGGTTGAGCGATCGCGCAATTCCACCAATTCGCGCTTCACTGAGGTTGTTACTCACCAAGCACAATGCAGTACAGGCACGAATTTGCTCTACCCAGCGTTGTAGTTCTGGCGAAGCCACCCCTACTTTAAAGGGTACTAAGGTTTCATCTACATCCAATACCAGCCCCTTCAGACCGTATTTTTGGATAATATCTGGTGTTAGGTTCAACACTGAACCCTCTAAAATCAAGTCAGGCTGTAAAAGATTGTTCCAGATCATAGTCAACAGTCAAATGTAGATAGCTCAGACAAATGAGCATAACCCAATATAGTTTAGTTAATCGAACTCCATCCTGGAATATCTCCCTGAACACTTTGAGATAAAATCCCTAAAATCTTATCTATCTCTTTAATGTAATAATTACTCAAATCAATAAATATATCGTTTTCTTCTAACTTTAAAAACTTCCAAATATCCCCTGTTGTTACCGCACCATAAATTTTTCTGATTTCATTTCCTTCTTGTTGATTAAACAATTGTGCTGCCAACATTCCAGCCGCACATTCACCTAATCCACCTTTAATATTTTCATTTTTTGCTTCAATAATAATTACCACAAGCACATTAATTGTTAGTTGCTCTTGAGAACGACTAATGATAAAGTCACAATAGCCATTCAGACCTTTTTCTACATCTACATAAAAATCTGTTCCTGAAAATAAACTAATTGGATAATTAGCCTTGCGTCTTAGCTCCAACAATATCGGAGTGATACTCATTTCTGAACGCGCTTTTTCAGTATTAATCGCTAAAGCGAGTTCTGTAGTTTCTTCTAAGGAATTTGTGAGTTTCTCGCTTCGTTGTAAAGGTTCTATGTCGGCAGATAAATCAGTTTCTTCATCAATACAGATGCTAAATGACTTTTTAAATTTACTTAATGTAAAGTCGCTATAAGCCATTTTCAGCACCTCATACCAATTTTGGATTTTGGGTCGCACCAAAGGTGCGCTTCCAGCGCAACTTGAATTTTAGATTGAAAATCCTTACCAAAATGCTTTTTCAAAATCTTAAATAATACAAACTATCCCAATTTAGTGTCAATGTTTCATTACTTCCACATTTAATGAGACATAACAAAAGGTTTAAGTAGATTTTGAGCACAATGAAAATTCTCAAGTAAAAAATTCAAAATGAAAATGTAACATTTTGAATTTTTATCTTATTCCACTTCATTAAAAAGATGTTCCTCTAACAAAGGTTGCACTTGGCGAAACTCCTCTGGAGAAAGTAATTCAGGTTCACCTGTTTTTGCTATCCGTGCAAAAAACAACAGTGGATCAAGGGGTGTATAAATTGCATACTCCTGATCTTCATCATAGAAGCTAGCGAGTAGCTGTAATTGCTCTGGCTCTAAATCTGCATCTTCGTCTTCGATTTCTAAGGTGAAGAGTTCTGATTCTTCAACTGGCGGTAAATCACCTGCAACTGTCAAAGCGTAGGCTGTGTTCTTCAGTATCAGGTTCTGCTCAGATAGTACAGCTTGGGCATTAGCAAAAATTTGATCAATGGTGGTGTCATCTTCTACCAGAACCGCTTCTTCTTCCTCACCGTCACCTTCCCAAGAAAAAATTTCTACAGGTGAGTCTACAGGAAGAAGCAAAACGTATTCTTGTCCATCTACCTCCAGGGAATGCTCTATGTAACATTCGAGCGATCGCCCTTTGTCATCGGTTAAAGTGATGGAACCCGCATGAGCGTTATCATTTTCTTCAGGGAATGGAGAGGAAAACATAGCCGAAATGTAGAAATTTAATAAATACCAGCAAGTTTGGAAATCGCTTAACTATTTAATGACATATAATATGTCAATCAAATAGCTTTATACGTAGATACAACTGCTGGCTAATCGTTTTCAGAATATCATGTTAAAAGGTATCAATACTCAATAGCCGCCACTGTACTGCGGGAACTAGCACGCTTAACATCTAGCCATTGTTGTAAAATCAAAGCGGCTGCCTTGCGGTCAATCAAACCTTTATGGCGTGATGGGGAGCGGTTCTCAGCTATCAGCAGTTGCTCTGCTTGAAATGAAGTTAATCGCTCATCCACATATTCCACAGGCAGTTTTAGTGCTTTAGCAAGTCTTGTAGTAAATTTCTGAACTTGACGTGCCTGAAATCCTATTGAGCCATCCATTGAATAAGGTAAGCCCATAACTAGGATTTGCACCTCACGTTCATTAACTATTTGTCGGATTTTCTCAACATCTTGCTCAAAAGATGTACGATCAATTGTGGTGATCCCCGTGGCAATTAAACCCGTGCGATCGCACCCTGCTACTCCAATCCGCTTGCGACCGAAATCTAGTCCCAACGCTGAAATAAACGGTTTTGGTTGCTCTTGGGATATCACACTAATTCTCCTGCTGTGCATCTACTGATTCAGGAATCGGCGATGCTTCCATGCTAGGGTTTTTTACCGAAAAGTTAATCGTTTCTGACTTGCTTGGCAGTGGTTTCTCTGACGATGGCAGCTTTCCTGGTTGTATCCATGACATCCCGCCTGGTATCGGTTTACGGGTCGGTTGTAAACCTTGCAGCATATCAGTCCACTGAATTCCTTCTAAGGAGACAAATTTAGACTCCCGTAGCTTGTGCCACACAGAGCGAGACATAACTAATGTGTGTTCTATGCGTTTTGCTCCAATTCGTTCCAAATACTCTTCTCGCTCTGCCTGATAGTCTGAAGAAGCTAATTGTAACCCTTGCTGGGGAAAATCTTGAGCAATCCGAGCCAGTTGAGATAGTAACTCTGGATACAGCCAGGTGTAAGCAGGATGAACCGTCAGCGTTGCCACGTGGGGAACTTCACCCTTACGGTCAAGTTGCACCTGAAAATAGCCGATCGCAGCTTTGCGTTGGGGTTCAAATACGTAACCACTTACTACTTCTATTTTGGTCAGCCATTGCTTGACTGCATCAGTTAAAGCACCAAACAAACTGGTTTTAAAATCGCGGGTATTGCGGTCAAAAACCTGACGTACCAGAGGTGGCATAGATGCCGTATCAAGCTGATACAGCAACTGGGCATCAGCATTACTCACTGGCAAGAGATTGGGCAAATCTGGCTCTGCTTGTGCCAATTCAACCAATAATTCTGGCCTAATTTCCCAGTACGTCATTTCTGCCAGACGCTGGAATCCATTTTGTCGATATAGTGCTAGCGCCTCAATATCGTTGATGTTAACTTCCAGTAGCCAAGTGCGAGCTTCCAAAATCGATTCAAAGCAATGACGCAAAAGTTGCGAACCAATTCCTTGTTTATCGACACCACGCTCCAACAAGACTTGATCAATGCGCCAAGTGCTGTGTGTCCGGTTAAACGGTGACACTTGAATCATTCCTACAAGCATCCGCCCTTGCTCTGCTACATAGGCACAGAGGCGATACTGTAGCGGGTTAGGAAACCAACTCAAAAATTTGAGTAATCCATACCAGCGACGCAGCCTTTGCATCTGGCTTATAGCAAAACCTCCTTTTTGGGGAGTATGGGCTGCGAATGACTCTTGAGTTATGCGCTCAATCCCGTCCAGATCCCGGTATTGGACTGGTCGGATAATAACGCTGAGGTTTCGGGGAAGTAATGAAGTCATTTTAATTCGAGCCGCCATTCAGCCTACTAACTGCTCTTCAAAGGAACTGCTGCAATAATATTAACTAGTTTCTGCCCCTTACTATTGCGCCAAAAGGGTGATTTTAGTAACTCAATACTTAAAAAAATCAGAAAAAGCAGACCTTGTGAGAACACCATTGGCATTGACCCAACAACATCTGCCTTTATTTTATTTGAATTTTGATTAAAATTTGTATGTATTTACAGCCCTTGTCGAGAAACTAGCTTTTCAAAGTGGGCTTGGGTTTGATGGAGTAATTGCTGGCGACTATCTACCAGTGTTTGCTTCAGGGTTGGAACAAGATTGCGAGCTTGCAGAGTCATATGAAGTTGCAGGTTGGCGACATATTCACTGAAATCTTGATTCACTTCATCTGCGCCCGCATCCGTTAATAAATTTGATTCCATTGCCACTGTATTCTCCTGTGTTAATCCTGTGCTGTCTCTCTTCATCACCAAAAATTATCACGTTGTTTGGGCTAACTTCTGAATTTGCAATGAAGTTTAACGCTTTTTAGGGATAGCGATCGCTCTAGGGTTTTCATCTGCCCATTAAAATCTCAAACCAACACCACCTTGTACGGCGATCGCTGTACCACCGCTGTCACGGTAGGCATCAAAAGCAATGATGGCGTTGCCAAAAAGGACAGTATTGCTATTTGGGATCATATAATCAATGCCCGGTTGTAAAGCAAAGCTAATTTTGTCCCCCACAGGAGAAGAACCACCACCACCAGCCAATACTAATCCAGCACCCAGGTAGGCATCAGCCTGCCAGTTAAGGGGGAAATCGTAAGAAACCGTTGGTACAACTGCCGTATTATTACCAATTAACACTTGGGCACGGAGTGAAATTGGCGCTTCCAAAAGCTTGTAGCGTCCCGCTATAACCCCCCCGAATTGGATACCATCAGTAAAACCAATACTGGGGCCTATACCGATATAACTGCCATAGGCTACCTGAGCTTGTGCTGGTTTAGTACTCGCCAGACTCAAGACCAAGCCAGCCCCTAAAACTGAAACCAAATATGGAATATACTTCATAACCGAACTCCTCACACCATTTTGTTATTGGGCATTGGGCATTGGGAATAACTCTTCTTCTCCCTCATCCTCCCCTGCTCCCCGGTCACTGAGCGTAGCCGAAGTGCTGCCCCTCTGCTCCCCTGCCCCCCTCCATTCTACGGGCAACGGGGATGAATACCTCCTTGAGTACAAATGTACGCTAATTGCTTAGCATCTAAATTTTTGGCTTGAGAAAAATCAACGCCTTGGACTACGGCAGATACTGAGCCTAAATCTGGAGTTTGGACAAATTGATCTGCTGGATCTTGTTTGCTAGGGGCGAGAATTGCCCCCTTAAAATCTGCTCCTGCCACATTTGCCCCTCGTAAATCTGCAAGACTCAGATCGGCATTTTGCAAGTTGACGTTTTCCATCTGGGCAGAGCGTAAAACAGCACCAGCCAGACGTGTGGCGCTCAGGTTAGCATTACTGAGATTAGCACGATCTAAATAGGCTCCTGATAAATCTGCCCCTTGCCAATCAGTGTTAGTTAAGTTGGCAAAGGATAATTGTGTTCCAATGGCAGTAACGCGACCTAAACGCGCAGCGTACAGATTGGCTTCGTTCAATTTAGCGTCGCCTAAATCTGCTCCAGTCAAGCTGGCTTTTTCCAAAACTGCGTTTCGCAGATCGGCTCCTACTAGTTGGGTGCTGTTGAGTTTAGCGTCAAATAGACGCGCGTTGGATAAGTTGGCTCTGTTGAGAGTGGCGCGGCTCAAATCGATCCGGTTCATCAAGACGCGACTGAGGTTAGCATCAGTAAGATTGGCTTGCTGCAACTGAGCTTGGCTTAAATCAGCCATCACATCGTCGTAGGTATCCCAGCGTCCATCCTCACCCGCACTCCGGAAGCGGCTACCCTTCAAACTGGCTTGGTTAAGATTTGCAGATTTTAACTTAACTCCTGATAAATCAACATTGTCTAATACCAAGTTGAAGAAGGAACTTCCCGGAGTACCGCTTTGACCTAATTGGGTGCTACTAAGGTCAACGCCCTCGATTTTACCGCTGTAAACAGAGAGAATCTTATTGATCGTCCGCTGGTTTCTTTGTAGCCGCCCTTGCCGCAATTCCCGCTCTTGGCTTGCAGTACTACCCACAGACTCCAGTTTCCCCACCAAAAACAGATTCTTATTTTTTAGTTCTGGGATGGCTTTGGGCCCGACAGTTGTCAAAGCTTGTTGAATCGTATCCAGCAGGCTGGGGTTGGTTTCGCTAACTAAGAGATCCGCCAGAAATTTAATGGACTGTGGGTCATTAAGACCACCCATAGCCAGAATTGCACTTTGGCGTTGCTCGTTAGTCGCCCCAGAGTTGGGACTTAATTGTTTGACGAGTTCGAGGAACTGTTGGCTGTTGATTTGCTTAGTTGCTCGCTGGGATTGTTGAATTTGGATATAGACTTGAGTGCCGATTAAAGTTGCCAACACAGCAGTCATGCTTGTAAGCCCTACCCCAAACAAAGTCAGATTAGGATTTTGCTGTATCTGCCGCCATAGATTAGGTGACTGGTTGGTTTGGGCTACTGCTAATTCTTCATTTCCCTCCTGCCATTCTTCTGCTTGATCATTACTGCCAGCAGACTGAGCTTGTCTGTTGTTAGCTAAGAGTGAGGATGGCAAGGGGCGAGCCGCATCTATTGTATAAGTGCCTGCAAGTTGATCATGTAGTGCGCGACGCCCCCGGCGCGATGGTAAGCCGATCCCTTCACCCACAATCATTAACAAAGACAAAAATGTGAATAATCCTAAATTAGGAAAAGCAAAGCTGTAGCGCCACAGCAGATAGGCGATAGAAATGGGTACAGTCCAACGCCCAACTCCTTCTCTAATTACAACTGCCCCCAATCCGGGTGGCTTGCCTTGCTCGTTGACAACCCGTACTTTTAACCAACGTTTAGGAATTGTGCTACCAGTCTTAGCCAGTAAATACAATTGCCACCACGAGAGAGTTACAGGCGCTAACAGGGCGATTGTCCACAAAATATTAGTCGGCCATGCTACGTTACGGATGCCATAGCTCATAGGCAGAGCCAGGGGTCTAGCGATCGCTCTTTCGGTGACTACCAGTATGGGGTTAAGTGGCACTCGATTAAAATCGCTTCTAGAATTGGCATAGACACCAATGCCGAAGGGAATCAACCCACTGGTAACTACTAGTGTGATTTCAGCCGCCCAAGCAGCAAAACGCCTACTTGCTAGTAACAGCGAATTGGCTCTTTCCGGTTTTTTTGACTGACCAGATTGATTACTTCTGTTGACAATTGGTGTCGTCATCGCATAATTCCCTTTGACATTATTTCTACGCCGCGATCGGCACAATTAAAATAGACTAAGCTAATCAGCAAAAACAAAAGCATATTGAAATAGAATTTAGGAGTCATAAGTCAGAAGCCTTTTGTATTCTGGCTCCTGACTCTCATAACTCTAGCCAGAGTGCAAAGTAAATGCATATCAACATCAATTATTGCTTACCTTGAAAGCTACTAGACGCAAAAAATTTGTATCCAACATACACTAACATTGCCAAAAATGCCAGACTAATTACAGATGCAACTAGTTTAAACACTGCTTGCAGCATCGCCAAACCTACTAGCACCGTCACACCCGAAACTACCAGCTTTTTCGCCCCAGATAAGCTGTTGAACCAAATCTGAAATCGCTCCAGTTGCAAGTTCAAGTTGGCAAAAACAGACTGACGTATCTGTTTTTGTTCTTGTGGTTGGGGAACCACTTTAGGCGAAGAATTAATCTCTGCCTCTAGCTTATCGAGGCGACGCTGCAAGTCTTCTTCTCTTTGAGGATTCATCAATTTTTTCTACCTCAGCTAAATCACTTATTCGACAGCAAACCAATCAAATTCTATTTTTGGTGCTTGTCTTAGTGATTTTAGCTAATGTCTGTGTGTGCAATGCCTTTCTGACGGGTAAAAATTATGATGATTTATGGAAGATTAACGTGTTACGGATTGAAGTGCGAAATGTCCGGTGAAATCTTTTGGTGCAAAAGCGCCACGGAACATAGATAATTTGCACGATTGATGGTCTCTACACCCATCAATCTTCACAAACAATCCTTAAATGAATGGTATTGCTTTATACGACAGCTTTTGGAACCAAGACGGATTGCTGTCGTCTATTAAATCAGACTATATAACATTGCTCTAGAAAAAATCTGGAGCATTAATTAAAATGAAAACGCTTAGGCTACTTACAAATATTGTTCCCACAGCTTTGGCGATGAGTTTAGTTTTCACTGAAGCTAATTTGGCACAGACACCAACAATCCAAATTAATCGAAATCTCCAATCAGATCCACTGATTTTGAAGGGAAAGTCTGGGGGAACAGTCAAAAGTAATTGTGGCAATATTACTACTGAACCTAGTCAAGTGATCCAGGTTACAGAGTCACTACCTTATTTGCGATTAACAGTAGAGAGTCAAGGCAAGCCAACGCTGTTGCTCAACGGGCCTGGGGGGCGCTTTTGTGTAATGGCAGATAGCTACTCTGGAGGCAAGTCAGAAGTTTCGGGTTACTGGCAGGCAGGAAAATACTCGCTGTATGTGGGCGAATTATCCAAGCAACAGTATAGCTACACCCTCTCGATCTCGCAACAAACAAAATAAATAGTCATTTGACCAGTGAGCAACAACCCTTGACTAATCTTCCAGTGATTGGGCTGGAACTTCGACAGCAGTGACATCAATTGTGCCTTCTGGTGCGAAGCGCTGGAAATGACTATTTTGTACTAACAGCGACTCTCCACAGTTAGGACATTGCAACTGACTGTTATTTAAACCTGTAAATTCATATCCACAGACGGGACACTGGTCAGCAACCAAGTTGCGTTGCAGCCACCAACGAAAGCCAAAAAAAGCCACAGTGGGTGCCAACAACAGCAACCCGAAAATAATTAGTAACGAATTAACCAACCAACCCAAGCCCACTGATGCCAGCAACCAAATAACTGCCAGTAGGGTGAGCCAAGGGCGGAGATTTAAAAGATTCAATTGAAATGACTTAAAGCTCATTTTTTAAATGTCGTCCTGCTATACAAAACTTGACCAAACTTTTTTAGAGCTAGTCATTCAACTAAAGAAAACTTTAGAGGGTCTGCTTCTTGTTTCAACCAAGGGAGTTAGCTCCTTCTTGTCCACAAGCGTAAATTCGGGTGTAGCCCACCCTACCTTTATCTTATTTTAACGAGTATTTTATTGAAGCTTTTAGCCATTGTTCATCCATTATTTTCAGCTTAGTTTTATTTTCCCTCCCTCTAGGATAGCGATTTTAGTCATGAGTCATTTGGACTTAAATGGATTTATTACTGAGGATAGAAGTATTTTTTGCAAGTGCTGTTGGAAGGCATTTATACCAAACAGAGCGATCGCTTGTTCTCGCAGCCACTCTCGATCACAGCGCTGGTCATCCCCTTGAAGCATTTCTATACAAGCCGCTACTACAGCATCAGGACTGCGGTGTGGTACTCGCCATCCCAGTTTACCATCTTGTAAGGGGTCAGCGGAGCCATCGTCGTCACCGGATAATACAGGAACTCCACAAGCCATTGCCTCCAGATAAACAATGCCAAAGCCTTCTTGCGAAGGCATAATGTAGGCATCAGCAAGGCGGTAATGTTCCATTAATTCTTCTGTAGCAACGAAACCAGCAAACACGACGCGATCGCTCACACCTAAATTTTTTGCAAGTTTAGCTAATCGCGGTTGGTCATCACCGCGACCAATTACCAAATATTTCACTTTTGGGAAAACCTGAGCGATTTGTGGTAATGCCCGAATCGTTACATCTACACCTTTGTAAATATCCCCTGACCATAACCGCGCGACTGTCATTAATACCTTAGCACCAGTTAAGCCATACTTCTGGACTAATTCTGGCTGCTTGCAACCAGGAGTAAATTTATCCCCATCAATTGCACAAGGCATCATCTCTACGATTTTGGGGTTTAGAGCATTAGCAAGACAAGCGCGATCGCGGCTGTAGCGACTAATTGTCCAAATTCTATTTGCTGATATCAGGGCGTGACGTTCTTGATTTTTCAGCGGTTCCCAGACTTCTTTGCCGTAAGTTAGTACGGTGTAAGGAATCCCCAAGGGCTGGCAAAGAGTTTGTACTAATACTGCTAAGTTAATATGACCGCAGAAAACTTGCTGCGGTCGGCTTTGCAACAGACACTTAAGTAAAGCTGCTGCCATTTGCAGTCTCCCCAAATAAGGAGACTGATTTTTAAAGTAATGAAATTTTAAGTTCTCGTCTTCAAACGGATTTAAGCTATCAGGACTATCTCGCAGCAAAAAGACTTCTGCCTTGTAGACTTGGCTAAATCTCAGATAGGCGCGAAAAATATCTTTTATATATGATTGAATACCACCTTCGTGGGCAAAAATTTCTAAAAACACAAAGACATGGTTAGTCTTTTTGTTAACTTTATCACCTGACTTTAGGTTTTCTGTCACTGTAGTGATACGCATGTTAGATTATTTACACTCGCGGGAAGGGCGCGATCATACCGCTTTGTAACCGCTCTAAATCTGTTTTTACCATTTTTTCTAAAAGTTCTTCAAAGCTCATTTGGGGTTCCCAGCCAAGGTTTCTTTTAGCTTTACTGCAATTAGCTACTAAGTTAAAATGCTCGTCTTTTCGCAATAAACTAGTATTTTGGACTACATAATGTGTCCAATCCAATCCGACAGACTCAAAGGCTGTGGCAACTAAATCTCTAACACTGTGTAGTTTACCAGTACCAATCACATATTCTTCTGGTTGGTCAATTTGCAACATTAGCCACATTATTTTTACGTAATCTACCGCAAATCCCCAATCGCGTTTGGCATCTAGATTACCCATTTCTAAAGTGTCAATTAAACCCAATTTAATCGATGCAACTGCCAAAGAAACTTTGCGGGTGACAAACTGAGGTGGCCGTAGAGGGGACTCATGGTTATATAAAATTCCACTACAAGCAAATAGTCCATAGCGCTGTCTATGATGCACCATCGTCCAGTGGGCGTGCATCTTGGCCGCGGCATAAGGATTTTTAGGACGAAAAGGAGTTTCCTCATCTTGAGGCGAACTAAATACATCGCCAAACATTTCCGAACTGCTGGCTTGATAAAACCTGGTAGACAACCAACCTGTCGTACTGCTTCCAAAAGCCTGGTAGCCGTACTAGTTATCAGATCCAGGGTTGCCAACGGGTCGTTCCAAGAGTCGGGTACAAAACTGGGAGCCGCCAAATTGTAAATTTCTTGGGGACGCAGCTGTTCAACTGCGGTCAACAGCGCCGCATTATCTCTCAAGTCAACCGTAAAAATTTCTACCTGATTTGCCAGTATTCCCAGTTTTGTCAAATTAGGTTGTCGATGCGGGGGTACTAATCCTACAACTCGGTAACCTCGGTTGAGGAGCAAATGGCTGAGATAGTAGCCATCTTGACCAGTTATTCCTGTAATTAGGGCAGTCTTAGTCATATGTCCCCTATCTCCCTCTATGAAGCACTAAATTGCACTTGTTAGAGAACAAAAATTAAGACTCTCAACACTGCTGACAAATCTTAACAAGAGAGCTAGTGTAACTCGAATGCTATCTTTACTGTATTCATTAATTCTTTTTATACAACAATATTCTTTGAGGCTTTACAAAAAAATTATAATCACTAAGCAATTTCACGTAAAAAACATATTACCCTAATTTACATCACATATTATTGAAAAAGAAGTACACCTTTATCAATCAAATAACCATATATTTGAGCAGAGACTCCTTCTGCTGATGCTTTTGTTTTGAAGTGAGTGGCTCAACTTTGGGCAAAATCTCCGTACCTCTACGTAGATATTTCTACGCACAACGATGACCAGAGGAGAAGTTCTGTTTGTCTTACTCCTAAGTATAATCAAGCTACGCGCAGCATTTCCAAGAGTTGACTAATACAGGTCGGCGTCAGTTTGCCTACCTTGAACAAGGGATTTTGCCCCAAGTCTTGTCAATTGAGATGGTAGGTTGATTAACGCGCCCGATCCTGGTACTCCTTCCCCAAAACCAAAAATTGGCATCGGAAGTATTCTACCTTTCTTTAGCCTTGACTGCTTCACTTTTACTTTTGTACTTCTACAGAGTATTTGACGATCAGGAGGCAATTTCTACCATCTGCACCACGTTCGTATACAACACGGTCAGCCAACCGCCGCAGGAGAAACCATCCATATCCGCCTACTTGCAGAGTCCCTGGGGCTGGCTCTGCGATCGCATCAGGATTGAAAGGTTTTCCATAATCCCAAATTCTAATCTCTAATCGGTCAATCCACAGATAAACCTTAATCTCAATCGTTGTTTCCGGGGGTAAAGCATGATGAGCGTGACGAACAGCGTTGGTAAAGCCTTCTGCTAATGCTAAATTGAGGCGATCAAGTTGGGTTTTTGACCAGCCAAGTTGAGACAAATGTTGCAGACAAAATTGCTCGAACCATTCTTGCACCTGGTTTAGGAGACTTAGTTCGCTCTTAACCGTCAGATGGTCTTGCTGCACTATACTAAGCATTAACTGTGACTTAAGTACAAGTAAACCCAAGTTGCTAGTTATTAAATTTTGCCAATAGCGCAAAATTTCTCTGATATAGGAAAATCTCAATTGAGATATAGATATTCTGTGTACCAAAATACAAAACATTAACTATTTTGGCGCTTCCAGGATTATAACTAGCAACTTACGTTAAGTAAGTGAAAAATGTTTGTATTTGGTGACTTTTGGTGATTTGAGATTTTGGCATAGCTTTTCAATCCAAAACTGAAAATCCCAAATGCAAGTTGGACTCTTAAAAAAGAATCCAGAACTCAGGAATCTTTTCGTGAAGAATTTAGAACCGCCACTAAATTCTTTTGCACCAAATTTTCAATTTGGCGTGGTGTTTCACCGTTTATTCAGGAGTCCTTCACTAAGCGTAGCAAGATCCCCGTAGGGGTACGGTTGACGCTGAAAGACTCGAAGAGGCTGCGCTATCCCCCACACTACTTGCTACAACTTTAGTGATATAAGCAAAGCAGTGGTTCCGCTTGGGTGATGACTCGTTGGCGCAGCCTCCCCAAGAGTTGAGGTTGGGCTGATGAATTGTTTATTGTTAAAATTAACGCCTGTAAATTTATTTCAAAAGCACATCTGCATATGCTCTTGAAACTCACAGGCGTCAAAGCACTTTGTGGTGACTAATTTAGAATAGTCCCAAGGTCAAAGATTTATCCAATGGCAAGGCAGCACCAATACCCAGCCACAGGGTGACAAGGGTACCAAAGAGGAATACTGTGGTTGCAACTGGACGGCGGAAAGGGTTTTGGAACTTATTGACGTTCTCAATAAAGGGAACGAGGATTAGCCCCACTGGTACCGAACCCATTGCTAACACTCCTAAAAGTTTGTTAGGAAGCGATCGCAAAATTTGGAAGACTGGGTACAAGTACCACTCTGGCAAAATTTCCAATGGTGTGGCGAAAGGATTTGCTGGTTCACCGTTCATGGCAGGATCTAGCACAGCTAGAGCCACGATTGCAGCGAACGAACCCATGATCACGATTGGAAAGACGTAAAGTAGGTCATTAGGCCAAGCGGGTTCACCATAGTAGTTGTGACCCATGCCTCTAGCGAGTTTGGCTCTTAACTGAGGATCGCTCAGGTCAGGTTTTTTTTGTGTTGACATTTTAAAATGTGCTCTCCTGCTTAAGTTAAATTAAAGCATTTGTGAAAGCTATCAGCTACTAGGCAACCCTAACAGGCGGTAAACAGCGTTTCTGTTTGTCTATCTCCGGTCAGCCGCCTGGAGGGTTTCTACAGCTTTAGGCTTCAGATACAAATGTTTGTTTTTGGAACTTATGTGCAATTAATTTCTTATGTTTCATAAGTTTAGAACAAACAACTTAATCTGAAAACTGATAAATGTTGCCTTTCGCTAATAGCTGAGATTACAAAGGACCGGAAATGCCTTGCTTGCGGATCATCAAGAAGTGAAACAGCATGAAGACTGCAATCAACCAAGGCAGCACAAAGGTGTGAGCGCTGTAGTAACGAGTTAGTGTTGCTTGACCAACACTCGAACCGCCGCGCAGCAGGTCGGAGATCAGAACGCCAACCACAGGAATTGCTTCTGGTACGCCGCTAACGATTTTCACAGCCCAGTAGCCAATTTGGTCCCAAGGTAAGGAGTAGCCTGTTACTCCAAAGGAAACTGTAATCACGGCCAGGATGACGCCACTTATCCAGGTCAATTCGCGGGGCTTTTTGAAACCACCTGTTAGGTAAACCCGGAAGGTGTGCAAAATCATCATCAATACCATCATGCTGGCAGACCAGCGATGGATGGAGCGAATTAGCCAACCGAAGTTCACTTCATTCATGATGTACTCTACTGAAGAAAAAGCTTCAGCAACTGTTGGCCTGTAGTAGAACGTCATGGCAAATCCAGTGGCAAACTGGATGAGAAAGCAAACCAAGGTAATTCCACCAAAGCAGTAAAAGATATTGACGTGGGGAGGGACGTACTTGCTAGTGACGTCTTCGGCGAGTGCCTGAATTTCCAGGCGTTCCTCAAACCAGTCGTAAACATTGGCCATACAATCTCAAGTCCCTAAGAATCGGTTGCGGTTGATAAATCCCGAAGTTCTAAATCGGCGACCAAAGTTCCGATAGACCCAAGCCTCGGCATCCTGCGGATTCGCCTTTAGGCTTTCCTGTTCCCCATTGGCGATAGCGTCTTTGCTGGAGTTGTCGTTACCGAGGAGTAGGGTAGCAGCAGAATTGTCTACGGACTTCTCAGAAGCCGCCGCTCAGACTTCTCTCCCAATTAGCAATTTTGGGATTTTAGTAAAGGAGAGTTTTTTTGTTTGCTTGTCAGCTTTCAGCGTGCTAAGAGTCTTCAGAAACTTTACACTCTGTAAAGAAGGAATATATTGCGATCTCTTTACGCCCCTGCACAGAAAAAGGTGGACACAAAGTAGATTTTATCCTTTGGTGAGTGAATACAACGCATCAGTTGAGTGAACAACTTGATGAGAGAAATGCACCACTTCTATAAAAAAAGTAACATAATCGAGAGATAGATTTCATCAACAACAGGGCAAGTGAGCATTTCTAGGCAATTTGGGTTGAGGTGGAATTGATAATGGGGTTCATGAACAAACAAGTTTTTCGGGTTGGATTTTCATTGTTAATGGCGTTTTGGCTGGCGTTTGCTACGCTCACCCAGCCAGTGATGGCTTTGACGACGGAACAAAAGCTGGTTTCCGAAGTTTGGCGAATTGTTAATCGCACTTATCTAGATGAGACGTTTAATCATCAAAACTGGGCGGCAGTCCGGCAAAAGGCTCTAGAGAAGCCGCTGTCAGACTCAAATGCCAGTTATGCGGCAATTGGGAGGATGCTCCAGAGCCTCGATGATCCTTTTACCCGCTTTTTAGATCCAAAACAGTACCGCAGCTTACAGGTCAATACTTCTGGGGAACTGACTGGGGTAGGATTACAAATTGCCCTAAATGCTAAGACTGGGAAGTTAGAAGTAGTGGCTCCTATAGCAGGTTCACCAGCAGATAAAGCGGGGATTAGACCACACGATCGCATTCTCAAAATTGAAGGCACCTCCACAGAAAATCTCACCCTTGATGAAGCAGCAACTAAGATGCGTGGGCCGAGTGGCAGCCTTGTCACTCTCCTGATCGAACGGGATGGAGAGGCAGAAACAGAAATTAGGCTAACACGCGATCGCATTGCTCTTAACCCTGTGGTTTCCGAATTGCGTGTTTCCACTGAGGGTACACCCATTGGCTACCTTCGCCTCACTCAATTCAATGCCAACGCCTCAACGGAATTGGCACACGCTATTTCTAGTCTAGAAAAAAAAGGCGCTGCTGCCTACATTCTCGATTTGCGAAATAATCCTGGGGGACTATTGCAATCAGGAATTGAAATCGCTCGTCTGTGGTTAGACTCTGGCACTATTGTCTACACTGTTAACCGACAAGGGATTCAAGGTAGTTTTGAAGCGTCTGGATCAGCCCTGACAAACGCTCCTCTCGTTATTTTGGTAAATCAAGGAAGTGCCAGTGCTAGTGAGATTCTCGCCGGCGCACTGCAAGATAACGGTCGTGCTCAGTTGGTAGGTGAAACCACCTTTGGCAAGGGACTAATTCAATCCTTATTTGAATTGTCAGATGGCTCAGGCTTGGCAGTCACAATTGCTAAGTACGAAACTCCTCAACACCGGGATATTAATAAACTAGGTATTAAGCCAGATAAAGTGATTTTTCAAGACCCAATTAACCGCGAACAGATTGGCACCCCAGAGGATTTGCAATATCAAGCAGCGGTGGAACTTTTGGTTAAAAACTCGGTGATGGCCAAAAAGGCATAAAAAGTTAGGAGTTAGGAGTTACTTAGGGATTTCCAAATAAAAAATAATCAATCGTTTTGGTAAGCAGGGGAAGCAGGGGGAGAAGAAATCGGATAGTCGTATTGGGTTATAGGAATTGAGTAATTTAATTTTTGGAAGTCCCTTAGGAGGTTGCCTTATTCCTAGTTATAATTGGGAAGCGTAAAAAGTTAGGAGTTAGGAATTAGGAGTTACTTAGGAAATTACCTTGAAAATATTTTATTTCTGCGATCGCTTTGCTCCTCCCATCAAGAATTTTACCCTTCACTTGTTAACTTCTCCTCTACCCATTCTGAAAAATCACCCTCAAAACCAGAGTCTTCCCAGTACATGCAACAGCTTTTTGTGCTGAACTTGCTTTTTCTCAGTAACTATGAGATATTTTGTCTGAGATTGAAAACACTGTATTACTATTGAATTACTGTAAATTACTGCTAGGTAGCAGGGTGTACAAACTTTTTGACATGAATTTTAGTTTTTTCAGAAAGCATCGACTGTTGTTTTTTATCATAATTTTCTTTGAGCTTTTTTTCAGTAGTACAGTAATTGCTGCCAACTTAAAATTATATTTCGCTGCTCAAAACTCTGGGTCAGTACAATTAGCAAATCCTCAAGCTATTACGCTCGCAGATCAACAAGTACCTGTAGATAAATTACTAAAATTGATCCAGCAGCGATTGCTAATTGCACATGATGTAGCCCGGTGGAAATGGAATCACAAACGTCCTATTGAGGATCTAAAGCGCGAACAAGAGTTACTATTAAAGGTTAGACAACAAGCAACAACCCATAATTTAGAACCCGATACAGTTGCAGCATTTTTTCAAGCACAAATAGAAGCAGGAAAACTCATCCAAAGAGTTGATTTTCAAAACTGGCAAAAGCAAGGCATTAAATCTTTTCCTAACGTGCCAGACTTAAACCAGACATTGCGACCATCGTTAGATAAATTAAACACAGAATTTGTCTTTGCCTTAACAGAACTGACTCCTGTTCTACGTTGTCCGCAGATACGGGAATTAATTCAGTCACGTTCCCAGGTGATTATTCAGGGAGATGGTATTGATCAGCGAGTACAGAGCCTAGCAATTTCACCCCTACTGCAATTTCAAAATGCTTCTTGTAAAGTTGGTAACTTTCGTTGAGCAGGCTAGAGACATACCTAATGCCAATTATGTATGAAGATACGCCAAATTATGGGTTTCTGCTGTCAGGTTGTCCATTTTTTTAAGGTCTAGAACTTACGCATCGTACATAAGTACTACACGAAATTTGGGTGTTTCAGTCATATTAAGCACTTATGGGTCGCAAATATGCGAGTAAATCAGGGTTATACGAAGCGCCTAAAACAACCGAATATCGTCTTGCATATTATGGTTAATTTGTACAGTGCGTAAGTCCTAAGGTCATCAAGGTACTATCCAGCCTTTCTTTTCAGCCTTTGATAATTATCCATCCGATTGAACTCCCTAAGCTAACTGCTGCACAAAGGCTTGGTGTTCGACAGAATTCACCCTTGCTTGCAATACGCTTAACACCTGTTGCATATCACCCGCCAGCAAGGCAGATTGATCTAACCACAATCCTGGAAAAACTTGACTTTGAATCACACCTACCTGATTGGAGTGCAGACAAAAACTCTTGTTTTTTGGCTAGAGATGCTTCAGCCTGTTTTAATTGTGCTAGTGATGCTTGTAATGACTGGGATTTTTCCTGTTCTTAGGTATACAGTCAGGTGTTTTCTAAAGAAATTGCGACTTGAGCGCAAAGTAAGTTGAGCAGTTCGACGCGATCGCTGGTAAATGCTCCAGTTGCTAAATTATTTTCTAAGTACAACATGCCCAGCAACTTACCTTGATGCAAAATCGGGCTACACAAGACACTCTTGGGCTGCTGTTGCTGAATGTAGGGGTCATTGATTAATTGTGGATGCACCGTGGCATCAATAATCACTGCTGGTTGTAAGCTGCGTTTGACAGTATTAATTAAGCTAACTGGCAGATCAACAGAGTCTTCAACAGGCTCTGGATTGAGCAACATTGGGTAAAAATTGATGTGGGTAATTCCCTTGTTCTGTAGAAAGGAAAGCTGTGCTGACGCCTGAATCAGTAAACGACCTGACTCCAAAAGCATGAACACACACTTATCAGCTCCCGCATTTTCAATGACAATATGCAGCAATACTGAGAGCAGTTTTTCGAGTTCGATTTCGCCAGAAAGGGTTTGGGAAACTTTGAGAATGGTAGCTAAATCCAAAGCAACAGAGGCGCTGCTACTACTAGAAGTGGCAGAACTGGTAGAGGTGACACTTTTTAATGTAAAGATAGTTTCGTTGGTTGAGAGGGGAGAACGGGTTTGCTGGAGGATGGGGGCGAGTAATTGGGGATAGCGTTTTTCTAGGTCGGCGACTTTGGCTTTAGCACCCCAGCGAGCATAGCCATAGTAGGCTTGGGTCATATAGTCTTGAGCAATCCGTTCTTTGCCCCAGTTGAAGTAAAATTTGGCGGCTAGTTCATTGGCAAGTGCTTCTTCTTGGATGTAGCCTTGTTCTTTGGCTCCTTTGATGGCGCGATCATAATAGTTTATTGCTTCTGCCCGATTGCCTAAGACCCGATACCGCTCGGCTTCCACCAAATCAAATTTGTGTTGAAAATTCATCGGTGCATGGGCTGCCCAGTAGTTGAGTTTTTCTTGGTTAGCAGCGATGCATTCCTTTATCTGCTGCTGTTCTGGGGCTGAGAGTTGCCCAAACCATGCTAGTTGGGCTAAAGACTCATAGAAATGAAAGATGGGTACATATAAAAAAGCAAGGATAGCATCCAAATACTGTCTTGCCTGCCCAGCCTGTTCTACGGCTTGTTCAAACTCTGAAAACAGATAGGACACAACCAGTTTGTTAATCCACAGCAATGCTAATCCGGTGCGATCGCCCGTTGCTTGATGTAATGGAAGTTGATGCTGTTCATCGTAGGCTGCACCGCTCAACACCACAACGTCATCCGCATCCCCCATTAAATTCAGCAGAATTTGTCGAATCAACTGGGAATAGGTCAGAGTTAGATTTTGCTTGAGATACTTGAGCGCTTCACAGTATTCGACAATTTCCGACTCTAGTTGCCTTAAGTTCTGCCCTGTAAAATAGGAGTAAAAACCGTAGTTATACGCAGAGTAACCCGCGAAAGCCAGATCGCCCACGTCTAAACAACTATAATAGGCAATCTGTAAAGGGTGTAATGTTTCACGCAGGTGCATTTTGCAATGCTTTGTGTACACACAGACTATTAATAAAGTTTTCCCCTTCAATTCTGAATTTTGATAACGTGATAGCAAGTCGAGGGCTAACTGACCAAATTCATAACCTAATTCAACGTTTCCCAACACACCACACATCAATATCGCATAAGAGGCATAGCTAAAGGTCGAGGTTGATTCATTGCCATACACGACGGACAGATAAACCTTTTTTAAAATCACCAGTAAATACAGCAGTGGCTGATACACATAAGCAGAGGGTGCTACCGATGTCAAAATTCGAGCCGCCGCCAGGATGTTCGCATCCATTGCTTCGCTGAGGTTGAGTAACTCGGCAGGTAACCGCTCTCCAATCACATCTGAGACGTTACTAAAGGCATTCGCCACGTCGTCCTGGGTAGGCGCTGCGGGCAGTTCTATTCCCAATTGCTTTAAGATGGCAAGTGCTGCGGCGATCGCTTGGGCAAACTGACCCTGAGCAGTTAATGCCTCAATCTTCACCTCATAAATGCTGATTTGATCTAATGGAGTTTTGGCGTGGTTTAGGACAAGGCTAGCGAAGCCTGCCATCTGCTCTAAGTCACCGCCCAGATAGGCGGCTTCTGTGGCGACTTGATGGAGTGCTAGGGTCAACTCATACTGATGCTGCCAACTATTTTGAGTGAGTAACCCAATACCCATCTGGGCATATTTGCAGGCGGCAGTATAGGCGATCGCTGCTTTTGCCTTGCGGCTTGCCATCAGGTTGAACTGGGCGAGCGTTAGACGTTCTGCGGATTGGAGCAATTCAGCCGCAATGTTGAGTTGACTGACGATTTCAAAAATGCGTTCTTCCCGGTTGCTTTCAGGGGTGTTACTCAGAAGTAACTGTCCAATCTTTAGGTGAACGGGTTGTTTTTCTTCGGTGGTAATCAGGGAGTATGCCGCTTGCTGGACGCGATCGTGCAAGAATTTGTAAACACAGGTGTCAACCTTCTGTACTGATGTTTGGATGGGAACTGATGACTCGGTTTGATAAAACTTGTAAACCTGATTGGTTGGAATGATAAATCCTTCTTGCAATGCTTTCCACAAGTCCGAAGCGGTTTCTGTCTGCGACTTCTGATAAACGATCGCCAGCGTTGCTAAATCAAACTGATTGCCAATACAGGCTGCCAGTTTAAGTATCGCTTGCGTTTGGGTGGGCAACTTTTGCAGTTGAATTGCCATGAACTCTACGACATTATCCGTTAGGGCAAGCGATGTCTCTTGACTCGTCGCTGCACCTCTGGGCACAAGTGCCAGATCAAATTGCCACAAACCTGTATGCCAATCAAAGGTAATTCCTCCTTCCTCATGTAATACCTTGAGAAACTGGGTTGTAAAAAAGGGATTCCCTTTGGCTTTTTGATAAACTAATCCAGTTAACGGCAGGGCAACTTCTGTTGAACAACTCAATGTATCGGCAATCAAACCATTCACATCAGTCTGACTCAAAGGAGCTAATGTAATGGTGCTGACTGTGGCTCCCTTCTCAATCTCTTCCAGGGTAAGCATCAACGGATGAGCCGCAAATACTTCGTTATCACGGTATGCGCCAATAATTAACAGATAACCCCTCAAGGTTTCATCCATCAACAGCCTGATCAAATTCAGGGATGCTGAATCTGCCCACTGTAAATCGTCGAGGAACAACACTAACGGATGCTCTCTTGTGGTGAATACCTGAATAAACTTGACAAACAGCAAATTGAAGCGGTTCTGTGCAGCATTACCTAATAATTCTGGTGCGGGCGGTTGCTTGCCAATAATCTGTTCTAATTCTGGAATCACTTCAATCATCACCTGTCCACTCTCAGACATTGCAGACAGAATCTTGTTTCGCCACTGCTCCAGTTGAGCATCACTTTGACTTAGCAACTGTACCATCAAGTCGCGGAAAGCTTGCACAAAGGCAGACAGGGGAATGTTGCGATTGAACTGGTCATATTTCCCTTTAATGAAGTATCCATTCCACCGGACGATGGGCTTATGCACTTCATTTACCACGGCAGTTTTGCCAATGCCGGAGAAACCTGCTACCAGCATCAATTCTGATGCACCATTGGCAACCCGCCCAAATACCTCCAGCAAGGTTTCTACTTCCGGTTCCCGTCCGTAGAGTTTTTCTCTGATTAGAAAGCGATCGCTATTATCGTGCTGTCCTAAATCAAACCAAGTATGTTTGCCTGTTTTCCACCATTGTTTTAAACAGGTCACTAAGTCATATTTTAGTCCCAGCGCACTCTGGTAGCGGTCTTCGGCGTTCTTCGCCATCAACTTGCAGATGATCTCTCCCAGCATCAAGGGTATTTCGGAGTTGAGATTACAGATAGAGTCAGGCTGTTTGGCGATATGGCAATGCACTAACTCCATCGGCTCGTGGGACTCAAAGGGCAGTTGTCCACTCAGTAGTTCAAAGAAAGTCACACCTAATGAATAGAAGTCGCTGCGGTAGTCAATGCTCCGGTTCATCCGTCCAGTTTGCTCTGGCGACAAATACGCCAGTGTTCCCTCCAGTCCGTTGGGACTTTGGATCTCTTGGGTTTCTCGTGGTAAAAGTGAGGCAATACTGAAGTCAATCAGCTTAATTTCTCTGGTATCAGGATGAATCAGGATGTGGGCTGGCTTGATGTCTTTGTGAATGACGTGCTGTTGATGTAACTGGTGTAAAGTGTCTATCAGTTGCAGCGCAATGGGGAGGAATTGCTTTAAAGTCAGTGATCGTCCTTGGCTAAATTCCCGTAAGGAAATGCCACCAAAGTCTTCCATGACTAGGGCGTAGCCGTTTTGATAGAGTTCCAAGCTGTAGGGTTTAATGATGCTAGGAATATCTAGGTTTTTGGCGATCGCATATTGGTTACTAAACTGTACTAATTCGCTAAAACTGGGGTATTCTCGTTTTAAGAGCTTGATGATGACTAATTGGCGATCGCATTCTCGTACTGCCCGATACACTTGAGTGCGAGAACTTGAATAAAGTAGCTCTCTGATTTGGTAACCAGCGATCCTTATACTTCCATCAAGTTTTGCGCTCATAAATTTTTACGAGAATTCCCTGGACTAAGGTTAGAATTCCCCAGAGAACATCTTTTTTAACTTTAATTTTACACCAGTATCAACAACCGTCATAGTTTAAAAACCTATAGCTAATATTGCATTCCTCTATAGAATTATCTTTTCAAGGTGACTCCTAAAATCTATTTTCTTTCTCTAATATCTCTGTATTTAGTGCACCTTAAAAGTAATTTATTCAAATACAAAATTACACGAAATACAGAGTAAAGAGATTAAAGAGAAATTTTTTGACCAAAATTTTTACTCACCTTGAAAGGGCTAGTACAGCACAGCATAAATAAGTCACCCATTCCAAATCAACGAAACGCTTACGCTGTATTCATTTTGACTTTTGACTTTTGAATACGTGACTTCGGCTTTGCGGTACTAGTCCTAACCAATTATGTATGAGGTTGCATAGAACAAGGGGATTTT
Source organism: Nostoc sp. (assembly GCF_036917195.1). GTDB lineage: Bacteria > Cyanobacteriota > Cyanobacteriia > Cyanobacteriales > Nostocaceae > Nostoc. The sequence goes on from NZ_JBALDG010000022.1 coordinate 93,115, forward strand.
GCCCAAGTCTTACCAAGCCTGATTTTGTCCAGTTTCACAAAGAATTGGTATAAGTCCTATAAGTTAACAAACGTTGGAAAATTTGCATTGGGGATTGAGAACTTAGGATAAGTCTTTGAACTCCGTGAACGAGTCTTTGATACTCGTGAACGAGTCTTTGATACTCGTGAACGAGTCTTTGAACTCCGTGAACGAGTCTTTGATACTCGTGAACGAGTCTTTGAACTCCGTTAACGAGTCTTTGAACTCCGTTAATCAGTCTTTGATACTCGTGAACGAGTCTTTGAACTCCGTGAACGAGTCTTTGATACTCGTTAACGAGTCTTTGAACTCCGTGAACGAGTCTTTGAACTCCGTTAACGAGTCTTTAAGCTAGATAAATGTTAAATTAAGGGCTGTATCCGCAGCAAATCTGGTAAATCTAGAGAGGCGAGGTGTTGATAAGCTTGATTGATGACACGCTTGCCTCTGAGAAAGCCTGTATTAGCTCCGGGACAAATGTACCTGAGAGTTTCTGGTGTAAAATCTTCTAATAATAACCGAAGACTGTTAATTTGTCGGGGCCAATGAAAGGTTTTTGCTGTCCGTAATGGTACTGGTTCACCCTTCTGATTAGGAACTAAATGACGCCCTGAAAACAATATACCTCCAAGCTCACTGTAGTATAGGCAAGATGAGCCGGGAGAATGACCTGGTGTCCAAATAACTTTGACTACTGCATCAAGAGTAAATTCCTGCCTAAAGGTAGTTACGGTTAAGCCTGGTAATAAATAGGCTTCTTGTTCTTGAATCAGGACTTCGCAGCCAAAGGTTTGCTGAATTTCAGCCGTCTTGCCAATAGCACCTCGATGGGTGAGAAATAACCAACGTATGCCTCCATGCGATCGCAAAAAATCTTGATTTGTTTGATCTAAAGCAGGACAGTCTATGAGGATATTGCCTTCATTTCTTACAATAAAATAAGACGTTCCCCCTAATGTGTCCCGATTGGGTGCAAAAGCAAAAATACTCTCCTGTGCGAAGTCCGATTGTAGAGAACTTCCGCTAGGAACTTTGTCAGGGAACACAGGCCGTGGTGGCTTAGTTGTATGACTTGGCACTTGAGGTGAAGGGCACATGATAAAAGAGCCGAAACTGAGGAGTTGTAGACAATCTGCTTACAGTGTGGAAATTCTCAAGAATTGAAACTTAAGCGTTTAACTAGTACAGCACAACGTAAATTCAGCTACCATCTCAGATTAACTAGATTTGAGGCAAACCCTTGTTAAAGGTAGGCAAACTGACGCTACAGTGTACTAACACTGTTAACCGTTCGTAAATAAAATTGGGATTTGAGGTCTGCCTTGTAGTTAATGCTATGGTGCTGAAGCTACTGGTGGGGCGTTTTATCAAAATTACTGAAGATAACATGGCATTTTGGTTTCTGTTTATCCTCTTACTAGGGCTAGCTACTTATTTAATGGTGCAGCACAGTGTCGCTCACATCACCCGGACGCCAGTATGGTTGTTGTGGCTGGTTTTAATGACACCAGCATTTCTGTTGAGTGGATGGACGCTGGTGTATGGGGCGAAACAATCTCCGCCACCGGCGCTGATCATCTCGTCGTTATTTGTCTGCACATTGTTGTACTGGATGTTGTTTCAATGGGGGCGTGGAGTGCCAAGAGATACACAAACCCAAACCCAAGCCCAAGCCTCAGAATCACAGCCGACTATTCAACCTACCGCAGAACCACTAGTGCGTCCTATTGAGCTAAAGGAAGAAACCCAACTGCGAAATTGTTTTCCTTGGTCTGTATACTACGTTCAAAATATTGAGTATCGACCACAAGCGGTGATTTGCCGGGGTCAGTTGCGAACTCAAGCCAGCAACGCCTACCAGCAGATTAAAACTAATATTGAAGCACAATTTGGCGATCGCTTCCTGCTGATTTTTCAAGAAGGTGTCAATGGCAAACCTTTCTTTGTGCTGGTTCCCAACACTCAAGCTGCTAAAGAAAGAAATACACCACGACGCGACCAGGAACGGTTAACTCGACCAGGATTAGCACTTTTACTACTAGTAGCTACTTTCCTAACTACTACCTTGGTGGGAATCAAAAATGCTGGTGTTTCTCTTCCGCCTCTATGGGAAATTAGCTCTTTGTTCAAAGTTCTATTTAACCCAGATGTCCTATTCAAAGGATTACCCTATGCTTTAGCGTTAATGACTATTTTGGGTGTTCACGAACTTGGGCATTATTTGACAGCTAAATTCTACAAGATTCGCTCGACGTTGCCTTACTTTATTCCCATGCCTTACTTCTTGGGAACTTTTGGTGCATTTATCCAGATGCGTAGTCCCATTCCCAACCGCAAAGCTTTATTTGACATTAGTATCGCTGGCCCAATTGCAGGCTTTGTCGCGACTTTACCATTACTAATATGGGGCTTGGCTCATTCTGACGTGGTTTCCCTGAATGAAAAAACCCAACTTTTTAATTTTGATGCCCTTAATCCCAAGTATTCCATCTTACTAGCGCTACTCTCGAAGTTAGCCTTGGGTAGTCAGTTAACAGAAAAATCCGCTCTTGACCTGCATCCAGTTGCAGTAGCTGGTCTTCTGGGACTAATTGTCACAGCCTTAAATTTAATGCCTGTGGGACAATTAGATGGAGGTCACATTGTCCATGCGATGTTTGGCCAACGAACTGCGATCCTAATTGGTCAAATTGCTCGCCTGCTATTGCTATTACTTTCTTTAGTTCGGGAAGAATTATTGCTGTGGGCGATTATCTTATTATTTATGCCGTTAATTGATGAACCTGCACTGAATGATGTTACTGAATTGGATAATGGACGTGATATTTGGGGATTACTGGCAATGGCTTTGTTGATTATAATTGTCTTGCCACTACCGCAGGCGATCGCTAGCTTTTTGCATATTTAAAAAGGATGAACCCAAAAAGAGAAATATATCTGAATTTTTTCCAAACTATGGTACTAACCACAGTTTGATATTTGGTGATTAAAATTATATCCAATATTAAATAATAGCTCTCTTTTAAAAGTGCTTTTTGCAGTTTTGTCAGCAGAGGGTAAATAACAAATATATCCCCTGCCCCATTGCTCAATACTAGGGCTTATGCACTGTACAAATTAGTCATGGTATGCATTTCACAAATAGGTCGTTTCAGGCTTTTATTAATTCTATAAAACGCGACACTAGGTACACACAAGTCTCATTAGCAATTTATGGTTTATCAAATAGCCCAATCAAACCTCACCCCGGTTGTGCTAGGCAAAACATGTCCCTCTCCGTCAGTTCAAAGAGAGATGTCAGTTAGGACAGGGTGAGGTTTTATTTACCTTAATCTTATAGAAAAGGACTTTTGGGTAATCAGATAACTTATGTGTACACCGTAGCTAGGGAAAAGGGGATTAATATCGTATTACAACTAACTTGATACTGAATTAGCCGCTTTGTCAGCGTTTGCAGCTGGTGGAAAGCCACCCATGCGAATCTCAGAAGTGAAAGAAGTGATACTAAATCCACCAAAACTCTTGAGGACATTTACCCGCATTCGCAAATTGGGACTAGCAAACCACACGCGCTCCTCTAACCACATGGTTTCATCTTCTGTAGTTAGGATCAAGGCACCATCACTGTCAAATTTATAGTCTCCAGCTACTGGGCTTTTATCAGCATCAAGTATTTCCCGCAGTAACTTACCTTGGCCCGGATTATCTGTATCAGGTATCGAAACTAACACAGTTGAACCACTGTGTTTTGCTTGATCCTTTTCCATTGTGCCATTCCAGGTAATTTTGATCGCACAAGAGGCAGAACTAGGATTAATTTTGTCCTGTTGACATAGTTTGATCACTTCTGGATGATCTACTGCCAGCGTCTCAATAATGATGTCTGACTTGCTATTTTCAGATTGGTTAAAAGCCAAATGTTGACTAGTCCGATGAGAAAACCATTTACCAGCGCTTAACTGAAAAAATTCTTCAATATTCATGAATGAAATTACCCTGCATCAAAATGCTAAAATTCCCACTTAATTATTATTAAAAGGTAGCAGGAGGCTTTAATATTAAGCTTGATTGTCTATTTCCTCAAGCTTCTTGAGGCCAATTCTGGCTGCCTCAGCAACGTTGAAATGATTGTCTTTTTCCAGGTATTTTAAAGCTGAGACACTCTTGGGAGTGGGAAGATTTCCCAAGGCTTCTGCCAAACGCTGCCTTACTAGCCAATCATCTGATTGGGCGAAGCGCAGGATATTATCAACAGACTCAATATCTTTAATTTCTCCCAGTGCAGAAATTGCAGCTTGTTGCAACACGACTTCTTTGCTATCCAATGCCTGAAGAAGAACCTGATGGGCCCGAGGGTCTTTAATGTTACCTAGAGAAACGGCTGCACTAAAGCGTACTAGCCAATCAGTATCTTCATAAAACGCCCGTGAAAGCACCTCAAAGGCTCTGGCATCACCCAAATATCCTAAGGCACCAGCGGCATCAGCGCGTATACCATAATCTGGGTCATTTTCGAGAATTCTTACCAAAATTGAATAACATTCTGGCGTCGGCTTGATTCCCAGAGCAAATATTGCCATTGAGCGCAGTTGCAAAGATTCGTCATCTAGTACCTTTTTAATCAAAGGGACTGCATCCTCAGCGGGAACATGACGCAGATTGGCAAGGGCTACCATGCGATCGCGCAAATTCGGACTTTCTAACTGAGTAGAAATTTCTTGTAAGCTTATATCTGCCATTTAGTTCAAAACGTTTTCTTTACTTATCTTAATTTACCTGATCTGTTCATCAGGCTGTCACCATAGTGAAGTAGGAGTTTGGCGACTTTACAAAATGCCTCGATTATGAGTTAAAAATAAACAAATGTTACTTCACGCTAAATTGTTTGAATTTAGCAGTCAGATTTAACACTTAATCGCCCTTCCAAAGCAATTTTAAGAATATATTTAGCAATATCGTGCTATTACTGAACCCGACGATTTGTAAAAGTCTAGTTCAAATCTGTTCAAATCTATATATTTATACTAGGTTTGAGAACGGAGAGGGAGGGATTCGAACCCTCGTTAAGTTTCCCTAAACAGACTTTCCAGGTCTGCGCCTTAAACCGCTCGGCCACCTCTCCAGGTGCCACAAGTTACGATTCTACTATAGAATCCCAGAAAATGCAAAGATAAAGAAAGATATTTTTAGGTTGAATCTGAAAGTCCCAATCCCAAAACGCAAATCCAGATGTCCCGTACATACACAATTAGAGTTCGCGATCGCGCCACTGGCAAAACATACACCCTACAAGTGCCAGAAGACCGCTACATCCTGCACACTGCCGAAAAACAAGGGGTGGAACTGCCGTTTTCCTGCCGCAACGGGGCTTGCACCACTTGTGCGGTGAGGGTATTGTCAGGAGAAATTTACCAACCAGAAGCGATCGGATTGTCGCCAAATTTACGTCGGCAAGGTTATGCCTTGTTGTGTGTGAGTTACCCCCGTTCTGACTTGGAGGTGGAGACACAAGACGAAGATGAAGTCTACGAACTCCAGTTTGGACGCTATTTTGCTAGGGGGAGAGTTAAAGCGGGTTTACCCTTAGATGAGGAATAAACAATTTAAAATCACCGTACCCCTACTCAACCAACTAGCAAGACCTGCGACCAGAGGAGAAGTTCTGATGCCTATGCGCTTTGGTAACTGGGTGGGAAAAATAGCCATTTTGGCTTGCTTATTGCTTTTGGTGAGTTGTCAAGGTAAAAACCAGCTGCCAAACAATCAGGCTGAGGTGAAAGTAGCGCGGGTAGTTAGTGGGCAAAGTTTGGAAGTGTTAGGCATGGCTGAACAACCAAATTTGATTTCCCAAGTGCGGTTAGTTGGTATTGATGCACCAGATTTGCGACAGCGACCTTGGGGGGAAGAAGCAAAAGAACAGTTAGAAAATCTAATTGGTGGTGCAGAACAATCGGTAACCTTGGAGTTTGATTTAGAAGCGAAAGACAAAATCGGGCGAACTCTAGCTTATGTGTGGAAAAATAAGGTGTTGTTAAATGAAGAATTAGTGAAACAAGGGAATGCAATGTTTATTGGGCGATCGCCTAACCACAAATATGATCAGCGTTTAGAACGTGCCCAACAATGGGCTAGACTTATGGGCCAAGGAATCTGGAACCCTGAAAAACCCATGCGCCTTACTCCTGCCGAGTTTCGCCGCCAAAATCTTTAAAGAGTGGGCACGAGGGCACAAAGGAGACTATTAAACCCAATGACAAATGACAAATGACAAATCTACAAATTTTTCTAGATATTGCTACAGAAGCGGCCTTAGCTGCTGGTGCCATTTTGCAAGGTTACTTGGGTAAGTTAGAAGACGCAATTGTTGAAAAAGGACGCCCTGGTGATTTAGTCACTGCTGCTGATAAAGCCTCAGAAGAGTTGATTTTAGAAATTTTGCGTCGCCACTTTCCCCAACATTCTATCCTCGCGGAAGAATCAGGGAAATTAGGTAATCAAGAGAATGAATACCTTTGGGCAATAGATCCTCTAGATGGCACAACCAACTATGCTCATCAATACCCATTTTTTGCCGTTTCCATCGGGCTGTTAATTAATGGTGTTCCGCAAGTTGGTGTAATTTATGACCCCTTTCACAATGAGGTATTCTGTGCTGCTGCTGGCTTGGGAGCAACGCGTAACCGTCATCCCATCAAGGTTTCGGCAACCTCGAAACTGAGTAAGAGCCTTCTGGTAACTGGATTTGCCTATGATCGCCGCGAAACCTCTGATAACAACTACGCAGAATTTAGTCACCTCACCCATCTTACCCAAGGAGTCAGACGTAGTGGTTCTGCATCACTAGATTTGGCGTATGTTGCCTGTGGACGTGTCGATGGTTACTGGGAACGGGGACTTTCTCCTTGGGATATTGCCGCCGGGATAATTTTGGTACAAGAAGCCGGGGGCAAAGTCACCGCCTACGATGGTACTCCCGTCAAAATTGAGTCAGGTAGAATTATTGCAACAAATAGTTATATTCACGACTCTCTTAGTAGCGAACTTTTACAAGTTCCACCACTGTCAGCATGGGTGTAGCAGATGGGGGCTTTCCCCCCGACTTTGGGTAAACTAAAAAGAATCTAACTGCTCCTTTGGTGCAAAACCTGTATATGTCTTTCAAAATAGATTGTGGATTATTTAAATATGATTTCATAGATCATCACGCAGTATTATGCGTTCCAGTTGATGCGGATGTCAAAGAGATTCGCAAACGCTATCTCAAAATTGCCCGCCGCTTACACCCGGATAGTAGTTTTACTGAAAATGATGCACAAAAACAGCTAGGAAACGAATTGTTATCGAAGTTAGTTAACCCAGCTTACGAAAAACTTTCTGGCGATCGCACTCGCGCTGAATATATTCTAATTTTGTCGCAAATTGGCAAGCGTCTGGTACAAGAGTCTACTTCGGTAATTCTAAACACTGACTTGGGGAGACAGTTAGCTGATACCGCCAATATCGATCATTTCTATAAAAGTGCGATCGCTAAACTAGCCCAAACCCAATATGATTCTTTAGAGCAAGCGCTGCAAGTCATTGCCCAAGTTAGTGAGTTGAATTTAGTCTATTTAATGCGGAGTGGGAGCAAAGCATCGGCACCGCCGCCACCATCTGCTCAACCCAAAGTCCAATCAGGAACGTCTGAGCCAAATACACCAAAAAACACACCACCAGCGCCAGCAAAAGAAGACTCGATTGTAGAACAGTATGTTCGTCGCGCTCAATCTTTAATTGACAAAAACCAATTTGCCCAAGCCAAAGTAGAGTTACAGGATGCCCTAAAGCTAGAACCTAAAAATAGTCGCTGCCATAGCTTAATTGCAATGGTGTATTTGAGGCAAAATCAGCTAAAAATGGCAAAAATCCACTTTGACAATGCTCTAAAATTAGACCCCAATGACGAAATAGCTCTGCAATGGAAACCTAAAATAGATAAGGCTTTAGGACAACAACCTAGTGATCATAAGGTGACTTCATCCCCCAATAATAGAGATAAGCAACCAGATAAATCTGGTAGTGGCGGTTTATTCGGTGGTTTGTTTGGTGGGAAGAAAAAATAATGGTGTATCAACCAGCAGCGGGAGCCAGGGATTTATTGCCCTTGGATGTGGAGAAAAAACGCTGGATTGAAGAGCGGTTACAGCAGGTGTTTCACCGTTGGGGATATCACAGGATTATCACCTCGACTTTAGAGCGCATGGATACTCTGATGGCGGGGGAAGCAATCCAGCGTCAGATGGTGATTCAACTACAACAAAATGGCGAAGATGATGAATTAGGGCTGCGTCCAGAATTAACAGCATCCATTGCTCGGACTGTTGTCACTCGGATGACAAGTCTGCGTTATCCGCAACGGTTGTACTACAACGGCAATGTGTTTCGCCGCACTTGGGAAAGTAGACACAATCGCCAACAGGAGTTTTATCAAGCTGGGGTGGAGTTGTTAGGTGCTGGCGGATTGCTGGCAAATGCAGAAGTACTACTATTAGTAGCAGATTCTTTGGCAGCACTGGGTTTGCAGGAATGGCATTTAATTTTAGGTGAGGCAGGAATTACCCGATCGCTCTTGAGTGCCTTTCCTGATAATCTACAAGATCAAGTTCGCAGTGCGATCGCTCATCTCGACCGCATTACTATAGATAATTTACCCCTAAGTGACAAACTACGTGATCGCGCCCGAATCATCCTGGATCTACGTGGCTCTAGTGCAGACGTGTTACAAAAAGTTAGTAGTTTGGATCTAGATGAAGAACAGCGAGAGGCAGTAAATAACCTCAAATCCTTAGTAGAATTACTGGAATCAGAGAAAAAATTTCCGTTAACCCTTGACCTTAGCCTCATCCAGACTATAGACTACTACACTGGTATCGTCTTTGAGGTTGTCAACAATACCGAATCGCAAGCCAGAGTTTTAGGGCGCGGTGGTCGCTATGACCAGCTTTTGGGGTTATATCATCCCCAAGGAGAAAACATTCCCGGAATTGGTTTTGGACTCAATATCGAAGAATTATACCAAGTTCTGTTGTTTACTCAGCAATTACCACAGGCAACGCCAGCTAGTAACTGGTTGGTAGCACCAGAGACGCCGAGTGCTAACGCCGCCGCCTTTGCCCACGCCCAAAAACTCAGAGATTCTACTGATTTGGTGCGGGTAGAAATTGATTTGGGGGGAAGGGATGCAGACGCTATTCGCCAATATGCACGCGATCGCAGCATAGCCCAAATTGCTTGGATTAAAGCTGATGGTTCACCAAAAATTGAATCATTGCGTTAAGTGAGTTAAGCATTGGGCATGGGGGGGCATTGGGAAGAGACAAGGGAGACAAGGAAGAAACTTGTTCAATAATTCTCCCTCGTCCCCCTCATCTCCCCCTGCCTCCCTCACTCCTCACTCCCCAGCTATGCGACTCAGATAATTTTGCCTGAATTTCCTTAGAATCTAACGGCGATAGCCAAGACAGCTTGCTTAGTACAGTTTTGCATAAAAAGGTAGCGTTTTTAATACAGAAGGATGCATTGGTATTGCAGGGGAACCCATTAACATTGTATCGGGATGCATTGGCATTGCAAGGGGACGCATTAACATTGTATTGGGATGCATTGGCATTGCAGAGGGACGCATTAACATTGTATTGGGATGCATTGGCATTGCAGAGGGACGCATTAACATTGCAAGGTATTGCCAAATTTAATTCGTTACAAATTAATGAAATGCTGTACTTAGGGACTTCCAATTAAAAAAATACTCAACTACTTCTTGTGGGGTGGGTGACACGAGAGGCCGTAGCCAAAGGCGGGCAAGACTTCGGCGTGAGCGCTCAGTCAAACGCTGCCTACCCGACAAGATTGGATAATTTATTTGTTGGAAATCCCTTACGCCAAAAATCTTGATTTTGTTACAACTAAGGGTAAATTTGAAAATTCCGAGTTCTGAGCTAGTAATGAATAAAAATTGCAGTCTCATCCAGACTCACCTTGACAGCGGTATCTCCAATCTCCAGTCCCCACTCCCCTGCTAGGCTAGAAATAGCCGATACAGAAAAGAGGGAATCGAGAACATGCCGCACACAATTGTTACACAAGTCTGTGAAGGCGTTGCTGACTGCGTAGATGCCTGTCCAGTAGCTTGCATTCATGATGGCCCAGGCAAAAATGCCAAGGGAACAGATTGGTACTGGATTGACTTTGCCACTTGCATCGACTGTGGCATCTGTCTCCAAGTTTGCCCTGTAGAAGGGGCGATTCTTCCAGAAGAACGACCGGAGTTGCAAAAAACCCCTTAATAGTCCATAGTCAACAGTCAATAGTTATGCTTGACTTGACTGTTGACAAATGACCAATGACGAATGACCAATGACAAATGACTATTTACTAGATGTTCAAAATGTCCACGCTGGATACATCAAAGATGTAGATATCCTGCAAGGTGTAAATTTCCGGGTTGCACCAGGGGAATTGGTAACAGTGATTGGCCCCAATGGTGCGGGTAAATCTACTTTAGCAAAAGCAATTTTTGGGCTTTTAATCCCCCACACAGGCACAATTACCTTTAAAGGTGAAAACATCGTGGGGCTAAAGTCCAATCAAATCGTCCAACGAGGAATGTGCTACGTACCGCAAATCGCCAATGTCTTCCCGTCTCTCAGTGTTGAAGAGAACTTGGAAATGGGTGCTTTTGTGCTTAACGTTTCCCTGAAACCAATCAAAGATAAAATATTTACCATGTTCCCCAGACTGAGCGATCGCCGTCGTCAACGCGCTGGTACTCTCTCTGGAGGAGAACGCCAGATGCTAGCGATGGGCAAAGCTTTGATGTTGGAACCTAGTTTGCTGATTTTGGATGAACCATCTGCTGCTTTATCTCCTATGTTGGTGACACAAGTCTTTGAGCAGATTAAACAAATTAATCAGGCGGGTACTGCGATCGTATTAGTGGAACAAAATGCCCGTAAGGCTTTAGAAATGGCTAATCGTGGCTATGTACTGGAGTCGGGACGCGATGCGATCTCCGGTTTTGGTCAAGAACTGTTGAATGACCCGAAAGTGGGTGAGCTATATCTGGGAGCAGGTAAGAGAGATTAAATAGTTGTCAGCTATGGGGAACCAAAAAGCATATTGACACCAATGAGCTTTTTCTGTGCCCCGAAAGTGCGGGTCTATTTACTATCAAAGAATCATTAATAAAAGCCTGAAAGGGCAAGATAAAACAGTGAAGACTATAAAAGCCAAATATTTGCAACCATAAACCCACTCTTCACATTTACTTTCACTATACAATTACCAAAAATATTTCTGGATTATGGTTCAAACAATACAGGCTAAAGAAATTACCCTACTTGACTTAGAGACCAGCTTTGGACTCAAATTAGTTGAGGATGAGCAATTTTTTAGAGAGTGGCAAGATAACTTACCAGAAATTACCAACTCCCAAAAACAACAGCTCAACCGAGTTAAGGCAAGTTATGCCAATTTGCTCAAATACCCTCCCCTGCTGGAAAACACTGTCAAGATGGTGATGTTGTCTCCCTTGTTGGATTTAGCAGACTTTTATCTATCCCCATTTCATGTCAAATCTGAAAAATCTGTAGAAGTTTCGGCTGAAGATGAAGGCGTAAGAGTCAAAGGGCAGATTGATATCTTAGTTTTGTTTGAACAGCTAGTAGTAGTAGTTATAGAGTCTAAACAAGCAGCTTTTTCCGTGGAGGTGGGCAAACCACAACTGCTAGCTTATATGCTGGCAGTCTCTAACTCAGATAAACCAGTATACGGACTAATCTCCAATGGCAGTAGTTTTATTTTTGTTAAATTGATTAAACAAGAAACACCAAAATATGTATTGTCTCGCTTGTTCTACATCTTCAATCCGGGGAATGAATTATATACGGTTTTGAGTGTGTTGAAGTGTCTGGGTCAATTAGTGAGAAATGTCAGTTAGGAGAGTGGGTAGACAGGTTGCTATGCTTCAATTAAATCACAATCAACTAATAACCTAAGTTGCTAGTTATCGGACTCTAGGGTGCAAAGTACCTGGAGTCGAATGCGATGCCTGCGGTGGTCACTGAGCGGCTTGCCTTGAGCATCACGCCTGGGATCGATGGAACCGAAGCCGACTTGTGCCGAGCGACTTGTACCGACTTGTACTGAGCGGCGTCGAAGTAGCGAAATCGAGGTAAGCCGAGGTAAAGGAGCCGAAGTAGTCGAACCATACCGTACCCCTACGGGGATCTTGCTAGCAAGAGCGTCTCTTAGAGAAGTGCGGGCTGTGACGCTCGTTGCGCTAAAGCGTCTCCCCTTCTCCCAAAAGGAGAGGCTAACGCCAAGGGAGAAGACTCGAAGAGAGCAACTCTTGGAGACGCTGCGCGTAGCTTGCTTCCCCGTAGGGGTACGCTATCGGTATCGCACGCAACGAGATATCCGGTTGCGCTACGCACAACTGCAAATCAAACTCAATCAAACACTCCAGTAATGAATTATTAATTAGCATTGATATACCGTGTAATCTGTGAGGAAATTGTGATTTATCTCACGTATGAAGGCTAAAATTGTAGTCTTTCAGATAGCAGCAAGCCTTATCATGGTTACTATCAAAGAACATTGCAGCACAAAGAGCCGTTGTAATAATTTCTGCATCGCTCATCTCGATAAGACAATCTTCATGATCAGCGACGCCGAATAGCCCGCTGTAGGCATCGCCTTCTCTTCTCTACGAGAGGCTACGCCAACGAGACGCTACGCGAACAAGAGATCATCAGTGATAGCATAGACAGTAATTATTTCATTTAATATATGCCCCTCCTAATTTTCTGACTGGAGGGGATTTTATTACTTAAGTGACCTGAAGTGATCGCTTGGCAGCATAACTAGCATACTTGGGTTAATGCAAAAGCTATAATTATTCCTGCCACTGCCGCGACCGTCGTTTTCGATGCTCAAAGAATTCTCCCCAATAATCCTTGCGTTTCTAATCACATCTACAGCGAGTAAAAAGGTAAAACAGGACATTCATTCAGGAAAAAGTGACCAGAACGTAAATTACGGGATCTGCCAAAACCCCAATTAAATAGGAATGCATAGTGAGCTTCCTATATATAAATAGGACTTATGCAAAAGAGATTCCCTAACCCCCTTAAAAAGTTGGCTTTTAAAATCCCCCGTTTTTAACGGGAGCCACTTACTCAGAGGGGTTTCCTCAAGTGGACGATCGCGTGGGCGGGTGTTTTGACTTAAGCGGACTGGCATCAAGTGGCATGGGTTAGGGAGGAGTGCGCTTCGCGCACGCTACGCGAACGAGGTTTCAGGTTTTCAATGCGTAAGTCCTGATAAAGCTCTGCATCACTTTTTGATGTACTGCTGAGTCACAACAACTCCTGCAAAGCTGCGCCAGAGGAAACCTTGGGCGTTTTTGCATGGGATAAAAACGCCTATGTTTCCCCTAATCAAAATTGATTGAGTGCTTTTGGCAATTTGGCATCCAAAATTTTTCTATTGCAGTTTTAATTGAGATATCAGCAGGGTTACTGGGACATTGAGAAAGTTCTACAAGGGATCGATTCCCGTCTCAAAAATCCCACCCAATGGCCAGTTGTTGACTTTTGCGCTCTGTGAACTACCCTTTTAGGGTGGATGCAGTAAACAAGCAGAGCGAACGTCACCGCTTCACCACAACTGGCTAGAAATCAAACAGAAAACACATAGTTAGGCAATCGGATCATACCAAAGCGATCGCCACCATTTATTGAGCCTCAAGCTGCCTTAGTTTATTATTTGCCGACAGTAGTAACTCTTGAGCTTTTAGATAGGTTGTTGTGCCATTTTGGACTTTTCTTAATTGATTAATAATACTCTGCAATTGGCTCAACACCTGATTGCGCTCCACATCATGAGCATCAGCAGGAATTGAAGCCAGCAACCTTCCGATTTCTCGTTGCGCTAATTCCATTGCCTCCACAGCATCCGCCTCAGCTTGCCGCCTGATTTTAACTTGACCTAAATTAGCCTGATAAATTGCTAATAACTTTTGTGCTTCGGTATAACCCGCCACGTCTTTTGAAGGAATCTCTTTAAGCCGCTCAATTGCCTCTATCCACAAATTTTCTATCTGTTGCCATTCAGTTACGGTGTGCGGCGGATTTTGACCAGCTTTGGCAGCTTGCCAGGAAAACTGCCGGGCTGCGGTGATTAAGGCACTGATGCGATCGTTCCCAGCTGCCAATCCAACAACTTCCTGAAACTCATGCTTATAAGTATCTAGTTGATTTTGTACAGTTTTTCCTGCTAGGGTTTGACCAGGAATCTGCTCTAATTGATTAAGCGCCGTCTGCCAAGCAGCTGTTGCAGTCTGTTTATCAGTTGGTGTTGCAGCCCGTTCATATTGCTGTTTTGCATTTAAGAGGGTCTGCATATTATCGGTAAACAAGGACTGAGCATTCTTTTCCTGAAAAACCTTAGCTTCTAGCTGCCCAACTTTACTCCGAAATGCATTAAAACCATAGATGCTAAAGCGCGAGTCGTACCACCAATATCTGTATTCTGACCAATCATTGACAAAGGAAGTTGGCAACTGATCTAGATGTTTTTGTGTTTCTTGTAGCTTCTGTTCTCCCAAAGCCAAATCAGCAGGACTGGTAGCTTTTTCAATCAATTGTTCAGCTTGCTCGACTGATACCAACGCCTGCCGATAGTGATTATCCATGCTGATGTAGCTGGGTAGCAACAAAAAAGGCGCATGGAGCATCACCGGACGGCGAATTACCGGGTAAGGCTGGTTCGCCACCCAAATTACACCAACGGGAATGCCTATAAGTATTGCTATCCAAATAAGTCTAATACCTATACCCCGCTTGGCTTTGCGATGCAGTTGCTGAGGGGATGTTTTGAGAACCCGCCTCTCTAACTCCATTTCATGCTCTAATTCCGCAAGGTTTTTGGGGGTTGATGGTGTTGCAGGTTTTTTCTGCACTACAGGTTGAAGGCTTGGGGCAGACGGATCTATCCCAGAGCTATTTTGAGAATTTTTACGTAGAAAGTTCCAGTTTATTTTGTTTAAAAAAGTCATATCTATAGCCAGTACTATGTTAAGTATTCCCAAAAAATATAGGAAATACAAACAATAGCTCGTTTTGGCTTTTGACACGAATTATACTCTTTCGTAACCAGAAGATAATGTGTTGGAAAACTATCTTAGTTATGACTCAATATTTTAGGTTAGTGATACTTTGCCCAGGAAGATCCCCCAATCCACGCCACTTGCTCAAGAGGGAAACCATCTTCTCTACAAGACGCTCCGCGTTGGCGTAGCCTCTCGCTTTGGGAGAAGACCGTAGTGGCTCCCTTTAAAAAGGCTTGCTCTAATTTAAGGAGGGTTACGGAAGGATCAAGCCTTAACTGAGCCGTATTGGGTTATGGCTAACTCTAGCTTTAAATTTGACAGATGATATCGAATTTACTTGATACACATAATAGTCAATCTGTATAGTGTATAAGTTCTAACTTCCGATGCAAGGTGAAGATTAAATGACTCTTAAATCGTGTAAAAGGGTACTCTTACATCTTGCTTGAGTCTGATATCTTCCTGAGAACAGCTTTGTTGTCAGGTAGATTGATGAGTCGAATTAATGGATTTGTAGGGCGACGTGATTTCTTAAAATTCGCAAGTGTGGTAGGTATTGCGGTTACTGCTTTTAGTGATAGTTTTTGGAATACAGAGCAAACTGCTGTTGCTGAGATTCATCCAGTTAACCCTAATCTAATCAGTCCTAATGAAGCTATCAGACGCTTGCTTGATGGTAATCAAAGATTTATCCATCAAAAACGTAAATACCCCGATCAATCATTAGAACATCTGCGATTAGTTGCTAAAGCTCAGTATCCCTTTGCCGCCATATTGGGCTGTGCAGATTCCAGAGTACCAGCAGAAATCGTCTTCGATCAAGGGCTTGGAGATTTATTTGTGGTGCGAGTTGCTGGTAATGTCGTCAGTGACACGGTTATAGGTAGTCTGGAATACTCTACAGCAGTATTGGGTTCGCAGTTGATTGTGGTTTTGGGTCATAAAAGATGCGGCGCAGTAGCAGAAGCAATCAAAAACGAACCACTTCCTGGTAGAATTGGTTTGATTATTGAGGGCATCAAACCATCTGTAGAAAGAGTAAAGTTAAGAACGGGTGATAATATGCAAAATGCGGTTATAGCTAATATTCAATATCAGACTGAAAAATTGCAGGAAAGCTCAACGATTTTAGCAAAATTGCTCCGTGAAGATAAACTAAAAATTGTTGGTGCTTGTTACGATATTGACACTGGTAAAGTCAACATTATTACTTGAAAATATCACACATTTTAGGCGTATAATTTTTTCTTTAATGATGTTAAAAAATTTATTATTTATCAAATATTTTTTATTAATAATCTTGAAAAATCATCAAATTAATTGCTCAACTTAGAAAACTATTCCTTATACCATTTTACAAAATACCTGTTACATATACATTGGTAAGGGTGTACAACTGTACGCCCCTACAGTTAGGCTACGCCAACGCAAACTCACAAAAATTCAGAAAAATTTAAAAGCAAAATACAGATCAAACTTGTAACAAATAAACCCAGCAGGGGACATATAACAAGCCCGCCTGCCAGGAAGGTATAGTATATTCTGGCCATGTTTGATCAGGTTAACGCTTATTTGTAAAAATAATTGCGTATCCCTAGATACAATAACTAAATACTTTGGAAAACACGGTTAAGAAAAGTTACTAAATAGGTTAATTTCCAATTAAAATCAACAATTTCCCAAATGGGAAGATGAGGGGACAAGGGGGACAAGAGAGAATTATTGAATAAGTTTCTTCCTTATCTCTTCCCAATGCCCAATGTCTCATAATATAAGAAAGCGCTTCACACTTCTTAAATAATCAGCTTTATTATAACAATGGCGAGAGACTTGCGGGGATTCATTAAAATTTTGGAAGAGAAGGGACAATTACGGCGAATTTCAGCTTTAGTTGACCCAGATTTAGAAATTGCTGAGATTTCCAACCGAATGCTACAAAAAGGTGGCCCAGGGTTGTTGTTTGAAAACGTCAAAGGCGCTTCCTTCCCGGTAGCAGTGAATTTGATGGGAACTGTGGAAAGGATTTGCTGGGCGATGAATATGCAGCATCCAGAGGAGTTGGAAACTCTGGGGAAAAAACTAAGTATGCTGCAACAGCCAAAACCGCCGAAGAAGATTTCCCAAGCAATAGATTTTGGGAAAGTACTGTTTGACGTGGTGAAAGCGAAACCAGGACGGGACTTTTTCCCTGCTTGTCAGCAAGTTGTGCTTCAAGGTAATGATTTAGATTTACATAAGTTGCCCTTGATACGTCCTTATATTGGTGATGCTGGCAAGATTATCACGCTGGGATTAGTAATTACCAAAGATTGTGAGACGGGTACACCAAATGTAGGTGTGTATCGCTTGCAACTACAATCTCAGACTACGATGACGGTTCACTGGTTATCGGTGCGGGGTGGGGCGAGGCATTTGCGAAAAGCGGCCGAACGTGGGAAGAAATTAGAAGTTGCGATCGCACTTGGTGTAGATCCTCTAATTATCATGGCAGCTGCTACACCTATTCCTGTAGATTTATCAGAATGGTTGTTTGCAGGACTGTACGGTGGTTCGGGTGTGCAGTTGGCAAAATGTAAAACCGTAGATTTGGAAGTTCCCGCAGATTCTGAATTTGTCTTGGAAGGAACGATTACACCAGGGGAAGTTTTGCCAGATGGGCCTTTTGGCGACCATATGGGTTATTACGGCGGCGTGGAAGATTCGCCGTTGATACGTTTTGAGTGTATGACGCACCGGAAAAATCCGATTTATTTAACAACATTTAGCGGTCGTCCACCTAAAGAAGAAGCGATGATGGCGATCGCACTAAATCGCATTTATACTCCCATTCTGCGGCAACAAGTATCAGAAATTGTCGATTTCTTTCTACCAATGGAAGCTTTGAGTTACAAAGCGGCGATTATTTCCATAGATAAAGCATATCCGGGACAAGCGCGACGGGCAGCTTTAGCGTTTTGGAGTGCTTTGCCACAATTTACTTACACCAAATTTGTAATTGTCGTGGATAAAGACATAAATATTCGCGATCCGCGTCAAGTGGTGTGGGCAATTAGTTCCAAAGTTGACCCAGTGCGGGATGTATTTATTCTGCCGAATACACCTTTTGATACGTTGGATTTTGCCAGTGAAAAGATTGGCTTAGGTGGACGCATGGGAATTGATGCGACTACAAAGATTCCGCCGGAAATAGACCATGAATGGGGCGCACCTTTGGAATCTGACCCAGATGTGGCGGCGATGGTAGAGAGGCGATGGGCGGAGTATGGTTTGGCAGAATTACAGTTAGGAGAAGTAGACCCGAATTTGTTTGGCTATGATATGAGGTAACGTGTTACACAGAAACTGGTAAAAATCTCTCCTGGCTATCAACTTAACTGATTTTTATCAGTCAAACTTACCCAAAAGTAATAAAATATCAGAATGAAAAAGCTGGAGAACATAGCCTAATATAAATATCTCTTTGATCATCAGCGAAGCCTCTTCTACCATGAAGTATTCTTGTATTATCAATCATTAAAATATCACCTTTTTGCCACGAAATTTCCGTGGTTATTTTTTCAGCAATTTCATTAAGTTCAGAGACAACCTCTTCAGGAATTTCTGAATCATCCTCAAACTTAAGTATTTTTGGGCTTAACTGCTTTGTGGGCAATAGACTATTAATAAATACTTGATACTTTCCACATCTGCTGGGAATAATGGCTGAAGAAATGTATTCAAGTATAATTGATTGATCATCATTTACTGTCAGATGTGTATTATTCTTCTGACACATCTCTTCTAGTGTATTCAAGTTATTGGTTTGATATTTTTTCTGCCAGTCTTCTTTAGATATCCGAACAGTGAATTTTAACTTATTTTTGCTGAATAACTCTTTGGTTGAACTACTAATTTCATTAAAAAATTGTCTGCCATCACATACCGTAGTTTCACCATCTTCTAATGGTGGATTAGCACAGAAAAACCATAGCATAAGTGGGATATTTTGCTGATAATACATTTCTCCGTGCAACTTAATTTCAGACTTAAAATCATTTACGCTTAAGAGAGTCTGATCTCCATTAATTATCCTTCTACTGAATGCACCGCCAGCATAATTTATAAAATCGATACTCAAGAGATTGGTAAATTCCTTAAAAATGCCAGTATCAACATCAAACCCTCTAAAAAGTAAAATTCCATTAGATTTAAACAGGCTAATAATTTCTTGTTTGTCTAATTCTAAAATACTGACATTATCGAGATTAATAATCTCTTGACCTATGCCATCTGATATGGGCTGTTTCTTGATATTCATATAACTTAATAAAACTCTTTCAAAACTTTAACTTACTGTTGGCGTTAACTACACCATATACTGACATCTTAATACTCAATCATATCGTTCTGTTGCATCCACCTGCGTAGGCGTAGCCCGTCGTAGACATCGCAGTACTAAATTTTGTAAAATTATAAGTGTTATTACAGTAATAAAATCTCTTTTAGGGAACTACGTGACAAAGTTAACCCTAATTTATTTAAGTAAGTTATAAGATACAAATAAGACTCATTTTTAAATAGTAATACCAAAAAATTGTATAAATTATGACAAAAAAACTAAAAAATCCAGCATCAAAATTAGTGATAGGATTGGCATTCAGTTGTATTACTGTAATGCTCAATACAGGTATAGCTCATCAAATAAGTTTAGCAAAATCAACTAATTCTCAAAAGTGCGATATTCTTGCCTATGTCACCGATACAGATCCACAAGGTTTAAATGTGCGGAGTGGTGCAAGTACATATAACACAATTCTAGGGCAAATACCCATCAACGAAACAGTTCAGGTTATTAATGCTGCTGGAGATTGGGTACAGATTACTAATGCTAGTGATGGTTTTCAAGGAACTGGATGGGTATTTGTGCCAAAATTAGGCTTAACAACGCGGGGCTATGGTACTAATGGTGTGGATTTATATGTTAGTACCAGTCAACAAAGCCAAAAAGTGGGAAGAATTCCTGCTAATATAGTTGTCAAATTGTTAGGTTGTCAGGGAGATAAAGCGCAGGTAGAATATCAAGGTGTTAAAGGTTGGTTGACAAAACAAGATCAATGTGGTGCAGCCCTTACGAGTTGTTCTTAGAACCCCATCCCACTCTTCGAGAGGGGGCTATGAGAATTACTTTTAAAATTTTGGTTTTGAGATATTTGTTATGGCTTATCCATTTCCAGGAATGAACCCCTATTTAGAACATCCTGAATTATTTCCAGGATTACATCACTTGCTAATTAGTGAAATTGCCAGGTTTTTATCTCCCCAACTGCATCCTAAATATCGAGTTGCTGTAGAAGTGCGGATGTATGAAACCACTGATGAGAATTCACTACTTGTTGGCATTCCTGATGTGATCGTGAAAAATCGGCAGACTGTAACTGATTCTACAAATACAGGTTATGACAAAACAGTTAAAGTGTGGCAGATGCCTTGGCAGTAAACTGAAGATACTGTCAAAATCACTATCCTGTGAAATAATCGTCAAATTATGACGCAAAGCGATCGCACACACCACCAAAAACCACATAATTAGCCCCCTCCTCGCTTGCGGGGAGGGGGTTGGGGGTGGGGTTCTATCTCTGCAACCAAGTAGCAATATCCTGCAACACCCCCTCCATCCTCTCCAGAACATCCTCATTTCTAAATCGCACAACCTGCAACCCCAAACTCTCCAAAAATTCTTGACGTATCGCATCTTCCTGTTGGGTGTAGTCATGAATTTCGCCATCTACTTCCACCACCAACCGCGCTTCATTACAGTAAAAATCGACGATAAAACGGTCAATTGTTTGCTGACGGCGGAACTTGAAACCCAAAAGTTGCTTGTTTCTCAACTTCTGCCAAAGTAACTTTTCTGCTGGAGTTGGTTCACGCCGCATTTGTCGCGCCAATGGCTTAAGTTTTTTCCAAAGTTCGTGTGGGGTTTGCCAAGGGTATCCCGGAACCCCACCCCCTAACCCTCTCCCCGCTCTTCGAGAGGGGGGACTGGAGTCGGGGATGAGGTTTGGGTTGGGGTTTTTATCTTGGGTCATTTGCGCGATTGGTGGTTAGATAATTAATATTTCATGTATTATTCCCAGCGATCGCACTCTTACACCCCTCCCTAGCAGTCAAAATGGCATAATCAGACATGGACGCACTTTAAGAATTAGATAACAGTTTTTGAAGGAATATCACCCAAGCTAATTAAAAGGTTTACGCCGAATGGATATTTTAATAGAATAATCTCATCAAAAGATTCGCAGAAACATAAATGGACTGGATTACACTACTGCGATCGCTACAGTCTGATTTTGTTAAAAGGTTAACATCTGGTTGTCTGCTTCATTGTGAAACAGAAGGTCAATATAGTGAATTAACTATAATCTCTGGAGAGAGATTAAAGGCACTACGGGAATTTTGCTGGCTGATGGCTGAAAAATATAAGCGTGTTTCGCCAGTTCGTGACGTTTTTATTAGTTATCTCAAAGGGAAGTTGGGTGAGGAAGTTGTCAAAGAACGTTTAGCTGATTTTATTACCGAAGTCGATTATGAAAAGCGATTCGGCGGCGATGGGAATATAGATTTTACCTTGACTTCTGACCCATCTATTGGTATCGAGGTTAAATCTCGTCATGGTCGGATTGACAGAGTTAGATGGTCAATTAGTTCTGAAGAGGTTGAAAAAAATGCAGTTGTAGTTTGCATTTTGATTCAAGAAGATGTGAGTGAAGCACAATCTGAGTATCACCTTTTTTTGGCTGGCTTTCTGCCAACCCAGATGATTAAGTTGAAGACTGGGAAAATTTCATTTGGGATAGAACAATTACTGTATGGTGGTGGTTTAGGGTGCTATCTGGAACAGTTACAATCTTCTATAAATAATTCTTCTAAGCAACAACCATCAATTTACAAATATCTCTCGAAGCAGGAAATTGCATCGAAGCCAACTAATAATCAGTTGCTCAAATCTTCCTTTCAGCTTGAATTAGAGAACTTTTTACAATATCGTGATGAAGATTTAAATATACTTTATGTAAAATTAGGTGATGAATGTTTTGAAAAAGGAGAATATCCGAATGCGATCGCCAACTATAATCAAGCCTTCCAATTTAAATCTAGCGATGTTGATTTATATTATAAACGAGGTTTGGCTCTCTATCAAATAGGAGATTATGAAGCTGCGATCGCAGATTATTCTCAGGCAATTCAGATAAATCTTTATGATGCTAAATCTTACAATAAACGAGGTTTAGCTCTGTCTCAACTGGGGCGATTAGAAGAAGCAATTAATGATTATACCCAGGCTATCATAATTAATCCTAATGTTGCTGTGGCTTATAAAAACCGGGCTGAAGCTCGTTCTCATGTAGGAGATAATCAAGGAGCAATTGAGGATTATACCCAGGCTATTAAAATTAACCCCGATTATGCTGATGCTTATAAAAACCGTGGGATTGCTCGTTATTTATTAGGCTCTCAACCGGGATTTCCTCAAGCAATCAAGATTAATCCTAGAGATGCCATCGCTTATAAAAAACGTGGAAATGCTCGTTCTGATTTAGGAGATTTTGAAGGAGCAATTGAAGATTATACCCAAGCAATACAGATTAATCGTAATTATGCCGATGCTTATTACAACTGTGGGAATGCTCGTTCTGATTTAGGAGATTTTCAGGGAGCAATTGAAGATTATACTCAAGCAATACAGATTAATTTAAATTATGCAGATGCTTATTACAATCGTGGCAATATCCGTTTAGAAATAGCAAATAAACAGGGAGCAATTGAAGATTTTCAAAAAGCCGCAGACATCTATCGTCAAGAAGGTAAACTAGAAGCACTCAAAGATACACGAGAAAGAATATTAGATTTAGAAATAGAAGAATCATTAGATATTTTAAAGTTCTAGAAAATCGATGAATTCAGATAATTAGCAATTTTTAGCTAGACTCCAGAACCCCGACTTCGTAAAAGTTGTCGGGGTTCTAACTTTTCAGTTAAATTCAGAAATATTGCCTTGAGCGCCTATTTACTTAGCTCACAAAATCGCTCCACTTTCTTTCAAATAAACCCGTGTAAATGGTTCATCTTCAGCCAAAGTATAATCTTCAATCAACCCTTTACGACGCACAGAAATGTCGTTGCCTTTTCTAATTACCACAGTAGAACCATCGAAGACATCCCGCACTAGTATCATCTCAGTTTCGGTGGGATTATCCAAAACTACGATATTACTACTCTGGTAAAAGATGCCCTCTTCATTTAGGATGTCTTCCGCATACTCGGCAATCAGCAAATCAAGTTTTGGATGACGCAGCAAAGTTTGGACGTTGCTGTTGTAATTTTTGCTTAATACTTTTTTCGAGCGATTTACAAAAACTGCATCACGACAAACAGCGCCTATTGTCCAGTCGGGATGTTGTAAAAGGATATGGTCAATCGTTGCTTGCAGTTCTTCAACTGAGATTTTATTAAAGGTAATAATTGGTATCCTGGCATCTGTACCCGACTCAAAAAAGGTTTCTAAGATATAGGAAGGCACATCAACGCTTTCACCAACAGAAGGTTTTAGATGCATTAAAACGCCTGGTGCAGCGTTGATTTCCAAGATGGCAAAGTTACTGGACTTCCAAGATTCTGAGAGACTTTTGGTAATCACATCAATACCAAGGCAAGTCAGCTGGAAGTGTTGGGCAATATCTTGCGCCAAGATAATATTATCAGCATGAACTGTTTGAGTTGCATCGATGCTTATACCTCCGGCTGAAAGATTGGCGACTTTACGCAGGTAAACAGTGCGTCCCTTCTCAATCACGCTGTCTAATGATAAACGCTGTTCGTCTAGGTAGAGTTCCATCGCTTCATCTATCTGAATTTTACTCATCGGCGAGGTGGGTGAGTCTAAACGTGCAGGTTTGCGGTTCTCTTGGCGAATTAATTCTGCAAGCGTTAAATACCCATCACCGACAACCGATGCTGGACGGCGTTCTGTGGCGGCGACGAATCTACCATTGACACACAACAAGCGAAAATCTGATCCGGAAATACTTTTCTCAACAATTATCCGAGTTAGCTGGTCTTCGGGAATCGCTGCCAATGCTCTATTATAAGCAGATACCAGTTCTTTTGAGTCTTGTACGTCAGCCGTAACACCAATTCCTTTATGACCTACCACTGGCTTCACTGCCACTGGGTAACCAATTTGTCTTGCTGCCGCCAAGGCTTCCTTTTCAGAAAAGACGATATCCCCTTCAGGGACTGGGAAACCCAAAGTTTTTAAAAATGCCTTACAGTCATCTTTGCGGGTGGTAAACTCCGAATCTAGATGACTATCACAGTTAAATGTTGTTGCTACCCCCCGGACATGTTTTTTTCCCAAGCCGTACTGCATCAATCCTTCTTCCCACAAATAAAAGGCGGGAATACCTTTTTCGTAGGCTGTTCGCAATAGAGCGTAAACCGTAGGGCCACCATAGGCAGATGCGCGGAATCTATTTTGCAGCTTCACTAACTGTTCATCAAAGGTAAAGTCTTCGTCTTGAGTAATGGCTTCAAACCAATCCCAAACAAAATAAGCTACTTCTCTAGTTGTGCGTTCATGTAGTGATTGGACACTAATCCGCACCAAATCTGGATATGGCTTAACACTCCAATGGTTAAGGTGCAAATCCATGTCCAGTTTTCCGACTTCGGACACAACTTGGGCAAATAAATGAGCATAAGATTCGTAGGTTTGGCTGCCCAAGTGTGGATAGCGATCGCCAATCCTTGCAATATAATCTTCAATGCGCAAAGGCTCTTTAGAGTCAATTAGAGCAAAGTCAAATACTAGCGCCCCTGTATCTAAATAGGGGTTGGGCCCAATATAATGCTTGAAGTTGAAAATATCGAATACATCCGTTCTTCTAGCATTAATGCGGGCTAAATCACTACTTTTTTGTAGAACCATTGATTACGAACCTTTGGCTAAACACCCTGAAATTTAGATGCTGAGTTATGGTTACTCAGACTTATTGATTGTAGATTGATTCAGATTAATTTTGAAGAGTGATGGCAAAGCCATTGATCTAATCAGAACCCACCTTAACCCTATTAGTAAGTATTTTCAACTATCTCAAGGCATAATTAAACCCCCCTTCCTTAGCAAAGAATAAAGTACAGTCTATTCATCCTCATGAATAGTCAAAAATATAACCTTTGAAGGGTGCAACACCCACCCAAGTATTTGTATAATCAAATGTACGGTATTGAAAAGACAGCTAAAGTTATGAATAGCACACAAGCTGCTCTAAGAGATGAAATCCGAGAACTTGCTGAGGAAGCTTTTCACCAAAAGCTGATCTCTGGGCATGGTGATGGCCCAGACATGAATGAGTATCAAATTGTCTACCAAGGTAAACCCAGGCATCTCCCACTAGAACAAGCACGTTTTTTCTTAACTAACTTGCTTTACAGAAGTCGCATTCATTAGGACTTGTTATTAGATATCTAATTGCATCCAGCCAGAGTTAATACTAATTACTTACGATTGCACGATAAATTTCCAATCGGCAATTAGCACAATAGTCAACAATGCCTCTAGAAGATTTCTCTAGAGGCAATTGATGCTGTAGGTTTTATTAAGTTAAGGAAAATTAACGAGGATAGTTATTTGTCTGTAATTTTTCAGAAAAATCTTTTGGTCTAATTGCGATGTCTAACGACAAGCCGCTTCTCTACGAGACGCTTTGCGAATGCGTCTACGCAAATTTTAATACTACCTTCTATCAGGTAATCTACCAAAAGGATGATTTGATAGTTGGAATTGTCATGGTTTAGTGAGATTGATTAACTCAAATCAGGGGGCATCATGGTGCAAAGTAATATCAAACGGCAGTTGGTAATTATTGGGGGAGCTGAAGACAAGGATGGAGATTCCGTAATTCTGCGGGACTTTGTGCGACGCTCTGGAGGTATCAAGGCGTACATTGTAATTATCACGGCGGCGACAGAATTACCAAAAGAAGTGGGAGAAAATTATATTAGAGTATTTGAGCGGCTGGGAGCCGAGAATGTTCGCATTATTGATACAGAAACCCGCGAAGATGCATCTTCATCTACCGCATTGGAAGCAATTAATAAAGCAACTGGGGTATTTTTTACTGGGGGAGACCAAGCTCGGATTACCAGCATCCTCAAGGATACCGAAATTGATGCGGCGATTCACAAGCGGTTCTCTGAAGGTGTAGTTATCGCCGGCACCAGCGCGGGTGCTGCTGTGATGCCAGATGTGATGATTGTGGAAGGCGACTCAGAAACACATCCAAGGATTGAAACTGTTGAAATGGGTCCCGGTCTAGGTTTCTT
Organism: Nostoc sp.; assembly: GCF_036917195.1. Classification (GTDB taxonomy): domain Bacteria; phylum Cyanobacteriota; class Cyanobacteriia; order Cyanobacteriales; family Nostocaceae; genus Nostoc. Next base: position 119,651 of record NZ_JBALDG010000022.1, read on the forward strand.
ACCAGGGGTGGTAATTGACCAGCATTTTTCCCAGCGCGGACGCTTGGGACGCTTAATTTCAGCTTTGATACTACAGCCTGCTGTTTTGGGATTTGGTATTGACGAGAATACCGCTATGGTAGTGACAGATAATCAAATTGAAGTGATTGGTCAAGGCGCTGTCACAATTGTTGATGAATCAGAAGCTACATATAACAATATGGGCGAAATTTTGAAGGATGAGTCTTTGGCGATTTGCGGAGCAAAGCTTCATATTTTGCCTCATGGCTTCAAATTTGACTTGAAAACCCGTCAACCTATCCTCAATAATGGCTCTGTGGCAAATGTCTCTGTACCAGTTGGTGCAACCAACACCTAACTTTTAGCAAGTGCATTTAAATTGAGTAAGTAATTAATACTTGAAGATTAGTGACATTTATCTTTTGAATATCCTCCCAATTACTCTCAGAAATAGCGGACATAGCTCCGCTTTTTCAGGAGGAAAGGGGGGATTAATTATTAATATTCCTTATTTTAACTTCAGCAAACTTCTACAACTAAGGAAGTAAGCAAGAATTAATTAAACTATGTTATACAATGTAAAATCACTTAAGCTTGCTTGTAGTAAAGGCTTCAGTCCTTACAAATTAAGTAAATTCAAAGTGGTATCAACTTCTATAACAATCTATTTTTATAGCACTCGTGAAGAATATGGCTGTTTCTCTAACTTTTCGCCCCACGGCTTTGAATTAGATGGATTGTATTGGCTAACTAGTGAACACTACTTTCAAGCGCAAAAGTTTGTGGGTACACCTGATGTAGAACAAATCCGCCTAATTAGAACACCTAAAGATGCGGCAAGAATGGGGCGTGAGAGAACCCGTCTCTTACGTCAAGATTGGGAACAAGTTAAAGATGACATCATGCGGCAAGCTGTGCTATGTAAATTTAAAACTCATAGAAATATCAGGGATATCTTACTTTCCACAGGCAATGCAGAAATTGTTGAAAACTCGCCCATCGATTTTTACTGGGGTTGCGGAGCCGATGGTAGTGGTAAAAACATGCTAGGAAAAATTTTAATGGAGGTGCGAGAAATCCTGCACCATACATACAGTGCAGATGTTGGTAATAGAACTGTTAAATAATATTGTTGCTATGAATGCTTGCCCCAGTTATTGACTCTTATAATCCAAATTGAAGGAGAGATAGGCAATTAAAGGTGTGAAACTAAGATTACTACGCTTAAATTTATAGTAGTACACTGCCTTGAAAAAATATTTTTATATCTTCTAGTTTTAAAGACACTAAAAACACACTCACCAAAACTTATGAAATGTAGATTATTGTTGAATAGGTTAAAAGCAGCAATTCTTCACAGGATTGACACTCTGCGGTCTAAAGACGTATTTGTCTTTGAAAGTTGCCTATTGGCTAACTGACAACTATAGTTATTACTCTTCATGAGTGGTAATCTTAAAGCCTCGATCAACGATTCAATAGCGAAGCGATCGCTTCATTGATAAACTCTCAACCCTGCTTAACCTACGCTGTGCTAAACCAACCTGATGAAAGAATACCTTCTGGTTTTGGGAACACTAAATTTACCAGCAGACTTAATAGGAAGGGGTTGATGTCTAAAGGCCAATGGAATAACAGATCGAAAAATACAGTTCCCCTGCAATTACCTATAACATACCTAAAATCAGTGAAGCGTAATACAATTACCCATGAATTTGACTCTGGTTCACAAGCAGAAATACTACCTCCACAGGAAAGTGACGACAATTTATCGGAAGCGTCCAAGCTACTACGGCAAGGAATTCAACAGCAGCAAGCTGGTGAATTCCTTACGGCGATGAAATCTTTACAACAATCCTTGGGGTTGTTTCAGGCAATTGGGGATTTGCAAAAACAGGCACAGGTGCTTTGTTTTTTAGGATTGGTAACTTACAGCGCCGGAGACTACAAGGGTGCTATCTCTCACTCCCAACAGTGTTTGTCTTTGCTCAACAACACCTCAGATTTAGCATTGCAGATGCAAGCACTTTCCCATTTAGGCAATTCATACCGTCACCTAAATGACCATAGCAAGGCTATTGAGTTTCTGGAAAAGTGTTTGAAAATAACCCAACAGCTGCAAGACAAACGGAGTCAACTGGCTGCACTGAATAATTTGGGATTGGTTTATAAAGCTTTGGGTAACTTTATACAGGCAATTGAGTATCAGCAGCAAAGCCTAGAAATTGTACGGGAACTCAAAGATAATTGGGGCGAGGAACAGGTACTCAAGAATTTGGGTAATGCTTGGTATGCTTTGGACAATTACCCAAAAGCGATCGCCTACTATGAGCAATGTGTAGTAATAGCACGCTCCTTAAAAAATGTTCGTAGTGCTTCTCAGGTGCTAAAGAATCTAGGTAATGCTTGTTATGCCTTATATGATTATGTCAAAGCCATTAAGTATTATGAAGAGCGGTTGCAATTAGCTAGAGAAATTCAAGACAACCGTAGCGAGGAACAGTCTTTAGGTAGTTTAGGAGTTGCTTGTGAAGCTTTGGGTGACTATAACAAAGCAATTACATATTATGAAGAACGTTTACTGTTAGCTAGGAGTATGAAAGACCGGCGCAGTGAAGAAGAAGCTCTTGCTCGTTTGAAAGCTGCTTGCTATGCCTTGGGCGATTATACCAAAGCTATGCAATACCCTGGTTGACTGATAAATATGAATGGGTTGCACCCTAACCCGCCCTGCAATAAATTGATTGCTCATAGCTTTAGTCCACTTTAGTAGACTGGATATGCTTTTGAGTCTACTTTAGTAGACTTAAGCTATTAGCTTGGGAATTGATTCCAAGCTAGATGAAAGCGAAAGCACAAGACTTTGAGGACTTTTGTCAGTCAACCAGATGCAATACCAGTAAGGAAAATTTCCAAATAATTAAAAAGGAAGAGAGGGAAACAATTTAAAATTTAGTCATTCAAAATTTAAAATTACTCGCACAGATCCATTCCCCCCATTGTCTTTTGTTGCTGGAGATATTTGATAACTTCTAATGTATCTACTTGAGGAAATTGGGCATAAAAATTACTCACACTCCAGAAGGGTTCCGGTGTTTCCAAGACAATTGTGCGATCGCCCCACTGATTTAACCAGGGTAGCAATTTTTGTGGCGCTACTGGAGTACATAGCCAAACTGCTGCTGGAGAAAGCGCTTTGATCGCAGTTGCCGCTACCGCTATTGTCATACCTGTGGCAATGCCATCATCAACTAAAATGAGCGTAGCATTCTCGGCATTCACCTGCGGACAAGCAGGAATTAATAGAGCTTCAAGAGATTTAGCTTGGTTGATGGCTTTATTTAAAGCCACTTCCCGCCACCGCGCATCATGTTTAGGGCGAAATAGCTTTTGATCAGTCCAAAGAACATTTCCAGAAGTAGTCACCGCACCAATTGCTAACTCTGGATTTTCTGGATGGCTAATCTTTTTCGCCACAATGATTGTCAACGGACAATCTAAAAGACGGGCTATTGGTGCTGCTACTGGTACGCCCCCTCTTGGCAAAGCATAAATAATTGGTACAGGCTTTACCCCAGAATCAATAGCTTGCTGAGTTAAAACATCATGAATCACTCGCGCCAATTTCTCACCCGCATGGGTGCGATCGGCAAAAAGTGGGGTATGTGACATGGTTTCCCCCAGCATCTTAGGACGGCATTACTTTTATCATGACTGAATTTTGTCTCAAATTAACTGATACAATAAGATTTGTATAAATAATAAGTAATCAGCAAAAGTCTATTTATTCTGATAAATCTGCAACAAAAGCGGTATTTAATTCAGATATGACAGGTGCTGATACCAAAATCCTTATTTTCATGAGCAGCGAAACCCAACTCAGCCTCTTCGACGACTCAACCTTTAGCCAGCAAGAACTGATTCCCACGGACGCTAAAATTCCGATCGCTCCGGGAACATATTCTGACATCACGGAGTTGACACAGGATTGCGATCGCTGCCACCGTTGTGCATTGGGAGACACTCGGACTCATGCTGTTGTCGGACGCGGTAATCTCAAAGCACCAATCATGGTTATAGGGGAAGCGCCTGGTCAAAATGAAGATGAAACAGGTTTACCATTTGTAGGTAGATCAGGGCAGTTGCTAGAGAAAATTTTGGCATCTGTAAATCTGACTATTGAGCATGATGTATACATTGCCAATATCAATAAATGTCGCCCACCAGATAATAGAGTTCCTACTCCAACAGAAGTGGCGGCTTGTCTACCCTACTTACTAGAACAAATTCGCCTAGTTGACCCCAAAATAATTTTGTTAACCGGTGCAACTGCTGTCAAAGGAATCACTGGCGATAAGCGGGGGATTACGAAAATTCGCGGACAGTGGCTGGAGTGGGAAGGGCGTTTATGTATGCCAATTTTTCATCCTTCCTACTTGCTGCGTAACCCTTCTAAAGAAAGAGGTGCGCCAAAATGGTTGATGTGGCAGGATATCCAGGCAGTGCGGGCCAAATTAGACGAAATCCAAAACAACAGCTAATATTTAATTTCCTCCTTTTAAGGCTTGTCATTACCAACATCTTTTCAATTACTTGCTTCGTTGCTATCCCGCTTGGGAATAAATTCCAAAGTTAATAGCTAAAGTCCTCTCAAGAGGACTAAATACAAGATTTTAAGCGATGTAGATGACTAGACTCTGTGAAAGAAAAGAGAAAATTTCAGTCCACTAATTGTGATCGCTATCTTTGACTCATACAGGTGATAGCAGTAGCTGGGTCAACTACCGTGCTGTTGGTTGGTGAGCTGTGTTTTACCACGGTTTTTGTCGCTACTCTTCAATATTTGATGCAAATGTGAGGCTAAGTTCTGCCAGTGTTTCAAGTTGAGCTAACTTGAGGTAATTAATGAGATAATACACGATTTAAAGTTTTAGGAGATTAGTGTTAAAGCAAAGTTTAGGGTAATGCCCATTTAAAATGGCGAATTTTCTTCATCTATATCAGTTTCTATGGCTTCGTATTGTACATCATCCCCAGGTTTAGTAATCAATAAATTTATTTGTAGTTTCTGTAACCAAGGTAACTTGTAAGATATCTGTCCAGCCTCGGCTATTTTGCGAATCAGAGCATCGTAAGTTCGGATTTGAAGATGAGGATTATTTTTATTATGACGTGCTTTTAATCTTCGTTTTTCTTGATTATTTTTAAACTCATGCTCCCTCCCAATTATTAAAATACCTATCGGTTCTGTAAATGTCGTTATTCCATAGGCACTTCTCATTGTTTCTTGATTTGTAGTGCAATAGTCAATATATCTTGTAAGTTGATTAATTCCTCTATTTGCTGCATCTCCAAACCGGAAATCACCATTCTTATCTTCAATCCAAATAGTCTCGTTTGCTCCTTTTAACTCTAGAACCCACCACGTAATTCCATCCGAGTTCTCTCCTGCAAATAAGTAATCAGGTTTCAAACCTTTTGTTTGTGAGCCAACACGCGGACGAATAAGCTGTTGAGGAATAACCCAGGCATTGTGATGCCCTGTTAAAAAGAAAACAGAAACAAATGCTAGTATTTCAGGGTTTGCTCTCAAAAAAACATCGATTTCTGTCTCATCACATCTTCTGAATACAAGGGAAATAAACTTTTTTAATTGTTCTGGAGTAACGTCAAAGCGATTAACTTGAAATTCATCAGGCGGATAGATGCTCATTACTTAGCAATTTACAATTTCAATTTTAAACAATGCGGTACAGGACTAATTTAGGCTTTGACTTCGCTTCCGTGTTGCTACTAAGTCCTGCTAAAAGACACCTTCTTATGTAATTTATCAATGAGTTACTTCGCAGTCTTTTTCAGTTCTTGCCATCTTTGCCGCAGTCGCTTCAAGTTAGGCGTATGACCACCATAACGCCAACTAACATAAGCTTGGCTAATCTCGTCTATTACCTCAGCAGTTGCTGGGGCATGATGCTGGTATGATCCTCTGGCATACTCTAAAGGTGTTTGTGCTGGATGCTTACCTAAACCTTTTTGGCTTGTCCATTGCAACATTTGTTGATAAAGGCTCCCCATTGCTGGCAATTTCTTTAACCATCGGCGGTTGCGCCACTCTCGCCACTGACCCCAACCCAGCCAACCGAAGAAAGCTGCTGTAGTTGCCAAGATTAAGCCAGTTAATACACCAAACCAACCTTGGGAGAATAAAGCTAAAAACCAAGCGATCGCTCTAATCACCCACCTAAATATTGTCTCAAATATATTATTCAATAAACCTGTCACCGGAGAAGGTAACCATCCAGCAACCCAGTGCCACAACTGGCGCAACACACTAAAAGTCTGAGTATCTTCTACTGATGGAGGTATGAGGGGATGATTGGGAATGGGGTCAAAAGCAAACCAGCCATATTTCGGAAAATATACTTCCGTCATCGCATAAGCGTCAGTATTACGGACAACGTACAGCCCTGTAAATGGATTAAATTCTCCTGTACTAAACCCTGCCACTAACCGTGCTGGGATACCAATGGAACGTAGCATCACCGTAAGAACTGTTGAGAAGTGGTCTGGATAACCACCTTTATATTTGAATAAAAAAGCTTCTACTAAGTCATCTTTTTCTCCCAAATAAGGCAAATCTAAGGGATTTTGGGGAATAGAATAGTGTTGCTTCAGGTATTGAGCTAAGTAGAGAGCCTTTTCATAAGGTGAATCCAAACTTTTAAAAGACTTTGATACTCCTTCCCGATTGTAGTTAGCGAAAATCTCTTCGGTACGTTGTCGAACTTTTTCGGCAATTTCGGGAGGAATTTGCAGATAATGCTTCTTAATCTGTTGCGGATATTTAGTAGAAGCTTCACCTAACAAAGTGCGATCGCGGTATGGTACTCCAGAAATTACTGTGTATGTGAATCCTTCTGATAATTCCACAGGCGATCGCAATCCATTTTCTGTATCAACCGCGATCATTGGTGTCGGAAAATAAATCTCTTTAGGATAAGCCATCGCCGGAATTAGGTTAGGCAAATCCGCCACCACTGTATAAGTTTGTACTATCTCTTGGGTTTTACCTGTAATCAGAGGTAGGTTCAGGAAAATTTGGTAAGACCAAGGCGATCGCTTCATGGTCATAACATCTTCATTACGAGAAATTTCCCATCCCTTACCTGTATAACGGTCAAATCCTAGCACTCGCCAAAAACCCTCAGCTTGCGATCGCACCCGCATCACAACTTTAGGTTTCATCTCGCCCCGCAGGTTTTGGTTAATCTGACTATTAAAACCGTAATAAAAGTTATTATCTACTTTCCCTGGTTGACCAGTTTGATTTTGTCCCGTACCACTACCTTGATTATTACCTTTACCTTGGCGGGCATAACCGGGATTGATGATACTACGACCTGTAAAATTGCCTTTTAACTCGATAGGAGAACTTACAGGAAAATTCCGTAATTGATAGCCAGGGAATCTGGGTAAAAGAGCAAAAATTGCCAGCCCCAGACCGACAATTAGCAAAAAATTCAGAATTAAAAATTTAAAATTAAGAGTTGAGGAATTCTGATTGAGTTTTTCCTTTTGAGTTTTTAATGGCTGCAAACCCAAGCGTGAGCGATAATCTAATACTAAAGTTGGCAGAGCGATCGCTAAAAATAACAGCAACACAGGTGCAAATGCTAAAGTCTGACTTAACGTTGCCGCCACACCCAATAAAATCAGTCCTATAACAATCGAATAGCCCAAATTTTTGCGGCGGGGTGTATCAAAGCTGTGCAACACCTGGAGTTGAATTAATAACTCCGCCAAACCCAATCGCGTATCATTCAACTCTCCCACTAACCGCCCAAAGAAAGCACCCAGTGCTATTAACATCCCGATAGCGATGCAAAACTTAACTGCAACATTGGCATCACGGCGACGATAGTAACTCCAAATCCCACCTAATCCACTCAGGGGTAACGCCCAAAAACTGAATGAAGTCTCGGCAGCGATATCCGTCGCCACAATTCCCAAAATAACCAACGCTAGCACCAGCACCCGTAAGGAAATTGAATCTTCCACTTCTATCAAAGGCGACCCCTGCATATTTTGCCGCCAGAAATTACCAACAGGGAGACGCCAAAACCGATTCATCCTGGATAAGTTAAACATTTGAGTCTAAGCGAAGCAATGATGTAGATGCAACGGACACAATCGGGGGGATGTAATTGGCTACCCTACTACTGTGTCAAAGAAATAATCGATAGCGGAAGATGCGGCTACAGACGTAAAGACACGGAGAAATTATCAAATACTTTCTCCGTGTCCCCGTGTCTTTGTAATAACTGCTTCTCGTAGACACCCTAATGACCACCTGTTGAAAAATAGGATAAGCTTCAAAACCAGGAAAATCCTCTTAATATATATCGGCGTTGATCGACGTAGTGTGCTAGCGCTGGCAATTTAAACTAAATCGTGGGACTAATCACGAACAACAATGGCTGTTGGTCTATTTCTGGAAACTCAACTTCTAGGGTATAAGTTGGGTTAAGTTGTTCGCAGCCTAACTCTACACTTAAGTATCCCGAAGTCGAAGATGTTGCCATTGCTAAGGTGCCACTTCCGCGAAGTGTCAAAGTTCCTTTAACGGGTAACTCAGCCTGAACAAGTAACTTCGTAATACCTACAGACTGATACTCTACTCTAATGTTCAAATTACCGACACTGGTTAGCCATTGTCTTTCTACCACTGGACTGGTTGCTGAAAGTGGTAGAGTCAGATTTTCCAGCAGTTGTTTAGCTGCTAGCAACGACAAAGCCATCTGTTGACGTGGTTGTAAATCTGAGTAATCGCTCTGAATATTGGGTATTGTTTCCAGAGTATTTACAGACCGATAGGTGCTTCTTAGCACCAATCCAGCTATGTCGTTTAATGCTTGAGATTCGTTGGGAAAAAAGTTCTCCACCACTTGAACTAATTTTGCCCCCAGAGGCACCGAAGATGTCACCAACGCCTGACATTGTTCTAGCAATTGCCGGAAAACTTTCTCTGGCAAGGGACGTGGCAGATTCAGCTTCGACTGTTGTACCATCCACCCCCAGGTAGGAACGAGCGTCATTGACGGCTCATCAACAAAATCGGGATAGTCGATTAATTGTGTTTCCCAGGGAAACAAAGGTGGGTGGTCTTGGACTTGGATTTGTAACCGACGCTTAAGCACGGCTTGGAAACGATCTTGCACAGTAGGAATTTCTCCCAATTGAAAGGCCTGGGGCGTTCCTCCCAATTTTGGCTCACTGCTTTTTGAAGCAGTGGCTTCCTTGAGGAGGTTTTCTACCCCGTCATTTTCCTCACATACCGAGAGTTGCTCGTTATTTTTGACATCATCTGTCAATAACCAATCGAGACACTGGTGTTGTAAGGATTCTGAGTCACTATTCATGAGTAGATGCACCTGATCCGGACACTAATGAGTTACGAATTTCCCAAGCTTGCTCAAGAATCTTAAACCATCGTTTTTGAAGTTGTGCCATTGACAGCCCTAAAGTTTTTGCTATTTTTTCATCGGCTTGTCCTTGTTGCTTCAACTCTAGTAAAGACCGTTGCTTATTGTCCAGGTGTGCTGTGTATACTTGCCATTGCTGAGGAGTTAAGCCCAAATTAGTGTGCAAAGAAGCTTCCAGCCACTCGTGAACTAATTCCCAACGGTGTAACAAGGCAAACCGAATCAAATGATACTTAAAGCGCTGCTGCAAGTAATCTCTCTGACGAGGGGTTAAACCTAAAATCGACTCAATTTCCTGTGCTGATAGATCCTGGAGGCGGAGGGAAAAGTAATCAGCGCAGTCAGATTGTTGCCGTTGTTCGAGATAATTCATTAATTCTGTAACCACAACGGAGCGCAAGGTATCTTCTTCGGGTTCAGGTTCGGCTTGCGTTGCCATTGTGGAGCGCAATTGCTGCACTGCTGGCTCTTCCCAAGAACCATCGGCTTCACTATTGCTGCCTTCTGCGGCTTGTTCTATATCTACGCTGGTTTCTGGGGGCTGCTGTTGGGAAAAAGTTTGCGCCCGCAGGATAATTAGCTGCTGCTGACGGCCTGGTAAGGGAATGCGTCGCTTGCCGTAGCGCTCGGTAAATGCCATGTACTCGGACAATTCTAGAAGCGTCTGAGGGCGATAAGTGGGACCAAGTTGATTTTCTCGCCGGAAAGCGTTTAATGCCTCCAGATAAAAACTCTGTAAGAAATCTTCAATTATAGTCAGCCGCCCTTGATAACTCAATTGCTTCTGAGGAGGATTAATGTATCGATAAATAATTGCACTCAGAGTGCTGTGTAATTCTACCCTGCCCCGATTTGAACCCAACTGATAATACCTGAGACACTGTTGTAGCCGATGCCGAGCTAGGGTCATCGCCGAGCTTTCTACAGAGCCAGAAGCTTGGATACGTTTGCTTTCATGGCAAATTCGATATACTTCGGTGGTAATACGTGTTGCTACATCGTGGCAATTCTGTTCCGAAGCTTTGGTTGACTGCTGAAACTCCCTGGACAGGAGTTGAAAGATCACCTCCACGCCTTTAGAATTTTCTCCCAGAATAGTTACAGATGGAATAGTTGCGGTTGCGGCTGAATTCATAGTCTCGGTTTTCAAAAGACCCTAACTTACTTAAATACAACCTGTATGACTGTGGGTATTGGTTTTTTCCGTTTTATGTATAAGCTAAACGCAGACCAATCCTACATTTAGGATGTGGCTGATTTTATTATTCCCAACTTTGATGGGATTGTTCACACTTTGATAGATGTTATTGCCATTACCCAGGAGCCGTATACAAGTCATTATGGATTTAGAAGCACAAATTCAATTGCTGATTGAGAATGCGCCCCGCGATGGGATGACACCACATCTTGTTGCAGCAATTGCTCCTGCCCTTAGAGCGATCGCTCAAAAATTACGTTACTCCCAGTACTATATTCTGCAAAATTCAGAGGCAAGCTGGGTTTTAACTACATTGAGCAATCGTGTTAATCCAGGATTGGAAAAGCCTGTGATTTACGCTTTTCCTACCATACAGGATGTCTCTCTAATTTCCCCTGCTGGGCTTGACCCTCAAATGCTAGCTAAAATTATTCCTGTCACCCATATTTTGTTCCAATTGGTGGCATTGGAACCCGTAGATAGTATCGTTTTTTTGGAAACGCCGGGTAAGACCACTCATACCGTTGAAATTCGGCGAGCTGACCTAGAAAAACTCATGCAACAACAGTTGCGACAACAGCGATCGCCTAAACAGATACCCCCTGATATTGCATAGAAAAATTTTGGATGTTGGATTGTTTCTATACAATCCAACATCCAAATTTTTAAATCTCAAATTCGTTTGAAAAAGTTTATCATGAAGAAAAATTAATGCCAGTTATTACTCTTTTAGTCTTTTAAACAACCAGGCGATCGGCTTAAATTTCCCTTTAATCTAAAATTGGTTAACAAACAGTTATCAGTGAACATTTTTTAAATTTGAGTTTACCGTTGAGCCAGATTCCCTTACCTAAAAACAGGTGAAAGGTTTAACTTAGGGTCTAAATTCTCATTTTGTACCTGTTAACTGATAACTGATTTAATAGAGGCGACTAAGTGTGTACTCAGCTATGTTAATCAATGCCTGATGGGATTCTGAGGCTGGGAGAACTGCAAGATGTTCAATTGCTAACTTAGCATGATGAGCAGCTAACTCTCGCGCCTGTTGTATACCTTGACTATTTTGAATTAGTTCCAGTGCTTGCTCTAAATCCCCTTCTTGAGCAAACTCTCTCTCAATCAGCACTTCCAAGGATGCTTTTTCCGCCAAAGCAAATAAAACGGGTGCAGTCAGATTACCACTTTTGAGATCCGACCCCACTGGTTTACCCAAGGTATCTGTTGTACTGGTGAAATCTAGAATGTCGTCAACAATTTGAAATGCTATCCCAAAATGACGACCGTAGCTATATATATGCTCAACAGTTTCTTGCGAGACTTCACTCAGTAACCCAGCAGCTTTGGAACTGTTGGCGATTAACGAAGCTGTTTTGTAATAACTTTTCTGGAGGTAAGTTTCAATAGAGATCCCAGTATCAAAACGATTCAGTCCTTGCTGGATCTCCCCAGTAGCCAGATCCATAATAACTTCTGAGAGGAGTTTCACCACTTCCAAATTGTCTAAGTTTGCTAAATACCAAGACGATTGGGCAAAAAGAAAATCTCCTGCTAATATGGCAATGCGATTACCGAACAAACTATGAACGGTAGGAACGCCTCGCCGCACGTCTGATTCATCTACCACATCGTCATGTACCAAGCTTGCTGTGTGAATCATTTCTGTAATCTCAGCTAGGCGGCGGTGACGCGGCGTAATATCTTGATCTAACATTGTTGCCCGCGATATTAGCAGGACGATTGCTGGTCTGATACGCTTTCCCCCAGCTCCGAATAAATGTTCGGCTGCTGCAAACAGAATGGGGTGACGATTTCCAACTAGCTGTTTTAGGTTATCTGCTAGTAGTCGCAGGTCTGCTTCCACAGGGGTAAACATGGAGGTGGCTGGGGTCATGGATGGGCGGACTCTGACTTAGGTTACGAAAGTTTACATATCCTCTACTCATTTTAAGATAACCCTGTGCCAGCGCAAAGTTTTCATAAAGTAATCCCATATTCATCAGTCAATCGGTGATAATTTAGATTAGTAATGCATTTGTCAATAAGCAATTATGCTTAATTTGTCGAGATTTAGGTTTTAAATTAACTTAGAACCGGAATTATCAGTACATGATAACAAATATCAGTTTAAATTATACTAAATAGTTTACTTGTAGATGTTTCCCACCACAAATTAAAATATAATCTAAGTAATATTACTGTTTAAGAAAAAGAATGCAATTTCAAATGGTCACCAATAGGTAAGAAGGAATTTTTCAGGACTGAAGTGTAGCTATTGAAAAAATTTGAAATTTAGCACTCAAGTGGGCTTAAAATTTAGGGTGGTTGTGTTACGCTAAAATATAGGAATTTTAAATTTTTCAGATATTCACACCCCTAAAAGTTAAGTCACGTACTAGTTGATTTTACTGACTTAGTGATGTGAGTCTAAAATAATCAGTCGTAGCCTAGATTAAGGGAATAATTCCTTTGATTTTTCCTGCGAATCCGCGAAACTCCTGGTTTGGAGCTATGCGATATCCCTTAGGGAAGCCGCTACACGTCTTCAGCGCAGGTTGAGCGCAAGCATTGCTCATTTAGCAGTAGTGTGAGCAAAAATAACGCAGATCAAGTAGATCGCAAAGAATCGTAGTTTTAGATTGCTAAAGGGCAATCTAACTGTTGTGGGATCTATGGTCTGCAATAAGTCGCTATTAGATAATAAATTCTTTGTCCGTAAAGAATTTTATCTCTACAGCTAATTTTACCATATTGGAACTATAGCCATTAAGAATGCACTTAGTTGGCTGAGGTTCTACTAATTTTGTGGAATTTTATATTCGTTTAGAAAGGTGCTGGTAGAACAATGATTTACGGAAGTATACCTATGATGATTTTTATTTTAGCGTCTGGATATTTGTTCACAGTCTACCTGTTATTAGCACTGGCAAAGCGAACGGGTACAAAGACTGTTCCTACAAGTTTCCCTTCATCTGCCGAAGGAAAACACAAGCAGGAGATATCAGTAAGGACAAAGGTGACTCAAGCAGTTAATAGTCAGTAGTGAGGAGTGAGGAGTTAGGAGTTATTAATTCAAAACTTTTAACACCTAATACCGATTACATCTGAGGTTGCTGCCCAACAAGGGGATTTTGCCCTCTGCCTTATCAAGCTTGATTCTATACAGTTTCACAAAGAATTGGTATAAACCTCTTCTAGCTCAAAACCCGTGGTTTTTCTGCCAAAAAATATAAAAAACATTAGAAATGCCCTTGGTCTAAAACATTTTCCATTGATGGACTTGTATTGTCAATTAGAACTTGAATCTTATCGATCATCCTTTGAAATACGTCTGGGTAGTACTTAGAAGAATCCAAAAAGTCTAGATATTCCTGTCTGTGAAGTTGCCTTTCCTCTGGTGTTCGATACTCTTGTCGAATATTAGAAGACATACGCTTAGTTTTTCGCACGATCAAAACATCATCAATTTGAGTTGAAATTATTGAAATTGGTGTCATATCAAGAAATTCACAAATCAGAAAATATAAAGATCCAGGAACAGCTATCTTTAAATCTCTACTCGTTGCTACTGCTTCTTGAAACATAGTTTTATCTAAATTTGTTTTGCATTCTGCACAAACATATCCAAGATGTGATTCAATCAACTTGTAGTCTTTAAATTCTGGATCAAAGGATGACTTTAAATATAACCTTTTACCAAGTATAAAATCCTGATCTTTAGTTCTAATGTTTGGTTCACCACCTTGACCGAGATTTCCAAGAGAAGATAAAAAACTAAGTCCAGAGTAGGTATTTCTTGGACCTAACTCGAAAGAATCATCTATTCCTCGCAAACTACGGAAAACTAATTGTGGCAAAAATTCTTCCAGGATAGTATTATCTAGCTTTAATTGCCCCTTCTGCCTATACAAAAAGTTATCTGAACTATCAAATATTAAATTAAGTTCAATAAAACGTTTATATCGGTTAGTAGCTTCGACTAACTTCTTTACTGTATCTGTTTGACCACGCTCAATTATTTCTAACTCAGCAATCCACTCATGATACTTTCTAACAGCTTCTTCCACCCGTTCTTTATCTGCTTCAGGTAGACGACGGTTATTGAGACATGCAGTTAGTTTCGTGTAATGAGGGCGAGAAAGTTCAGGCATAGGTTGAACTGACTGTGAATATTTAAGGCCGACTAATTGAGCAGGTTGATGAGATTGATAAATATGAAATCTTTTATCTAAGATTGGTGTTCTTCCAATATCCTGAACTTTGTCAATTGCATCTTCTAAAGATTCAATATTTTTAGATGAGACTAGAGAAAGACCACTTTTCAGTACATCAAATGCTACTTCTCTTGCAATTTGCTCAACTGTTTCTTTATGAAACTCATTATTTAAGTTAATAAAGTTAATTAAATCTTCTCTAATAATTTTGCCAAATTTATTTTTGAATTCCCTCTTTTGTCTCAAAGCTCGATGAAATAGATTTGCTTTTAGTCCAATTTTTTCAATAATGTCAGCATTGTAAAAAGGTACTCCAAGAACATTGGATTCATGTCCTACAACAAACACAATTCGAGCCTCATTTTTGGTTACTCTTGAAAGCTCCCTTAGAGTGTCAGCCATATCTAGACAATATTGTACTACTGTGTAAAAACGGTTTCCTCTATTTGCTCGGTTAGATCCAATTTCTGACTTTGCTATCTTTAATAAATCCCATCCTAATATCTCAGCAGAACTGCGATAGTTTTGATGATAGTTAAATACATTTATGTAAGGTGGGGAGGTCACAACAAAATCTATCTGATCTTTTTTCAATGGAAGACAACGAGCATCAGATAGACCTACTTTAATTTCCTTTTCGGAGTAAGGAAGCTTTTCAATTACACTTGCTAAAGCGGCAAATTTAGACTGTATAAATTCATTAGTAATTTTATTATTTGCAGCATCAAGAAGGATTATCAAAGCATCAAATATTATTTTTGCCTCCTCATCTAACTCATTCTTGAGCATTCTTAACTTCTCTGCAAAATCTGGTACTTGGCTAGCATTTTCAAAAACTCTAAAGGGAAATTCCCTATCTATCAAAGTCCTAATTATTTTGATAACCTCCTTTCTTTGATAATTATTTATGAATTCATACGTTTTGCTAAGAATGTACGCTGCTGGGTTAATTTCAAAACCATGTGACTCAAACGCAAGAATGCTAGCCTCTAGCATAACAGTTCCACTACCCGCAAAAGGATCAAGAATAACTGAGTTAGATAGACAATATGAGCTTAATATAACTTCAATAAGCTGTGGCGAAAACTGACCACGCCAAGCAAATAAGTTAGATCTGGTTTTCTCAACAATGTCAAGACTTTCTTGTGGAATGGGTTTGTCAAACTCCTTCAATTACCAATCTTCCTTATTTATCAAATTATTCTGATAAGCCTCAGTGTACTTTAATATTCCTCTTTGGACATATAGGAGAGTGCAAGGCTGCTGTGCTGCGTACCTTTGAAGTCGATTAAATCTCTAGCTTAGTTGTTTAAATAGTAAGCTGATCATCAAGAGGTTGCTTTGGCTGTGGCTACTAAAAAAGTAGATGCAGGAGTCAGTTCAGCATCGATTGCTAGTGCCTTTGGATTGAGATTTATTCGCTTACATAAGTTATGCAGTGCTTGGAGTTGTGCTAAACCGCGTCCATTTTGAAAGCTAGAGTTTTAAGGAGAGCATATTAATCAGCCTTGGCTTGAGTTTTGTGCTCTACCCTGATGACAAAAAACTATAGTTTTCAAGGTAGACAAGGTTTAACTTCTCATTTACTTCACATAGTTTTATTGGAGTTGCGAAATAGCGGTATCAGTGCAAACCTCTTCAACCATTGGGGTATAGCCTAGCCACTGCACTCCTGACTGGGAAAACTGTTGCGGACAACCGCTGACGGCGAAGCGAGTTGGCAGTGGGAGGTAAGTATTTCTTAAGCCCAGCAAGTCTAGCTCTTGGGCACAAGCTGCGGCAACATGAACAGCCGGGTCAACCAATTGGACTTGAGAGGGGAGGAGCGATCGCAATACTGGTGTAAGGTGAGGATAATGGGTACAGCCGTGAACTAAGGTGTCAATTTCCTGCTCTAGTAAAGGCTTTAGGTAGGCTCGTGCAACTTCAGCAGTGTAGGGGTCGTGAATGCGGTTTTGCTCGATGAGTGGCACAAACTCTGGACATCCGACTTGCCAGACTTGGACATCAGCAGCAATTTCGAGTATAGCGTGCTTATAAGCATTACTCTTAGCTGTAGCTGGAGTGGCAATCACACCAATCCGCTTTCCTTGCTGCACCGCTGCTTTTGCACCCGGTAGGATCACTCCCAAAATGGGTATGCTGAATTCATGACGCACCGTTTCTAGGGCTAGGGCAGAACTGGTGTTGCAAGCCATAATCACCATTTTTACCCCCTGCTGTTGTAGCCAGGTCAGAATTTCCCGCGTAAATTGTAAAATTTCTGCTTGTGAACGAATTCCGTAAGGAAGTCGAGCTGTATCCCCAAAGTAAACAATTGATTCATTGGGGAGTTGCCGATATAGTTGTCGCAGTACCGTCAGTCCACCCACACCACTATCAAAGATGCCAATTGGGGCCCGTTGGGGTTCAAGAGCCGAAAAATCGTCAAGATTCCTTTCAAAGATGGAAGATGAATACACAGGCAGATGTTGATTTAGGTTTTTGGATTTAAAATACAGAATTTAGCAGACAATCTCCAAATTGACTACTAAATTCTGTACGTAAAAGAAGTTTAAATACCACCTCTTTAATTAGTAATTTGTACTATATTACCTCTGCTGTAAGTATTTGAGGATGCCACGAGCGATCGCTTCTGCCATCCGATTTTGATACTCTGGTGTTCCTAATCTGGGATTATCCTCGTAACCAGTCATATAGCCTGTTTCCACTAAAATCGAGGGCATAGAGCTTTTCCGAAGAACGTAGAATCTGGCTTTGCGGGTTCCCCGGTTTTTGATAGTGCCGATGTTCTGGAGGATGGTATTGCGAACTACTTCAGCCAGAGCATAACCGCTGTCGTAATAATATACTTCTAACCCATTCACATCAGGGCGATTATCAACGGAATTAGCGTGAATGCTGACAAACGCAGTCGCATTAACTCGCTCGGCAATTTCTACCCGTCCCTGAAGTTCTACGAAAAAGTCAGCATCCCGCGTTAGTACAGCTTGTACACCATTTTGCTCTAAAATTGCTGCTACCCTCTTACCAATAGGCAGGATTACATCCTTTTCTAAAAGTCCGCCCAGACCTGGGGCACCTGAATCTTTTCCACCATGTCCTGGGTCAATAACTACTAGCAATTTCCCTTTGGGAACCGAGGGGTGTGGCCGTGGCTGCGAAATTGTCCGGGGAATATCTGTAGGGTTTGGGAATTGACCTTGGTTTGGCGATGGCAGAGGAGGTAAAGCAATGGGCGCTGTGACGCTACCAGAGCGTTGTAATTCTAGAGCCAAAAGCTCGTCGCCAACCTGGTTGAGTTCCCCAATTTGCACTCCGGCTGCTGGTTGAACCAAGACGATGACAGTATTCGATTCTTGTGGTTGCAGGCGGACTCGCAAGATAGGGCTGTTAGGATTAAAAGTCGGGCCTGTGACTTTGGGAGCTAACCGAGCATTATTGATAGTTATGCGGAACAGACCAGAGCTTCTATCCCAGCCTCCTGTAGCAGATAAAGCTTGGTCGGCTCTAATCAGCAATTGTGTGCCATTATTAGCCAGTTGCACAGACTCAATAGTAGCAGTTGAGGTGTTAGTAGATGGTATAGGGCGTGGATTCTTACCTCCAGGTAACTGGGCAACGCCACGACTGGGCAGAACGATAAAACCACCAAGACTACTAGTGGTTGCTCGCCAATTGGCACTATTTTCGTCTACCTGTAAAGTCAGGCGAACAACAGATGGGCTTGTTTGCAGTTGGCTAAACTGAATGCGGCTGACACCATAGCGATTAATCGACAAATCCCGCTGCTTTAGAATTGGTGATAAAGTTGCGCCAGCAATATCGATGTTAATTGCCCTCTGATCGTTGCTACGATTAACCTGAATCTGAGGATTACCACCATTGGTACGGATGAAAAAACCATCGCCTGTGACTTGTAAGTCCTCAATTTGAGTAACCCTGGCGACAAGCATTCCGTTTTTAGGTGGATTGACAGGACCTGTTGTCACCACGCTGTAAATATCTTTTTGGGAGAACACTGGTGGAGATGTTCTCGGTGAAGTTTCTGTTGCTATAGCTTGTTCTTGTTGCCCCACAGTATTTCTTGAGGGTACATTTTCGGCTTCTGGCGTAGGTAATTGCACTGTCCAGCGATCACCAGTTCTGCCAACAAATTGTACTCGTTTGGGGTCTAAAGTATAACCAGGAGTGACTTCAACGACTATGCGTGTTGTTTGTTCATCAAACTGCCCAACACGGATCGAACGAATTGCACTACCCACTTGTTGGGTTAGCTGCGGACGCCCAAATGTGGTTCCTGGCAAATCAATTACCAAACGAGTCGGGTTAAAAATTAATTGTGCTTGGGGTTGAACATCCCCTAAAGTATTAATTTCCAGCCTGTTTTGATTGGCATCAAAACGCCAAGATTCAAGTTTCGCGGCCATTGCTGGCGACGATAGCATGAAGATAGTTCCAATAGTACTGGATAGTAACCAGTGTAATTTCACAGTCCTTTCTCCTGATTCACATTCATGGGAGCCGTCAACATCTCAACATATTGGCAAATCCTCACACCATCACCGCGCCCACTTGAGTTTTGCGCTGTTATTAAGACACAGCTAATGGGGTAGAATATAGCACGCTCTTGTGAATTTGCCATGCCATTAGCTCAGATAAATTTGACTGTCAATTTTAGATTTTAGATTCCCAATTTTAGATTTTTTGATTTTTGGTTCATGCCAGACTAACGTCTTGCTAGACTAACACCCCTTGTGACCTGAAATAATTCAATTATCCTAAATTTAAAATTATCAAGCCCCATCCGTTTATCAGTGGGGTCAATCCCTTCGCCTTGGTACAGTCGCTCATCGGGAGCCACTGCGGTGGACGGGTTTCCCGACATAAAGGAGGGAGTGCGCCCTTGCGCGTCTCCCTTAAGAGAAGCAACTGCCGTCAAGTGGCGTGGAAACCCCTAAGACCGCACTGCTTCACCAAAATCCAAAATTGGATGGCTTGCAAAGCATCAGATGACAATAATAAAGAAGCTACTCCTGTCCCACCGCAAGAATACTTAAATTTTTTTACTACTAAATTGGATAAAAATGGTAAAGATTAGATGTATTTACTCAATAATTTCGACTAAATTACTTATCTTCTCTTTAGATACTGAAGAACACCACGAGCGATCGCCTCTGCCATTTTATTTTGGTAAGCTGAGGTTCTCAGCCTAGCCATATCCTCTCGACCAGTCATATAACCCGTTTCCACGAGAATGGAGGGCATAGAACTTTTTCTGAGAACATAAAATCTGGCTCGCCGCACTCCCCTGTCTTTGATAGTCGCAATACTTTGGAGAATGCTACTGCGGACAATGCGAGCTAGACCCAGACCGCTGTCGTAATAATAGACTTCTAAGCCATTAACATCGGGACGACTCGCACCTGCTGAATTAGCGTGGATGCTAACAAACACATCAGCATTAGCTCGCTCTGCTAATAGCACTCGTCCCGGAAGGGTAACAAAATAGTCAGAATCCCTGGTCATAATTACTTGTACACCATTTTGCTGCAAAATCTCTGCCAGCCTTCTACCAATAGGCAAGATAACATCCTTTTCGCGTGCCCCCCCAATCCCAAGCGCTCCAGAGTCTTTGCCACCATGTCCGGGGTCAATAATGACTACCACTCGCCCATTGGTAACTCGGCGCTGTGGTTGTGATCGGAACTGCGGATTTGGATTGTTTGGGTCTGGGAATGGTCCCCGGTTTGGCGGTGGTAGCCCAGGTAAGGCAAAGGGGGGTCTTCCGGGGAGTGCCACAACCCGACGAGAACTTTGTATTGATACCAAAAGCTGGTCGCCAATTTGCCTGGGTTGCCCAAGTTGCACTCCGGCTGCTGGTTGAACTAAAACAACAACTGTGTTGGGTGCTTGCGGTTGCAGCCGGACTCTGAGAATGGGGCTATTGGCAGCAAAAGTAGGGCCTGTAACTCTGGCAGCTAACTTGGCATTGGTAATTGTGACGCGGAACACACCTGATGATCTATCCCAGATTCCCCTAGCAGATAAAGTTTGGTCGGCTTTAATTAGCAGTTGTGTACCATTATTAGCCAGTTGTACAGACTCAATTGTTGCTGGTAAGTTGTTAGCAGATAGTCTGTTGGGAAAAGAAACGCGTTCTGACTGATTGTCCGAATTATTACTTCCAGGCAATCTGACAACACGACTAGGTAGAACCACCAAACCACCGCTGTTACTATTAGTTGCTTGCCAGTCTGGGCTATTTTTATCTACCCGCAAAGTCAAACGGACACCAGGAGGTCGGGTTTGTAATCGGGTGAATTCGACGCGGCTAACACCATATTTATTAACGGGTATATTATTCTGTTGCGTCAGACGTGGTGATAAGGATGCGTCAGAGATATCCATGAAGATGGTAGCGCGATCGCGGCTGCGAATTACCCGAATCGGAGGATTACCACCACTGGTACGAATGAACAACCCATCGCCTGTTACTTGTAAGCTCTCAATTTGAGTCGCCCCCTGTGTAGTAGTGGCAACCCTTGAAATCCGAGGTTGAGGCTCAGAGTCTGGGGTGACGACACTGTAAGCACTTCTAGGAGATGAGGCAATATCGACTTCTGGCTTAGGTAATTGCACTGTCCAGCGATCGCCAGTTGTGCCCACAAATTGCACTCGTTTGGGGTCTAAAGTATAACCAGGAGTCAGTTCGACAACTATCCGCGTCGTTTCTGCATCAAACTGCCCAACACGGATCGAGCGAATTCCACCGCCCACCTGTTGGGTTAGCTGCGGACGACCAAATGTAGTTCCTGGCAAATCAATTACCAGCCGAGTCGGGTTAAAAATTAGTTGCGCTTGGGGTTGAACTGCTCCCACAGTATTAATTTCCAGCCTGTTTTGATTGGCATCAAAGCGCCAAGATTCAAGTCTCGCAGCCATTGCCGGCGACGATAGCATGAAGATAGTTCCAATAGTGCTGGGTAGTAACCAGTGTAATTTCACAGTCCTTTCTCCTAATTCACGTTCATGGGAGCCGTCAATATCTCAACTCATTGGTAAATCATCACATCGTCACCACCAAAACTTGACCTCTGATGCCTTTTTTGATTTTTTAAGCTGGTATAAAGACGCGCTTAAATCAGTTATCAGGTTTCATATTGGGTTTAAATCCCCATGTAAAATCTTCCACCTTTAGAGGTGGGGGACTCTGACTCCCAAGGAAGCTAAAAAACTAAAAACTGATAACTGTTCACTGATAACTGTTTTTTGTTTGTTGCCATCAATGCACTAAGTAAATAATTCCCATTACGTGAGATGATCTAGCAAGATTTATGGATGTTACTCTCAATTACCTGGAAAATATTCAGATAAAGGCTCACAAGCCAAGGGAGACTGGAAATAAATAACATTCCGAATGCTGGTAGAAATTAGAAACAAACGATTATTCTACAATCACACGGGACGGAAATTTGGGGAGAGAAGTTTCCACTGCACAATCGCAAAATCTTCAAAGCCCGGTGATAGTACTGAATTCAGAGTCCTGAGTTCCGAGCAAAATCACTCAGAACTCAGCAAGAATTTACCCAAGACTTTAATTAGCGATCGCCCGATTCTGAATTTACTTCCAAATTGCCACTATCATTTGATGCTGGCATCCTCGACGCAGGTGGTTCAATTACCAACGAAGTCCCAGAGGAACCGTCTAAAATCAGTTGCTCTGAGCCTGCATCCACGGTTTTTGGATCTGGAAATACAAATCGTAACAAAGGAGGAGCTAAAAAGGTTGTCAAGATAACCATCATGATAATTGCTGCTCCTAATGGTTTCGAGAGAGCGCCACTGGCTGCGCCGACACCAGCAAACACCAAACCGACTTCTCCTCTGGGAATCATCCCCACACCGATCGCTAAACGGTTGATTTCCGGTTGACCAAACACGCTTAAGCCTGTGATTACTTTACCGAGAATGGCTACTGTAATCAGGAAAGTTGCCATAATTAGACCTTCACGATTGTCGGGAATCGCTGGGTTTAACACTCCCAAATCGGTTTTTGCCCCAACAGTCACAAAGAAAATTGGCACCAGCATATCAGCGATGGGTATGACTTGCGTTTGCAGTTCTTTACGTTTATCTGTTTCCTCCAGGACTAAACCAGCCGCAAAAGCTCCCAGAATTGCTTCTAAGTGGATGACGGCAGCAAGGTATGCCATTGCAAAGGCGAAGATGAATGCTGGGATTACCAGTCCACCGCGTGTTTTGAGTTTATCAGCGATCGCCACAAAGGACTTATTGAAAACATTGCCCAGTAATATTGCTCCCAAAATAAAACCAGTGGCGCTGATAATCAAATAAATGACTTTGTTTACATCCACCACGCCATCTTTAGCTAGGCTAGCTACTACCGCTAAAACGATGATTCCCAGTACGTCGTCAATTACGGCAGCACCGAGAATAATCTGCCCTTCTCTAGAATTGAGTCGTCCCAATTCTGACAACACCTTGGAAGTAATACCAATACTAGTAGCAGTCAAAGCCGCCCCGGCAAAAATTGCGGGTACAGCGCCAATACCAAACAAAGTCATCAGTCCCACAGTACCAGCAGCAAAGGGTACTGCTACCCCCACTATTGCAACGACGGTGGCTTGGATACCAACTGCCATTAAATCTTTTAAGTTCGACTCCAAGCCGATTTCAAACAGCAGGATGATCACACCCAATTCTGCCAAAACAGAAACGACTTCGGACTGTGCTGCAAACACTGCTGGAGTGGCTTCAGGAGATAAACCAGCAGTCATTTGAAGGAATGAAATGATCAAAGAGCTAGAACTGTCTGTGCCGCCTTCTGGAAACACCAAAAGGTGGAAAACAGAGATGCCAACTACCACACCACCTACAAGTTCGCCTAAGACAGGCGGGAAACCCACTTGGTTTGATAACTCTCCACCAACTTTGCTGGCGAGATAAATGACTACTAAGCTTAGTAGCACTGCTGCTACTACCATTGAACTGTCTGCGGCTTGTGTTGCGCTGGCCAGCAGAGGAAAAGAGTAGCTGATTGGATCTAACAAATGCATGGGTTCTGTGAAAATCCTTCTCTTTGATTCTGACGCGTTTCTGAAAAACATCCTATGAAGATGCAATTGGCAGCTGACACAAATTAATTTGTACCACCTGTCAACTCGATCAAGTATTGCCAATAGACTTCCCAAACCGGGACTACAGAAAGTCTAGGAAGTCGCAGCAAGTCAAAATCTCTAAATTTACCATCCTGTTTGATTTGGGCTAGGGTGACGGGTTGGTGTACTCTTTGTAATGCCCGCACATCCACAACTGCCCGTTTGCTGTCATTGAGTGCTGGATCGATATAGGGTTGACTAACTATCTCTGCTAAACCTATAACTTGCCGTTCTTTGCCTGTGTGATAAATTAACGCCAAGTCACCAAGGAGCATGGTACGTAGATGTTTGAGCGCTAGGGAATTGTTGACTCCATCCCAAACTGTACTGCCATCCCGTTCTAAATCGAAGTAGGAATAATTTTCCGGTTCAGTTTTCAGCAGCCAATACGCCACGACAAATCTCCAAAAAGGCTAGTACCGCAAGGCGGAAGTCAAAAATCAAAAGGAGCCAGTGCGTTGGGCGGGCAATGCCCAACTTGTTCGCTCTTAGCGTTCCCGCTCTTTAGCAACTGGCGTTCAAAAGTCAAAAGTATTGTGGAATAAGCTCTTTATGGATTTTAAATGGTTGCTCTATTTACGCCGTAGCATACTAGTGTAATTTTTTTAGTATCCAAAAATGTAACCATTTCAGCTTTTGATTATGGCAGTGTCAAAGTAAGAACATACAAATCGGATCTAGCGATCGCACTTAAGTTGTGAAAAACTTGTGGTGACTGTTGACTTTTAACAGCCACCTGAAGATTGCTACATACGCTTATTAAAAACATCTGTGGATATTTTGAGGAGTGCAAATCTTATGACTAGAGCCGCTTTACCTGGTTCTCAGTTTCTTAATGGGAACTTGTGGAAAATACTGCCTTTAGCTTTGCTCTTATGTACAACTTTTGTATTACCTGCGTTAGCACAAGAAAAGGATAAATTGTGGCGAACCCTTAGTGTCACTGGTCGCGGAGTGGAAACAACTCCTGCAACCTTGGCACAAGTCAGTTTAGGAGTAGAAATTCAGGGGAAAACAGCACAGGAGGTACAGCAAGAAGCTGCCCGGAGGTCATCGGCTGTAGTTGCGTTCCTCAAGAGCCAAAATGTCGAAAAATTACAAACCACTGGTATACAGCTTAACCCAGTTTATAGCTACACTAATAATGTGCAACGGATTACAGGCTATGCTGCCACTAACACCGTGAGTTTTCGCATTCCCACCGAGAAAGCTGGTACATTATTGGATGATGCAGTGAAAGCGGGTGCAACACAAATTAATGGCATTAGTTTTGTTGCGAATGATCAAGCGATCGCGGCTGCTCAAAAACAAGCATTAAAAGAAGCTACCCAAGACGCCCAGCAGCAAGCTGATGCCGTTTTCAGTGCCTTGGGTTTTAAATCCAAAGAAATAGTAAGCATTCAAGTTAATAATGCTAGTGCGCCTCCACCACCACCCATGTTTTTACGGGCTGAGGCTGCCAAGGTAGCTGATGCTTCCACCCCTGTTGTTGGTGGTGAACAGCAAGTAGAAGCATCGGTGACCCTGCAAATTAGTTATTAACTGTCATTTGTCCTCTCTTACAAAGTTCTGATCGCCGGAAGCCGGCGCTCAGACTTTGCGCTTTGTCATTTATCAAAACAAAGGACGAATGACTAATGACTAATTAAAAATTATCTGAAGACATATTTTCTGTACCGCCTTCTCCATCCCGTTTAGAGCCTAATAAATCCAGTTGGTCTACTTGGATAACTGGTGATGATCGGTTTGCTCCTGTTTGGCGATCGCTCCATGTGTCAAACTTCAAGGAACCTTTGACGGCAATTTGTTTGCCTTTACGTACATAATTACCTGCTACCTCCGCCGTTTTTCCCCATAGTTCTAAATTAAACCAGTCGGTATGTTCGCCTTCTTTAGTGCGGCGATTAACAGCTAGTGTCAATCTACACTTAACACTACCAGACTCAAAATACTTAATCTCTGGGTCGCCGCCTACGCGACCAATGAGGGTGACAACATTTATACTCATACGTGTTACCTTTTAGTACATGCGTACTTAGTCATTCCGACTTTCATCATAGCGAATTGTGAAACTCTTGAAAATAATGTGTTAAACAGTTAACAATATAGTTTAATTGAAAAATTATACATACTACTTGGAGAAACACATAAAAGTATAGGAATATACTAAGTTAACCAGAAAATATCAAAAAGATAGAGGACTCAGACATAGTAAATATTCCTGGGAATCAGATAAAAATATAGTCTAGTTTACTCAACTCAGGATATAAACGTAATCTAATTCAGCACGATTAATTCTTACCGTTGTAGTCAAAAAGTATCGCACATAGGGGGCTTAGAGACGCGTGAGTATTTTTAGGAACTTTCGCACATCATGGGATATGGGTATCGACCTCGGTACCGCTAACACTCTCGTTTATGTATCTGGTAAAGGTATTGTACTGCAAGAGCCTTCTGTAGTTGCGATTGATGTCAACCAAAAGGTAGCACTGGCAGTAGGAGAAGAAGCTAAAAAAATGCTCGGTCGCACACCTGGAAATGTGATTGCCCTCCGCCCTTTGCGAGATGGTGTAATCGCTGATTTCGATATAGCCGAGCTAATGCTGAAAAGCTTTATTCAGCGTGTAAATGAAGGTAGGTCTTTGATTTTACCCCGGATTGTCATTGGTATTCCCAGTGGCGTCACAGGAGTAGAAAGGCGAGCTGTGATGGATGCAGCTCATCAAGCAGGAGCAAGAAAAGTATATTTAATCGATGAACCTGTAGCTGCGGCCATTGGTGCAGGACTACCTGTTGCCGAACCCACTGGCAACATGATCATCGATATTGGTGGTGGCACAACAGAAGTTGCAGTGCTGAGTCTTCAGGGTACGGTGATCAGCGAATCAGTACGCATTGCTGGAGATGAACTGACTGATGCGATCATTCAGTATATCAAAAAACTTCATAACTTAGTCATTGGTGAACGTACTGCCGAGGACATCAAGATTCGGATTGGTTCTGCCTATCCTACTAATGATGATAATGATGCGATTATGGAAGTCCGAGGCTTACACCTGCTTTCTGGTCTACCGCGAACTGTAACGATCAAAGGCCCAGAAATCCGTGAAAGCATGTTGGAACCGCTATCAGTAATTATAGAAGCTGTGAAGCGGACACTGGAACGTACACCTCCAGAACTAGCAGCAGACATTATTGACAGAGGTATTATGTTAGCTGGCGGCGGTGCTTTGCTCAAAGGCATAGATAGCCTCATTAGCCATGAAACCGGGATTGTGACCCACATTGCCGCCGATCCTCTATGCTGTGTTGTGCTGGGAACAGGTCGTGTGTTAGAAAACTTCAAACAGTTGGAACGAGTTGTCACAGAAAGCTCTCGCAATATGTAGCAAAAAAATATCAGACTTGAGTTCTATTTGAGTTCTATTTGGGTTTTATATAAATAGAATCCAAGTAGAACTTCATTTATATAAGTATATAAAGGTATATATGGTGACAATACGACGTTGGTGGGATCGTAAAGGGTTACAAATCGGGTTATTAGCTCTAGTAGTTGGTAGTGCTTGCATATTGCGACAGACTCAAGGTGAATTGGTGCTTGAGACATACCAAGCAATTACCCGTCCGTTAGAGATGTTGCAGTCAGGGCCAACTCCAGAAGAACGTCTTAGAGATGCCCGGATATTGGAATTGCAAACCCGTATAGTAGATTTAGAAAGTCAAAAGACAAAGCTACAAGATTTATTAGGCTATGTAGAAAAAGAGCCACTGGCATCACGGCCAATTCCAGCACGGGTAGTAGGACGTAGTGCTGACCAATGGTGGCAACAAGTATTTCTAAATCGTGGTGCGAATGCAGGGATTCAGGAAGGCTTCATAGTCAAGGCAGATGGCGGATTGGTCGGTCTGGTAGAGAGTGTAACTCCTAATACTAGCCGCGTGTTGTTAATCAGTGACCTCAAGAGTCAAGTGGGTGTATCAGTTAGCCGCACGGCAGCTAAAGGCGTTTTGCGAGGAGATTCTTCGGCAGAAGCTGTGCTGGAGTTTTATGAAAAAGTCCCAAATGTTAAGGTAGGAGATTTAGTTTCCACATCTACTTATAGTCAGAAATTTCCATCTGGCTTGGCAGTAGGACGGATAAAGTCGCTGGATTTAAAGAAACTTCCGGCATCAGTGGCGAAAATTGAGCTTTTTCCGCCAATCCGCTCTCTCGATTGGGTAGCTGTTTATCCAAAAGTAGAAAACCAAGAGTTGGAAACCCAAAAGTCGGTAAATCAAGTGCCGCAAAAGTCTAAGTAAATTCTCCATTGAAAATCCATAGAAAAATGAAGATTCCTGCATTCAGTGGCAGCAGGCAGAAAAAGCCAAAATCCTCAGAGAGAAAATCGAAATTCCAAATCCAGCCGCTTTCTCGTTGGCATCCCGGTATCCGTCAGTTGTTGAGTTGGATAGTGACGGCTGGATCTGTAGTGTTATGTTTACTATTATTGCCAACCCGCTTGCCAGGTATGGAATTATTGGGAATTGGCCCTAACTGGCTGTTAATTTGGGTGGTAGCTTGGAGTGTGAAGCGTACAGTGTTTTCCGGGGCATTGGCAGGTATAGTTCTGGGGCTACTTCAAGATTCCATGACATCACCTAATCCTACTCATGCCCTCAGTTTAGGTATAGTGGGAATTTTAACTGGTCTGCTCCAGAAACAGCGTTTTATCGACGAAGATTTTATTTCGATTGCTGTAATTGTGTTTGGTATGGCAGTTTTGGCAGAAACTATCTTTGGATTGCAATTAACTTTGATCGGCGATGAGCGCAAAGTAACAGATATTTGGACATATTACCAGCGTGTCGCTCTAGCCTCTGCCATTCTTAGTAGTCTGTGGGCACCTGTGGTCTATTATCCCCTGAATCGTTGGTGGCAGCGGATGAAATTGTTGGAACAATAGTAAAGGAAGTTAGGAGTTAAGAAGGGGATAGTTTACAGGTGAGAGTAAAGAAAATTATCCTCTGTACCCTGTAAAACTCACATTCTGCTGTTAAGCGAACATTTATCGATCAGCAGAATGTACGCTGTATTTCTTCTCCATACTCTATACTTGTCTACAAGAAAAACTTTTCAGTTTACTGATCTAGGCTTATTGTACTAGATAATACATTCCTTCAACTGGGTTATACTACCAACCCAAACCATTAGGGTCTTTGCCTTTGCTCCAGCTAATAAATTCACCTAAAGTTTTTGATTTAACCTGCATTTAATACAGGGTTTTGATATCTACCTTCAACCGAGCAGCGAGATTTTCTGTCTGCTCACAGCAATTGAGCGATTGTAAATTGGATACAATTTATTTTTCTAGTAGCGATCGCTAAACAAAATATTTATGTTCTATCGCTCCAGAGGAGATCTGTCTACTACTTTCGGCAAATCCTTTAACTTGAAAATGTCAAGTACATATAAAGTTCAGTGCTTAATATATACATATATGCAAAGATATTTGTCTAAATCTAGACATGTAAGTAAATATTTTGTACTAAGCGTAGTATGATGTGATTTAGATACTTCATATTTTGAAGCCAAATACCTACAGGCAATAGTCCACGGCCCGGGCATAAAGATCCCTTCTCCTATGCTCTATCAAGTGTTCCCTATTTTCAAGCTAGTAAAACTTATGCCTTGACAAAAAAACTAAATAATGGTGCATGAATTTGGGGTATCAAGCTCGATTTTTGTAAATCTTTGTCAGCGATGTCTATGGTAAATGGTTGCCTATGCTACTGCTGAAGGATGATTGAAATCAGCCTGAAACTACTATTTTTGTGAATCCACACACTGATGAATTTGTAGAATACTTAAAACTTAAATAGTCTTCAATACTTGCAAATCAATCAAAAAGAGAATTTTCATTAAAAATTCTTAATCCCCAACGGTGAGATTTAGCTGTGTCAAAAGCGTCAACTTTCGGGGAATTTTTGTGCCCTAAAACACCACTGACACTTGAAAACTAAAGTTACTGCAAAAATCGATTTAGGTAGGAAACAGTTATGGCAAACATCATTGGAACCAACGCAAATGATACCCTACAAGGCACTAATAGTCACGATACGATTAACGGCAAAGCCGGCAATGATACCATCACAGGTTATGAGGGTAAGGACACCCTGACTGGTGGCGGTGGCAACGATACATTTGTTTTCAATGTAGGTGACCGCACTGATACCATCGCTGATTTTAGTGGTGTCGGTAAAAAAATAAACCCAACACCAGCGGTCATTAGCGAAATTGATACCATCAAATTCCTTGGTGCTGGGTTGATTCCCCAAAATCTGCTACTTACGCAGAATGGCACAAGTTTGGAAATTAGCTTTGAAGGGCTAGTTCGCACAAAAGTTATCCTGAAAAACTTTAAACTAGAAGACTTGAATAACCTTAAAGCTTCTGGAACAAAACCAGCCATTGGTAATATCCTGTTTGATGGGCAAACTAGTATCACCGATAGTTTTAATGTCTTGGATGCTAACTCTACTAATACAAGCATCGGCATTAAGAACACAGTGACCTTCGCCAATGACCTAAATAACAATATTACGGGTTTAGATGACTCAAATGATGTGGTGAATGGTCAGGGGGGTAACGACATCATCAACGGGTTAAGTGGTGACGACTTGCTGCGGGGTGGTACGGGCAACGATACTCTCATTGGTGGTATCGGCAATGATACTCTTGTTGCTGGTACGAGGAATTACAGCTTTGATAGTACTGATGAGGATAACTCGAATGTTAACTATTCATTAGGTGATAACCTACTTGATGGTGGTGATGGCAATGATTTTCTCTCTGCCTCTGGTTACGTTGACTACTATACAAATGATGTTTATTATACTTCAGGCAATAATACCTTCAATGGTGGTACTGGTAACGATACTTTGAATGTTGACTCTTCAATAGGCAATAACACCCTTAACGGTGGCGCTGGTGCCGATATTTTGTATGCTCACGGTTCAAAAGGCAAGAACTTACTCTCTGGGGGTGAAGGCAATGATCGTCTTGACGCCTCTTACCTTACTATTAAATCGGGACACGGCTTTATTGCTTCTTTAGGCAATAATACGCTCAACGGTGGTGCTGGTGACGATACTTTGCTTGCTGAGTCTCCATTGGGCAATAACTTACTCTCTGGGGACGATGGCAATGATTATCTCTCCAGTTCTGGCGTTGATTATTATAGATCACCTTTCTCTTTTAGCTCTTCAGGTAATAACACGCTCAACGGTGGCGTTGGTGACGATACTTTGCGTGCTGAGTATTCAACAGGCAATAACCTACTCTCTGGTGGCAATGGCAATGACTATCTCTCCACCTCTGGGTATTTGATCGGGTACTTCAACGGTGAAATTTTTGATGCCTCCTCAGGCAATAACACGCTCAACGGTGGCGCAGGTAACGATACTTTGCTTGCTGAGTATTCAACAGGTAATAACCTACTCTCTGGTGGCGATGGCAATGACTCCTTCTATGTAAATGCTAAATCTTCAGATACTGCCCCCTCTAATTTAGTGACTCAAACGGTAGATGGGGGTAAGGGTGACGATTTGTTGAGAGTCGATTACAGCAATGCTACAGGGGGGATTACAACAACATTCAATGCCACTACTAACATTGGCTCAATTACGGCGGGCATCTCTCGCGTTAGCTACAAGAATATCGAACGATTAAATATCTCAGGTACAGCCTATGATGACAATATTGTGGGGAGCAATGGCAACGATACGCTCTCTGGGGGAGTTAGTGGCAAAGATACGATAGATGGAGGTAAGGGTGACGATTTATTATCCGTCGATTACACTAATGCTACAGGGGGGATTACAACAAGATTCAATCCCACAACTAACATTGGCTCAATTACGGCGGGCACGAATCTGGTTAGCTACAAGAATATCGAAGAATTAAATATCTTAGGTACAGCCTATGATGACAACATTGTGGGGAACAATGGCAACGATACGCTCTCCACAGGCAGTGGTGGCAAAGATACGATAGATGGGGGTAAGGGTGACGATGTATTATATATTGATTACACTGGTGCTACAGGGGGGATCACAACGACATTCAATGCCACTACTAACATTGGCTCAATTACGACGGGCACGAATCTGGTTAGCTACAAGAATATCGAAGGATTAAATATCTCAGGTACAGCCTATGATGACAATATTGTGGGGAGCAATGGCAACGATACGATCTCTGGGGGCTATTCTAACAGTGGCGATACGATTATTGGCGGTGCAGGTGATGATCGCTTGAATATTGATGGATATAATTATTTATCAGGTAATAATCTTCTAGATGGAGGCGATGGCAATGATACTCTCACAGCCTCTCAGGCATATACTGATAAGAACACACTCATAGGTGGTAATGGCAATGATATCCTCATAGGTGGCAAAGGTAATGATAGTCTCTATGGAGGATCTGGTATTGATACCTTTGTTTTTAATACTTACGATTTAGCTTCCAATAGTGGTAATAGAGTTTATGACTTCAACGCCACTAATGACGTGATTGGGATATCGGCTAGTTTTGGTGGGGGGTTATCAACCGGTTCACTTTCAGCTAATCAGTTTCAAATCGGAGCATCTGCAACTACTAGCGATCAGAGATTTATTTACAACAATACTACAGGTGCATTGTCCTTTGATCAAGATGGCACTGGTGATGCGACTCAGGTACAATTTGCACAATTATCTCCTGGGTTGCCACTAACCAACAACAACTTTGTAATTGTTTAAAACTGAGATCGAAATAAGCGAACGGACAGTCATAACTTTTTACTTTTCACGTCATCTGGAAAACCTGACTTCCTATTCCTCTGAGGCCACATGCTACCCTGCGGGAACGCTAAGAGCGAATCAGTCGAAAAACTGCATCGCCCTTGGCGTCTCCCCTTCTCCCAAAGGGAGAGGCTAACGCCAAGGGAGAAGGGCGCAATGGCTCCCCTAAAACGGGAGGGGGTTTGATTTTTCCCCTTTCCCTACTAGGGAAGCTTGCTCAAGGGTTAGGTTTAGCATTGGTTTTTCCACATGAGGTGAAAAGTCAGATCATAACTTTTCCTAAAGGAGAGGCAGAGAGTTTTGAATTATAAATAATTAGGCGGACGTGATATAACCTAAATCTTCATGGAATTTAGGCAACCTCTGGCAATATAAATTCAAGCTACATTAAATCAAACAACACCTTATCATGGTAGTTAGTAGTATTGATGTCTGATGTTTTCTTTTTTTGCCTTAAAAAAATATCAGATGAGTCATCTACTGCTTTGCTGACGGCAGAATCTGGAAGCTTGCACTGATTAATCTAATTGGAGAACGCTGATGTCAAAGGAAAGAAAAAGTAATAAAGAAGTTAAAAAACCTAAAAAAGATCCGAAAGACAAAAAGGATAAAAAAGACCCAAATAAATAGGACAATTTAAGAAAATACATTTAACGAAGACCAAGAGTTCATTTCCTGAAATTGACAATACTTCGTCCAGTAGAATTGACTAGGATAAATTATTGTCAAAAATTTATTCACTCTTGGTCAAATCTCAAAATCTGATAATTTAGGTTGGTAGCGCGTGCAATGTCTACGACGGGCTACTTCTGGGCAACTAAATTAGGCAGGAGTAAACTTCAGCGAAACACCATTCATGCAATAGCGCTTACCAGTGGGTGCAGGGCCGTCATCAAAAACATGACCCAAATGACCACCACAGCGACTACAATGTACTTCAGTTCTGGTCATAAACAACGACTTATCTTCAGTAATGGCGATCGCACCTTCAATTGGATTAAAAAAGCTAGGCCAGCCAGTACCACTGTTAAATTTGGTATCAGATGTAAACAGTGGCTGTTGACACGCAGCACAATAATAAGTGCCTTGGTCGTATTCCTTATCCAATGGGCTGGTGTGAGGGCGTTCAGTCCCATGTTTACGCAATACATTAAACTGTTCTGGCGTTAAAATCGTGCGCCACTCTTGCTCAGGTTTGGTAACTTCAAATCCACTCTTAGAAGTTGTCATCTCTTTTGACCCCCAATTAATATACCTTGATAACAATGCTGTGCCGACTATTACTGCACTAGCCTGTAAAAAATACCGTTTGTCCATATATCTATTATTTTCTATTTTCTGGTTAACTGAGCAATCAACTCCAGTACGGAATTCCCTACATTAATGACTATAACGGGTTAATTAAACAGAAGATATGAGCATCATCCAGTACGTTATTGGATGGTTGCAATGGAAAATGGTTGAGCGATGAAATTCACGTTCCTCAAGAAGTGGCGTTGCTGATTGAGAAAAATTCTTCCACTGCCTATTCCTGGTGTGGGTTTAGTGTAAGGTCTTAGGTCAGCCTGCTTGTACTTCCTTGAGCCTATGGGATAGAGCTATACTTGGCTTGACAATAGCTGGGACAATTTTCTCACAAGCCATTCTTGCGCCCGATAAATTCCGTGCTGTTGGCCCGACGAGCATTGCAGCCAAGCCACCCATGATAAATAATTCACAACCAGGCCAACGCAGATAAGTATCTAAAACAGGCAAACCTTTAACAATCTTGATGGGGTAAGTCTCTAAAATATTTTTTAACAAGGGTTCAGTGGTGGCATCGAATTTAGTGCCAGTCGATAGCCAAATATAATCGCACTCATGTTGATTACCATCGCTACATTCTATGTGCCAATTTTTACCTAACCATTGGGCTTTTACTACTTGACAGTTTTCATCAATTCTGATTTTCCCACGACGCACTTGTTTCCGTAGTTGTGTAGCGATCGCAGGTGTCATGGAACCGCCATTTCTAGCTTGCTGAATCATCATTACCCGTTGCTCCCAATCTGATTGGGCAAAAAATCCCTTTAGGTACTTTGGCCCTAACCAACCTGGTTCTGCATCGAATAATTTTTCTGATAACTGACGCCGAATCATCAAATGAACCTCTGCACCGCGAGAAATAGCACCCACTGCCAAATGTCCACTTGTCAAGCCACCACCCACAATCAATACTCTCTTAGCCATCAACTGCAATTTTCGTAAATCAATAGTTTGTGAGTGGCAAAGTCTATCTTGTGGGTAGGCTGTTTGAATCTGGTTCACCCAATCAGGTATTTGAATTTGAGCGCTACTCGTTGCTAACACTACCCGCCGTGCAATGACTTCTTGTCCGTCTTGCAAGCAGAGGCAAAACCGGGAACGCAAATGATCTCTTAAAGGTTCAATAGTCTTGACTGCTAAAGGAATAACTTGCTTGTACAACTGGCGAACTCGAATTACATCCTGACAAAAATCCTCAAATAATTGCGTTCCTGGTAAATCATAGGGAGCAAATAACTCATCAGGACGAGATTGGGCAAATTTCCTTAAAGCGAAAGGGTTTGGGTCAGGATGGTGGACGGCAGGGGAGCGTAAATGAGGGATTTCCAAAGCTTTAAATTGGTGTTCCCATTGACTCATCCACCTGCCACTGGGGTCAAATACTAGAAATTTTCCCCTGATTCTTTGCCGTTTTTGCAGCAGATGGGTAGTCAAGGTCAGAGCATGAGGCCCAGCACCAATAATCGCCAGGTCAATTGTTGCAGGAACAGTGGTCGTCAATTGCATTGCTGGAGAAACAATCTAGTTTTTATGATAATAGTTATCATTCTATCTTAGTCAGATCAGCAAAGTGATTCTGAAAATAGGGCATTGGGAGAAGACAAGGTAGAGACTTATTCAATAATTCCGCCAAGTCTTGCCCTTTGAAGTTCGCCCAGAGGGAGGCCCTCCCGCAACGCTGGCTCCTACTTGCGACTTCTGTGCTTGTCCACATTCCCTGATTACATCAACATCAGAGCAACTTCTTTGGCCCAATGCCCAATTTTTTTGATCGCCAGCTTATTGAACACGGCTTAATATACATTGGTTGGATAGGAATACCGTAGTTTTATAAAAAACTTCTTGCTTGGTTAAGTGGAATATGTGATAGTGTGAAAACTATAAATAAAGCACGGTAATTCGATAGAAATACCGTATTTTAAAAGGACAGGACTCATGCAGCTACTATGGTTCATCCCAACCCACGGCGACGGACGTTACCTTGCAACTGCTACAGGCGGACGAGCAGTAAGTTTTTCTTATCTGCTGCAGATAGCCCAAGCGGTGGATGACCTTGGTTATACAGGGGCATTGCTGCCTACAGGACGTTCTTGCGAAGATGCTTGGATTGTAGCGTCAACGCTGGTATCACTAACGCGACAGATGCGTTTTTTGGTAGCGATTCGTCCCGGCTTGGTATCACCTGGGGTGGCAGCGCGGATGGCGGCGACCTTTGATCGCCTCTCTGGTGGACGTTTGCTGATTAATGTCGTGACAGGGGGCGATCCTGTGGAGTTGGCGGGAGATGGCTTGCATTTGGATCACGATCAGCGCTATGAATTAACAGATGAATTTTTGACAGTATGGCGAGCGATCGCCAGTGGTGAACAAGTTAATCTTCAGGGCGACTATCTCAACATTCAGGATGGTAAGCTGCTATTTCCACCCGTGCAGAAGCCATATCCGCCCTTGTGGTTTGGCGGTTCCTCTGCGATCGCCCAAAAAATCGCAGCCAAGCATGTAGATGTCTATCTAACTTGGGGCGAACCACCGGCGCAAGTAGCCGAGAAGATTGCATCGGCTCGCAGACTTGCTTTATCAGAAGGCCGGACTTTGCGGTTTGGGATTCGCCTACATGTGATTGTGCGCGAAACCGAGAGTGAAGCTTGGGATGCGGCGAATCAATTGATTAAGTATGTAGATGACGAGGCGATCGCTAAAGCCCAAAAAGCTTATGCTCGGATGGATTCAGTTGGACAACAACGGATGACCCAATTACACCACGGTAATCGTGAGGCATTAGAGATTAGCCCGAACCTATGGGCGGGAGTCGGTTTGGTACGAGGAGGTGCAGGAACAGCCTTAGTAGGCGATCCTCAAACCGTAGCTGCCAGAATGTTGGAATATGCAGATTTAGGCATTGAGTCCTTTATCCTCTCTGGCTATCCCCACCTAGAGGAAGCTTATCGAGTCGCAGAACTTCTATTTCCCCATTTGCCCTTAGAGAATCTGCCAGCAGTGGAGAAGCAACATGTCTTGAGTCCATTTGGTGAGATTGTCGCAAATGAAGATTTCCCTAAGCAGCAGCCTCAGCAAAGAGCAACGTCCATATCCTAGTAGATAAGAACTAGGAAATTACCAACCATGTTGCACCAACAAATTGACCAAAAGATTTCTGAAAAAGACGCGTGGGCATTGCGTCGTCAGTCGGGGATACCTAACAATAAACGCTTGTGGGTGCTAACTTGCATGGACGAACGTTTACCTGTGGATAAAGCATTAGGAATTGGTGAAGGAGATGCTCATATTTTCCGTAATGCCGGGGGGTTAGTTACGGATGATGCTATTCGGTCAGCGATGTTAACTACACAGTTTTTTGGCACAAGAGAAATCATCGTCATTAACCATAC
The DNA here is from genome assembly GCF_036917195.1 of Nostoc sp. Lineage (GTDB taxonomy): Bacteria > Cyanobacteriota > Cyanobacteriia > Cyanobacteriales > Nostocaceae > Nostoc. The sequence continues at coordinate 157,241 of NZ_JBALDG010000022.1, forward strand.
CGAATGTGGCATGATGACAGCATCAGGAGACTTTCTCAGTGAGGTATTGCGAAACCAAGGTATTGATGTGGATCAAGTTACGATCGATCCTGCTTTGCCAGAGTTGAAGCTAGCAAAAGGCGTTTTTTCCAAATGGATCAAAACGTTTACCGATGTGGACAAAATCTGCACACAGCAGGTGGAATTGCTGCGTAATTCTCCTTTAATTCCCCAGGATGTAGTTATTCATGGCTACATCTGGGAAGTAGAGAGTATGAGTTTACGCCGTCCCTACAAACGTCTGAGTGAAAAGGTCAACACAGCAGAAGCTATGAAGACCAAAACCACAAAACACACTGAACCCGTTTTATAAATTGGGAGTTCAATTGAATGACAAATATTTTAGCGATCGCTGGTAGTCCAACTCATCCCTCTAGAACCTATGGTGTTGTCGAATACACTGCCAAGCTTTTACAACAAGAAGGCTTGCATGTAGACATTATTTCAGTTAGGGATTTGCCTGCTGAAGATTTAGTTTTTGGACAATACGACAGCCCTGCTTTGGAAGAGCCAAAAGCTTTGCTAGCAAAGGCAGATGGTGTGATTATTGCCACCCCAATCTATAAAGCTGCTTACACAGGAGTGCTCAAAACATTTCTAGATTTGCTGCCACAAAAATCATTGACAGGTAAACCCGTGTTACCAATTGCCCTTGGTGGGACGCTGGCTCACTTATTGGCAATTGAATATGCTCTTAAACCTGTTTTATCTGAATTAGGAGCGCGGCATATCCTAGCTACTATTTATGCGGTAGACAAACAAATTCAACGACAAGCTGATAACAGTGTGCTGTTAGATGAGGAAATTGAGCAAAGACTCAAAGACGTTCTCAAGGAATTTGTTAAAGCTGTAGAATATGATGCCGCAGCGCCTCAAGAATTGGCTCATGCCAATTAACTAATCAAGTTTATACCTCCGTTTACTTGTAGCAGAGGGCTAAAAATTACCCCTCTGCTACCTTTTTTTAAAAGTTAATTAGAGCAACATAAATTTACTCTCAAAAATTACACTTTTATAGTGATATTCAAATGAATAGACTACGCCTAGACCTCGCTTCCATTCCTCTCTAGTCTATTCAACTAACACAATTTTTGATTTTTCCCATATATAGCGATTCTCATTTGAATGAGATACAAGATAGGACATGGCAATGCCGTGTCTTACCTTGTATCTGTATTTATCTGTGGTTAATTATTTTTTCTATACCTTACTCATGCAGGAACCCCATAGCAGCAGAACGTTCCTCTAGAAGAGTTGGGAGGAATTTGTCTAGGCTATTTTTGAGCAAATGATAACAGCAGTTTTTAACACTCCCACGCAGCCTGAAAAAAGTCGCGTTCGCAAAACATAGCATAACGATAGGTTGAATGCACAACAGAATTAGTAGTGGCATAATTGTCAACCAAACTTTCTAATTGTTGTGTTGGTTGTTGAAAGTCTGCGCTGCTATAAGTACGAATCCAGTCTGCATATTCATGATTAGGAATGCCGTTACGAGCTAACTGTTCTCCCAAAAAGGCATACAAACGCATACACGGAGACATCGCCGCAGCAGTTAAACCCACATCTTTACCCCAAGCAGTTGCTAACAAAAAGTCAGTATAGCGGCGGGTGGTGGCTCCTGGTTCCACAGAATCCAAATTGATTCCCCACTGGGAAGCATAGCCAGTATGCATCCGCAGTTCTTCTAAAGCTTCACTAGCTAGGTTATGAAATGTGGTGAAACCTAACCAGTCTGGTGCTTTAGCTGCGGCAATACTGTACGCGCGGGCAAAAGCTTCTAAGAAAAAAGCATCTTGCCCTACGTAGTAAGCAAATTTCGCCTGTTCAAGAGTACCATCGCCAATGCTTTGAACGAAAGGATGCTTTAGGCAAGCTTGGGCTAAGTCTTGATTTGCTGCCCATAATTCGTTAGATAAGGTCATTTGTCATTTGTCCTCTCTTACAAAGTTCTGATCGGAGGAAACCTCCGCTCAGACTTTGCGCTTTGTCATTTGTCATCTGTTATTATCCCTTTGTTCTGTGAACTCTCCCCCTCAAAAAGGTAAGAACTGAAGCAAGACTGAGCCAAGACTTCCCAAAAAGTCAACGAAACTGGGCTTACCAGCGCTTACCTTCTCATTTACGGGTGTTTGCAGTTCTTTAATAAAAGCCTGGGCTGTTTGCGTTCCAGCGGTATTGTTTTGGGATGTAAACAATTTTTCAGCAATTTGGGCATCTTTGAATGCACCTTGTCTATCCAGTATTTGGTAACAGGCAACACCACGAGCTAAATAAGCACTGGCATATTCTGGTTTAATAGCGATCGCCTGATTAAAATAACTGATTGCTTGCTGTTGGTTACCTTTTTGTGCTTCTGCTACACCCAAAGCATAAAATTCTTCTGGTGAAGCAATTTGTGATGGTATACCAACTGCGCCTTGGAAGTTAGCACCATTTAAGTAAGCACCAGTCAGTTCTGCATTTGCTAGATAGGTATTTCTTAAATCAGCACCCGCCAAATTTGCCCCACTAAATTTAGTTTGGCTTAGGTTAACACCAAATAAACTCGCGCCACTCAAGTTTGCACCCCGTAAATCAGCACCGCTCAAGTTTGCCCGGCTGAGGTTAGCACCTGTGAGATTAGCACCACTCAAATTGGCTCCAGACAAGTCAGCCATCACTAAACCTGCACTGGTTAAATCACAGTTTTGACATTGTTTGGTTGCCAATAACTGTCTAACGTGTTCAGAATTTGCTGCTTGTACGGTTGTTGTCAAACTAATTGTGGTTAAAAAGGCAGCTATGACTAGAATTTGGTTTTTCATAATTGCGTAATATTTGTTACTCAATAGGTAACAATTAACTGAGATGAATTTATACCTCAGCCTATGATATGAGCAATCTGAAGAGTTTGCCCTCTGTAATTGCCTATATCACTTGTAAATTTGAGTAAACACTCACTAGTTTTGCAAGTTCACTATCTTCTAATTATTTATGCCTAGCTATAACAGTCCCAAATCATTTGTAAAAATAAATTAACCGCAGAGGCGCAGAGAGCGCAGAGAAAGGAATCGGAGATTTTTACGACTCATTTAGGATTGCTATACTTATTTGTTCTTCAGGGGTCAGACCTTGACGTTGCTGTAATACTTTTTGATAATTAGACATAAAATTACACTTCTACTTCTTTGGACTCTAAGTCAAATATACACAGATTGCATTTCTTGATTTTATAAAGAAGCGATGTCTAACGACAAACCGCTATGCGTCTGTGCCTGGTGCTAATGTTATCTCACTCAGGAGTAAAAACAGAGATTTGCTCGTGTATACCCTGATTTTAAATAAATATGAGACTATAGAAACATTAAGACAGTCAGAAAAACGTGAGTCAGCAAGACAAACTCTTAGAAAAAATCCTCTCTGGGACTTCTGATACAGACATCCCTTTCGCACAACTGTGGCAACTCTTATATACACTAGGCTTTGATGAACGGATTCGTGGCGATCATCGGATTTTTGTCAAAGCCGATGTTGAGGAAATATTAAACCTGCAACATAAAAAAGGAAAAGCCAAAAGCTATCAAATTAAACAAGTTCGTGCAGTAATTATCAAGTATAAGCTAGGAAGTAAAAATGATATTTCGTTATGAAATTATTCTCTACTGGAGTGAATTAGATCAAGCCTTCATTGCTGAAGTACCAGAATTATCAGGCTGTACTGCTGACGGCGAGACTTATCAAGAAGCCCTGCACAATGTAGAAGTAGTTGTGCAGGAATGGATAGAAACAGCTAAAGATTTAGGGCGTCTAGTTCCTGAACCTAGACGGCGTTTGATATACATCTAATTGATAAACAAGCCAAGGGCAACTGATTTTTTAGCATTCTCAGAAATATTTTACACCTGATTGGATACCGGCAAGAAAAGTTTTTTGCTAAAAAGTCTAAAAAATTCTACCAATTGCCAATACAGAATTGGTATTAGTTCCTGACAATTTTTACGAAGTCGAGGATCTGAACACCGCAATTTTATGCTTACTTAACTCTTTGTCCTCGTCAATTTTTTTAACGAACCGCACAAATCACCATAATATGTGATTTGTATTTGTCAGTATTATAGTGAAGAAGTTGTAGTCCAGAACGTTCTATTTCTTGCAAAAGTTCAGGAATTTCATACTTGTGATGTCGCCAAATAGTAATTTCTTCACCTTCAGGGATTTCTATTTTCTTATCTATCCCCATCCGACTGAAATTTATAGTGTAATTATGACGAAATTTCATATTAGCAACTATACTATCTGTTTTTAAATTATACTTCCTCACCAATTCACAATCTTCAGATTTAATCCCAATATTATTTTTAACCCATTCATATATTTCTTCTACATGATACTTGCAGCCACCTCTGACGTTTCCATCCCATTGAGAGTTAGAACCAGTTTCATTAGTGAACACCAGAAAATCATTTTTTCCCATGCTATCTCTAAAGTTTTTGAGTACCTCATCTCTATTTTGATGATTCCCAATGGTAACACCTAAGTGGAAAAATATTTTTGCTGTATCATCAATTTCAAGGTTAGCTTTATTTTGAAATAAAATTTTGGGTATACTACTATTTTCTATATCAATCGTCGAACTGATAAATTCAATGAGAGGAAACCATTTTCTAAAATTATTTTTGGATACATGAAGCAATTCCTCGCTAATATCTAAGGCAATATATTTATTAACCTTCTCCAATTTATTAAGTCTTTGAATAAAATTTTTAACTGGATATGAATTTCCGGCACCAACGTCTACAATATTTACTCTTTCGCCACTTTTAATATTGCCATTAAAGTATTTAAAGTTCTTCTGTAAAAGGTCAACTTCTACACTTGATGCTCGATACCATGTAGGAATAATATATTTTAGATAAAAATCATCCCAGATTTTTGCACCTCTACCTTTATAAGAATACTTTAGAGGTATTTCTCGCCTGACTTCTAATGCATGAATTATTCCTAGAACTTCTTCTTCAGAAAAAAGAGAGTAAAAATCAGAACTTGGCTTGGCTGTGCGACTGATAGCAGTTGAGATATCCGATGGAAGTTGGGAATTGCTAGGAAAATTTTGAGCCATTATTCTTGTTCTTTGGTTTTCTTAATTTATTATCCCAAACCCAATTTACACCAGACGTGTCAACCATATCTGGGACCGACCACAGTACTTCCATCTGGCATAATAGTGTACCAGTAAAAAGCATTGTAAATACTCTTAAATCTCCAATTCTCACACAGGATATACGAAATCTTAGCTCCTTCAAAGTTAGTTCCGATCAAAATAGTACTTTGCATATTTCCAGTGATTCCGAATTCAGCATTATTCAACCAGGCATTCGTCAAATTAGCTCCCTCCAAGTTGGCATCACTCAGATTAGCTTCTCTCAAGCCAGTACCCCACATCAAAGCACGTCTGAGATCGACACCTTGCAAGTTAGCCCGAATCAGATTAGCACCACTCAAGTCGGTTCCTTTCAAGTTGGCATTCCTGAGATCAGCCTTCCTCAAGGCAGAACAATTCAAGTTGGCACCAGTCAGGTTGACGCCTCTCAAGTTAGCACCTACAAGGCTAATACGAGTCAACTCAGCTTCTCTTAAATCAACACTACTCAAATCAACCCCAACAAAATTTCTCTCCCCAGCAGCATACCTTCTCAACAACTCCTCAGCATCCATACCCTAACTCCTGAATCAATTACTACTTAGAATAGTTATTTTAACGACTTTAGTCAATTTGGCGACCTGAGTTAGACCATTATCAAGCGCGATCGCTTATACCATAAAAAATAGGAGATAATTTTCCAAAGATACAGGGGTAAATACCATTGGTTCAGCAACCAGAACTCCAGGAAACTTCGTCGATACAGTCAATCCAGCGGGTGCTTGAGAGTTTAAGCACTTACCGATGGACTTCGCTGGGAGCATTGGCCAGCCTATTGCTGTTGACGATCGCAAACGCAGTTACCCCACAACTATTTCGGTGGGGAATTGATCAGGGCATCATCCCAAAAAACCTCCAAATTGTGCTACACAGCGCCGCCTGGATGGTACTCGCCGCGATCGCTCGTGGTTTATTTAACTTTGGACAAAGCTATTTGGCAGAAGCGATGTCTCAAGGTGTGGCCTATGACCTGCGAAACAAAATTTTTAGCAAAATTCAAAATCTCAGTTTCAGTTATCATGACCAGGCGCAGACTTCCCAACTGCTAACCCGTGTCACCAGCGATATTGAGCAGATCCGCACCTTTGTTGGCACCAGTTTAATTCAAGTCATCGGTTCAGTTGTGACATTGGTGAGTATTTCGGTGATTTTGCTGGTGATGAACTGGCGATTAGCACTGATTACCCTGACAGTAGTGCCCCTATGCGGATGGTTGATGGCGCAATTTATTACCCGGAATGATAAACTTTTTCGGCAAGTACAAGAGCAACTGAGCGACCTCAATGCTGTATTGCAAGAGAACTTACTAGGAATACGGGTAGTGAAAGCCTTTGTGCGGGAGTCAACTGAAAGGTCGCGTTACACGAGCCTGAATGATGGTCTAGTCAGGGCAAATCTGAAGACCATTAGCGCCATCCGTGATATCTTTCCGTTGATCTTTTTGCTGAGTAATTTAGTAACACTAGCAGTTTTCGCCTACGGGGGAGCGCAGGTGATTGGGCGTAGGTTCTCCATTGGCGAACTAGTGGCGTTTAACTCCTACCTAGCGTTAATTCTCCAACCAATTTTGTTGATTGGATTTGCTGCACCTGCGATCGCTCAATCAGCTGCTTCTGCGGAACGGGTTTATGAAGTTGTAGATGCAGAGATAGAAATTCGTGATTGCCCCGGTGCTGTCCCATTTGACACCTGCGGTGGGAGAATCACCTTTGAAAATGTTTCCTTTCGCTATCCAGGAGCGACAACCGAAGCTCTTAAAGAAGTTTCCTTTGAAACAAAGCCTAACGAGTTGATTGCCGTTCTAGGAATGACTGCTTCGGGAAAAAGTACAATTATGAACTTAATTCCCCGCTTTTACGATGTCACAGGGGGAGCAGTTCGCATTGACGGACGAGATGTAAAAGGTTTGACGCTCAAAAGCCTTAGATCGCGTATTGGCATTGTATTTCAGGAAACCACCCTCTTCTCTGGCACAATCCGCGAAAATATTGCCTACGCAAAACCCAATGCAACTTTAGAGCAGGTGATTGAGGTTGCAAAAACCGCACAAATACACGATTTTATTACCAGTATACCCAATGGCTACGAGACGATCGTGGGTGAACGGGGCGTGGGCTTGTCTGGTGGACAAAAACAACGAATTGCGATCGCTCGGACCTTACTGACCGATTACAGCATTCTGATTTTAGATGATAGTACTTCGGCAGTGGATGCCAAGACTGCTGCCCAAATTCAAGCCGAACTGGATAAGTTAATCCACCAAAAAGCTTGTACAACTTTTGTAGTAGCTCAACGTATTAGCACCGTCAAGAATGCTGATCGCATTTTTCTTATAGATAAAGGACGATTGGTGGCACAAGGCACCCATGAGGAATTGATGCAAACCAGCCCACTCTACGGTGTGATTTTGGAATCTCAGGTTAAGGTGAAGAAACAAATGATCCTAAATTAGTATAAGTAGTCCAATACAGTTCAGTTAAGCATTTCTTCCTTCTCTTCCTTTACGTTCTTCTCTACTAGACCAGAGGCGAATGTGTCCTTCTGGTGCGGAGGCTGCGCGTACCCCTACGGGGAAGCAAGCTACAAATAGTGTCTCCAAGAGTTGGCAGTAGCCTGGGCGTCTACGTTAAAAAAATTGACGAGGAGGAATTAAGCCTTAACCCAACCGTATTGATAAATAGTTTTGCTTGAGATTTTTATAACAGCGAATAAAGACAAAGACTTTGAATCCAAAATCCAAAATCTAAAATCTAAAATTGGTATGAGAGGCACAGTTACCGTTGTTGCATCTGAGCAGGCGAGTCAGCAATTTTCCACCCTGCGGCGCTTTTTGCAATACCTGCGACTTTATCGCAAAGAAATTCCCATCGCCTTGACATTAGTATTTATTGGTGCTGTAACCCAGGCAATTGGGCCGTTTTTCATCGGTTGGTCGATTGATCACCTAATTAAACAAGGGAATTTGCAAGGACTGCTGGTGTTATTAGGGCTACTAGCGCTGAACTATGGACTTGGAATTTTGGCAATCCGAGGTCAAATTATTCGAGTCGGCTGGATTATGCAGCGATTGCTGGCTCAACTGAGACAAGATATTTTCACTAAAATCCAAAGTCTGCCACTTAGCTTTTTCGATCGCAGCGAAGCAGGCGATTTAATGAGCCGCTTGCTGAATGATGTCAATACTGTAAATCAGGCATTTGGACTGACGATCGCCCAAATGCTAGGCAACACTTTCAGTTTGGTCGGCATAATCATTGCTATGCTCTCAATCAACCTGCAACTCGGTTTGTTGAGCAATCTGGTTGTGCCACTGATGATTTTTACCACAAGCTTGTTTGCGCGTTGGGCAAGAGCCAGGTTTCGTGTTACGCGACAGACTATTGGGGAGCTTTCCGCCAAGTTAGAAGAAGATATTGGTAGCGTCAGAGAGGCACAGGCATTTAATCGTGTACAGATGAACATCGCAGAATTTGACATTCTCAACGCTGCCAATCGTGATGCTAACGTCGAGGCTGTAGCAATTACTTCCGCCTTCTTACCCTCCATTGATTTTCTCAACACACTAGCAACGGCAAGCGTGCTGGCCTATGGTGGCTATCTTGCGGTCACTGGAGCTGCAACCGTGGGTGTGGTGACATCTTTTTTACTTTATGTCCAGCAATTCTTCCGCCCGATTCAAATTCTCAGCCAGTTTTATACCCAAGCTCAATCTGCCTTCGCCGGATTAGAGCGAATCTTTCTATTGCTAGATGAACCGTCAGAACTCAAAGACGCACCCGATGCGATAGAAATGCTGCCTATTCAGGGTGAAGTGACATTTGAAAATGTCAAGTTTGGCTACAACCCAGATCAATTGGTTCTTAAAGGGGTGAATTTGCACGCCTATCCAGGGCAGATGGTTGCGTTAGTAGGGCCGACAGGTTCGGGAAAAAGTACGTTCATTAACTTGATTTTGCGCTTCTACGATGTATCTGGCGGTGCAGTGAAAATTGATGATGTTGATGTGCGTAGCGTGACTCAAGCAAGTCTGCGGCGTCAAATTGGCATCGTCCTGCAAGACAATATTCTGTTCAGCGGCACCGTCGCCGAAAACATTGCCTTTGGCGCTCCTTACGCCACCCAAGCTGATATTGAAGAGGCTGCACAACTAGCAAATGTGCATGAGTTCATTACCTCTCTGCCACAGGGTTATACAACTCAATTGGGTGAACGGGGCGCTCCCCTGAGCCAAGGACAGCGACAACTGATCAGTATTGCCCGTGCGGTGTTGGTTAATCCCCGAATTCTGATTCTCGATGAAGCCACTAGCAGCATCGATACCCGCACAGAAGCGCTAGTACAAACTGCGATCGCCCGCTTGCTGCAAGGTCGTACCAGCTTCGTGATTGCTCACCGCCTGAGTACAGTTACTCTGGCAGATCAGGTATTAGTAATTCAGCAGGGACAAATTGTAGAGCAGGGTACTCACGCCGAACTCATCGATCAGCAGGGTGTCTATGCGAATCTCTATGCCCTACAACTGGGTGCAGCAGACACAATGGTTCTTCAAAATGAAAAGTAAAATATATATATAGCTCGAATTTCTCAATTGCCAGCAAAGGAATGAACCTACCTAACCTCGATTCACAAACCATTGATCGCATTATTGAAATGGCATGGGAAGATAGAACATCTTTTGATGCCATTGAAGCTCAGTTTGGGCTGCTGGAGAAACAGGTAATTGCCTTAATGAGGCGCGAAATGAAGGAATCTAGTTTCCAGATGTGGCGCGAGCGAGTCACCAAACGCAATACAAAGCATTTATCTAAGCGAGAATTTATTGCAGGTCGGTTTAAATCGCCCAATCAAAAACCCTAACTAATTGGGTAAGTGATCGCTTTTTTATGATCTGTTCAATCAAAATATCGTCCAGAACCATCAGAAGCTAAAATACTTTAAAAGAAATAAGCCTGCGTTCACGCTTCGCCTTGCCGCAGGCATCGCTTGCACCAATTGAGTGAAAACTACCACATTCACCAAGCACAATGACGAAAGTTACACTTTACATCGCAGCTAGTTTGGATGGCTACATTGCTCGTAGCGATGGTGGAATTGATTGGCTATCAATCCTTGATACAGAAGGAGAAGACTACGGTTACGCTGCTTTCTACGAATCTATTGATGCTATTGTCTTAGGCAGTAATACATATGAAGTAGGGCTTAGTTTTGATGAATGGCCTTATTCGGGGAAAAAATCTTTCGTTTTCACCCAGCGCCATCTCCAATCTGACCGCGAGGACGTTGTGTTTGTTTCGGACACAGTGAAGCACGTCTTAGCAAATATGGAGGCTCAAGGTTTGGAAAATATCTGGCTAGTTGGTGGTGGAGCATTAATCAATTCGTTTCTTCAGCACAGCTTGATTGACGAATATATTATTTCAACTATTCCAATTATCTTAGGTGGTGGTACACACCTTTTCCCACCAGCTAGCCCTGAAGAAAAATTGGAGCTGATTGATTCAAAACAATATCCTAGTGGTTTACTCCAATCACATTATAGGCAAAAAGGAAAGGGTTAAAAATTTATAATTGTGTTTCAAGTGGTAAGAAGTCCGAGGGTCGGCTTGCGAAGCTCGGAACTTCGGGGAATTTAAACTCCATCTGAAACGTGACTGCCGTTATTAGGCATCAGGTATAAACCCTTTTTAATTATGAATTACCATTTATGTTGAAACACCCTCAAGAAGCTTCTGAACAGCGTTGCTGAAGTCTTCGTAAGGAGAAACTCCCACGATGGTTTCTGCTAAAGTACCATCTTTGAAAATTAAAACTGCTGGAATACTGCGAAGACCGAATTTTTTGAAAATCGGCTTGTTGCTGTCAACGTCTACCTTAACGACTTTGGCGCGACCTTTGTATTCCTGGGCAAGTTGATCCATTAACGGACTGATTAAGCGACAGGGGCCACACCAAGTAGCAGTAAAATCAACAACAACGACTTTCTCTTCACTTCCAGTTAAAACAGTATCAAATTCACTTTCTTCAACGTAAGCAACTATGTCAGTATCAGTAGACATTTTTTAATTCCTTAGTGTCAAACTAAAAATTTCAGCAAAAAGCTAACTATACAAACTATACTCCCTTCTGGCTGTCAGATTTACCAGTCACCTAAATTGGGAAACCCCCGCAACTGACTTTTGCTTGGTAGCCTGGATTTAATAACCTACAACTTTCTTACGTAAGGTGCGTTAGCGATCGCATAACGCACCCCAACAACCTATCTAATCCAAAAATCTCATACCTTCAAGGGTGGAGGTATCAATAGTCATCCTGCTGATCAAACAGTTCTAACAACCCAATTGTGCCTACAAAAAAAGTATAAGTAGCATATTTTATTGGCATCTTTTTTCTTGAAGGTGCATAAAAAGCTGCTATAATGCTTTCTATAAAATGGCTCGTCATGGCAAAACGCTCAATCCAAAAAATTGGATTAAGACTGCTTGGTAAATAACTATTAGTTATTACTGCATAAATATTCCACGATTCCAATCCAATCGCACTTGTTATAAGCACTGTAGATATAATTTTCACAAAGGTAAAAAGGTTTCTCTTTATAAACTTTAAGTCCATTCTGTTCACAAAAAAAATGTTTAACATATTTATAAGACTCGGTGAAGTAACAGATAAGTTAATGCCTGTTATCTAAAAATTCTCCCGAAATCAACCAATCTTATATCATAATTTACATTTTTGTAAAAGCCTGTAAAAATATCGATATGGTGTATTAAGCCAATATTCCCAAACTATTGAGAATGGATTTGTGAAAAAAACTATGCAATTTTGTCGTTTGAGGACTTCTCGTGAAAAGTCGGGAGCATCCCAAATGTGTAAAAACATAATTTGTCATTGCGAACAAAACGCAGTGTTCGCAAAGCGTCTTGTAGAGTTGGAGTACGCTTCATTCGCAATTGACTTTTAACGATTTTGGTAAATTTGCTTGCTATTGGGATGCTCCCTAAAAGTCTCCTCCTTCGGAGAATATAGCGGTTCCCACACGGGTAAGGTACAGAAAAAATAATTAACCACAGATGAACACAGATACAAGGTAGGGACACGGCAATGCCGTGTCCCTGATTAAAATGAAAATCGCTATAGAGCAAAATTGCATTAAGCGTCCGATTCAATGCCCTAAAGACCCTGAACAAAAATTAACTACTCAGGCAAGAAGAAATGCCATACCCCTAAACACTACGAGTCAAAAGATAAAATCACCAGATATTTAAAAAATCATAAAAGTGTGGAACAATACATAGGTGGTAAATTTAATTGCACTCTATATATTGATAAGAAATGTAAAGCTATGATTGCTCAACATTACAATTCAATTCATGTTAAAAACAACTTGCTTAAACAAATCGAAATTAAAGAAAATCAGCTAAAAATTGCACAAGAATCTAATCTGCTCTATGTAGCAGAAGGATTACAAAATGAATTATTAAAGTTACAGTGTGAATTATCAGAGCCGCAAGACGCTGAAATCCAAGCATTGATGAGTTTACTAGACGATTAAGATTGTAAATTTGTGTTGCAAAGTTTATTCAAAACACAAAATCTCTGTTAACAGAAAGCAGAGCATAGTGATTGTGATGCCTGGGGGTGTGGTTTAGGCAAACGTTTTTTAACAGTCGATGCCTTGGGATTAGTACTGAGAGTTTTGGTTACTGCTACCAGTATGGTGAGGGTGTTCGTGTTAGCGTCCCGTAGGGAAGGAACATCCGCAAAAAATTATCAAGCACCAAGTTACACCAAAGCTACTGAACCTGTATATTCTTTGAGAATTCCCAAAGAATTACTACTTGAACTGATCAACGTGTCACAAACTATATAAGGAACGAACCGTAAAGGGCGCATAGACACGTACTCCTACGGAGAAGCAAGCTAGGCAAAGCGTCTCGTAAAGCCTGCGGCATAGCTTCTCTTCGAGACGCTGCGCGAACGCTTGAGGCACAGCCTATCCAAGAGTTGAGAAGTGGCTTCCCGCAGGGTAGGACACCCAATCAAAAAATCGAAAAGACATAGCTGTTCTTTCTTTTGAAGTGAATGGAAAAAGTGGTTTATTCAACACACTACTTTTGATTTCCGCACTCTTTAGATGTACAGAGTTTTTTCAAAAATCAAATAGAAGTCCTATAGAAGAATGATAATTATTACTTAGATAAGATGTTAAGGTTTTGCTGGGTCTGTGGTATTTTTATCTGTGGTACTAAATCAATCTTAAGAACAGGTTTAATTGAGCGCAGTTGCCTTTGCCTAAGAATTTGAATTTCTCTCTCAATAGAATTTTTTCCTTGCCTAAAAAAGTCTTGAGAATTATATGGAACCAAGTCACGGGATAAATGTTGAGCTTGTGCTGGAGTCAAACTAGGAAGGGGTTGTTGAGCATTGGCAGAAGTTTGTACAACCAGCAAAAAAGCTGTTGAAACTACCAAGGGTTTTATTTTTATAGATCCGGTGAATATCGAATTCAACATGATTGATATATTTATTGGATGAATGCTGATTTAAACCATCTTGTATTGGTCTGCTTATTAGCAAAGTACACTTATTGGCTTACTAATTACCTCCCACAAATGGATGAATTAATTACTAGAAACTGAGCAAGGTACAAATGAATATCAAGCTGATGAAGATTAATTAGCTCAATAGTAAAAATGCTTGCTTGTCTCTTAACATAAACAGAGAAAACTTGAGACTAGCGGTATAAATCAGTATGATAGAAGATTGGCGGATCTCATCACTACCTTTGGATTGGTTGTCGGTAGATCCATTAGGTTGATCCAACCTCAACATCTCTGTTGTAGAACTGTTGTTCATCGAAAGTTGGCAGGAAACTCCATTTCCTTGTGGGTGGAGTTTTTTATAAAGGTGATGCCAACTCTTTGAGACGCTGCGCGTAGCAAGATCCCCGTAGGGGTACGGCGGGCTACGCCTACCCTAAGACAATAAAGATGTTCGCACAACGGAGGTCTAATACTAATCTGATAGACTATCTTAAATTTGAAATTATAAAAGCTGGTAGCCCAGGGCTAATAACTAACTATGAGTAAAGCCTTATTCTGTATCGAAAATCTGCGAGTTGCTTATCCTCACAGGAATGGAGAAGAAGCAAGCTGGGCGGTTGATAATGTATCTTTGAGCTTGCAACCAGGTGAAAGAATGGGATTGGTGGGAGAATCTGGTTGTGGTAAGTCAACTATAGGACGGGCAGTAATGCGTTTACTACCAGCCTCTAGTCGTATTCAGGGACGGGTGACATTTCAAGAACGGTCAGTGTTTGACTTGACGCCTAACCAGTTGCGGAAATTTCGGGGAGAGGCGATCGCCTTAATTTTTCAAGATCCGATGACACGCCTCGATCCGCTGATGACGATTGGTAAGCATTGTATCGAAACCCTTCAGGCGCACTCACCAGAATTATCAACGCGAGAAGCCAAAAAAAAAGCACTTGCTACTTTGGCAAAGGTGAATATTCCGGCTAGTCGCTGGAATCAGTATCCCCATGAGTTTAGCGGTGGAATGCGTCAACGGGTAGCGATCGCCTTAGCTTTACTCCTCAACCCCAAGTTAATTGTTGCCGATGAACCCACCACCAGTTTAGATGTCACAGTTTCCGCGCAGATTTTGCAAGAATTAACTCGCCTGTGCAGTGAAGAAAACATGGGATTGTTGCTGATTTCTCACGATTTAGCAATGGTGGCTGAGTATTGCGATCGCATTGGCGTTATGTACAACGGCAAGATGGTGGAAATGGGTTCTACAGAAACTGTATTTAGACATCCTCAACATGAGTACACGCGATCGCTCTTAAAAGCAGCTTTACATATTCAAGCAGTAAATGATGGTGGAGAATTGATAATTGTCAATGATGAACAAAAGCAATTACCAATTATTAATAAGCAATCCCCAATTTTGACTCTCACTGAACTCAAGCAATATTACAGCATAGAACCTAACTTTATCGAACGACTATTGAACACACAAACGCAGACAATTAAAGCAGTAGATGGTATCAACTTGGATCTTTATTCAAAAGAAATTCTCGGCTTAGTCGGAGAATCAGGCTGTGGTAAAAGTACGCTCTCACGAACAATCTTGCAACTAATTCGTCCCACGAGTGGCAAAGTTGAGTTTTTAGGACAGGATTTAACTAGACTGTCGCGCCAAGAAATTCGCTCCTCACGGCGACAAATACAAATGGTTTTTCAAGACCCCCATGCTTGTCTCAATCCAGCGATGACAGTGGGACAAAGTATCGCTGACCCTTTATTTATCCACAATCTTGCCGATCCCCTTAAGGCAAAAGAACAGGTTTTGTCGATGCTAGAGAAAGTTGGGTTAACACCGCCAAAAGTGTATTATGAGCGTTATCCATCAGATTTGTCCGGTGGACAACAGCAAAGAGTTGCGATCGCTCGTGCTTTGATTACTCACCCTAAACTTTTAATCTGCGATGAACCTGTGAGTATGTTAGACGCTAGCGTGCAGTCGCAAGTGCTGGATTTGATGTTGCAATTAAAGGAAGAATTCGAGTTAACTTATCTGTTCATCACTCATGACCTTTGGTTAGCTCGATTTTTGTGCGATCGGATTGCCGTGATGAATAGCGGTAAAATTGTCGAACTCGGTCTGACAAAAAATATTTTTGCTAATCCTCAGCATCCTTATACCAAAACCTTACTAGCTGCTGCTCCATTGCTAGCACGCGCTTAACTAAATTAAGATGAGGAGTTATAAGTTTCAAATTCCTAACTCCTAACTGTTAATTATCTTCGCTTCCTTCAAGTAATTTAGTTGTTTCTCCACTCGAACCATATAGCTCAACGAATCTTTTAAACAGCAACGCAGTCTCGTGATTTGAAGTCCTACTTAAGTTGAATAAACGCTCTATCTTTTTATCACCCAAAGCTCTTAGATACGGCAAATCTTCAAAGAGTGTCAAACAAGAAGCAAAATGCAATATTATTTGTAATAATGGCTTTGGCCACTCTAAGTCACTATAAATGTCTATAAATAGCTGATGTTCTGAGTTATTTAAGGGAAAAGCATGAAATATAACAATTATTCTTTTCTGATTATAGACTGGAATACTCAGTTCAATAGTGTAGGGAGTATGTAATATTAAATCCACCTCCACAGTTGGTTGTCGCCAAATTCTCAGAGGATTACCTGGCGAATCTAATATTGTTTTAAACTTGATTATCCCACCGCTATTTGTGGTTTCAAAATGGCTAATGTTAATAATTTTAAGATTATTAAGGCTAAATCTATGAACTGTTTCCAAATGTTTTAAGTTCAATAGATGATAGATTTGGCAAATATAAGGAAACGGTAAAATGTACTCCTGACTAATCATGTGAAGCTTTTTTAATTGAAGCTTGTTAGCTTGCGTCCGATCAAGATATTCTTGATATTGACTGGGCGCTAAATCATTGCTATTGAAGCTTTCCTCAGGCTTAAGATATAGCCAACTCACAAAAAAGAAAGAGGCTGTAAATAGCTGAAATATTTCTAAGGGAGATAAATAACCATCAGCAAATGCAGCTATGCTTCTATCGGTTATTCCGAAAAGCCAAGATGGAATACCAAATACCCAGATATTACTTTTAATTTTATCTATAAAAAGTGCTACATCAACATTTGAGACATTGCTATCTTGATTTATACTTAAATTTTCAGTTTTTTTCAAACAATTAGTAAACATAATATCGGGATTTTACTTGATACTACTAATCCATATAGTTAAGATTTATATCAATTCTAAATACCAATCTATAGTTCCAACCTCTATCTTTAGATGTATATACAAATTCGATTTATTCATATCGACTGAAAATAAATTTTCATCAGTCTGGTTAAAAAATTCAAGCCATTGTTTGATGTAATCCTAAATCCTATGTATATCCAGCCATAATAAAATTATTTATAACTCTTGCTTGTTATAAGGATTCGACATTGTATTCTCTAATGGCTAAATTCAAAGTAACAACTTTGCTAATATATTTCTGCTAGCTGAGAGCAAAAATTGAAATTATTTCACCTTTATAAAAGCGGTATATAAATATTTAGACAGGATTTACGCAAAAATAGCCAAAAAGCTTAATTTATCGTAGGCACGTAGTGGCTTGTCGCAGGCTACCACCAACGCCAACGCGCAGCGTCTCATCGAGTTGAGAAGTATTTGTAGAGTGTGCGTAAGTCCTATTAGAGAAAAAAGTTTATTTTTCCTGATATGAGAAAATTTTCTAAGTAATTAATGTAAAAATATTACCTATATAAATAAATATACGAACTGACTGAGATATGAGCGCTCGTATAGCGCTTCCCATTTAGATTATATTGCGAGGTGTAGGGGCACGGCACTGCCCATTGGTGTCAACTTAAGCTCAAATGCATGTCTCACAGGCGTTTTACCCCCCTTAATCCCCCCGATGGATTGGGGGGAAACAGGAAATTTAGTTCCCTCCTCTTTTTAAGGCTACGGTGTACACACAAGTCGGAAAAACTTCATTCACTAAAGATTTGCAGTGCGTTACGCTCCCGCGTCAAAGCTAAATTGCAATCATGGCGATGCCTGCGGTTCTTGCTAGCCAACTCATTTGTTATTTCGGCGAACTCATTTGTTATTTCGGCGAACTCATTTGTTATTTCGGCGAACTCATTTGTTATTTCGGCGAACTCATTTGTTATTTTGGCGAACTCATTTGTTATTTCGGCGAACTCATTTGTTATTTTGGCGAACTCATTTGTTATTTTGGCGAACTCATTTGTTATTTCGACGAACTCATTTGTTATTTCGGCGAGGGCATTTGTTATTTTGGCGTCTCCATAACGCACCCTACGAAACAACTAGAAGAGTTGAAACCTATGCTGGTCATACTTGTGTGTACACCGTAGCTGCAAGTAAGGGGAGGGTTAGGGTGGGGTGAGGCGGATCGTGATGGGAAGCCAGAGAACTGAATATCACCTCTTGACAAGGGTTTCACGTTAAGTTGACACGCATGGGCACTGCCCATACGTGTCAACTTAACGTAAAAGCTAGATAGACTTTTCAGAGATTGCCTCGTTGCCTCGTTCCCAGTCTCCGACTGGGAATGCCAGTTCGGAGGCTCCGCCTCCCTCTCCTAGCGGCAGAGCCGCCAGGGTATGCATTTCCAGCCTCTGGCTGGAAACGAGGTTTTAAAAGAGTTTTATTAAGTTGACACCAATGGGCACTGCTGTGCCCCTACGCGTGTACCTCACGTAAACGGGAACCACTATATCAAAAAGGTATTTCTAACTCGTCAGCAAGACAAAATCCTGTTAAACCTCTAGACGGGGGAAATTTTTGTATAACTTCACAGAGAAACGGTATTGAAGCACTAACAATAATTATTTGCAATAATTTCTCTGATGTTGTAAGCTTTTCTAAAATATATTGAATATTTTTATCAATAAGTTTTTACAGGAGGTTTGACACGCTGGTAAGCCTGACTGGAAAAATCAGTTGTAATCAGATATAGGAACTTGGGATTAATTCGTTACAAAAATTCTTAATTAGTGAATTGAGAGTTTATTCTATTTACAGGAAAATCAGGATGTCTAAACTACCGGATGTTCTTTGGTTAAATACAAGCCCTAGTTTGCAATACTTTGCTCAACCACTACTTTGTTACTTATCATCTCAAGTGACAATCCAAGAGTGGAAATATTGCCAAAGTCAAGATGAAGCAAGTTCACTAGATGCTGCTGTTGTTCTGCTTCATGACTACCTCAAATCTTGCAATCAACCTGTCCATTTGATTGGTCATAGTACAGCAGGATTACTAGGTCTACTCTATAGCCGTCGCTATCCAGAAACAGTTAAGTCTTTGACGCTATTAGCAGTGGGTGTTGATCCAGCAGTTGATTGGCAAGCTCATTACTATATTCATCGTCAGTTTTTAAGTCGCCAAAAGCTTTTGACTGATATGGTTTATAACTTGTTTGGTTATCAGGATAAATGCGCTCTCAAGAGTCTGACACATCTTCTGGAGCAAGACTTAGATTGTTCGCTCTCTCCTAATTCTCTGTTTGAAAGCGTAAGTATGACTCCAAACAGAGTTTCAGTACCTTTGATGGTTTGTGGTAGTTTAAACGATATTGTTGTCACACCTGATGCACTGCAAGGATGGCGATCGCATTTCAAGGAAGGCGATCGCCTATGGTCATGTTTTGAAGGAGGGCATTTTTTTCACTTTTCCCAGTATCAGCTTGTAGGAGAACAGCTACTCGACTTCTGGAAGTTTATCCGTGTGTCTGATTCGCTGTATGCCTGTTTGCGACTTTAAGTATTAGATGATAATACATCTCAAGAAAGATGCGTCGAGTCAAACAATTGTGAGAGCTTAATCGTGTCCTAAATTATTTCAGGAAAGTCTAGAAATGGTTGTAGCTTTAGATGATACCAAGCGGAGCGCGATCGCTACAGAGCTAGCAGATTTGAAAGCTATACAAGAGTTGCTAATTGCTAATGAACAAAAAGTACTACCTGCTGTAAGCAACGATCAAGAAATTAGCAAGCGCCTAAACGACTTTCTCAAAGATGATCAAGAAAATCTCACAGTAATCGAGGAAGTCATCTCTAAATTTGGTGGTGGTTCAGCCCAGCCTAGAGACACTATAGGGCAGTACATCGAGCAAGTAAACCGTATAATAGATGGGAATGAGCTAACACTGTATCAAAAGGTTTCTATTCACGAAAGGATTAAGCACCAAGCCGTAATGACTGGTTTAATTATCCATAAGGCATCACAGGTGGTTGGTGATGATGTCAAAGAAGCTATTGGACCACTCAATCAAGTGAACTTTGAAAATCGTGCCCATCAAGAACAATTGAAAGGTGTGTTGGAAGTTTTGGGTACAAGAGAACTTACAGGTCAAGACCCAGATCAAGGTGTTTGGGCACGGACTCAAGATGCTGTTGCAGCTTTGAGGGGTGTGTTTGAGGGTTTGACAAAGTAAAAACAACTGAAGACCGCCTCGACTTCGAGTTGGGTAAGTGCCAATTGATAAAAATCGTAATAATCTCTTTTGATTTAGGGAATCTGATCGCGATCGCACTCAGTTTGAGATAAAAACTGGAATGCGATCGCTTTTTTTTAGGAGAATATAGCAGTTCTCGTTTGGATGCAACACATGCTAAGGGCACAGCATTGCTCATTAGTGTCAAATTAAGGTGAAAGCCTTCCTATAACAAGCTTTTAGAGATTGTCTCGTTAAGAGTCTGCGACTGGGAATGCCTAATGAGAGGCTCCGCCTCAAGACTAGCGGCACCGCAATGAAAGAGCATTTCCAGCCTCTGGCTTTTAACGAGGTTTTAAAAGGGTTTGCGCTTAAGTTGACACCTATAAGCAATGCTGTGCCCCTACGAGTGGTCTGTATTCGATGCAATTGAGAACCGCTGTCAGAACTCCAATGAGGTTAAGCAATGGTTAATCAGACATACACAGCTGATGTCTTAGTTGTTGGCGGGGGAACGGGAGGCACTGCTGCTGCTATCCAAGCAGCGCGACGGGGAGCCAAAACGATTCTAATAAGTGAATTTCCTTGGTTAGGGGGAATGCTAACTTCAGCTGGAGTGTCTGCACCCGATGGCAATGAATTAGAAGCTTTTCAAACGGGGTTATGGGGTGCGTTTTTGCAGGAATTGCGACAACGACAGCCTGGAGGATTAGATAACAGTTGGGTCAGCTTTTTTAGTTACGATCCTCAGATTGGGGCAGAGATTTTTGCCGATTGGGTGCAGGAATTGCCAAATCTGTACTGGATTTCTGGACAAGTGCCAATAGATGTGTTCCGCCAAGGTGATTCTATTACTGGTGTCTGCTTTGCTGATTTTGCTGTCACAGCCAAGATTATTCTCGACGCTACAGAATTAGGAGATTTATTGGCTTTAGCTGAAATACCTTACCGCTGGGGTTGGGAATTGCAATCTGAGTGGGAAGAACCTAGCGCCCCAGTGACTTTTAACTCTTTAACCCAGAAATATCCAGTGCAAGCGCCCACTTGGGTAGTGATTATGCAAGACTTTGGTGAAGCCTACGCCCCAGAAATTCCGGCTGCCCCTAACTATAATCCATCCCAGTTTACAGGTGCTTGGGATGGCTATGGAGCAGAGACATTTTTGAATTATGGACGCTTACCTGATGGCCGATTCATGATCAATTGGCCAATCTGTGGTAATGACTACGGCGAAGGAGTAGGGCGGCTGATAGAGTCAGATGTATCCAGAGGTGAATTCATCCAAGAATCTTGCTGGCACAGCCAAAATTTTGCCCATTTTATCCAAAATCAGCTTGGTCATCGCTATGGTTTAGCAAAAAAAGTATTTCCTCACGCCCCTACAGCTTTTGCACTGCATCCTTATTACCGTGAAAGCCGCCGCTTAGTGGGGCTAACTACTGTCCGAGAACAGGATATTTTGCCGATTGCTGGAGGAAGAGTTGCATCTATATTTAATCATGGGAATTTTTGCGTAGGCGTAGCCCGCCGCAGGCATCGCAAAGCGTCTTTGATAGGAGAAGCAATCGCTGTTGGTAACTATGCCAATGACCATCATTATCCTGGTGTTCAATTCCCACTGCAACCTAAATCTATTCGCTGGGGGGGACGCTGGACGGGAACTCCTTTTACAATTCCCTACAGTTCTCTAATTCCAGCCACAACAGATGGTTTCTTGGTTTGTGAAAAAAATATTTCTGTCTCCCACATTGCCAATGGGGCCACCAGATTACAACCTGTGGTTATGGGCATTGGTCAAGCAGCGGGGATGGCAGCGGCGATGTGTGTTGAGTTAAACTGCCAGCCGAGGGATTTACCTGTTAGGGCGCTGCAAACGGCTTTATTGAAAGATAATCGCTCAAAAGCAGCAATTATTCCTTTATTTAATCTTCCACCCAATCATTCGGATTGGCTGAACTGGCAACTGTATTACTTAAATAACCCACAAGCCTATCCAGCTAATGGTTATTGCCCTTGCCTACCGGGGAATGAGTACCCTGACTCTACTTTTGACAAGGCATTAATTCGGGGAAGTAACTGTTTCAAAGGCATTTTCTACCGCTTGGATCAGCAGGAATACAGATTCACTATCACAGCACCAGCTGCATATCAAGGTCAAAACTGGCAGCTTGTGACTTTGCGATCGCATATCGACGAGCAATTACGCGATTATCCCCACGAACAATTAGTTACATTATGGGGCCGTCAGAATCACTTTGGTAATTGGTTATTAGTCGAACATTTGAACAAAGGATAAGAAGAGTTTATTTTCAGTAAAACAGAATACTTTTTGATTAATTGTCCGGATATTCATGAAAAAGCTAAGTATCAGTGAAGTGGAGAGTTCCAAAATAGACATCTGCTATGCGTGCTGCCATTTCACTTTTAGTCTCAAGTCTGGTGTTCGGCCCCTTAGCTTTTAACTGCCAAGCAATGGTCAATCACTTATCCTATGCGCTGCCTTCTACGCCTGCTTCGGAACAGTGGCTATCGGCGGCATCTGAACAAAATTCAGATGATGGGCCACGTCATCGCGGTAGTGGGCGCAGAGAAGTGACGCAAAAATTCGGAATATATCTATGCTGTGGTTTAACTACCCTAGGGTAATGCCTCTTTTTCCAAAGCAACCAAAGTACCAGAAAACAGGATGTTGTGCTAACATCTTTTACACAAGTTTTCTGGCAGAGATATATACAGTTGACACCCGAAAATCTTCAGCGAGCGCTTAGTATTTCAATTGCAAGCTTTGTGATATCATAAGTTGGCCTCAATCCTGGCGATCAAAACGCAAATCAAATTAAGTGCTTTGATCAACAGCATTACCAACTCCTCAAAAGCTACACAACTTTTGCTCATATTCTTGGGAAACTCTGCGTCTCAATCCTCAACTGCTCTATAAATAGATAGGCTATCAGTTAATCTAAAGCACATCTAGTTCAGACATTTTGCTTGTTGAGGAAACAGTCTTAAGGCAACTTCACTTTATTCCCCAATAGGTTTTCTCATACATTGAGTAGCTGGCTATCTAGATCAGGAAATAATTGATCTTCGCTCCGACACCTATTTAGCATCCTTTGCCGAAGCATAAAATCCCTTTCGTTTCATCTGAATTTATGTAGGGCATAAATTTGCACAAGTAGTATACGTTTATTACACTTGGCAACAAATCTTACTATTCCTGACCTACGGTTGCACTCTGGATCGTTCTCCTCACAGATGGCTCCCGACGAAATAAATATTAAGAAGGATCTGCTAGTTCATCATAGTGATTTAATTATTCTACACCCAAGGACAGATGCAATATATTGCATCTGTCCTTTTTAGGTAAAGTTTACTTAAAGAAAAGGGGATAGCGAGTGGAGAGTAGGGAAGATGAGGGTACAAAGGGACAAGGGAGACTACTAAATCTAATGCCCCATGCCGCTTTTACACTGTTGTTTTCTTGCGGTTATTCTCTCTTCCCTGGATACCGTTGAGGAACATCGGCACAAACTTCTCGATAAACATTTGTGGATCACGCTGCCAAGCTTTTTGTGCTGCCTGAATCCTAGTAAATTGCAATTCAGGCGCTAGCAAAGTCTGGGGTAAGCGTTCCATCAGGTACTGGGGACGTTGCCAAAGCGGCATGGTATTTGCCACTTCCACCAAGTTGGCAACTCGTCGCAGTTCTGCACCCAAGGTGATATCCATTCCAGATTCAAACGCTGCCTGTTCAATTGCAGCATACTTGAGTTTAGCTTGCTCTACCTTTTGCCGATGTTCTGGACTCTTATCTGCTATTTGTGCCAGCCAACGGTTACCCCAACGAACATGTCCTGCTTCCTCTGGCAGAATTTTTTCAATAGTTTCCCGAATTTTGATGTTTTCTTCTGTCTGCGGCGCTTGTTTGAGGGCGTGAATGTGGGCAGAGAAATACTCACAACCACGCTTTTCAGTAATGTTAATTGCTGCTAAACCAGCTATCACACTGTCCTCTAGGTTGTGTTTTGGGTCATAGGTGTCTTTGTCAAGCAGCCGATCAAATTCATCGATATAGGAACTTCCAGGAGGAGTTCCTACATTGCTTCCCAGATCGATCAGCAAATCAGTTAGCCACATGGCATGATGAGCTTCATCCGAAATGTGATGAGACAAATCCCGCACCAGTTCCGGTGGCTGTCCATTCAGTTGTTCAATTACCTCAGTCAGGTCTTTGCAACTGCGTTGTTCGCTGTAACGGTAGCGGTTAAGGGTAATTAGATGGATTTCGCGATCATATACTACCCGTTTCAATATCTCTCTGGCACTTAAAACATTCTGAAATTTACGTGGGTAGGTAACTGTCATAGATTATGTAAATTTTTGTAAATCTTTATTTGATCGTAACTTAGTTTTTTGCAACTGCTATCTTTGTGCCGCGTTACCGAAAAAAAGAGTAAAAGTTCCAAAAATTAATCACTTGAGTTGAACTTAAGTGTCAGACCTTTTAAATGTAAATAAAAGTAACGAATAAATGTTCTGTCTTGGGGAAGGTGTGTTTTTTGAGGTGAGACAAATCTGAAGCCAGATGATTTTAGTCGTTAAAGGTGAATTGGAGAGATTTTCCGGCTTTGAGAGAAAAATACCTAATATTGTGGGCAAAGGTAAATATAAATTTATGTAAAAAGTAGCTTATGCTACAGAATTTTTGTTAGAGTAGTTTGTAAGGAACCAAAAATTATATATTCATAAAATAGAGAGGACTATGGTTATGTCTATCGCAGATAAATCTCGTGCGTTAATGGTGCGTGAACATCAGCAAGTTAAGAATCGCCAACAATCAATACTGATGCGGGCTGCACAAGAACTTGGTCTTCCTGAAGAAGCATCCCACTACTGGAACCCGATTCAAGGCAAGGTAGATGCTAACGCTCGGATGATTTATGGGTCTAGTCATGCTTCCATGAGCTAAGTTTCAAGAATTTTAAGGTTGATTTTTTGAGTAAATGTCTCAACTGACAACTCTGGAAAAAAAGCCACCCTCTACTCTAGGGTGGCAAAACTTATTACTTTTAGTTAGATACGACTCTTAATTAAGCATCGTAGTATAGGTAAAACTCGTAAGGATGAGGACGCAGTTGCAACTGCTTGACTTCGTTACCTAGCTTGTAATCAATCCAATTTTCGATAAAATCTTCCGTGAAGACGCCTGATTCTGTCAAGAAGGCGTGATCTTTTTCCAGTGCTTGCAACGCCAGTTCTAAAGAACCTGGAGTTGAAGGAACCTTTGCCAGTTCTTCTGGAGAGAGTTCATAGATATTCTTATCTAAGGGTTCACCAGGATGGATTTTGTTCTTAATGCCATCAAGACCAGCACAAAGCATTGCAGCAAATGCCAAGTATGGGTTAGAAGTAGCATCTGGACAACGGAATTCTAAACGCTTGGCTTTGGGGTTAGTGCCAGATAGAGGAATACGAATAGAAGCAGAACGGTTCCCTTGGGAGTAAGCCAAGTTTACAGGAGCTTCATAACCAGGTACTAGGCGCTTGTAAGAGTTGGTACTGGGATTGGTAATTGCCAACAGTGCTGGTGCGTGCTTCAGAAGACCACCAATGTAGTACAACCCCATATCGCTCAAACCAGCATACTTATCACCTGCAAACAGAGGTTGGCCGTCTCTCCAGATGGATTGGTGACAGTGCATTCCCGAACCGTTATCGCCAAAAATCGGTTTTGGCATGAAGGTAACGGTTTTACCGTATTTCTTAGCAACATTCTTGATGACATATTTATAAATCATCAACCAGTCAGCCGCTTCGATCAACTTCCCAAATTTAAAACCTAGTTCGCACTGACCACCAGTAGCAACTTCGTGGTGATGCTTTTCAATGGGTACACCTAATTGTGCCATCGTCAACAGCATTTCTGTGCGGATATCTTGGAAAGAATCCGTCGGTGAAACTGGGAAGTAACCTTCTTTGAAGCGTGGTTTGTAACCCAAGTTGGGTTTTTCATCAGTACCGGCTTTACCAGAATTCCAAGCACCTTCTTGGGAGTCTATGAAATAGTAGCCTTCGTTGGCGGTTTGTGCAAACCTAGCACTGTCAAAAATAAAGAACTCAGCTTCAGGGCCAAAGAAGGCTGTGTCACCAAGACCAGTAGAAACTAAGTAATCTATTGCTTTTTGGGCAATAACGCGTGGGCAACGATTGTACCATTCACCCGTACGGGGTTCTTTAATACTACAAATTATACTTAGCGTTGGGACTTCCATAAATGGGTCGATCCAAACAGTGTTGGGGTCGAGTACCATCGTCATGTCCGATTCGTTGATCGCTTTCCAACCCCGGATGCTGGAACCGTCAAAAGGTACACCATCAGTGAATGCAGTCTCATCGATTTGGTTTTGGTACAGTGTGAGATGCTGCCAAGTCCCTACTGTATCGATGAATTTGAGATCAATCAGTTGAATTTTATCATCTTGAATTTTCTTCAAGACTTCTTGCGGTGTTGTCATTGTTACTCCTTCTCTACCAATTTCCTAAAGTAATACCAGAATCTTCCAAAGTATCCTAACCCTGCTGATCCCAATCAAGCCGTGACACACCAGAAATATATTAAATACTAGTCATTAGGGGATTTTGTAACTTATGTTACAGATGTCTTGATTCTCAGGTTATATTAACCTTTCGGTGATCATCTGTACAAAACTGGAAAGTTCATCACATAGGGGTCAACTTTGACATAGAATCCTTAAATAGTGGATAGATTGTTTTTGTGCCGAATCTATTTTTAATAGCACAAAAATTTAATGGTGCATAAGTGCAGCCGAATAAATATCAAACCATAAATAGCAATGATTGGGAGAAAAAGGAATGCGCGATGCGGTAACAAGTTTAATTAAGAATTATGACCTAGCTGGTCGGTATTTTGACCGGAATGCGATCGATAGTCTGAAGTCTTACTTTGACAGTGGTACAGCACGAGTACAAGCTGCGGCGGTGATAAATTCTAATGCATCTGCACTTGTCAAGCAGGCTGGTTTACAGTTATTTGAAGAACTACCAGAATTAATTCGCCCCGGTGGAAATGCTTATACAACTCGTCGTTATGCAGCTTGTCTACGGGATATGGACTACTATCTGCGCTATGCCACCTATGCGCTGGTTGCTGGGAACACGAATGTGTTGGATGAGCGTGTGCTACAAGGGCTACGGGAAACTTACAATTCTCTAGGAGTACCTATTGGTCCTACGGTTCGCGGTATCCAGATTCTCAAGGATTTGATTAAAGAACAGGTGACAACCGCAGGTGTGATTAATTCTAGCTTTGTGGATGAACCATTTGATCACATTACACGCGAGTTGAGCGAGCAGGATATTTAGCATCTAGCCCTAGTGACTATAAATCGCTGAACTATACAAACAAAGTTCGCGTAATTGGACTTAACACATATCGCACTTTGGCTTTATTGGCAAGGTGCGTTTACTTTTTTTAATACAAAAAACTATTTGTTGTCTGACAAATTAATTAGTAGTACAACGAGAATAAGTACTGAAAAAACTTTATACTGACTATTATAATATTTATTATTGATATAAATAATTTTTTCAATAGTTCTATGAGTATTAATGATCTAGAATTTCTGCACGGTGCGGTTTTTCTTCGACTCCTCAAAGGAACATCTTATATATCTATCAGTTATTTATCTTATATTCATTCATCTCTTTATACTATAAAAAGCTCAAATCAAGAATCAGCTATCCTATTTTAAATATCAAAAAAACCCACTTCTTCATGGTCATTTAGCTTCAGTTCACAGGAAGAAAATGCACTGACAACATTTCGTAAAACTTATCCTGAGTCAAAGTTTTTATAGCATTGATTTGTCATCGGGATGGCATTTGTTGTCTATCAGAACAACAACTATGGACAATTATTGATTCTAGCGAGGGTTTAGCCAAACAGCGTGTTTCTGTAAAAAGAGAACTAAGAGGGAGTTATTATGTTAAAGGTACGGGGAGAGTTGCCTTAGAGCAGACAGTCCCTCAAAATAATTGGCCTGACGTAATTTTATCAACATCAAATAACCTATGACATCCACTTCAATTAAAACTAATGGCGACTGTATTGATAGATTAATTAAGAAATTAGAGAAAGAAATTGGATTAAAAGAAGCAAGTAAACTTAAAGAAACGGCTATTGAAGTTGTACAAAATTGTGTCAAATTTTATTCAAAAAATTTCGGTCATGGTGATGTAGGGGAAAATAGTACAGGTTTAGTGAGCCAACCTTATAAGGGACAAGATCCTATTCCTAATAGTACAACCGGACTTATTTATGGTCGAGTTAAAAGTGGTAAAACTAACACAACTATTGCAACTTTAGCATTGGCTCATGAAAATAATTTTCGTTGTTTTATTATTTTAACCTCCGATAATACATGGTTAGGAAAACAAACGGCTAATCGTTTCAATAATCAAGTTCAAGGAGGCCCTGTTTTCTTTGATTGGGAAGCATAGAAAAAAGACCCCGATGGTTTTGCAGAAACTAAAATCGCACCCTATATCAAAGATACAGGTGTTGTATTAGTTTCTACAAAAAACGGCCATCACTTGGATAATTTATTGAAGGTTTTAAAAGCAGCAAAAATCAAAGGTGTTCCTACCTTAATTTTTGATGATGAAGCGGATAATGCTAGTTTAAACACAAATGAATCTAAACAAGCTAAAAAAGGAAAAGATGCGATTGATGATAGTAAAATTTTTGAGACTATAGGTAAAATTCGTCAAGAGGTTGCTAATCATATTTATATTCAAATCACAGCGACTCCCCAAAGTCTATCATTACAAAAGCTCTCTCAGCCTTGTAAGCCACAATTTTGTGCCGCATTACCAGAGCCAGGAGATAGTTATATGGGAGGAGAGTTATTTTTTGCTGAAAAAAGTAACTACTCTTGTATTGTAGATGCTGGAGAAATCAACGAACTTAAGAAACAAAAAGGTGCAATAAATCCGGGGAATAAATGGATAATTCCTGAAGGATTAAGACTTGCACTTTGTTGCTTCTTCTTAGGTTCAATCTACAAAATGTTATAGCGCTACAAGATTGTGTTAGGACTATTATATCGAGTGCAAAAAAATCTGATGCCTGCCCCCTATAGCTATGACCTGGGCCAAAAAGC
>NZ_JBALDG010000023.1:0-64266 GCF_036917195.1 Nostoc sp.
AACGCTCCTTGAAACTGCTTTGGTACTGTTGCCAACTGCTGCACAGGCATATTCTTAGCTTGAACTTGCGCCTGATATACACCATTAGCCACTTGGATATTAGAGGCTGTAATAGTCCCACCCGCAACATTTACCCGCGCCTGACCACTGGCTTGAATAGTTTGCAGTTTAAAAGAATCAACAGAACCCGCGACGTTGAACTGACCATTTAACGCTCCTTGAAACTGCTTTGGTACTGTTGCCAACTGCTGCACAGGCATATTCTTAGCTTGAACTTGCGCCTGATATACACCATTAGCCACTTGAATATTTTTAGCTGTAACCGTTCCACCGCCAATAGCAAGGCTACCTTCACCACTGCCACGCAGGGTTTTCAGGCTGAAATTATCTCTGTTGCCTGCTATTTGGAACGTACCCGCCAATGGATTATTTAAAGCTGGGGGAGACTGTTTCAATATTTGTCCCAACCGCACACCATTAGCTACAAGTTGAGCAGAAAAGCTTTGGTCTTGCAGTTGGACATTAGAAACTGCAACTGTGCCGCCACCAATTTGAACTCCTGCACCATCAGTGCGAATCGTAGCAATTTCAAATGGTGCTGTGCTTCCTGAAAGGATGAGACGACCATTGAACTGTGCCCCAGCCAAAGAGACATTTTGCAGTTGACTTTTGTCTACAAAGGGTTCCAATTTTACCCCAGAGGCAATAGCCACAGCTTGCCAACGCTGATTGGCGTAACTACCAGTTGCCCGTACCGTACCACCATTTACATTAAGAGCCACATTGCGGAAGGAGACAGTGCGATTTGGAGCGATCGCGACTTCGCCAGTTCCGGGGTAAGTTCCATTAGGAGCTTGAAACTGTACCACAGTTTGGACATTGGTAGGAGCGCCGATTAATTGGGCTGTAGCTGAGACATTGCCAATTTGAAAAGTGGGTGTTGTTTCGTAAACTTTTGCGATCGCATCCCCTGGAACATTCTTGGCGGCGAAATTTAAATCCAGTTGGGGGGTTTTGCCAAGTTGAATTGTGCCAGCACCCGTGATTTCACCACCAACTTTAGCTTTACCTTGAATATCTTTTAGGGTAATTAAAGAGGAACTAGTAACAAGCTCAAACTTACTACTGATGCTATCAAAATCAACTTTATCAATCCGGGCAGTTTGGATTGTGGCAACTGAACCTGAGAGAATTGGCTCTTGAGTTGATCCAGTAATCTGCAAAGAAGCTTGTACTTGTCCAGCGATCGCCACAGGTAGTTTTACCTTTAGAGTCTCCTGGGCATTAGCCAAACTCACCGCATTTACACGCGCCGCCAACTTAAAACCTGCTTGAGTGTCGATGATTCCCGTAGCCACTAGGGGAATTTTGCCGTAGTTGGTATTAACATTATTTAACTGCAACTCCGTTCCCTGAAAGCGGAGGTTTCCTTGAGTATTGCTCAACAGTTGCGGGACTTTGGGTATTTGAAGTGTTACCCCTTGCACAGTAGCGCTGCCAAACAATAAAGTCCGCTGTCCTGGTGTCAACCGAACTAACAAGTCGCCATTGGCTCGACCCGCTTGTAAGCTTAGTGGTAACTTAATCAACCGAGTAATATCCTCAGCCAGGAAGCCTTGTGCTCGCAACTGGAAGTTGCCTGCTAGCACCTTGGAACGTGTCTCTCCCTGAATGGAAATACTGGCACCACTGTCTGCTTGACCTTCGACATCAAACCTGATCAACTGATTGTTTGCTAAAAGTTGAGCAGAACCGTTGAGTTGAGAAAATCCCACGGGTAATTGCTGAGTTTTGTTAGCGGATAGCTGTTGTTTAGCCCGTGCTGAGTTAGAAGTTGGGTATTCTCCTTTGCCCCCCTGCCCCTCTGCTCCCCTGCCCCCCTGCCCCCCTGCTCCCCTGTTCTGCGGCATCAACGCCAGCTTGGCATTGCGAAACCGTAGTTTGTCCAAATCGGTTTTAATAGCGCCGCCTTCACCTGACGACACGATGTTAGTGGAAACCCAGCGCCCTTGGTCATCCTGTTGAATGTAAATATCTGGATTGACTAAGGTGACATCTAGCTTTAAGTGGCGATTAAAAATTAGTTGTAACAGGTCAAAACCTACCTCTACAACTTCGACTGTGGCCCGATCTGGATCTATGGGTGTCGCTGGGATAGCTGAAGCCCCAAACTCCACTCCTGTCAACGAAAATTGTGTGACTCTTCCCAGTTTTACTGGACGGTTGAGTGTAGTCGTGAGAGTTTGTTGTGCCAACGGCGTTAACTCTGTTTGGACAAAAGTCCACAACCGCCAAATACCAACAACAATTCCTAACAGTAAAAGTCCGCCCAAGGCAATGCTACCGCGACTCAACACCAGCAACCATAGACGCTTGCGGATAGGGGACGGGAAGTGAATATCTTGATTGGGAGATTTAGTCATTTGCTTTTACTGTATTAACTGCCGGATATCGCTGGCACACACAAGCATTAACTGGCACATTGATTCAGTATGCCATTTCCAGAATACGCCAACTAAACCCAAGACCTGATTGTTGAGTTACGGTATTTCCTTGATCCAATACTTATGCTTATAATATTGGCGTTTTCAGGAAAATCTGAATAGAGTGAAAATAAATTGTTCCTGTGACTTTCGCTGAGGCACAACCTAGAACTTTAATATTAATAGACCTTAAAAAAGACAGATGATTACACCAATGCGTCTTTTTGTGTTAATTTTTAATGCTCGAACGGAAAATGAGGGGATTCACACGATTCGGGAGGGCGATCGCAATAAAATTCTGATGTTTGAGTCAGAAGACGACGCCACGCGCTTTGCCTTGATGCTGGAAGCTCAGGATTTCCCCTCACCTACACCAGAGCCAATCGATGCTGAGGAAATTAAGGAATTTTGCGAAAGTGCTGGATATGAATGGGAAATCATCCCAGAAAACAGCAATTTAGTTGTCACTCCCCCGGAACTGAATGTGGAAGAAACTGACTGGCAAGCAGATGCCCAGAAGGAGGATACTGTTGAAGACACCTTCCCCCTTAATGAACAGCCACTAGAAGAACCAGAATTATCTGATTCTGAACTAGAGAAGATGCGTCGTAAATTGGAAGGATTGTTGTAATTAATCATTAGTCATTAGCAACTGACTAATGACTAATGACTAAGGATAAAGGACAAATGACAGAGGACAAATGACAAACTTGCAGGAACGCGGGCATCTTTTAACCGAGCTGGTAAATCCTAACAGTCTGAACTTAGACCAGCTCAGTTCTCTGGAATTGGTGGAGCTGTTTAATAGCGAAGACCAAAAAGCAGTCGCGGCGGTGGCGGCGGCGAAAGTTCAGTTGGCACAGGCTATTGATAGCACCGCAGAGCGTTTGCGCCACGGCGGACGCCTATTTTATATCGGTGCCGGCACAAGTGGCAGGTTAGGGGTGTTAGACGCTGCTGAGTGTCCACCTACTTTTTGTACGCCCCCAGAGTTAGTACAGGGGATTATTGCTGGTGGTGCAGGTGCGCTGGTACGCAGTTCAGAGGATTTAGAAGACAGCATCGAAGATGGTGAGGCGGCGATCACTGGGCGACACATTACCCAGCTAGATGTAGTAGTTGGTATTACCGCTGGTGGTACAACGCCATTTGTCCACGGTGCGCTTTATGCTGCTCGAGCGCGGGGAGCCACTACTATTTTTATCGCCTGTGTACCAGCTGAGCAAGTTAGCTTTGATGCCGATATTGACATTCGCCTATTGACAGGGCCAGAAATAATCGCTGGTTCAACTCGCCTGAAAGCTGGTACAGCCACTAAGTTAGCTTTAAATATCCTTTCCACTGGGGTGATGGTCAAGTTGGATAAGGTTTACGGCAATCGGATGGTAGATGTGGCGGTAACAAATCAAAAGTTACGCGATCGCGCTTTGCGAATTTTGCAAGACCTCACAGGTTTAAGTCGGGAAGCTGCTAGTTTTTTACTAGAACGTAGTGGCAAGTGGGTTAAGCTAGCGCTATTAATGCACTGGACTGGTTTGGAAAAAGACGAGGGCGATCGGCTTCTTTCAGAACACCAAAGTAATCTCAGGGCTGCTGTTGTGACCTACAAAAACGACAAGCAGCCCTGAGAATTTCTTTATGACCGATTCTGCCAGTTGCGTAAGTCCTGTATTATTTACCTGCAAAGCTTGGAGTGCTGAGAGTTGGTTAATGATTTGGTGTAGAATGTTTTCTACAGATTGTCAGCAACTTGTGTCTGTTGGAGGACGTGATACAGACCTTGAACTACTAACTCTGTTGATTTAGGACTGCTATAGAGTCTACTATCACAGGGAATCACATCGAACGAGCTAGACCACAAACATTGAAAGAACGGGACGTTTCAGTTTGAGTTTATCTCTATTATTAAGGGGTTGATTAACAGTAATACAGAGAATTTCAACAATTCACTTATGGTGACAGATCATTGATATTTTTGGAAATGCCATTGCCTTAATTACTAGGTAGATTATTTGGATCTATACCTAAAGAACGTAAATACTGCGCTAATTGTTCAGCCCGCGATCGCTCTTGTTGTGCCTGTTCTGCGTCTGTCAAATAGCGGTTTCCTTGCTCATCATACCAACATAAAAACTCCTGTTGTATCCCGGCAATTACAGCTTGGTGTCGCCCAATACCTAACCCCACCTCTGACATCAAATAGGGTTCACCTATTTGTAGTTGGTAGTTTCCATCTATCAACTTATACACTTCAAAGGGTTGATGTTGGTCGCGTCGCCAAAACTCAGGGTTATAAATTACGTAGTATAATACACCGATTTTTCGGTATATATCTAGCTTTTCGTCATATTCACCTCCTGGGGTGTGGGATACCATTTCTAATGTGAATTATTGGAACTATCCCATTTTCTTCCCAAACCGCGTAACTTTTGCGTGATTTGCCACCCTTTTTCCGTTCTACTCCCACACTTAAAAAAGCATCTGGCACTACAGGGACTCTAGGATTTACTCCTGTGGAGTGATATACTCCCATATTTACTCGAAGTACCAATCCATGCGATTTGCCCAAATAGAGTTGAGTAAGAAGAGTAAAATGTTGAGCAAAAAATTTTGGTCTTCGTTATTTACTGGCGTATCGTCTGAACAGGGAAGTTCATCAGTAGTTGGTAACGCATTTTTGAGATCAGGTGAGAGCATAACTGTTGTCTCGCTGGCGTTTGATACCTTATTATAAGTAAGTGACGAAAAGTTTAGCGTTTGGGTGCAGGTTCGCCAAACTTAATCAAAAGTGCGATCGCAATACTAACAAGCAAAATTAACGTCATACTCAAGGCTGAACCAAATCCCCAATTTTGCGTTGCTCCAAGAAACTGGTTATAAACTAACCGCGCCGCCGTCATACTAGAAGCACCACCAAGTAATTCTGGATCGACAAAATCCCCCAAGCCTGTGATGAATACAAGCATAGAAGCAGCCGCAATTCCAGGCAAAATTTGCGGTACGGTTACTTGATAAAATGTTTCCACCGGATTTGCACCTAAATCAGCCGCTGCTTCTAACAACCGCTTGTCTAGCTTTTCGAGAGAAGCATATAAAATCAAAACCATATACGGTAACAAGCTGTAACTCATGCCAATAAATACAGCTTGACTTTGGTTAAGTAATTCCAAAGTAGGCAAGCCTAAATTGCTGAGTAAACTGTTCAATAAACCAGTAGGACGAAGAATTGTAATCCAAGCATAGGAGCGAAGTAACGAGGAAGTCCACAAAGGTAATATAAAGCCTAATAGCAGCAAATTTCGCCAACGCTGTGGCGCTATCTGAGCAATCCAATAGGCAACAGGGAAGCCCAAAATTAAACAAATTATTGTAGTACCAAACGCAAAAAATAGCGATCGCCCAATTACTTGCACATAAAGCGGATCAAATATTCGGATATAGTTTTTGAATCCGTTGGGATTGACCAAATCTCCTGGACGGATGTCTGCAACCAAACTTAACTCGAAAATTATCAAAGTTGGTAGCACCAACAAAAGTAATAACCAAATCCCAGATGGTGCAAGTAATACCAAAGGTTGGAGCCAGTTTCCTCGCAGGCGATGCAATTCTTCTATTTTATAAATCTCGTTTTTTTCAAAATTCATCACTTATAACTCTGTCAATTTGAGATTTTGAGTCGCACCTTTGGTGCGCTTACAGCGCAACTTGGATTTTGGTGAAGCAGCGCGTTCTTCTCCCAAAGGGAGAGGCTAGCGCCAAGGGGGTCTCCACGCCACTTGCTTCACTTGGGGAGACCCCAAGACCGCAGTGGCTCCCCATGAGCGACTGCTGTCAGCGCAGCGGTAGCGTTAGCGACGTAGGAGCGTCGGAACGAGCGTCCGTAGGAGCGTCACCCGAAGGGATTGAATTAAAAATCTCAAATCAATCCAAACTTTATTTAGCTGCTAGTTAATTGAGTCCAATAGCGATCATAAACCTCTTCAAATTCTCCTACAGGGGTAACACGTTCACAATTTGCTAAAAAAGATTCTGATGGAAATAAATTAGCATTGTTTTGGATTGTTTTTGGCAATTGCTCAAATCCAGCACTATTAGGCGTAGAAATACTCAGACGTTGACTGATTTTGGCCGCTAATTCTGGTTGCAGAATCATGTTAATCCAAGCATAAGCTCCAGCTAAATTGGGGGCTGCTTTGGGAATAACAATAGTGTCTGTCCATAATGAAGAACCGCTGCGAGGAATTACATATTTTAGTTTAGGATTTTCTTTAGAAATTTTCACTGCATCTGCTGAATAGCACATTGCCAATAGTAAATCTCCTGCTAGAATTTGATTTTGCCAAGCGTCGGTGTCAAAACGTGCGATCGCAGGTTTTAGCACCTTCAACTTTTCATAAGCTTGTTTGATTTGTTGTTCATTTTTTGAGTTGTAAGAATAACCTAGCATCCGTAACGTCGCACCCATAACTTCTCGAACATCATTGAGCAAGGTCATTTGTTGATTAAGTTGCTTTTGGTTTTGCCAAAGGTAATCCCAGTCTTGTGGTGCATCTTTGATTTTTT
This sequence comes from Nostoc sp., assembly GCF_036917195.1. Taxonomy (GTDB): domain Bacteria; phylum Cyanobacteriota; class Cyanobacteriia; order Cyanobacteriales; family Nostocaceae; genus Nostoc. The sequence goes on from NZ_JBALDG010000023.1 coordinate 7,047, forward strand.
CGGAATTGTAAAGGAAACCTGTTGTTCCCCAGTTAAAAGGGATACTATATCGGTTATTGGGGTCATAACTAGGATTTTGAAACCGGGGAAATAAATTCTCTAAACCGATTAAGCTATCGTGATCTATTTCTGTTAACAAACCTTTCTTTACCATCTTCTGCACCATGTAATCAGATGGATAGATGATGCTGTAAGTTCCACCGCCTCCAGCTTGCAACTTAGCCAGCATGACATCATTGGAATCATACACATCCGCTAGCACTTTCATGCCAGTTTGGGTGCTAAAAGTTTTCAGTAATTGGTTGTCAGTATATTGCGTCCAGGTAAAGATATAAAGTTGGTCACGTTGACCAGAAGTATTAGAATTAGCACGGACTTCACCCAGCCTCCAGCCACAACTAGCTAAAGATAAGCTAGAAAGCGCTGCCACCCCTTTTAAAAATTGCCGTCTGTTAGTCATTAAGTTAGAAGTCATTCATCGACAACTTCTAGATTACGGTATACCTCATAGCCCCTGGTGTGATTTTCTGGGGTAAATGTATCATTCTTCACACTTACCAAACGCACCCTTTCCTTCTCCTATGGTCGCCCCACTAGGCGAATGTGCGCTCTGCGAACGGGTAAGATGTGGGGCTTCTGTCGGAGTTAGCTAAAGACTTTATTTTACTTTCGAACTTGGTTAATCTATGATGGTTGTCCTCCCTCAAGGAGATCCCTGGATGAAAGGAGTTTTTCATCATATGGATATCAGTGGGACAACAAACCAGAGGTTTTTGCAGATGAAATTATGCAGATTTTGACTATATGGCTTAAACTAGTAGGTTTATGATCATATTTCTTATAGCTTCAATCAATAGGCTGTTATGCTCTTCCCAAAAAAGCCAAACAAGTTTGTAGAGAATTGCGGCACAAAGTAGTTAAATATGTTGTTAAACATTTGTAAACTGTTAGCAGCCGAGTAGCCGCGTGTCACATCTTGTTAAGGAATTATTATGAGACAACTTGTTATCGTTGAACGCGTATGCCTCATTGGTCATATCGTGTCAAAAGCCTTTGGACTGGCAGGGATGCTGCTGGTCGTACCTAATGCCGAAATAATTTTAAACTTATCGCAGGTTGGCGAAACTGCCATACAGTTAAGTATGGCAGGCGGCGGTGTAGTTGATATCATCTTGGGGACAATAGCTGTCTCTATTTATGCCTACCGGACGTTAGGATTAGGAACTTGGCTAGCATTTTTGCTACCGGCTATGTTTATCTCTTTGGGAAGTGAACTACTGGGAACCAGTACAGGTTTTCCATTTGGTGATTATAGCTACTTGAGTGGCTTGGGTTATAAGATTGGGGGGCTAGTTCCTTTCACAATTCCTTTATCTTGGTTCTATGTTGGGCTGTCGTCTTATTTAATTGCCAGAGCTGGTTTGAAAGTGGCTCAAAAACCCAGTTGGGGACGCCATATTACTGCTATAGCCGTTGGTGCTTTGCTCTTTACTTGCTGGGATTTTGCCCTTGAGCCAGCTATGAGTCAATCTTCTTTGCCCTTCTGGTATTGGGAACAACCAGGAGCTTTCTTTGGGACACCTTACCAGAACTATGCAGGTTGGTTTGGCACTAGCGCCCTGTTTATGAGTGTGGCAGGATTGTTGTGGAGAAATACATCGATTAAATTAGAGCGATCGCAACTCAATCTCCCCTTAGTCGTTTATTTAACTAACTTTGCCTTCGCCGCCGGACTAAGTTTGGCTGCTGGGTTCTCCATCCCTGTATTGCTCGGCTTATTGCTTGGTGTGGCTCCCGCCGTGGCGCTGTGGTTAAGGAGTTCAACCACACCCACTCCAGTTGCAGTCGAATCAGCAAGCAAGGAAGTATCAGTAGCAAAGGTTGAAGTTGCCTTGAAATAGCCTAGAGATTGGGGAGTGGGGAGTGGGGACAAAGGGAATAACCCATGCCCAATGCCCAATGACGCCACTTGACGCCAGTCCGCTCAAGTCGCCAGACCATGCACGGCAGTTCCTCCTGGGGGAAACCGCCTACAGCCCTACGGGCATCCTACGGCAGGCGCTAGCCTCTCACGAATGGGAGAAGACCGGACTGCCTTACCATACGGCTGGCTTCTCCACTTAGGGAGACCCCAGACGCTCGTTCGCCTTTGGCGTCTCCCCTTCTCCCAAAGGGAGAGGCTAACGCCAAGGGAGAAGACAGCAGTGGCTCCCCCATGCCCATTTATTTTGTATAGTCGCAATTTCAAATTGTTAAGTATTTTGACAACAGTAGACAACGCTTTGATAGTAGAAAGCGCCATCTCCCTTTTATTGCTACTTATTCAAGTACCAGCAACGGCGATTCTGTTTTCGCGCCTGCTAAAGGGGCCAAGACGCCTTCCCCCAATAGAACCGCAACAGCCGACGCCGGAGCTTTTGGGTAGGGTTAGTGTCGTTGTTCCCACGCTGAACGAGGCGCTTCGCATTAGCCCTCTGTTGGCTGGTTTAAGTCAACAAAGCTACGAAGTTCGGGAAATTATTGTTGTAGACAGCAAGTCTAGTGATGGCACTCCCGACTTGGTAAAAGCGACACAGCAGAAAGATCCGCGCTTTCGGGTGATCACAGATGACCCCTTACCCTCTGGTTGGGTGGGGCGTCCTTGGGCGTTACATAACGGTTTTCTATATAGCTCTAAGGCTAGTCAGTGGTTTCTGGGGCTGGATGCTGATATCCAACCGCATCCTGGTTTGGTTGCTGGTTTGGTGAAGACGGCCGAAGCACAAGGCTATGATCTGGTTTCCCTTTCACCCCAGTTTATCCTCAAATATCCAGGAGAGTGCTGGCTACAACCGGCTTTGTTGATGACCTTGCTTTACCGATTTGACCCCGCTGGGATCAATACAGAGCAGCCTGAACGGGTGATGGCAAATGGGCAGTGTTTTTTGTGTCGTCGCTCGGTTTTAGCTGCTGTGGGTGGCTATAGCAGTGCAAGTGCTTCTTTTTGTGATGATGTCACTTTGGCACGAAAGATTGCTGCTCAAGGGTATAAAGTGGGGTTTTTAGATGGTGCAAAAATGCTAAAGGTACGGATGTATGAAGGGGCGATGGAGACGTGGAAGGAATGGGGGCGGAGTCTCGATCTTAAAGATGCAACTTCTCCTTCGCAGTTGTGGGGAGATTTATGGCTACTCACATCTGTTCAGGGTTTACCCCTTTTAATTGTCCTCACTTTTTTGTTGATTTCTCCCCCACTTGCATACTTGCTACAAACGCGATTAATCGCGTCTCCTCCACTCCTTCTGGTGGGACTGAATTTATTCTTGGTGGTGATTCGCTTTGCTATGCTAATTGCGATCGCACCTTCCTACGATCGCAAAAGCGCCAAAGGTAGCTGGTTATTCTGGCTTTCCCCTTTGGCTGATCCCTTAGCTGTGCTGCGAATCTTCTTATCTGCGTTCCATACTCCGCGCGAGTGGCGAGGACGCAAATACAGTGCTGAGTTATGAGTTATGAATTATGAATTTTCAACTCCTAACTCCTCACTCCTCTTCACCTCCTACTTGATCCCCGCGTTCCAGTTCCCAAAGAATTTGATTTCCTTCACGACGTACCCGTGACACTATCCAGTTTCGCCAGCGCCATTGATCTCCCCGACTGGTAACAGCGCTGGCGTGGACATCCATCAAGTCTGCTAATTCAGAACTGGTGATTAAGTAGCCTTTTTCAGAGATTTCGTCAGCGATACGCAGAGTTTCGACCAAGCTGCGGAGTTGCGAAACCCTCATTTCTGGCGGTTTCTCTTCGGTTGCGGCCGCAATTGGCCCAGTTGATGGTTCCATAAGAGTTATTTCTGGTGCAGAAGTACTGACTTGTTGTCTACTTTGGTTAATTACTCTAGAGTTTTTCTCAGAATCAGCTACTTTTGCTACATTTAGTTCATTTGTAGAAGGTAAAGATTTATAAAAATTTGTCGGAGTTAATTGTTGTAGCGAAGGGATTTTGCCACTAGCATAGGTGCGAGCGATCACATCACAACGTTCGTTACCTATGTTACCAGAATGTCCCCTGACGTATTGCCATTTTACCTGTTGGGTATTGAGTTGATCGAGAGTTTCCAAAAGGTCTTGGTTTTGGACGGGTTTACCATCTGACTTTTTCCAGCCTTTATTTTTCCAGCCTTTCACCCACTTGGTAACGCAGTTAATCAGGTATTCGCTATCGGTATGAAGGGTGATGGCTTGGGCTTGTTGAGATGTTTGGAGGAATTGTAGGGCTGCGATCGCAGCTTGCATTTCCATTTTATTATTAGTGGTATGAGGGGATGCATCGCCCATTTCGTGGATTGAGCCATCGTTAAAGTAGACAACTACTCCCCAACCGCCAGGGCCAGGGTTCCCGGTGCAAGCACCATCGGTGTATATGCTTTGGATTGTGGGTTGGGTGGACATGGTTTAGGATATCGAACTGCAAAAAAGAGGCAGCGCGTTGCTTTGGTTCCCAAAGTTGTAGCGACTGCGGGTTTTTAGGGCGAAAAGGAGACGCCGAACCAGGTATTAAGAGGATTTGTTTAGGGCTGAGACGTTTACATGACATTGCCTCGACTTGAAAATTGATTCATTCACATTCCCTAACTTATGTTTTCAGTTAACGACCGCATTCTCAAATCTAATTTGTCATCCAGTCAATCTCCACCCTCCACACTTATTAATATTTGTCAAGTCTCAACCTCTGCTTTTTCAAAACCCTGATCATTAAAGTATTTTATAATTGTTAATAAAGTTCCCAGTAATGCATAGCTGATCAAAGAGCAGTTGATATTGGTTAAGGTGCGTCTCGTTTTTGTCCGGTCATTCATCCCAGGCTGCCCGAAGTGACAGACGTGCGCTTCTGCCCAATTAAGCTAAGATATTCTGATTATATGAATGTATTTGTGTTGGATAGGCTTTCCCTAGAGTTAAAGTGGTGCTTTGAAGTTATTTATTAATATGTATATCCTGAATAGGGACTTTGAGTTATGAAGGTTAGTTTGCAGCCTGCCTTGAATGATGGTAATTTGGACGCGAATCAACTGAATAGTCAACGTCAGTTGGGAATTTCGATTTCGGCGATCGCGGAAAATCAAGACCGCAATGTGCCACTGAATTTATGCTTAATTCTCGATCATAGTGGTTCCATGAATGGGCGATCGCTAGAAACGGTCAAAAAAGCAGCAAATCGTCTGGTAGATAGACTCAATCCTGGCGATCGCCTCAGTATTGTAGTTTTCGATCACCGTGCTAAAGTCTTAGTACCTAGTCAAAGTGTCGAAGATCCAGAGAAAATCAAACAGCAAATTAATCGCTTATCTGCCGATGGTGGAACTGCGATTGATGAAGGATTGCGCTTGGGGATTGAGGAGTTGGCGAAGGGAAAAAAAGATACTGTTTCCCAAGCTTTCCTATTAACTGACGGGGAAAATGAACACGGTGATAACAATCGCTGTTTGAAATTCGCCCAATTGGCTGCTAGCTATAATTTGACTTTGAACACTTTGGGATTTGGTGACAACTGGAACCAGGATGTTTTAGAAAAAATTGCTGATGCTGGTTTGGGGACTTTATCTTATATTCAAAAACCCGAACAGGCAGTGGATGAGTTTAATCGCCTGTTCAGCCGCATTCAAACAGTGGGATTGACTAATGCTTACCTGCTATTCTCCCTGATGCCCAATGTCCGGCTAGCAGAACTAAAACCTGTTGCCCAAGTTTCCCCAGACACAATTGAGTTACCACTGGAACAAGAAACTGATGGACGTTTCGCTGTACGGTTGGGAGATTTAATGAAAGATGCAGAACGGATGATTTTAGCTAATATTTATTTGGGACAATTGCCAACAGGTGAACAAGCGATCGCTAATGTGCAAGTCCGCTATGATGATCCAGCCGCCAACAAAGTAGGTTTATTAACACCAAATATCCCAGTTTATGCCCATGTAGTCAAAAATTACCAAGCAGACCCGAATCCCCAGGTGCAACAATCTATTTTAGCATTAGCTAAGTATCGCCAAACCCAGCTAGCAGAGACGAAATTGCAACAAGGCGATCGCACTGGTGCCGCGACGATGCTACAAACGGCTGCTAAAACCGCCCTACAAATGGGAGATACTGGTGCAGCGACGGTGTTACAAACTTCTGCCACCCAGCTACAATCTGGTGGAGATTTATCCGAAAGTGATCGCAAGAAAACCAGGATGGTCTCCAAAACAGTTTTGCAAGATACCCCTTTGCAATGAAAGTTAAATTGCTATCGGCGTTAAATGACAATAATGTTGATGTGGCTCAAACAAGTAGCCAACGTCAACTGGCAATGACAATTTTTGCGATCGCTGGTGAGTTTGACCAAAATCTGCCCCTTAACCTCTGCTTGATTTTGGATAGAAGTGGTTCTATGCATGGACAACCAATTAAAACGGTGATCCAGGCGGTGGAAAGATTAATAGATCGGTTGAAAGTAGGCGATCGCATCTCAGTTGTGGCTTTTTCTGGTTCTGCGGAAGTCATTATCCCCAACCAAGAGATCCAAGACCCCGAAAGCATCAAATCTCAAATAAAAAGCAAACTCAGTGCTAGCGGCGGTACAGTCATCGCTGAGGGTTTGGAACTGGGAATTACAGAACTGATGAAAGGCACAAGAGGCGCTGTTTCCCAGGCGTTTCTGCTGACGGATGGGCATGGTGAAAACGGTTTGCGAATTTGGAAATGGGATATTGGGCGAGATGACAACAAGCGCTGTCTTCAACTGGCGCAAAAGGCTGCCAAGTTGAACCTAACTATCAACACTTTCGGATTTGGCAATAACTGGAATCAGGATTTACTGGAAAAAATTGCCGATGTCGGTGGTGGGACTCTAGCCCATATTGAACGTCCTGAACAAGCCGTGGATCAGTTTAGCCGACTGTTTGGACGGATTCAGTCGATTGGGCTAACTAATGCCTACTTGCTGTTATCTCTAGTGCCCAATGTCCGATTAGCAGAATTGAAACCTATTGCCCAAGTTGCCCCAGACACTATCGAGTTACCAATAGAATTAGAAGCTGATGGTAGCTTTGCTGTGCGTTTGGGAGATTTGATGCAGGATGTAGAACGGGTAGTTTTGGCAAACATTTATCTGGGACAATTGCCAGAAGGTAAACAAGCGATCGCTCATCTGCAAATCCGTTATGATGACCCGTTAGTTAATGAACAAGGCTTACTTTCGCCCCTTGTGCCAGTGTATGCAGATGTGGTGCGGGCGTATCAATCGGCATCCAATCCCCAGGTACAACAGTCTATTTTAGCATTAGCGAAGTATCGCCAAACCCAGTTAGCCGAGGCGAAATTGCAACAAGGCGATCGCACTGGTGCAGCCACGATGCTGCAAACAGCCGCCAAAACTGCTTTACAAATAGGAGATAAAGGTGCAGCGACAGTGTTGCAAACTTCTGCCACCCGCCTGCAAGCTGGGGAAGAACTTTCGGAAGCAGACCTCAAGAAAACTAGGATTGTATCAAAGACAGTTTTACAGGAATAGTAATCCAGCGTTACTGATTAACGGTATGAAAGTTTCACGCCTTGGCAAGGCAGGCGCTAACAGCGGGTTTCCCGACTTGAAGCGACTGCTGCGTAAAGCGAGAAAAAATATTTTATTCCTCAATTGAGCAACAAAGTAGTCGCATATTCCTAAATATTGATTAACAATTACAGAAGAGTTTGACTTATGCTGATCCAGAAGATTGTCCAAGAATTGCAAGACATCCTTGAAGACAAATTAGCAGAACTTTATGACCTAATCCACTACTTTCGGCTAGGTTTAAGTCAAGAACGTACACAACCCCGCACCCCTGGTTTATTAAAAGGACAACTTGGCGATGCTTTCTTAGAACCACTACCAGAAGATGAACTCCAGCAATGGGAATGAGCTACCTCATCGACACCCATATCTTACTGTGGTGGCTCTTTGACGATCCAAAACTCCACATGTTCTTCACGATTAGGGTAGGTAGCTAATAACTCAATCACCCGATGAACAGTAAGGCGAAGATTACGAATAGAAGGTTGTCCATTCATCCGATTGGGATTGCTGGTGATGCGATCTAATTTCATGGCAGTAACTCTAGCTCCTTACGAAAATTATCGTTTTTCTTACACCCACCAACAAGGAAACTTAGCAGAATAATGCTAAAAACTAAAAGTTTCAGAGAAAGGTAAATAAATTTCTGACTATAATTACGAATCGGTTTTAACTTTCACAAATGTAGCAGGTGTTTCAAGTCTTCCAATAAAACATCCTCTTAGCAAAATTAGACTGCTTATGTTGATGAGAGACGATTTGTACTCCAAGCAAAATTTTCTAGCAGGGAACAGGAAATAAGGCTTCTGCCACTAAAATAGAAAAATCATTCACGAGCGTTGTATTTATGGGTAATGAAGTTGAATTACTTGAATACTGGCGAGAACTCACACCCCAAAAGCAACAAAAAGTTTTGGAGTTTGTTGAACTACTTAAATCGGAGTCAGAAACAACACTTCCCGAATCTGATTTTGTGCCACAAACACCCTTAGCCAAAAAATTATGGTCGATCCGACAACGAGCGATCGCTGCTGGATTGCAACTTCTCAACGAAGAAGAAATTGAACTTGAACTTGCTGCACGTCGCGGTGGATTCCGTGAGTCTTAAGAAGACTTACATAGACTCTGGTGTACTTATCAGCGCTTTCTGTGGCATTCAGTCAGTCAGCATCAGAGCGAATCAAATTCTTAACGATGAAAATCGGGAGTTTGCCTCAAGTAGCTTCGTTCAGTTAGAAGTTTTGCCTAAAGCAACTTTTAACAAGCAACAAGACGAAGCAGAATTTTACGAAACATTTTTTAGTGCTGTCATCCACTGGGCAACTGACTTAGAGCAAATTATGCAGAATGCTTCTCAAATTGCCTGTACTTACGGTTTAGCTGCGATGGATGCACTTCATGTGGCGGCTGCTTTGCAAATTAAAGCTGATCAACTGATCACCACTGAAAAGCCAAGTAAACCAATGCATCGAGTAACAGAAATCCAGATTATTTCAATATAAAGCGATCGCTCACAACCAAAAGCTCCGGCAAACAAGCCAATTTAGTAAGTCGAATGCCATTTTGCTTGCGGAAAACACTAAAACTTGATGAACTCAGCGAAGTCTCGTCACGAAGAGGGGAGTAGGGAGTGGGGAGTAGAGAGTAGGGAAGACAGCATTGGTCGTGGCTCTGAAACCCCGACCAATGCAATCGTCTTTCATTCGGGGCTTGTATCCCACGCTCTTGTTGGGGCTATTTTTTCCCAACTCCCTACTTCCTACTCCCTACTCCCGCCCCAACGGGGCTTGGTCAAACCCAGTTAGCCGAGGCGAAATTGCAACAAGGCGATGTCTTACGACAAGCCGCTACGCGTCTACGCACTAGTGCAGCATTTAATTAATATAATTACCCTTTATACTGCTAATTCCATCATTACGAGGCTGCACAAGCTCTTGGCAATCGCCTCTGGAGTCAGAACAAAATCTACTTTCCCAGTGTCAATAGCAGCTGAAGGCATATCAAAGTACTCCGAAGTAGTTTCATCTTGAGCAATTGTCGTGCCGCCATACTTTTTCATTGCTATCACTCCTAAAGCACCATCTCTGCCGCATCCACTTAAGACAACAGCAATCCCCCGAATTCCGTAATTAAGTCCTACCGACATGAATAGTTTATCCACTGAGGGACGAACAAAGTTCATCTTTGGCGACTCTAATAGAGACAGACTACCGTTAGCATCGACTACTAAGTGCCGATCTTGAAGATAAGTGTAAACTGTCCCCGGACGCATTATTTGCCCTGGATTTGCCTGCTCTACGGACAACGCTGTATAGCGTCCGAGGATATGTGCTAAACGACTAGGGTAGAGAGGATTCATGTGCTGAACTACAATAATCGCCGCTGGGAAATCTGCTGGTAAAGCCGACAAAATTTCGATGATTGACTTTTGCCCACCCGCAGAAGCTCCGATCGCCACTATATTGTAAGCAATATTAGAGCCTCAATGCCTCTATTCTTCAGAAGGCGGGGCTAATTAACTATAGTCGCGGGCAAATAACTATCCTTGACCGCTTAGGTCTAGAAAATATCACCTGCGAGTGTTACCAAGTCGTCAATGCGGAGTTTAAGCGTTTGTTTAACGGTAAGTAGGTCGGCGTAAATATTTATCCTTGGATGAAGCAGGAGGTAAAAGGGTTTGAGTCTATTTAATTTTTCTTAACTATAGTTTTGTTTTTTCACACCGTTCTACTTAATTAAGATTATTGGCTCCATCTTTGGGACTTCCAACAAATAAATTATCTAATCTTGTGGGGTGGGCCGGACAGCCCGCCTTTAGCTATGGGTTTGAGAAAGCAATATCTCTTTTTGCTTGCTAAATCTACTGAAATCAGAAAGCAAACTGGGGTTTGAGAAAGCAATATCTCTTTTTGCTTGCTAAATCTACTGAAATCAGAAAGCAAACTGGGGTTTGAGAAAGCAATATCTCTTTTTGCTTGCTAAATCTACTGAAATCAGAAAGCAAACTGGGGTTTGAGAAAGCAATCAAGCATTTTGAGAAAGCAATATGCCTTTTTGCTGATTGAATATGAAGTTTTGAGAAAGTAATATACCTTTTTGGGAAACTCCTGGCGCAGTTCTTCTCGATTAGGGTAGGCAGCTAATAACTCAATCACCCGACGAACGGTAAGGCGAAGATTACGAATAAAGGGTTGTCCATTCATGCAATTAGGCGCAGGTTGCTTGGTGTGTAAATAGTGCGTTATAAGCTAAGTACAGCCGCCGCGACAGCGAATACTATTAGATTCGCGGTAAAGGAGCTAAGTTGGATAAATTTGGAAAATTATTGTGGTGGGGTTGGTTGATCTTTTGCCTGGGATGGACAGTAACTCAAATGAATGGAGGTAGGGAAACTCTTTGGTTGCAAATTGCTAACAAATGTCCAAATTGTGACTTGAGCGATGCCAAGCTGAGTAGCGCCTATCTGGTCAATGCTGATTTAAGCGGTGCCAATCTGAGTGGTGCTAACCTGAGTAGTGCCTCTCTAACCAATGCTAATCTGAGCCGTACCAACTTGAGTGATGCCAACCTGAGCGGTGCCAGCTTGAGCTACCTCCCGTTCTTCGGTAAAAGTGCAAACCTCAGCGGTGCTTACCTCATCCGTACCAACTTGAGCGGTGCAAACCTGAGCGGTGTCAACTTCAGCAGTGCCCGACTGAACAATGCCCGACTGGGCGGTGCAACATTAGATGCTAATTTAGAGGGTGCTGATCTAAGTGGTGCCGACCTGCGAGGTGCTTACCAGGGTGGTGCTAACCTCAAGGGTGCTAACCTCAAGGGTGCCGACCTGCGCGGTGCCAACCTGCACGATGCCAACCTGAGCGGTGCAAACCTGAGCGGTGCAAACCTGAGCGGTGCAAACTTGACGCATACATACATACAGGGAGCAATTGGACTTAAGAAATAATCACGGCACGATAAGGTGAAGATTACGAATAAAGGATTGTCTATTCATGTGATTAGGATTGCTGGTGATGCGATCTAATTTCATGGAAGTAACCCTAGCTCTTTGCAAAAATTATGGTCGTATATTGCTTTATGCCATTGCTTATTTTTGTTTCTTACTTGCGTCCAATTTTATAAACAAATTTTTGATTAACATTATTTAGGCATTATAACGGTTACCGCATGGGTAAGATACAAAAATAAATAATTAACTACAAATCAACGCTCCACTATGCATATTATAATCTTCTTTGTCAAGTTTAACTTTGCTTTAAAGGTGGGTAAACTTCCGCTACAGTGTACTAGTAAAATTCTGCTAAAAGTGCTAAAGGTAAATGATTGGGAGCTTGAGAAGTATACATGAAAACCACTGGTATTCATCATGTAGCAATTATTTGTTCTGATTACGTTCGCTCAAAAAAATTTTATGTAGAAGTTTTAGGCTTTTCGATTATTCAAGAGACTTTTCGTGCCGAAAGAAATTCTTATAAATTAGATTTAAAAGTTGCAGAAAATACTCAAATAGAACTATTCTCTTTCCCAAATCCTCCAGAACGAGTCAGTAATCCAGAAGCTTGTGGTTTAAGACATCTTGCTTTTGAAGTTGATGATATAAAGCAAACTGTTGATTACTTGAAATCTCATAATGTTGAAGTAGAAAATATTAGAGTTGATGAGATTACAGCTAAAAAATTTACTTTCTTTAAAGATCCAGATAATTTGCCATTGGAAATTTATGAGGGTTAGAGGTTTCAGAGATATCTTGCGTAAGTCCTACCCTTTACACAGATATAGTAGTCCTAAATCATTTGTGAGAAACTATTAATGACAAATCACAAATGACAAATAATAAAAGACAGGCTGAATTAGATATAGTTAACGGGAGTATAGCGAAATATATGGAGAAAGATTACATTTTGTAATTTTTTATAAAATTAATTATTAACTTTATTGATTTTAGCCGAAAATAGATTATAAATAAAAAAATAATCTAAATAAATAGAAAATAGTCGTAATCCACTAAATGAATTGTCTAAGAGGATGTTTCAAAAATCGCAAAGTATACTATAAACTCCTCTCTTGAAAAGTTTTGCATAAGAATTAAGTATGACAAAAGTTAAAGATATTATTAATAAGTGCGATACTGGTTTGAGCAAGAGTCTCAATTTGCAGATTATTGCTGTAATCAACACAATTGTTCCGAATTTACTTGTCAATTTTGACGATCTAGACGTAGATGTGTCAGGTGATCAGATTAACCCATATCTGCAACCTGCTGCTAAAGAGTCACTACGTTTGGCGATTAAAGAACGTGGAAAACAACTCGTTGTTAACTCAGCTTATCGAACGGTTGCCCAGCAGTATCTTATACGTAAACAGTATGAGAGGAATCTGTGTGGAATTACTGCTGCTGCCTATCCTGGTTCTAGTAATCATGAAGGCGGTTTAGCATTGGATGTAGAACATGCTGATGATTGGCAACAGTTTTTTGAACGGCACAATTGGTTTAGGCTTGGTCGAGACTTTGACTTTCCTCACTATGACTACAAATTTCCGGCTGCTACTCGTAGAGATTTAGGCAAAATTGGCATCATAGCTTTTCAGAAATTGTGGAATCAGTTTAATCCCAAAGATCAGATTCTTGAAGATGGTGATTATGGGCCTCAGACTGAAGCACGACTGGCAAATTCACCTGCTGAGGGCTTTAGAGCTATTCCTGTTAGGACATTAGGATTAACAAACCCACCTATGCAGGGCGATGATGTCAAAAAAGTGCAAGCAGCATTGCTAAATGCTAAAATAGCGAAAATAGATATTAAAGTCACTGGAATTTTTGATGTTGCTACTGACAATGCAGTTAAGCAGTTCCAAGAAGCAACAAAGCGTTTAAGTGTAGATGGTAGGGTTGGAGAAACGACGTTGAAAGCCCTGGGATTATAGCTGAGTATTTGGTTGTGCTTGGATAATATTTTTTATGCAACTACTGACAAAATTTGGACAAAAAAGTTGATAACAGCTTTGATAATTTATTTTTAAGCTTCCTCAACTTGTCCCATTGGAATCATTATTTAGTATGAGTATCATTTCCTTGAAGCATCTAATTATAGGTGCAAGTATTAGTTTACTTTCCCTATTGTCCAGCTTGAGCGTCCAAGCCCAACAACAGTCACAAACTATTGAGCTAAAAGTTCATAGCGAAAGCGATCGCAAACAAAGCTGTCCAGACAAAGTTATAGTCACTGAAAAAGCTCGTCCTTATCAAGAAGGTGGTTTTGTCACAGATGGCTCTGTTGACCTGAGTGCATACGCAAGTAATATCTCTGTCAATGGTAGTAATAGATTTAGCGTTACATGGGTTGGTAAGTTAAAGCCAAAATATGCCAAATGCTTCGCATCTGCTGGAATAACAAAGGTTGATGGCAAAGATTACTCTGGAAACACCAATTATTTACGGACGCATTTTTTCAAAGGTAAGGTTTACTTCATCCTGGATTTGGCTGGTGGGCACGACGCTAATGACTATCCTCTGATCGTTCTTAAGAAGAGTTTAAATAATGGCAATCCAGCGTGGAGTTGGGGTGGAACTGATTAGAGTTACGAGTTAGTATACCAGGGATTCAACGCCGATTTAAGTGATATTAAGTCTGGATAATCATATCATGTCTGCTTGATTAGTTATGATTCTAGACATCTATCTAGTCTTTTGAGCTTTCCACTTTCCACTGTAAACATAAAACGGGTTGTTTTCACTGACAGAAGGCCAACATTCAGAACAGACAAAAATCCACTTGTTACCCTCTTGATATTTCACCCTATACAAAATCGGTGCAGGTTGACTGCACCGATGGCTGCGCCGACGCTGCGCGTACGCACAATTTAACTCTAATTGCACCTGGCATTTCCCTCACGCCAATGCGGAAGCTTGGGGTTTGGCAAAAATCATTCTTCCTGCGCTGGTTTGCAAAGCACTAGTGACTACCACCCGCAATTCACCACCTACATAACTACTACCTTCTTCAACGACTACCATTGTACCGTCATCTAGGTAGCCAATACCTTGACTGGGTTCTTTGCCTTCCTTGAGAATTTTCAAATCCAGATTGTCGCCAGGTAAATAACTAGGACGGACGGCGTTCACTAAATCATTCACATTCAAAACAGGTACTTTCTGGACGCTGGCGACTTTAGACAAGTTGTAGTCGTTGGTTAGCAATGTACCGCTAATTTCTTGGGCGAAGCGGACTAACTTCGCATCCACTGTGGGAATATCTTCGTAGTCAACTGCATTAATCAGGATGCGATCGGGGTAATCTTCCTTAATGCGGTTGAGAATTTCTAGTCCTCGTCTTCCCCGCACCCGCTTTTGGTCTTTACTAGCATCCGCTACTTGTTGAAGTTCTTGCAAGACAAACTGCGGTACAATAATTTGTCCTTCCAAAAACCCTGTTTCTAGTAACGCTTCAATGCGACCATCGATAATGCAGCTGGTGTCTAAAACTTTGGTATTGGCGGGTTTTAGCGTTCCTTCCACTACCATCGATTCGACGGTGTTGGGATTAATGAACCGCAATAAGCCTCGTCCGTGGGTATCTGCCAAATTCATCCCAGTGACGGAGAGGATAATACTGCCGACAACTGCCACCAGTGGCTTAATAAATCCAAAATCCGCCGGTATAGGTAGTAAAAATAGTGGGGCTAGCATGAGATTAGCTAATAATAGCCCAATCACTAAGCCAATGGCACGAGTTAAGATCACTTCCAGAGGCATTTCTTTGACTTGTGATTCTAGGCGACGATATGTCGTCTGGAAACTCAGCCCGATCGCACCACCAATAATAGCGGCAAAGACGGCAACAACTAAGCGTAAAGCTTCAAGATTTGTTACCTGATCTAGTGTGCCATTGGGTAGTAGTTCAATGCTGTAGAACCCTATTCCCGACGCTGCTAGGATAAATGAGAAAATAATAATGGCGTCAAGCATGGTTGTCTTGTTTTCCTGCAACTGTGTTAACCGAGAAACTTAAGTATTTTTTATTTCATCGGTAAGATAAACTAATCAATATTGACTTACACTAAGGGTTTAGTAGGGCAATATCTGCAATTATTATAACCAAAGCTTTTTATCTTAATATTTTTCATTGTTTCGTTGTAAAACGACAAAAACTTGTAAAAAAATCAGTTATTTTCATTGTCTTTAATTCGCAGTTGGGTTAACTTAAAACTTTTCTCAAAATGAGTCAAAAATTTAGTATTTCTGGAATTGCGAGTTCTGCTTATGTGCATATTCCCTTTTGCAGACGGCGGTGCTTTTATTGTGATTTCCCGGTATCTGTTCTGGGCGATCGCTTGCGGGGCGAAACATCTGGTACTATTTCCCAATATGTTGAGGTGCTATGTCAAGAAATTGCCATTACACCAGCATTGGGTCAACCCCTGAAGACAATTTTCTTTGGTGGTGGTACCCCTTCGCTGCTATCAATAGAGCAGTTACAACGGATAGTAACAGAGCTAGAGAAGCGTTTTGGTATTGCATCTGGGGCAGAAATTTCTATGGAAATAGACCCAGCCACCTTTGATTTAGCACATATAGCAGGCTATCGGAATGTGGGCGTGAACCGAGTAAGTCTAGGTGTACAAGCTTTTCAATCAGAATTATTGCAAAGGGCGGGGCGATCGCACTCAGTTGAAGATATTTTTGCAGCTGTGGAACTAATCCACCAAGTTGAGGTTCCCGAATTTAGTTTAGACTTAATTTCCGGGTTGCCGCATCAGTCTTTGGATCAATGGCAGGATTCCCTAACAAAAGCGGTGGCGCTTTTACCCACTCACATTTCCATCTATGATCTTACCATCGAACCAGGTACAGCCTTTGGTCGTTACTACAAACCTGGTGATACTCCTCTGCCCACAGATGAAGCCACAGTCAAAATGTACCAGATGGGGCAGCAGATTTTGACTAGTTCAGGTTATGAGCATTATGAAATTTCCAATTATGCCCAACCTGGTCATCAGTGTCGGCATAATCGAGTGTATTGGGAAAACCGCCCTTACTACGGCTTTGGGATGGGTGCGGCGAGTTATGTTGAGGGGAAGCGCTTCACTCGTCCGCGCAAGACTAGGGAGTATTACCAGTGGGTGCAAGCTGGCGGTGTGATTGATTGTGATCTGACTCCCCCAAAGGAAGTATTGTTAGAGACGTTAATGTTGGGGTTGCGTTTGGCGGAGGGTTTGAGTTTGGGGGCGTTGGCACAGACGTTTGGGGAAGAGAAGGTAGAAGAGATTTGCAAGTGTTTGCGATCATATTTTGAGAAAGGTTGGGTGGAAGTTGCAGACGGAAGGTTGCGTTTGATTGATCCCCAAGGATTTTTGTTTTCTAATGTGGTGTTGG
Source organism: Nostoc sp. (assembly GCF_036917195.1). Taxonomy (GTDB): domain Bacteria; phylum Cyanobacteriota; class Cyanobacteriia; order Cyanobacteriales; family Nostocaceae; genus Nostoc. The sequence continues at coordinate 23,989 of NZ_JBALDG010000023.1, forward strand.
CACACTTGTTTGAGAAGTTGGGGTGAGGAACTCCTTATGCAGAAAAATCAAGTTAGAAAAGCTGTGATTCCGGTAGCTGGTTTTGGCACTCGTTTGTTTCCAGCTACTAAAGTTGTGAAAAAAGAACTTTTCCCGATTATTGATCGAGATGGGAGGGCAAAACCTGTCATTCTTGCAATTATTGAAGAAGCAATCAGTGCTGGAATTGCAGAAGTAGCGATCGTGGTGCAGCCAGATGACAAAGAAATATTTGAAGATTTCTTGAAAAACCCACCCAAAAAAGAACTTTTAGATAAACTTTCACCGCAAAATCAAGAATATAGCCGATATCTCGAAGATTTAGGTAGCAGAATTACCATTTTATTGCAAGAGGAGCAATTAGGCTATGGACATGCGGTATTTTGTGCTAAGGATTGGGTGCAAGATGAGCCGTTTTTGCTCATGCTGGGCGACCACATTTACGCATCTGACACTGAAAAATCTTGTGCTAGTCAAGTTTTAGATGTTTACAAACAAGCTAATCAAAGCGTTGTGGGTTTAACTACAATGCCAGCAGAAATTATTCATAAAGCTGGATGTGTAACAGGAGTTTGGCAAGATATAAACTCGATTCTGGAAGTTACACAACTCTATGAAAAGCCTACTATTGAGTATGCACAACAGCATTTGCGTGTAGAGGAAATGTCAGAAAATGAGTTTTTATGTATATTTGGCTTATATTTACTAACGCCGAAAATTTTTGACTTTCTAGCAGAACACATCAACAAAAATTTCCGAGAACGAGGCGAATTTCAGTTAACATCCTGTCTTGAAGGATTGCGTCAGAAAGAGGGAATGACAGGATATGTTGTTAAAGGCAAGTGTTTTGATACAGGATTGCCAGATGCCTATCGTCAGACAATGATTGATTTTAGAAAATTATAGATTAATTTCAGTTCAATTAGTTTGTCTGGGAGGATCTCACTTTTTAAGGTGGCTCAAGCAGACAGTAAGGACTTGAGGGACATTGAAACTACACCGTTTTGTTTGCCCTGGTGACAGCCTCCTGTTTTCTTTGTTATTAGGACTCCATAGCCTTAACCGAAGCGTATTGGCTTATAGCGAGGGTATGTGGAGCGTGTGGTGCAGCACTGACTGATCACACTCTCCAATGATTATTATTAATGACTAAGTACTTTATTCCTTGGAAGTCCTTTGTGTGAAGTTGAAAATTAAATTAACTCAATCACAAAACTACCTCAAAACTATCAGTAGTTAGAGCCGGAAACGAGGTAGCACCCAATTGTGCAAATTTACCCCCCGAATTAATATCAGCAAAACCATCCGCTGAACCATTGGGGTTATAAAAGAGACTACCATTAAGGCTATTGTAAACAATTTTAGCACTACTAACTGCTGCTAAACTATCGTTCGTCACTGTGGCAAAGTCTGTGGAATCTAATGCAGTTGGGAAGAGCGAGTTACTGAGAGCGGTGAAGGTATATTTCGATAGTTGGATCTTGTCTTGAGCAGGAGTGAAATCATTAATAGTATCAACTCCGAGTTCCCTAATATCAAACTTTGATCCTGTTGCAAATGCAAACTTATCTGAACCTGCGCCTCCTATTAAGATGTCGTCCCCACTATCTCCCTGAAGGTAATCGTTGCCGTTGGCACCGATCAGAATATCTTTTCCACTACTGCCAAAGAGAATATCATCACCCTTGCCCCCCACGAGCTTGTCGTCATCACTACCCCCATCTATTCTGTCGGCACCAGATCCACCAAAAAGGGTGTCAGAACCCGCCCCCCCATCGATGTAATGGTTCCCAGCAACACCAGAAAGCGAAATACTGTCATTACCGCCCTCAGCAAAAATAACCTTATTGCCAGGTGAAAAATCCCTTTTATTAAGGGTATCGTCTCCATTTGTGGTAGCAACATCAGTACTTATCACATTTCTGGATCGAGCAATTCCCTCTTTTATGGCATCACCAACATTCTCACTTTCAGAACCAAGAGTCAGTACATCACCTCGACCAAGCTTAGTAACTAGTTTCTCGTAATCGGCTACAACATCACTCGTAGTTAAAAAAATTGGAATAATGTTATTTGCTTCTAGCGCAGTTTTTACTTGTCCAATCTCTGGATAATCTTCATAAGGATCAATTACACCATCTCCATTATTGGCAATAGTATTACTTGGACTAACTGCTGCCCGATCGCCGGCAACGTGATAAACACTATCAGTGGCTAGGAAAACAACGCGAAATGAACCTACTCTGTAACCAAGGCTGCTACCGCTATCTAAAGCTGCATACAAGAGTGCGTCTAATTGTGATTCGGGCCCATCATTGCCACCAAAAGCTTCAAAGCCAAAAATTTTGTCTTTAATTGTTGTTACATTATTTGTCAAAGGGACTTCTGCTTGATATACATAGTCAGCGTAACCACCAAAAGGCGGAATTGGCTTATCCTTGAAAGAGGCAATACCAAATTTAAGGTCACGACCAAAGATACTTGCTAAAAGCGGGTTGGTTAACTGATTTACCGTCGCCGCAAGTTCAGCTTTCAACTCGACCAATTCGTGATCATCTGACGCTGTTAAGTCTTGTAGCAGAACAATATCAGATATTAAAGTCATAGTTTATTCCTCTGACTATATTTAATTAATCGGTTGTATTGCAAAGTGCAATAACACTATTTCAGCCTGATACTAGCAGGGTTGATTGATTTAAGATAGTACTTCAACTGAAGAAATATAATCTCTTTCAAAAAATAAGCCAACGGTTCTACGTTTAAGCCTACCCAAGGCACACAATACGAGGTGGGTGTCAAAGCGGATTTGAGTGACAGACTGTCTGTAACCCTGGCTGCTTACCAGATCACAAAAACCAACGTCCTGACCACCGATCCCAACAATCCTGATTTTTCCATTCAAGTCGGAGAGCAACGTAGTCAAGGCATTGAGTTCGATATCGCTGGCGAAATTCTGATCGATTGGAAAATTATTGCCTCTTATGCTCATACTAATGCTGAAATCACGAAAGATAATCTATTCCCAGTTGGGAATTTGTTTTCCAATGTGGCGAAGAATACTGCCAGTCTGTGGACAACCTATGAAATCCAACGTGGGAGTTTACAAGGTTTGGGATTTGGATTGGGACTGTATTATGTGGGGGATAGACAGGGCGATTTGGAGAATACTGTTGTGTTCAGCTACTTCCGCACAGATGCAGCACTTTATTACAAACGCAACAACTGGAAATTTGCGCTCAATATCAAGAATCTCTTCGATGAGAAATACTACGAAACTAGCCAGGCAAGAAGTATCATCTATCCTGGTGCGCCATTGACAGTGTTGGGCACAATTTCGTGGGAGTTTTAGTGACTGCGGTAGGGAGTTAGGGGATGAAGGGGTTGGAGTTTGAGCTTGGGGTTATTTTACATCGGCCATCGCCAGGGAGACTTGAACAACTCGTTTACTCTACCAAGTTATTTACGCACGGATGCTGCTATCTTCTACAATCAGGGAGGTTTTCGAGCCGCACTCAATGTTAGGAATCTGTTTGATGTTGACTATTTTGAGAGTTCCCAAAGCAGACTGCGAGTTTTCCCAGGCGATCCGTTGACGGTAGTGGGGTCGATTTCTTGGGAGTTTTAGCCCAACTCTAACCTGAAGTTCCCCCATGCATTTGTACTAACATGCCTGTAAGCTTGATTGAGCACTTGATCGCTTGTGAGTGGTTAGAGCGATCGCACAAATGTCTGCGAGGGTGTGGGAAAAGGTGACATCAGCGATTGAGACTGGCTTTCGGAGATATTTAACCACGCCTAAATCTTGATTCTCTGGATCTGCTGCTATGCGTCAACTCTGTGTGTCAAGAAAACTTAACACTTAGTTGTAATTACTTGCCTACTTCCGGTAATATTTATTTTCAAGTAGATAATGACTATTTTCAATAAATAGCAACTGTTTGCTGGTTTATTAGACCTCTTGCATAAATGCTTAAATTGTCATATTAAGCGGAGCGATACATCTAGTGAGATTCTTCTCTCCACTGCGTTTCGTACCCTGCGGGAACGCTGCGCGAACAGAATGACATACCTGATTTTGGGACTTTTGCAAGAGGTCTATTGAGAGTAGTGGCAAGTGAAGATGTAGGTGTAGGGGTGGAAATGGTCTTAAGGCAAATATTAAAGATTCTTTTGGCTACAAGTTGTGTTTGGTTGTGGGTTGCAATTAGTGCAGCTGCTGAAGTGTCCTTTCAAAAAGTACAAAATAAAACTGCGTTCGCAAAAGTACTAGGCAATTCTAGAACGATTAGAGAGATTCCTCTCCTTAGTGAAATAGAACGTCCTACCAGCAGTGCTCAACATTTAGTACAGTCACCAACACCAACCAACCCCCTCCAGAATCAAGGTGAAGTAGTGCAGGTGACAGGAGTAAAAGCTAATCCCACTCCCCAAGGTGTGGAAATAATTTTACAAACTCTTGGTGGGCAACAGTTGCAACTGTTAAATCGTACTGCTGGCAATAGCTTTATTATTGACGTTCCCAACGCACAATTGCGTTTACCTAATGGCGATGCATACACATTCCGCTCAGAGAAACCAATTACGGGTCTTAGTGAAATAACAGTCACTAACTTTGATGCCAAGACTATCCGAGTTACGGTGACGGGTGAAGCGGGTGTACCAATTGTCAAGTTGTATGACAGTGCCAACGAAGGTCTGATCTTCAGTGTAGCTAGTACTGCACAAAGAGCGCAACAGGGGCAGCAACCTCAAACACAACAACCACCACAGCAGCCAGGGTTGCAGACACAACCAACTCAACCATCAGCTAGTGGTAATGAACCGATTGAGTTAGTGGTGACGGGCGAGCAGGATGGATACCGTGTACCAAATACCTCTACTGCCACCAAAACCGATACACCCCTGCGTGACATTCCTGCCTCAATTCAAATAGTGCCCCGACAGGTGTTACAAGACCAAAAAGCAGTGCGGCTACAGGATGCAGTGCAAAACGTCAGCGGCGTGACGCAAGCAGGCAACTACGGGGGTACAGGAGCTGCTCGCTATGTCATTCGTGGTTTTGAGCAGGATGGAAATTTTAGAAATGGATTCCGCGATGCCGATTTCTTCACATTGTCAGAAATAGCAAACTTGGAACGGGTTGAAGTACTCAAGGGACCAGCTTCAGTCCTTTTCGGTCAAGCTGAACCGGGTGGGATTATCAACCTTGTCACAAAGCAACCGCTGAGTGAACCTTATTACGCTGCTGACTTCACCGCAGGAAGCTACAGTTTTTATCGTCCCACATTCGATATCTCTGGTCCACTGAATGCGGACAAAACTCTGTTATATCGCTTGAATGTTGCTTACCAAAACTCCGGGAGTTTTCGTGACTTTGTTGACACCGAACGTATCTTCATCGCACCATCTCTAACCTGGAAAATCGACACCTACACAACATTAAACCTTGATTTTGAGTATTTAAACAATAATACCCAATTTGATCGAGGCATCGTCGCTATTGGTAACAGACCTGCCCCAATTCCGATTAGTCGGTTCTTAGGGGTTCCAGGAGAAAATGATTCTAAAACCACAGCTTACAGAGCTGGCTATAGATTAGAACATCAGTTTAGTAAAAATTGGCAGCTTCGCAATGCTCTTTCCATTACTATAAACAAGATAAATGATAACCGTGCAGAACCAGGAGACTTGATCGATGATCGGTTTTTGGATAGGAATTTTACAAATGCTAAATTTGAAACTGACAACTACAGTCTCCAAACAGAGGTCATAGGAAAGTTTGCAACCGGGTCAATTATCCACCAACCGCTTTTGGGAATAGAGCTAAACCGAAGCGAAGGTCCGCTGATTTTTAGCAGAGGTATTTTGTCACCTATCGATATTTTTAGTCCGGTGAATAACAGCGTTATCCCTACCAATCCTTTAACAACTTTTGTTAATAGACAAAATCGCACTGATAGATTAGGAATTTACCTGCAAGATCAGATTACCCTACTGGATAATTTGAAGCTGCTAGTCGGAGGGCGTTTCGATTTTACCGAGCAGAAAAGTGACAATTTACTTGCCTCAACTAGCACCAGTCAATCTGACCAAGCCTTCAGCCCTCGGGTTGGTCTTGTCTACCAGCCGATACCAGCAATTTCTCTCTACGCTAGCTACAGCAGTTCTTTTGTTCCTAACATTGGTACTTCAGTCAATGGTTCTACATTTGATCCTGCCCAAGGTACACAATACGAGGTGGGTGTTAAAGCCGATTTGAGTAACCGACTGTCTGCAACCCTGGCTGCTTACCAGATTACAAAAACTAACGTCCTGACCACCGATCCCAACAATCTTGATTTTTCCATTCAAGTTGGAGAGCAACGTAGTCGAGGCGTTGAGTTCGATATCGCTGGCGAAATTCTGACTGGTTGGAAAATTATTGCCTCTTACGCTTATACTGATGCCCAAATCACCAAAGACAATGAATATGCAGTTGGGAATTTGTTGGAAAGCGTTGCTAAGAATACTGCCAGCCTATGGACAACCTATGAAATCCAACGGGGAAGTTTGCAAGGTTTGGGATTTGGATTGGGACTGTATTATGTGGGCGATAGACAGGGCGATTTGGATAACAGTTTTGTGTTGCCCAGCTACTTCCGCACGGATGCAGCACTTTATTACAAACGCAATAATTGGAAGGCTGCAATCAATATCAAGAATCTTTTTGATGAAAAATATTACGAAAGTAGCCAGGGAAGCGATACTATCTATCCCGGTGCGCCGTTAACGGTGTTGGGCACAATTTCGTGGGAGTTTTAGTGCCTGCGGTAGGCAGGGCAAACGCATCTAAATATTGACAAGCCTGAATCTTGGTGAAAGACACCAAGATTCAAACCACATAAGGCTTTGGTGGAAATTAAATATCACTATTTATGGAAATGATAATCATTACGAGGGGGAGTTAGAGGCAGCCGACGGCTGCCTGAATTTTCATGGTCAGTTCTCAAGTCACTAAATAGCGTAGGTTTTCTCACAGTCTGATTCTCAATAGTTTTAAATTAATGACTAGGAATCAAGAGAAGATCAGCGCAAAGAAAAACTCAATTTATGCGATCGCCTCCGGCGGGCGGTTACGCCATCGCTAACCGACCAAAGTGACTTTTACAGATGTTGTGAAAATAACTAAGGAGAAGCGTGTAAAACGTGGAATAAAAAACAAACAGTTTCTCGCCGCGATGGATGATAACTATTTAACAAGAGTTTTAGCGTTAGCTTAAAATAGTATATCAAAACTTGAATTGAAATTTTTACGTCGAAGTTTAACTTTTCTGGAGGAAAAGCATACTTTTCTGTACGGCTCAATGAGTTTTTTTAGTATTAATATATAGTGATTTATCTAGAGATAAGCTAATCTATATTATTGAAAATTTAGGAATTTATTTTATTTATAGTTGTAGCAATTTGTAGGATTATCTATGTCATTTTTAAATCTTTTTTAGTTTTATTAGTAAATAAGATGCGTTCGCCCTGGCCTTGATTCCGTTTGTCTGGGGCAAGTGATGCTGAGTTACTTAATTCGTTGTTACCCTACTTAACGAGAGAGAATGTCACGAGATATGAGTTAAGCTAAAGTGCGTCAATCGGTCAGCAATGAAGACAATGCTTTGGATTAGAGGATGAATCAGTATTTTGCAACGGTTGCTCGCGGATTAGAAAGCCTTGCGGCTCAGGAGTTAGAGCAACTGGGTGCCCATTCCGTGGAGCCAGGGTTTTGCGGTGTAGCCTTTGAGGGCGATCGCACCCTGCTTTATCGCGTCAACCTCTGGGCTAGGCTGCCGTTCCGAATCTTGGTGAACATCCATGAGTTTCCATGCCTTGATGCCAAGGATCTCTATCGCGGTATCCAGAGCATCGATTGGGTAAACTATTTGACGCCAGACATGACGCTGGCGGTGAATACCACGGGCAAAAACGATCGCCTCAACCACTCCCACTTCACATCTCTCCAAATCAAAAATGCGATCGTTGACCAGCAGCAGCAAAATCTGGGTGAGCGTTCAAATGTAGAGCTTGATGAACCAGATGTACGGATCAATGTTCATATTGAACGCGACTTTTGTACCGTCAAACTCGACAGTTCTGGAAATAGTTTGCACCGCCGAGGCTACCGCCCTGCGGTTGGATCAGCCCCTCTCAAGGAATCTCTGGCTGCTGCCCTGATTCAACTTTCAGGTTGGCAGCCAAACCAGATGTTCTACGATCCTCTTTGTGGGTCTGGCACTTTACCCCTGGAAGCTAGTTTAAAGGCTCTCAACATAGCACCAGGGCTGTTTCGCGATTGCTTTGGATTTGAAACTTGGCTCGATTTTGATCTGTCCCTTTTAGAAAAGCTGCTCCAAGAAGCTAAGGATAGCCAACTGCATACCCTGACTGCGCCTATTTGGGGAAGCGATCGCGATGAGAACGTGATTGAGCAGGCGATTAACAATGCTCAAAACTGCGGCGTTGATAACCATGTATGGTTTTCTCAAATGGAGCTTGCCGATGTTGTCGCCCCCGCAGACAGTGGAGTTTTATTCTGCAATCCACCCTATGGCGAACGCCTGGGGCGAGATAGCGACTTGGGAGCATTTTACAAACTCTTGGGCGATGTCCTGAAACAACGCTTCAAAGGCTGGACTGCATTTGTCCTGAGTGGCAACAAGGAACTGTCTCAATCGATTGGACTAAAATCATCCCAGCGGATTGCAGTGTACAACGGAACGCTGCCCTGTCAGTTAATGAAATATGAGTTGTACTAAGTACAGTTCATATTTGACAGGACTTACGCAAAATCATGAAAAAACGAACCGCAAAGGAGAGGCAGCGCGTTGCGGGGGTTCCCCCCGTTGTAGCGACTGCCGTCGCAAAGGACACAAAGGAATAAGGTTTCAGAGAGTTATTGCGTAAGTCCTATTTGATTAATTCGTAGCGAATTAAATTTGGTAATACCTTGCAATGCCAATGCATCCCAATACAATGTTAATGCGTTCCTCTGCAATGCCAATGCATCCCGATACAATGTTAATGCTTGGCCGCAATGCCAATGCATCCCGATACAATGTTAATGCGTTGGCCGCATTGTTAATGCATCCCGGTACAATGTTAATGCGTTGGCCGCAATGCCAATGCATCCCCCTGCATTAAAAACGCTACGCTTTTATGTAAAACTGTACTAAGACAGAATCGATCAGATTTTGCGATTTATGGTTTGTAGTATGTTTAAGGCGATCGCTCTCAACTACTTCTGCTCAGTAAAAAATACATTGCCTCAAAATTTAGTGACATTGGGGATGTGCTGTATTGTCGGGGTTTGTCAGAGCTGCAACCTAAATCCGCTCTTGTGTAGCATTGGCTATCTCAATAGACTCATATAGAGTCAGTGAGATTTTTAATCCTGTTTCATAAATTTAAGTTGAGCTAAAAAAAACTTCAACTCTTTTCTGAGCATAGATTCTAACAGTTAAAATCACAAATGCTTTAAAAAAGTGCCAGTATGATCTGTGACTGAGAACCTGCAATTTATTTATTGCTAAAAGGCTATTTATGTCAGACCTATTTACCTTTACCGTTACCAATAAAACCGAACTGACAATTACAGAGTTATGGGTATCTGTCGATGATCAGGAGTGGGCTTCATTTAGCTTGGGTGAGTCAGGGATTCCATCAGGTCAAACAGCAACAATTGCTTGGGCTGAATATACAAATGGTTCGCCCTGTGAATGGTACATCTCTGCTGTATTTGAAGATGAATCAGAAAGTGAGTCAGCCCTATTTAACTTCTGTAAAGAACCAGCTTTAACAATCGGATAAATTCTTCACTGCGATCGCTATAAAGCGGGCGTGTACGCCATCGCGCTTGATAGATGATTCTATATCGACTCCAGACATAAAAACAAAAGCCCTACCTCAAAAGCATCTAGGTAGGGCTTAATATTAGAATTGATACATAATCGATCAGGTTTTGCGATTTCCAGTTTGTAGTATGTTTAAAGCGATCGCTCTCAACTACTTAGACTTCGGACTCTTGGCAGCTTACAGTAGGTATCGCGATCGCCTTAAAGAAATTGACAATCTAGCTACTTGAGTAAACGAATAAAGCTTGCTTTGTCATTTGCCCTATTTTGTCGGGCTGAAACAGGTTTCATCCTTACTTATCAGACAAAGCTGTTTCTGACCCAGATCGGTTTTAAATTTCACCTGATAAGTTTCGTTTTCCGCAGGCAAAGTTTTTGTGTAGTTGTTTGCTCTGTCGCACGAAAAGTCACGAGTGAAAGTTGCTGGAGACCAGTTAATTGTCATCGTACTGCCGCTCAGACTGGCTTTTCCTTTTCGAGATTGGAAAATTTGCTGGTTGCAGCTGCCGTTCATTACGTTCATTATTCCCGTAAACTCGACCGTTCCGTTCGGCATAAATTGATAAGTGAAACGCGAACCGTTTGATCCGATATATGCGCCACTCGTGCTTATAGCACTGTTTCCGGTATGCGTCCAAACCCATTTTCCAACTAGAGACGAAATCTCTCCAACGCTACCAGATGAATCACCAGCATCATTTGAAGCGGTTTCAGCCGCGTGTGCGCTATCGTAAACAGACAGCAAAAGTTTGGCTTCTGCATCATTCGGTAAATTTCGCAATTGCCCTACAAATTCTCCGTTAAATGCCTGCCGAATCCGGCTTTGTTCCTCTTCATTCTTAGCACGAGCTTGGGTATAATTGGAAATTATATTGTCAATGCTTTTTCTGGTTTCATCTGGATTTTTGCGAAACTCATTTAATTTTATTGACTGATATTCATTGCGCTGTTCACTAGTGAATTTTGCTGAAAATGCCCATTCGTAAAAAGCGATAACTTTATCAATATCCGATTTATTGAGAGATTCGTTTTGAGCCGTTACTAATACTTTAGTTCCAGCAGCCTGGGCAGAAATATTTATAATCACTCCGTCCATCAAAAAGATATATAAAAATAAGATGGAAAAATATTTTAATTTGTTCATAATTACTGTAATTCTGTTGCCATTCAATTAATTTTCTCAGCAAGTGGGGAGTTTACAGTTCTTTGCAAGGAAATTAAGTACACTCCTCCCCAACCCTCCTCAAAGCATCGGGGAGGGTGCGCGACAGCGCGGGTGGGGTATTTTTGTACTTCACAAACTTGAAATCTGCTGTATATGCAAGATTACACCTGTAAGTGTGTGACGCACTAGTACGCTACGGCGTAAATATAGCAACCATTTAAAATCCCTAAAAAGCCCATTCCATAATACTTTTGACTTTTGACTTTTTATTTTTGACTTCCGCCTTGCGGTACTAGTTAGGTTGCCATTAAATTAATTGTAAACGTTCAGGGGGTACAAATAAGAATAAAAGCACCCAAAGCTAAATAATTTATATTACATTTGCAAGTTTCCAAAACTTATCAAGAGTAAAATCAAGCTATTATAAATGCACTTAATGTATTGACTAAAAAAAGCATTAGCACTTGTCCAATATAGAAGTTATTTCTGTGCCAAATCAGGAATATTTACACTCAGGGAGGCAATTAGTTATAGAAGCAGGTATATGTGTATTTGCTGTATAAAGCTAAACTGAAATTAAGTTGTTAATTGTTGTGATCTAGCAATCCTATTTGAGATCCGAACAGGGTTCATACTGATGTACCTTGGAAAAACCAAATTCTTGTTGATTGGTAAAGAACTTTAGTTTAGTACAAAAGTATTACTAGTTTGTATTTCATTTAGGATTGCTATAGTACTTGCAATACAACTTCCTCTAAAGACTTATTCAAACGTTTTGCTTGAGCATTCAGTGCTTGCTCTAAGTTATCAAGAAGGTTTGAGCCATAGATTGTTCTTCGGGCTAGATTATAACTATTTTAGGCGATCGCTCTCAACTCAAAATCGGATGCTGAGACTGCGTAGTTTACTGCCGTAGGCATCGCATTCACTATTTCAGATTTTACGCTCGCAATGTCAGATTTTGCGATTTAAAGATATAGAAATTGTAAAAAGTTTATGCAGGTGGACTGCTAGTACAGCTTGGCAAAAATAAATTTTTTCTCACTTAATGCATAATATTGATTTCTCACACCCATAAATATATAGAAGTCAAGTTTCACTTACAAAATAGGAAAAAAACATCATGAATCCAGTAATGCTGAATAATAAATTCACACTTTTGGCAGTTTTAATTGCCAGTTCCATAGGTGGATTTGCTATTTACCAGACAAGTGTATCGGCACAATCTTCACAGACTGTAACAGATGTAACTTTGTGGGATCAGCAAATTGGAAAAGGAGCATCATTTGATACGAACAATGCTGTAGCAGATTTAACTAAGTTTGGATTCAACAACAAAGCTTCAGCTATTCAAGTCAACAATGGTCAAAAGTGGAGATTCTACGCAGACAGAAACTTCAGAGGTGAATATATTGATGTAGGACCAGACGAGGCTCGTGGAAACCTTGGTAAGCTCAATAATAGAATCTCATCCCTCAAATCAATTCGTTAAGTCATCATCCAATACGGTTAGGATAAGTATTAGACAGCTAGGGGTAAGGCACTTGTCCTGAAAGTGGAGTATGTCACTTAATCTGATCTTCTGAATGCTTTCAACTAGGCGTTGCTGAATCATGGAATGATTTCGCCCAATTTGGAACGAATTTTCAATGATTTCAATCGCTGATTCATCCCGCATTTATGCAACGCCTGCTTTCAACTACTCGTACTTTGCACTCTTGGCAGCTTACCGTAGGTATCGCATTCACTATTTCAGATTTTGCACTCGCAATTTTTCAAAATACTTAAAGCCACTGCCTCCGCCACCTTGATACCATCGATACCAGCCGAGAGGATTCCCCCTGCGTATCCTGCTCCTTCACCACCCGGATAAAGACCGAGTGTATTTACGCTCTGATAATCTTCTTGGCGTTTAATCCGAATCGGTGATGACGTGCGAGTTTCCACCCCAGTCAACACGGCATCGTCCATTGCAAATCCTTTAATTTGTTTGTCAAAAGCGGGAAGTGCTTCACGGATGGCGGCGATCGCATAATCTGGTAAACTCTGACTCAAATCACCCAAATGTACCCCAGGTGTATAAGACGGTTTAACTGTGCCCAATACTGTAGAGGGGCGATGGTTGAGAAAATCACCCACCAACTGCCCTGGAGCTTCATAAGTCCCACCGCCTAATTCAAAAGCCCGTTCTTCCAAGCGTCGTTGGAAGTCAATTCCCGCTAAGGCATTTCCCGGATAATCTGCGGGGGTGATCCCCACAACGATCGCACTATTAGCATTGCGCTCATTACGAGAGTATTGGCTCATCCCATTGGTTACAAGTCGCCCCGGTTCTGATGCGGCTGCAACCACCAAGCCCCCCGGACACATACAAAAACTATAGACAGAACGACCATTTTGACAGTGATGAACCAGTTTGTAATCAGCAGCACCTAAAAGCTTATGACCAGCTTGAGCGCCAAAACGACATTGGTCAATGAGATACTGGGGATGTTCCACCCGAAAGCCGATGGAAAATGGTTTAGCCTCGATGTAAACCCCGCGATCAAATAGCATTTGGAAGGTATCGCGGGCGCTGTGACCCACCGCCAGAACTACATAATCGCTGGCGATATATTCCCCACTGGCGAGGGTGACTCCCCGCACCTGTCCATTTTCGATGTTGATATCTTCCACCCGACTTTGAAAGCGAATTTCACCGCCGAGAGATTCGATTTTGGCACGCATACTTTGGACGATTCCCACCAGTTTGAAAGTGCCGATGTGCGGTTTGTTGATATAGAGAATTTCCGGTGAAGCTCCCGCATTCACAAGTTCGGTTAGTACCTTGCGCCCATAATGCTGAGGATCTTTGACTTGACTGTAGAGTTTACCATCGGAAAATGTACCCGCACCACCTTCGCCAAACTGAACATTGGATTCTGGGTTGAAGTCTGATTTTTTCTTCCAAAAGTTAAAGGTATCAACGGTGCGATCGCGAACTTGTTTGCCACGTTCTAAAATGATTGGGCAAAAGCCCATTTGCGCGAGCATCAAACCCGCAAACAAGCCACAAGGCCCTGTACCAATCACGATGGGGCGAATCGCCAAATTGCTGGTAGCTCGTGCCACTGGGCGATAACTCATGTCTGGCGTGACCATCACATGGGGATCTCTTTTCAGGCGCTTGAGTAAATGAGTCTGGTGAGTCGTTTCTACATCCAGAATATAAACAAGGGTGATCTCTCCTTTTTTACGGGCATCGTAGCTACGCTTGAAGATGGAATAGCTGATCAATTCTTCGGCTGTGATTTGCAGCTTTTTCAAGATGGCAGACTTAATCTCATCTTCAGGATGATCAAGCGGGAGCTTTACTTCTGTTAGTCGTAACATAGCGAGGAGAAATGCATACTGTCTATTAAAATCTTAATCAAAATCACTGTGAGGCGGCTGATTTTCGTGGCTCAAACAAGACTGACAGCCGCCTCTAACATTCGTATTGTCCCAACATTCGCATCTATTTCCACTTCTACACCAATTGGCAAGGTAAATTTGTCTTTAATATGACCAATCATTGAACCGTACCAAGCAGGAATACCTAAAGGAAGTATCTGGTCTTGCAATACTTGCATTAAGGTAAATGATGGTTCATCCCCAAGACTACAATTAGTACATTGCCCAAAGATAAAGCCAGCAATTTGGTTAAGTATTCCAGCAGTTTTTAACTGCGTCAGCATCCTATCTACACGGTAAACATCCTCGCCAATTTCTTCCACAAACAGGATGCTTTTGTTCCAGGAAGGTAGGTAAGGTGAACCTACCATCGCTGATACCACTGACAAGTTTCCACCTACAAGTTTACCCCTCGCCTTTCCCGATGCGATTATCTCCACTCGCACTTCGCTAGGGTTAAGATTTTGCATAGTCACCGCTTCAGCATTAAATATAATGCGCTTGAAGTAATCGACTGTAAATTGATTCCAGGTAGACGTGGCAACTGGGCCATGAAAAGTAATCATTTGACTACGGGCATTAATTGCCAACAACAGCGTAGTAATATCGCTGTACCCCATAAGAATTTTCGGATGTGAGCGGATCAACGAGTAGTTTAGTAGAGGTAAAATGCGATTACAACCCCAGCCACCACGCATAGCAATAATTGCTTTTATGGAGCGATCGCTAAACATCAAGTTTAGATCATCGGCGCGATCAGCATCTTTCCCCGCTAAATAGCCATAACGATCTAAAATATGTTTCCCTAGCTTGACTTTTAATCCTAACTGTGAAATGGATTGCTGCGCTGCTTCAATATCTTTGACATTAACGATACCCGCAGGGGCGATTAATCCTATGGTATCGCCCATTTGCAGGCGGGGGGGCTTGCGGATGGTGTTTGGGGATAGCTTACCTTGGGCGGTAAGTGGTGATATTTGGGTGGCTAGGGTAGCCAGTCCACAGGTTGTAAGAAATTGCCGACGTTTGATAAGCATAACCATTGAGTTGGAGACTGGAGATTAGGAATAGTGACAAATTTTGCTGGAGACTCAAACCCCAACCAAGAGTAAATTCGGTTTCTTGAAAGAGGGTTATAAAAAGATTAAATCATTCATAGAAAAGTTAGATCCCCGACTTCTAAAAGAAGTCGGGGATCTGAATACCGCGATTTTTCACAAATCAAATAGGATTGCAATATCTAAAATTAAATCTCTTTTACCACATCGCAAATCACAAATCCATTATCAGCAGACTTACCATCAGTGTCAAATGAATCATTAATTACAGGCAAAAGATGGTCATATAATTGCATCGCATGTAAACAACTATTGATGTTAGAAACTGCTGAATTATATCCTGCAATATTTTCTTCAAGAACACTTAATAATCGCCGATTATTCGCAATTTTTTCTTCAGCTTCTTGTTGCAGTGTTTTCTCTAAATAAGCACGCGCCTGTGGATATTGCTGTAAAATTGCATCTGCTTGCTGATCTGCCATTGGTAACAACTGAGTTTTCAGTGTTTGGTTGATGGTTTGACGGAAAGATTTCCGAATAGTTTGAGAAACTTTTGGTTCAAAATCTAACTTCAATAATTGCCTAATTGCTGGTTCTGCTTCTACGATACTTTCAGCATCGTAACCTTGAGAAGTTTGTAATAAAGTCTGGCGAAATTGATATATAGAAAAAGTGCCTTCATCATAAAATCTCGGACTTTCTCGCACAAAGCGATCGCACTCTACGCTAGCTGCACTCAACAGTGCTTGAGTAACTAGTTTTTCTAAAATTCTCATCTCTAGTTCAATTCCACCATCATTATCTAACAAACGATACAACTGGCGATAATATTCTGACTTGCGAATCTTTTCAATCAACCGTTGGAAAAAATTGGCGATTACTTGCTGAGAAGATTCAACCAAAATATCTTCTAATTGATTAGCTAAGTAATAAAATGCCTCTACTAAAATAGCAATTAAAGGTGCCGTAGCATTGCGAGGATGACTAATTGTTGCACGTTGATAAGCAGAAGCTACAGAAAAAGTATCTAGCAATTCATCTAAACGGCGAATCATTCGTGATTGCAATTGCTTAAAATCTGCATCAAAAGTATCACAGGAATTATTAATTATATGGTTAACTTCTTCTGTGATATGTTCATTAAATTCTCTACCAATTTGCTGGATTTGCTGATTTAGGCGTTGCAACTCTTGCGCCTTCATTGTTTCAATTTCTTGGGGCTGACTATCTAAATTACGTTGCACACTTTGATAATGTTTTTTCAGTTTAATACAAACATCTTCCAAATCATCGGCAAGATTTTTAAATAATTGTGGACGCTTTTCTTTTGTAAGATAGCGAGTTATAGCTGTGCGAAATTCCTCAGTTCCACTATCTTGAATTAGCTTTTCTATCAGTTCATTTCCCCAATCTCCCAGAATCCGCACATAATTTTGATTTGGGGTTTCAAAGCCGTTAACAGAGACACGGAATTTACTAGAAGACAGCTTTCCTGAATTTACACAGTAGTTGTTAAACGCATAGACAAATTGTGGTGTTTCTTCTTTACCATTTAAACCTTTAATACTTTCTGCAAAAACAGAATCTAAACCAAATCTATCTCGTTGGCTTGTCTGTTTAATTTGACTGCCGTAAAATCCTAATAATCCACTGGTTTTATAAACCTTGCTTGAATTACCAAATTGTCCACTAATTAAATCGTCTAATCGCTGCCGTAGTTGGGTATTATACCAAGTTTCGTCAATGCGGTTGAAGATATAGAAAACGCGATCGCGTACTCCCCCATTCTCCCCCATTAATTCCAAAAGTTCTGTTTCTTCTTTTGTCATGTCACCCGCCGAAGCAGATTTTAGTACACACACCACCGCCGAAGTATCAGGATGTTGAATTTTGGCATAAGTTAGTTGTGCATCTTTCTCCACTGGTGCATCTATACCCGGCGTGTCAATAATTACATTCCCATCTTCTAGTAGAGGATGATTACAGTAATATTCTATCCGCTTCAATACGGCACTATTACTACCACGACGCGCATATGCAGCAGCTTCTTTGAGGTTAGAAAAGTGAAATTGCTCCATTGAATATGTAGCATTATTCACCGTGTTGATGCGAGCGCGGTTGGCTATATATCCCTCTAGCAATAACATTAACGCCTTCGCCTGTTTTGCACGTTCTGATTTACTCTCACCACCTTCCTGCTGAATAATAACTTCAGAACCTTGACGTAGCAACTTAATTACCTCAGCTTGGTTAATATTAGTTACTGTCTTAAATCCTAGCTGTTGACACAAATAAACTGCTTGTTCCCTAATTTCTACTTCACTTAAAAACGTCAAAACAATACGTTCTTGATCTACTTCTGCATACTCGATTTTGCATTCTGTACCTGTAGCGTGTCCCTCTGCACTGTACAGTAATTCTCTCTCCAACAGTGCATTGATTAGCATTGATTTACCAGCACTAAATGCACCCGCAAACACAATCTCAAACTTTGGAGAAATCGCCTTACTTAGGGAAGTTTGTACAGGTATAATATCTTGGGAACGTAGCGTGGGTTCTTGCTGTAAAAGTTGTAATATAGATTCAACCTGCTCTTTCAAATTTTGGCACTGAAGCGGTAAATCTGACATATTCAGCATCCTCATAATATTTATGTATATATTAGTAATATTTATTGGGGGTATGGCTCAGTAAAATTTCTGAGAAAATTAATGCTGTTTAGTTGCTTGATATTACCTAAACGACTAATTAAAGACTATTGACTAATGAAAAGTTTTGCGAGCAGATTAAATAAAACCCGATAACCATTTAAAACAAAGCTTAAAGAATTTTGTCAAACAGGAAGACATCAAAGCAGGGTTTATATTAAGTGCCATTGGTAGCATAGAAAAAGCAAAAATTCGCTTTGCTAATCAAGTCATTAGTACAGGCTTTAATAGAACTTTTGACAAACAGGTTACCTAGAACTAGAAATTATCCTTAACCATTCATAAATATGGTTAGATTACAATCCAGTTCGGATAAGATTCAGGGCTATTTGATTAGACATAGGAGTGAAAAAGAATGTAGAGACGTAGCAGTGCTACGTCTCTACAAGGGTTCTGGATCAACGCATATTTAATTTCACCAGATGTCTATTACCTATCCTCTCGCGAATCCATTGAGAATGATGATTATTAACTCGATTTTGGCAACCAATGGTTCCCATTAGATTGTCAAACACTACACAAATATCGTAATCCTAAGTAAATCATGAGAAAACACTACATTGATTTCCTATTACCAAGTAAAAAAGTTGACAGTTAATTTCTGATAAAACTTACGCATTGACAAAAAGAGCCGACTGAGAGTGTTTTCTAACGAGACAACAAGACAAAACTTATTGTTTAGGCTGACGCAAAGAGAAGCCTGATTACGACGTTGGCGAGGGTAACCCATGCGCCTCGCCGTAGTCGGTGAGTTACTTTTTACTGATGCTCAAAAAAGTATCTACTCAATTTTCAAGTTGAAAGGCAAGCGGGCGTAAACCCCCTGTGGATCGTTCATTTTTTGTACAATCTCTATTTCATGTTGCAGTTTCTGGAATTCAGCAGTAAGGGGATTAGATGGTTTGAGTTGCGCCCCCTCAATTCCTAAAGCAGTCCGCGCCTCTTCAGTTGCACGCCCAAAAAACCGTTCTCCGAAGTTGTTAGTGCGAGGAAACTCTTGCACTTCCCAGTCTTCTCCTAGTTTCGCCTGCTTGGCAGCATATGCGATCGCAGTCTTCAAACCGCCAATTTCATCCACCAAACCAATTTCTTTGGCCGTCACACCCGACCAAACTCTTCCTTGGGCAATTTCTGCTACTTTTTGTTCTGGCAGTTTGCGACCTTGAGAAACTTTATTCAGAAACATATCATAAATGCGGTTAACATTGCGCTGATAAAGTGCCAACTCTTGGGGCGATTTCGGACGTGAAACTGTTTGACTATCAGCGTAGCGTGCAGTTTTCACTGAATCCCAAGTGATACCATTATCATTCGCCAGCTTTTGCCCATTGAATAGCAACCCAAATACACCTATTGAGCCTGTAATGGTATTTGGTTCGGCAAAAATGCGGTTAGAGTCACTAGCAATCCAATAACCACCAGAGGCGGCCACATCACCCATTGAGACTACAACTGGTTTCGCCTCACGAGTTAATTTCACTTCTCGCTGCATCACTTCAGCTGCGGTAGCACTACCACCAGGACTATTAATCCGTAATACAACAGCCTTCACATCCTTATCTTGTCGGAGTTTGTTGAAGATTTTGGCAAAGCGATCGCCTCCTATTTGCCCATCATCACCTTTACCATCGACAATCTCGCCCTCAGCATAAACAACGGCAATTTGATTTTTTGAGTTCCGTTCTACACCAAAAGATTTGCCGGAAACTTCTGCATAGCTATTCAAGCTAATTTGTCGGAATGTTTTGTCGTCTTTATCGCTATCTGTCAACTTTTTGAGGTCAGTCACAACTTCATCGGAGTATGCTACTCGATCAACTAAACCCCTAGTTTTGGCTTGTGTGGCTTCCAGTAGCGCCTGATTATCTGCGATCGCTTGCAACTGATTAGGTTCAATTTTCCGACTTGCGCCCACAGCAGTGCGCCACTCTCCCCAAACATCATCCAATAATTTCTGAGTTTGTTCCCGGTTTTCTGGACTCAATTTTGTGAGGATAAACGGTTCAACAGCTCCTTTAAATTTCCCCACCCGCACAACTTGAACACCAATGCCATATTTCTGCAATCCTCCTGCTAAAAACATCGATTGTGAACTCAAACCGTTGACTTCCATCATTCCCAGAGGATTAAGTACAATGGAATCTGCCACTGAACTGACGTAATATTCCTTTTTACTCCAATCACTGCCATAGGCCACAATCTTTTTCCCAGCAGCGCGAAACTCCTCCAACGCTTTCCGAATTTCTTTAAGGGAGGCATAGCCGACATTACTAACTTGGCTTGTGCTAGTTGCATCCAGGTAGATCCCGACAATTCGCGGATCGCGCCGCGCCTTTTCCAAAGTTTCCACAACTTTGCGGAGTGATATCCTTTCATCATCCACACCTGATATTGTGTTTTGAAACAGTTCGCCTGAACTAGGTTCGCTATCAGTAATTTTCATTGACAAGTCAAAAACCAGCACTGACTTATTTTTCACGTTTGGCCCACTATCTTTAGAGGAGGTAGCAGCCATTATTAGCAAGAACAGTCCAGTGGTTCCTAAACCACCGAAAATAATTAGTCCTAGTAACGTGCCAACTAAACTAGCAAAAGTTTGTTTGATAAAATTACGCATTAGTTATTAGTTATTGGGCATTGGGCATTAGGCATTGGGCATTGGGCATTGGGGAGCCAGCGCTGTGGTGTTAGCGTTAGCTAGTCATCAATGCCAAGCGGTAGTGACGTAGGAACGTCAAGTCTAGTCTTCTCCCATTCGTGAGAGGCTAGCGCCATGGGGGAAACCCCCAGACGCTCGCAGGCTCGCTACCGCTGCGCTATCGCCCTTGGCGTCTCCCCGAATCACATTGGGAGAGGCTAACGCCAAGGGAGAAGACCGCGCTGGCTCCCCAATGCTCAATGACCTACTTAATTTATTCTATGCGCTGTAAACTATCAGAGTGCTTTAACTGATACAAGGTGGCGTTGCCAGTGCAAAATAAGACTGTGGTGATTTCAGCGATTAATACTTCAGCGAGTTCCGCTACTGCTGTTTCTGATGTTGCTGCTGCTTGCAAAAAAGGCATTGCTAAACCAGCTATATCTGCTCCCAAGGCGATCGCTGCTGCAACATCTAATCCATGACGCAAACCTCCCGAAGCAATTAAGGGCACATCTGGAGCGATCGCTCTAATAGTTGTAATGCACTCTGCCGTCGGTAAACCCCAATCGGCAAAAGTTCTCCCTAAGCGACGTTGCAAGGGATTTTCTGCCCGTTCACTTTCTACTTTTGCCCAAGAAGTACCCCCCGCACCCGCCACATCAATTGCTGCTACCCCGGCGGCGATCAGTTTTTCGGCGATCGCTGCTGAAATGCCGTTACCAACTTCCTTCGCAATCACTGGCACTGGCATTTTTATGCACATTTTAGATATTTTGTCAAGCAAACCCCGAAAATTAGTATCACCTTTGGGTTGAATGCACTCTTGTAGAGGGTTAATGTGTAAAATCAGGGCATCAGCCTCTAGAATATCAACTACCCGCAAACATTCATCTAAGCCGTACTTGTAGTTAAGTTGCACAGCGCCTAAGTTCGCAAATAGCAGAACATCGGGGGCATACTTGCGGACAGCAAAAGTATCAGCCACCTGGGGTTTTTCCACCGCTACCCGTTGGGAACCAACACCCATTGCAATTTTGTAGTATTGCGCGACTTCGGCCAAACGTTGGTTAATGATTGCGGCTTGTTCTGTTCCGCCAGTCATGGAAGAAATTAACAAGGGTGCGCCAAGGTGTTTCCCCAAGAAAGTTGTATTGATATCAATATCATCGGGGTTTAGTTCGGGTAAGCAAGAATGGGTGAAGCGATAGCGTTCTAGTCCATTGGTGATTTGATCACACTGAACATCCTCCTCTAAACAGATCCGAATGTGATCGGCTTTGCGATTCTGAGTTTGTGCAGAGATATTGGTAGGGGCGTTCACTGGTGGGTATGGCTAAAAGTATTTGCGATCGCTATTGTTACATTGTCTGGAATCGTCTTTTTACAACAAAAATATTTATTTTCGCTATCTTTAGTCAGCTTGTATTGTAACAGTAGTTGGCAATTATCAGGCGGTGTCGCTCAAGATAAGTACAGAAATTCTTCGCCTGCTTACCCAAAAATCGGTAAACAAAGCCTGGGCTGCTTTTGCTTGCCCTTGCTTGCCACAATAGGGTTTCGGCTTTTTTGAGCCGTTTGACGGAACCACCAACAATGCAAGAGATTTTCTTTATCGTTGAAAGCAGTCTAAAATTCCCCACCAATGGAAAGGCGATGTCTACGACGGGCAACTCTTCAAGACGCGCAAGGAACGCCTACGCAAATTCTTTGACTAAATTCCATACTCCCTGAACTTTATTAATAATCAATAGTTACATGTGCTAACTAGTGATTATTAACAAAGTTTTATATCTGATTTGTTTAGCAGTTTCGCACTCCTGATTAGTTTAAACTCCAGTAACGACTGAGGATAATTCAGTTTAAAAGTATATTTATATAGTAAAATAGCGATGCGATTTACCTATCACTCTTGTTTTTAGAGTTTCCGATTCCGTTTTCAAAATCTTCTCACCTTAAGTTATTTTTTACAATTGCAGTTGTTATATAAAATATAACAGTAACTAGGAAAATGAATCATGCCAGTACTTCGTATCCTTCATTTAGCTGGGTCTGCATCCAATGATTTTTATTGTGAATTGTCGCGCAATTACGCCCTAAGCTGTATAATGGCTACGGCAAATCCATCGCTCTATGACTTTTTGATTGCATACATCACACCTGATGGTCAATGGCGATTTCCTTCCTCCCTCAGTCCTGAAGATATTGCTGTCGCCAAACCGGTTTCTCTGTTAGATGCCATACAGTTTATAACAGCGCAAAACATTGACGTTATGTTGCCACAAATGTTTTGTCTCCCTGGAATGACTGAGTACCGGGCACTATTCGACCTGCTTAAGATCCCTTACATAGGCAATACTGCGGATGTTATGGCATTAACGGCTCATAAAGCCAGAACCAAAGCAATTGTCGCAGCAGCAGGGGTGAAAGTGCCTTCTGGAGAACTGCTCCGCCAAGGAGACGTTCCAACAATTATACCTCCAGCAGTCATCAAACCCGCAAATGCTGATAACTCTTTAGGGGTGTCCTTAGTTAAAGAAAAGAGTGAGTATGAGGCTGCTTTGAAGAAAGCATTTGAATTTGCAGATGAGGTGATCGTAGAAACATTCATTGAAGCCGGTCGAGAAGTTAGATGCGGTGCTATTGTCAAAGATGGAGAGCTAATCGGTTTACCCCTTGAAGAGTATCAGATAGACCCCCAAGATAGACCCATCCGCAGCTATACTGACAAATTCAAAATACCCATCGAGGGCGATTTGGCTTCAACTGCTAAAAATTATGTCCCAGGTTGGATTGTAGATATTAATGACCCGATCACCCAAAAGGTTCAGCAAGAAGTTAAGAAGTGTCATTTGGCTTTGGGCTGTCGCCATTATAGTTTATTTGACTTCCGGATCGACCCACAGGGACAACCTTGGTTCTTAGAAGCCGGATTGTTTTGTATTTTTGACCGCAAAGCGGTGATTTCCTGTACGGCGAACAGAGTGGGAATTCCTTTAAATGAGTTATTTCTGACGATGATCAATCAAGCGTTGAGCATCAAATGATGTGTGGAAAATCACCTTATTAGCTTTTTTCTAACTTGGAAGAAGCTAATAAGCATTTAATGCAACATATTGCTTATTTCCTTTATTTTATCTAGCTATGCCACTTAATCACTAACTCGGTTTGATTCAATAGCTTATCTAGTAAAGATTTCAATTCATCTACTAAAGCAAGGAAAGGAGCGCATCTCCAAGTCCCCTTAGCCTCTGACTTGCCACCAGCCACAGGTTCAACTATCATGTCACAATTACAACTATGAGAGAGCAGATTTTTGCAATATTCCAAAACTTGGGCACTCTTGCATTACTGGCGATCGCATTTCCCTTTAACTGCACCGTCCTACTCGCATCGTTGCTGTGGAATTTTTTCAGCCGACCGTTCAGCAAACAAGTGGTTTTGAATGAGAATCCTAAAAATATCTTGATCGGTGGTGGTAGAATGACCAAAACCCTTCAGCTGGCGCGATCATTTCACGCTGCTGGGCATCGAGTCATTTTATTTGATCTCCACCAATACTGGTTCAGTGGTTATCGATTTTCCAAGGCTGTGGCTGGCTTTTACACAGTTCCTGACTCGCAAGAAGACTTAGAAGGCTATACTCAAGCCGTGCGGGCGATCGCCAAAAAAGAAAACATAGACTTTTTTGTCCCGGTAGGCATTTTTGCAGCCAGCTACTTTGACTCTGAGCGCAAGCCAGTGTTATCAGGCTGTTGCGAGAATTTCCACTTCGACGCTGAAACCATGAAGATGCTGGATAATAAGTTTACCTTTGCAGAAAAAGCACGCTCACTCTCGCTATCTGTTCCGAAAACCTTCTTAATTACAGATCCCGAACAAGTTCTTAAATTTGACTTTTCTAACGAAAAGCACAAATATATTCTCAAAACTATTGTCTATGACTCTGTTTTACGCTTAGATCTGACTAAGCTACCAATGGAGTCTCCCGAGAAAATGGCGCTTCATGTTAAAAGTAAGCCAATTAGTCAAGATACCCCTTGGATATTGCAAGAGTTTATTCCCGGAACAGAATACTGTACTCACAGTACAGTGAGAAACGGTGAATTAACGGTACACTGCTGCTGCGAATCATCTGCTTTTCAAGTCAATTATGAAAACGTTGAACACCCAGAAATTCAGGAGTGGGTGAGTCATTTTGTTAAAGAACTACAACTAACTGGACAACTTTCTTTTGACTTCATTCAGGCGGAAGATGGAATAATTTATGCGATCGAGTGCAACGCTCGCGCTCACTCGGCGATTACAATGTATTACAACCATCCAGGTTTAGCGGATGCCTATCTCAATCAAGAACCTCCGGCTGAACCTCTGCAACCCCTGACTGATAGTAAGCCTACTTATTGGCTTTATCACGAACTTTGGAGACTTAATGAAATTAGATCGTTAAAGCAGTTACAAAAGTGGTTTAAAAATATTTTGCGAGGAAAAGATGCAATATTTGAAGTTAACGATCCACTACCGTTCTTAATGGTACATCACTGGCACATTCCTTTACTGTTACTCGATACTTTGCGCTCCTTAAAAACTTGGGTGAGGATTGATTTTTGCATCGGGAAACTCATCCAGTTTGGAGAAGACGTAAAATATAAAACCTCTACCTCTGCAACCCCTAAGTAATAGTAAGCCTAGTACCGCAGGGCGGAAGGCAAAAGTCAAAATTCAAAAGTCAAAAGTATTATGGGATGGGCTTTTTAGTGATTTTAAACGGTTGCTCTATTTACGCTGTGGCGTACTAGTTATCGGCTTGGTGACGAACTTTAGAGACTTAATAGACCTATCCTAAAATTAAATTTGCGTAAAGATAGAATATAAAATTTTATCTTTATAAATACTAATATTTTCCGTATATAGTTTCTGCGGATTTTACAGGATAATAAATCATGTTGACGCTCAAAATTTAAAAATTTTATTTTTTCTCTCTAAACTCTCATAAACTATGCCAAACCCTCATTGCTACGTTGAATGAAGACATATAGTCAACCTTTAAAACCCTTGTACAGACTAAGTTATAAAAGTCTGGACAAGTCTAATGAAATTAGTTTGTTAATACAGTTGCAATTATTGATTTAAAAATATTTTGCGAGGAAAGGATGCATTCTTTGAAGTTAACAACCTACTACCGTTATTAATGGTATATCGCTGCCACATTCCTTTACTATTACTCGATAATTTGCGCTCGTTACAAGGTTGGGTAAGGATTGATTTCAACATCGGGAAACTCGTGCAGTTTGGAGAATGAGTTTGCTTGCCATCTTTCGCTTTGCTCCCCAGGTTAAATACCATTCGATAAAGCAAACTAAGGAGTGTTCATCCCAGATTGCTTGGAATGCGCTCGGAAATGCTGTATTTTTAATAATGAGGTAAATGTTGCATTTTGGAAGCATGACAGCATCACTATACCAATTCATCTGGTCACGCTCGCCAACGACAATTTGTTGGCTTTTATTGGATTTATCTGTGTGGACAATACATTGCTTCAAGGGCAAGTTTACTTGCGCTCAGAAGAACGAGCCAAAAATGGAGAGGCAATCGCTTGTTGCAATCGCATCGTCAAAGATGATTCCCAGTCCCGTGTAAGTGTGTGATGCCAATTCGAGACGGCTTGACAATCATATATGCGAGTGTAGGAAAGCATGGAAGCGAGAGCAGGATCGTATCTGCTTGTCCCCTTAACCTTTTCCTATCTACCAGCGAATTATTCCACTATTATGCAACAATTATAATTATGAGAAAGCATATTTTTGTAGTGTTCCAAAACTTGGGCACTCTTGTATTACTAGCGATCGCATTTCCCTTAAACTGCATCGTCGTCTTAACATCGCTACTGTGGAACTTTCTTAAGCAACCATTCAGTAAGTCAACTGTTGTTAACCCTAATTCCAAAAATATCTTGATTGCTGGCGCTAGAATGACTAAAACCCTTCAGCTAGCGCGTTCATTTCATGCAGCAGGGCATCGGGTTATTATAATTGACATTGAAAAATTTTGGTCAAGTGGTAATAAATATTCCAACTCTGTTGCAGGCTTTTATACCGTTCCTGATCCCAGCAAAGACTTAGAAGGCTACATTGAAACCTTACACGCGATCGCCAAAACAGAAAAGATCGACTTTTTTATCCCGGTAGCCATTTTTTCTGTCATCCACTATGATCACGGCAAGCCACCATTACCAGACTGTGTAGAGTTTTTCCACTTCGATGCTGATGTGACGAAGATCCTGGATGACAAGTTTGCCTTTGCCGAAACAGCGCGATCGTTCGGTTTATCTGTCCCCAAATCATTCAAAATTACCGATCCCGACCAAGTCATCAACTTTGACTTTTCTCAGGAGAAACGCAAATACATTCTTAAAAGCATCCCCTACGATCAAATACGTCGCTTGAATCTCACCAAGCTACCTTGCGATACAGAATTACAAACAGCAGCATTTGTCAAGAGTCTGCCCATCAGTGAGGAGAATCCTTGGATTATGCAGGAATTCATCCCTGGAAAGGAATACTGCACTCACACTACCGCGCGAGATGGAGAGTCAAGAATGTACTGCTGCTGTGAGTCATCCGCCTTTCAAGTTAACTACGAAAACGTTGATCAGCTAGAAATAATGCAATGGGCGAGTCATTTTACCAAAGAACTGGGAAAAACCGGGCAACTTTCCTTTGACTTCATCCAGGCAGAAGACGGAACTGTTTACGCGATTGAGTGTAACCCCCGGACTCACTCCGCCATTACTATGTTTTACAATCATCCAGGAGTAGCGGATGCCTATCTTGGTAAAGAGCCTCTGGTTGAATCTTTGCAGCCTCTTCCTGATAGTAAGCCAACCTATTGGCTGTACCACGAAGTTTGGCGGCTGAATGAGATTAGATCGTTTAAGCAACTGCAAACCTGGGTAAGAAACATCAGGCGGGGGAAAGAAGCAATTTTTGAGGTGGATGATCCCTTACCCTTCCTGATAGTACATCATTGGCAGATTCCCTTACTGATTCTCGACAATTTACGAAGACTCAAAGGTTGGATAAGAATAGACTTTAATATGGGCGAACTTATAGAGTGATACCAATCCGCATTCTAAAACGTAATATTGGTAAAATGAAAAACTAGAACAGCAATTGTCAGTAGTGGTTTCTCAGCAGCAGGTATTGACAGAAGCATTCCTAATTTTGTATTAGAATTTGTACCTGCATATAGTCCTGATTACAACATCATCGAATTAGTCTGGTATTCATGTAAGGAATACATTGCTAATTGTCTATTTCAATTAGTAGATGA
Source organism: Nostoc sp. (assembly GCF_036917195.1). Classification (GTDB taxonomy): domain Bacteria; phylum Cyanobacteriota; class Cyanobacteriia; order Cyanobacteriales; family Nostocaceae; genus Nostoc. Next base: position 52,218 of record NZ_JBALDG010000023.1, read on the forward strand.
GTTGAAGTATTTACTAGATAAGCTATTGAATCAAGATGAGTTAGTCATTAAGTGGCATAGGAAAATCAAAAAAAAGGGAAATAGAGACTATGTTGCAATTAAATGCCGACTAGCTTAACATACTCATTTCCCCATTTTGTGAGGTTAATTAATATGGTTTTACAAACAGAAAAACGCTACTACACCCCAGAAGAATATTTGGAATTAGAAGAGAAGGCTGAATATAAAAATGAATACAGAGACGGAGAAATTATATCTGTGACAGGGGGAACAACGAACCACAATAAAATTGCAGGTAATTTTTATAAAAAATTTCCCACGACAGTGCAAGGTCAAGCTTATGACATATATATAGGCAATGTTAAATTATCAATACCTCGTTATCGCCTCTATACTTATCCTGATGTTATAGTCATCAAAGGTAAGCCTATTTATGAGGGAACAGGTACAACAACTATTACTAATCCCTTGTTAATTATTGAAGTCTTATCAAATTCAACTAAAAATTATGACAAAACAGATAAGTTTAAATATTATCGTTCAATTCCTGGTTTTCAGGAATATATTATGATTGACTAGTATAGTTTTGCTGTGGAACAATTTGCCAAGCAAGCAGAAGGTCAATGGATTTTTAAGGAATATGAAGGTGAAGAGGCAGTTTTAATCATAGATTCTATCGATTTTCAAATTGCCTTGCGTGATATTTATCAACGGGTTGATTTTGAGTTGATTGAGGAATAAAACAGCAGATAAATAGGGAGTCAGGGCATAGCCGACGCCTGTACCTTGACTCCCTATTTATAGGGGTTATCATTATTTATACTGGAATATTTTATTTTTTAAAAGTCCCTAACTTTTATATCACGCATATAGGCTCAATGCCTATTTTTCCTGTGTTTAACGGTTGTAGCACTAGTGACTTCCAACTCATCATATTTATTGACTTTGTAGATGATAGTCGAAAGTAACCAACTTAATATAAAGATGGCAATGATTAAGTAACCAATTGTGCCAAAGTTATCACTTAATTGACTAATGAAATCCCAAAATGGACTTTTCAGTTGTAAGTGATTACCAATAATATTGAGAGCCTCAATTCCACCAATGATCACAGCAACTAGTACAGAAACAAGGGTAATGGTCATGTTGTAGTAGAGCTTGCGGATTGGTTTTACGTAAGCCCAGCCATAAGCACCAAGCATTAAAATACCGTCAGTGGTGTCAATCAGGGACATACCTGCTGTGAACAAAGCTGGAAACAATAGGATCGACCAGATAGGCAAACCTTGAGCTGCTTGATTGGCAGAAATCCCCAGCAGTGCTACCTCTGTCGCCGTGTCAAAGCCTAAACCAAAAAGGAAACCTAAAGGAAACATTTTCCAGCTACTATCTATCAACCGAAACAAAGGACGGAAGATGCGACCGAGTAGCCCACGTTGGTTCAAAAATTCATCTAAGGATTGCTCATCGTAGATTCCTCCCTGCTTGACGCTTTGGAAGGTCTTATAAACATCCCACAGCACCACCATATTGATTGCTGCAATTGCTAGTAGGAAAAGTGCAGAAACGGTACTGCTAATTAGCCCTCCAAGCTTTTCCAAACTAGGAAAGTCGTTATGGATGGTTGTAGTGGTTAAAGCGATCGCAACAGAGGCGGCAATTACAACGGTGGAATGACCTAGAGAGAAGAAGAACCCAACAGAAACAGGTCGTTTGTTCTCCTGCATCAATTTACGGGTAACATTGTCAATCGCAGCGATGTGATCAGCATCTACAGCATGACGTAGACCAAAGCTATAAGCTAATACGGCAGTGCCAAGCAGAAGGGGGTAGCGATGGAATGTAATCAGAGAAACTACCCAGACTAAAATATTCACGCCAATCAGGAAAGCATAAATGTTGATAACTTTACGTCTAACGTTTCTGGAACTATCGTTGAAAACACGCGAAAATCCGGATAGCATTTATCACTCCTCGTAAAGGCATATTTCGACAAAGTGAAAAACGAATCAGACTCTGTATGAGGTGTACCAGCATACTGAGCCAGCTATTTCGTTTTCATTCATGAATATTATTTATATTGACATTGACGTAAGGTTAAGTAAAACCTATCTAAATGACAGAGGCATTGCAAAGTTATGTCAAAAGCGTGACTAGTCGGTGATACTTCATAACTGTAAGCAGCATTAGCAGGCTTAAATCTTTATAAATAAAACTTGTCAGCACAGTAAAAAAATCCCATTCTTATACCAATTTGAAAAAAGAATGCAACATATTAGGTAAAGGCACGACAATGTTGTGCCCTTACGAATAATTGATGTGTCGCAAACATTTATAGTGTACGACTTATTATTAGGCGACAAGGAGATGATCTGCGATGTCTACGACGGGCTACGCCTACCTGTTTGCTGACGAGCTTAACTACTAAGGTGCGATTATGCAATGCCTGCGGCGGGCTACGCCTACGCAAAGCAATGGGCATCATTCATGGTGTAATGATGCCTACTTGTTGCTTGTTACGCTGTCTGTGTAGAAGCCGCTTTCGAGTCTATATAGTGATCGCTTGATAATATTTAATCGAAAAAACTTATAAATTATTTCTATGAAATTAATATAACTCAAAATTATACCACAAAATATTTATCCAAGATTTCTATAAGCAGAGAATAATACTGTTATTTGAACAGTCTACAAGATACCAAATGGGTTCTATAAGAGCCGCACCCAATTGATTTAGTTGATTTATTTTTTCCAAGAACCACTCTCACACTTCACCAAACGATCAAGTATTGCAATATCTTTTTGATTGCCATTCGTACGGATCTGCTTTTCGACAGCAATGTTAATTAGTTCCCTATTCAAACGTTTTAAATAAGCCTGTTGTTCATTAGTTGGAATTTTATCATTATCTATATTTCCTAAAACCTGCAAAGCAGGCTCTTGTTTGTCTAAACTAAACTTTTTCATTAAAGAATTGATTACATAACGCTGTTCAGGACGAGCTGTCTTTAAAATTTGACTAATTGATTGAGTAAGAATTGCCTTTTTCTGTATTGGAGAAACTTTGTTCTGCAACCAAGCCTCAGAAGTCGATATTGGTAAATCATTCGATTTTTCATCCACCTTTGCAAAAGCATGAGCTTCGGCATAACTAATTCGTCCATCTTGATTGTAGTCAGCAGAACTCACCGTTTTACCTGTGCGATCGCGTCCACTCAAACCTGCAAAGAAGCTAGAACTATAATCTCGATAATCAGCTTCATTTACCTCTGGTGTACAGCCGACTGAAGGTAGACTTTTAATAGTTGCAAAGAATCCACAACGTGTTTGAAGTGCTACAGGATGTTTGGGATTCCCATCTTCATAGATAAAATTAGCAAAAGAGCCAGAAAAACACTGAGCCATCATTGTTACAACAGGTGTCTCGCTTGGCATTTTATCTAGCATTTGAGAAAACTGTGTGACGCTCAACTTTTGTCCGTTCCACAACACAAAATAATTGTTATCTAGGTCTTGTATATTTTTGCCTCCATGTCCTGTAAAGTATAAAAACGAAACTTTAGAACTTTTCTGTTGTGCTAACTGCTGGAAATAACGCTCTAAGTTATCTAAAGTAGTAGCGCCTTGAAGGTAGGGAATATTTGGTCTTTTAAATTGCTGTCTTCTTTGCTGGTCAATATAGCGCACAGAGGCTTGTCCATCGTTACCATTGGCAAAAAAAATCGATGCGACTTGTTTTGGATTGTACCCCATGAATTGCAGGGTACGCTGAAAGTAAAGTACATTTTTCTCTAAAGCAATTTCGTTGTAAGAAGGCGCACCACCACCACTTACAACTAAAAAATTTGGTGTTGAATGCGAACTTAGACAAATATGAGTTTCTTGTAGACTTACTACTCTAGAATATGCAAATACAGCTAGCAAGCCACAGGTAAAACTAACTAATAAGCGGCGCATTTGGTAATTGTCCTGTATTATTTAATGCTATCTTAAGTAGGTAAGCGTGAGATAACTAAAATGTGTAACAATAAGTAAATATGGTGAATTAGAAAAGTAAGCACAAAAAATGCTAGTACGTCTTAGGGTATTTTTAACCCCGGAAGAAGGTTAATATGGGACTCAATAGGTAAACCACCTATAATATTTGGAGCTAAACTGAATACGGTTTTCGGCATTTACGCTAATTAATATTATTTGCATATTTTGAACAGGATGGGAATGCGATCGCTTTTTTGATTGCCACGATGAATTGATTAAGCGACTTCCAAATAAAAAAATATCCTCAAATTGACGCAAAAATCTTCTCTATTTCTCTTATCTGTGCGTTCTCTGCATCTGGAGTGGTTAGTTTATTTGGATAATTTATAGCGGTTCCCATTCACATGCGGTACAACATTATATCGCTAAGTGCAGGGCACGGCAGTGCCGTGCCCCTACGGGTGTAACTCACGTAAACGATAAATTTGCATTTAACTGAAAACTATTGTCCCATTCTCTATTGACGGGTATAGCGATGCTTCACGCCAATGGGGAAATATTCGGAATCACCCATTGGGGCTAATGTAACTTGTGGTGTTTGATATTCTGGCGGAACATAATTAGCAAACTCGCTATTTAAGCGTAGCAGTTGTGAAAGAATAGAAGATGCGATCGCAAGTCTATGAGCTTCACTACTCTCTACCCCTGGTGCTAACTCCACAACCACCGATAAAAATCGATTCTTGTCTGCATCTTCCTGTACCTGCAAGACAAATTTACCCGTCACCCATTCTTGAATTATTGGTTGCTCTAATCCTACCGTCACATTTTCTGGATAGATATTTGCGCCAAAGTAAGAAACTGTAAAGTTAGAACGACCGAAGACATAAACAAAAGGTAGCTGATGAATACCTCTAGGTGATTGTTGAGTGTTAGAACAGAGATTTTCGAGCGGGTTAAATCCCCATTCTGCTAAAAATTGCAGCATGGCATCATAACTAATTATTCCGCCAGTATCCAAGATGTCATAACGCACTAAGGGAATACCGTTATCTCCAGAAAACAGCAATCCGCCATCGTGAACTTCAAAAAAGCGACTGCAAGGATCATACTGTACTAATGTGGGTAAACGTGATTCCCCAAATAAAGCTCTAGCTGCATCGGGATTTTTTGCCAAAAAACGGCGAATGCAGATACTTAACGGTGTTTCATTACCCAAAACTCCCGCATCCGCAGTGCCGTAAAGTGATGCAAAATCAGAGCAAGGATTTTGTGAACCAACTCTTTCGCCAACTAAACTCCGCCATTCTTCACTAAATACTTCTCCCGCCATCACTAATTTAATCTGATATTGCTGCCACTCCACACTACGGGCGATACCAGTATCAATTACATCTTTTAAAAATGGCGGGTATCCCAATAGCACCACTTGCTCAAATAAGGCAGCGCTTTGCGGGGGTTCCCCCCGTTGTAGCGACTGCCGTGCTGAACCTAGTTCTTGGACAACTCGCAAAATTTCTTCTTTATTATTACCAGGAGTAATTACAGTGATGGGATAACCTTTGCTAGCAAGATAACGACAGCAATTAGTAGTAAATATTCCACCTACCCAAGTGCCCAAAGTGAAACAAATCACTGCTAGGGTACGTCGAGTATCTGCATGAAAACTATCGTGAAAAATCTGTTCAAAGCGTGTGGCGATTTGGAGTTCATCTGTGAAAAAACGGGGCCAAAATGTCGGTTTTCCACTAGAACCTGATGAAGCAGCTATCATGTCGCACGCTTGGAGTTGCCCGTTGCGGCACAAGTCAGCTAAAGGATAACGCAGTATATAATTTTGTTTAGCGATCGCGGGGAGTTTTTGAAACTCCTCTAAGCTTTGAATAGTCGCCGGATTAATTTCCCTTTCTGCTAAAAAAGCCTTGTAAGCTGGTACATTAGCCGCCACATCGTGAAATAAACTCAAAGCTGCCGAAGTTTGAGTGTTGAGATGCCGTTGCAGTAGCGTTTCTAAGGGGGTAGACAAAAAATCTTCAAATGCTTTAATTGCTCGCTGCTGTTGTGATTTGCAGTTCATGACGCTTGTTGTTTATCCTGAAGTAGAACCAACACCGTTACTTGCTGCCAGTATTTTAGCTGTTATCTAATACTCTTAAAACTCCAGTAATTGTTAACAACACGAATTTTATATAGGAACACCCTGCTTTTAACATTTCCTAAAATATCCGAAAATGAGGGTATGCAGGTCGTAGTCAATCAATAAAACCTTAACTTATCCTTCAGCACCATGCAGCTCTATTGCAGTAAACAACACACAAATAATGGTAGTAACCGCTTTTGTATCCATTGTGGTGAGCCATTACCTCTTGCTGTGGGACAGGTGGTGGATAATCGCTATCAAATTATCCGTCATTTAGGGCAGGGCGGCTTTGGACGCACCTATTTGGCACAGGATAGAAGTAAATCCCATCAAACATGTGTGCTGAAGGAATTTGCACCCCAAGTACAAGAACAGCAAGATTTACAAAAAGCTAAAGAGTTATTTGAGCGAGAAGCAAATGTTCTGAAAAAACTCCAGCATCCACAGATTCCGCATTTTCACGCCTCGCTACAAGTGAAGATAGGCACTAAAGATTTTTTCTTTCTAATACAAGATTATGTGGATGGTGACAATTACTACCAATTATTAGAACAGCGTCAGAGTCAAGGAAAAACCTTCAGTGAAGAGGAAGTAATTACCCTACTGCAACAGATTTTACCTGTGTTATCCTACATCCACTCACAAGATGTGGTTCACCGTGATATCACTCCTGATAATCTGATTTGGCGGCGTTCTGATCATCTACCAGTGCTGATTGATTTTGGTGGTGTCAAGCAATTGCCAGCTTATCAAGGTTTTTGGCAGACTAGGTTAGTTGGAAATAACACTTTGCTGGGTAAAAAGGGCTACGCTCCAGAAGAACAGCTACGGCAGGGTAAAGTATTTTTAAGTAGTGATTTATATTCTTTAGCGGTAACATCATTGGTGTTGCTTACAGGGAAAGAACCGCAAAAATTATACGACAGCTATCAGGGAATTTGGGGATGGGCAAAAGAAATTCAAGTTAGTCCCCAACTGGAAGCGGTGTTAAAAAAGATGCTGGCTTATAAACCGAGCGATCGCTATCAACGAGCCGAGCAAATCCTCAAAGATTTACCATCGCCAACTGCTACTAAACCCACAGGTAATTATATTACGGGCAAGATCAAGACCATGGTAGTTGCTCCGGGAAGACAACGCGCCAGTGCTGTTGTGAGTGGATTCCAGAGCAAAACCCAAGTGATCGCTAAACCGATATCTTGGCCTGTTTGGATTCGCCCTTTTGTGATCAGTTTAGGGGGAACAGCTTTAGTTGGATTAACTTTGGCGGTGGGAAATGCAGTTATTCGGAGTGTAACTTCAATTACTATCCCATCAATTTCATTACCGCAAATTCCCCACTTCCCAAATCCGAGTAGTAAACCAGTCAGCGACAAAGGAAAAAATGGCGATCTCCAGGAAATTGTCAGTCGTAGCCAACAGCTAGAAATTACTAAAGGGTTTTTTATTCCCTTCGTAGATAACTTATTTTATACAAAAAAACCAGAATTAAAGGGACGTAGCCTCACATCTAAACTTGAAGACGCTGGTTTACGAGATGAATGGGCTGGTATCGCTGACGATTTATTGAATAAACTAGAACAGGCTAACCTCAGTACAGCAGCTCGTCATAAATTGGGTAAATATACTGCACAAGATTACGAAACATGGAGACGACAAGCGCGATCAGGGCAATTCGGGAACTATACAATTAATCAACTGAACAAACAGACAAATGAAAAATTTGATCGGTTGTTTCCTGGTCAGCAGCGTGGGAAACTGAATCAACAGACTTTTGGTCAAATTTGGTATGCGATCGCAGCTGATCAAGTCAGTAAAGTACAAAAATAGAGTTAAGAGTTATAAGTGATGAGTTATGAATTAACTCTTAACTGCTCACTTTCCTATGAATTCAATCTATTGTTCTAAAGGACATGAAAATTCCCCAGGTAGTCGCTTTTGTCTCCAGTGTGGTGAAAAATTGTTGGATACGCCCATGAGTTATAGTATCCAACCGGGACTAACTTTAGGCGATCGCTATATAATTGTGCGTCAAATAGGCCAAGGTGGCTTTGGACGCACTTATTTAGCTGAAGATGTCAACCGTTTCCGCGAACTTTGTGTTTTAAAAGAATTTTCCCCCCAAGTTCAAACCGCTTACATTGTCCAAAAAGCTGAAGAGCTGTTTGAGAGAGAAGCGAGTGTTCTCTATAAACTGCAACATCCCCAAATTCCCCGCTTCCGGGAACTGCTTCGCATGAACTTAGGGGGCAAAGAATATCTGTTTTTGGTGCAAGATTATGTCGAAGGGGAAACTTACAACTCGTTGTTAAATGCCCGGATACAGCAGGGTTTACGTTTTACAGAGGCGGAAGTACGCCAATTATTGCTTTCAATTTTACCAGTGTTGGAATACATCCACTCACTAGGAGTAATTCATCGAGATATTTCTCCAGATAATTTAATGCTTCGCACTGTTGACAAACTGCCAATGTTAATTGATTTTGGTGGTGTCAAACAAGTAGTAGCAACCGTTGCTTCCGAATATTACCAACCCGCTGTAGTTGCATCTTCCCCGTCACCAACCCTATTGGGTAAAGTTGGATTTGCTCCCCCAGAACAGATGCAAACTGGGTTAGTGTCTCCCCACAGCGACTTGTATGCAATGGCTGCAACAATGCTGGTTTTATTGACAGGGAAACAACCCCAAGAATTAATTGATAACTACAATCTTACCTGGCAGTGGCGACGGGAAGTAAGCCTGAGTCCGATTTTGTCACAGGTATTAGATAAAATGCTATCTACCAGACCAAGCGATCGCTATCAATCAGCCCGTCAAGTACTCCAAATCCTCAACCCGCCCCCAGCTAACTTTCCCCCAACTCAATATCCCACTGCACCAGAACCCACATCCGCCACCGTCGCCATCTCCCCACCTCCCCCATCTCCTTCATACCCCTCATCTCCCCCATCTCCTCAACCCACAAGCTGGTGGACACCAACAAAAACTTTCCTTGTGGCGGCGGCGGTAGCTGGTACTGTTGGATTACTTTGGTGGGGAGTGAATAGCAGACGCGATGTCGGGGAAGTCCAACCTAATCCTACAGCCAGCCCAATTCCAACCAGCGATCAGCCAACCGATCCCTTAGCGCAATATTCACCAGCAGAACGGCAGCGTAAAGAAAGATTAAGCGATCGCCGTCAACAGTTGGGTATAAATGAGAAGTTTTACATTAACTTGGTTAATGAAGTTTTTTGGGACAGAAATCCCAGTTTACGGGGACGCACTCTCAGCGATGGCCCTGAAGATGAGGGTTTGCGGGCAGAATGGGATAAAACAGGCTCAGAATTACTAGAAAAGCTAGTACCATTAAGTGCCAATACACGCCGACAACTGGGAACTTACACAACTGCTGAACGCGATCACTGGAAAGTAGAAGTTAACAAAATCAACGTTGGTAGTCGTTCTTTGTATGATTTGGGAGATGCTGCTTTCTTAAATATATTCCCTGAGCAGCGTGGTAAAAATTTCCGAGTTCAGCCGATTGGACAAGTTTGGTACGGTTTTGTTAACGATAAACTCAGTGCTATCCTCGGCGGTAGCGCTTTTGAGAAACTTGTCTTTGAACCGGGCGCTATCAGCAAAACAGTCAACGGTACTCTCCAACCTGGTGGTGGTAAAGTATTCATTGCTGGACTTGCCAAAGAGCAATCTCTGGACTTGAAGCTACAAGCAAATTCCCAAGTTTTGTTATCAGTCTATTCACCTTCTGGCAAAATTCAATTTTTAGAAGATTCTACCCAGCGCAATTTATCAACTAAATTACCAGAAAAAGGATTTTACGAGTTTGTCGTGGTTTCTACAGCATCGAAACCAGTAGATTATCAACTCAGCATTACAGCAGAAAATCCCACCCCTCCCCCATCGCCTACACCAACGCCCACGCAAACACCCACGCCAACTCCCACGTCCACGCCAATTCCTACACCAACACCAACTCCCACAGAAACCGCCATTCCTACACCGACACCGACACCGACGCAGGAGACAACCCCTCAGTAGAGAGTTATCCTCTACGTCTGGAACGTCTCTACGTGAGATAAAAATTATGTCTGATCCACTACACCTAAACGCAACGCAATTCGCTTGTAATTCGTTGCTTCATAGGGTACACCTCTGTGCATTACCTGCGAGTTGTCCCAAAAAATAATATCTCCTGGCTGCCAAACATGGGAGTAGACTGGTGTGCAGGCTAAAACAGTCCCAAACAAATCCTGCCAGAAACGTTTTGCTTGCTCTGGTCTATCTTCCATACCAACTGCGATCGCAGTGTCCGAACCTAGATATAATCCCTTTTTATCAGTGACTTTGTGAGTAGATACAATGGGATGTATTTTCCTCGGTACATCAGTCTCCACATTGGTACTTTTAGAAAACATTGGTGGTGAGTGATACATCGACATCTGCTCTAACTGCTGCTGATGTTGATGATCTAGGTTATTATAAGCCTCTATCATGTCGAGGAACTCTGTGGTGTGAGGCTGCCCATTTACACCTTCGGCAGGCACTTCCACACCATAAAGCATGACAACATATAGTGCATTCATATCTAGTCCGTCTGTGCGAGGAAGGCCATCTTTATCATGATGCCATTCCCAAGCCGCCTTCCCTACTGCTGGTTGAGCAAGCCCCTTGGGATTACCCAAAATATTCACAAATTGGCTTTGGAGGTCTGGACTAATATCAGGATCTAATGTTTTGGTTTTAGAATAGCCAAACATTAAGTCACCAAAGGTCTTTCTGGCAAATTCTTCCAACTGCTTTGCGGTGAGGTGTTGCTGTCTAACTACCACAACGCCGTGTTTCCAAAGGGATTCCTTTAATTCACGCAACTCTAGATTTGTGAGGTTGCTAAGATTGCAACCCCGCAGGACTTCAATTCCGAGTCTTTGTTGGTGTTTAGTTATTGGAGTCATTGCTATGCAACTATTTCTGGAGCAAACTATGTAGTCAATTAGTTAGGAAATTTGTGTAGTAGTATTTTACCTCAGAAAGTTGGCAAGTAAAAAAATGTTTAAGGACACGTAGACACGTACTCCTACGGAGAAGCAAGCTACGCAAAGCGTCAGAGTTGTGGCTTCCTGTACACCTATGGGTAAGCAAGCTACGCGTAGCGTCTCCCCTTCTCATATTGCCAGAGGCTAGCGCCTACCGTAGGATGCCTGTTCGCCGCCGGCCGCCGTCCCGTGAAGGGCTGTAGGGAGAAGAAAAGGCTTTACGCTGCGCTATCTGTTGTAGCAACTGGCGTTGTATTAGACGAAAGTACGGCACCGTCCGAAGGCTTTGGTGCGTTACGGACTCCGGACTAACACACCCTACATATAGTTAAATTTTTTCACACAATCAAATCGGATTGCCATAGTTTCAGGGCAATTGCTCTTTATGTATTTTTCGGAAATAGTAGTGGCGTAATTGTGAAATCTAGTTTTCTAAATCTGGTAATTAAGTTTACGGAAACTGGAAATGACAACCTTAGTGCTTTAACTTATTGTATTTATTAAGCGAAAGGTTGAGACACCAAACAAAGGCACTCAACTAAATAGCTGAAAATCAATTCAACTCACAATTAAAGGTTGGTAATTATGTCTCACAATTTGTTTATCGATGTAACCGAAGAGCAACAAGAAAACGTAGCTGGTGGTGCAGCAGTTTTCGAGGACACCTATTATTCTCTCTTGAAATTAAAAACTGCAACCATCTCGCCAGTATATAGTAAGTCTGGTCCTGGCGGCAGCAGTATATCAAGTGGTGGCGTGCAAACATTAAGCCTAGACTTGATTAAATCAGGTACTTCGTTTAAGGCATTGGTTGACTAGTTTCTGCAATAGATTGCGACGAGTATCATCGTCTCTCAACGCGTTACGAAGGGGAGTAATCAGCGCTCCCCTATC
>NZ_JBALDG010000024.1:0-41358 GCF_036917195.1 Nostoc sp.
AACCATCGTGTGCCTTCTTTTACTTCTCTACAACGTCGGTAGCGTTGGGTTAATTCTGCCTAATCCAGGTGAGGAATGATCTTAATCCGAGTACGGGGCATCGCTGTACACCGATTTTACTTCCCTTAAATAATATTATCTATTGCAACTTGGTATCACATGTGAACTTGTCGCTTTTTGCTGATGTTGACCGACCGAAAGATATGCCGATTTGGGAACAAGCCCTTGCAGGGGAGATGAGGGGGATGAGGAAGATAAGGTAATAAATGAGTCGGACTTTAGAACTGAATGGTACTTACTTAAGCAAAAATTGCTGCCCAGATCCCCGACTTCTTTAAAAAGTCGGGGATCTAAATCTAGCTTCAGTAAGATTCTGCTCCCCAGCCCGCATTAAATTCGTATCTTAAAACACCAGGGATTTCCTGAAGACACTATACATAACAAATGTTACTCTGGCCTAGTTGAAAACCAAGAAGCAGATAGCCTTGACCAGTATTGAATCTGCTTTGTATTTCTACACAATAGTCACAGTCATGGGCACAATATTTAAGTAGCTTGAAATATGAAAATCACTCGTATTCACCACAAGTTTGAAAAATTATGGTTAACCGTTTTGCTTCCGTGAGCACTGCTCTCACAGTTAAGGTAGTTGGAATAATCTGCATTTTGTCCTTTTTCGTTGACTTTTTGATTCTATTGTTACCTTTTCAACCTACTGATCGGGTATGGCAAATCAACTTGGCAACAGCGCTAGTTGATCGGGGAATTGTTCCTTTAGTAGGTTTAGGGCTTCTGTTTGCTGCCTATTGGATTGATAGTGCTGATACCACAAGCGATCGCCCCCAAGGTATCGATTTAAGATTTCCCGCCCTGATCCTATCAAGTATTTTAGGGTTGATGTTCTTGCTGATTTTTCCGCTGCACCTCAATAACGTCAATCAAGCTAAGACTCAAACACTCAACCGCATCACCCAAGAAGCAGATCAGGCAGAAAATCAACTGAACAATCGATTATCGCAATTGCAAGCACAACTGAATACTGACCAAGGAAAAGCTCAACTAGAGCAGCTGCGAAACCAAACCAAAGCTCAGTTTGGTGAAATCCTCAAAGATGAGCAAAAATATAAGCAAGCACTTGAAAGCCCTCAAATTCCCGCAAATATAAAAGATTTACTCAAGAAGGCTAAAACAGATCCCCAAGTACTTGACAAAGCTATCGAACAACAAACAGATCTTCAGACGCTGCGAAATCAACAACTGAGCCAAGTTCGCCAGCGCAGAGACGAAGCAGAGCAACAAGCTAAAGATGCTGCTTGGAAGTCTGGACTGCGGATTGGGATTAGCAGTTTGCTGTTGTCCATTGGTTATATTATCATCGGCTGGACAGGCTTAAGAGGTAGAGGTGCTTTACAAGGTGCTAAACCTAGAGCTACCGCCCGCTAATCCACATCAGTATGGCAGTAGGATCTATCCAATAATTGTTGACAGCCCATACTGCCATGCGCCTAATAGCTAATAACAATAAAAGGCAATTATCAATTAGTAAAATCGCTATAAAACTTGGGTAATGTTCTCAATTTACATACTGACATATAACGAAGAGCTAGATATTGCTGCTTGTATCGAATCGGCGATGCTATCGGATGACATCATTGTTGTGGATTCATGCAGTAGCGATCGCACTGTGGAAATCGCTAGTTGCTATCCCATCCGCGTTATCCAACACGCTTTTGAAAGCCACGGACGCCAACGCACCTGGATGTTAGAGTCTATCCCCCCGAAGCACGAATGGGTTTACATTCTCGAAGCTGATGAGCGCATGACACCAGAGCTTTTCGTGGAATGTGAAAAGGTAAGTCAGAATCTAGACTACATCGGTTACTACGTAGCTGAACGTGTCATGTTCATGAATCGTTGGATTCGTTACAGCACACAGTATCCCCGTTACCAAATGCGCCTCTTCCGCTACGGTAAAGTGTGGTTTACAGACTATGGTCATACTGAACGGGAAGTTTGTGAGGGTGCAACTAGCTTTTTAAAAGAAACATACCCTCATTACACTTGTAGCAAAGGCTTGAGCCGCTGGATTGAAAAACATAACCGTTATTCTACAGATGAAGCTCAAGAAACATTGTATCAACTAGAACAAGGGAAGGTTAACTGGCAAGATTTATTTTTTGGCAAATCGGAAATCGAGAAACGCCGTGCCCTAAAAGATTTGTCTTTGCGTTTACCCGCAAGGCCGTTGCTACGCTTTGTATATATGTATTTTATCTTAGGCGGATGTTTAGATGGAGGCGCTGGACTTGCTTGGTGTATATTGCAGGCATTCTACGAATACCTGATTTTGCTCAAAGTTTGGGAAATGAAGTATTTACCAAAACCTAATTTAGACGCAACAGCAATTCTGGCACAAGAGAGTACACAACAGGTGCAGTGCGCGGATTCTGAAACTACACAGGCTGATGCGGTGTAAAGGTGACTGGAGATTACAAGGCAGGACTTACGCACTGAAAACCTGAAACCTAGATCCCTCATAACCCACGCCACTTGACGCCAGTCCGCTCAAGTCGAGCCAGCCGCTTGCGGTAGTTCCCTCGCTAAAGGAGTGGCGTGGGAGACCCGCCCACGCAGCTGGCTTATGCACTTGGGGAGACCTCTGTAAGCGAGTGGCTCCCCTTAAAAAAGGGAAACCTTAAGAGCTAACTTTTATAAGGGGGTTGGGGGATGTCCTCTGCCTAAGTCTTAGAAGGATTACGCACTGCAACAGGACTTACGCACGGGTTATGAAAGAACGAACCACAGAGACACAGAGAAGCCAGTGCGTTGGGCGGGTTCCCCGACTTGAAGCAACTGGCGCGACAGGGAGGAATGAGAGTTTGAGAGGTTTTTTGCGTAAGTCCTATGCAATTTAAAGCAGCGATCGCCTACGGTAAGCGGGTACGCGATCGCAAAATCAGAATTTAGAAGTAGGAGCGCACAGGTAGCTGTGCACTCCTATCGCGTATTCCACCTAAACGAGAACCACCATCATAAATTAATATTTTTAACAGAATATTTTCATAAAAGCCACTCTGGCTCAAATGTGAGTGACTGACCAGATAAAATAATTCCTCAGTTTACCTGGTGATCCTTTCACAATCATGAGCAGCTTTTGATTGAGCGCGGTAGATTTGTAATACTTAAGGACTTGCAACAATCATTTACAAGTCTTACAAACAAAAGTAACATCCTCTGAGAATAACCAGTCGCCATCGGATTGGTTTATATCTATGTGTATGCTTGTAGGAAAATAGCTGATTTCCAGCAAGAAGTATGTGTTTTGGCGGTAGCAGCCAAGCTGCTAGCGTTTTGGAAAGTTACTTGTGGCAGAAGCTGCTTCAAGTAAAGCCTTTGTTATTTGACTAAGAAACTGACAAAAAATAAATTATCCAAAATTATTTGTACATTTGTAGGGGTGCAAGGCTTGTGCCCCTACGTTCGCGGAGCGTCCCGCAGGGATGGGATGTTTTTTTAACTGGAAGTCCCTAATATGCTGGTATGGATACCAATAAAAAAAGTTCCTCTAGCTTAAAACAGGAGAATCGGGGCTTGGTAATTGATCGCCTAAAACAGGACTTAAAAAACGACCTGATTGCTGGTTTGTTGGTAGTAATTCCGCTAGCAACCACTATCTGGCTGACAATTACCATTGCTACTTGGGTAATCAACTTCCTCACCCAAATTCCCAAACAGCTGAATCCCTTTGATGGCTTAAACCCAATTTTAGTAAATTTACTGAATTTATTAGTAGGATTGGCTGTACCCCTACTGAGTATCTTATTGATGGGCTTGATGGCTCGCAATATTGCTGGGCGGTGGTTGCTAGATTTTGGTGAGCGGTTATTACAGGCAATTCCTTTAGCGGGACAGGTATATAAAACCCTGAAGCAACTTTTAGAAACAATACTCAAAGATTCCAATGGCAAGTTTCGCCGGGTAATTTTGGTAGAGTATCCCCGCCGAGGAATTTGGGCGATCGCCTTTGTTACTGGTGTAATCAGCAGTGATATCCAAGCCCAGATGTCTCGCCCCGTGCTAAGTGTTTTTATCCCGACCACCCCGAATCCGACTACCGGATGGTACGCAGTCGTTCCTGAAGACGAGGTGGTGAACCTCTCCATGTCGATTGAAGACGCCTTTAAAATAGTTGTATCAGGTGGCATTGTCGCCCCCAATACGTCCTTGGTTTTCCCCAAAGAGTCCACACTGGAAGTTAAACACGACCAAATCAAGCAGCAGGTTATTCCCGTTGAAGAAACTTAAAATCAATCTGGCAAAGTCACAAGCAAATGCCTAATGTTGTTGTTGGACTGTGCCAAAATTGATAGGCTTGTAAGTTTGTCCTGCCTAGTTCATCAGTTCTCGCACAATCACCTCTCATTTTTATGCAACCTCGTAAACCCCAGCAAATTGCTCGTGAATTAGCGCTTTTAAGCCTTAGCCAATTGCCAGTTAACCCAAAGAAATTAGATAAATTGGCAGACGATCAACTAGTATCCAAGTTGGTGCTAGGAGCAGTACGCACCCTGACCTCAGAAGTACAAGATACCCTTGATAATGCCGCAGGTGAACTGCAACGCAGTAACGATCGCATCTTAAGTAGCCAAACTCGGGCCTCCGACCTCAATAGTGCTAGAACAATGCTTCAAGAGGCGATCGCCTGCACCCAGACAGCAATCAATCAGTTGGGTACAGCAGTTGATTTCCCAGAATTGATTCAGTTAGCTAATCAGGATAAGGGAGTCCGGAATTACGCTAAAGAGCTTGTGATTACCGTCAACGAAAATCGACACATTATAGATGAACTCCTTTCTAGTGCCTTAGTAGATTGGCAAGTAACTCGCCTCGCCCAAATTGACCGGGATATCTTACAAATTGCTGTGGCAGAAATGAAGTTCTTAGGAGTTCCAGATAGTATTGCGATCAACGAAGCTGTGGAGCTAGCCAAACGCTACAGTGGAGACGACGGTCATCGGTTTATTAACGGTGTTTTGCGCCGAGTCACTGAGCAGAAAAAAACAGCATAGTATTGCTACGTAATTCGTAATTCCTATACTGCCGTGGAGAAAAGTCTGTAGCCGCAGAAGCGGCTTCCTCCGAGATTCTCCCTACAGCCCTTCTCAAGACAGGAGACGCTCTTGCGTTCGGGCATCCTACGGCAGGCGCTAGCCTCTGGTAATGTGAGAAGGGAGCCACTCGCTCAGAGGGGTTTCTCCAAGTAGAGGAGCCAGGCGTGTGGGCGGATCTCCCGACTTGAGCGGACTGGCGTCAAGTGGCGTAAGACGCTGCACGAACGCAAGGAACCCTCTGTTGTACCGATTCTCCTCAAACTGGCGTTGAAAGGTAAGGATAACCCGGAAGTTTTCACCCCAAGAAAAAGTGCAAAGTTAAATTAAACTCATAACTTATAACTGATATAACTAATACTGCTGCAATGGTTTTTAATTGGTTCCGTCGTCAATATAACGATTCCTCTAACACTCCCTCTGATCAGAAACAGGAAGAAACTCCTGCTGTACAAGAACCCCAACCAGAGCCAGCCGAAACCTCAACACCAACTGCTGAAACTGCACCAGACACAACGGCAGACCTATTGGCGTTTGCTAAAGCTGCCTACAAAAATATTCAGCAAAAACAACAAGCTGAGGTAGTAGAAACCTCACCTGATTCAGCACAACCTGAAACCGCAGAAACGGCAATTGCGGAAATCACTGAACCAGAAGCAACTGAGGAACCTGTTAGTACAACTGTAGAAACTGCACAGCCAGAAGTTATCCAAGTAGCTACTGAGGAAGAAAGTACAGAAGATTCCTCAGTAGCAGCAATTCCTGAAGAGCCAGATGTCAAAAGCCCAGAAATAAAGGCAAGTGAAGTTGAACCAACGCCCAGCGAACCATTAGCTACGCCAGACGCAACACAGCCAACAGCACCAGCTACCTTATCCTTCTTAGAACGGGCGGCGGCAGAACGGCAAGCCAAGCTGGAACAACTAATAGCCACCGCCATTGAAGTTTCAGAACCGGAGGTAGTACAACCAGTAGCTGCAACCTCAGAGACAGGAGAGGAAATTCCTGGACTGGTATTTGATGATGGGTTTGTCTGGTCAGCGAAAGTCCTAGCAGCTCAAGGTAGAAGTCCAGAAGACGTTTCTATTGAAGAAATTACCTGGCTAAAAAAGCTCCGGCAAGGCTTAGACAAAACTCGTCGTAGCATCCTCAACCAACTAAAGGCAATCGTTGGTCAAGGGCCGCTAAACCTTGCTGCTGTGACAGAAATTGAGGCATTGCTCCTGCAAGCTGATGTGGGTGTAGAGGCGACAGACTTTATTATCAATGCCCTACAGAAAAAACTTCGAGAAGAAGTCACCGCACCTGAAGAAGCGATCGCTTACCTGAAAAAAATCCTCCGGGATATGCTGGATGCACCGAGCAAGGTATCCCATAAAACTATCTTTACCTTAGAAAAAGAAACCCTAAACATTTGGTTAATCACTGGGGTGAATGGTGCCGGTAAAACCACTACTATCGGCAAAATTGCCCACTTGGGACAAAAATCTGGTTATAAATGCTTGATTGGGGCAGCAGACACCTTCCGCGCCGCTGCTGTGGAACAGGTCAAGGTTTGGGGTAGTAGAAGTGGTGTAGAAGTAATTGCCAATCCTGGGAAAAATACAGATCCGGCAGCAGTTGTATTTGATGCGATCGCTGCCGCCCAAGCGCGTCAAACAGAATTACTTTTGGTAGATACAGCTGGGCGATTGCAAAACAAGAAAAATTTAATGGACGAACTCAGCAAAATCCGGCGAATTATCGACAAAAAAGCCCCAAATGCCAAAGTAGAATCTCTGTTGGTTTTAGATGCTACTTTAGGTCAAAATGGACTGCGGCAAGCCGAAGTATTCTCCCAAGCTGCCCAACTAAGTGGCGTTGTCTTAACCAAACTGGACGGCACCGCCAAAGGCGGTGTTGCCCTTGCCGTTGTGCAGCAGCTAGGTTTACCCATTCGCTTTATTGGTGCTGGCGAAGGAATTGAAGACCTGCGCCCCTTTTCTAGCTATGAGTTTGTCGAAGCTCTCTTGAGTGGCTAGTTGAAAAATTTATAGTTAAAAATTTTTCTTGACAAACTGATAAATTTAGGGATGACTGATCTGGTATTATCACTTGAACTAATTAGAAACAAAATACTGGAAACAGCTCAAGTCCTAAAATCATGAGTTTGCCACAATAGATGGGTGATGTTTTGCTAAAATTTCAAGCTAATGCCCTTTTTTCACGCCCTGAATGGGCTTTTTAAATGTAGCAGCGGGCATTTATTTGCGACACATAAAAGCCCGTAATATTTGCATCTTGCAGCAATTTAAAGAGTAGTCGAGACGCTTACCCCTACAAATACAACTATTGTGGGATGGACAGCAGTGTTAGCGATGAGTAGTGCGTTGTGGAGCCAGCGCAGGTGAGTCCAGCACTGAGGCAGGGTTTTCCTCCGCAAGTGACTGGTATTGGCTATGGCGACTTAAAGCAACCGCGTTAGCGAGTCGAAAGAGGTGCATGCTGCACGTAACTTACTTAAGAGTAGGAGTACGAGTGTCAGCTGTTTGCCCAGCGCTGACCTCAGGAAAAGGACGGCTTCCGACCATCAAAACTTCGGAGAATCGTCCACTGTGGACTCAAAAAGCGAATTGGTGTAAGTAAGCTGGTTCAACACTCCCAGGTGCATTCTCAGATATTATTTGCGAAAGTATCCACAAATATTTTTTGTAGTAAATCGAGAGGTTTAAACTCTGATAGTTAAATGACAACACTCTTTCTGGCTTTTGACTTAAAGTTCTTGGAGGAGATTTTTCTAGATTTAGTGTCATCTCTTCTATTCATATCTTACACTTATCAAATGACTCCCACCTAAAATCAATTACAGGCTAATCCTTTAAGTCTGTTCCCGCTGACTCGAAAGATTAAGTTATCTCACTTTTATCCTGTTTCAATGGGTTTAATTTTTGTGTATTGAGCAAGTCAAAATTTGCAAAACGATAAATTCAAAATGAAAAAGCTCAATATTGGCGATTATTCCGGCAATTATGGGATAGAAATTAAGTATTTGAAGACTTATTTACATATTCTCAGGTTTGGGAATGAATGTAAGTCTGTTTTTTCCCAAACCAAGCTCGATTTTAGCGCTTATAGAGGTTTTCACTAAAAAGACTTCTAGTCTCCTACTTGTCTCTACCCAAATAGTGACTCTGAAAACGTTATAAATTATTCTTTGAATAAAGTATTTTTATTACTTTAGAGATATGCTTTGGGAATTAAGTTATGAAAAAATGGAAAACTTTCTTAATATCACGGAAACTAGTAATTTTTACGGGTTGGGTTTTGACTAAAAATACATGATTTTAAATTACTAATTATTACATCAAAAATATAATAAGCAAATAAAATACTGATAAAAGTTGCCTGTTACGTCTTTATACTCTTGCTAAAGTGACAAGTCTTGTCTAAATATGGTTTAGCAATGCCAAAGCCAAAAGATTTATAAGTAATCTAAAATCTGCCAATATAAAGTGCAATAGTACCTGTGCCTGTGTCTCAACTGCCCTCTCAACCCACTGACAACAATAGTAGTACCGCGACAGATGTCACACCAGTCGTGGCACTCAAAGAACTCGTGGCAAGGTTACACCGGGAACAGAACAAAATTCAAGATTTGCTAAGTTCTTTAGGATTTGCCCTGAGAAGTTTCAATAATTTGAATCAGTTTTTGGAACTGATCCCGCTGATGGCAACAAGAGTGACAGATGCAGACGGTAGCGCCTTGTTCCTCTACAAACCTAATGGTCAAGTCAGGTTAGAGCAGTTACATTGGCAAGATAGTCGTCAGCGAAAAAATATCCGCAAAGCGCTAGAAATAGCCAGCAGTCAAATCACGCTTATGCCCAATACTGCCCCTCTAGCGAATGCCACGGGGATTTTGGATGACCAGATGCATCGCTATTTGGGGCCAGATGTGCAAATCTTTGGTACGGCGATTCTGGTGAAGCATACAGAACGGGGATGGCTCTATGTCTTGAGCCGCGATCCAGAATATAGTTGGACAGAAACTAGGCAAAAGTTAGTTAGGTTAGTGGCAGACCAAACAGCAGTAGCGATTGAAAACGATGAACTAGCTGTAGAATTAAGAAAAAAAGAACGCCTAGACCAAGAACTAGAAATTGGCGCAGAAATTCAACGGCGACTTCTGCCACGTCAATGCCCCATAATCCCTGGTGCTGTCCTGGCGGCACGTTGTAAACCTGCCAATCGCGTTGGCGGAGACTACTACGACTTTATTGCTACCAATCACAATAAGATTCAGCCCAAGACCAAAGGCAGCACGGAAACTAGTCGTTGGGGTTTAGTTATTGGAGATGTCATGGGCAAAGGTGTCCCCGCTGGGCTGATTATGACGATGATGCGGGGAATGCTACGCGGAGAAGTGCTACATGGTAATTCCCCAGCAGGAATTCTGCAAAACTTAAATAGAGTTATGTATGCAGATTTGGACAATTCCCAGCGTTTTGTAACGCTATTTTACTCAGAATATAATCCCCATACCCGAATTTTATCTTATAGTAATGCGGCACATAATCCTCCCTTGTGGTGGCACGCAGCCACGAAAACTGTCAGCCGTTTAGATACTTTAGGAATGTTAATCGGTTTGGATGCTAACAGCCAATATGAAGATGCCCAGGCACAGTTAGAGCCTGGGGATACAATTATTTACTATACAGATGGCTTGACCGATGCCGCTGCTGCTGGTGGCGATCGCTTCGACGAAGACAACTTTGTCACTGGCTTCAATACGGCTTGCAAGTACTGCAATGGGCCACAGGAGATTGTGGATTACTTATTTGACCAAGTTCAGCAATTCATTGGTGCTGATAAACAAAACACTGATGATATGACACTAGTTGTTCTGCAAATTTTATAGTCATTTACCCATAATAAAACTATCCCACCCGCACTGGGGCGCACTTTCACGCCACTTGCTTCTCCCTACAGCCCTTTTCAAGACAGGAGACGCTCTTGCGTTCGGGCATCTTACGGCAGGCACTAGCCTCTGGCAATGTGAGAAGGGCATTGCCTTGCCCAACACAGTGGCTACTCTTGCCACCCCCACCAAATCTATGATTTGGTAGCCAACTTTCGTAGTTGCGTGTCTGAATCCCTCACTGATAGCCAGCGGTAGCAAGTCCCTTGGCGTCTTGATTCTGATTCCTAGATTCTAAATAGATAAATTCTTCTTCAATTATTTTTTCTTCGACTTTCTGTAGCGATCGCCCAAATGGCCGCACATCAACCTTTTTTAGTGAATCGTTTGTGTTTAGCCTTTAGAATAATACATAAAAAATGATCCTTAGAATACTTTTCTGTTCAAGTAAAAACTATATATTTTGCACATCTAGCACAGTAGGAAACGCCGAGGGGGAGACCAGGTAAAAGGTAAAATGTACAAGGTAAAAAGTAAAAGGTAAATTTACTTCTTCATTTTTGCTTTCTTTCTATCCTTGTGACGCAAGCATTTGGCCTGCTCCGTTTTGGCGTTTTTATTTTTCTTTTCTCCGCCGTAGCAAGTTCACAACAGCAACGACGGAGTTTTGCTTTATTTATTTCTCAGGTCTAGACTTGTTTGTTGTCAAGTTCCTTAGTATTTAAGTTGATAACCTTCATTTAATGATTTGTCAAGATATTTCTAAAAATATTTTAAATTCAGAATTCAGATGGCTATTCTTGCGCCCCAGCTTTTTGTAGACTCCGCACCACATTCTTATAACCATTAAATTCTGCAATCATCAAAGCAGTATAACCACCACTGTTTTTCAAATTCACATCTGCCCCAGCTTGGAGTAATACCTGCACTATTTCGTCATAACCTGCTGAGGCAGCCCACATCAAAGATGTTGCCCTCGCTGAGTCTTGAAAATTCACATCTGCCCCCTTTGCCAGCAGCAAATGTATAATCTCTGTGTGCTTGCGTTCGGTTGCCTTGATCAAAGCAGTTTTGCCATCATCTCCCAGTGTCTTGGCATCAGCACCATAGTCTAGCAACACTTTCACTGTTTGGGTGTGTCCTTGTGATGCAGCCAACGTCAAAGGTAGTTCACCAAGATTTTTATCATTAATATCTCCCCCAGAACGCAGCAGTGCCTGGACAATTTGGCTATGTCCCTGCAATGCTGCTACAAGCAGTGGCGTATCACCCAGGTGGTTCCTAATTTGAGCATCTGCACCCCTGTTAAGTAACACTTGTACGACATCAATGTAGCCTTCCACAACGGCAAGGTGTAGGGCAGTTTCACCATCTTGATCTTGGAGATTAATCTCGGCACCTCGATTTAGTAAAGCTGCTACGATCGCACTGTGTCCTGCTGCTGCTGCTGCCGATAGGGCAATTCCACCATTAGCGTTTTTCACATTCACATCAGCCCCTGCTGCTAGCAGTGCTTCCACAATCTCCAGATGTCCCAAGTCTGCCGCTAATGTTAAGAGTGTCTCACCCTCCTCATCTTGGATATTGACATCGGCACCAGTTTGGAGAATTGCTTCTATAACTTCTATTTGTCCCTGCTTAACGGCGAGTTTCAAGGCAGTATCATCATCTTTATCTGCGATATTCACCTTCGCACCAGCAGCCAATAAGACTCGCACTATATCTACATGGCCTTTGAGTACTGCTGCCATTAAAGCTGTGCTGCCATCTTCATTAGTGGCATTTACATCAGCATCTTTGGATAGTAAAAGCTGCACAATGTCAAACTGTTTGGCACTAGCTGCCAACATCAAAGCTGTCAAACCATAGAGTTTTCTTTTCAAGTTGATATTTGCCCTAGCATCCAGCAGCGATCGCACAATTTCGGTATAGCCTAAATTGGCAGCAAACATTAACGCCGTCGTGCCTTGGCGATCGCACGTGTCCACCAAGGCACCAGCACCTAGTAGCGCACATAGCCCCT
This sequence comes from Nostoc sp., assembly GCF_036917195.1. Lineage (GTDB taxonomy): Bacteria > Cyanobacteriota > Cyanobacteriia > Cyanobacteriales > Nostocaceae > Nostoc. Next base: position 12,029 of record NZ_JBALDG010000024.1, read on the forward strand.
TAATATCACCACTTTTAGCAGCTTTCAGCAGCAAAGTATCGTTGTTTTCAGTCATGGATGAGATCCCACACAGGGGGTTTGTTCGTCTACCCTTAAAATTCAGTCTGAGATTGATTATCCACTTTGGCAAGAGGGTGAAGCAAAATAGTAGGAAAGATGGGAGAACAGAATTTTCCTTATTCTCTTTTACTCTGTGCAGCTTTAACCACAGAAACTAGAGTTATGCTAATTTTTATGAAGATTTAATAATTAGGCGAGAACACGATGAGTCTGCAACTTACTCCATCAATTAAATATTGGCTGAACTTCATTCATCCGGTGCTCATGTGGGCACTATTAGCACTCTCAATTTATGCTGCCTACTTGGGGCTGCAAGTACAGCATACCAGAAATGCTAAGGGGGAAGAAAAGAAAGAACTGATTAAAGGTAGATATAATGTCAGACACTACCAAATCGGGTCTATACTCCTAGCTTTGATGGTGGCAGGTGCGATCGCTGCTATGGCTGTCACTTACATCAATAATGGTAAGTTATTTTTCGGGTCTCACCTACTAGCAGGACTGGGTATGATGAGTTTGATTGCATTTTCTGCTGCTTTGTCTCCTTATATGCAGAAAGGGGCAAATTGGGCGCGTGCAACTCACATTTTGTTGAATTCTATCCTTTTGGGACTTTTTGCTTGGCAGGCTGTTACTGGCGTGCAAATTGTCCAAAGAATTCTGACTCAAGCATAGTTAAGTAGTAGTTTGTCATTTGTCACTAATTTTTGACAAATGACAAAAAATAACTGTTGAATCACAGCTTTTGCTTAGAATTAGCAGCAAAAGGTATTTCCAAAGATTTATGAAAATCTTCCTGAACTTTGCGAGTTAAGCGGCGAGAGACTTGGCGGACGATTTGGTTAAGTAAGCGATCGCCTGTAGATTGAATTATAGACTTGGGTAATCGCTGAATAAACCTGGGAAAGTGCAAATTAACCATTAAATCCAATTCCCATTCAACTCTGGTAACCTCACCGATGTTAGTGGAAGCATCGTTTTCTATTAATTGTAGAGATGCCCGATAGTCTACGTCATAGCCAGGCGGTTGGTAGTCAGGAATGGGGATTGTACGGATGCGGTAAATACTTTCGTCTGGGGGCAACAATTCCAAACCAATTTTCGGTTCTACTTCATAACCAAAAGCACCAAAACGACCAATTACTAAAGCATAGCCATTTTCCCCAAGTGATTCCACCTTCATGGGTTCAGCGCAACGACAAAACCATGAGGCGTGAGCATTGAGATACTCAGCAACCTTCTCTACTGGGGCAGGCATTTCCATAAAATCTTGATAATGACCGGACAATTTTGTGAGCGTCGCTACATCTGCTTCTGTTAATGTGTCCTCGGCTTCTTGTTGGCTGGACGCTACAGGTAAAACTGCTTCTGTTATTTCCCAGGATTTATATTCGCCTTTTGTTGAAAGCATAAATGCATTACTGTATATTTTGGCGTTGATCTATATTAATAATTCCCCATGCGCCTGGGTCATTTCGCATTCAGATCCCATTTTGACCGAAACCTCATTAATCTGCCATTACCTCCATAGAATTACTAAAATAAAGAACTGAACAAGCACACAATAGTTTCCCAGGATAGCATTTCTCATGAAAGCATTTGTAGCAGGGGCAACGGGTGAAACAGGTCGCCGGATTGTGCAAGAATTAATAGCGCGGAATATTCCCGTCCGAGCCTTGGTGCGGGATGTAGAGAAAGCCAGGGGTATTTTGTCTCCTGAAGTCGAATTAGTGGTAGGCGACGTGTTACAACCAGAAAGTCTGACTGCTGGGTTGGGAGATAGCACAGTTGTGTTGGTTGCTAGTGGGGCAAAACCTAGCTTTGACCCCACTGGGCCCTATAAGGTAGATTTTGAAGGGAGTAAAAATTTAGTAGATGCTGCTAAGGTAAAGGGAATTGAGCATTTTGTCTTCGTTTCTTCATTGTGTACTTCCCAGTTTTTTCATCCACTGAACTTGTTTTGGCTGATTTTGGTGTGGAAAAAACAAGCTGAAGAGTATATCCAGAAAAGTGGTCTTACTTATACGATTGTGCGACCTGGTGGGTTGAAGAATGAAGATAACCTCGACGCGATCGTGATGCAGAGCGCTGATACACTGTTCGACGGTAGCATCCCCAGGCAAAAAGTCGCCCAAGTTGCAGTTGAGGCACTGTTTGAAGCAGATGCACGCAATAAAATTGTCGAAATTGTTGCCAAACCTGAAGCAGCTTCAAAAAGCTTTAAGGAGCTATTTCAACAGTGCTGATATTCGATTGGATTCTATTCCCCAAAATGATTGGCTCACATCTTCATGGAAAAGCGATGTTTACGACGGGCTATTGCGCGTCGCATGTCAATTAGCTTACCTCATATAAATTGACCGCCCCTTGATTCCACTCCCGAAAGCGATCGCTTGTCTGTGAAGGAGAGAGCGATCGCTTTACATTTACGTGAACGCACCCCATTTTTCACGACAACAAAAAATGCGATCATTATTTTGGAATTGTAGAAAGGCGATCGCCTTTCTACAATTCCAGTTATGAACCCTTTTTGCCTTAATCTAAATAACCTTATGCAAATTCTGATCGTCCAGAATAAAGATTGCTAAGTTGATTGTTACGGCTTAGTGCCAATGCGCGGCGTACAGCAGCATCTGCATTAACTAAACCATTTCCAAAATTGTCATCCCGACCTGTTGCACCCAAATCCATTGCTGTATCGATCAGAATTTGACGCAATTGCACCCCATTGAGGCTAGAGTTAACGCTCCAAACCAGTGAAGCAATTCCAGCCATATTGGGATTAGCAGCAGAGGTTCCGTTAAACATTAAGTTCACACTGCCATCTGGTTTCATCGCTGGTGAGTCTGTTGCTGCCATGAGTGTGAGGCTGGAGCCAAAGTTGGAGTAAGAGGCTCTACTTACAGATGTAGCATTTGCCAAACCATTCACAGTCGATTGTCCTGAACGCTGAAGCGCCCCTACAGACATCACATTACTGTAAGTAGTTTGAAGCCTTGCAACACCACCACTGTAGCGCTGTAAGACACTAGAGTTGTCTATATCAATTCCACCATTACCTGCTGCTATGGCAAATATAGCAATGTCAGAGTTATCTCGGATTAACTGCTCCAGTTGTGCTTGTGTACCACCCTTGGTCAGCCAATTCTCACCTTGAATACCACCTTGGAAAACAACGCGCTGATTCCTGGCTCTTGCATAAGCAATAGTGTCACGAATTGCTTGCTGTAAATCTACGCCATTATACACATCATTCACGTACACACTGCTATTCCAGTTGATGCCAGCAACGCCAGAACCATTGTTAGCCGTTGAAGACATAATACTGATTGCTTCATGTCCATGCCCTGGAGGATTGTAGTTATCATCATCTGTTGGATCAGTAATCAAACGGTTTGTTGAAATATCCACAACACTACCGCTTTTGCCAGCCGCCGTTAACACACCTGAATCCAAAGATGATATCAATACGTTATTTGCACCTTGGGTAAAGCGCCATGCACTCCCGACATCAGATACACTTAGATTCCACTGAGAATTGAAGTAAGTATCATTGGTACGGACTTGCATTTCTAATGTTGAGCCATCACCAAAGCGGAGGCTTTCAATTCCTTGGAGGTAGATTTCTCGACCATCAGCTAAAGTTAGATAGTCAAAACTTGTGCCTCTAAAAATTGCTTGATTAGTTGAATAGAAGGGATTAAAATACCCAAGACTGACGCCATTAATACCAGTCACATTAGAGCGGGAAATACCAGAGAGATTCAAAGTGTCTGTTCCACCGCGTCCCACAACAACAGCGCCTGTACCTAATCCACCAGAGTAATTAAGTGTTTCACCAGCAAAAGTTCCATAAGTGGTATTGCTAGATTGACTCCAAGACAAAATTTTCATTGATTGGGAACTAGAGAAAAAGTCTTGACCACTGGTAGTGCGAGCGACTGCACGGAATTGATAATCACCTCCCGTTAAGCTGGAGAAATCAGCAAGGTTGATTAAGGAGTTGGATAAACTAGCTCCAGTCCAAGTTCCTAGATTTATAGTACTACCGTTTCTTAGAGCTTCTAAGCGAACACTTGATAAAGATGTAACATTTGACAAACCATAATTTAACTGAATGGCTCCACCTTGGAAGACACTGTTGATAGTACTGTCACCCGCAGCATCAAAAACATTAAAAGAACTAAAGCTAATGTTAGGAATTGGGTTTGCCGTCAAGCTGAGGTTGTAGTTAGTATTGGCATTACTCAAAGGATAAATCCGCGCAAAGTATGTACCTGCACTTAACTGACGGATAATAGACTCGGAACTACTTCCATTGTTAGTAGAACTGGTAATGACATTACCTAAATCATCGAGTAACTGGACATCAGCATCAGCACTTAAACCTGTTAAACTGAGATTGAAGTTACTTTGAGATTCCACAGAGAAGCGATAGTAGTCGTTTGTATCTGCTGCACCTACCCAATCACTAAAACTACGATAAGTATTTAATATATCAATGTTAGAAGCTGTACTGATACTATTTCCTGCATAGTCAGGAGGCGGAACAGTACCAACAAATTGAAAAGCAGAGCTAGTGAGATCTAGACCTGTCACACCATTCAGGATAGCAATGAGTTCATTGTTGTCTAAACGAATTTCTGTATTCTTTCCTACTGTGTTTAAACGATAGCCATAGGCTTGACTAGAATTCGTCACAGAATTAGAAAGCTGTCTAAGTTGAATAGTGTCTTCACCAATCGTGAAATCAGCGATCGCAGCAAGATCACTGCTTCCGCTTCGAGCATAATAAGTATTGTTAGCATCTCCAAGAATAAAGCGATCGCTTCCTAAACCACTCAGCAAATCATCTGGCTCAAGAAGACCAGAACCATAGGCATCCAAAACATCATTACCGCTGTTGCCATTGAGGCTATTATTAAAGCTGTTGCCAGTAAGAATATCGTTTCCAGAGCTACCAATTACAGACTTTAATCCCTTTAATGCTTCATTAGAGATTTTTTCGTTATTTTTGAGCCGTGCAAGGATGTTACCTTCATCGCCAGGTGAGCCAATATGACTGGCGTAAACATCTAGGAAATGTCCTGTTTCTTCAACAAGAACTTTGCCGATAGCGGTTGGATTAGACGCATTCTGCGTCAGAAAAACACTGTTAAGGTAGATTGTGTTACTACTTTTGGCATACGCGCCCGAAGCACCATTCATTTCAGAATTGGAAAGAAATTTCACATCTGGCAAGACACCATAGATTCCACCCAGTATGTCAGCACCTAATGCTTGTCCTTTGCTAATATCAAAGGTTTCTCCAAAGGCAACCTGAGCATTAGCCGCAAAATTAGGATTGAAAATACTCGCAGCAGTGTAAACCAATACTTGGGTTGGGTTAGTTTGGTTTTGCCATACGTTAATCAGCATCTCACCTGCTAACGTTAAAAGTCTCTGGGAATTAAATCCTGTCCAATCCGCTTGCAAAGGATTTACCGAATTATTACCTAAATAATTTGAGGTATTACCCAATGTTGACAAAGATGAATCGATGTAAAAATCTGAATTTTCAAACATCCTTAAATTTGCTCCAAATATTATAAACAAACAATCCTTGACTAAGGACTTATAGGATGTTTGAAAAGTCGAAGGGGATAAAAAATTATGCAAGTCGTCTGACCATTACAGCTTTTTTTACTCAACTGTCAACTTTTCAAACATCCTCTAACTCCATTTAAATATTCTGACATTCTATCTCTAAAATGAATAGCTTTAAATTGATTTTTTATGCATAACTAAAGGACTTATGTTTTCATTATTAAAAATTTTTAATTTAAAAATTAAAGGTATTTTTCACTTGCAAATTAAAGTATTTTGCCACTCGAAGATACTCCGATTCACGTACTATAATACTGAAGCTATGCCTCAATAGGGTTCAGTTAAGAACAGGACTTACCCAAAATTAAGAAAGAACGAAGCACAAAGGGGAGGCAGCGCGGTCTTCTCCCAAAGGGAGAGGCTAGCGCCTGCCGTAGGATGCCCAAAGGGCTGTAGGGGGTTTCCCCCATGAGCGACTGCCGTCGCAAAAGACACGAAGAAATAAGAGTTTCAGAGAGTTTTCGTGTAAGTCTTTAAAGGCTTTTGGCACTAACTGAAATTGCTCAATCGACAGCACCAATTAAACCCTCCCATTACTACGCTCCACAACCCAACGTCTGGGCAAAAGGACAAAGCCTTTGTTTGAGTGGGACGATGTACAACCTCAAAAATCTGTCGCATTTTTATCTACTGACAGAATATTGTTACTTAAGCTTTTTTTGACTTTCCAAACATTTTCTTATACTTAATCGGTATTGTTGGGAGTATCTCGCTTGCTATACTTATTCATCCCCTTTTTTCCTAATTTCTAAAAAAATGAGCAAATCGAAAATAATAACTAACAATCAGGTGTGAACTTTGTCAGAATGAGTTCGTCGATGATTTTTGTTAGCAAAGAGAGCGAATTTGAAGGAGTCGGACTCTGAAAGGCTTTGAATTCAAAGGTGTTGAAAAACTTATTGGGCCAATAGCCGCGCTTCTTGGCTTTGTGTATTTGTTGCAATGGTATATTGGAGACTTGCGATCGCCTTCTGATCCCATCTTTGCAGTTAAACAGCCGCCTTTGGTCATGAAACAGGGCGACCCCTATATCCGCGCTTTAATGCGAACCATCTCAGCGAGTGAAGCCAGTGGCAACCGTCCCTATTCGTTGTTATATGGTGGACAGCAAGTCAACGACCTTAGCAGACATCCTGAAATATGCGTCACAATTGTCACAGGTCCCAACACAGGTAATTGTTCTACGGCTGCTGGCAGATATCAAATTATCAACATTACTTGGTATCGTTTAGCCCCCCGTTATCACCCAAAGCCGATGCAGATGATGTTTTGGACTACTTATAGTTTTGAAGCAGAATATCAAGATATAGTAGTTTACCGTTGGTTAAGTGATTCTAAAGTTTGGGGAACTGATATTTCTCAACTATTGCGTCAAGGAAAGTTAAATGATGTTTTGCGGCGACTTTCTCCCACTTGGACAAGTCTAGGATATGGTATAGAAACTAATTTTGTTAGTAGCTCTTTGCCTAAGGTTTATCAGAAAATGTTGCAAGAGGAATTAACCGCAGCTAATCAACGAACAGCCCCGAAATTGACACCATCTCCAACTCCTTCTAGCAAGGCAGTAAAGAAGCAGTGAAGTTATCCTAATTTTTAACTTGCTGCGGACAAAAAATATTTGATATTTTCTACAAATGCCAAGGTATTTTCAAAGTGAATATTATGTCCAGCATTACTAATTATTTTTAGCTGGGCAATTTCACATACTTTAGCCATTTTTGTATTAATAGATATAAATTTTTCATCATATTCACCGACTAGTAAAAGCATAGATATTTTATTATCTTGTAGCTTTTCCCATAAAGATGGTTGGCAGCCAGTCCCCATAAAGCACAGTGATTTATCTAATTCATGGAGATTGTTCTGCAACCGACTTTCTACCATGCGATCGTATTCTGGATGATTTTTTAGATTACCAAAAATTGGTTGATTGTACCAATTTGATAGAAAAGCAGCAAAATCACTTTTAGTAACAATTCTTGTTAATTTTCTACCTATTTGCCTATCAAGTTTAATGCGTTCTAATTGTTCTGCTTTTGCTAATAAACCTGGGGAAGCTGACTCTAGCGCAACTTTTAAGAAACGTTCGGGAAAATGTAGGGTGAGGTATAAAGCCAATCTTCCACCCATTGAATAACCAACTAAGAAACATTTGGCAATTTTTAACTCATCCAGCAAGTTGATTAAGGCATGGGCCGTGTTTGTTATTGTATAGTAATCATCCCCACCCACAACTCTAGTTTTTCCGTGTCCAGGAAGGTCAATTGTTAAATAAGAAAATTCGTCTAATAGTAATTTTATGGTTTCATCAAATTCATCAATGTTACCCATGAAGCCATGCAAAAAAAGAATTAGTGGTTTATATAAAGTGCCAATTAAAGAATAATGAAATTGATAATTTTTCAGAATCATATTTTAGTAAGTTGGCGCATAAATTACGTTAGCGCGATCGCTCGTTTACAGTAGAAATTAAGTGCGATCACACACCGGATTATTTTATGGCTTATCCACAAGGTTTCTAGTAAGCGCTTACTACAAATTTTAGGGTCTATTTACTGCCCTGTAACTGCTTTGGAACCGCCCAAACTATCAGCTATGACTGTGAAATACTTATGTTAGTTTTTGCATAAAATAACACTCTACCTAAGTAAATACACAAAATTTTGGCTCTCTACAAAATATTTTGTTGTGCTAGTTATCGGGCTTCCTAAGCAACTGAGGTACACCCAAATCTTTTTTACCAAGGTTAATAGCTTTGAAAACGTACCTCACCAGGATGAGAACCCCTATAATTTTTTATTTTTCTAATTTTTAAGGTAAAAATCGATCCAAAGCAGCTTTTAACTGTTTAATTTCAACGTCAATATTACCCTCTTGTGCGGCTCTACCAATACACTCAGTTAAATGTTCATCCAAAACAATTCGCGCTACCCGATCCAATGCGCCGCGCACTGCGGCAATTTGCAGTAGAACATCAGGACAAGGGCTACTTTGCTGCACCATTGTCTTAATACCGCGAACATGTCCTTCTATCCGCGATAATCGATTGACAATTCGCCGTAAAGACTCTTCGCTATGGACATGAGAATGAGCCGACTCTCCAGTCCCATGAGCATGATCTGTATGTTCGTGGTCTATATGGTGATCGTGGGAATGTTCTGCTTGCTGGGATGTTGGCAAGGATTCCTTACCTAATCGGTTTGATCCATTCATGAGTTATTAAAAGACTTATAGTACTAAGATCCTAGCCTAGTACTCGACCAACCCAAAATTTATCGGTCAGGGTGGGCCCCATTCCCCCTGACTTTACTACTAACGATTGGCTCTTTCTTGGGGAATAATCTCCGTTACTACTCTACCGCTAGAACTGCCACCTTTGACAACAATATTTTCTGTTTGCAGATTACCAACGGCTGTTTCACCCGCAAAATTTAACGGCGGGTCAACTTGCCGATAAATCACATTTCCCTGAGCTTCAACTAACTTATTGTCTAGATACCAAGTTAGTGTATTGGATCTTAGAGACTGGCGACGCTGACCAACGGCGTTGACGTTACCTGTTAAATAAACGGTTTTTTGCGGTATTTTCATTTCACCTTGATTGGCTGTCACTGTAACATTTTCGGCACGCTGGAACATTCGCGTGGGCGAGTTTGTGGTGACAGTTTCTGCGTTCATGTTCCAGGTCATAGAGTTACTAGCTATTTGCATTGGTGGGTCTAGTAATTCTAATTGAGCATTCTGTTGAATAGTGGCAATTTTTGTTTTTAAGTTGACTTCGGCAGAATTTCCCTTGCCGCGATCGCTAATTTTATTATCTTTGTAGCGGTCAATTTGTAACGGGCGATCGCCAATGAGTTTTTCTTCTTTAATATTCCAGATCAAATGCTCAGTTCTTACTTGCATCTGGGGATCAGTGGAATTTGCCACTACCCCTCCAGAAAATTCCATGCGCTGTTCGCGGGTTTTAACTCGCGCTTCCTGCGCCACTGCTTGTAGTTGTTTATGATTACCATTAATCTGCTTGCGGACAATCAACAAATCTTCTTTGGGACGCCATTCTAATTCATTACCTTGCAACACAATCCCATTACTAGGATCTATGGCAAATATCTTACCCTTAAGAAACAACTGCTTCCCATCTTGTTCAATATCTGCTACATCTGCCTTAATTTGGTAAACTACTTTGCCATCTTGATATAGTTCACCATAAGGACTTTCAGCTTGCCCAATTTGTTTTTCTTTAGTGTATTTTGCGGTTTTAGCCCTAACTTTCCAAATCGGTCTTCCCACTTCATCTGCTTGTTCTAATGTGACATCAAAGAAGGTTAAATTGCTATCTTGATTAGATAAAGCCGCAGTATTTTGTTGAGAAGCTAGGGGGGATTTACCCCCGCAGGCAACTAAACCAAATACCAAGAAAAAAGTCAAAGGAAAAAGCAGCAAGGAGGGAGTAGAGTAATTTTGAATTTTTTTTACCCCCTCTCTCCCCCTTTGATGAAATTGATGCGCCATTATTCTTGGATTTCTAAGTGTTCATCACTAGTTCTGGGGTCTTCCAAAAAACCAATACCAGATAACGGCCGATATGGATAGCTTTGGCGAGGGGTTTTTTGAATATCCTCTTTGATGGCTTCTAAATCAATGTAGCGATCGCTTACATTAATTAAGCTGTCGCTGGTCATTGAACGCAAACTCACCACTTCTACTCGCACGCCACGATAGCTCACTGAATTGACCGCATATGCTAAATCCCCATCACCGCTGACTAAAACTGCGGTATCATAAGAATCTACTAACGCCATCATGTCTACTGCTATTTCTACATCCAAATTAGCTTTTTTAGAGCCATCTGGTAGCTGTACCAAATCCTTAGCAATGACTCGATAGCCATTGCGACGCATCCACAACAGAAACCCTTGTTGCTTCTCGTTTGTCCGGTCTACACCAGTGTAGAAAAAAGAACGCAGGAGTCTAGAACCTCCTGTTAATCGACACAATAGCTTCGTATAATCGATTTCAATCCCTAGTTGCAGTGCAGCGTAAAATAGATTTGAGCCATCAATAAATATGGCGACCCTGCCCCGATTCTCTAAAACTTGTTCTGGCGTAAATATTGAATCGTTTTCTAAATTATTCAACATCGTTCTCATACCTCGATTTTTATCCTTGTTATTTTTGATACTTACGAACTTTTAGATGCTAGTCACAGCGGCTTATGATAATGTTCCGGGGCTAATTTAAGTTAAGCCCCGATAAATTTTTACAAGAGAATAAGAAATTGAACAAAATCAGAGTTTGATAAGGACTAATCGTTTTTAGGGGGTTCTATTCGCTTAAAAACTGGTTGGTGTGTACCCAACTGTTGTTTACTCGATAGTATTCCCCATGTTGCATGGGTGGCAAAAGGAGCGGTAACTGAACTTTGTATTTGATCGTTAAAGTTTATTCCAAAGCCCAGTTGCTGATAAATATCGCTACTGATGTTCGGAATAATTGGGGATAGGAGATAAGCTGCTAGTCTAACTGATTCTAGAACTGCGTAGAGAACTTTTTCCACAGACTCCTGCTGTCCCTGTTTATATAATGTCCAAGGAGCTTGTTCATCAATAAACTTATTACTGGCTTGCGCCAGTGAAAGGATGGCCTCGCAGGCTTGACTGAAAGCTAGCTCTTTATATGCATGTTTTACATGTTCCCCTAGACGTAAACCAATTTTTTTCAAAGGATTTTCGTCAGGAATTCCTTCATTGCCGATTGATGGGACATTATTGTCAGCGCAGTATTTCTTCACCATGCTCAAGGTGCGATTGAGCAAATTACCTAAATCATTCGCCAAATCTGCATTCAGAACATTAATGAACCTAACTTCATTAAAATCTCCATCCTTGCCAAATTCGATTTCCTTAAGGAAGTAATAACGAACGGCATCACTACCATAGCGCTGAACTAACGCCACAGGATCAAGGGTGTTACCCAGACTTTTACCCATTTTTTGACCATCTTTAGTCAAAAAACCATGCCCAAATACTCCCCCTGGTAAGGGTAAGCCAGCCGACAACAACATTGCGGGCCAATAAACTGCATGGAAGCGCAGAATATCCTTACCAATTAGGTGCAGGTTGATTGGCCACCATGTTTCTAAAGCATTTGCTAAAGTCGGTTCTGCATCTGGTTCTAGTAATGCTGTGACATAACCTAGCAGCGCGTCAAACCAGACATAAAGGGTGTGCTTAGGATCAACTGGTACAGGAAAACCCCAATCTAGATTCACCCGGGAAATGGAAAAGTCTTGCAGCCCTTGATTTACAAAGCTGAGGACTTCATTCCGCCGACTTTCTGGTTGAATAAAATCCGGTCTAGATTGATAAAATTCTGTCAGCTTAGTTTGATATTTGGATAAGCGAAAAAAATAGTTTTGCTCGTCTCGCCACTCGACTTCTTTGTTAGTATGAATCGCGCAACGGTGTCCTTCTAGCAGATCCCGTTCTTCTTTGAATTCTTCGCAGGATACACAGTACCAGCCTTTTTGTTGTCCCTGGTAGATATCACCAGATTCCCATACTCGCTCAAAGAATTCTTTAACAATCGCCTCATGACGAGGCGCAGTAGTCCGACTAAAGCGATCATATTGAATGTCTAGTAACTCCCATAAACTCATGAAGCTAGGGACAATTTCATCGCAAAACTCTTGTGGTGCTTTGCCTAAACTTTCTGCCGTTCGCTGGATTTTTTGCCCATGTTCATCTGTACCTGTAATTAGTAATACCTTATACCCCAGCAGCCTCTGAAATCGCGCGACTACATCTGCTGCGATCGTCGTATAAGCACTGCCTATATGAGGAATATCGTTTACATAATATAGCGGTGTTGTCAGTGCAAATGTCTTTTCTGTTTTCTTCACTAGATTCATGCAAAAAAAAATCAACTTCTTAAAACGTTTTTATCGGCAAAAAAAATAAATTATACAATATTATTTATATTTTTCCCATACTTTTTTTATATTAGCAAATTTCTCAAGTCAATAATTGTTTTGTAATATCCATCAATTCAGCTAATTTGTGCCTAAAATCTGGAAATTAACTAATCATAATTTTTTTAAATACTTTCTATTAGATATTATTGTGTTCAAAAATACAGAATCCCAAGCGCAGAAAATCTAGCTGGGTTTGTGGATTAGACACTTCTATCTTAAGACAGTCATGGCAATAGTAAAGAAATGTAAAAATAAAATTAAGATAAACTGCCATCTTTACCGGAAAATATATTGATTAGGTATGAGTCTAAATAGCCCCCTGGAAATTTCTCACGCTTTGATGGCAGCACTCTCAACGCAAATGTTTCGTTATTACGAGGATCGCATTCCCCGGGATGCCAGTGTATTGGTAGTCAGCAATCATCGCAGCTTTATGGATGCACTGATTTTAATGGCGGCGTTATCAAGTCCGATTCGCTTTGCTTGCCATCACTACATGGGACAAGTGCCAGTAATGCGGGAGATTGTCACCGGACTTATGGGGTGTTTCCCTTTGGAAGAAACTCAAAACCGCCAGCAAAGCTTTTTTCGCCAGTCGCAGCTGCTATTACAGTCCAAGCAGATGGTGGGAGTATTTCCAGAAGGAACTGAACCAATGGTGAAATTTACTGTGCCAAATCAGCTGGGTGAATTTCAGCGGGGATTTGCCCATTTGGCATTGCGAGCTGATGTGCAAGATCTAGCTATTTTACCGATCGCGATCGCTTCCTTAGAAGAGGTAAACACTTCTGGTTTTCCCTTAAGGCTTTTGAGTGTTTTTGACCCTTCAGAACCTTTATTTAACCAACCTGGTTGGCATCCTCTGGTAATTTATCGTCGGGTTGCTGTGTTAATCGGTCGCCCTTATTGGATTACGCCCCAACAGCAGAAAAAATATCACGGGAAACAAGCTAGAACTGTTGTGGCTGAATTGACAGAACACTGTCACGGCGAAATTAGCAATTTACTGCGTCAAGGTTGCTATTAGAATCAAAAGCACCGAAACTTTTATAACTAACAATTACCAGTCCAAAATTTATCTACCAATGACTATAACAGAAGTTGAGCTAAACCCTTGTTTCCTGACTCCTAAACGAGTACAGCCAGAGTATCCGCTGTTGGTATATTTGCCTGGAATGGATGGAACAGGTCAATTATTGCGATCGCAAACCGCTGGATTAGAAACTGGCTTTGATGTCCGTTGTTTGGCGCTACCACGGAAAGACCTGAACACTTGGGATGTGCTAGCTAAAAGTGTATTGGACTTGATCGATGCTGAATTAGAAAAAAGCTCTCAAAGGCCAGTTTACTTGTGTGGTGAGTCCTTTGGTGGTTGCTTGGCAATGAAAGTTGCAATCCAAGCACCAGAGTTATTTAAGCGAATTATCTTAATTAACCCAGCTTCTGCCTTTCGTCTTCGCCCTTGGTTGAATTGGGCATCCCAATTTACTTCCTTGGTGCCATTAGGGTTGTATGATGTTGGCGCACTGGGGTTGTTGCCGTTTCTAGCATCTTTGCCACGCATATCTGGGAGCGATCGCCATGAGCTGCTGAAAACTATGCGTTCTGTCCCAGCAGAAACCGTTCTTTGGCGGTTGTCTTTACTGCGAGAGTTTGATGTTGATGACGAGCAGTTAACTCGCTTAACTCAACCAGTTTTGTTGATTGCTGGTGCTAGCGATCGCCTTTTGCCTTCTGTAACAGAAGTGAAGCGGATCGCGAATATTTTACCAAATACCAAAATTGTGGTGCTGCCCAATTGCGGACACGCTTGTTTGTTAGAGGAAGATATTAATCTCTATGAAATTCTTAAAGCTAACAACTTTTTAGAAACTAATGCTGATATAGGTATTAAAAGGTAAAAAGTGTACTAAACATAAATTCAAGCAGTTCACAACCTTTGTTTCTTTTGCCTTGTTTGGTGAGAAGATAGGGTAAAAAAAGCTAATATATCGTCACCTTCAAATAATGTTTGTGTCCTCAAAAACCTTAACTACATATTTTTGGAGACTCTCAAATGCTTGCTCTCAAAGAGTTCCTTAGCTTAGAATTAGACAAATTGAATGAAGAACAACTCAAATAAGTTAGTGATTTTATTGCCTTTCTCAAATTCCGCAGCAGAAATATTAGTTGGCAAATAGATAAAAATAAAATGGCTGCTCTTTACAGGGAATTTGCCCAGGAAGATCGTCAACTAGCTGAAGCAGGATTAGATGAATATGCAGAACTTCTTAGACAAGAAGATTTGAAATGAGGGTTCAGCGAGGTGAAGTATGGCTAATACCGCAAGGCGGAAGTCAAAGGTCAAAAGTCAAAAGTCAAAAGTATTACGGAATGGGCTTTTTAGACCCTACTAAGGGTTCTGAACAAGGGGGCACAAGACCAGTTATTATCTTTCAAGATGATATCGTTGCCGAATTTTCCACCACTGTCATCATTATTCCTCTAACAACAAATTTACGTCGTGTGTCTTTGCCAACCTGTTTATTAATTCAAAGTGGTGAAGGTGGATTAGAACGAGCAGTTGCTCTTAGCTACCAATTGCGGGTAATTGACAAAACAAGATTGCAAATAAAAGTGGACGTTATGACTCCAGAAATACTCACTATTTTAGAAGGTAAAGTGTTGTTGACATTAGGTTATCAGTTGTAAAATCAGAACCTCTGTCACTCTTGGCACATCTATAGTTAAGTCTCAGAATAATTCCTATTGACTCTGGCAAATTGTACTTGTTGGGAGATGTCAAGCCGCTCATACTTCGCTACAAGTTTAAAGAGAGAGGCTTTACAGAATGGTATCAAGCAATGGCAGACAAACCCCAAGAACCAGAGGTGAATAAATTAGTTAATTCACCTAGAGAAACTTCACAAGTAAAAATCCAGACTCAATCATCAGTAGAAAATGAACCATCTATATTAGAGTCTTTTGTTAAAACTGTTGCTGAGACTGGCAAAGCAGTTTTAGACACAGCAGTAGGGGTGGGAGAAGCGACGGCGAAAGAAACACACAAGTTAATTGAGCAAACAACTCAAACCAGCGGTGAGGTTGTGAATCGCCTCAGTGAAAATTGGCTGATTAGAAAACTATCTGGAGTGTTAAATCTAAATTGGCTAATTAGTGATACTAATCTTGTTGATTTGGAAAAAGCAGAAGTTGCGGTAAACAAGCTGAAGAAACAGTATCCAAATGAATTACCCAGCCAGATTGCTCACCGAATCATGGTGGAAAAAGCAACTCAAGCAGGCACAGTTGGACTAGCCACTAGTATTTTGCCAGGAATAGCAGTGGCATTGTTGGCAATTGATTTAACAGCGACAACAAAATTGCAGTCGGAAATGCTTTATCAAATTGCATCTGTCTACGGGCTAGATTTAAAAAATCCTGCCCGTAAAGGTGAAATCTTGGCAATTTTTGGTTTAGCTTTGGGTGGAAGTCGTCTGTTGAAAGCTGCGGGATTAGGCTTGCTGCGAAATGTACCCTTGGCGGGTGCAGTGATCGCAGCTAGTTCAAATGCGACAATGATCTATTCATTGGGCTATGCTGCTTGTCGATTTTACGAAGCCAAGCTGGATGAATCAACTTCCCTGGAATCGCCACAGACATTGGCAACATTAAAAGCAGAGAGTGAAAAGTATCTCCAAAGTGCGATCACTCAAGAAGCCGTTATGGATCAAATCTTAGTTCACATGATCCTAGCTAGTCATCCAGACAAGACTTTAAAAGAAATTTTGCCAGAATTACAAGCAATAAACCTCAGTCATAACTCGTTGGATACCATTGCCCAAAATATCAAATCACTTAAGTCTTTAGATATACTGCTCAATCAGCTAAATCGTGATTTTGCCATACCCTTGTTGGCTCAGTGTTACAAAATTGCCCAGCTTGACAATCAGATTACACCAGTTGAGCAACATATAATCACAGCGATCGCTAATAAGTTTGACATTGACACAAATGGAATTGGGGCATAGGGCACTTGTACTGAGCGACTTGTGCCGACTTGTACTGAGCTTGTTTTGAGCGTAGCCTCTCGTAGAAAAGGGCGGCGTCGTTGGCGCAGCCTCTCGTAGAGAAGGGCAAAGCCGAGGTAAGCCGTTGGCGCAGACTCTCCAAGAGTTGTATTGGGCATGGGACAGAGGAAGTAAAAGAGTGGAGTTCCTAGCTTGATTAACGAGTATCAAAGACTTGTTAATAGAGTTCTGAGGTGGATTGACGAGTATCAAAGACTCGTTAACGGAGTTCTAAGGTGGATTAACGAGTATCAAAGCCTCGTTAACGGAGTTCTGAGGTGGATTAACGAGTATCAAAGACTCGTTAACGGAGTTCTAAGGTGGATTGACGAGTATCAAAGCCTCGTTAACGGAGTTCTGAGGTGGATTGACGAGTATCAAAGACTCGTTAACGGAGTTCTGAGGTGGATTAACGAGTATCAAAGACTCGTTAACGGAGTTCTGAGGTGGATTAACGAGTATCAAAGCCTCATTCAAGATTGCTATTTATACTAACTCGCTAAATTATAGCTACTGACCCCTGCTCCTCCATACCCAATACAACTCTTGGAGAGGCTGCGCCCTAAGCGTAGCTATGCCGCAGGCTTTACGGCTACGCTCAGTACAAGTGCCCATTCCCCTCATCCTGAAACAAGAATTTTGAGCAATACTGGTACAAGAAGGAATATTTACACAAAATCCCAACCAAAATGACAATTCAACTTAGTGATAAGCCTTTGCTAGAGTGGGCAGGCGATAGTTTGGCAATTGGATTATTTGAAGATGCAGTAGAGTTAACCGGAGAACTCGCTACTTTAGATCAAAAGTTTTCCGGCGTCTTAAAAGAACTGATTGCTGAAGAAGAATTTAAAGGTAAAGCCAACAGTACCATCTTCAGCCGTGTGAATCCTGGTAGCCCAGTGCGGAAATTGATTTTGGTAGGTTTAGGAAAACCAGATGCACTACAACTAGATACTCTGCGCCGCGCTGCTGCTGCTGTAGCCAGGGTAGGAAAAAAGCAAAAAAGCAAAATTTTGGGATTTAGTTTTCCATTGTGGAACAACGATCCAGCAGCCAGCGCCCAAGCGATCGCAGAAGGCATCGAATTGGCGCTTTACCAAGATATTCGCTTTAAATCAGAACCAGAAGAGAAAGGATCACAAATTGAAACCGTAGATTTACTAGGTTTCGCTGGACAAGAAGCAGCAATCACCCGCGCCAATCAAATCGTTTCCGGGGTAAATATGGCACGGCAGTTAGTAGCAGCGCCAGCCAATGCAGTAACACCGCTTACTTTGGCAGAAACTGCTCAAGCGATCGCTAACGATCACGGTTTACAAGTGGAAATTCTGGAACAAGAAGACTGTGAAAAGTTAGGCATGGGTGCATTTTTGGGAGTATCGCAAGGTTCGGAGTTGCCACCTAAATTCATTCACCTGACTTATAAGCCAGAAGGTACAGCCAAAAAGAAGCTAGCAATTATTGGCAAAGGTGTAACCTTCGATTCCGGCGGACTTAACATTAAAGGTGCTGGTAGCGGCATCGAAACCATGAAAATGGATATGGGCGGTGCAGCTGCTACCTTGGGCGCGGCAAAAGCAATTGCTCAAATTAAGCCAGATGTCGAGGTTCACTTTATCTCGGCGGTAGCTGAAAACATGATTAGCGGTCACGCCATGCACCCTGGAGACATTCTCACAGCATCAAACGGCAAAACAATCGAAGTGAACAACACCGACGCTGAAGGACGTTTGACCTTAGCAGATGCCTTGGTGTATGCCGAAAAATTGGGATTAGATGCGATCGTGGATTTAGCCACCCTGACTGGTGCCAACATCATTGCCTTGGGTGACGATATTGCTGGTTTGTACACTCCCGATGATGCTGTAGCTTCCCAGCTAGAAAAAGCTGCCCAAACATCAGGGGAAAAGATTTGGCGGATGCCAATGGAAGAAAAATATTTTGAAGGGCTAAAGTCTGGGATCGCGGACATGAAGAATACAGGCCCGCGTCCGGGTGGCGCAATTACCGCTGCTCTTTTCCTCAAGCAATTCGTCAAAGAAACCCCTTGGGCGCACTTAGATATTGCCGGTCCAGTGTGGACAGATAAAGAAAATGGCTACAACGGCGCGGGGGCAACTGGCTACGGCGTTCGGACGCTAGTTGACTGGGTACTAGGGAGTGGGGAGTAAGAATTTTAGATTTTAGACTTCGGCTCCTTTCGGCAACTCTTGGAGACGCTGCGCCAAGCTTGCTTAAGAGCAGGGGTACGCTCAAGGCAAGTCGCTCAGTCGAACGATTTTGGACTTTAGATTAAATTTCAATCTAAAATCCAAAATCTAAAATCCAAAATTGAATTGCCTAATGCCCAATGCCCAGTCACAAACAATTCGTGCTATCTTGAGCTTGCCAGCAAAAATTGTTGCAATAGTAACAGAAATAATTTGGCGGTCAGAAAGTTAAGCTTTTTCGGGCATTGCCATCTGGTAAAATTTATAAGGTTTCTAAAAGCTCTGAGCAATGGGATCGACTCGTGTAAGGATCGCAATTGACGCAATGGGAGGGGATCACGCACCCGGTGAAATTGTTGCTGGCGCACTGCGAGCACGGGAAGAATTGGGTGTAAATGTATTGTTAGTTGGTGATCCCCAACAAATAGAAGCTGCCTTGCCGCCAAAAACGAATTTAGGGCAGGTAGAGATCGTGACTGCTGAGGAAGCGATCGCTATGGATGAGGAGCCTTTAAACGCAGTTAGACGCAAACGCAAGGCTTCGATCAATGTAGCGATGGATTTAGTCAAGCAGCAGCAGGCAGATGCCGTATTTTCTGCCGGTCACTCTGGGGCAGCGATGGCATCAGCTTTACTTCGCTTAGGAAGATTGCCGGGAATTGACCGCCCAGCCATAGGGACAGTTTTTCCCACGATTATTGCTGGTAAGCCAGTGCTAGTACTTGATGTCGGCGCAAATGTAGATTGCCGTCCCAAGTTTTTAGAGCAGTTTGGTGTCATGGGTTCGGCTTACAGTCAATATGTCTTGGGTACAACCGAACCTAAGGTGGGTTTATTGAATATCGGTGAAGAAGACTCTAAGGGCAATGATGTAGCCGTCCGCGCCCACCAAATGCTCCGCGAAAATTCCCAAATTAATTTTATTGGCAATGCCGAAGGGCGTGATGTGCTTTCCGGTCGCTTTGATGTGATTGTCTGTGATGGGTTTGTCGGTAATGTATTGTTAAAATTTGCCGAAGCCGTCGGAGAAGTGATTTTGCAAATTCTGCGGGAAGAATTACCCCAAGGATTGCACGGTCAAATCGGTTCAGCACTCTTAAAACCCAACCTGAAGCGAGTTAAGCAGCGGATGGATCACGCAGAACATGGCGGCGCTTTGCTGTTAGGCGTGGCAGGAGTCTGTTTTATCGGTCACGGTAGCTCACAAGCTCCTTCAATTTTTAATGCAATTCGTATGGCAAAAGAAGCTGTTGATAACCAGGTGCTACAACGAATTCAGTCCCAATATATCCTAGAGCGCGAGAGCGGTTAGCGATTCAGTTATAAGTCATGAGCCGTTTGTCATTTGTCATTTGCCAGGACGAAAGACATAGACGCCTGAAGGGCGGCTTAAGGCAGGGTAGGACAAAAGACAAGGCAAAAAAGGCAAAAAGCTGATAGCTCGGGAGATTAGGAGTGCATAATTTAGGCGTAGCAATTACCGGAAGCGGCTCGGCAGTGCCAGCAACTTCCTTACACAACCAGACATTGAGTGAAGTAGTTGAAACATCAGACGAATGGATTACCACAAGAACGGGAATTCGTCAACGGCGATTAGCACAGCCATCTGAGTCCTTGAGTATACTCGCTACTGCCGCCAGCAGTCAGGCGATCGCAGCTTCGGGAATTAAACCAGAAGACCTAGACCTAATTCTACTAGCCACTTCTACCCCTGATGATTTGTTTGGTAGTGCTTGTCAAGTACAGGCTCAATTGGGAGCCACCAACGCAGTAGCGTTTGACTTGACCGCTGCCTGTTCCGGCTTTGTGTTTGGTCTGGTTACAGCAGCCCAATATATTAGAACAGGCGTTTACCGAAATGTACTTTTGATCGGGGCAGATATCCTCTCTCGCTGGGTAGATTGGCAAGATCGGCGCACTTGTGTTTTGTTCGGTGATGGTGCAGGGGCAGTAGTTTTGCAGGCTAACAAAAGCGATCGCTTGTTAGGATTTGCACTTAAAAGTGATGGCACTCAAAACCATCACCTCAATCTTGCCTATGCAGGCGCTTCCCAAGAACTACTTTCAGGTGTAAATGTCACTAAAGGCACTTACCAACCCATTACTATGAATGGCAAAGAAGTCTACCGCTTTGCTGTCCAAAAAGTGCCAGAAATCATTGACAAAGCCTTGTTTCAAGCCAACCTCAGTGTTGACCAAATAGATTGGCTGCTGTTGCATCAAGCCAATCAGCGGATTATCGATGCCGTTGCCCAACGCCTAAATATCCCAGAACATAAAGTTATAAGTAATCTCGCCGAGTACGGCAATACCTCTGCTGCTTCCATTCCCTTAGCTTTGGATGAAGCAGTGCGGCAAGGTAAAATTAAACCCAATGACATCGTTGCTGCATCCGGCTTTGGTGCCGGTCTTACCTGGGGTGCGGCAATTTTTCAATGGGGAAGGTGACTCAATTTTGGATTTTAGATTTTGGATTTTAGATTGATTCCATGCATGAATGCTCTTTCTTCCCTACGGGACGCTGCGCCAAGCTTGCTTCCCCGTAGGGGTACGATCAAGAATTTTAGATTTTAGATTTGTTCTCGCGTTTAAATTCGCTTGCTCTGAGACCTTTTTAAATTTTGAACTTTCCTGCGGAACGCTACGCGTAGCTTGCTTCCACGAAGTGGTACGGCGTTAGCGCTTAGTCGAACGCTTTTGAATTATTCAATTCCATTATCCAAAATTTAAAATCTAAAATTCGGTGAATATTTTATCCTTTGTTAATGACCAATGACCAATGACTAAAACTGCATGGGTGTTTCCCGGACAAGGTTCCCAAGCACTGGGAATGGGAATAGACTTATTAGATATACCCGCCGCTAAAAACAAATTTGTCCAAGCCAAGGAAATTTTGGGCTGGTCTGTAACCGAAATCTGTCAAAACCAAGAAGAAAAGTTATCACAGACGCTATACACTCAGCCAATTCTTTATGTGGTAGAAAGCATTCTTGCTGACCTTCTTGGAGAACGAGGACACCACCCAGATTTAGTTGCTGGACACAGTTTGGGAGAATATACTGCCCTTTACATAGCGGGTGTCTTTGAGTGGTCGGCTGGTTTATATCTAGTAAAGCGTCGTGCAGAACTTATGAATAATGCCGTCGGTGGTATGATGGCGGCTTTGATGAACTTTGACCGCGAACAGTTAGAAAAAGTCATTGCTCAAACGCCTGATGTGGTGCTGGCAAATGATAATAGTTCGGCTCAGGTGGTAATTTCAGGCACGACTGAGGCTGTACAAGCGGTGATGACTCAAGTAAAAGCAAAGCGTGCTATTCCCCTAAAAGTTTCTGGAGCATTTCACTCGCATTTAATAGCACCAGCAGCTGCCCAATTCCAAGACATTATAGAATCTGTGGAATTTCAGCCAGCTATTGTACCAGTGTTGTCTAATGTAGAACCAATTCCGTCTATTGATGCCGAGATTTTAAAGCAACGCCTGAACAAACAAATGACTGGTTCTGTAAGATGGCGAGAAATTTCTCTGGAATTACCAGCCAACGGTATCCAGCGAGTAGTTGAAATTGGCCCTGGTAAAGTCTTAACTGGCTTGATTAAACGTAGTAGCCCTGACTTAATATTAGAAAACATCCAAAGTGCTGCTGATTTACCTGTTTAATTTTTTTGGAGCTTCATTTCAATTAAAAATTCTGTACCCTCACCCAGAACAGAGTTAAAACTCAATTTACCATTGTGGATTTCTTCAACGATAGACTTTGCGATCGCTAATCCTAATCCTGTTCCTTTACCTACACCTTTTGTAGTAAATAAGTGGTCAAAAATCTTTTTTTTCACTGATTCATTCATCCCCTTGCCATTATCAATAATAGCAATTTTCACACTTTCATTATCGAGGGAGGTTTTAATTATAATTCGGTTGGGATTGGCCTTAATTTCCTTAAAACTCCGTCCCGTATTTGATTCATCCAGCGCATCAATGGCATTTGCCAGAAGATTCATAAATACCTGATTTAATTGCCCAGGAAAACATTCAACCTGGGGCAAATCCCCATAATCAGTTATCACTTCAATTGCTGGACGTTGTTCGTTAGCTTTCAGGCGATGTTTGAGAATTAAAATCGTACTGTCGATACCTTCGTGGATATTAAACGGCACTTTGTAATCTTTATCAGCACGGGAAAAAGTGCGGAGACTGGTGCTGATATTTTTGAGGCGATCGCACGCCATCACCATTGAATCAATCATCTTAGGTAAGTCTTCTAAGCTATAATCCAAGTCTATTTCTTTGGCATGGTCGATAATTTCATCATCGGGATTGGGGAGACTTGATTGATAGAGTTTTAAGTGTTCAACAATATCTGCAAGGCTAGGTTTAGCTTGTTGAAGGCTGGCAGAAATGAAGCCCAAAGGATTATTCATTTCATGAGCTACCCCGGCAACTAAATTACCCAATGCAGACATTTTCTCACTTTGGACAAGTTGTAATTGGGCTTGTTGTAAGTCTTGTAATGCTTGCCCGGCTTGTTGATAAAGTTGAGCATTTTCTAGAGATATTGCTGCTTGGGAAGAAAGGAGATTAATAACGCTGAGGCGATCGCTAGTAAACACTCCTGGAGTCAGTTTATTTTCTAAGTAAATAATACCTACCAAATGTCCTTGATTAATAATCGGGGTACATAATACACTTTGGGGTTTTGTTCGGTACATATATTCCCCAATTACACCAGGAATATCTGTTTGCAAGTTATCGATCACAACTGTTTGTTGGGTATTTTTGACGTAATTAATAATTGTTGTGGGAATATCTTGACAAGCATCTAGTGGTTGTGAATTAAGAATGGTTTGTATCTCAATATGAGAATTTGATCCATGATTGATAAAGGTAATTGCCTTAACTTGCCAAGTATCTCCTTGAGGAAGAATTAGTGCAGATTTTTTCGCGCCAGAGTTTTCTAGGATAATGCGGGTGAGACTGGTAATGAGTTGATTTATTTCCAGAGAACTGGAGATAGCTTGAGAGGCTTTGAGGACAGAGGTAAAATCTAGAATATTGGAAATATTGGTGCTACTAGTGCTAGAAGTGTGAGTAGATGAAAAAGTCCTAGAAAAGCCAATAGTTTCTAGAGGGTTGAAGTTAATTATTTGTTGTTGCAGGATGGGTTGCAACAGTTTGGGATAGCATTTTGTTAAGTCATCGGTTTTGGCTTTCGCACCCCAGCGAGCATAACAGTAGTATGCTTCTTGCATATATGCTTGAGCGACTTTTTCTTTACCCCAGTCGAGGTAGAATTTGGCTGCGAGTTCGTTGCTCAGTCCTTCTTCTTGGATGTAGCCGTTTTCTTTAGCAAGAGAAATCGCCAGGTCATAATTTTTCATTGCTTCTAAATATTCACCAAGAACTCGATGTCGTTCTGCCTCTACTAAATAAAATTTGTGTAGATGATTTGTTGGGTTATGACTTGTCCATTCCTGCATATTTTTCTGATGAGCTACAACTTGTTGCAGGATATTTTCTTGCTCAGATTTAGGATAGTTAGGCAAAACAGTTAACCAAGCCAGAGAAGCATAAAAATAGAACACAGGAATATTAAACATTCCTTTTCCCGCAGATGCATGATGTTTTGCCCGTTCAATATGCTCAAGCGCTGCCTCAAATTCTTGAAACAAATAACACAGAATTAACTTGTTCAAAAAGAAATGCCATAAACCTGTTTTGTCATCTGTCTGCTGATATCGTACTAACAGTTCCTGTTCTTTATTTGCTTCACCAAGCAACAGAAATGGACTTGCCGTTTGACCAAGCAAGTTGAGAATTGCTTGTCGATAAAGTTCATTGTAGTTAAGTTGCGTTTGTTGATTAATTTGTGACAACACCTTGCTATAGGCTGTCATTTCTTGTTCTAGCTCGGATAACTGATAACCCATAAAATAGGCGTGGAAGCCGTAACCCATAGCTGCGTAGCCCAAGTCGATTAAACTTCCACTTTCCCAACCACTAGAGTAAGCATTTTGCAGCAGCTTTAAGGTTTCTCTGGCATGAACTTTCCAATGAAGTATAAAAATAGACGTAACAAATAATACTCTAGCTTCAATCTTTTTTTCTTTGAATTTAGATAATAAATTCAACGCCAATTGACCAAATTCATAGCCTTGCTCAATATCGCCAGCAACAGCACAAAGAAATAATCCGTACTGAGAGTAACCTAATGCAGAAATAGACGCATTTCCATAAGTCATTGACAAATTCATCTGCGTCATGACTATCAATAAATATAGATTTGGTTTTGTCAAATAAGCAGGGACAGATATTTCATTGAGAATTTGCATCACTGCCAAAATTTGAGGGTTCGTCATCTCTGGCAGATTTAGCAGATCCGTAGGTTTTTCACTACCTAAAAGAGCTTGTGTTTGTTGACTCACTCGTGCAACATCTTCTAAATCTGGTGATTCAGGGAGAGGGATCTCAAATTGCTTTAATATCGTCAATCCAGTCTTGATGGCTTCGAGTAACTGACCCTGTGATGTATACGCATTAATTCTCACACCATACACTTTGACTGTATCCAATGCTGTTTTTGCTTGTTGCAGTACTACTTCTACAAGCTGTTCCATCTCATCTATATCAGTATTGAGATAGGCTGCCTCCACTGCTTCTACATACAGTGCTAGTGTCAGGTTATACTGACTTTGCCAGCGATCGCTAGTTAAGAGATTGCGCCCAACTGCAAAGTATTTAACCGCTGCACTATAAGCAGTAGAATTTTTAGCTTTGCACCCAGCGATTAAATTTAGCTTTGCTAATTCCTCTCGTGATGTTGGCTGCTCAATTAATTCGACAGCAACATTGATTTGATTAACAATCTGAAAAATTCGTTCTTCTTGTTCATTCTCAGATGTGTTTTTCAGTAACTGTTGACCAATCCGATAATGAGTTGTTTTCTTTTGCTCATCTGGAATCAGAGAATAAGCGGCTTGTTGGACGCGATCGTGCAAAAAATTATATTTGACAGTCTGAGAAATTTCTTGAGTAACTGCTTGACTTTCTTGCCCGACATAAAATTTATAAATATTATCAGTGGGCAAAATCAACCCTTCTTGTAATGCTTTCCACAAACAAGCTGCTGTTTCTATCTCTGATTTTTCCGAAACAATAGTCAAAGTTCCTAAATCAAACTGATTCCCAATACAAGCAGCTAACTGCAATACATTTTGAGTTGATGTCGGTAGTCTTTGCAATTGAAATGCCATAAAAGCAACAACATCATCTGTCACCGCTTGCTGAGTAACTTGTGTAATATCACATTCCCAACAGCTTGACTCAAAGCTAAACTCAATCAGTTCATCTTGATGCAATGCTTTGAGAAATTGGGTAGCGAAAAACGGATTACCTTGAGTTTTATGAAATACTAATAAAGAAAGAGGCAGAGCTAAATTTTCTGAACACTTAAGTGTGTCAGCAACTAAATAATTCACTTGCACTTGACTCAGTGGTGCTAAAGTAATCGTATTAATCGTGAAGAGTGCTTTTTCGATTTCACTCAAGGTTAACATCAACGGATGTACTGAATTAACTTCGTTATCACGATACGCACCAATAATCAAAAGATGCCCTGGATCAGTCATTAATAGCTGAATTAACTTTAACGATGCTGAATCTGCCCATTGCAAATCATCTAAAAATATTACTAATGGATGTTCGGCAAGAGTAAAGACTTGAGTGAACTTTTGGAACAATAAATTAAAGCGATTTTGTGCCGCAGTTCCTGATAATTGAGGTGCTGGTGGTTGGATACCAATAATTCTTTTTAATTCCGGAATTACTTCAATAATTACCTGCCCATTTTCCGCGACAGCTTTTAAAAGCTTACTTTTCCATTCCTGGATTTGAGTATCGCTTTCTGTGAGCAATTGCCCCATTAAATCTCGGAATACTTGCACAAATGCACTGAAGGGGATATTTCGCTGAAATTGGTCATATTTCCCTTTGATAAAATAACCACGTTGACGAACAATGGGTTTATGAACTTCGTTAACAACCGCAGTTTTACCAATACCCGAAAAACCAGCTACCAGAATCATTTCGGTTGCACCCAAGCTAACTCGCTCAAATGCTTGGAGGAGAATTTCTACTTCTGTTTGTCTTCCATAAAGTTTATTAGGGATAACAAAGCGATCGCACACATCCCTTTGAGCAATTTCAAAGTGTTCAATATTACCAGTTTTTTGGAGTTGAGTTAAACAATTTTCTAAATCAGATTTCAGTCCTAATGCACTTTGATAGCGGTCTTCAGCATTTTTTGCCATCAATTTCATCACGATGTCACAGAGAACTTGGGGAATCGGAAAATCAACCTCACCGCAACCCTCTCCTTGGTAAGGAAAGGGTGCTTTATGCAGGTAAGATTTATTCATATTTGGTGGAAGTTTTGCAATATGACAATGCACCAACTCCATCGGGTCGTTTGATTGAAAAGGTAACTCACCTGTAAGTAACTCGTAAAAAGTAACACCGATTGAATAAAAATCAGTCCGATAGTCAATCCCCCGATTCATTCGGCCTGTTTGTTCTGGGGAAATATAAGAGAGTGTCCCTTCTAATAGATTAGGATTGATGAGTGTTTGGGTTTCTCGTGGTAGTAGGGATGCAATACTAAAGTCAATTATTTTAACTTGTCTGGTTTCTGGATTAATTAAAATATTGGCAGGTTTGATGTCTTTATGAATAATCCGCTGATGATAGAGTATATTTAAGATATTGCACAGGGCAATCGCTATCTGTAAAAACTCCGTGAGATTTCGTAAACTTGACCCTGTTCCCCATTCTTTAAGAGAAATTCCCCCAAAATCTTCCATCACCAACACATAGCCATTTTGGTAAGGTTCTAAGCTGTAGGTTTGGATAATTAGAGGTGAGTTGAGATTTTTGGCAATGGTATACTGATTGCGAAACTGCACCAATTCGCAAAAACCCGGATATGGATTTTTCAGCAGTTTAACCACTACAGGTAAAGAGTCAGTTTCTCGATAACCACGATAAACTAGGGTTCTCGAACCATTGTAAAGTTGTTCCTTAATTTGGTATCCGGGAATAGTAACTAGAGTGGTAACCATACTGCTAAATCCTGACAATTCCAGATTTAGTGTTCCCAGATAGGTGAAGCAATTCATAATTTAAATGAATACCAAAAAAGAAATTATCCGATATTCGTAGAGTCTGTTACACTTCGCTAACGCACCATATCTATCTTATTGCTCACGATGCATTACAGCGTTTCGCCTGACGCACCCTTGTATTTTAGAATAAGTGGAAGTTCCTAAAATGATGTTTTCAAAGGTAGGGAATGTAGTAAAAAAGCTCACCAAGCATCAACTGAAATTGCCGAAATTAGTA
This sequence comes from Nostoc sp., assembly GCF_036917195.1. Lineage (GTDB taxonomy): Bacteria > Cyanobacteriota > Cyanobacteriia > Cyanobacteriales > Nostocaceae > Nostoc. The sequence goes on from NZ_JBALDG010000024.1 coordinate 40,364, forward strand.
CCTTGTGTTTCTACAACTTTTTTGAGTTTGCTCTGGGCCTTGCGATCGCGTATGCTAAATTCAGTTTGATTTGCATTATCTTCTGTGGACAAAAACCGCGAACCGTTTATCAGTCTGGCACTTTACCACGCCTTTAAATGGTCGGTAGTCAGCCCCATGCTTCACGCTTACTTCCGGGGCCAGATTTATGGTGCGGAAAATGTCCCCCAATCAGGGCCGCTATTGGTAGTCAGTAATCACGCTAGTTACTTTGACCCGCCAATTGTCTCCAACTGTGTACGTCGTCCAGTGGCATACATGGCTAAGGAAGAGTTATTTAATATCCCCATTTTGGCGCAAGCGATTAAATTGTACGGTGCTTACCCGGTGAGTCGGGGAAATACCGATCGCACTGCCATCCGTTCCGCCCTAGAATATCTCAATAACGGTTGGGCTATCGGTGTTTTCTTACAAGGTACTCGCACCCCAGATGGTCGAATTACAGACCCCAAAAGAGGCGCATTACTGCTGGCGGCGAAAGCAAAAGCCCCAATATTGCCGGTGAGTGTCTGGGGTACTGAGAGGATTTTAGAAAAAGGATCGTCCCGACCTCGCGCAGTTCCCATCACTGTGAGAATTGGTAACTTGATTGATGCGCCTAATTCTATTAATAAAGAGGAATTGGAAGCGTTGACACAAAAGTGTGCCACGGTAATTAACCAGATGCATGATTTAGGAAGATGAGTTAGACAAGCAATACATAAACCTCATCTATATTGAGAACCGTAGTTTTTGCCCTCACCCTAAATCCCTTTCCCAAGTAGGGCTAGGGTGTACACACAAGTATGACCAGCATAGGTTTCAACTCTTTTAGTAGTTTCGTAGGGTGCGTTATGGACACGCCGAAATAAGAAACGCGTTCGCCGAAATAACAAATGCGTACGCCGAAATAACAAATGCGTACGCCGAAATAACAAATGCGTACGCCGAAATAACGAATGCGTACGCCGAAATAA
>NZ_JBALDG010000025.1:0-6433 GCF_036917195.1 Nostoc sp.
AAGAACTTCTGTCAAGACGTTTCGGTGTTTCGCGCAGTCTGTAGCAACTTCCGTCAAGACGTTTCGGTGTTTCGCGCAGTCTGTAGCAACTTCCGTCTTCCCTGTAGGAACTTCCGCTTTTGCTGTAGCAATTTCTGCCTTAACTTAACTAAGTCCTAAGTGAAAAAAAGTAAAAGCGGGTTCACTCTACAGATTTCTAATACATTCAAATTTTTCATAAACCCGCCCTTAGTTGCTCTTTGTGGAGCCACTATGGTTTTGAGAGAGGAAAAATAGAAAATTAGTGAAATTACTCAAATTTTAGTCTTTTAAAAAAAATAATTTTACACAGGACAACCTTTGAAAAAATTGTCCACTATAGAATTTAAGTTATTTTTTCAGACAAAGGGGTATTAATTATGGCAAGACCAAAACGCGATTCACGTATTCTTAGCTTTGCTGAGATGCGCTTGGCAAGTATTAAATCTATCAGTCCTACTCTAGATGTAGGAAATAATTTAACTGTTATAGATTATACTGATAAAATTGAAAGTCTCCGTCAATCTCTAGAAGCTTACAATACTACTCTTTCTACTATTGATGTCTTATTAACCCAAATCATCGAAAATGAACAAGATTTGGCGGACTATTCTGAAAAAATTTTGCTTGGTGTTGCTCATAAGTTTGGTAAAAATAGCCATGAGTATCAGATGGCTGGGGGAACTCGTAAAAGCGATGTCTCCGACCGGCTACGCCAACGCAAACGTACTATCCGCCAAGGTGTTGTTTTGACTACCAGCTAAGGATAAGACTCCGATCAATACAGTTTGCATAACAAAAGTGAAGCTTAAGAAGATGAGGGAAATTAGGACAAACGGTTAATTGAAGCGCCCTTGTATTTCACCTCGCCAAAGTACTGCGCGAGCGATCGCAAACCTTTTAGATAAACTGGAATCAGAACTGCTAAGGAAGAATAGATAATAGGGAAACCATGACACGCCCTAGAGGGAATACAAAGACTTAATCCACTGCCATTCCTGTATCAAACCCTCTCTTAGAGAGACTTGCGGCTGATATTCCAGAATTTTTTGCGCTTTAGATACATCAGCAGCGGTGTGACGGGCGTCTCCCATCGCCTTTTCGATGTAATTTCTTTTGATTGGTTTCCCAACGATTTCTTCAATCGTATCTAAGACTTCTGCTAACACAACCCTGCTACCGCCACCGATATTAAAAATTTCTCCCACTGCTTGGGGTGCGGAGGCGGCGGCTAAATTGGCGGCGATGACATCACTAACAAACGTAAACTCCCGTGTTTGCTGGCCATCGCCGTAAATAGGAATCGCCTCATCCTGCAAAATGGATTTAAAGAACTTATGAAATGCCATATCTGGGCGCTGTTTAGGGCCATAGACTGTAAAATAGCGCAACGTCACACAGGGCACGCCAAAGTTTTTGTGATACAGTTCACACAAAAACTCCCCTGCTAGCTTCGTAATGCCGTAAGGAGAAACTGGTTGAGGACAAATTCCCTCATGGGTAGGTAATGTTTCTGCATTACCATATACACTCGATGAAGAGGCAAATACTAACCTTTTCAGGTGTTTTGCATCTTTGGCTGCTTCCAGCAAAACTTGTGTAGCGTTAATATTTCGTTCTGTGTAACCTCGAAAAGCTTTACCCCAACTTGCTCTGACACCTGCTTGTGCCGCTTGATGGTAAACTACATCAACATCTTTTAGGAGTTTCTGCCAATCTAAAAACTGCATATCTCCTTCAATTAATCTAAAACCAGGCGAGTGATGTAAGTGTGCAACATTCTTACGCTTTAACATCGGATCATAGTAATCATTGAATTCATCAATCCCGATCACTTCTTCCCCTTGTTGTAGCAAGATGTCTACGAGGTGAGAACCAACAAAGCCGGCAGCTCCAGTAACAATAATTTTAGCCATGTTTCCTATTTTGTGCTATTTCATGAATTTCTACATTCACAAGTTAGTACTTGTAATCAATAATTATCACTACTTGAGCTTAATTTTTTAATCAATTATTGTACTGTTTTAAACATCACCATTACTTAAACAAATATATTTATATATTTATTTATACTAGTAGATTTATTACTATTATTAATAACAGTAATAAATTTACTAATTGACAAAATTGAATCTTAGGAATCAATGCAGTTGAAATTCAAAGAAGCGAATAGGACTTGAAACCGATATGGCAAGGGACTTCCAAATAAAAAAATAATCAATCGTTTTGGTAAGCAGGGGGAGAAGAAATCGGATAGTCGTATTGGATTACAGGAATTACAGTAATTTTCATGTATTTGAACTACATCTGTCGTAAGGGCACAGCAATGCTGTGCCCCTACCGTGTGGTCTATTTACCTGAAAATAGCTGTAAGTAATTTAATTTTTGAAAGTCCCCAAGATAATTCTTTCTCTCCTCCCCCTACCTTTTTTGGTCATCAGGGGGCTTGCACAAGTCTGAGGATTGGTGAAAAAATTGATCCGCGAGAGCCGAATCGGGCATTCTCGTTTCGTAAGGGACGCACGAGGAAATCAGTGAAAGTTTTAGTTGTAGGTAATGGAGGGCGCGAACACGCTCTGGCATGGAAACTGTTGCAATCTAAGCAAATCGAGCAAGTTATCTGTGTACCAGGGAATGGAGGCACAGAAAGTATGGAACGTTGCCAGAACTTGCCCCTGGCAGTAGATGATTTTGAAGGCATGAGCCGATATGCTGTAGAACATGGCATAACTCTGGTGATAGTTGGGCCAGAAGTACCTTTGGCGAAGGGAATCACAGATTACCTCCAAGACAAAGGATTGATGGTATTTGGGCCAGTCAGAGCGGGAGCGCAAATAGAGGCGAGTAAAGCTTGGGCAAAAGCCCTGATGCAAGAAGCTGGAATTCCGACGGCCCGGGCTGCGGTATTTACGGAGGCAGTAGCAGCAAAATCCTATGTAAGAGCTACAGGAGTACCAATTGTCGTCAAAGCTGATGGCTTGGCGGCTGGTAAGGGTGTAACAGTGGCTTTTACAGTTGAACAGGCAGAAAGTGCCATTGATGCGATTTTTCAGGGACAGTTTGGCAGTGCTGGTAAATTTGTTGTCATTGAAGAATGTTTAATTGGGCAAGAGGTGTCAGTTTTAGCGTTAACGGATGGGTTAACAATTCGACCCTTACTGCCAGCTCAAGACCATAAGCGGATTGGTGACGGCGATATCGGGGAAAATACTGGTGGGATGGGAGCATACAGCCCAGCACCCATTACTACGCCAGAGTTGATGGCACGCATTCAAACAGAAGTGTTAGAAAGAGCGATCGCAACTTTACGAGCTAAAGGCATTGACTACCGAGGTGTACTGTATGCTGGATTAATGATTGCACCCGATGGCGACTTCAAGGTTTTGGAATTTAACTGTCGCTTTGGCGATCCGGAAACCCAGGTAATTTTACCATTGTTAGCAACACCTTTAGAAGAGTTGCTTCTAGCCTGTGTACAGCAGCGATTAAGTGAATTGCCGCCCATTGTTTGGAAAGGGGGAGCATCTGCGACTGTCGTTGCAGCTTCAGGTGGTTATCCAGGAGAATATGAGAAAGGCCACGTCATTACTGGCATTGGTGAGGCAGAGGCAACAGGAGCAACTGTATTTCATGCAGGTACGAAGTTGAACCAGCAACAAGAAGTAGTGACAAATGGGGGTCGAGTATTAAATGTGACTGGAATCGGAGAAAATTTTGAGCAAGCGATCGCCCAAGCCTACGCGGGTATCAAACATATTCAGTTTGAGGGGATATATTACCGGAAAGATATTGGTTATAGAGTTAGGAGTTAGGAGTAGAGACGCGATTAATCGCGTCTGTACAGGAGTTAGAAGTAGAGACGCGATTAATCGCGTCTGTAAATGTGAGGGAATAACTAATGCCCTATGCCCAATGCCGCATTCCCACTGCCTTTAACATTTTTGTCAAATTAACTGTTAATTTTTTAGTTGTTGGGCTTTATAACAAAGACTATTAACAACTTTATTTAAGATGCTAAGTCTGTTTAAAACAATTCGAGATGCGATCGCTAGTTGGTGGTCTGAGTTCACACTCCAGACCAAACTGCTGGCTGTGGCAACATTGGTGGTTTCCTTGGTAATGAGTGGTTTGACCTTCTGGGCTGTGAATACAATTCAGCAGGATGCGCGGATGAATGATACCCGCTTTGGTCGTGACTTGGGGTTGCTGCTTGCTGCCAACGTTGCCCCCCTAGTTGCTGATAATAATCTGACTGAGGTTGCCCAATTTTCACAACGCTTCTATCGCAGCACCTCTAGTGTGCGTTATATGCTCTACGCTGATGAAACTGGAGAAATCTTTTTTGGCATTCCTTTTTGGGAAGCGGAGGTAGAAAACTCCCTGACGATTAAACGGCGGATACAACTGCCTGAAGATTACCCTAGTGATGGGGAAAAGCCAATGGTGCGGCAACACATGACCCCAGATGGAACAGTCACCGATGTGTTTATTCCCCTGATCGTCAATAAAAAATATTTAGGTGTATTAGCGATCGGTATCAACCCCAATCAGACCGCTGTCATCTCCACCAATTTTACCCGTGATGTCACCATTGCCGTTTTTATCACGATTTGGGTAATGGTGATTTTGGCAGGAGTGATTAACGCCTTGACCATCACTAAGCCAATAAAAGAACTGCTAGTGGGGGTGAAGCAAATTACTACTGGGAATTTCAAGCAGCGGATTAATTTACCTTTAGGGGGCGAACTTGGGGAGTTAATTTTAAGCTTTAATGAAATGGCAGAGCGATTAGAGCGCTATGAAGAACAGAATATTGAGGAACTGACCGCAGAAAAAGCGAAGCTAGAAACTCTAGTTTCAACGATCGCAGATGGTGCTGTGTTAATTGATAACAACATGCAGGTGATTTTAGTCAACCCCACGGCAAAGCGAATTTTTGGCTGGGAAACCGCTGATGTGGTAGGCTGCAATGTGTTGCATCACTTGCCGCCAGCGGTACAAATAGAAATCACCCGTCCCTTGTACGAAATGGCAGCAAACGAATGCGAAAGCGCCGAATTCCGAATTTTTATTAACCAACCCACCCCACGGACGATTCGCATTCTCTTGACTACAGTACTCAACGTACAAAGAGAAAGCATCAAAGGTATTGCGATTACTATCCAAGATATTACCCGTGAGGTGGAGCTAAACGATGCAAAAAGCCAATTTATCAGCAACGTTTCTCACGAACTGCGAACGCCTCTATTTAACATCAAAACTTATATTGAAACCCTGCACGACTACGGCGAAGACTTAGCTTTACAAGAACGGCAAGAGTTTCTGCAAACTGTCAACCATGAAACCGATCGCTTAACCCGCCTAGTTAACGATGTATTGGATTTGTCAAAACTCGAATCTGGTCGTCAGTATAACTTCAATGGGGTAGATTTAGCGCAAGCGATCGAGCAAACCCTGCGTACTTACCAACTCAATGCTAAAGATAAAGGTGTTGAACTTGTTCAGGAAGTTGCTCCTAATTTACCGCTGGTAATGGGTAATTATGATCTGTTAGTACAAGTGTTTGGCAATCTGATTGGTAATGCCCTTAAATTCACGAAAGCCGGTGGTAAAGTGGCAATCCGCGCCTACCAACTAGATTTCAAACCCAGTCATACCGAATCTTCTCCAGTGCGGATTGAAATTTCCGATACTGGAATTGGCATCGCCACAGAAGACCAACACTCAATTTTTGAACGCTTCTTCCGCGTCGAAAACCGAGTTCACACCCTAGAAGGCACGGGTTTAGGTTTATCGATTGTCAGAAATATCATCGACAGACATCGTAGTAAAGTCCATCTAGTAAGTGAAGTCAGCATTGGCACCACTTTTTGGTTCGATTTAGCCACCTTTGAAGAAAAAGCACCACCCATACAAGTTGAACCTATTGCTGAAGCATCCAAAATTAACACAGTCTGAAGGTTAGGGATTGGGGATTGTTTATTATTTTTGACGATTCACTATAGCGGTTATCGTACCCTGCGGGTTCGCTCTTAGCGTTCTCGCAGAGTAGCCGCTACGCGTCTATGGATGCAATACACTCTGACCTCTCTTCTAAAAGGCTACGGTGTACACACAAGTCGGAAAAACTTCATCTACCAAAGATTTGCAGTGAAGCAGCGCTGAAGGAGGGTTTCCCTCCGCAGGCGACTGCTGAACCCAAAGGGTGCATTACGCTCCCGCGTCAAAGCTAAATTGTTGCTATCATGGCGATGCCTGCGGTTCTTGCTAGCCAACGCAAAAGTTATTTTGGCGAACTCATTTGTTATTTCGGCGAACTTATTTGTTATTTTGGCGAACTCATTTGTTATTTTGGCGAACTCATTTGTTATTTCGGCGAACTCATTTGTTATTTTGGCGAACTCATTTGTTATTT
>NZ_JBALDG010000026.1:0-77683 GCF_036917195.1 Nostoc sp.
AATCCAGGTGAGGAATGATCTTAATCCGAGTACGAGGCATCGCTGTACACCGATTTTACTTCCCTTAAATAATACTATCTATTGCAACTTGGTATCACATTGCCAGAGGCTAACGCCAAGCCAGAAGCGTAAGGACTTTAGTCCTGATAAACCATGCTATGAGCGATGAATCACTCACTACGAACTAGGATTTTATTATATGTTTAATTATGCCTACCTACTTAAGTGTGACGAACTGGCGATCGCCAGTTCGTCAACTTCTAAAAACGATATTTTAAAGATGAATGATAAATTCAGAATCTTTATCATTCATAGCTTTTAGCTTCTTCTTAATCTAAGATCATTCACTGGTAATTATTTTTCTACATTAGACTTTTGTCTGTTTTCCTTCACTTCGCGCAACCGTTCTACTAATTTTCGATCTGATTCAGCAGAGGGTGCAGGCTGACTCTTATTGACTCTCGGCAGCAATAACATTTCGGAAGTAGTAGCTGGCGATGAAGGCGTGGGCTGGTTTATGATTTGCTCTTCAGATAATGGTTTAGAAGTAACTGCTGGTGAGGGCGTAGGTTGATTGCTATTGACTCCCGGTGCAGATAATGGTTTAAGATTACCTATGGGTAAGGACGCAGGCCGGTTATTTCTAATTCGCAATTCCGGAAATGGTTTAGAAGTAGCTGCTGGTGAGGGGGTAAACTGATTGTTATTGATTATCGGTGTAGATAATTGAGTAGTCCCAGTGGTGTTGCTAGTGTTGTTTTGGAAACGTAGGTTAAATGGATAGGAACTAATCTGTTTATCTCCCTTGGGGGATTGCTTGTTGAAGTATTCCCTTGCTTTAACAAGCAATTCAGGGGAAACTAACTTGTTTTGAAACTTGATATCTAAGACCTTACCATCAGGATCTACCACTAATACACCCAAAACAGCACCTTCAAGATTCGGCTTATCTGTGGGTAATGTTTGGCGGATGACTGGTTTTTGTTCAGCATTAGGATATTGTTGCTGGACTTCTTTTCTCAGGTTTGCGTAGGAGTCTAACTGTGCGATCGCCAGTTGAGATCCTTTTCCAGATAAATCAGGTGTCTTGAGCATGGTTCCCCTACTTAGGGTTAAACTATCCCCAGCCCTTGGAGCTTGTTTTAGAGAATTCATCAGCGGGTTTTGAGCAATTCTAGACGCATCATTACCCGGTTGCATCATCTGTAAAGTCCTATTTTCCTGTGCTGTTGGAACGGGGGTAACCTCAGATAAGTTCCCAGACTGGGCATTTTGCAGAATATCATCAGGTATTTTCTGCGACTGCAACTCTGGCAACCTATTAATAGGCAGTGGCTTAACTACCTGGTATTTGGTGTCACTATTATTCAAACTTACAGCCAGTGGCTTAATTACCTGGTATTTGGTGTCACTATTATTCAAACGACGAACTGATGGCGAGAATTTGGGGCTGGTATTGAATTTAGAACTGTCAAATTTAGAGGCGTCAAATCGCAAATTTTCACTAGGAATCATCCGCATAGACTGCCTTGTCGGCAAGGAGGAGACTCGATAGTTATTCGATGATGGGGGTAGCGGAGGCAGTATTAGCTGACTAGATGGCGCTGGTGCCAATGAGGGCAATCCAGTTTGGGCGCTAAAGTTAGGGGCAGAAAGTGGCGCTACTGGAGGAAATTGTTGTAAACCAACTTGGGATGTACTTTGCGGCAAACGGTTTTGGTCGGCTTGGCTCAATTCCAAAAGTCCGACTGTTTTGGATGATGCTGTTTCTTTGGGCTTGTTAGAGTCCATAGGCATCAATGGCACAATTATCGCAATAGCACCGTGGATGCCAAGAGAAGCTATAGCTGCTATCCCAATTGGCTGGCTTAAGATTTCTGGTATATTTTTAAACAGGGAGACGTAAGACATAGCTGTTATCGTTCACTCGGCTCAGTTGCAGTTGACTAGCGATTTTATCTTTTCGACTTGCAATATTTTGCAAGATATGCGTCCCTATAAGGAAATAATAATTTCCGATGCTGGCAATCAAAACGCCAAAATTGCCATTTATTTAGGTTTTTAATTGATCAATAGACGCTGAATCATATTTTCAAATTTGACTTTGCTAAAGAGATATTTGAAAAATTACTACTTTTGATTTTTTACTGTTATGACGCACACAATTAAAATTAATATCTAGGATATTTATAAAGTTTAAGTGAACGTACAAGTCTGAGTACATCACAACATGTGCTGAAGTTGCCTGGTTTTGTCTACTGTTTTGCAGTCTAACTACACTTCTGTAACAGATGGCACACTTGCTTGTCTTAATTTAGGCCCTATGTGAAAATACTACCACATCAGCAGCACCTAAAACTGTTGCACATTGTACAATTTTATTGACAATTGTACAATTTTATTGACATTTTAGTACCCACTAAAGCTATTTGAGTTTTTATAAAAGGAGTCAGTCATCCAATCGCAATTCTAGCTTCTGAATCTGACTACTTCTTCCTAAAAAAGTTTCAAACCATCAATCATTGCAGCCAATATTTAAAATGCCGTTACCGACAGTTATTGTGCCTGGATATCTAGAAAATGCGATCGCTTACCGCCAACTAGAACAATCCTTACAAGAGTTAAATTTTCCTACAGTTACAGTACCACTGCGACGGCGTGACTGGCTACCCACTATTGGAGGAAGATCAGTAACACCGATTCTGCAACAACTTGATCTTACAATCAAGCATACATTGCAGCAACATAATGCTACTCAAATTAACTTGATTGGTCACTCAGCCGGAGGTTGGATATCCCGCATCTACATGGGAGAAAAGCCCTACTTAGCACGCGGTGATGTCAAACCATTTCTCTGGGAAGCGCATCCCCTGGTTGCTACTCTCATCACCTTGGGGACACCTCATATTAGCCAAGAACGCTGGACACGCTCTAATCTAGATTTCGTGACCAATAACTACCCAGGAGCTTTTTACAAAAACGTTCGTTACGTTTGTGTGGCTGGCAAAACTATCTTTGGGGAAAGGCGGCGCGGTAGCTGGTTAGCTTACAGTAGTTACCAATTAACCTGTGGCAAGGGTAACACTTGGGGAGATGGAATCACACCGATTGAAGCTGCTCACTTAGAAGGCGCAGAAAATTTTGTTATTCAAGGTGTGAGGCATTCTCCGAGAAGTCCTGGGATCTGGTATGGTTCAGCAGAACCCTTAAAAGCTTGGGTGCAATATTTAATTTAACTGATAGCACTAATACACTGTGGCGTTAGTTTGCCTACCTTTAACTAGTTGCTCAATCAATTGTCTGGTTAATTGAGATAGTAGCTGGATTTACGCGCCCGCTGTACTAATTCAACAATCGCTTAGTAATAAGTTAAAGTCGTCAAAAGACGACTAGTAAACGGCTTTAGTCCACTTAAGTGAACTTGGGCTATTAGCCTCAGACTTAAGTCTGAGGTCGGCTAGTTGGCTCTTCGAGAATAGTGCAATATATCAAATTTAAAAAACTTTATCTTTTTCTGAGAATTGCAACATTTATTAATATTTATTAGCTAAAATTGTAACAAGAATAAATACTTAGTTAAGAACAGGAGGGGTGAGCCATGCAAAGCACCCAGTTCGACAATATTTTGCGACGAATAGCGACGATATTATCGGTCGTTATTGTTACTTTGTGCTTAATTTATGTATCTACGGGAGTTTTGCTGTCTTTTTACTATGAACCGACAGCAGGCGGAGCTTATAACTCATTGAAGATGATTAATACACAACTGCCATACGGCTGGTTGTTTCTGAGAGCGCATGATATTGCTGGTAACGCAGTAATTGCGATCACTCTGATTCAAATTGTGGTGATGTTTTTAGGTCGGCAATTTCGCAAGAGTTGGCTGGCTGCTTGGATTAGCGGGATTTTGTTAACTTTAAGTGCTATCGGGCTCGACTGGACAGCGATGATCCTAGATTGGACTCAGAAAGGATACTGGCGTTTTAACATTGAGTTGGGAACCATCGAAGCTATTCCTTTCATTGGTGGACAACTGCGCGACATTTTGACTGGGGGTGGAGCGATTAACACAGTTACTGTCGAACACCTTTACACAATACACAGTTATCTAATTTCGATGGCGACGCTAATTCTTGCCATAGTTCATTTATCTGCTTTACTGTGGCAAGAATGGCAAATGTATCAAGAAGCGCCAAAACCAGAAATTGGTAATTTGCAACAACCACCAGAAGGCGAGTTTGTTCCTTCCCAAAGCTAATAAAGAGTGCTGTTAGCGGATAGCTATGGTTTAGCCCGTGCTGAGTTAGGAGTTATATTCTTCCTCAGCCTGCTATCCCCCAGGAACCTCACTAGCGGAAACTTCAGATAATTGGGCGAGGGATAGGTCTTCAACCTCTGGTAACTTTTCTAGAGAGAGGGGAGTGGATTGGGTAGCACCAGATAAGCGTTTTAAAAGGCTAGGTCTGGGATCATGCAATAGGTAAATAATCCGATCGCCAACTTCCCACTCTTGGTTAGCTGGTATTACCTGTAAGCGTTCTTCTCGTTCTACCAATAGCGGTATCAACACCTCAGTCTGAATCTTTTCTTGGATGCGATCGCATTGAGTGGAAAATTCCAACTCATTTAGCGTAGTTGTCCCCAGCTTGACTCGCCCATCATTCAAATATTCATTCCAAGTCTTAATCGCTAAGTCTGGGATGAAAGCTTGATTAACTTTATTACTAACCGAGGTACTTGCTTGCGGATCGCGGGGGAAAACAGCTAAGACACGCGGCGGCTTAAATTCCTCAGCCGCCCGTTGAGCCAAAACAAAATTCACCTCGCCATTACTTGTCATAGCCAAAAAAGTACCCATAGAGGCAAGTCCTGCCTCTTCCAAAACAGCAGCATCCAGCCCGCTGCTGGCAATCACCCGCAGATTTTGTGCCTCGGCTTGAACAAGATATTGGGGGTCAGTATCAATCATGACCACGTTTTCTCCCCGTTCTTGAAAAAATCGGGCAATCAAAAGACTCAAGGGATTACAACCCACAATCACTGCCCCAGTTACGTCTTTAGAGGTAATTTGCAGCCATTTAGCAACCCAGCCAGCTGTTAGACCTTGACAGACAACAGTCATGATAATTGTCAGGAAGACTAGAGCTTTGATAGAATCACCGCCGTTAATGCCACGCTGTGTCAGCGAAATTGCAAAAAAAGAAGCTACCGAGGCGGCAACAATTCCTCTAGGAGCAACCCAGCTTAAAAATAGTTTCTGTTGCCAGTTTAGGTCACTGTTCCAGGTACATAAGAGGATATTAATCGGGCGAACGACAAACATTAATACCAAAACAGTGAATAAACTACCCCAACCCAAAGCAAACACACTGGCAATGGATAAATCAGCGGCTAATAAGATAAATAGCACTGAGACGCTGAGAATTGTCAGCTGACCCTTGAAGCTCCGTAACAGACGTTCTTCTGGGACTGAGGAGTTAGCAAATACTGCTCCTGCAACCACTGTCGTCATTACTCCCGATTCGCTGCGGATGATTTGTGATAAAGTAAACAGGCTCCAAAGTATTGCCAACACCACTAAGTTTTTTAGCTCAAATGACAGAAAACTGGCGCGTTTGAAAATCAAGCTCATCAAATAACCGCCAGCACCACCAATTGCCGCACCAACACCCAAGCGCATGAGTAAACCGATGATCGCATTGATGGCGCCAGCATCGCCGTTCAAAATGGTATCGAGGACAACGAAGGCAAGGATAGCTCCTACAGGGTCAATTAAAACCCCTTCCCCTTCCAAAAGTGTTGCAACTTGGCGATCTACATTGATTTGTTTGAGCAAGGGACCAACGACAGTTGGGCCTGTCACCACGACTATGGAAGCATAAAGAAAAGCTATGTTCCAGGGAAATTCACCCAGCCAGTGAGCAGCCATACTCCCACCAAGCAATGTGATCAGCGTTCCTAGAGTAACGAGCAATTGCAGGCTGACTGAAACTCTGCCTAACTCTCGCAGATCCAAGTTAAGTCCGCCTTCAAACAAAATTATTGCCGTTGCTAGGGCGACAATAACTTCCAGTCCGGTGCCTAGCAAATGGGGATGCAACAGTCCTAGTCCATCAGAGCCAAAGAGGATACCCAACAGCAATAACAAGACAATGCTGGGTATCCGAAAGTATGCAGCCAGCACTTGGGCACTAATGCCTGCAAGGACAGCGATCGCCATCTGTAGGGTAATTTCAAAAGATGCTTCCATGTTGTAGATTTTGAGCGATTTATTTCAAAATCTTTTGTAAAAAATCGGAGATATTAATTCTACAGGGTACAACATCATACCCTTTGCCCCTCAATGAATTTAGCGTTTTTTCTATCTGGGCATTCCCTTAAATTCCAAGTGCCAGACGCTGAGGCACCTTGCAGCTTCCTGCACAAGCGTCTAGGAAATTCTTTTTGTGTCTCCATGTTTTTGTATTCTCTTCAAGCTTCTGCCTCCACCTAGTTTAGCTGCCACAAACTTTTTTTGGCAAAAGCTGTTGACAACGGCAAGGAAATTCGTTACCTTATAAAAGGTCTGAGTTCGATGCCCCCATCGTCTAGAGGCCTAGGACACCTCCCTTTCACGGAGGTAACGGGGATTCGAATTCCCCTGGGGGTACTTAAAAAACTAAAAGTGTATTTCTCTGAAAATTTACAAATCAAAACTATCATCCAGGATTTTTCCTGAATGATAGTTTAACTATTGAACATAAGGTTCTTTGCTGGCTAACTCTTCTACACGTTGGTAAATAGCCAGAAGATTTAGCCGCAGGTCTTTGCTCAGGCGGTTTTCAATGATTCCCACTGGCATAGTGAGTTTAGGCCAAACTTGAATTATGTAGCAAAGATTTGTTCCTACATACTCACCGAGGGAATAAGGCTCTAAACACCAGCTACCAGAAAAGCCTTTAAAATCTCCCTCTACCATGCGGAAATTAATTTCTTTCGGGAAGCATTCTTCCAAATCCAGAACTACCCGCGCCCAAAAGTTGAAATTCAGTAAGCGCTGGGAGCCTACTTGCTCAAGTCGAATTCCACCATTGGGATGCTCGATTAGACGACTCTTGGCGAGGTTAGGGAGAAAGTCAGGTAAGGCTTCATAATCTGTCAGAACCTTCCATATCAGTTCCACTGGTTGGGGAATTTGGACTTTAGCGCTGATTTGTCGCTGTCGCTCTGCTATTTTCTCAATTTGAATTTCAACCTTAGCTGCCAAAGCGACTGCATCAGCAGTCAAATCTCCTTCGAGGATGATGTCATTACTAAGAGACTGGAAATCAAGGTTCTGTGTTGTGTTCTGTTTTTTAGTCACTTTCAGAATTATGGTTTGCTTTCGTCACAAAATTGGGGCAGAGTTAGGGTGAAGCAAATTTCGCTCTGTTCAGAATCCGAGATTTGAAGACTCTCAACTGCGATCGTTCCATTCAAATGCTGCACTAAAGACTTGACTAGAGCAAGTCCCAAGCCAGCCCCTGGAGTCCAGCCTCCTTTTCCGCGACGGAACTTGTCAAAGATGTAGGTCGCTTCTTCTTCGGAGATGGCACGTCCTGTATTCGTCACTTTTATAATAACTTGATCAATTTGTTGATCAACTCGGTGAACAGCTTCCAAATGGACGGTGGTATCATGCTCTGTGTATTTACAGGCATTATTTAACAGTTCTTGGAGGATGCGGTCAAAACTCTCCAGTTCCGTTTGCAGTTTTAGCGACTTCTGTGGTAAATCTACAGAAATCTTTAATCCCTTCTCCAGGAATTTTTTCTGAAAAGATGCTGCTATATCCTGGATTCTAGTATTTAAATCTATAGTTTCTAATTGTGGAGCTTCGTGAGGCGACTCTAGTTTCTGGAGTGTCAACAAGTCATTAATCAAGTTGATTTCCTTTGTGCATTCCTGCTCAAGGATATCCATGTATCGAACCTGACGCTCTGGCGTGATCCCTGGCAAACGTAAGTTACGAATTGACATCAGCATGTTTGTCAAAGGATAGCGCAAACGATCGCTCATGTTGCTCAAAAATTCATCTTTGAGTTCATTGAGTTTCCGCAGTTGCTCAACATACTGCCGAGTTCTTTCATGCAATTTTGCCTGGAGTTCAAGACTACTCTGGAGTTTCGCCGTCCGCTCATCTACCAAAGTTTGCACTTGGCGCAATGTCTGTGACTGAATTATGGCGTTACTTACTTGAGCACAAACCATTTCTACAAGATTTAATTCTGCTGCTTGCCAACTGCGAGTAACAGATTGCTGTAGCACCAAGAATCCTAAGATTTTACCTTGATTCTCTAATGGCACTAATAATACCGCAGGCAATTCCTTTATTGCAAATAATGGAGCCGCACAGGAGGTATCGTTTTGTTCTGTATAGTTATCAAAGATTACTGGTTTTACAGAATCTATGAAGGCACGCTGGCATAAATCACACTCTGATATCAAGAAAGATTGATTCAAGATATCTGGTTTAGTAGTACTGTAATTTTGTGTTTCCCTAGCCCATTCACCACCCACGGTAGCTTTCGCTTTGGGTATTTGTTTTTTAGCTTGAGTTCTAAATAGTGGATCTGTATATTTTAGTAGTATCAGCAAACCCCGATCTGCCTGTAGAGATTCGGCAGTAGAGGCGATAACTAACTGGAGCATTTGATTGAGCTCCAAGTTGCTCCGAATCAGTAAGGTTAATTGCTTGATCAAGCTTTGATACTGATTGCTCTTTTGCAAATACTGTTGTTGATGAGTAATTAGTTTAGCTTGGGCCACTTGATAAAAAGCGATCGCGCAAGACGACTCCACCTCTTTGAGCAGTTGTTTTTCTGATTCACTCCAATCATAGGGTTGGAATTTAATCAGACTAATCACCCCATTATTATTGCCACCAAACCGGGTGGGAATTGCCAAAACGGCTTTTATCGGTAATGGCAAATACTGACAGCCAATTACCAGACTATTTTGAATGATGGAAATATCTTGAATAGTCAATGGTTCAGCAGCACATTGCAGCACTGGCGAGTGCATAAGCAACTGTTCCATCGAAAACATCTCTTCTGGGTGTGGTAACCCTAAATACTCATCAGCACACCAATTAGTAGTAATCGCTTCGTCGGATGTCTCACCCGTTACTGAAACCAAGCAGCAGCAATCTACTTGAAAAGTAACTCCTAGCAATTGGGCAATATCTTGCACCATCAATGCCATCGCTGAACTGTTGGCAATGATTTGGTTAATCTTTTGCACCAGCTGGCGGGTAGGTTCTTCCTGATGCTGCATCAGCTTAACTTGGTAAGGTTGTAGTCGATCTATGTCATCAACGTAATCTGGTGGCGACGATAAAGGCTTTTTCATTCTTGGCACGCCCTCGGATAATAATCCCATTCTTCTTGCACCCAACCTTTTGGCATATTCTTCAGCGTTATGTGTTGATACACCCTGATAATTGACAAATCTTGTATGAATACTTTCTCTCACCTGTTATAGCCCTTTTCTATCTCAGATGGCCAAGTTTACGCTTGATCAAGCAAATTGCTACATTCCTAAATAAGTAATAAAATAATTAAGATATCCTATAAATACTTCAGTTAGCTTGTTTTTGACTGTTCTATGTTGAAATAATTTACTAACTTTATCCTGTCTTTAAGTATACATAAACCGTAATTACTCTGGAATTACAGCAAAATTGCTCTTAAATATTACGTAAAATTATTTCGCTTACTTGATAAATTTTTATTACATTTTTTTTGAAACTAGTAGGTTTAACAAGCTACTCTTTTATCTCCGTAACTCTCAGTAAAATATTAATAAGGCTAAATTCTAAATGCAGCCCAATTATTTTTACTAATAACTGGGCTGCATTCGCCTGAATATAAGACTATCCAGCCAAGCTCTCAACACTCAGAGGAACCATATCGCCATTCCTGGTCAGTCCTAACAACATTGGTTGTTGGGGTTGAATTAATTGACCTGTGAGTACACAGCGTTCTTCTTGCTGAGCTGTGGCAGCTATGCTAGCTCGAATGTCAGTTCGTGAAAATCGAGGCTTCCACTCACCTGATTTTTGCTGGACATAATTCCAAAGGATATCTCGGATCAAAGCTTGATATCCCTGATTGCCAGCTATTTCTTTGAGCTTATCTTTGAGTTCCCGCTCTAGGCGGATACTGGTAACTTCCATATCGGTAGTTGGGGTGCGAGCGATCGTATGCATCACATTTCTCCTTAAAGGTATAGACAGGATAGTAATACAAGTGTAGTATGTTTAAAGGAATGTTCAATAGGTGAAATTTTCTGTGAAAGCCATTTACCCTATCTCAGCCATCTCTACTTCTTTGTGCGCTACCAATTGCCGAGCCGATCGGGAATCAGCTGCTATTGGAGTGGAGTATTTATTTATGGGCGATAGTGGCCGAAATTATGGGCAAATCACAGAGGGTAATTATGATTTTAGACATCTCAGCATTAGTGCGCTGATTGCAAAACCAGAACTAGATGAAGAAAGCGGGGGGTACAGACAAAAGAATACTGTACCAATATGAGACCAGAAAATTTTCCGGTCAATTCTAACCCCCGCTTCACTTAAAACTTGAAGCGGGGGTTTTTTTATAAGGAGTGAAGCTGTGACGATATCTTCAATGCGCGGCGCGAACGCAATGCAAGTGTTAGAGCAATCTGTGGTGGTGTTTTCTCAAAATTACTTGCCACTATGTCGGATCAATATCAAGCGGGCGATTGTGCTGTTAGTAACCAACAAAGCTCAACCGCTGGGTTTTACCACAGAAGGCGAATGGCGAGTTCACTCACCCAGTTTGGTAATTGATGTGCCAAAACACATTCGCTTGACAATCACTTCTAATGAGCGGATGTGGAGAGTTCCGCCAGTCAATCGGCGGGAAGTGTTGCGGCGAGACTATCACAGTTGCCAATATTGCGGTAGCGGCAAACATCTAACGCTAGATCATGTGATGCCGCGATCAAGAGGCGGTTCTCACACTTGGGATAACGTAGTCACAGCTTGTGAAAGATGTAACTCCCGTAAAGGTGATCGCACCCTATTTGAGGCTGGTATGCAACTGCGTACCAAACCAAAAGCACCAATCCACCCCGCGATTTCTTTTGCCGAACAGTTTTGGATAGATATGCAAGCAAGCCTGGAATAGCAGGAGAGCATAAGGAATGCTGAAATTAACTTACACTGAAAGCAGCTTTGATTTGGAATGTTTCACTCTGTCGCTAGAAGAATGGGTAGCGCAGCGAGTGATTTTGGCCCTGCGAGTTGGGCAAAGTTTGTGTATTGAACCCAGTAGCGCTTCCTTTTTGCTTCCTGTTGATTTGCCAGAAGTAGAAGTGCTTAAATCTGAGGTAAAAAGAGATGACAGAGAAATCATCGCTCTGTGTGCCTGTGATACCCAATATATGGAAGTCACTCTGCAAGGTTCTTGGCTATCAGATAGTTCTAAGGATGCTGTAGGTGTGTTTGTCACCACTATGAGCGATCGCGCTGAGTTCTTTTTGCACAAACTTTGGCAGGAAGCTCAAGAGAGCAGTGCTTCTGTCATGAGCGAATAAATGAAATCGTCGGGTGAGTAGAATTTCTCACCCTTTATTGCCCCATTTTTAGAAGTTCGGGAATTGTAACAAATCGGTAGCCTTGCTGTTTGAGTCCGCTGATGATTTGTGGCAAAGCTTGTACAGTTCTTTGGCGATCGCCACCACCATCATGCATTAAAACAATAGAACCAGGTTTCGCACCTTTCAAGACATTATTTACAAATGCTTGCGGTTTCGCGTGAGGATCTGTATCAGCTGAAGTTACTGACCACATAATTACAGCATCTTTCTGGCTTTTGGCGTAAGCGGCTAGTCCATTGTTTAAAAAGCCTCCAGGAGGACGAAACAGAGCAGTTTTAACTCCTGTAGTTTTGTATATCAAGTCAGATGTGCGATCAATTTCACTCTTGGCTGTGGCTTCATCCATTCGCCGATACCAATGATGCCAAGTATGGTTACCAACGGCGTATCCTTCAGCTACTTCGCGCTTGGCTAGGTCGGGATTTGCTTGTAAGGCTTGTCCTACCCAAAAGAATGTTGCTTTAACATCATTTTGCTTCAGAATATCCAGCATTTCTAAGGTTGTCTTTGGCCAGGGCCCATCATCAATGCCGAGAGCAATAACCTTTTCGTTATTCCTGGGATGCACCTGATAAACTGTTTTTCCCTGAAATTTTGCTGGGACTGTAAAGGTAGGGTTTTCTACTTTGGCTGATGGCGATAGTTGGGCATTAATTTGGCCCTTTACTGGATGATTTTGAACTTGTGCAGTATGGATTTTGCTTAAAGGCTTGTTCAACCCCAATTGTGGGGAAGTGCCTGGAGCCATACTACAAGCTGTAATCGTAGAGGCGATCGCGACAAAACTAATTATCTTTTGTCGCTTGAGGTAGTTGTCTGTCACGTCAGGCTTTTAAAGACTCACCCAATCATAAGCTGTAGTTTGACTTTTCAGAGGCGTTAGCAAGTTCAAATCTAAGTACAGCAGCTTTTTTAGACAATTTCAAAAAATTTTTCTGAAATCCCTTGACACCTCTTGTAGTATTTTGTAGTATATATGTAGTGAAGCGAAAGACAAAGCTTCTTAAGGGTCAAAGTCATGTTCTACATACAACTAAAACAGAGGCGCTGGCATAAACCAGAGTCCCCAGTCAAGAAAGCTGCTCCTACTTGCAAACCATCGGAAGTAGAGGCAATCAACCAAAAAAGTTTTAAGTTTGCACTCAGCAAAACCACAGAATACATCCGTAATACACAAGAGGCTTGGTACTTAGAGTGTTGGTTGTTTTCTTAACAGTTTCTAACAGTAAAAAGTAAATTTTCTGAACCTTGAAAATTGAATAAGAAATGGGCAAGTTCACCAAAAATTTGTGCCTAAAAACCTAAAATTTTAAGCACAGACTCCAAAAAATCGGGGTGTAGCTCAAGTGGCTAGAGCGTTCCGTTGTCTGCGGAAATGTTGCGGGTTCAAATCCCGTCACCCTGGTTGCAGTCCTGTAGGCGAATAGTTTAAGCCGTCAGTTTCTCAAACTGAAAATTGCGAGTGCGAATCTCGTCGGGACTCCCAAATGGCTGAGTAGCCAAGTGGTCGAAGGCGTCGGTCTGCAAAACCGATATCGTGAGTTCAAATCTCACCTCAGCCTCTGGTGTGATCGCAGTGTAGCTTAACCAGCAAAGCCCCAGGTTCATACCCTGGTATATGCGGGTGCAAATCCCGCCACTGCCACCAAATGCAGGGATGGTGTAACGGCAACACCTCGTGACTCCAAATCCGATGTTCTGGGTTCAAATCCTAGTCCCTGCGTCAGACAATTTTAGATTAAAAAATTTAATCCAAAATCTAAAATTCGGTTAATTATGCCCTCGTGGACGAATGGTTAAGTCAGTGTTCTTTCAAAGCACAGATGCGAGTTCAATTCTCGTCGAGGGAATGATTATGGGTCGGTGGCCGAGTCTGGCTGAAGGCGACAGTCTGTAAAACTGTTCTTTTTTGCACGCAGGTTCAAATCCTGCTCGACCCACTATGGAGAGGTGGCTGAGTGGCTGAAAGCGGCAGATTGCTAATCTGTTGTACGGCACGCGACTCCGTACCGAGGGTTCAAATCCCTCTCTCTCCGTTTTGAGAGTGTGGTGTAACCGGATAACATCTCAGTCTGCGAAACTGAAGACTTGAGGGTTCAAATCCCTCCGCTCTCGTTACATCAAAGAGATGCTGGAGTGGCGAATTCAAGTTGAATTAAACCAGTCCACAGGGTAATACCCATCTCTCCTCCTTATCCCCCGGTAGCTCAGTTGGTAGTTAGCGCCTGTTTGAAAAACAGGAGGTCGTCGGTTCGATTCCGACCTGGGGGGCTTCGTTGCCTCATAGCTCAATGGTAGAGCAAGCGGCTGTTAACCGCGAGGTTGTAGGTTCGAGTCCTACTGAGGCAGCCATTCATTGCCGGGTGGACGAATTGGTAAGTCGCATCGCTCTGAACGATGAGGTTGCAGGTTCAAACCCTGCCCTGGCAATAAAGCCCTGTGGTGTAATTGGCAACATCGCGCCCTTTGAAGGCGAAGATTCCAGGTTCGAGTCCTGGTGGGGCTGCCAAACTTTGCTCTTGTAGCCCAATTGGAAGAGGCTGCCGTTTCAAAAACGGTATGTTGTGGGTTCGATTCCCACCAAGAGTACCAAAACTTGCTCCTGTAGCCCAATTGGAAGAGGTGGCAGACTTAAAATCTGTTTGTTTGTGGGTTCGATTCCCACCAGGAGTACCAACGGGATGTAATTCAGTGGCGAGAAGCCATGCTTTGGGAGCATGGAGTCGCAGGTTCGAGTCCTGCCATCCCGATATGCCCCTGTAACGGAACGTGGCATAAGTGCTGGAATCAGAGTCCAGATTTTACAGGTTCAAATCCTGTCAGGGGTACTAAGCTCTCGTGGCGGAATGGAAGACGCACGCTTACCGAGGATCGTAGTTTTTCGCAGGTTCAAATCTGATCGGGAGTACCAAAATATCTGGGTGTAGCGCAGTTGGAAACGCGGGAGTTTCGGGAACTCCAGGTCGCAGGTTCAATCCCTGCCACTCAGACTTTGCCCTTGTAGCCCAACGGAAGAGGCGCTTCGCTTAGAACGAAGAGGTTGCTGGTTCAAATCCAGTCAGGGGTATTGGTGATTTTGCGGGGATGAAGCAAGAGTGGCTTGGAGGTCTCATAAGCCTCACATCAGCAGGTGCAATTCCTGCCCCCGTCACCAAAAACAGTGCTGGTGTAGCTCAATTGGCAGAGCAACTGACTTGTAATCAGTAGGTTGCAGGTTCAATTCCTGTTACCAGCTTGACTAATGCGGGTGTGATGTAACGGCAGCATGAGACGCTTCCAACGTCTTCGTGCGAGTTCAAATCTCGCCGTCCGCTCTGAAACTTGCGGGTGTGATGTAGTCGGTAGCATCTGAGTACGCCATACTCAGTGCGTGGGTACTCTTCGAGAACGCTGCGCGAACAAGTCCCTCCACTCGCTTGCGTAGTCCTGTAGCTCAACGGTAGAGCAGTTGCCCTACAAGCAAAGGGTTACAGGTTCGATTCCTGCCAGGATTACCAAATATTGGGAGTGTAGCTCAATGGAATAGAGCTTCGAGCTTCTACCTCGAAAGTTGTGGGTTCAAGTCCTACCACTCCCGCCTGAAGCAAGTCAAAAGTTAAAAGTTAAAAGTCAAAATTTAATTATTTCTCTTTCTTTTTACTTTTTACTTTGCTCTTTTCACTTGTTTGATGGGGTCATAGCTCAGATGGCTAGAGCGCCTGCCTTGCAAGCAGAAGGTTAGGGGTTCAATTCCCATTGATTCCACTGATGGTGTCTGAAGCCAAAGTGGTCGAGGCGCTGGTTTGTGGAACCAGTCATAGCGGGTTCAGGTCCCGTCAGGCACCCCTGAATGGAAGATGCTGCTGAATGGATGGCAACTGGTCTTGAAAACCAGAGTACAGCAAACTGTAGAGGTTCGATTCCTCCATCTTCCGCTATCCACCTGAAGCCGAAAAGTGAGGCGCTGTGTTGATAACACAGAGAGAGGAAGGGCAGTACCTCCCAGGTGGATTTATATCTAGCATTGGTGTTACAAGGCTTGCGATGTAGTACGATCGCAGCGGCTCATTTCTTTATTTAAATTAACCAGGGTGGTTGGCATAACGGCTGTGCAGCGGGCTTTTAACCCGCAGAAATAGGTTCGACCCCTATACCACCCATTATGAATAGGAACTAGCGATCGCTAGTTGAGCATGTTGCAATAATATATCTTTATCCAGAGTATGTACGGGATATTGCGGTGTTACTGCCAGTAGTTTATCGATTCTTTCTCTGGCTGCTTCCACTACTGATTCGTCTAAGCTACCCTTGGTGAGAGAATCGACAAAATCTTTAGCAATCTGATAGGTTCTTTCAATAGATGATGAATTGATATTGCGTGAGACAATAAACAAGTCGCAGCCTGCATGAAATGACCGCGCCACAGTACCAGCTTTAATAAACATATCTGAGATAGCTTTCATATCCAAGTCGTCAGATACAACCACTCCTTTAAAGCCAAGTTCCTCTCTAAGTATGGTTTTGAGGATAGCCTCAGAAAGGGTTGCTGGTACATCAGCATCTATCTTGGGAAATAAGATATGGACAGTCATAATCAAAGGAATCTGTAATTCGATTAGCGCTTTGAAGGGTATAAGTTCTCGAAGTCGCAGGTCTTTTAGAGTCAGATTAAGTATTGGTAGCTCGATATGAGAGTCGTTGCTGGTGTCTCCATGTCCAGGGAAGTGCTTGGCGCATCCCAAAATTCCTGACTCTCGAAGTCCAAGATAGTAGTCACAGGCACCTTGAGTAGCAGTATCAGGGGTGTTACCAAAGGAGCGAGGTCCAATCACGGGGTTGTTGGGATGGGAAAAAATATCTGCTACAGGTGCCCACGATAAATTTATTCCCAGTGATTTGAGTTCTACAGATGTGGCTTTTGCTACTTCACGGGCATGCGATCGCAGTAACAAGGCATGAGGAAATCGGGTAATCGGCAGTGGTGTACGAATTACACGACCTCCTTCATGATCTAGAGTCACAAACATTGAATCACGTTCAGTATATTCTCGTATTTGGCTGTTTAAATCCTTGAAGCTCTCCAGCCAAACCTCATAGGGGGTGCCATCCAGAAAGTTTTTAGCAAAAAAGATCACCCCAATCGGTCTCAATTCATTGAGTGCACGTTTATCATCATCACTTAATGTAGTGCTGGAAATACCTAAAATCAGGTGATGTCCAAAGCGTTTTAGCTGCTGCGATATTGGCATAATTCTTTACCTATAGTTGTGTAGCAAACAACTTGGGATGTTCAACCTAGAAGACATAAACCCTGATTCTACACCCTTATGGAAAGTGGGGACTTTTAAGAGGCAGGGGGGCAGAGGTGCTAAAGGGAAAGAATTTTCTGTTTGTCCCGCTTCTTGAATAATGCTTTATGCTCAATACCCTTTAACCTCTGACTAACTCTTTAAAAAATACTAACTTTGTAAAAATAAACAGTAAATATACTCTCAGCAAGTATTGTTATTGATTTTTAACAATTAAAATATATATTACATGGTATTACTTACGCAAGTATAAATTAGTTTTTCTGCAAAAGCATTTTTGTGATCCTCCTTTAGATATTTCCGAAAAAGAATATCAAAGCCTTGTACAGTCAGGGTCAATATCTCATTTCCGGAGATGTTTTTTGGAGTCACTCCGTGAACGCATCCTACCATCTAAATCTCAGGAGACTTATGTCTATAAGTTTATTCAATAACAATCTAAACAGAATTTATTCAAAATTTTATGATATTTGTTATGAAAATTACAAAGGATTAACTAAAAATCCTAGATGGCTTTTAATGCGAAAAATTGCTCGATTTAAAACTGGGCGAGCTATAATGATATTTTTCTTAAAACGTTCAGTTAAATTAGATTCATCCGTTCTCAATAAGAACAATTTTTATTTTCCAAATGTAAATGTAGATGACGTTGTTAACACCCTGAAAACCGAAGGGTTCTATTTAGAAATTAATTTACCCCAAGATATTGTTAAAGAAATAGTTGAATTTGCTCATTCAACAGTTTGTTATGGCAATAGAAAAACAAATATGGGTTTTTTTTATGATCAAAAGGAACAAGCACAAACTAAGTCAGGAAAACATTTTATCATCGGTAGTTATTTTAATACGTCTTTACTCTGTCCTGCTATAAAAAAACTTCAAAGTGATCCAAAGTTATTGGCAATAGCTACTAAATACTTAGATGCTCAACCAGTACATCAAGGGAATCTGATGTGGTGGAGTTTTTCCGGTGACATTACATATCGTCAAAAAAGTCAAGCTGCTCAATTATTTCACTACGATATAGACGATTATCGTTTTTTGAAGTTTTTCTTTTATTTGACCGATGTAGATGATCAAAGCGGTCCTCATGTCTGTGTTCGTGGTAGTCACAAGAAGAAGAAACCGTCACATCTTTGGCTACGTAAACGAGAGACAGATCAAGATATCAGTAATTATTATGGTTCTGAATCTTTAGTAAAGATTTGTGGCAAAGCTGGTTTTGGATTTGTGGAAGATCCACTTTGTTTTCATAAAGGAATTACTCCTACTCATAAAGACCGTTTAATATTACAAATAGAATTTGCCCGAACTGACTATGGAATGCAGCACGACTTCCGAGCAGCTTCTCTACTGAAATATATTTAGTAACTTGTGTGGTATGATTTTCCCCTTTAGTTTCCACAATTATAATAAAATTACTTAAGTTAAAATACTTAATTTAAAATATATTTAGTATTTATATTTACATCAATTAAATGTTTGCCGAATGAAAGTAACTTGGATATCAACTAGCAAGCTTTACCAATGCCCTAGATATTTCCTTAGAGCAAACACACGGATTACCAAAGAAATCAACTACTTTAAGACAAGAGTTTATAACTACCTATTCTCAGTCAAAGGAATGACTTTTGTTTGTTGACATTTGATGGTGTAAATCTAGATGAAATGCACGCCGCAAACCCATTGCTGACAATGATATTGGCAATTTATTCTAGTAGGTGTATGTCAGGCAAAATTCGCTTTTACAGAAGTTTTTTGGGAAAGCGATCACATAATAACTGCTAAATGTAACGGATTGCAACGTATAATGAGAACGACAAAACCATTAAGAAATATTTAAGGGCATTAGGGTTAAATGCGAGTAGCGATCGCGGGTGCTGGTTTAGCAGGACTTTCCTGCGCGAAATATCTCACGGACGCAGGTCACACTCCCATTGTCTTGGAAAGCCGGGACGTACTGGGTGGTCTTGTTGCGGCGTGGAAAGACTTTGATGGCGACTGGTACGAAACCGGGTTACACGCCTTCTTTGGGGCATATCCCAATATGCTCCAATTGCTCAAGGAGTTGGGCATTGAGGATAGACTCCAGTGGAAAGAGCATACGTTGATTTTCAATCAACCAGACAAGCCTGGGACACTATCACGTTTTGATGTTCCAGATATTCCATCTCCTTTCAACGTGATTGCATCGATTCTTCGCAACAAAGACATGTTGACTTGGGAGCAGAAGATTCGGTTTGCAATTGGACTACTTCCAGCAGTGGTGCGGGGTCAGAAGTATGTTGAAGACATGGATAAGTACAGCTTCTTAGAGTGGTTGAAAAGGCAAGGTGTTGACGAGCGAGTAACTAGTGACGTTTTTATCGCCGCATGTAAAGCACTCACCTTTGTCAATCCTAATGAAGTTTCTGCAACGATCATGTTAACTGCACTGAATCGCTTTCTGCAAGAACGATATGGCTCCAAGATTGCATTTTTGGATGGTTCTCCAACAGAACGTCTATGCAGTCCGATCGTAGATTACATCAGAGAACGTGGTGGGGAAGTACGGTTGAATGCCCCCTTGAAAGAAATTTTGCTCAACGCTGATGGCACGGTGAAAGCATACTTGATTCGAGGGTTAAATGGGGCAGAAGATGAAGTTTTCACAGCTGATGTGTATGTATCTGCTATGTCGGTTGACCCAATGAAAGTGATGTTGCCTAAGCCTTGGAAGCAAATGGAGTTTTTCAAGAAGCTAGAAGGTTTGGAAGGAGTACCAGTGATTAACCTGCATCTGTGGTTTGACCGGAAACTTACAGAAATTGATCACTTGCTATTTTCGCGATCACCCCTCCTAAGCGTTTATGCTGATATGAGCAATACCTGCCGTGAATACGCCAACCCCAATCGCTCGATGCTGGAATTAGTTCTAGCTCCGGCAAAAGATTGGATTGCCAAATCCGATGAAGAGATTGTGGCTGCAACGATTGCCGAGTTAGAAAAACTCTTTCCCGACCACTTTGGGGGAGACAACCCAGCAACCTTGCTAAAATCTCATGTGGTGAAAACGCCGCGTTCAGTTTACAAAGCGACCCCTGGTCGTCAACAGTACCGTCCCGCACAAGTTACGCCCATTGCCAACTTCTATCTCGCCGGAAGTTATACCATGCAACGCTACTTAGGCAGTATGGAAGGTGCCGTACTTTCTGGTAAGCTGACAGCGCAGGCAATTTCTGAGGCTCTCCCGGTAGCAAATCCCTCAAACCTGCAAACGCTCACCCGACCGCCCGCAACGAATGCTGCAACTGCCTGATTCCCCCCCGCGCATGAAAACGCTGGTCTCTGTAGACGAGTCCTACAAACTTTGTCGGCATCTCACAGCAAAGTATGCCAAGACTTTTTACCTGGGTACTTTGCTTATGAGTCCGGTAAAACGTCAATCTATTTGGTCAATTTACGCTTGGTGTCGCCGTACAGATGAATTGGTGGATGGGCCCGCATCTGCTATTACCACGCCAGAAACCCTAGACCTATGGGAACAGCAGCTGGAATCGATTTTTGCGGGACGCCCATTAGAAAATTACGATGTCGCTTTAGTTGATACTCTTCAACGCTTTCCAATGGACATTCAGCCCTTTCGGGATATGATTGCCGGTCAGCGGATGGACTTATATCGCAGTCGTTATGAAACCTTTGAGGAGTTATACCTCTACTGTTACCGCGTTGCTGGCACTGTTGGCTTAATGTCAACAGCAGTTATGGGTGTGGATAGCACCATATATACAGCTCCGTGGCGTCAGAACAAACAACCATATATTCCCACAGAAGAAGCGATCGCTCTGGGAATTGCCAATCAACTCACCAATATCCTGCGGGATGTGGGAGAAGATGCCAAACGGGGACGAATCTACATTCCCCT
Source organism: Nostoc sp. (assembly GCF_036917195.1). Taxonomy (GTDB): domain Bacteria; phylum Cyanobacteriota; class Cyanobacteriia; order Cyanobacteriales; family Nostocaceae; genus Nostoc. Next base: position 20,842 of record NZ_JBALDG010000026.1, read on the forward strand.
TGAGGATTTGGCAAAATTCAACTACACCGAGCAAGACTTCTTCAAAGGTGTGGTAGATGAGCGTTGGCGGGCATTGATGCGCTTTCAAATTGATCGGGCCCGCCAATTCTATACCACGTCAGACCAGGGAATTACTTATCTAGCAACCGATGCCCGTTGGCCCGTATGGGCAGCATCAATGTTGTACGGTCAGATTTTGGAGGTGATAGAACGCAACAATTACGATGTATTCAGTCGACGGGCTTACGTTCCCCAGTGGAAAAAATTACGCACTTTGCCCGTAGCTTGGATGCGATCACAAGTCCTTTGAGTAATTAGTCATTTGTCGTTACTGATGATAAATGACTATTGACTCTTGCCAACAAGTCTGCTAACATTGATGTTCGTAAGTCAGGAGAGGTGGCTGAGTGGTCGAAAGCGGCAGATTGCTAATCTGTTGTACGGCAGGCAACTCCGTACCGAGGGTTCGAATCCCTCCCTCTCCGTTTTCTAGCCTTTGATACACGCAGTATATTATGTGTACAAAAGTAAATATTAATGTAGGGGTAAATACTTCTACTCCCAAAGATGGATGATATGATTTATCTTTTGGAGTCTTGATTAAGATCCAGCTAAGTTACAAATCTAGTTTGAATCTTACTTTTAAGCTCCTAAATATCTGAGGAGTAAAAGTGATTTATGAAAAAAATTAGCGCCGCCTTAACCTTTAGCATAGCTACCCTAGCAATTGGGTTCCTGGTTGGGGCTTGTGGTGATACTAGTACCCCCAATAGCACAGCTAACAATGGAAGTACCGCTACCCCAGCGGCAGATTCAACTACCACAAGCAGTGCTAAAGGGCTAAAAATTGGTTCCCTGCTACCGACAACAGGCGACTTGGCTTCTGTCGGACAACAGATGCTAGGTTCTGTCCCTTTACTTGTCGATACAGTCAACGCTTGCGGTGGTGTCAATGGCGAACCAGTGACCTTGGTGCAAGTAGACGACCAAACCGACCCCAGAGCTGGTGCTGCGGGTATGACCAAATTAGCAACTTTAGATAAAGTAGCAGGTGTAGTTGGTTCCTTTGCCAGTAGTGTTTCTAGTGCAGCAGTCTCCATTGCCACGCCGAATAAAGTCATGCTGGTTTCTCCTGGTAGTACCAGTCCCGTCTTTACTGAAAAGGCCCAAAAGGGTGACTTTAAAGGCTTTTGGGCGCGTACTGCTCCCCCCGATACTTACCAAGCACTGGCATTAGCCCAACTTGCCAATCAAAAAGGTTTCAAGCGAATTTCTACAGTTGTGATTAATAATGACTATGGCGTTGGCTTTGAAAAAGCATTTGTGCAAACTTTTGAAAAATTGGGTGGAACCATCGTTAATAAAGATAAGCCTGTTCGCTACGACCCGAAAGCGCAGACTTTTGATACAGAAGCAGCTGCTGCATTTGCTGGTAAGCCAGATGCTGTGCTGGCCGTACTATACGCTGAAACTGGCAGTCTGTTCCTGAAAGCCGCTTATCAACAAAGCGTGGCTAAGGGAGTACAGATTCTGCTTACAGATGGTGTGAAATCACCTACTTTCCCAGAACAAGTTGGCAAAGGCAGTGACGGCAAGTATATCTTAACCGGAGCGATCGGTACAGTACCTGGTTCTGATGGTAAAGCACTCTTAGCTTTCAACAAACTGTGGAAGGATAAAAAGGGTAGTGCACCAGGGGAATATGCTCCTCAAACTTGGGATGCAACTGCCTTATTGACGTTGGCAGCTCAAGCAGCTAAAGAAAATACAGGTGTTGGTATAGCCAGTAAAATCCGTGAAGTCGCTGATGGGCCTGGTACAGAAGTTACTGATGTCTGCGAGGGACTGAAGTTACTTAAAGATGGTAAGAAGATTAACTATCAAGGAGCCAGTGGCAACGTAGATGTTGATGCTAACGGCGATGTCGTTGGTGTATACGATGTTTGGACAGTAGGAGACGATGGCAAAATCAAAGTAATTGGCAAAGTTACCCCCAAGTAGAAAGTTAGCAGTTATGAGTTATGAGTGAAACATTACTAACTCATAACTCATAACTCTTAGAGGATATTTTAAAAGTATTACTGCTAACACTAAAATCTCGAAAACCTAACCCCCAGCCCCGATTCTCTACAAGTGAATTAGGGTTTCAAAGCTTCTCGACCTTTCGGGAGAGAGGAATGGAAGCAGAGTTTATAGTATACTTTACGACTTTCCAAACATCCTCTTAACTCGACTTTATCCAAAATTAAGAACTCGGTTTTCTTTATCCGGCAAAAACCCTGGCTTTTCGGCAAATACTTTTCCACTTCACAGATTATCGCTGAAATTAAAAAAGTAAAACTACCGAACCACAGAGGTTTCAATGATAGCAATCACGTTGCGAAAAAAATGGATAAAGTCGAGCTTAAAAGCCAGTGAAGTTGTAACCAACTCCTAACAACAAGCCCACATCAGTTTCATCGAAAAATCCGGCATTCACAGCGGCCGTTGCCGTGAATTGAGGAGTTAGAGGCACATCAATCCCACCAGTTATTAAAAAGGCAAATTGCGAATCATCACCGGTTTTGTAAGCTCCACCCACTCCGACGTAAGGTGCAATAGCTAACGGTTCGCTAAAAGCATCTGCTGATTTGAAGGTAAAATCGTAAGTGATCGGAAGTAAAATAGTAGTGTTGTCTCCAAATACGGCTGAGGGTCGCACCGATATAGAATTTGTCAGTCCGATTTTGCTGACTACCGCGAAGTTACCGTCGCCCAAAGACGAGTCAGCATCACCACTCAAACCAATGTTAGCAGCGACGCCAATATAGCTGCTGCCACCACGGGTGGTAGTTCTACCTAAATCAATATCTGATTGTGCCACTTTGGGAGCTGATGGTTGAGCAGTAGTTTGAGAAGTTGGTTGGATAAACTCAGAAGTGAGCGTTGCAGATGAGGTTGCTACTGTGCCTGGAATGGGTGTAGGCGTTACACTGGCGTTTTCCGGTATTGCAGCGTTGGGGGGCTGCTGTACCTTAGCTAAATTTGTGACTGTAAATGTTTCAGTTGTTTCTGTAGAGAGATTTTGGCTTGCAGTGTTTAGTTCTGTACTAAAGTCGTTGGGAGACGCTACGGTTGCGGAAGGGTCGGTTAATGGCTGACTGCTCACCTTATCAACTGTCTGGGCAATTGCAGATAAGCCGCTACTCAGGACTGTAAGAGCAGCTATACTTGGTAACCAAAAAACACCTTTACGAAGAAAAATAGTATTCACATTCACTCCTAAAACAATATTGCCACGAAAAATAAAGGGTTTTGTTGATTTAAGTCAACAAATTCGGGCAATACTCAAAATTTAACATCAAAAAATCGGTTTTTACATCCTGACTTTGCTGGATTTATCTAGTTAATATTTCCCAGCAAAAAATTAAATACTATATCCTAAATCTCCGGAATTTTACAAATCGCAAAAATTATCTTGGCTTTAAGCAAATAGTCTATTTGTTAAGGAGGTCATTAAGATTGTAAAAACTTTTACCAAAAAACTTAGTCTATATCAACACCAAGCTTTATTAGTCCTGTTTTGCGTAAAAGTGTAGCGTTTTCAATTCAAGGGAACACGTTAACATTAACATTGCATCGGGATGCATTAACATTGCGAGGGGACACATTCACAATGTGGTCGACGCATTAAGATTGCATTGGGATGCATTGGCATTGTAGGGAGACGCATTCACAATGTGGTTGACGCATTAAGATTGCATTGGGATGCATTGGCATTGTAGGGAGACGCATTCACAATGTGGTCGACGCATTAAGATTGTATCGGGATACATTGGCATTGCAGGGAGACGCATTCACAATGTGGTCGACACATTAAGATTGTATCGGGATACATTGGCATTGCAACATATTGCTAAATTTAGTTCGCTATAGAATTAATCAAATGCTGTACTTAGTCTTTGTGCCAACTGTTCAGGACATTGGCTTGAATCTAGGATAGTGCGATAGCCTACGGCATAACACACTCTTGCATTACTAGGTTTTCAGGACTTGTGTGTACACCATAGTACAAGGGAAGGGGGAGAATTCCAAGCTGCGACGACTACAGGAGAAGGATTTCCCATAGAGGATGGTTGGTCTATTTACGCCATGCTGTACTAGGAATTGTGTTTTGTAACAACAGAAAAAGTTGATTGTGAAGTGATATTACGAAGCTTGCAAAAATATTTAGAAATTGTCTAGAAGGTAAACATGGTTCTAACGTAGAACCTATTAGGAGAGACTTGAGGCAAATGTGATGAGCGGAAATAATACTCAAAAGTATCGGTTTGTCTGTACCCTGACTTTCGGTGATATCTACGGTCAAATAATTGTTTGGTTGATTACAATTACCCTAAGTTTGGCATCAGCCTTGGCGCTGATGGGTGCCAAGCGACCCGTATACGCTTTAGCGACAGCGGGTCTTGTCGTTCTGCTTTCGCTACCATTCTTGTTGTTTGCGTTTGTCACTACCTTGTTAAATCATATTGAAGTCACTCCTGTAGGGCCGGGAACCAAAATGGAACCCATACCAGGTAATGTGTCTCAGCAACAACCTGTACAAGCAACTAGCTAAAGAGTTAGGAGTTAGGAGTTAGGAGTACAGACGCGATTAATCGCGTCTGTACAGGAGTTAGGAGTCACTCTATCTGTCCCATAACCCTTCATTTTTAACTTTTGACTCTTAATTTCAAAATTTGTAATAACATCCCTGTCTATAGGCAGGGAATTTTTTTGGAGAGACGCACAGTTGCAACGCACGGGAGCCTCCCAAATATGCAAGTTTGCTTTCTTTCATAAATATTTTGACTTAGACAGGAGAATGAAATAATCAACTGCGCTGGCTTTGCAACGCACTGGCTCCCCATGAGCGAGTGCCGTCACAAAGAACACAAAGGAAAGAGGTTTACTAAAGGGTTTTTGTACTAATCCTGTGTATTTTGGCAAAATTGGGATGCTCCTCAACGCACCGCCTGATTAATCACGTCTCTACAATAGAACAGCAGTGGTTTGCAGTCGGGGGCTAATTATGCTGGAACATGATGTGATTATTGTCGGGGGTGGATTAGCGGGATGTCGCGCTGCTGTGGAAATTGCCCGCACTGACCCTAGTTTAAATATTGCTGTGGTTGCTAAAACCCACCCAATTCGTTCCCACTCGGTCGCGGCTCAAGGTGGTATGGCTGCATCGCTGAAAAATGTTGATTCAGAAGATAGTTGGGAAGCACATGCCTTTGATACTGTCAAGGGTTCTGATTACTTGGCAGACCAAGACGCTGTGGCAATTCTCGCCCAGGAAGCGCCAGATGTGGTGATTGATTTGGAACACATGGGCGTTTTGTTCTCTCGCTTACCTGATGGGCGCATTGCCCAACGGGCTTTTGGCGGACATTCCCACAACCGCACTTGCTACGCTGCGGACAAGACCGGTCATGCGATTTTGCACGAATTGGTTAATAACCTGCGGCGTTATGGCGTACAAGTTTATGAAGAATGGTACGTGATGCGTCTGATATTGTCAGAAAATGAGGCCAAGGGTGTGGTAATGTTCCATCTTTTGGATGGACATATCGAGGTGGTGCGGGCTAAGGCGGTGATGTTTGCCACCGGAGGCTATGGTCGCGTTTATAACACCACCTCTAATGATTACGCTTCTTCGGGTGATGGTTTGGCAATGACTGCGATCGCAGGTTTGCCGCTCGAAGATATGGAATTTGTCCAATTTCATCCCACTGGTTTGTATCCGGTAGGGGTGCTGATTTCGGAAGCAGTAAGGGGAGAAGGGGCGTATCTGATTAATAGTGAAGGCGATCGCTTTATGGCGAACTACGCACCCAGTCGCATGGAATTGGCTCCTCGTGATATTACCTCACGAGCGATCGCTTATGAAATTCGTGCTAGTCGTGGTATTCATCTCAATGGTAGCGCTGGTGGCCCCTTTGTCTATCTGGATCTACGGCACATGGGCAAAGAAAAAATTATGAGTCGCGTCCCCTTCTGTTGGGAAGAAGCACACCGTTTGGTAGGTGTTGACGCGGTAACTCAACCTATGCCAGTCCGCCCGACAATTCACTATTGTATGGGTGGTATCCCAGTTAATACTGATGGGCAAGTCCGCAGCAGTGGTGATGGTCTAGTTGATGCTTTCTTTGCTGCTGGCGAAACATCTTGTGTTTCCGTACATGGTGCTAATCGCTTGGGGAGTAATTCTCTGCTAGAATGTGTCGTTTATGGCAAGAGAACTGGGGCTGCGATCGCCCAATTTGTGCAAAAACGGAAGTTCCCTTCTGTAGATGAGCAACGCTATGTAACGGAAGCCCAGCAGCAAATTCAAGGTTTGCTAGAACAACCAGGGCAGTACCGCATTAATCATGTCCGTCAAGCCTTCCAGGATTGTATGACTCAGTACTGTGGCGTTTTCCGCACTGAGGCATTAATGAGTCAAGGGTTACACAAATTAGAAGAAATACAACGGCAATTTACGCAAATTTACTTAGATGACAAAGGCAGTTGCTGGAATACTGAACTTGTGGAAGCCTTAGAATTGCGTAGTTTGATGGTAGTGGGACAGACGATTTTAGCATCAGCCCTAAATCGCCAAGAAAGTCGTGGCGCTCATTTCCGCGAAGATTATTCCCAGCGAGATGATGCTAATTTCCTCAAACACACAATGGCTTACTATTCACCAGCAGGAATTGATATACAGTATCGACCAGTGGCGATTACTATGTTTGAGCCAAAAGAGCGGAAGTATTAACCAAAGGTAAATTTATGTGAGAAATCGAGGGGACTACAAAAATTTTGTCCACCTCGATTAAGAATATGAAATGATTAAGTTATCAATCAGAATCTAATTGTTTCTGAATCACAGCTAGTATCTTTTCTTCCCAAGCCGGATCATTTAATTTTATTGCAGCATCACGAGGAGAAGATTTTCGTCTATCCATGTAAGCATAAAAGGCTTCTTTATCATCCCTGTGGGTAAGAAGGTAACTCTTTAGCTCTTGGTTGCTCATTGCTGTATAGTTTACTTGATTCATAGTTCTATACTACATTCATGGTTCTATACTACCATCTGGCTTAATTTCTAGCTCTATTCCTTCATCTTGCCCAGCTAATATAAATATATTGAGCGATCGTTCATCTAATCGCACGATATGAATCGGCTGGAACATCACGTTTGTAAGCTGATGGCAAAGTCTGTATAAGCATTTTAGCTGTTCTGCTGTTGGTTGTAGCTTATCATCTGTTAGTTTTTTTATCATAAATTTTATAGTTATAAATTTTTTGTAACAAATCTAATATAAATCTATCCAACAATTTTCTTACAGTTGTGACTCTCATATCCTAGTTAGGATTCCAAATTAGCTGACCTTTCTCACCGGGATGTGCTGCTCCCTCTTTGTCGCGCCACTCGAAGTGTATTTCAATTGGCATTTTTAAATTTTTTATTAAGTGCAAAGTGTTACGCCAAGCAAGATTTGAATCTACACCTTGTATTGAAATGTTTACCTCTGGCAAATAATGAAAACCAGAGTTAATTTTTTCACCCTTAACAACATGAGCAAGGGTTAGCTTCATGAGTTCGTCTACAGAAAGTCCCTGTTGAATAGCAATTTCGTGTGCTGCATCGACGATTTTGTTCCAGCTCGGTTGATGAATTTTCTGGCCACCCATGACGGCTCGAAGCACTCTGGTATGCTGCAAATTGGTTACAATATCAGGCTCAATAACTCTATTGCTTTCAATTTCAGAAATTTGCTGAGGCTGGTGAAGTGCTTCATATTCATTCAGCAACTTCTCAATAACAGTGATAGGTGTATCCTCAAAAGGTACAGCGATCGCTTGGAGCCTCTTGTAAATAGGATCGGGTATTCTGATAACTGGCATTGTATATAATATGAATTTTCTACATTAAAGTTGTAACACATTACATTAAAATGACAGCAGCCACATCATGCCAACACAGAAACAATCAGATACAGCGATATTTCTTTGCCAGTTACTTTCTAATCTGTATCAGTCCATCCAGGTTTTTCGCTACGACCAAAAGTTAAAAACGCTTTATATTCAAGCTGGTTTGAACGATGAGATTACAGTCATAATTGATCAAGATGGGAATTGGAAATTTGTTCTATGATGCAGAACCTCAACCAGATGACCAATACTGAATTAAAACGGTATATTTCAGAACATAGGAATGAGGAAGAAGCGTTTCGGGCTGCATTACAAGTTTTGATGAGTCGTAGTGACTCTGCTACACAACAACCTTATCCTTTCGATCTTGACAATCCTGAGAGTGAGGTAGAAGCTCTTTTAAGAGAGAAACTCAATCGAAGTGAATGATTGCCTCTGGCCTATAGTTCAAATTGGGGCTTAGATGAATAGGCTAGGTGAAACCTTGAAAACCGTAGTTTTTTGAAATCAAGGTAAAGCTCAGAACTCAAGCCACGACAGAATAATATGCTCTCACTATAAAACTCCTCCTTTTCAAAATGGATGGGGTTTAAACAGTCGCGTAGGATTGGCGACAACTATTTCCAGAAGAAATTATGCAAGAGTCTATGATTTATCAAGATATCCTTCAAAGAGGAAGACAGGAAGCGCTAGCACTGATAAAATGCGAACAATTGCCGAAATTAATGAGAAAATCAGCCGCCAACGTGCGGTAGTGTTGACAACTGAAGAATTAAAAGCACGAGTTGTAGAAATCGGTGTTACTAAAGCTGCTAGAGAAGTTGATGTAATTACCACTGGCACGTTTGAGCCGATGGAATCAAGTGGTGCAATTATCAATCTCGGACATACTGACCCCCCGATAAAAATTCGCCGTTGCTGGTTAGATGGCGTGCCAGCATACTCTGGTTTTGGGGCAGTAGATTTATATTTGGGTGCGAGTTGTGCTGTGGAAACGCTGGATGGGGAAGAAGTCCGAGAACGCGGCGGCGGTCATGTAATCGAAGATTTGATCGCTGGTAAACCTATACACGTCAAAGCACAGGGACAAGTAACAGATTGTTATCCTAGAGCAACTTTTGAAACTACAGTTACTAGTGACACAATTAATCAATTTTATTTATTCAATCCGCGCAATCTTTATCAAAATTTTATTGTTGGGGTAAATGGGGGCGATCGCCCTCTCTTCACCTATCTCGGCCCTTTACAACCACGTCTGGGGAATGCCGTTTACTCTAACCCCGGTGCTATTTCCCCCTTATTCAACGACCCCGATTTGCAACTCGTTGGTATAGGTACAAGAATTTTTTTAGGCGGCGGTGTTGGCTATGTCGCTTGGGAAGGTACTCAGCACTTCCCCTTACAAAAGCGTTTAGCTAATCGGACACCGATTGGACCTTCCGCCACTTTAGCTTTAATTGGTGATGCCAAACAAATGGATGCTCATTGGGTGCGGGGTTGTTATTTCAAAAGTTATGGCCCTTCTTTGATGTTAGGCGTTGGTGTACCACTGCCTGTATTAAATGAACAAGTAGTTGAACACTGTGCCGTGCAAAATAAAGACTTAGTAGCCCCAATAGTGGACTTTTCGATTCCCCGGCGCGTCCGTCCCACCTTTGGTTTAGTGAGTTACGCTCAACTCAAGTCTGGGAGTATCACTATTGAGGGCAAAGCAGTACGCGTTGCCCCTTTAGCGAGTTTGTTTTTTTCTAGGCAAGTCGCCCTAGATCTGAAAAAATGGATCGAAGCAGGTACATTTACCCTTACAGAACCAGTTTCCCCAATTCCGATGGAGCGATCTTTTCTACCCCAAGACCGTCGAACGGATTTTTGATATTGGGGACTTCAGTCGAAGATTTTAGATTAAAGAATTGAAATTTAATCTAAAATCATCAATTCCATTATCCAAAATTGAATTGCCCCATGCCTAAAGCCTTACTCTTGATTTGGTTTTGGTCGCTTGATGGGCTTAGGAGTGGGCGTTTTTGGTATAGGTTTTGACACTACAGAGGGGTCGCCGCCTGCGCCTGTCTTCTTGATGGGACGAGGGGTTTCGCCACTGCGTTTGGGGAGGAAAGGTTTTCTACCACCACCAGCACCACCACCAGCACGAGGACCACCTTTGAATGGTGGTTTGCGTTTTTTAGGCAAGTCAGCGATCGCCTCAGCTTTTTCTACTATCAAAACGTCAGCTTCCCGCTTGGCTTGGAAGTCCCAGAACTTTCCTACTGCTTTGGTAGTCAGCACACCCCTCAATTTCAACTTAAAATATTTGGGTTTGTCATTTGGTTTGCGTGCAGCCTGCCTAATTTTGACTACTAAACTCTTAGCGTCAAAAGACTGGTATACTACCTCACCACGAACAGAAAAACCACCATCTGCAACTTCTGATGAGGGTATTAAGGCAGTTGTACTTAATTCAGAGTTTTCGGATAAGCCATGATCAGGGGTCTGTACCTCTTGCAACTCTAAGTCTGACTCGTCCTCATCTATTGAGTTTTTAGCCAGATTTTCTGGCTCCCAAACTCCGACGATTTGGATGTGCAAGGTATCATTTTCTTGTCTCGTACGTGGATATACCACCCACAAATGTTCTTTTTCTAAGTCTAGGTGATTCTTAACTAAGCTCATAATCCGGCCTAGGAGGACGGCATTGAGTTCTACACCATCTTTGGTCAGCAGCGTACCTTGAGTAAATTGTTCGCTGCTAGCATGATAGCGACCCCGGACTAACCCGATCGCTCGGTACTGCATCGGTTCGCTGGGAGGCGGAATCGGTTGCTGTCGATTGGCAAACCCATCATTTGAGTCAGTCTCACTGGGTTTGACAGGCGAATTTTCAGATTTAGAGGAGTGGGCTGCTATGTGAACATTAGCGGCTGCCTCTACGTTAGTTGGGCCCTGGTTAGAGGCAGAAGAATTGGAGGATTCAGGCAACGGCATCAGGTCGGAATTCATAAAAACTCCTTGCGGCACAGACACATCCCATTGTGGGATTTAACAAAGGCAGCTGGAAAGAGCATTTGTGCGACTAATGAAAATATATTTGCTTTTCACAAAGTCACACTAGGGTACTCTATACAATACTAAAGGCGCTAAATTTAGTGTGATAAACACTAAATGTGTAATTTAGCGCCTTTACACTAGTTTCGGAAGCATATCATAGCTACAATACTGACGGCTCCTCCTAAAGTCATCACTTACTTTAGCAGTGTAGATAGTTAATTGTTATAAAATTCACAGGCAATTGGCGGTATTCCGCAAAGTTTTGGAAATTTTTAACTTTACGATTTGTGTAAATAATAATGTCATTAAAATTTAGGAGAAAGACAAAATTGTGTCTCAACCGCGCAATCGTTGGATAGTTCAAGTCGTCTTGGCGCTGGCAATTCTTGCTTTTGTGGGTGTTTCGGTGATTCCCATAATTGGAGCATTTAATAATACGCCACCCTCAAGCCAAAATGCAGCTAGCAGCAGAGGCACTTTGACCTCCGCTGACCAAAAATCAAAACTGGAAGACGAAGTACGGGGTTATGAACAGGTTTTGCAAAGGGAACCAGAAAATCAGACTGCGCTTAAGGGGTTATTGCAGGCGCGGCTACAACTACTGAGTCAAAAAGAAAAAAGCGAGGTTAAACCAGCTGATATCCAAGTCGTCATTGAACCCCTAGAAAAGCTAGCCAAGCTGAATCCGGAACAGTCAGAATATTCAGTACTACTGGCTCAAGCCAAACAGCAAATTGGCGATCGCGAAGGAGCCGCTCAAGCTTATCGCTCGGTTTTGTCCACGAAACCAGGCGATTTGAAGGCTTTACAAGGAATGGTGGCTCTGTTGATCAGTCAGCAACGCCCAGAAGCGGCCATTGGTTTGCTGCAAGAAACCCTCTCTAACGCAGCCCAAGCAAATACAATTCAGTCTGGAAGTGTAGATACAGTAGCTGTACAAGTACTGTTAGGTTCTGTTCACGCTTCCCAGAAACGCTACGCTCAAGCTAGCTCTGTATATGACCAAGCAATTAAGAAAGATCCCAAAGATTTTCGCCCCGTTGTGGCAAAAGCGATGCTCCTAAAACAACAAGGTAAAGACGCAGATGCAAAACTTTTGTTTAATAGTGCCGCAGCTTTAGCACCTGCTCAGTACAAAGATGAAATTAAAAACGCAGCAACGGCTTCCCCTATCCCAAATCCTGCTCCATCTCCCGCACCATCATTGGAGAGTACTCCCAAGTAATGGCATTGGGCAATTCAATTTTGGATAATGGAATTGATAATTTTAGATTAAATTTCAATTCTTTAATCCAAAATCGTTCGACTGAGCGTAGCCGTTCGCGTAGCGTTCCGCAGGAAAGTCTAAAATCTAAAATTCTTACTCCCCAGTCTCCTCGTCCCCCTTATCCCCTCACGCTCCTTCAATGGCAGCAACAACACCAAAGACCAAAAACAGGCATCCGCCAATCAAGGTGAGTTGACGCTCAGAAATGCGTCCAGCAATCATTTTTCCGCCGATAACTGCGATCGCAGCACAAATGGCATGTCCGAAAATTGCACCTATTGTCACTCCAATTGGATTATTTCCAGCTGCTAGGGCAATGGTGGCAATTTGGGTGCGATCGCCCCACTCTGCCATAAATGTCAATACAAAGGCTTCTATTACAATTCCCAAGGAAGTCTTTTGCTTCGGTAGCTGCAAATCTACTTTTTTCACCGCAGCTTCAGCCTCTTGTATAACTTCTGTATCACAAGCTGCTGCGGACATCTTACTAGCGTCGTATAACAACTTGATACCAAAGGCAATAAACAAAACTATTTCGGCGTAATGAATATAATTTTTTGGCAACAAAGATACTGCTTGTCCAAATACCACCGAAAGGATTGTCATCGCGGCTAAAGCGGCTGTCACACCTGTAAATACTAGTCGCCGCGAGTGGTGCATTGCCAAAATCACAGCAATAAAAAATGTTTTATCGCCTAATTCTGAAACTGTAATTAATAATAAAGCTGCGGTAAAAGCTGTTAACACTCTCTCAAGCTCCTGAAGAATCGTTTACCGATGTGAAGCTTGATGAGAACCAAAAGACCTCACCAAGTTTACACTTTTCGGTGTGAACTTAGTGAAGGTCTCGCTTTCAAATATTTATTACTTGCCACCTGAACCAGGCTCATCGCCAGTATGTTGATTCAGATGTACTGGCTTTTAAGTTTTTTTGCCAGCAGCTACTCCCCTTCTATGCGATCGTAATTGTATATCTGTTACAGGTAGAAGTCAAGATTAGGGAATAGAGAGTAAAGCGGCACATACAGCCCGATTCAGTGCTTACTGAGGTAAAAACTCATCATTTGTGACTACTGGTGGCCGGTATGGACATAGTACAGGAAAGGATTTCACTGACAAACCAGTTTCAACTTTTGCTTGCTTAACCGCTTGTGCATAACACTCTGCAAAAACGATTTCAAGATAGGATTTGAGACTAGGCGAATCATCTAAAGCTTCTTTAACACGTCTACGATGTTCAATAATGCTTCCTTTACAACTACCACTTCTTTTTTCCGGTTAAAATTGCCAATTGAGCAAATGCACCAGAATTACAATCAGATTACTTTTGAAACTTCGACGCTCACTCCTTCCCATGTCGGCAATTTCTTCGATGACGTTCTCCCAATCCACCTTCGTATAGTCCTGACTTTGCAATTTTTCCACAGTCGTTTCTATCCATTGCAAGTAATCAGTCTCATATAGCCTTTGGGAATGTGCCTTTAGGGAAGACATAGCAGTTTTTATCATGCAAGTCCAACCAACTTGGCGCTTAGTTGCCACATGCGATCGCCTTTTTCATCATCACGCGCTTGAGGAGAAACCTTTTGAACAAAGGATTTGCCATCTTCCTTCTGGCGATTTCCCCAACTCCAATAAGCACCAGATTGATTGTACTCAGGATCAGCAACCACCGCCGCAACCCGTTCTCCCGCCAACTCCTGAGACACATATCCCCCAGTGATGTACTTCTGGAATAATGGGAAGATTTTCTGAAACAGGGGATAGTGGTTTCTAAATAGCGGCGTTTCTGCAACACATCCCGGATAGAGAGAATTGAAGACGATACCAGTTGACTCGTGATAGCGCTGATGCAGTTCCCGCATAGTCAGCACATTGCAAACCTTGCTGTCCTTATAAGCTTTGACTGGTTCAAATTTATTGCCGTCAATCATCGAGATTGGCTCTTTAAATCCTTCTGCAAAGCCTTGCAAATCGCCCAAGTCTGGACGCGGCGGAATTTTCCCACCCAGTTCGTCAGGATTGTGGGTGACAGTTCCTAAAATTACCAGCCTTGGCTCTGAAGATGATGACTTCTTCAGATCCTCTAGCATTAGGTTGCACAAAAGGAAATGTCCGAGGTGATTTGTCGCAACACTTAACTCAAATCCTTCTGGGCTTCGCAGTGGCTCCTTTAACAAAGGCATATAAATTGCAGCGTTGCACACCAAAGCGTCTAGGGAGTTACCGCTTGCTCGGAAGTTCTTCACAAATTGTCGAACGCTATCCATTGAGCCAAGGTCGATATGCATGATAGTGTAGCTGCCCTGGTGGGGGATTCCCACAGATTGGGCTGCAAGTTGAGCTTTCGCTATATCCCTACAGGCCATCACTACGTACCATCCCCTTAGAGCAAGAGCCTTGGCAGCGGACAAACCGACCCCTGAAGAGGCACCTGTGATTACAACCGTTGACTTCCTATCCTGTACCATTCTATTCAGACTCTGTTAATCACCTTTTACTATCCTCAGGATTTTACATCACTGAGTTACCACCTCTGATTGTTCGAGGTGTTATGCTTGGCGATCGCTTCTCACTAAATAACAGGTTATTTCAAAGCTGTATATATCTCCAAAATCAAGACCGTATTGTCGGTTTGATGTTCTGACTGACTATAGTGTTAAGGGTGTTTATACTTGTAGAGCGAAATTTCGCGTTTAAAATTTTCACTGATAATTCTTAACTGACGACAGTTGAAAGATAAATAAGGGTATAAGCAAGTTGTTAAGTTGCTTATACCCTTAGATAAACATGTTAGATGTTTTGTAGTAACGTATTAGTCTAAGTTAGTACCGGAGCAATTACTGCCGAAAGTGACTCGTTTGCTGCTTGCTTCAACAATTCGGCTTTATCAGTCTGTTCCCAGGGCAAGTCTAAATCAGCCCGTCCAAAATGACCGTAAGCCGCGACGTCCTGATAAAAACGTCCGCCTCGTTCACTTGGTAAGTTGCGTAAGTTGAAGGTATGGATAATTCCTGCTGGACGCAGTTCAAAGTGCTGGTTGATTAATTCCAGTAAGGTTTCTTCATCTACTTTGCCAGTGCCAAAGGTATCCACCAGAATGCTTGTTGGTCGTGCTACGCCAATAGCATAAGATAGCTGGATTTCAACTTTGTCTGCTAACCCAGCGGCAACAATATTTTTCGCCACATAGCGAGCCGCATAGGCAGCAGAGCGGTCTACCTTGGTGGGGTCTTTACCGGAAAAAGCACCGCCACCATGCCGTGAATAACCACCGTAGGTGTCAACGATTATTTTCCGTCCTGTCAAACCAGAGTCTCCCTGAGGTCCACCAACGACAAATTTGCCAGTGGGGTTAACTAAAAAACGTGTTTCCTGATTAGGCTTAATGTCAATGTCGCCAAAAACAGGTTCGACCACTGCTGACCAGAGGTCTTGTTTAATCTTGGCTTGTACCGCCGCCTCATCTGTAATTTCCCCAATAGTGGCTGTATGCTGAGTGGAAATCAGGATAGTATCAATGCCTACAGGGCGGCCGTCTTCGTAAACCACAGTTACTTGGGTTTTGCCGTCAGGACGCAGGTATGGTAGTTCACCCGTTTTCCGGACTGCTGCTAATCGGCGAGCAATGCGGTGGGCGAGACTGATGGGTAAGGGCATCAGTTCTGGTGTTTCGTTGCTGGCAAAACCGAACATTATACCTTGATCGCCCGCACCAATTTTGTCGAATAGTTGATCACTATCTTCCTGACGGGTTTCTTGGGCGGTGTTAACGCCTTGGGCTATATCAGGTGATTGTTCGTCTAAAGCTACCAAAACGCTGGTGCTGTTAGCAGAAAAGCCATTATCAGCATTGGTATAGCCAATTTCAGCAATTTTTTTGCGGGCAAGATTAACGAAATTCACATTGGCTTTGGTGGTTATTTCACCAGTGATTAGCACCAAACCAGTGTTAACTACTACTTCAGCGGCGACACGGCTGCTGGGGTCTTGTGTCAGTAAGGCATCCAGAATGGTATCAGAAATCTGATCGCAGATTTTATCAGGATGACCTTCGGTAACTGACTCGGAGGTAAATAGATATCGACGAGACAAAGGAAATTCCTCCTTTATTGAGTTTTTTTAGCTGACTAAATGTGTGTATTTAGTTCAACTATCTAATTTATGAAATCATAACAATATTTATACTTCAGTAGTTAGTATCTTCTTAATATTAATAAAAACCACTATCTATAAGGTAAGTATCTGTAAATAAGATAAATTTATGCTAATTATTTTGTGGACAAAATGTATTTAATAACACAAAAAAAAGGAGGACACCCAGAAGCGCCCCCAAAAACTTTGACACAAACACTGCTGCTTTTAAACCTGAACCGCTAACTTTGCTTCCGTAGCTGTCAACCGCTCATAGGCAGCACGCATTTTCAAACCTGTAAGTACTTGGAAGAAACCAGTACCATTATTGGAACCTGGATATTCACGATGCTGGAGTAACAAATGAGTCAATTCACCCTGATATTTTGTGGATGTATTGCTGAGATGAGTTTCGATATAAATTACTTCTTCCAAGTTATCGAATTGACCATCAACCTCTAGTACTGAGACATAGCGGCCGTAGTAAACATCTGAACCGTAGTACAGTTGCATACCAGGGTAGGAACAGGTCAGCTTGCGTCCACAGGGAGTCCAATTAATTGTTGACCCTTCATCAAACAGGTAGGTTGGATCAAAGCCTTCTTTACCTTCCCGCTGGAGCATACGTACCCTTAAGACTCTGCGCTCGGTGTCGTTTTTGATCAAGTTCGTTGGTAATACCTGAAGAACTACATCGGCAAATTCTCTTTGTGGTTCGATAAACTTATCAAAGTCAGGTTTGCGAGAATTGATTTGCGCTAACACATCTTCGTAACGATGACCACGTTCAGCCATATCTCGCTGAATTTTCCAAGCAATTTTGACTTCATCGCTAATGTCAAAATAAACACTGAAGTCAATTAGCGATCGCACCCGCTCATCATATAAAGGATGCAGTCCTTCAATAACTATAATGCGATTCGGCTCGATCCGCTCTGGCGGATCAAGCAAGCCGGTTTCATGGTTGTAAATCGGCTTATCAATCCCTTGACCACTTTTGAGCGCTTTAATTTGCTCATACATCAGGTCAAAATTGTTCGCCCTGGGGTCTAATGCAGTTATCCCAGTTTCTTTACGCTGTTTGCGATCTAGGGAGTGATAGTCATCCAAGCAGATGACTGTCATTAAATCTTCACCAAACAAATCTATCAAACGACGCAAAAACGTAGATTTACCGCACCCAGAGTCTCCGGCTACTCCAATCAGTACCACGCGTTCCGACTTACTTGTCATAAATCTCCTCTAAAATACTAAAATTGTGTCAATATTTTTTCACACAGCAGATTCTGAAGCCAGGAGTTTACCCCTTTGGTTTATCCTGCGTTCTTGCTACCTAGCACATCTATAAGACACCAAGCGGGTAGGCAACAAAGTAATTAAGTTGCTACTCGTCGGACTAGCCTGAATGTTGGTGCCGGTAAGTATTTAATCCTAGTGGTGTATTTGATTTTAACAGAAGGGGGTATTCCATACAAGATTGCTGTCTAGAAGAATTAGCGTGGTTCATCAATCATTTTGTTGATTTAGCTGTTAATTTAAAAATGGGGATCAGCACCGCCCATCAGTGTTGTACCTCTGTCAAGCTACTACTTGTGATATATAATCAAGTCTATAAGGTATAATTTATTATTGCCACGAATTTGTTGATCTTCTTAAATTGTAATTCCGCCTTGACAATGCCTAAGATATTCAAAGCAAAAATCTATCTAACGAATGAGTAAAAAAAATTGCATTAGTCAAATTATTGGCTGTAAACTACATACACTGACCAGACTTGGGGCAAAATCCCTTGTTAAAGGTAGGCAAACTGACGCCACAATGTACTAGTGATCTAATTATCTATAGACAGGTGATGAATATAGCTAACAACATTCTGGGAGAGTAGTAGATTTAAATAAGTAAAACCAATTGGAAGAAAACCTTCTTTTCCTTGGCATTCCCCGATTTAAACTCTTGGAGTAGGGAAGCACAACGGCAATTTTTGGAGGGAAACTGAGTGGTAACTTCCACCAATCAAAGCAGCCCTCCGACAATATCTGCCATTGGAAGTTACTCGTTAGGTAGTAAGGTAAAAAGCTATCTCCCTGATGGGGGTGGTAGTTAACGAAAAAAAGATTAAATTGACTCATTATTAACATTCTCCACAAGACTTATCCTTTACCTTAGAAGGTGAACAGGTGTGTTTTTTGCTATGCCTGCATGTCTTTGGTGAGTATACTTAGCAAGGCATTAATTTAATGATGCCGTTTTCCTTCTTTCTCCAGTTTTGTGAAACGAAAATCCGCTAAACTAAAGCTGGCAAGGTAGGGGAATAGTTTTTTTTGAAAAACGGTTAAGTAAATTATCGGAGTGGTAGAACGAATGTACAATCAAGGTGCTGTTGAGGGTGCTGCCAACACAGAATTAGGTAGCCGCCTCTTCGTATATGAAGTAGTGGGTTTGCGTCAGAGGGAAGAAACTGATCAAACTAACTACCCAATTCGTAAAAGTGGCAGTGTGTTCATCAGAGTGCCTTACAACCGCATGAATCAAGAAATGCGACGTATCACTCGTCTAGGCGGCACAATTGTTAGCATCCAGCCCATAACTGCTCTAGAGCAAGTTAATGGTAAAGCCTCACTTGGGAATGCTACAAGCGAAGTCAGCGAGTTAGCTACATCTGGGGAAACTGCTAACAGTGAAGGGAATGGTAAAGCCACACCTGTAAATGCTGATAGTGAAGCTAAAGACTTAGCTAAACCACCAGCACAAGAACAGCTCAAGAACAAGGACAAGAAAGGCAACACCATGACTCAAGCGAAAGCCAAAAAAGACCAAGGTGACATTCCTGTCAACACTTACCGTCCCAATGCTCCATTTATTGGCAAGGTAATATCTAATGAACCGCTAGTCAAAGAAGGTGGGATTGGTATTGTTCAACACCTCAAATTTGACATTTCTGCCGGGGATTTGAAGTATATAGAAGGTCAAAGTATTGGGATTATTCCACCAGGATTAGACAAGAACGGCAAGCCGGAAAAACTTAGACTATATTCCATCGCCTCAACTCGTCATGGCGATGATGTCGATGATAAGACAGTCTCACTGTGCGTCCGTCAGTTGGAGTACAAGCACCCAGAAACTGGCGAAACAGTCTACGGTGTTTGCTCTACACACTTGTGTTTCCTGGAACCAGGAGCAGATGTAAAAATTACAGGGCCTGTGGGTAAGGAAATGTTGTTACCCCAAGACCCCGATGCTAATGTAATCATGTTGGCAACTGGAACAGGTATTGCCCCCATGCGGGCTTATCTGTGGCGTCAGTTTAAAGATGCCGAAAGAGCTGCTAACCCAGAATACGAATTTAAAGGATTCTCTTGGCTAATATTTGGTGTGCCGACAACTCCAAACCTCTTATATAAGGAAGAACTGGAAGAAATTCAACAAAAATATCCTGATAACTTCCGCCTCACTGGTGCCATCAGCCGCGAACAGAAAAATCCCCAAGGCGGTAGAATGTACATCCAAGACCGTGTAGCGGAACATGCTGATGAATTGTGGCAGTTGATTAAAAATGAAAAAACTCACACCTACATCTGCGGTTTGCGCGGTATGGAAGAAGGTATTGATGCAGCCTTAACTACTGCTGCTGCTAAGGAAGGCGTAACCTGGAGTGATTACCAGAAGGAACTCAAGAAAGCTCATCGCTGGCACGTAGAAACCTACTAAGTTCTGAGTTATGAATGAGTAGGGTGGGCAATGCTCACCCTACAATTGTTTTGT
This sequence comes from Nostoc sp., assembly GCF_036917195.1. Taxonomy (GTDB): domain Bacteria; phylum Cyanobacteriota; class Cyanobacteriia; order Cyanobacteriales; family Nostocaceae; genus Nostoc. The sequence goes on from NZ_JBALDG010000026.1 coordinate 40,988, forward strand.
TATGAATATTATAAATAGTTGAGGAAAGAGTTCTCGGTTCTGAGTGGTAAAGTACTAAATACTTCTAACTACTTGGCACTTAGCACTCAGCACTCAGTACTTAAAAAATAAATTGGGTGCAAAATTTGTGGGTGTGAAACTAGGAATACTGGGATTCGGCACCGTGGGAACGGGGACAGTGCAGTTGTTGCAAGATGGGGCTGGGCGTCACCCGTTGTTGCAAGAGATAGAAATCTATCGGGTGGGAGTGCGATCGCTAGATAAACCACGGGCAGTAGAATTGTCTACGGAAGTCTTAACTACAGATATAGAAGCTATTGTCAACGATCCAGCGGTAGATATAGTTGTCGAGGTGATGGGTGGATTGGAGCCGGCGCGATCGCTAATCCTTAAAGCTTTGAGTAATGGTAAGCATGTAGTTACTGCCAACAAAGCAGCGATCGCCCGCTTTGGGACGGAAATTTTTACAACTGCCAATCAAGCCGGCGTATACGTCATGCTAGAAGCCGCTGTAGGTGGTGGGATTCCTGTGATTCAACCCCTAAAGCAGTCTTTAAGTGTTAACCGCATTCATACTGTAACAGGCATCGTGAACGGTACAACTAACTACATCCTGACGCGGATGCAAACAGAAGGCAGCAACTTCAGCGATGTTTTAGCTGATGCCCAGCGTTTGGGTTATGCTGAAGCTGACCCCACAGCCGATGTCGATGGCTTAGACGCAGCAGATAAAATTGCCATTTTGGCATCATTAGGCTTTGGTGGACGCATCAACTTACAAGATGTTTATACTGAGGGGATTCGGCAAGTCAGCAAAACAGATATTGCCTACGCCGAAAAATTGGGATTTGTAATTAAATTGTTAGCGATCGCTAAACGTAATCCTCCCTCATCCCTCCTCTCTGTCAGAGTCCATCCCACCTTAGTGCCCCAAGCCCACCCTTTGGCTAACATCAACGGCGTTTACAATGCCATTCTTGTCGAAGGAGAACCCATCGGCCAAGTAATGTTTTTCGGCCCGGGTGCTGGTGCTGGTGCAACCGCCAGTGCTGTCACATCAGATATCTTGAATTTAGTTGCTGTCCTCAAAACCAATACAGCAGTACCAAATCCATTATTAGCTTGTGGGCATCAGGAATACTGCCAAATTGCGCCGATGGCAGAACTGATAACTCGGTTTTACGCCCGTTTCCTCACGAATGACCAACCTGGAGTTATCGGGAAATTGGGGACCTGCTTTGGTAACTACGGCGTTAGCTTAGAGTCAATTGTCCAAACTGGCTTTCAAGGGGAACTAGCAGAGATTGTGGTTGTTACCCATGATGTGCCAGAAGGCAACTTTCGGCAAGCTTTGGCAGAAATTCGGAATTTGTCAGCGATCGAAAGCATTCCCAGTTTACTGCGTGTACTTTGAGATTATCGTTTAGTGATCGCTCGGCGTTAGGCGTTCCCACAGACTAAAATACTTAGTTTTTTTCAGATTTTTCTTTGCGTCTATCGCTCGGCGTTAGGCGTTCCCACAGACTAAAATACTTAGTTTTTTTCAGATTTTTCTTTGCGTCTACGCTTGCTAAAATCAAGAACAAACCTTACTCCTGCAAAGGTAGTCTTATGACCTCTGCAACTGACCCATCCACCGCCCTCACTCCTTTCCCCGACCATACGCAGCTACCAGAGTCTGATGGTACTTTTCTGAAAAATTGGCAAGAGCATCCCCAAAGCATCTTACTCACTGACTCGATTACACCTGTTCTTAAACAATTACATCCTGAAGGTCAATATTGTATAGGTCAAGACTTAGGTATTTACTGGCGCTTGACAGACCCGCCAGAACGAGGAGCAGAAGCACCAGATTGGTTTTATGTAGGAAATGTACCGCCCTTGCTCGATGGACAAACGCGGAGGTCTTATGTACTCTGGCGAGAATTTATTGCGCCTTTGATTGCCTTAGAATTTGTCTCTGGGGATGGTAGTGAAGAACGAGATAAAACTCCTTTCCAAGGTAAATTTTGGATTTATGAGCAAGTAATTCATCCGGCTTATTATGGCATTTATGAAGTGAATAAAGCCAGTGTAGAAGTTTATAAATTAATTGGTGGACAATATCAGTTCTTAGGAGCAAATGAGCGTGGACATTATCCTATTACCCGCTTAGGAGTTGAGTTAGGTATTTGGCAGGGAGAATATCAAAACGCCCAATTGCCCTGGTTGCGTTGGTGGGATTTGCAGGGTAATTTGTTGTTGACTGGTGAAGAAAGAGCCGAACAGGAATTCCAACGGGCTGAACAGGAATCCCAACGGGCTGAACAGGAAAGACAAAGAGCCGATCGCCTAATTGCTCAATTGCGATCGCTTGGCATTGAACCAGAAGCCTAATATTTTGGAATGCGGTTAAAGGTGCGATCGCTCTAACGTTACCGGAGGCGATCGCGCCAGTTTTCAACTTCGCTAGTTAATGTAACAAATAATAGACTGGATACGTAGAGACGCGAAATTTCGCGTCTCTGTCATTTGGGGAGATAGTAGGATTGAAGTACACCAGTTAAAAAGCCTCATTGGTTGATGTAGTAACACCAAACATCACTAATAACTGAGTGAACAAACAAATGTTTATACTAAGGAGTAAGCGCTGTGACGGATTTGAGTAACTACAATGCAGAATTAGCCGATGAAGAAACTTTAGAAGAGGAATATCAAGAGGAAGAAGTTACTTTCCTGTATGATCCTGAAGAAATTAATATTATAACTAGAGAACCTACAATAGAGTTATTGCTTAAAAGAATCAATGAAGAAGGCCTTGATTTAGCACCTGATTTCCAACGTCATGCAAATATATGGAAAGAAGATGCTCAGAGTAGGCTAATAGAATCTATTATTATCCGTATCCCCATACCAGCACTTTATATAGATGCCACTAATGAAGATAAATGGGTAGTAGTTGATGGATTACAGCGCCTATTTGCACTAAGGCGGTTTATTCTCGACAAAGAACTCAAACTATGTGGATTAGAATATCTTACAAATCTGGAAGGTAAAACCTACGATCAAATTGAGCGCAGATACCAACGCCGCCTTGAAGAAACTCAACTAACAGTATATTTGATCGAAAAAGGGACACCTCCAGAAATTAAATATAATATTTTTAAACGTATTAATACAGGAGGGCTTCCTTTATATCCTCAAGAATTACGCCATGCTCTTAATCCTGGTAAGGGAACAAAATTTTTGACTAAACTTGCAGCATCTCCAGAATTTAAGCAAGTAGTTAAACTTGGTAATAATCGCAAAATGCGTATGGATGACCGGGAATTTATATTAGGGTTTCTAGCTTTTACTTTAACTTCTTACCAAGAATATGTAGACAAACGAGATACTTTTTTATCTAAAGCATTATCTAAAGTAAATAAACTTTCGGAGATAGAGTTAAAGGAAATTGAAAATAATTTTAAAAGAACAATGGTAGCTAACTGGAATATCTTTGGTAAAGATGCATTTCGTAAAATATCTAATTATCAGAAAAAACAGTTCCCTGTAAATAAAGCTTTATTTGAATCTTGGTCAGTACTTATGAGTAAATTGAGTAATGAGCAAATCCAAATTTTGATAGATAGAAAAGAAAAATTAATCAATTTATTTAAGACATACATAGACAAAGATAAATCTTTTTTAGGATCTATATCTCAGGCGACCGAAAAAGTACAGTATAGATTTAGTACTATAGAAAAAATAATTCAAGAAGTGCTTTCATGATTACTTCTCTTTGCCTGATTAACTTCAAACGTTTTGATAATCAATTTCTCGAATTTAGACCTTTAACACTAATTTCTGGTCTTAATAGTACTGGTAAATCTTCTGTACTTCAATCAATACTACTACTACGTCAATCTTATAAACAGGATTTATTACCAAAAACTGGCTTGGCGCTAAACGGTGACTTAGTAAATATTGGTACAGCACAAGATGCTCTGTATGAGAGTGCTAAAGATAACCATATAAGCTTCGAGATTATTTGGGAAAAGTATGAAGGTATATGGGATTTTAATTATAACCCAGAAAAAAAAGAAGAAGATGTCTTAAATGTAATTTTAGAACCAAATGACTCTGAAATCTATAAATCAAATGTTTTTAGTAAATATTTTCACTACCTTCAAGCAGAACGTATCGGGCCACGTTCATTTAACGAAATGTCTGATTATCAAGTCACACGGCTTAGACAAATTGGTATTAGAGGAGAATATACAGCCCATTTTCTTTATATTTATGGAGATGAACCAATTATTATCTCTAATCTCAGCTATCCACAAGCAAAATCAATGAATCTGATAGATCAAGTGGAAGCATGGATGAGAGAGGTTAGTCCTGGTATACGTATTAAAATAGAAGCTAACTCAGCGATGGGTTTAGTGACTATCAAATATTTTTATGGAGATAGTAATCTTTATCGTGCAACCAACGTTGGTTTTGGAATTACCTACACTTTATCAATTATTGTAGCTATACTTTCATCACCTCCTGGTACACTGATACTAGTTGAAAACCCAGAGGCTCATCTTCATCCCAGAGGGCAAGCTAAAATGGGAGAATTATTAGCCTTAGCAGCTAGTTGTGATATTCAGGTTGTAATAGAAACTCATAGCGATCATGTTTTAAACGGGATTCGTCTTGCTGTTCATGGTGGTATTATTCCCCCACATTATGTCCAGTTGCATTACTTTCAGCAACAAGAAAAACAAGGACAACCTTTGACAAAAGTAGTTTCACCACGCATTGATCGGAATGGCAGAATTGATCGATGGCCTGATGGATTCTTTGATGAGTGGGAAAAAAGCTTAGATGTTTTGTTAGAACCTGCGGGAGAGTAGAGTGTGGAGATTAACCTAGTATTAAATGAACTCTCTTTGCAAAATCCTACTTTTAATAAGGAAACAGCGCGACAGTGGATGTCCAACTTCATTAACACTGTAAAGGCAGTCAAAGCTCAGGGTGTGAAAGTATATCTTCGCACTAGAGATGACTTTCATGCAACTATACTTGCACCTGACTATCCTTTACGTCGTTGGCTTAATGATAGGGAAGTAGATCAAGTTGAACGAGGTTTTATTAGAACTTTAGCAACAGGAAGTCCTTTCTCAACTAATATTGCAAATTTAGATATTCAAGATATTGAAAATAATGCTAGCTTGTCTGAATTTTGGCATCAGGGAGAACTAGCAATTGGACTTGCTGTAGCTCATTTGCTTGACACAATAGCAATTAGCTTTATATCTAAGGAATGCTGGAACTTTAGCCACCTAGAACTCCAAGCGAAGCGACTTAATGAAAATGAAGAGGTAATCAATGATATTTTAGAAATTCTCCATGCTAGTCGTAGCAATCATGTACAGGAACATACTGAGTGGATACAAAACCGCATTCAGACTGGAGTTATCGATGGTGACGATCTTTGGGAACGAAAAGGAGAATTATTTCCTAACCTTGAATTCTGTAATGCTGTCAGTAAACAGTTAAGAAATATCCGTGTTGGACAATTGGAATTACAACCTGTTGTCAAAACACTATTGGAGCTTGAAAAATGCTCTAATAAATGGAAAAAAGGATATTTTAATCTTGATGATTATCCTATTGACGAATCTGGAGAGAGTGAAGGAACTTTGAATCAATATGGCAGAGAAAGAACTTTTCTTTGTACTGATGGCAAAGAACGTCTATTTGATCGCCATATAAAATTGAGATTCTGCAACTGGCGAATTCATTTCTTTACAGTAAAACCAGGACAAGTCATTATTGGCTATGTTGGTCGCCACCTTCCTACAGTGAAGTATAGAACTTAATAGAAATATTGCGATCGCCCCATCTCCCCTTCCACTGCTAAACTAAAAAACAACCCTTACTCCTGCAAAGGTAGCCTTATGACCTCTGCAATCGATCCATCCACCGCCCTCACACCGTTCCCAGACCATACACAGCTACCAGAGTCTGACGGTACATTCGTGAAAAACTTTCAGGAACATCCCCAAAGCATTCTCCTAACCGACTCGATTAAACCGATATTGCAAAAACGTCATTCTGATGGGCAATACTGTATTGGTCAAGATAGCGGTATCTACTGGCGCATCACTGACCCCCCAGAAAAAGGTGCAGAAGCACCAGACTGGTTCTATGTAGGGAATGTACCACCTACTCTGGATGGACAAACGCGCAGGTCTTACGTACTATGGCGAGAGTTTATTGCCCCATTGATTGCATTGGAATTTGTTTCTGGCGATGGTAGTGAAGAAAGAGATAAAACTCCTTGGAAGGGGAAATTTTGGATTTATGAACAGGTGATTCGTCCTCCCTTCTATGGCATTTATGAAGTGAATAAAGCCAGTGTGCAAGTTTATGAATTAATTGGTGGACAATATCAGTTATTAACAGCAAATGAACGCGCCCTCCCATACATCCTTTAGGAGTTGAGTTAGGAATTTGGCAGGGACAATATTACAATATGGAATTACCTTGGCTACGCTGGTGGGATTCGCAAGGTAATTTGTTGTTGACTGGTGAGGAAAGAGCCGAACAGGAACGTCAAAGAGCCGATCGCCTAGCTGAACAATTGCGCTCTCTAGGCATTGAACCAGATGAATAATTTTGAGTAAAAGTCAACTATTTATTCACATCCAGCAACCGGGAAGTTTCTAAGCGACTCATCCACTTTGCGAAATAAACTCGATTAGCTTTTTCCTCAGATGGATCTTTAGTATCTAAAGGATAAGGCGCCAGTCCTAAAATTGCTGCTGTGGTCACGCAAAACATCGATTTTTGGAAAGTCATACAAATTTGCACTCGCAAATCATCTTCACCCCGGGGGCTGCGACGATAAATCTCATGCAAGTACTCTGGAAGATAATGACGCATATCTTGCATCAACAAGGTAGGAGGAATACCTGCACCGCCGATGGGTAAAGGATCGGCGTATAATGCGCCATACTGGAATCGACTTTGATCTGGGGATATTTGATAAGCTTGGGCGTTGTATGAAACTGTGCCGTGGAAAGGTGTTCCTCTAAAGAAAACTGCTTCTACATAAGGTATTGCTGTGTCTGCTAAGAAAGTCAAACCAACGTCTTCAGGAATGATTTCATAGAGTTTTTCCCGAACTTTGACGGTGTAAGTAATTGGCTTGGATGCATTTTCCACTAACCCTGCTTTAATATGGTCTACAATTTGGGGAATTGATTTGATTTCGCCTTTGTCGTAGCGGTCTGATAAGCTGAGGAAAATATCAGCCATGACTCGCCAAAATTGACCTAAACCAGTGTAGTAAGCAGAAACGCGTAACTGTTCGGTCAAAAAGTTTGGAAACAGTTGGTTAATGCCTAAAATTAAAGGATTATTTTTAAATTTAGCTGTGATGACAGCTTGCGCTCTTTCTTGAAATTCTATTGTATCTAAATATGTATCTAGTCCGCCCCCACCGTGCCACATCATGCCTTTCATGCAATACTCGGCATATTCAAAATTAATGCGATCATGCCACCAGTGACGAAGTAGTTTCTGAAAAGATACTTCTCCATTAAAGTATTTAAAAAATGGGAAAAATACTAAAAACTGATGTTCGGCAATGTAATTCAGATTTATTGAATAGGTATCTATAACTACGCCATAGCTTTTGAGAATACCAACTACTTCCACCACATTTTCTGGACTATCGGAAAGTAATGCCTGTCCTGTTTGCAGGCGTTCAATAAACTCAGGTAAAGGTTCGTTTGTGAATTTCTTTCTAATAGTTACCATTGCGATTTCTCCATTAAGTATTGGGTATTGGGCATGGGGCATTGGGCATGGGGAAAAGGACAAGGTAGCAATCTTTCTCCCTTGTCTCCCTTGTCTCCCTCATCTCCCTCATCTCCCCACTCCCCACTCCCCATTCCCCATTTTTTTATCCAAGGACACTGTTGCTACAACGTTTTGAGTATTTACCATTGCTGTAATTGTTGGTTCACTCCAGCGTGCTAACCAAGACGGCTGGATGCCGAAAATCACAATTAGCACAGCTAAAATTGCAGCTGGGCCGCGATCGCTCCAATACACCCGCGGCAAGTCGGTAACTTGTGCAGACAAGCGTCCAAAAAAGGCGCGGTTGAGGAGTATTAGGAAGTAAACCGCAGTTAAGCCTGTACCAATCATGCATAGCAAGGTTTGCACTGGAAAAACTGGAAAACTCCCCCGATAAACTACGAATTCGGAAATAAACCCTAGCATTCCCGGTATACCAGCGCTGGCCATGACTCCCACAACAATCAAGCTACCAATTACGGGCATACCCCGTTCTGGGTTAAGCAGTCCTTGCAGGACTTCTAAATCCCGGCTTCCGGCTTTTTTATACACAACCCCTACCAGCAAAAATAGCATGGCGGAAATCAAGCCGTGACTAATCATCTGCATAACAGCACCCAACACGCTTAATGGTGTAGCCGCAGCCGCCGCTAAAAGTATGTAGCCCATGTGTCCAATAGAACTGTATGCCACCATTTTTTTCATATCGGTTTGGGCGATCGCACAGGATGAACCATACAGTACACTTACTACTGCCCAAATCGCTAACCAAGGAGCCACATAAGCCCAAGCTTCTGGTAACAAATTCATGCCAAATCGCAGTAAGCCATAAGTTCCCAACTTCAATAGCACCCCAGCCAACAGCACCGAAATCGGTGTGGAAGCTTCAACGTGAGCATCTGGCAACCAAGTATGAAAGGGAACTAAGGGAATTTTAATCCCGAAACCTACCAAAATCCCCGCTAGCAGTAAAAGCTGTGTCGCTAGAGGTAAAGTAGTAGCATTCAAAGTTGCTAGTGCAAAGTTAGAGGAACCACTCAGCCAAACCATGCCGAGGAAACTTGCCAAAATCAAGATTCCAGAAACGGCGGTATAAATGAGAAATTTTGTTGCCGCATAACCCCGCTTGGCTCCACCCCAAATAGCTATCAAGAGATACAGCGGAATTAATTCTAATTCGTAAAACAGGAAAAATAGCAGTAAATCTTGTGCCAGAAAGGCTCCAGTCACCCCAGCGCTTAATAATAGGATCAAAGAGTAATAAAATTTAGGACGCTCTAAAGATTCATCGCTGCTGTAGATGGCAATGCAAGTTAACAATCCATTTAAAACCAGCAACGGCAAAGATAAACCATCTATCCCAAGATTATAGTTCAAGCCTAAAACTTCTACCCAAGGGAGAGACTCGGCAAACTGTTGAGTGATTTCCCCTGGATGGAACTGAATTGCTAGTACGATTGTCCACAAGAAAGCAATACTGGTAAAGACCAAAGCTACCCCACGGGCAAATTTCCCACTGATACCAGAGGGCGAGAAACCAATTAAAGCTGCACCGATTAAGGGCACTAGAATTAAAACACTAAGCATAGAATTCAGGTAAAGGGAGCAGGGGAAAGAAGGAGCAGAGGAGAATAAGTAACTTTTAACTCCTAACTCCTGTACAGACGCGATTAATCGCGTCTCAGTTAAAAAGGCAATTTATCTAGTAAACCCGATGACCAGCTGATGAAAAAACCCAGGACGCTGACAACTGCTAGGATGGTCAACATATAGCCCTGAGATTGCCCAGAAATGCTGTATTTTAAAGTTTGTCCGCCGAGAATTGTCGCAAACCCAACCAAGTTTACTAGACCATCGACTAAATAGCGATCGCTCCAAGCAGAAATTTTAGATAGCAGTGCGACTGCACCTACCACCGTTAGGCGATAAACTCGGTCAATATAAAAATCATAACCTAACAAGTCTTGCAGAAATCTCCACGCCAAGATTCTGGATCTTGACCAAGCTTTGTGCAGATAAAGTGTACACCCTACACCTATTCCTACTACAGTAGAAGCAAACAATGATAATGCCACATACCAATTAATACTTTCCCAATCAGGTAGCAAGTACCATTGCTGTAGCATCAGAGGTACAAGCAGAGTCAAGACTATGAGAATCACCATTGGCAAGGCCATCTGCCAACCAACTTCTGGAGTGCGACGGGTCTTTTGTTGCGGTTTCCCCCAGAAGACTAATCTAAATACTCTCGTCAAATTCAATGCTGTCAAACCATTGACCAATACTAAAACCCCAATCACCCAAGGGCTAATATTCACGAAACCGTCAGCCCATGCTAGCATTGCCCAGAAGCTTCCCAATGGTAGCAGTGATACCATCCCCGCTGAACCGACAATAAAAGCAGTGGTGGTGGCTGGCATCCGTGACCACAGACCGCCCATTTCTGTTAAGTCTTGGCTTTGGGTAGTTAAGATTACTGAACCCGAACTCATGAATAATAATGCTTTAGCGATCGCATGAGTTAACAGCAACATCAAGGCCACACCCCCTTGCTGCAACCCCACCGCCAAAAACACTAAGCCCATGTATGCACTGGTGGAATGAGACAGCGATCGCTTAATATCAATTTGAGCTAGAGATACTAATGTTGCCCCAATCGCTGTCACCGTGCCCATGACTACCAAGGTATTCAACGCAACTGGCGACAGTGCTAACAATGGTTGCAGTTTATACAGTAGATAAGCACCACCAGCTACTACTAGTGAGTTTCGCATTACCGAGGCGGGATTGGGCCCTTCCATTGCCTCATCTAACCACAGGTGAAGTGGAAATTGGGCACATTTACCAGCAGGCCCAGCAATTAACGCCAACCCCAGCAATGCTGATGTGATTGGGCTTAAATTAGCTGTTTGCGCCCACTCATATAAATCCGAAAAGTTCAAACTGCCGGCTAAGGTAGAAAGCGTTACCACAGCCATCAGCAGCAACAAGTCTCCCACCCGTTTGGTTAAAAACGCATCCCGCGCCGCTGTCACTACTAGCGGTTGAGCATACCAGAACCCCACTAACAAGTAAGTCGAAAGTGTTAAGACTTCCAAAAGAGCATAGCTAAGAAACAAAGAATCACTGATTGCTAGACCACACAGCGCTGCTTCAAAAAATCCCAGCAGCCCAAAAAAACGCGCCAACGACCAGTCTTTTTCCATGTAACCCAGAGCGTAAACTTGTGCCAGTAAGCTTAACCCTGTAATTAAAACTGTTGCCCCAATGCTGACTGGCGATAGTTCCAAGGAAAAAGATAAGTCTAAATCCGCAGCTTTTAACCAGGGCACCAGTAACTTTTCTGGTTCTCTATCCCAGATATTTTTAAATACAAACAGGCTATGGGCGAAAGCAAAAACTGTCGTTAACAAGTTTATGTATGCCGCAGGTCTTGGCCCTGTTCGCCGAATTATCCCTATTCCCCACGGCAACGTCAAAATTGCACCCAATAAGCTATATAAAGGTACAAACCAACTTGTTAAAAATAGAAATTGATTCATTTAAATTTCCCTTGATGACTTAACCTTGATTTTAAAAAAGCTTTCACACAATTATTTATTCTAAAAAATTAGTTTAATAAAATATCAATTTTTACTATTGTTTAAACTAAATTATCAGAAGTATTTTTACTTCAATTTCCTCTATTAAACTTCGATAAAATATAACTTTACATACGCAAAAGCATTTACTTGCCTTAACCTTACCTCCATTTTTACATTTATATTTCTACTTTGGGCAAAGTACTTTATACGATATATTTGAAAAAATTATATATTTTTCACTTAGTCCTTGTACATCTAGCTAAAATTGGCAGAAGATAGAAGCAGCATAAGATACAGCCGCTTATCGCCACTTGTCAGATAAAATTATCCTTGGTTATGAATGTCGTTTTGTAAATGTGATAAAGAAATTATAAAGCATAAGTGGCTGCTCTAGGAATCAGTAAACTTTAATTGCTCAGAAGCGCAGATAAATTTATGTTAAGTTTTTTAAAACTTTCTTATCATAAACTATTATAGTAATTTATATTGCCAGGAACGCCAAGCTTTCCTATGCTTAATTTGGAAGTGTTTTCTTAGCTCTAAGATAAAGCTCTCCCCGTCAAAAATTTCAAGCGACAGTACTGATTAGATTCATTTTGTAGGAGTTCTGCGATGCCAATTGCAGTTGGAATGATTGAAACGAAGGGCTTTCCAGCAGTCGTAGAAGCTGCTGATGCGATGGTGAAAGCCGCCCGTGTCACTTTAGTAGGGTATGAAAAAATTGGTAGCGCTCGCGTCACCGTAATAGTTAGGGGAGATGTATCTGAAGTGCAAGCTTCCGTAGCTGCTGGGGTTGAAGCGGCGAAAAGAGTAAATGGAGGTGAAGTATTATCGACTCACATCATTGCTCGTCCTCACGAAAACCTGGAATACGTCTTGCCGATTCGTTACACAGAAGCTGTGGAACAGTTCCGTACCTAAAAGCTGTTTAAACAAAGTTAATTAACGCTCTTTACCTTTTTTGAGCATCGCTTTTGTCCAAGGCTAAAAACTTTAAATAGGGATTAAAACTAATGTCAATTGCAGTGGGAATGGTTGAAACGCTAGGCTTTCCAGCGGTAGTGGAAGCTGCTGATGCGATGGTGAAGGCTGCCCGTGTTACTCTAGTCGGCTATGAAAAAATTGGCAGTGGTCGAGTTACGGTGATTGTCCGGGGTGACGTGTCGGAAGTGCAAGCTTCTGTGGCCGCAGGTGTTGAATCAGTGAAGCGAGTCAACGGCGGACAAGTGTTATCTACTCACATCATTGCTCGTCCTCACGAGAACTTGGAATACGTCCTACCAATTCGTTATACAGAAGACGTAGAGCAGTTCCGTGAAAATGTGAATGCAATTCGTCCTTTCGGTAGAAGACCGTAATTTGTAATGCAAGTTGCCAAAGTTCGCGGCACAGTAGTTAGCACCCAAAAAGACCCAAGTCTTAGAGGTGTCAAACTACTGTTGTTACAATTAGTAGATGAAGACGGAAACATCCTGCCACAATATGAGGTAGCAGCAGATAGTGTGGGAGCAGGAGTAGATGAGTGGGTACTTGTTAGTAATGGCAGTGCTGCTCGTAAAGTTGTTGGCAATGAACAGCGACCATTAGATGCAGTGGTAGTAGCGATCATAGATACCATTCACGTTGAAGATCGCATGATCTACAGCAAAAAAGATCAATATCGATAGTCAACAGTTAGAGAAGTGAGGAGTGAGGAGTGAAAAGTTAAAACTCATAACTCCTAACTCATAACTCCTAACTTAATACAGGAGGAATCTCGAAATGGCAGTCCGCAACACGGCGGCACCCCCAACCCCGTGGTCAAGGAATTTAGCTGAACCCAAAATCCATGAAACTGCCTTTGTACATTCATTCTCCAATGTGATTGGAGATGTACGGATCGGTGCAAATGTAATCGTTGCCCCGGGGACTACGATTAGAGCAGATGAAGGCACACCTTTTTATATTGGTGAAAACACTAATATTCAAGATGGGGTTGTGATTCATGGGTTGGAGCAAGGTCGAGTAATTGGCGATGACCAAAATAAATACTCAGTGTGGGTAGGTAAAAATGCTTGCATTACTCACATGGCTCTAATTCACGGACCAGCTTATGTCGGGGATAATTCCTTCATTGGCTTTCGCTCTACGGTGTTTAATGCCAGGGTGGGTGCAGGTTGCATCGTGATGCTGCACGCTTTAATTCAAGACGTAGAAATACCCCCAGGTAAATATGTACCTTCGGGAGCGATAATTACTAGCCAGCAGCAAGCTGACCGCTTGCCAGATGTGCAAGATCAGGATAAGGAATTTGCTCATCATGTGGTTGGGATTAATCAGGCATTACGATCTGGTTATCTTTGTGCAGCAGATAGCAAATGTATAGCACCCATTCGGGATGAGAACGCTAAATCTTATACAGGTAATGGTATTACTGTCTTAGAGTTGGAAAGGAGTAGTGAAGTGTCGAGCAATAGCTTGGGTGCAGAAACAATAGAGCAGTTGCGCTATCTATTAGAGCAAGGGTATAAGATTGGTACGGAACATGTAGACCAAAGACGGTTCCGCACTGGTTCTTGGACTAGTTGCCAACCAATTGAAACGAGATCCATCGGTGAAGCGATCGCAGCATTAGAAAGCTGTGTAAGAAACCATAGCGGCGAGTATGTCCGACTATTTGGCATTGACAAAGGTAGACGACGTGTGCTAGAAAACATCATCCAACGTCCAGATGATGATGCTAAACCAGCTACCAGCTTTAAAGCTCCTGCTAATCGTGGCAATAGCAGTTACAGCAGTAGTAATGGTAACAGTAACAGCTCTAGCAGTGGCAAAGTCAATGGCGAAACTGTAGAGCAAATCCGCCAACTTCTGGCAGGTGGTTACAAAATTGGCATGGAACACGTAGATGAGCGCCGCTTCCGAACTGGTTCTTGGACTAGTTGCAAGCCAATTGAAGCAACTTCCACAAATAAAGTAATCTCCGCCTTGGAAGAATGTATAGAAAGCCATAAAGGCGAGTATGTGCGTTTAATCGGCATTGATCCCAAAGCCAAACGCCGAGTATTAGAGACGATTATCCAACGTCCAAATGGTCAAGTAGCCTCCTCTGGCAGTCAAAAATCATTTACTAGCAGTGCACCCTCCGCAACGGGAACAGCTACTAGTACTCGCTTAAGTACTGAAGTAGTAGACCAACTCCGGCAATTATTGGCTGGCGGCAATAAAATTAGCATTGAACACGTAGATGAGCGCCGCTTCCGGACTGGTTCTTGGACTAGTACTGGTCAAATTCAAGCCTCTTCAGAAAGAGAAGCGATCGCAGCCGTAGAAGGACACCTCGGCCAATACCAAGGGGAATATGTGCGCTTAATTGGTATTGACCCCAAAGCCAAACGCCGAGTATTAGAGACCATTATCCAACGTCCAAATGGTCAAGTAGCCTCCTCAGGCACTCAGAAATCATTTACTAGCAGTGGGGTCTATGCTACTCCTACAGCAACAGCTACCAGTACGCGCTTGAGTACTGAAGTAGTAGACCAACTCCGGCAATTATTGGCTAGCGGCTCTAAAATTAGCATAGAACACGTAGACCAACGGCGATTCCGGACTGGTTCTTGGACTAGTATCGGTCAAATTCAAGCCTCCTCAGAAAGAGAAGCGATCGCAGCCGTAGAAAAACACCTCGGCGAATACCAAGGAGAATATGTCCGCTTAATTGGTATTGACCCCAAAGCCAAACGTCGGGTATTAGAAACGATTATCCAACGACCTTAAGGAGGTAGGAGTTAGGAATTAGGACTAGAGAAGCGATGAATCGCATCTATACAGGAGTTAGGAGTTAGGAGTTGAAAAAATTCTTAATTCATAACTCTAAATTTAAAATTTATAACTCCTTACTTTTAACTAACTCCTCACTCTCTATTTTCTTCCGGCTTGCGAGGTTAAAATTTCCATGTCTGTGCCGCCACTGCACCTCAGCAACAACTTTGATTCTTACATTAGTGGTGAGGTAACTATTCATCCAAGCGCAGTACTTGCACCTGGAGTGATCCTTGAAGCGGCTGTAAATAGCAAGATCATCATTGGGCCAGGGGTCTGTATTGGTATGGGATCAATTCTCCAAGTCAATGAAGGAACCCTAGAGGTAGAAGCAGGCGCAAACCTAGGAGCAGGTTTTTTAATGGTTGGTAAGGGCAAAATTGGAGCAAATGCTTGCATTGGTACAGCAACAACAGTTTTTAACTATTCGGTTGAACCTGGACAAGTAGTTCCACCTGGTTCAATTTTGGGAGACACCAGTCGGCAGATTGCCCAAACAAAGCAACCGGAACCATCTACAAATAACCCAGCTTCTACAAGTGGGAAACCGCAGAAGGAAGAGGAAAATGGCTCAGGTGGAGTTAAGGAAAAGGTAATTTCCTCAACTAACTTCTCAGCTTCGGCTTTTGTGGATTTCAAACAAAACAAGTCAATTTCTTACTTTAAATCTACCGCCACTCCAGAAAGCCAGTCTCCTCCTGTGGAACAACCAGCCAATGATCCTGACTCCACCTTGCAAGAAGCCGCTCAAGAGTCTACAAAACATGACTCAGACCCCAATCAGCTAACCACAGAATCTCCTAACGGTTTCGGGACTCAAATTTATGGGCAAGGGAGCATACACAGACTGTTGACCACATTGTTTCCTCATAGACAATCCTTGAGTGACCCAAACTCTGACGATTAGTCCGAGTAAGTGTTAATTGTAAGTTGTCGGCTTTTTCCCTATTTTGGAGAATTCACATGGAAACATATAATCAACGGTCTATTCGTACCATCCAGGGAGCGAGTAGTCAAGAAACCTATCAGGATACTGCTTTGGGTTTAGTTTCTACCCGCAGCTTTCCGGCGATAGTTGGTACAGCAGATATGATGCTGAAATCGGCGGGAGTTCATCTAATTGGGTATGAAAAAACTGGTAGTGGTCATTGTACTGCGATCGTGCGGGGTGGAATTGCTGACGTGCGTCTTGCCGTAGAATCCGGTGTCCAAACGGCTGAACAGTTTGGTCAGTTGGTTTCTAGCTTGGTGATTCCCCGACCTTATCCCAATTTAGATATAGTACTTCCCATTACAACCCGTTTCACTAAATTGATGGAGGAGGGTAATTACAGCCGTCTGAGTAACCAAGCAATTGGTTTGGTAGAAACGCGAGGATTTCCAGCGATGGTAGGAGCATGTGATGCGATGCTCAAAGCTGCTGATGTTCATTTAGCAGCCTATGAAAAAATTGGTGCGGGTTTGTGTACAGCCATTATTCGTGGTTCCGTAGCAAATGTGGCGGTAGCTGTGGAAGCAGGAATGTTTGAGGCAGAACGCATTGGGGAATTGAATGCAGTGATGGTAATTCCCCGACCCCTAGACGAAATGGAGCAAACCTTGCCATTAGCAAGCTGCTGGATAGAAGAACGCCAACCGTTAAACTTACCAGTGAATATTAAAGAACAAGTTGCTGAAATTGAGGTACTAAGATTACCAGACTTAACCAAGCTACCTACAAAAGTTACAGAAGAATTATGGAATGATGAATGATGATAGATGAATTTTGGAAAATCCTCATTCATCATTCAACATTCATCGTTTACAGGGAAGGCATCTTACGCTTTTGCTGTTCTGATAATAGCTTCTTAAATCCATAAATAGAATACCTTTATTTCAATAGAAGGGATAGAGTTTTATCTATGAATAAAACTCGTAACTTTCTGTGAGCATCACTATATCATTTGCCAGCGTTCAGCAATACTAGTTTTATATCTATTAATCGCTATATATAGGAGAATCACCCTTGAAGCAAGCGACGCTGCACCAGTTAAAGGTATTCGAGGCGGCGGCACGGCACAGTAGCTTTACTCGCGCTGCGGAGGAATTGTTTCTCACCCAACCTACCGTTTCTATGCAGATCAAGCAACTCACAAAATCGGTAGGGTTGCCATTATTTGAGCAGGTAGGCAAGCGGTTGTATCTTACCGAGGCAGGACGGGAATTATTTGCCACTTGTCGGCAGATTTTTGAAAATATAGCCCAGTTTGAAATGAAGGTAGCAGATTTAAAAGGGCTAAAACAGGGACAATTACGCTTGGCAGTGATTACAACAGCAAAATATTTTATCCCACGTTTGTTAGGGTCGTTTTGCGAACTTTATCCAGGGATTGATATCTCGCTGCAAGTAACGAATCATGAACAAATTTTGGAACGGATGAGTAATAATCTGGATGACTTATATATTATGAGTCAAATTCCAGACAATATAGATGTGAATTGCGAAGCATTTTTAGAAAACCCTTTGATAGTCTTTGCACCGATTAATCATCCGTTATCCAAGGAAAAAAATATTCCGATACAACGCCTATCTAACGAACCTTTTATTATGCGCGAACCTGGTTCAGGAACTCGTCGCGCTGTCCAAAGCCTATTTGAAGAACATGGGGTGACAGTAAAAGTCAAGCTGGAATTGGGAAGTAACGAAGCAATTAAACAAGCGATCGTAGGAGGTTTAGGAATTTCGGTTTTATCCCGTCATACCTTACTATTAGACGCCTCAGAGTTTAGCATTTTAGATGTACAACACTTTCCCATTCAGCGAAATTGGTACATGGTTTACCCAGGTGGCAAGCAGCTATCTATCGTCGCTCGTGCCTATTATGAGTATCTACTAGCTGCGGCAAAGAATTTTGTAGAGCAAAACGCTGTGACTTATTCTAGTACACTTGAACCAATTCATCGCTAAACTAAGGGATTTCAACAAATAAATTATCCAATCTTGTCGGCCGGGCATCTTGTCCGCCTTTGGCTAAAGGTGGGTGAGATGCCATTGGTGTCAACTTAAGCTCAAACACTCAATTTCCCGTCCTTTTAGATCCCCCAACCCCCTTAAAAAGCGAGCCAGCGCCTGCCGTAGGATGCCCGTTAACTCTTGGAGACGCTTTGCGAACGTGGAAGCAAGCTACGCGTAGGCGTCTCCTGTCTTGAGAAGGGCTGTAGGGAGAAGACTACATTGGCTCCCCACGACTAGCGTGAGTTAGGGAGGATCGAAAATCTAGGTGGTAAATCGAAAAATTTTCACTCTTTTATCAGGCTGGGCTTTCACGTTAACTTGACACCAATGGCGAGACGCCCACCCCACAAAAAGTAGTTGGATATTTTTTTATTTGGATTCCCTAAAGGGGTTGACGGTTAGACCGGGAAACATTGACAATTAACCAGCAGAATCAATTAAAAATGGGGAAAAACTGGCAGTGGTTAACCCGGAAATACCGTCTTGGTGCAAAACAGTACAAAGCGAGATTGTAGCTGTTACAGTGTATGCTGACAGAGCATTGGTTACACGGCGGGGTGTAGTCTCTTTAACAGGAATTGAACAGCAATTAGTAATTACCCCAGTGCCAGAGACTCTAGAAACTGAGTCTGTCAGGGTAAGTGGTACAGGTACAGTAGGGGTGCGAATGCTTGGAGTGAGTTGCGATCGCATTTACACCACTGAACCTATAGCAGAACGAGTAGCACATTTGACAAGGCAAATTCAGCAGTTAGAAGCAGAAAAACGCCACCTGCAAGCCCAAGTCGATGCTTTAGCATTGCAGTCTAGTTTTATCGCCGGCTTACGTGAAAAAACAGAGGAACCCTTTGCACAGAGTTTATCCCGAAAAAATCTCAGCCTTAGCGAAACTTTGGATTTTTTGAACTTTCTCGGAAGCCAGTATAGTGAATATGCGATCGCATCTGGGGAGTGCAAAACCCAACAGCAGGAATTAGACAAACAACTGCAAGCACTCCTCACCTCATTGCAAAAAATCCAAACACCCCATCCCAAAGAAAATTTTAGCTTAGTTGTGGCAACTGAAGTTGCGGGTGAAGGAGAATTTGAATTAGAGCTATCATACTTAGTGAATCGCGCTAGTTGGACTCCGCTTTATGACTTGCGCTTTAGCACTACCAGCGATATTGTGCATCTGAGCTACCTTGCAGAAATCACTCAAAGCAGTGGCGAAGATTGGATTGGTGCAAATCTCACCCTTTCTACCGCTAAACCGGGATTAGGTACACTCCCGCCCAAACTTGAACCTTGGTATATTGATACCCTACGTCCCCAAAGACTGCGAGAACGACGATCTCGACTAGCTGCCCAGCCACCACTGCTGCCTAGCATAGCAGATCCGCCTGCTGCTGCTGCCAGAGCAGATTGGCAAGAAGAAGACGAAGTTGCAGAGGATAGTCTTATCCCAGCAGAAACCGTTGCAGCAGAAGTATCCAAAGAAGGGAGTGTAGTTACCTTTAAACTGAATAGTGATGGTAACATTCCCAGTGATGGCGCACCCCATAAAACTACAATTTTCAATGATGATTATTCTTGTAGTTTTGATTATGTAGCAATGCCGCGCTTGGTAAGTTTTGCTTATCTGCAAGCTAATGTGAAAAATAGTCCCAACGGTGCGACTTTGTTACCAGGTAAAGCGAATATTTTCCGCAACAATGTTTTTGTTGGGACAACTCAGTTAGAGAATATTGCACCAGGGCAAGAGTTCAAACTGAATTTAGGGATTGACGAAGGTTTAAAAATTGAGCGCGACTTAGCTGAACGTCTGGTAGACAAAAGATTAATTAGCAACCAGCGCCGGATTACTTATAGTTATCGGTTGATAATTACTAATTTACTAGATAAAGAAGTAAATCTGAAAATAACTGAACAGTTGCCAGTTAGCCGCAATGAGCAAATTAAAGTGCGCCTTAATCGCAGCAACCCGCAAATTCAACTTGGTGAAATGGGGATTTTAGAATGGCAGTTAACTTTTCCACCACAGGAGCGACGAGAGATATATTACCAGTTTAATGTTGAACATCCGCCTGAATTAACTGTGGTTGGGTTAGATATTTAAACAACAAACTCCTGAAAAAATTAGCAATCTTCTTACGCCCATAAATCCAAATCCAGCACGAGAGCAATAGTTATTAGAGAAAGCTTATGAACACGCCTAGAATCTTTGCTGATTTTCATAATGCATAAGTAGGGGTAGCAGGGGAGCAACGCGATTTTGTGACATCGGGTTTGAATTCTCATAAACCCATAGATAGATTCTCAATAAAAATAGCTATCTCATTAGGATCGCAGGATTAAGTAGGTGATTTATACCCTTAATTTTTAGCACCTCACTTTGGAGCGTTACTCCCTTGCTAACTTGGCGCTAACTTGCCGATGATTTTTTATTCCACTGTGTCTGACGGTAAAGGGAGGATTTCGTCTGGGTTTTCCTCTACATAATCAGGTTCAAACTCAGCGAGTACTTTGTTATCTATTTCCTCTAGCCTCTGTACAGTAAGAGGTATACCTTGAGCTAGCTTCTCATCGGTAAGTTCGGTTGAGCGCACTTTCATCAGCTCATCTGGGTTAGACATTAAATTCTCCTATTGTGGTAACTTATACTCTCTAATCATCAGATAAGTAAGTAGACACAATTAAATGTAGATGTCATTGCCAGCAGCAGGAAGTGAAGCGTAGGAATCTCAGTCTTTGCGATTGCAACTCTACCAGACGCTACCGCCAACACTTCGTACCCTACGGGAAGGCTGCGCCAACGCAATGACGAACTATCTTTTAATTGTAAGCGATCGCCTTTCCAAAATTTTCTCATCGAGTGCGATGAAAATTAGGCAAACTTGAATAGAGACAAAGGTGAACTCTTAAACGACAGTACCTTGGTGGTAAACAATTTTCCAACTTAGTTCGCTTCTTCGCCAAATTGTCGAGCGACGAGTCATTCGCTCTCCCTGAATCAATGTGTATGTTAGAAGATAGTTTTCGGGCGCGATTTCAAGACAGTGAGTGAAAGTCTTTAGTTTCCCAAATCTCCTCAGTTGGATTTTCATACCGCTTTTCTAACGTATCTAGTATGTTATCCCGACTGTAACGGCACCCAGAGGCTCTGACTTCCCAAAAGTCAGAGTCAGTCATGTTCTCAAAGTCTCGTCTAGTTATCCCAAACTCAATCTATGAAAGATGGGTTCTCGTCGCATGAGTTCGTTCAGCACAGGCACAAGTTTTGGATCGGTGACTAAGTATGGTTCCATTTCCTTTCAACAAGGGGTTGTGTCAGTTTTTCCAGATACTCATTAAGTAGGGCATTAAACTCGACGCCGGAAGAAATTGCACAACAGGCTGAACAAGAAAAGCAACGCAGCGATCGCTTTGCGGGCAAAACTGCGAGAATTAAATATAGATCCAGATACTATTTAACCTCCAGGCTGTCTTGCTTGTGTCTGTTGGCGCGAATGCTATGGATCTTCAGGAAAAACCCATTTTGGCGGTTCTATCATTTTTTTCCGCAGACGTTCTTGTGCCAACTCCAACATTTTGTCTAAGGGAGTCTCCTCAATAAATTTTGCAGCGGCCTCTCTAAACTCGATATTGGGGCATTTTTCCTCTAAAACACAGCCATTAACACAAGCTTGGGCGCAGTTAATTTTTTGCTCCACAGTAAATTCCTCTCTCTAAAAGTTATGAGTTATAAGTTGTGAGTTATGATTTTCACCCCTAACTTCTCACTCTTTACTATCAGGCATTACCCTCCAGGTAAATTTTACCTTGCCAGTTGCCATCTAATTAGTCTAAATACCTACCATTTAGAAAGTTATGAGTTATGAGTTATAAGTTATGATTTTTACTCCTAACTCCTGTACAGACGCGATTAATCGCGTCTCTCCTAACAGACGCGATTATCGCGTCTGTACTCCTCACTCCTCACTTTTATAAAGGGCGCTCATGTCAGAAGTTTTTGCCACTACTGGAACCATCGCTGCGATCGCTACAGCTGTTGTCCCCCAACAGGGTAGCGTTGGTATTGTGCGGGTATCCGGTTCCCAAGCAATGGCTCTAGCCCAAACTCTCTTTCATTCACCAGGAGGGCAAGTTTGGGAAACTCACCGGATTCTCTACGGTTACATTCACCATCCCCAGACGCAACAACTGGTGGATGAAGCCTTATTGCTGATTATGAAAGCACCCCGTTCTTACACCCGTGAAGATGTGGTGGAATTCCATTGCCACGGGGGAATAATGGCAGTGCAGCAGGTGTTGCAACTGTGTTTGGAAAATGGCGCTAGATTAGCCCAACCGGGAGAATTTACTCTCCGCGCCTTTTTGAATGGACGATTGGATTTGACACAAGCCGAAGGTATTGCTGATTTAGTGGGAGCGCGATCGCCTCAAGCTGCCCAAACTGCCTTAGCTGGTTTACAAGGAAAATTAGCTCATCCGATCCGGCAGTTACGCGCTAACTGTTTGGATATTTTGGCAGAAATCGAAGCTCGAATCGATTTTGAGGAAGACCTGACTCCGCTGGATGATAAAGTAATAATATCAGAAATCGAGAAAATTGCCGCAGAAATAACTAGATTATTGGAAACCAAAGATAAAGGTGAGTTGCTACGCACAGGTTTAAAAGTGGCAATTGTTGGGCGTCCAAATGTGGGTAAGTCCAGCTTATTGAATGCTTGGAGCCAGAGCGATCGCGCCATTGTAACTGATTTACCCGGTACAACCCGCGATGTGGTGGAATCTCAGTTAGTTGTCGGAGGAATTCCCATACAAGTGCTAGATACAGCGGGGATTAGGGAAACAACAGACCAAGTAGAAAAAATTGGTGTCGAGCGATCGCGTCGTGCTGCCAATGCAGCTGATTTAGTCTTGCTTACCATCGACGCTTCAGATGGATGGACAGAAGGCGATCGAGAAATTTACGAACAAGTGCAACACCGTCCGTTGATTCTAGTTATTAACAAAATTGACTTATTAGAAGAAAGCGATAGAAAAATTATTCAATCCCAAATCCTAAATCCCAAATCTAAAATTGTTACAGCAGCAGCAAAAAATCAAGGAATTGATACTTTAGAAACAGCAATTTTAGAGATAGTTAAAGCCGGGAAAGTTCAAGCTGCTGATATGGATTTAGCCATTAATCAAAGGCAAGCAGCAGCCTTAACTAAGGCTAAAATTTCCTTGGAACAAGTACAAGCAACAATTACCCAGCAGTTACCTCTTGATTTCTGGACAATTGACTTACGGGGTGCGATTCAAGCACTAGGAGAAATAACCGGAGAAGAAGTTACAGAATCAGTTTTAGATAGAATTTTTAGCAAGTTTTGTATTGGTAAGTAAACCATAAATGCTCTAATTTTGCTAATCTGCGTAAGTTGGTTTAAGGGAAACGCAACCCAATATTGTTCTTAGTTTTTATTAACTTTTCCTATTGTTAAATAATAAATTAAATATGTCTTTTATCGATGAAATTAATCCTGTCAATGCATTGATTGTGGGAGCCAACCGAGGTATTGGTTTGGGTTTTGTGATGAAATTACTAGAAGATAACAGAATAGCCAAAGTTTATGCAACTTATCGTCAACCGGAATCAGCCTCCGATTTAATAGCTCTTGCAAGCGAACATTCTGGGCGATTAATTTGTCTGGAAATAGATATTACTGACGAGTTGCAGATTGTTGAAGCTGTTCAAAAAATACATACCCAAGTTGACAAACTGCATTTGGTAGTCAATTGTGTAGGACTGCTGCATGAAGATACTTTGCAACCTGAAAAAAGTTTAAGACAGATCAATTCAGAAAATTTGCTGCGCTACTTTCAGATAAATAGTGTTGGTGCTGTCTTGCTGGCTAAACATCTATTGCCTCTGTTTCGTCATGGAGAACGCAGTGTGTTAGCCACTATTTCTGCTAAATTGGGCAGTATTGGCGATAACCAACTTGGTGGATGGTATGGCTATCGCGCTTCTAAAGCAGCACTCAATATGTTGATGCGAACTGCGGCAATTGAGTATAAAAGAAGTTGTCCTAAAGCATTAATAGTGACATTGCATCCTGGTACAACTGATACGCGTCTTTCCCGTCCTTTCCAGAGAAATGTACCTGCGGAACAATTATTTTCAGTAGAACGTACTGTTACCCAATTATTGGCTGTGATCGAACAGCTTCAAGAAGGCGATAGTGGACAGTTTTTCTCATGGAATGGGAGTAGATTGCCTTGGTAACTGCGTTACGCTGGTGCTAGTGAAATTCACGTTACTTGTAACCTCAGCCTATGAAGTTTTTTGTGCCAGCAGCTAAGGATGATATTAAAGCAGAGCAGGTATATAGTGCGATCGCTCAGTCTGTCAAAGCACCAATAACCGAAAAACGTATTTGGAAGTTACAGTGGCGTGACAACGAAATTGATATGGAATGCGAGGTAGGGAAACCTTTACCATCCTCTTACCAAACTGGGAAAGAGCTAGTTTTGGTAATCTTTGAGTGTGAAAACCTTTATAAGATTTGTACTCTTACCCGTGGAGGAGTAAAGGGAGAGCCTATTTTGGTTGAAAATAATTCTCAATCCTCAGCAATATATTTTTCAGATAACAATACCTTCGTCAATTTACAAGGACTGACATAGAGCAAACCTGGATGATGCCTTTTTTTGGCTGATCGCAAAAATTGCTCCTATTTCCAAAAATCTTTGCAACAAATGAATCGATTGTAGGGGCACACCGCTGTCACTAGTGTAAACTTAAACTTTATCTTCTGTATCTTCTAAGTCCTGCAAAATAGCGCGACTTTAAGAAAAAAATCGCGACTTTAAGAAAAAAATCGTGATTTTAAGAAAAAAATCGCGACTTTAAGAAAAAAATCGTGATTTTAAGAAAAAAATCGTGATTTTAAGGGAAAAATTGTGACTTTAAAAGAGAAATCGCGACTTTAAGAGAAAAATCGCGACTTTACTAACCACAGTTTCTACCTTCAGGGTGACGGCTCCTAAAGTGGTGCAACTTGCCTAACAGCCAAGCACACACTTGTCTTGGGCTGTTTCGGCAAAAAGTTAGACACACCTTTTTGGCAAAGGTATTGCAGATAATGTAAATAATTGACTCTACATTTTAATATGCGATCGCCTGTTTGATAGAAGTAGATGCGATCGCTCTGGTAGCGTAGTAGATAAAATCAGCCCACCGCAACTCTCAAGGTATAACTAATATTCAGATTTTCTTACCTGAGTCGATGAAAGCCTTTGCAGAGGAACAAGTAGCTAAAGGCGGTTATATAGCAATACAGTTCAGTTAAGCATTTCTTCCTTCTCTTCCTTTGTGTTCTTCTCTACGAGACGCTACGCGAATGCGTCCTTGGCGGTTCGTTACAGCAGTTTTCATGTATTTGAACCACATCTGGCGTAGGGGCACAGCATTGCTGTGCCCGTAGAGCGTGGTCTATTTACCTGAAAATAGCTGTAAAAAAATTAATTTTGATAAAGAGTTAAGGCTTAACCCAAGGAGTATTTATGAGGATCATCTTTAGCAGTGAAATATTTGCTTATTTCCTCTGCCATAGCTGCCGTAACGACTCAAAAATATTTACAAATCTTTCTTCTAGCCAGAGCATAACATAATCAACCCATTCCAGAAGTTGTTCTAAGGGGTGCTTCTCATAGCCTGTTGAAGTTGCTTTGGTTTCTATCCAATCTGGCTGTGCCTCAACTTGACTACTTTGGTGAAATTGCTGTTGCAAAATTTCCCCTTTATGATCGCTTTTAGTTTGGGAAATGTGGGTTTCAATTTGTGTTGCAGAGGCGATTCCAGATGTTTTTCGACTTGCAGCAAGAACACTAGTTGGTTGTTTCCTTCGCACCAAGCCAGATCCGACTTTAGGTTGTTTTACACTCAAATTATTTTGTGGAAAATGCCCTACTGATAAATTTGGAGCTAAAGCAGGATTTGTCTTTTGAGAAAGTGTAACTGGCTCGTCAGTAACTGTTTCGGTATCACCAAATAAATCATCCCACGTTAGCCAAGGATCATCTGTTAAATCCTGTTTTTCCAACTGACTGCTTTTAAACAAGGCCTTTTTGAAGCGTGATGGTAATATTTTACCTGGCAATCTATGATCATTAGTTGTTGACTCAAGTGTTTTTCTAGTACCAACACCAAAAAAGTAATTAAGTGCCCCCTCAATCAAAGCATGAATATTCAATGTATGAGTTTCCAAAGCATCAGTATTAGGTGCAACTTCTCCCCTACCAGCTAATTGCTCTTTGCCATAAAGAAATATGTTTAACTGAGTTTGGGCAACTTGGACAATTTCCTGGCTACGTTCTTGTACAGGTACTAAAGCATTTGACTCCAACTTAGCAACGGCTATATCTAGAAACGCTAATAATCTATTTGTATTAAGTAACTCTTTTGGTATCTCCTCAGCTAAAACTGGAATATTGGCTGTATTTCCGTCAGTGAGTTTTGCTAATAATCGGTCAATTTGTGGTAGTAACTCCGTTTCTTTTTTAGCTTCGAGCAACCGCCTTTCCTTCTCTACGATAGGCTGCGCCAACGGAACGCTACGCGTAGCTTGCTTCCCCGTAGGGGTACGCGCAGCATCTCGTAGAAAAGACTGCCAGTAATTAGCAACTTCGTTAATAATTCTGTCTTCTAATTTTGCCTGCTGTTGAGGTGTTAAAATATTTAGAATTTCATTATCGGCAGTAACAAGTACTAAATTTCGATTCATCAAATCTGTAGCAATTCCGCGCACTACCGGAAGATGCTGCTTGAGAGCATTCTCTCGCGGTGAAGGGTTCAGAACTCCGGCTTTATTCTCTGTAATATTTAATGATTGAGTAAGATTAGCGTTATTTATCGAGTTATTATCACCGAATTTCAGCCGAAAAACTCCCAATAAAGCTAAGGAATTGAAAGGTTTAACTGTTTTTCCAGCAGTAGAGGCGGGTTGATCATCTGATAAATAATGGACAGTTTCTAGTACATGTTGAATAGGGGTATCAACATTTGGCATTTTGGGCTGGAAATCAGTATCATTTGGTTGTAATTTTAGTCTAGTTTGTGGTTCTTTGGTATGTAGTGTTTTCCCAGATGATTCAGATGAATGAAACAGTAGATACACTGGGTAAAGTAGTAATTCCACACCCCACTTAGTGGCAACTTGCAAATGCCGGAAGGTGTGTTCCCACTGTTCTGTCACCCGCCGAGATTGCTGGTGGACAAAGTTAAATAGTTTGCTTTGATAACGACCAGAGGAACCAGAAGACATAGTAGTAATTTTTTAGTTCAAGTCTTGTTAAGTTGTGAGACTCGCGCCAAACAATAAAAACGACCAACACCTCATCTTAGCGAAAATATGACCCCGAATGTCTCTCAATCTCATACCAAATTCATCTCACAAGCAATTGAGCAACTGCGCTCTTTTTGTCAAGTTAATCTTCAGTCTACTTGGTTATATCAGGAATCTAATCTGATTATTACTGATGTTGTAGCTGCTGATTTGTCTCATTGGCAACCTGTTCAATTGAATGCTCAAGAACATATCACTTGGACAGGCGGAAAAAAAGTACTATGGCTAGTGCAAAGATTAGTAGTGCCTCAAGATTTACAGGGCTATCCCTTAGCTGGGTTATCTTTGCGGCTGACGCTGGTTTGGTGGGCAGATTCTGCTGAGATTTATGTGAATGGGGAGTTAGTGCTGGAGGGTGATTTATTTGATTGTTCGCCTAGAGTGCTGATCAGTCAAGGGGTGACGCCAGGGGAAGAGTTTGTTGTCGCTTTGCGGTTAGTGAGTCCGGGACATAGTGATGGTGCTTTAGTGCGATCGCTCCTAGTTTATGAGTCTATTGATGATAATAATCCCGATCCGGGTTTTGTGGCTGATGAGTTAGCTGTGGTGCAGCTTTATTTGCAAAAGTTTGCGCCACAGAAGTTGGATGTTTTGGCGGCAATGGTGGGGGAGGTAACGAACCGCAGAGGCGCAGAGGACACGGAGGAAGAGAAGGGATTAGTAAGATCGTTTTTGTCCCTACGCCAAAACCTAATTCAATCCGACATCTTAGCCCCACTTCAAAAGTGGGGTTGGGGGGATCAAAAATCTAAAATTTTATTGTTGGGTCATGCTCACTTAGATTTAGCATGGCTATGGCGTGTGAGTGAAACTTGGAATGTGGCGCAAAACACCTTTGAGTCGGTTCTGAAGTTGCAAGCAGATTTTCCTGAGTTAATTTTCTGTCATTCGACTCCCGCACTTTATGCTTGGATTGAGGAACATCGCCCGGATTTATTTGAAGCAATTCAAGCACAGGTAGCCGCTGGACGTTGGGAAGTTGTTGGCGGGATGTGGGTGGAACCGGAACTCAACCTGATTGCTGGTGAATCAATAGTCCGTCAGCTATTATATGGTCAGCGTTACATCCAAGAAAAATTCGGTAAGCTTTCAACTATAGTTTGGGTTCCAGATAGTTTTGGTTTCTGTGCAACTTTACCGCAGTTTTTCGTTAATGCCGGAATTGAGTATTTTGTCACGCAGAAGTTGCGGTGGAATGATACTACTAAGTTTGATTATGGGGCTTTTTGGTGGCGATCGCCTGACGGGAGCGAAGTCTTTAGTTTGATGTCTGCACTTATCGGTGAAAGCATTGACTCAGTTAAAATGGCATCCTATGCTCTTGAATGGCAAGCCCAAACTGGTTTACCAGAATCCCTCTGGCTTGTCGGTGTCGGCGACCACGGCGGCGGCCCCACCCGTGATATGTTAGAAACTGCCCAACGCTGGCAAAAGTCACCTTTGTTCCCAGATTTAGAATTTACAACGGCTGAAAAGTATTTACAGCAAATCAGTAAAGAAGGCAAAAAGCAGGAGTCAGTAGTCAGTAGTTATAATTCTCCCCCTGCTCCCCCTGCTCCCCCTGCTTCCCCTTCCTTCCCCACTTGGAATGACGAACTATACCTCGAATTCCATCGCGGTTGCTACACTACCCACGCAGATCAAAAACGTTGGAATCGTCGTTGTGAAAATTTATTGTATCAAGCTGAACTATTTGCTACCTTGGCAACTGTAAGCTGTGGCGTGACATATCCCAAAGCAGAAATCGAAGCAGCTTGGAAACTGGTGTTATTTCAGCAGTTTCACGATATTTTACCTGGTTCTTCAATTACCCAAGTTTATCTGGATGCGTTGCCCCAGTGGCAACAAGTGGAACAAGTGGGAACGAAGATATTAGATAAATCACTCTTAGCGATCGCATCTCACATTACCCTATCAGAACCACCAAAATCTGATAGTTTGCCTATTTTCGTTTTCAATTCTCTCAATTGGCAGCGTTCTGAGGTAGTCTCTGTAGCCTTACCTACGCCAGCAACAGCTACCCAAGAATGGCAAATTTACGATACTTCTGGAAAGCAACTCGTCTCACAAATATCTGAACCATCAACGCTACTATTTCTCGCCAGCGAAATTCCACCCGTTGGCTACCGCATATTTTGGCTTTCCCCCTCATCCCCCTCATCTCTCCCATCCTCCCCACTCCTCCCAGACTGGATTTTAGAAAATGAATTCCTGCGAGTCGTCATTGATCCTGACACCGGAGATTTATCAAGTGTTTTTGATAAAACTTATCAACGAGAAGTTTTGAGTGGGGCGGGGAATCAACTACAAGCTTTTAAAGACAGTGATCAATATTGGGATGCTTGGAATATAGACCCCAATTATGCCCAGCATCCCTTACCTTCAACAAATCTTCAATCTATTCAGTGGCTAGAACAAGGCCCAGTGCAAAGTTGTGTGCGCGTGGTGCGTCAGTTGGGTGAATCGGAATTTTGCCAAGATTATATTCTGCAAGCTGGTTCACCTCTGCTGAACATAGCTACTACCGTCAATTGGCAAGAAAATCATGTATTGGTGAAAGCAGCTTTTCCTCTGAATGTTGAAGCAGACTTTGCTACCTATGAAATTCCCTGCGGCGCGATTCGCCGCCCAACTAAACCAAAAACCCCCGCAGAACAAGCAAAATGGGAAGTTCCCGCTTTGCGTTGGGCTGATTTAACAGCAGAAGACACACAGAGAAATACCGCAATCCCAAATCATTATGGTGTCAGTTTACTAAATGATTGTAAATACGGTTACGACAGCAAACCAAAT
The DNA here is from genome assembly GCF_036917195.1 of Nostoc sp. Taxonomy (GTDB): domain Bacteria; phylum Cyanobacteriota; class Cyanobacteriia; order Cyanobacteriales; family Nostocaceae; genus Nostoc. The sequence continues at coordinate 71,356 of NZ_JBALDG010000026.1, forward strand.
CAACTCCGCTTGACACTTCTACGCAGTCCTAATTGGCCGGACTTAGAGGCTGATAGAGGTTGGCATGAATTTACCTATGCCTTGTATCCTCATGTTGGTAGCTGGGAATCAGCCCATACGGTACGGCGTGGCTATGAATTGAATATACCGTTGCAAGTGCTATTGAATCCTGTTAATCAAAACCCAGATAAAAATTCTCCCCTCTTTGCTAGCAAAGAGGGGTTAGCGGTGAAGTTTCTAGATTTATCAGCTGAAAATTTAATCTTAATGGCCTTGAAGCCATCTGAGGATGACCCACAGCAGTTAATTCTGCGGTGTTATGAATGTCACGGAGAAACAGCCGAGTTATCTTTGCAAAGTGATTTAGGGTTAAATCTAAGAGATACAGTAGATTTGTTAGAGCGTTTTTCTAGTACTGAATTCTCATCTCAGCAACAAATCTTGACGATACAGCCTTGGAAAATCGCCAGTTTCAAGGTGATACCAGCGATTAATCCCAAGCTTGGATGAGTCAATATAGACCTAACCCCCAGCCCCTTCCCTATAAGGGAAGGGGAGTAAGATTCAAAGCCTCTCTCCTTTTAGGAGAGAGGTTTGGAGAGAGGTCAAGCTCTACTAGCATTGACTCCTAACTCCTAACTCTTTTAATCTTCGTGATCATCAAACGGATCGTTCAATTGCTTGCTAGGAGGGCCAAAGGAGGTATAAATCGACACTCCTGTGATGACAATCACCACGGCAGCTACAGAAATACTAAGAACTATTGCGGGTTCCATAATTGAGGGATAGATTATGAGTGCTATTCTTATAGAATATTACAGAAGATTAAAAAAAGCTTTGGCAAGTAATCTTAGGTGAACTATGGCACAAAGGACTAGGTTGGGAGATATCCTGAAACCACTGAACTCTGAGTATGGGAAAGTGGCTCCAGGTTGGGGTACTACCCCTGTGATGGCTGTTTTTATGGCGCTATTTTTCGTGTTTCTGCTGATTATTCTGCAACTTTACAATAAATCACTGTTGGTTCAGGATGTACTTGTCGATTGGCGGAGTTTAGGACGCTAAGGAATACATAGCTATCAAGTTTGGATAATAAGTTAAGTTACACCCGGTTCGTCCGGGTTTTTTTGTCAACGCTCAGTTCACACTAACTATTGAGTAGACTACATAATATGTGAGTTTCTATAGTGATTCTATAGTTTACAGGAGACAAAAATGAATATATTTGGTATCGGTCTGCCGGAAATGGCTGTAATTATGGTAGTGGCATTGTTAATCTTTGGCCCAAAGAAGCTGCCAGAAATTGGTCGGAGTGTGGGCAAAACAATTCGTAGTTTCCAAGAAGCTTCCAAGGAGTTTCAAAACGAGTTTCAAAAAGAAGCAGAACAGTTAGAAGAAACTGTAAAGACTACTGCTGAATTGGAACCTAAGCAAATCCATCCTGCTAAATCTGAGCAGGATACCACTAGTTCTTCCCAACTTAGCTAGGAGAGTACACTATACCAATTTTGGATTTCGGATTTTGGACTTCGCGGAGCGTGTCGCAGACAAGCCTCTCGTTCGCGGTAGCATCTCCCCTTGGGAAAAGAGAAGGCTTTAAGCTGCGCTATCGTCAATCTAAAATCACCAACCCCTATACCCTTGTGGTTTTTTCAATCCAAAAGACGCTCGGAGACTCGCTCTAAGCGAAGCTATGCTGTTGGCGCAGCCTCTCGTAGAGAAGGCTTTACGCTGCGCTAGCGCAAATCTAAAATCTAAAATTGTTTGACTGTAGGCAAAATGACAGAAGCTGTTACGCAACCAGCTTTGGTGATTCCCCAGCTAATTGTCGGGTTGGGGAATCCAGAAGCTAAATACGACCAAACACGCCATAATATCGGCTTTGCTGCTCTAGAAACTCTCTCCCGTTCTTGGCGCATTCCCTTAGCAGAAAACCGCAAGTTTCAGGGTGAGTATGGCGAAGGTATGGCCCCAGGTGGAGGTAAGATTCGCTTGCTAAAGCCGTTAACTTATATGAATCGCTCAGGACAAGCAATACAAGCGGTGACAAGTTGGTATAAATTGCCTCCTGAGTTAGTGCTGGTGATTTATGACGATATGGATTTGCCCTTGGGGAAAACTCGCCTGCGGTTATCTGGTTCAGCTGGGGGACATAACGGCATGAAAAGTGCGATCGCACATCTTAGTAGCCAAAACTTTTCCCGTTTGCGAATCGGTATTGGTAAACCGAAAGGTGCAGCTAATAATGATGATTCTGATGCTATCTCCCATGTGTTGGGGCGATTTTCCGCAGCCGAAAATCAGCAAATGTCTCTTGTACTTCAGTTCGTGGTTGAGTGTATTGAACTAAGCCTCAAGCAAGGAGTAGAAAAGGCGATGAATCTTTGCAATAGCCGCACCATTAATAATTCTGAGTCTTAGGGGTGGATAAATACTGCCTTTGGTAGAGGTACAGAAAAAACTCATTGGTGTCAACTTAAGCTAAAACTCCTTTAAAACCTCGTTAAGAGTCTCTGGCTGGAAATAATACCTTACAGCGGCTCTGGAGCTAGTCTTGAGGCGATAGCCCCCCATTACTCATTCCCAGTCAGAGACTCTTGAGCAGACAATCTCTAAAAGCTGGTTCTATAGCGATTCTCATTTGAATGAGGTACACGGGTAGGGACACGCTATTGCCATGTTCTACTTTGTATCTATCTTTATATCTGGTTAATCATTTTTTCTGTACTTTATACCAATTCTCTAAAATAAGGCAACAGATGTAAGCCGGGAAAGGCTTGCTGCATCTAAATTTCTCAATTGTGAATTGCGAATTGCGAATTGCGAATTGGTATTAGCTACTAATAAACATGAGAAGATAGATTATATTTACAAATTTTAAAAGTTGATTCTGCCCTCATTCAATAATTTATATCCAGCTGCTAATGCGGCGAAAGCAATTATGAAATTCCATAAGCTAGTTGGCTTTAAAATAACTCCACCGCTTAAAAAAATTAGTACTATGCCAATGCCTAGAAAAATCCATCCTAAGTTACCAGTTTCTCTACGAAAAAAAACCAATGCAAATACACCTGTCATAGTTGCCAAAACTGAAGCTGTAGCAGGTAATCTACCGTAAAAATATGAATAGTAACTGCTAACAAATATGATATTTTGACCAAAAAAGTATAAGCCGATGAAAAGTAGGATTAAACCTATAAGTTTGATTAACAACCTGCCCATAATATTTTTACATTTTTAATGGCTGAAGCCAATTTAAATCCGATTATAGTGGAGTTTTTGAAATTATCATAAATTTTACATTAATTATATAATATTAAGTGTATATACTGAATATAATTCCCAACTGTCTGAAGATATCAGTACAAATAATGTTGATTAGATAAAGTAGTCCTTGCCAGGGTGTGATCAAGGTGCTTTAATAGCGATCGCATTCTGCGAAACTCTCCTACTTACAGAATATGTACAAGCCGTGCAGCGACTCGACATCAGACATCGCTGCTAGTGTTGATAAAATTACAGACTCAAAACATTAAACTCAAAGATATGACAAGCTAGTAGCATATCCTTGACACTAAATTCTCCCAAAAGCTGAATAGGAGTATGTATGGAGCCAATCATTTTTATAGTTTTAGTGCTTATAGGTTATGCCTTAGGTTCTGCAAAACTGATTAATCAAGGTAATGAAGCCCTAGTCGAACGCCTGGGGCGGTATCATCGGAAACTTAAACCTGGGCTGAACTTTATTGTTCCCTTGGTCGATCAGGTTGTGATGGAAGATACTACACGAGAGCAGTTTTTAGACATCAAACCTCAGAATGTGATCACCCAAGATAATATTTACGTAGAAGTGGATGCTATTGTATACTGGCGGATTAGAGATATTGAGAAAAGCTTTTATGCTATTGAGGATCTGCAAGGGGCACTGACACAGGTAACTACAACCACACTGCGGGAAATCATTGCCCAGAACACCCTAGAGCAGACCAATGTCTCGAGGGCGGAGATGGACACAGCCCTCTTAGACCAGTTGAATAATATAACGGTAGATTGGGGAATTGATATTCTCCGGTTAGACCTTCAGAGTATTACACTACCTGAGAGTGTACGAAAGTCGAGGGAAGAGGAGCAAGCCGCTGTAATCAAAAAACGGGCGCTGATTACTGAAGCAGAAGGGGAAAAGGAAGCTGCCATTAAGAAAGCAGAAGGAACTATGGCTTCAGTGCAAATCATTTCTCAAGCTCTCCGTTCCAATCCAGATACTAGGGACATTTTGCGGTATCTTGTGGCTCAAGATTACGTAGATGCTAGCCAAAAACTTGGTGAGAGCAATAATGCCAAAATTGTCTTTATAGACCCAGCCAATTCAAGTGAAATGTTTCATGAGTTGATAGGCCACCCAGAAAATCCAGAAGGTAACGGCAAAAAACACGAAAACGGTAATACTTAACAGTGACCCTGTGCGGCTTGTCTCAATAGGGCATCAGCTACTAATGAAACCTGGCGCATTTCTTGAACATCGTGAACTCGCAGAATATCAGCGCCATTAAAAATAGCAGCACAACAAGCTGCTGCGGTTCCCCAAACTCGGGCTTTTGGATCTGGTTGATTTAAAATGCGACCAATGAAACTTTTGCGAGATGCTCCTACCAAAATAGGGCAGTTGAGTGATGCCAGCGATCGCAAGCGGCGAAAAATTTCTAAATTTTGCTCATAGTTCTTAGCAAAGCCAATACCAGGATCAATAATAATTTTATCCCGCTCAATGCCCGCAGCAGTTGCTACCCCAATTTGCCTCGCCAAAAAACTATAAATCTCTTTGAGCAAATCTTGATAATCAGTCTGTTGTTGCATTGTCTGTGGCGTTCCCCGGATGTGCATTAAAATAATCGGCACACCTAACTCTGCCACTGTTGGCAACATTTCTGAGTCAAAAGTGCCGCCAGAAATATCATTAATAATATCCGCTCCAGCTTCTACAGATGCCCTGGCTACAGCAGCACGAGTTGTATCCACAGAAATCGGGATTGAAATTTCTGGTCTTAGCACCTGTAACACCGATAGTACTCGGTCAAGTTCCTCCGCCAGAGTTATTTGCTTTGCCCCTGGTCGAGTTGATTGACCGCCCACATCGATAATGTCAACACCAGCAGCTACCAGTGCTTGCGCCTGTACTAAAGCAGCAGAGGTAGTGTTAAACTCACCTCCATCGCTAAAGCTATCAGGCGTCACATTCAAAATGCCCATCAAATAAGTCCGCTGTCCCCACTCAAAACAGCGTTCTCGAATTATCAAGTTGCTTGGCATAAATCTACATTAGGCATTCCCATGCAGAGCATGGGAACGAGAAGAAGGCACATTACACTGACTGAAAATTCACAATCCGAGCGAAACTCTCAGGTTCTAGACTTGCTCCTCCCACTAAAACACCATCAATTTCTGGTTGAGCCATGATTTCATCAATATTATTTGGCTTGACTGAGCCGCCATATTGAATTGATACATTCGGATTACTCAACTTGCTCCGAATTAAGCCAATTATCCGATTCGCCTCCGTTACTTCACAGGTATCACCAGTACCGATCGCCCAAATAGGTTCGTAGGCAATCACCAAATTTTCCTGATCAATATCTACCAAACCTTTGTCGAGTTGGAGAGTAATCACTGATTCAGCTTCTCCCGCATCTCGTTGTTGTTTAGTTTCGCCAACACAAACAATTGGGGTCAAACCAAACCTTTGAGCAGCTCGGACGCGCAGATTAACGGTTGCATCCGTTTCGCCAAAGTATTGCCTTCGTTCACTATGACCGACAATCACAAAGCGCACACCAATTTCTGTGAGCATTGGGCCAGAAATCTCGCCTGTATAGGCTGCATATTCTTCCCAATGGACATTTTGTGCCCCCAGGTGGATGAGGCTACCGTGCAAACTCTGGGACAAAAGGCTTAAATCAGTGAAAGGAGGGCACAATACTACTTCTCGCCCTTGGGGGCTTTCGTCTAAGTGTGGCAGAAATCCTTGTAAAAACTCCTGGGTCTCTGCCTGGGTTTTGAACATTTTCCAGTTGCCGGCAATAACGATTTTCCGCACAGGTAATTTAGTCAAGATTCTAACGAGTTATTTAGATGCATTTTTCAGTTTATGACTTTTTGTTAGCCATTAGTCCACTAGTTGGGCATTGGGAATAGGGGATGAGTCTTTAATACTTGCTGACGAGTCTTTGATACTTGTGAATGAGTCTTTAATACTCGCCGACGAGTCTTTGAACTCCGTTAATGAGTCTTTAATACTCGCCGACGAGTCTTTGAACTCCGTTAATGAGTCTTT
>NZ_JBALDG010000027.1:0-25699 GCF_036917195.1 Nostoc sp.
ATGGGCAAAGGCTGGCTTCTGCAAGTTATGACAAGACGATCAAACTCTGGGATGTCGCCACAGGCAAAGCTGTGCAAACCCTGACTGGGCATAGCAGTGCGGTCACTAGCGTGGTGTTTAGCCCCGATGGGCAAAGGCTGGCTTCTGCAAGTTATGACAACACGATCAAACTCTGGGATGTCGCCACAGGCAAAGCTGTGCAAACCCTGACTGAGCATAGCCGTACGGTCATTAGCGTGGTGTTCAGCCCCGATGGGCAAAGGCTGGCTTCTGCAAGTTATGACAAGACGATCAAACTCTGGGATGTCGCCACAGGCAAAGCTGTGCAAACCCTGACTGGGCATAGCAGTGCGGTCACTAGCGTGGTGTTTAGCCCCGATGGGCAAAGGCTGGCTTCTGCAAGTTATGACAACACGATCAAACTCTGGGATGTCGCCACAGGCAAAGCTGTGCAAACCCTGACTGAGCATAGCCGTACGGTCATTAGCGTGGTGTTCAGCCCCGATGGGCAAAGGCTGGCTTCTGCAAGTGATGACAAGACGATCAAACTTTGGGATGTCGCCACAGGCAAAGCTGTGCAAACCCTGACTGGGCATAGCAGTGGGGTCTATAGCGTGGTGTTCAGCCCCGATGGGCAAAGGCTGGCTTCTGCAAGTTGGGACAAGACGATAATTATATGGAATTTGGATTTAAATAAGTTAGTCAAAGATGGTTGTGGCTTGCTGAACAATTATTTGGTTGTCCATCCTGAAGTGCTGCAAGAAGTAACGGAATGCCAAACTCCGCCTCGGCTGTTGCAAGCCGCAACAGTATTAGTTATCCAAGGTGAGAAGCTAGCGCGAAATGAAGATGTTGATAATGCTATTACCAAATTCCGCCAAGCCCAGCAGTGGGATACTAATTTAAAATTTGAACCCCAGGTAAAAGCACAAGAGTTTGTCAACAAAGGCAAGGCTGAACGCTCAGTTGCTGAAGGAAACAGCCGCTTAGAAGAGAGTAAGTTTAAGGAAGCACTAGCAGCTTACACCGAAGCCCTCAAGTTTGATCCAAAAGTCGAAATTCCTGCTGATTCTTGGAATACACTATGCAGGAACGGGAGTCTGCAAAAACAAGCTGCTGATGTTTTACCAGCCTGTGATAAAGCGGTTGCACTTGCACCTGATGGCAGCACTCGTGATAGTCGTGGCTTGGCTAGGGCGCTGACAGGCGACACTCAAGGGGCGATTACCGACTTTGAGGCATACATCGCCCAGCCTGGAGATAAAGATAGTAAAGCACAACGGCAGCGCTGGGTGAAAGATTTACGCGCGGGGAAGAATCCGTTTACAGATGCAGAACTTAAGAAGCTACAAAATTAGTGAGACATTGTGCAAAAAAATGAAGTTATCTCACTTTTGCAAAAATATGTCTATGACCTCTCTCCAAACCTCTCCCCTAAGAGGGGAGAGGCTTTGAATCTTACTCCCCAACGCTAGTAGGGAAGGGGTTGGGGGTTAGGTTTCTATTGAACTCAACCCAGAAGCAGTATAGATAATCACAAGGCGGAAGGATGCTATACAGCGATTTTAGTCTCGCTAAGGTGAAAAAGAGTTTTGACTTAACCCTCGATGAAACTCGGAATTTATTTGCTGATACCAAACCTGTTACACCATCAGAAACTCTCAGAACGATTTTGATTGATTACATTCCTTTAGCAACTGCAATTTCAACTTAAAAAGCAGGATCAGAGTTTTTAATTGCACCAATCCTGGCAGAAGTCAGACGATTATTAAATAATCAAATCTCCCTGTTTTCTGGCAATGAATTTAATGTTGATGCAACTCAAGGCTTACAATGGTTTTGCGATTACATCATTAGTAATTCCCAGGAGCAATTATTTATTTCTGCTCCAGTAATGTTTATTTTTGAAGCAAAAAAAGAAGATATTATCGGTGGTCTTGGTCAATGTGTAGCGGCAATGATTGCGGCGCAGTTGTTCAATCAAAATCAAGGCAATGAAGTTGGGCGGATTTATGGATCGGTTACTAGTGGAACTAATTGGAAGTTCTTATTTTTAGAAGAGACGACAGTTTATATAGATTCGACTGAATACTATATTAAAGAAGTTAATAAAATTTTGGGTATTTTATTGCAACCTTTTCAGCCTGTTTTAACTGCTGTTTGAATATATAGCAGCTGCTGATGTAAATAGATAAAAAATTAATTATACAATTTCATTGCGAATGCAGCGTACTCCTACGGAGAAGCAAGCTACGCGGTAGCGTCTCCAAGAGTTGGGAAATATTCGCCCTTCTCTACAAGAGGCTGCGCCAAGGCGTTCCCGCAGGGTAGCGATCGCAAGGGCTGAGTTCGAGACGCTTCGCGATCGTTCGCAATGACTGTAATTAATTCTGTACGGTTACTTAACTTACCTGGTCAAGGTTTAAAATTTGCTAAAAAATAAGAGAAGTTAAAAAACTCGTCCACCATTACCACTGTTCAATTAATATGAGTCTATATTGTCTAGTTCACGGTGCTTTCCAAGCCACCTGGTGTTGGGATTTGCTAATTCCCTACTTAGAAGCACAGGGTCACAAAACCATAGCAATGGATTTACCAATTGAAAATGCATCTGCAACTTTATCCCAATTGGCAGATGTAGTAATTCAAGCGCTGCCAAAAACTGATGATCATATTGTGCTAGTCGGTCACTCAATGGCTGGTACTATAATTCCTCTGGTTGCAGAAGCGGTAAAAGTGCGTCAACTAGTATTTGTAGCTGCGCTGCTCCCCTATCCTGGAGTTAGTACACTCGACCAATTTTCTCATCATCTTAATTCTGATACGCTCAAATCATTAAATTACCAGCCAAAAGACCCAAGTAAACTCAAACAGTTCTACGATGAACCTGATATGTATGAACCAGCTTCTGTAGGGAAAGATTATTCAGACGAAGCAGTATTAAGGGATTTTTTCTTTCATGATTGTCAACCAGATGTAACACAGTGGGCAATCTCGAAAAGTCGTTCTCAACAATCTATGGCATATATTTTTGAAACGAATCCTCTAAAAGCTTTGCCTTCGGTTGAGCGTAAATATATTGTTTGTACCAATGACCGCATAATATCTCCTGCATGGTCACGCATTGCTTCCCGCAAGCGCTTAGGAGTTGATGCCATTGAGCTAGCCTCTGGACATTGCCCGCATCTCTCTCGTCCTGACCTTCTTGCTTCAGCATTAACTAGTGATTAATTGTTTGAGTTTGGATCAATTGCCATAGCAAACTTATTTTCCAATTGCTGCATTTTTGAAGAATATTATAAAAATCCACAACCAGACCTAAACCAATTAAATCAATTGCAGAAAATAGAGAACTAATCGATAATTATCAGTTTTAATGCATCTTTTATCGCAGTAGAAAACATTCAAAATCTTTTCCCAAGATATAGAAGGATTGCAATTTGAGGAGGGGTTTACGGTAGTAGAGCGCGATCAGATCCGCCAGCGTCCTCTACCGTAGTTAGGAAATACCACAAATTCAAAAAGGCTAGAAACTGCATTTAAGCTGTCTCTAGCCTTATTCTAATTAATGGGCAGTACCAGACTCGAACTGATGACATCCTGCTTGTAAGGCAGGCGCTCTACCAACTGAGCTAACCGCCCTTTTTACTAATCCTTAACTAATATAGCAAAATATTTCGCGTGGCGCTAGTTGTTTTGGGAAAATCTTTTTTTCTCTTATACTGACTCAGTATTCAATTACTCAGCACGGGCTAAACGCCCCGCTATCGCTAACAGGATTTAGGATGCCCTCTGGTCGGACGCACGATCGCATTACTATGTATGCTCTGCCGTTAGTGGCAGGCGTTACTTTCTGGCAGACTCGCAGTAGCAATGCAACTTTGTTGGTTGCAGGCGGGTTTCTATTTGGAGGGCTAATGTTTGGCCCCGATTTGGATATTTACTCTGTGCAATTTCAACGCTGGGGTTTCTTGCGCTGGATTTGGCTACCTTATCAAAAAAGTCTCCGCCATCGTTCTTTTTTATCCCACGGGCCGATTATTGGTACGATCCTGCGGATACTTTATCTGGGGTGTTTGCTAGCTATTTTGGCTATTTTCGTTTTGGCAATTGCCGAAAGGTTGGGGAATCTGAGCTTTACTTGGCAGGATTTAGGACAAACTGTGGGGCGATCGCTCGTACAATACGATACTGAATATATCGCCCTCTTTTTGGGGTTGGAACTCGGTGCGATGAGTCATTCTCTCAGCGATTGGGGCGGTTCGGCATACAAGCGTTTTAAAAAGCAGGGGGTTCGGGGGTTGCTTCCTAGTGGCAAAATTAAGAGGCGGAAAGTGAGCAGGAGTGGTAGTCGTCGGGCGAGAGTGAAGAAATGATTTTTTTTAACGCGAAGGGACGCTAAGGGAAGCGCAGAGGTACGCAGAGGTATGGAAAATCAAAATGAGAGTTTGGCGGCGTTGCAGGAGTTGATTGAGGTGGTGGCGAAATTGCGATCGCCTGATGGGGGTTGTCCTTGGGATTTGGTACAAACTGCCGAAACGCTGACGCCTTATGTGATTGAGGAAGCTTATGAGGTAGTGGACGCGATTAGGAGTGGGGATAAGGGGGCGATCACAGAGGAGTTAGGCGATTTGTTATTACAAGTGGTACTGCAAGCCCAAATCGCTAGTGAATCTGGACAATTTTCTCTCAAAGAAATAACTCAGGGGATTTCCCAAAAGTTGATTCGCCGTCATCCCCATGTGTTTGGTGATGTGTCGGTAGCAAGTGTGGATGAGGTACGGCAAAATTGGGAACAAATTAAAGCGGAGGAAAAAGGTGAAGCATCTCCAGACGCGCAAAAACTTAGTGCTAAACTCGGTCGTTATGGGCGTACCCTTCCCCCGCTGACGGCGGCGATGAAGATTTCTCAAAAGGCTGCGGCGATCGGGTTTGAATGGGAAAACATTCAGGGTGTCTGGGATAAGTTTCATGAGGAGTTGGCGGAGTTTCAACAGGCTTTGGCTGAGGAAACATTAGAACGACAACAAGCAGAATTAGGCGATTTACTGTTTGCAGCTATTCAACTAGCCCGTTGGCATAATCTTGACCCTAGCGCCGCTTTGCAAGGCACAAATCAGCGATTTGTTCAGCGATTAGAAAAAATGGAGGCAGTTGTTGACCGTCCCCTTTCTGATTACAGTTTGGATGAGTTAGAAGACTTGTGGCAGCAGGCAAAAGCGCAACTTGCCAAAGAAGGCTTATAAGTTAAAGCCCTTCGACCAGAGTAAAGGTAAGTATAAATTATTTCCTTAATAAAAAGACTAGAGAAACATAACTCACTTTGTCTCTCTAGTCTCGGTACGCATAAATCATATTTAAGACTTTCAAATAATGCCTGTACTAATACTTAAAATATTTATATAGCTGTGAAGTTATTACCTCTGGTTTTTCTGTGTTCGATAATTACAGAATAAATGTTTTAAACCAAGTCTTGCTTCACCCGATCAGAGTAATTATTGATTACCCACATGGTTCACCCGATTGGAGGAAGACGATAAAAGAGGAGGGAGGAAAATAACTAATAACCAATGATTAACTCAGTGTTGATAAAATGAGGAAAAGGTAAAGATTTGTGCTATGACTATTCTTAACATTGCTTCTCCCCTAATTACAATCGCAGGGCAAACCCGCCAAGCTGCAAGTAAGCTAGCGATTCTCTCCACTGAAGCCAAAAATCAAGCGCTTGTTGCGATCGCTCAAGCTTTAGAATCAGCTAGAGATGAAATTTTACAAGCAAATGTTGCTGATTGTGAAGCTGCTACTTCTGAAGGAATTGCCAAACCACTTTATAAACGCTTGCAATTAGATGAACATAAGTTAAGAGATGCGATCGCTGGGGTACGAGATGTTGGTAAGCTAGCTGATCCAGTCGGTAAAGTGCAGATTCACCGCGAATTAGACACTGGTTTGACTCTCAAGCGGATTACTTGTCCTTTAGGTGTTTTGGGGATTATTTTTGAAGCCCGTCCAGAGGCAGCAATTCAAATTGTTTCTTTGGCTATTAAATCGGGTAATGGTGTAATTCTCAAATGTGGAAAGGAAGCGGTGCGTTCTTGTGAAGCAATAGTTAAGGCAATTAAGCAGGGATTATCTCATACTGCTGTTAATCCTGATGCGGTGCAACTGCTAACAACTAGAGAAGAAACTTTAGAACTTTTGAAGTTAGATAAATATGTAGATTTAATTATTCCTAGAGGTTCTAATTCATTTGTCCGGTTTGTGCAGGAAAATACGCGGATTCCGGTACTAGGTCACGCCGATGGGATTTGTCATCTTTATATAGATAAAGCCGCTGATATTTCTAAAGCAGTTCCGATTACTGTTGATGCCAAAACGCAATATCCTGCTGTTTGTAATGCAATTGAAACTTTGCTAGTTCACTCCTCTATTGCTACAGAATTTTTACCCAAAGTTGCTGAGGCTTTGGAAGAACGACATGTGGAATTAAGAGGTGATAAACGCACGTTAAAGATTTTACCTAACATTGCAACTGCAACAGAAATAGATTGGGAAACAGAATACAGCGATTTTATTTTGTCGATTAAGATTGTAGACTCTTTAGAAGATGCGATCGCTCATATTAATGAATATGGTTCTCGCCATACTGACGCGATTATTACTGAAGATTCAGTATCTGTTGAAACTTTCTTTGGACTGGTAAATTCAGCTAATATATTCCACAATTGTTCCACCCGCTTTGCTGATGGCTTTCGCTATGGTTTTGGTGCAGAAGTAGGGATTAGTACGCAACAAATGCCTCCCCGTGGTCCTGTTGGTTTAGAAGGATTAGTCACATACAAATATCAAATGATTGGTGATGGTCATATTGTAGCTACTTACACTGGGGCGAATGCTAAAGTTTTCACTCATCAGGATTTTAAGATGACTTTTTAACTGTACGATAGTGCAAAAACAACTTATTTTTAATCTGGCGAGTTTCAAGGAGAATTCAAAGCCTCTCTCCTTACAAGAGAGAGACTTTCCATATAAAGAATTCCACTAAGTTTTTATGATTATCGGTAAAAGCACAAAAATTGTGTGGCATTGAGTGGATTGTTATACAGGCAATCAAAGTGAGTGAAACTGTACTTTTGTGAAATTTCATCAAGAGTTTGGTGAGTTTCAGGAAAATCACTTGAAGAAATATGGTTTGCTACCATTAAATACTCTTGGGGAGTAAGTAAATACCAGTATTTTTGTACACCCTCTAAGTAACGTCTAAGGTAAGTTTCTCGTTCTTCTCCTTCTTTACGAACAACATCAATAAGAATAAAAACACCGTTAGACGTGAGGAGATTTTTCATCTGACCAATAATACAGTCCTTTTGTTCAAGACTTAAATGGTGGAGGGCAAAAGAGCTGAGAATGATATCGAAGCTATTGTGCTGACTTAACATCAATTCAGGAACCAATTGGGAAAAATCACCTTGGGTAAAGGTTGTGTCACACTGAATCTTTGCCATGTTATCCTTAGCAATCTCTAGCGCAGGTATGGATAGGTCTATGCCTTGGTAGAAAGTAATAGTGCTATTTAACAGAGCCTGGGCAGTAAAGCTAGCATCGCCGCATCCCAAATCAAGCATTCTGAAGGGTTGTTGGAAGTAGCCAAGCAGTAACTCACGCAGTATAGAGTAAATTTCATGGTGTCCCATGTAATTGTTATCGACTATTTTCTGGTAGAGTTTCCACTGCTCGTTAAAGAACTCTTGAGGCGGAAAAAGTCCTTCTTCACTACTTTTGGAAAGCTTTATATCTAACATATTGCTTATTTTCTTTAATTAAGGGTGGTGGAACAGAATTTTTAGTTGATAGAGTTTCCTAAAAAGCCACAATATTTTCATATTATCCAATTAATCACTCCAACTCAACTAAGTTGCTGTCTAGTACAGTGTTGCTCATAGCGTTTTCTAGATCAACTACTGGAGAATTAACTTTAAACTAATGCTTTCAGTAACGCCTGAAGCTTAAGTTGCACCTCTGCAAACTCCTTATCAGGATTAGATCCTGCGACAATACCAGCACCAGCATACAATCTAGCGCGATCGCCATAGACCAATGCTGAACGAATTCCCACAATAAACTCGCAGTTCCCCTGAGAATCTATCCAACCTAGAGGCGCAGCATACAAACCTCTTTCAAAGTTTTCGTAACGACGAATTTCGGCACAGGCTACATCTCGTGCTGCACCGGCAACGGCTGGTGTAGGATGCAATTGGGCGACAATCTTTAATGGATGGATGTTAGCTGGAACCATAGCACTGATTGGTGTCCATAAATGCTGGATATTCGATAATTGTCGCAGGCGGGGTGCTAATATTTGGGGTAATAAACCTAGCTGGCATAGGCGTTGTGTAATGAAATTAAGTACCAGCGAGTGTTCGTGCTTTTCTTTTGCACTATTGAGTAAGCGATTGGCATTAGCTGCATCTTCAGCAGGCGTTTTACCTCGTGGTGCAGAACCAGCCAATGCATCGGTGATTAACTGTTGATTATTAATACTAATTAATCGTTCTGGACTTGCACCAATAAAGTTTTGTCCCTTGCCATTACTTGTAGAAAAAATATAACAGTTAGGATGTATTTGTCTAAGATTATTTAAGGATTTAACTAAGTCAAAGTGATTGCTTGATTTGACATCTAATATATCTGCTAGCACAATCTTACTTAAATGACTAGACCGAATTTTTTCCAAAGCAGATACTACTGAACGTTTAAACTGAGCAGCATTCGTGACAGATTTATTGGAGAATTTTGCCGGAAAAGAATCAATATTAGCAGAGTAATATTCTAAAGATTGAAGAAATTCAATTTTATTTTGCACAGTCTCCAACAACCTTTGAATATTTACATTTTCATTGATAATTATATTTGTTACTAATATACAACGCTGATTTTTCACAGCTACTTGCCAACGGGGGAGAAAAATGGTAGCAGATGGAAAGGGATAATCTACTTGGGAATTTTTGTCAAAAAAGCTGAAATAACAAAAAAAGTGAGGGCCGGAAAAAGGTTGATTAACGTTACCAAAATTAATTATATTTTTTAGGCAAGATTTGATAAAATTTTCTGCTTTAGTAAAACGGTCTGCTCCATCAATTTGTAATTTTGTCACAGCATCAATTGCTGCGATCGCTTCTCCTTTACCTTTGTCCTCAAAGTAAAAATTTATTTCATTTGCTTGTGTAAGTTTGTCCAATACAAGTAAAGGGTCAACTAAATCAATCTCCTGGGAGATACTGACAATTTGCCTACAATTATTGTTGACGCACTTTTCTTGCACTACTACCAGAAATTGATATAAATCTTTGTGTTCTACAAATAAGTTGTTACGACATGGTAAAACTGTCATGGATCTTCTAACGATAGTAAATTTTGTTTAAGTTAACTTCCTAAAGTGTAATTAATCGTGGTCGTATTTTTACAGGTAACATATTAAGTTGCCATTTTACCAGCGTAGGGTTTGCCTTGTTTGTGGTGTTCTCAGAACATGATAAGCCAGTTTTAGCCTGAGATTGCAACGTGAGGGTGAGTGTTAACAACACAAGGTTAACAAGCCACAGTAAAAGTGACAGTTGTTTGTATATCACCCATATCTGGAGTCTCTTTAAATCATAAAATCTAAAGTGTGAGTAATATTCCGGCAATTTAATTAATCACAACTGATGACTACCAAGCAGATTTTATATCCCAACACTAAGTTATGGATGGCAGCGATTAAACCGCCAATGTACAGCGTTGCCATTATGCCCATTTGGGTAGGAACAGCAGTAGCATTTGCCGAAACTAAAATGTTCAATGGTGCAGTATTTTCTACTTTTGTAACTGCGGCAATTTTAATTCTTGCCTGGGAAAATATCAGTAATGATGTCTTTGATTCCGAAACAGGTATTGATCAAAATAAGCACCATTCTCTGGTCAACTTAACAGGCAATAAGCTATTAATATTTTGGATAGGAAATTTGTGTTTAGGTTTAGGGTTGCTGGGCATACTAGCGATCGCCTTTTGGCAACAAGACCTAACTGTCATCGCCATAATTCTGCTGTGCTGCGGTTTGGGCTATATGTACCAAGGGCCTCCCTTTCGTTTAGGATATCAGGGTTTAGGTGAAATTCTTTGCTTTTTTGCCTTTGGCCCCTTAGCAGTGGAGGCAGCATATTACAGCCAAACTCAAACTTGGTCAATAACGAGTTTAGCAGCCTCAGTCATCGTGGGGATTGCCACAACCTTAATTTTGTTTTGCTCACACTTTCACCAAGTTAAGGATGACATAGCCGCAGGTAAGCGATCGCCTATCGTCCGTCTGGGAACAGCAAAAGGGGCCCAACTCCTAGTTTGGTTCACTGGTAGCATTTATCCCCTCACCTTGCTGTTTGTGCTATTAGGAATTTCTCCAGCTTGGACATTGCTGAGTTGGCTGAGTTTGCCCTTTGCTGTCAAATTATGCCGCCACGTCCAAGAAAATCACAACCAACCGGACAAAGTTAGTAACTGTAAATTCATCGCTGTAGCCGTGCATTTCTGGGCTTGCTTGCTGTTGGGCTTGGGATTTATGCTTTAGCAATTACTAATTGATGCGTTATCAATTTAAATTTCGTCCCTATCGGCGAAGATTTGTGCGAACACTGACTACCAATCATGGCAATTGGGATATTCGTGAAGGTATTATCCTCCGTCTCACTGATGAAACTCTTAGAGTTGGCTGGGGAGAAATTGCCCCCATTAGCTGGTTCGGTTCCGAAACCCTAGAACAAGCCTTAGATTTTTGTCGTCAACTCCCAGAAGAAATCACAGACGAGATAATTTTCTCCATCCCAGATGAGTTACCAGCTTGTCAATTTGGCTTTGAGTCAGCCTGCGAGTGGGGCAGTGGAAAGTGGGGAGTTGGAAGTAAGGGGGATGAAAAAAATAATTTCATAACTCCTAACTCCTCACTTCTCCCCTACAGTGGCTTATTACCAGCTGGGGAAGCAGCTTTAAATCAATGGGAAACCCTATGGCAGCAGGGATATCGCACGTTTAAATGGAAAATTGGTGTGGATGCGATCGCTCATGAACTAGAAATTTTTGAGTCACTGATCCACACCTTACCAGCCTCTACGAAACTGCGATTAGATGCCAACGGTGGACTCACCTATGAAGAAGCTAACTTATGGCTGTGGACTTGCGACAATCTCAAGGCAAATGGAGAACTACCCCTAGAAATTGAATTTATTGAACAACCGTTGCCTGTTGAGCAATTTCAGGGAATGTTGGAATTGAGTATGAGTTATGAAACTGCGATCGCTTTAGATGAATCTGTCGCCACACTTGGGCAACTAACTGCCTGTTATCAACAAGGTTGGCGAGGGATTTTTGTGATTAAGCCTGGAATAGTCGGATCGCCATCTCATCTGAGAAAGTTTTGCCAACAACATGAAATTGATACTGTATTTTCATCAGTCTTTGAAACTGCGATCGCAAGACTTGCAGCACTCCAGCTAGCAGCGGAATTATCCCGAAACAACAGGGCAATTGGTTTTGGCATCGACCATTTTTTTGAACAAGAGGAAACGTGGCTTCAAAGTTTATGCAAAGACCTTTAGACTGTCTTAATAATCTGGCTCAGGATGATTGGCTTATCGGTTATAACAGCCGTGAATTTAATCAAATTGCTCAAGAATTATATTTAGAACTAATACAATTATCAGCGTGTGGAACGCCACCAAAAATCATCTTAGCTGAACGCGAACCATTACGATTTTTAGCCAGTTTTATTGCCGCTTGTGCAGCTAATTGTCCAGTTTTTCTTTGTAACCCCGACTGGGGAACACAAGAATGGCAACAAGTGTTTGACTTAGTACAGCCAGACATTATTTTGGGAATGGCGCATGGGGCATGGGGAAGCCACTGCGTTGTCCGGGTTTCCCGGCTTGTACCCCTACGGGGAAGCAAGCTACGTGCAGCGTCTCCGACAGGAGAAGCAAGTGGTGTCATGGGGAATGGGAATAATACCCAATGCCCAATTCGCAATCACATCATGATTCCCACAGGTGGTTCATCGGGGCAGATTAAGTTTGCCATCCACACTTGGGAAACTCTCATAGCATCGGTACAAGGATTTACAGAATACTTTCAACTAAAACAAGTCAATTCCTTTTGCGTGTTACCGCTACATCACGTTAGCGGTTTAATGCAATTTCTGCGCTCTTTCACCACCGGAGGTAAACTGGCTATTTTGCCATTCAAAGCAGTAGAATCTGGTCAAATCTTGAATATTAAAAAATTAGATTTTTTTATATCTTTAGTACCAACACAGTTACAAAGACTTCTGCAAAATCCAGAATTAACTGAATGGCTAATCCAATTTAATACTGTACTTTTGGGGGGTGCGCCAGCATGGAACGAACTATTAGAAAAAGCCAGATTTCATCGTATCCGGTTATCACCTACCTATGGGATGACAGAAACTGCCTCTCAAATTGCTACCCTCAAACCAGATGATTTTCTTGGTGGGAAAATGAGCAGTGGTCAGATTCTTCCCCATGTTCAGGTAACTATTCGCAATCAGCAAGGCAAAATTTTAAATTCAAATCAAATAGGAAATATCAATATTCGTACTCAATCTTTATCCCTTGGTTACTATCCTAAAACTAGAGAAAATCAGGAAATTTTCCAAGTAGATGATTTAGGTTTTTTAGATGACCAAGGTTATTTAAATATTATCGGACGTAACAGCGACAAAATTATTACAGGTGGGGAAAATATTTACCCAGCAGAGATTGAATCAGCTATACAAGCAACTCAAATGGTTGCCGATATTTGTGTCATCGGCATCCCAGATCAACACTGGGGACAAGCCTTAACAGCTATTTACATTCCCAAAAAATCAGATACCTCTGCCTTAAAAATCCAAACTCTACTCAAAGACAAACTCAGCAAATTTAAAATCCCTAAATATTGGATTCCTCAGCAAAACTTACCCCGCAACTCCCAAGGTAAAATTAACCGCCAACAGTTACAGCAAATAGCCACAGAATTCCTCCAAAATTCCATCACATAATCTCTCTAGACTTTCTTCTCTCTGCGCCGCGCCAGTTGCTTCAAGTCGGGGAACCCGCCCAACGCACTGGCTTCTCTGCGTCTCTGCGGTTCGTTTCCAACCACTGGATTATCTCTTCAGGTAATTCCTGCTTACTTCTACTACTTGCATCAATACAAACATGCCTAGTAATAGCCTTTGCAACTACCACCTCAGCCACTGTAATTTCGTAAGTAATTTCAAACTTATCAACACCTAATTTTTGGGGTATTAAACTAATCAGCAACTTGTCCCCTACAAACATAGGGCGCAAAAAATCGACATTAGTATGAACAATGGGGAAAGCCACAGACGGATTAGCAAAAAAATCTTTGAGATTAATACTTGATGCTTCTAGAGATTCTTCATAAGCTTCATGGCAAATACCCAAAACATTAGCAAAATAAACTACCCCAGCAGCATCAGTATCTTGAAAGCGAACCGTGCGGTTATAAGTAAAAGGCATTTTTGACAATTAAATATTAAAAACAAAAAAACAGCAGGTTGATTGCTCTACAAACTAATTTTATTGCAACTAAGTAAGTCAGTGAGAAAAATTCAATTTCTCCAATTCTGAGTTTGTATCAAGATGTTTAGTCTTATCCAATGCTTTGGGGGTAAGAAAGAGCGATCGCTTCTACATTGACTCCAACGGCGGAACCTCGAAGTCATTAAACGAAGAAACATTGTAAGATGAAGCGGCTATTGCCTTCACCAGCTTGCCGTCGAGAGTCAGCAAAGTAGCATTAATCTGTTGTGAAAGTGCAACATAAGAAGCATCGTAGGCGGAGATTCTATAATTTAAGGCGATCATAACTGCATCCGCCATCAAATCAGCTGTGGAGACAACACGCAAAGGGAAGCTTTTGAGAGTTGCTAAATCTGCTGGCACATCAGCAACAGCATAAAGTCTGGCGCGGACATATTTCCAAATGATATTGCCACACTCAATGTAAAACAGGTCTGGAACAAAGATTGCACTTTGGGGATTGGCAAGATGAGCAAACAGTTGATTAACTTTCGGAGTTAATGGATCATCTGGTATAAATTGCTTAATAGCTACACTTGCGTCTACAACACATCTGAGAGGGATAGTCATCTGTCGCGGTCTTCTCGGATTAACGCAGTACTATCAGGCCATTCCACATCAGTCTGGCGACTCTCACGGCGAAGGCGAATTTCCTCTAAGAGTTTTGGGACATTCTTTCGTCTTTCGTTCTCAGTTAACTGTATTTTTGTCTTCTGCAAGGCGTTCTGCAATATTGTAATAACTTGAGCATTAACTGAGCTATTTTCAGCTTTAGCTAACTCTTGCAGTTGTTCGTATAACTCATCGGGTACATTTAGTGCATGAAGGGTAGCCATTGATTGAACTCCCAAAAGAATTTATTGGTAATGGTAGCACGATGTCTTGGGGGAGAGCAGCGGGCGATTGCTATTAAATATTTCAATAAACTGCTACACTAATTATTTATTGAAACATTTTTGGTTTAAATATGGGCATTAATATTAAACAAGCCCTTTCCTTGACTGATCATGTTCGGTTAGGAACAACCTCTTCCTCTCCATTTTTAGGTTCACCAACGTTTGACGAAGTACCTTTTCATGTACGTGAAGGGCGTATGCCAGCTTTGGGAACTTACGTAGTTATCGAACGAGATAAAGATGAGATAGTTCATTACGGACGTATTATCGAGGGAACAGAGGATAACCCTCGTGCTAACCCATCAACACTGCAACAGAATCAGGCATATCAGGTAGGTTCAGACAAAACTCGACCATGCGATCGCTCTCCACATGTTACCCGTGTGATGACTATTGAGGTTTTAGGTGAAATACATCTTGATGGTAATCATCAGATCACTATTAAAGAACCCAGTCTCTTAGCACAAACTGGTCAGGGAGTATATGAAATACCAGCTGATAGAATACCGCAACTGCTCAACACTCCTGATACGCAAGAAGATGGTTTTTACTTAGGTGAAATAGAATCAGGTGGTAAAAGTGCTAACTTTATTTTGCCAATGGAAGCGATCGCCCGACACTTGGCAGTTGTGGGAAAAACAGGTGTAGGTAAAAGTTATGCTACAGGCGTTTTGATAGAAGAGTTAGTTAGGCATGGCATACCTGTTATTGCTTTCGATGTTTTGGAAGATGTAATTCATGCTACTGAAGATTTAGGAGGTCTAAATTTTCGAGCGGGGGTAAATTTTCGTGTTCCTTACTCAGTAATTGGACTTAGTGAGTTTCTTGGGTTTGTTCCTAATCTCACATCTGATCAATCAGAATTGGTATCTATGGCTTATGATTCCGTATTTACTGAAGCACTTCAAAGTTTAGAAAAAAGTGGCAAAGTAAATATCCAAATTGAAGAATTATTAGAGAAAATCCAAGCGGCTGCTACTGAATTTGGACAAGCAGCAGTGGGAGGGAGAGCCGCACGTAAAGTATCAACGGTATTCAAGCGTAATCCACTGTTGACAAGCGGAACAGAGTCTTGGCTAGAGGAATTTGCTCAACAACCAATAACTAATGTTTTTGTTGGGCATTTGAGCCAACAGCAACGAAATTTGATAGTTGGAGCATCAGTCAGACTATTGCAAGCATTGAGAAAGCGCGATCGCATTCCACCTTTTGTCTTTGTACTGGATGAAGCGCACTTTTTTTTACCAGCAGGAGGACAGACAACAGCATCAACTCAAGTGATCCGAGAGATGATTCGTACTGCTCGACATGATGCAATTGGAGTTACATTAATTACTCAAAGTCCTGCATCTATGGATAAGCAAGTATTGTTAACTTGCAATACTCGTCTAGTTTTTGCCCTAGATCCAGATGACATGAAATTAGTATCAGGCACTTTGGGGGGTATTTCTGATGAAATGATTTCTCGTATTCCCAAATTGCCAAAGGGTACAGCCATCATGTCATCAAGTATGGATATCATACGCCACCCAGCACAGATACGTATTCGTAAACGTGAAACTCGTGAAGGTGCGCCAACACCCAATATTGCAGAGGAAGTGAAAATATGGCGGCAGCAGAAGAAATTTTAACGAAGAAAATTTTAGATTTATTGCTAAAACAATCAGAAGGGTTAGAGGTTGATGAAATCATCCAGCATTTGCAAGCAGAAAATAGCGATATTTCTCCTAGAGGTGTACGAAATCTTCTCAACCAACTACTAAAGGAAGAAAAACTGATAAAGCGTAAGCGTCAAGGTAAAGGAAGAGGTAAACCACCCTATGCTTACTTTAACCTTACAACTTTATCTCAATATGTAAACCCTTTTCAGGATATACCAGATGTAGATAGCAGTAAATCTCACTTTGTAGCTAAAACAGAAATTGAAAAAGAGCAGATAGATCCACAAGAACGGGAACGTCAAAAGCAATGGCGGACAGTTTTAGAAAGAATCGCTGCTAATAATCTACTAGCTGATACTTATGCAAAAGTAATTATTGATTACGCATCAGAAATAGCTATACAAAACCCTGTAGAGCTTGTTGTCAACATGGCACATTGGGTAGTTAATGACCTTAACCAGTTAGGCGAAGAAATTGAATGTAAATTGCAAAAATCAGAAACAGTAGAAGCTCAAGTTTTGGTTAGAAGATTAGATGAAAGATTAACATGGGCAAGAAACAATTTGCAAAAATTTTGGCGGCTTGACCGTTCACGAGATGAAATAGAAGGCATTTTAGACTTACCTTCACAAGCCAAAAATTTTTTCCGTGATGGAAGACGCGCTCAATTTAATGAAAAAGCAGCACGAGATAGATTAAAAAATCGAATTATAGGTGATAGGTTAATCGATGAAACAACTCCTCCGGTAAACCAACATAAAGCAGCAGTTGGAACTGATGCTTCCATAGCAAAAATTTTTCTTAATCACACTTCAGGTAGCTTTATTCCTCCAGATCCCGTCATAGTAACTACTTCTGCTGCTGCAATGGTAGTTGATGACAATAATCCTACAAAACAGGAATATTTAGATTTTGATATTTCTCCTGATGGACTACAGGAATATGAAGAATATAATGCTGCTGCTAAAGGTTTAGTACTATCTCCAAATCTAATGCGAACACTTGGTACTGACACCTTTAAAAGAGCGCAAACAGCAGCCTTAGAACTGCGTCAATATCATCAAGATTACCGTGTTGCAACCAGAACTACTGAATGGCGGCCTATGGGTAATTTACCGGATTTAGAGATTAATCCAAAAGTAACCCTCATTTTTCGAGATGGTCGTGTGTTTCCTGTTGTACATAGAATTAATTTCTATGAAGCTGATGGCTTATATGGTGATATTGTACGTAATCAAATTGCAGAATTTGCTGGAGTTATTCATAATACCCTGTTAAATCCTCTTGGTGAAATTATTTACGGTTCGGCAGTGAAAAATCCAGAGCTTTCATGGTTATCACCTTTAGTATTTTGGTATTTGTATAACAGACAAATTCAGGAACAGGGTAAATTTATAGTTAATGCCGATGATGTTTATAAAGCGCCTTTTGTCGATACATCAGTATCCCATCTTTTATTTCTAGGTTTAGCTAACCATTCTAGCAAGTTTAATAAACAGAAACACTTTATAAGCTGTCGAGTTCTCAGACGATTTTCAGATATTGCTTTTGTAGATGATATATTACCCATAGTTATTTCAAAAGATGAGCAAACTGAGCCTTTAAATGAAAATGAGATAGAGGACTGGCAAACTTTTATTGCTCAACGCCTTGTTAGAAAAAAAGCAAATGGCGAAGAAAATAGATTAGAAGAAGATGACTATACACCATTTATTTATATATGTCATAAAGTAGGTGTACTCATGTGTTATGCTGCCCCTAGCTCCGCTTATGAAACAATAGTTAATGGTGATTCTAGTGGAAGTGGACACTTTTTAATTCCTCGTCTTGAAGTTGCTATTAATTTAGAAAAGCAAAACTTACAAACTTACCAAAAAACACTAGATAAGATGCTGTCATGGTTAGCGGCAGGACGTTGGGAACGCGATCATGGACATACACAAACAGGTTTTGATGAAGGAGAAACAGAAAGTCGTTATCCTGTTCTTGTACCCGATGTGACACTCTATGCCGATGAAGCAGCAAAATTTGCCCGTAATAAATTGAGTGACGAGGTAGAGGAGAAAGTCAGAAATCTGATTGCTGACTTGAAAAAGCATTTGGCAGGTGGACACTGATACAAAAAAAGTATGTCGGGTACTTGACATCTACAATAAATATTGCAAAAATTGTTTTAGTGTAAAAACAGACTGAGTTACTCTTAATGGGTATTTGGTTTGATGCACTTTGGCAACAAAAAAGCCAGCCCCATTAATTGCGTTTTTGGGTATCTGGCTTTGAATTAATTTAATTTCGTAGCCCCAATTATGACAGAAAATATTGCAAATGTCGATCTCACACCGACAGAAATTGCGCTGCGGTTGAGTGAGTCGGTCAACAGTAGAGTTTCCAACCGACAAGTAAACCAGCTTTTAGAACAGTTAGGCTTGCAAAAGAAGCTCAAGAGTAGAAAAGGTAAGTCAAAGTGGCAACTTACTGAAAAAGGTCAAAAGTATGGTCGAGTTTATTTAGTTACCAATACTAATGGTAATTGGAGTGGAAATCAAATTAAGTGGAGTCAAGAAGTTATTAATCGTCTGCAAAAAGAACCCCACTGGTTGACTGCTTAAAGCGATCGCCAGTATCAACTTTGAGTAAGATTACAGTATTTATTACTCTAATTGAAGTGAAGAATCACTGATTCTTTACTTCAATTCAGAATTAATATTTTGCCTGTGATTTTTACCAGCAACTAGCACATATTAATTCCTCAACGGAGAGGGGGAGATTCGAACTCCCGGAGGTTTTAGCCTCATCCGATTTCAAGTCGGACGCAATCGACCACTCTGCCACCTCTCCAATATATCTGTCAAACTTGTGCTTACCCTACTTTCAGACGCTATTCAGACGCTTTTGTTGGTTAGCACTAAAGCTGACAGATCATACTATATCGTATCATCTACGCAGATTGCACTACTGGATGCGAATGTCTACGACACACTACGCGATCGCTCGTACAAAATTTCCTCTGAAGCTACCTGGAAGTCATTGCCCACCCAAACTAGGGAAACTTGCGAAACCACACCCGCCTCTAGGGAGACAATGGAAAAATTACGCAACTTCTCGCTGTCATTTTCCACAATCCTGGGGACACTAGCCGCATTTAAGTAAATTGTCCCTTCTGGACTTCTAAAAATAGATTTCCGCAGCACCTTAGTATGTCTTAGAGTATGGTGCATGTGACCAAATGTCACCAGAGGAATGGTTTTACCAGCAGTCAAGGCTTGAGAAATCGCCTCGCCAAAATCTGGATCGCCAAAGTCGCCGCCAATTGGGTGCCAGTCTTTGCCGCAGGGGTCTTCGGGGCGATCGCCTAACCCACTGGGCCCATTGTGACCCAAAAATATAATCGTCTCGTAAGCAGCGCTTTTCACTGCTTTAAAGATGCGATCGGCAGATTCTTCTAAACTCGTCACACCGTAACGTTCTTTACAGATTTCCGCGAATTTCCACTCTGGGCCACCCCAGGTAAAGGGACGACCCCCCACTACAGTTAAATTCCAAGCGGGAAAATCTAGCTTACCGTAACCGACCTGAGACGCGCCTAATAAATCAAGTTGTTCCTGTACCCAGTCCTCCTTAGAGCGGTCATAAGGAGCCTTCTTACGTCCCCATTCGGTGGCGGTGTACCAAGCATCGTGGTTGCCCATCACGGCTGCTTTGGGAATATCGAGAGCGGCGATCGCTCTGACCACTTCTACCGATTCATTACCAAAATCCCCCACAAACAGCACTAAGTCAACACCCAGATGCTTGAGTGCAATACCATCTTCCACTTCCCATTGGTCGTGAACATCTCCAACTACAGCAATTTTGAGGTTTATCGATTGAGTTTTCTGACTGGTCATGCCACTTTCCTTGCCGTCTATCTCCAGGATATGAAACTCAGCCCGATTTGGACACAACCCGAAAATATCAACCGCCCACCATTTTTGGTAAAAACTACTATAATTGATTCCACAGGACATAAATTTGCAACTTAGAGCACCCCCTAACTGTGTTTACTACTGCACTAGCTCAACGAGAAAAAACCCAACCGGGTGAACTACCACTAGATTTGTTTACCGCCATTGAGAGTCTTAAAAAAGAACTTAATGCAGTTATTCTGGCACATTATTATCAAGAGCCAGATATTCAGGATATTGCAGACTTTATTGGGGATTCATTACAACTGGCGAAAGCAGCAGAAAAAACCAATGCGGATGTGATTGTCTTTGCTGGTGTTCATTTCATGGCAGAAACAGCAAAGATACTTAATCCCGATAAATTAGTACTTTTACCAGATTTAAATGCTGGTTGTTCTTTAGCCGACAGTTGTCCACCAGACGCGTTTGCAGCTTTTAAGGCAGCGCATCCAAATCATCTGGTGGTGTCTTACATCAACTGCTCTGCTGATATTAAGGCGATCAGCGATATTATTTGTACTAGTTCCAATGCTGTGAAAATTGTGCAGCAGATACCGAAGGAACAGCCGATTATTTTTGCCCCAGATCGGAATTTGGGGCGGTATGTCATGGAGCAGACCAGACGAGATTTAGTGTTATGGCAAGGTAGCTGTGTTGTCCATGAAACCTTTTCAGAAAAGAAAATTGTCCAGTTAAAAATTGCCCACCCAGAAGCAGAGGCGATCGCACACCCAGAATGTGAAAGTAGTGTATTGCGCCACGCCAGCTTTATTGGCTCCACAGCCGCTTTACTCAAGTATTGTCAAAACAGCCCTGCTAGAGAATTTATCGTTGCTACGGAGCCTGGAATCATTCACCAAATGCAAAAACTAGCTCCTGACAAGCATTTTATTCCTGCACCGCCGATGAATAACTGCGCTTGCAACGAATGTCCATTTATGCGATTAAACACTTTAGAAAAGCTCTACTGGGCAATGAAAAATCGTACTCCCGAAATTACCATGTCAGAGGATATCCGCCTTGCTGCACTGCGACCAATGCAACGAATGCTGGAGATGAGTATGTAATTAGTATTTTTTATCCAGATGGTAGAGACGCAGTTTTGTTGCGTCTCTACCCACAAGTTATTTTTCTAAGCACTTGCAATTTATAAAAGATAATGCTAATATTTTAAATCGTGAGACAAATTGGGTCGGTGTCCGAGTGGTTAATGGAGACGGACTGTAAATCCGTTGGCTAGCGCCTACGCTGGTTCAAATCCAGCCCGGCCCACCACTTACGAAGTTATAAGTTATAATGACTGGGTGAGCATCAAAATTCCCAGCATTCTAACTTACAACAAAAATTATATTTCGCCCGTGTGGCTCAGTGGTAGAGCACACCCTTGGTAAGGGTGAGGTCACGAGTTCAATCCTCGTCACGGGCTTGTTTTGGTAGTAGAAATTAAAGTTTTTATCCAATATGTAGCTTGGAAGCTACTGATAATTTTTGCAACTTACAAAACTTTGCTGGTTGATTATTTTAAAATAGATAAATTAAGTAGTGGTAGTATGGGCGATGCCTAAGGCAGGCTGCGCCAACGCACCAAAATTGATTTAGTTTATGGGGCTTGCTGCAAATGAGTTTGTCTTGGGTTTACAATACTCATGAGCAATGAAATGAGTCCTAATTAGAAGACTCTGCCTAACTTAGAATGGCTTAATGATTATTTTTGAGGAGCCATATATTCGTGAGTATGCTGCTGGGAGCATGGATGCGAATATGGGTGCAGACAGATTTAAAGCTGTGCGATGTCTACGACGGGCTACGCCTACGCAGGAAGTATGGTGGATGCATCAAGTAACTAGCGGCGTTAAACTGATCACAACTGAAAATATCCGCAGTCCACTCCGATATCAATAGATAATGATTTGAAGGGAATAGGATCTTTAGGGTTTGGCATAATGGCATGAGTTTAAAGGCAGTTCTCTTTGATTTTAATGGTGTGATCATTAACGATGAGCCAATCCACCTGCAACTGATAGATGAGATTCTCATGGAAGAAAATCTCCAACCCCAACGCGTTAATGAGCGTCAAGCTTCTTTAGGACGCAGTGATCGCGCTTGTTTTCAGCAATTACTCGCAAATCGTGGTAGAGTGGGTAACGAAAACTACTTAACTCAGTTGCTGTACCGTAAAGCTCAAGCCTATGTAGTGGAACTAGAGAAAATAGAGAAACTGCCTTTATATCCAGGTGTAGAAGACTTAATATTTCAGGTGCGATCGCGGAATCTGAAACTAGGATTAGTCAGTGGCGCTTTTCGTAAAGAAATAGAATTGGTACTCCAGCGAACTAAACTAGCCGAACATTTTAAAATTATCGTCGCGGGTGATGACATCACCACCAGTAAACCAGAACCTGATGGTTATCTACTGGCAGTGAAACGCCTGAATAAAGCATATCCCGAATTGAATCTTCAACCACAAGAATGTTTGGCAATTGAAGATACTCCAGCTGGTATAGCAGCAGCGAAGCGATCGCAAATGCAAGTTGTTGGTGTCGCGAATACTTACCCATTCCACATGCTTCAGCGCTGCTGTAATTGGACTGTTGATTATCTCAGTGATTTAGAACTCGAACGTGTGCAGAAGGTTTATTCCCAAAAACAGCCTCAGCCATCGGTAACTGAGTGTTAGAATACTTTATGGTGAGCGGGTGTTGAGCTAACGAGTGATATTACTCTTGACTCAGTACTAATGAAGGGGAATTAGCTCAGTTGGTAGAGCGCTGCGATCGCACCGCAGAGGCCATCGGTTCAAATCCGTTATTCTCCATTTGTTTATAAACTAAAAATTGCGCCGTTTTTCGCTAACCAATTTTTTCTTTCCACGTAGTTAGGTAAGATTCGCTCTACCCTGTCCCAAAAGTCTCTATTGTGGTTGGGTTGAACTAAGTGAACCATTTCATGAATGACTACATATTCAATCATGGAACTAGGAAGCAAAGCAACCCGCCAGTGGAAATAAATATCACCTTTTGGATTACATGAACCCCAACGATTACCGAGTTCACGGACTTGAATAGAAGTCGGTGCTTTGCCGATTCTGTTAGTAAAAGATGTAATAATTGATTCTAAATGCTGTTGAATATGACCGCGATACCATTGAATAAATAAATCTCGACCTTGGTCTTGATGCGATCGCAAAAGTTCAAAGCGTCCTTGGTAAAGTCTCAGGGGGTTGTCTGCGCTGTTTACTAATTTGAGGCGATAGCTGCGTCCTAAATAATGGAAGCCTTCGCCTGGTAAATAAGTTTTTTGTGCAGATGGCGGTTTGATAGCTGCTTTTTTGAGGAGTTTGCTGTAAATCCAGAAGCGGCGTTGTTCAATAATTTGTCCTAGTTTTTCTACAGGGACTTGAGGTGGTGTTGTGATGATTAGTTGACCGTCGCGTTCTATGGTAATTTCAACTGTGCGACGACGGGGACTTTCGCGCAGTTCAAAGGAAAGTTCTCCAACATTAATAGTTTTCATCGCCCTCGATTTGCATCGTGTCGTTCGGCTAATTGGGTGATTTGGTCTGCTAAACCATCTAGTTTACTATCTGGGAAGACATTTAAATCTTCTAATTTCAGCCAGATATTTTTGCAGAGGTTTTCTCTGGCTACCAAGTCGTTCCAGAAGCCGATTACATAACTTTGGTTGTAGATAAAGTCTACCAGTTCGGTGGTAAAGATTTGGAGTTGGGTGGCAATTTCGGGTGTTGGTGACTCCAGCGTATCTATGAGAGCATTGAAGAAAGGGCGAATTCGAGCTGATGGTTGATTTTCGCTGACTTCGGTTTGTTCGGCTCGGACTTTTTGCGCTAGGTTTAAAAATTCTGTAGCGATCGCATTCCAATCTGCACCCAAACGTTGTAAAATTTCTTCTAGTTTGTCGCTGAGGTTGCGATAATAAACTGGGTCATCGTCTAGATGGGTGCGGATGTGGTAACGGATAGCGTGTTCCATTTCGGCTGCACGAGTTTGCACGGAACGTCTTTGTTGTACCCGTTGCTCAAAGTCTAGGTCTAAAATATTTACTGGTGAAACTTTCAGGTTAATCCCCTGAGATTGAATGTGTTGGTCTATCAGCGCTTGAACTTTTTCTTTAGCATCTTCTGGGCATTCATCTCGGAAAATATCATCGACTAATTTCTTTAATTCTCCCAATTTTTTCGCATCCTTCAGGTAGCGCAAAGCTTGGGGACGAGGTAAAAAGGCATCTATTGCTTGCAGAAACTCCCGCAGAAGTTGATAAAATTCTGCACGCGACCGCTCGTCATGATTTAGGATATTTACACTAGCTTCTTTGTCATCGTAAATATTTAAGTTGCGTTCTTGCCAAAAGTTCATTACCCGTTGATAAGCTCGGTCTAATTTGGGTAGTTCTTCTTGGATATCAAACCAAGCACCATCGACATCTTCTTGGTCGTAGACACTCATCGCGGCGGCGATGTCGATACCGTAATAGTCTACAATTAAGCCGTAGTCTTTACCTTCGGCAGTGCGATTGGTACGAGCGATCGCTTGTAATAAATCATGTTCTACTAAGCTGCGGTCTACATATAGCACTTGTTCTAAAGGTGCGTCGAAGCCTACCAAGAGTTTATTATTCACAATTAAAAAAGCTAAACCGTCCTCATCTAAGTTTTTCCAGAAACGGTTTTTGTAGATGGTATGGTTATTTTCATCCGTCCATTGTTTCCAGGCTTGGGGGTCTTTTTTGCTGTTGGCGGAGATAATCGCCGCAAATTCTAAACGCTTGATGGTATCGAGGTAAGGATAAGCTTGTACAAGGGTGCGGTATTCGGGAGGTGCTGATTCTAATTTCAGATTTTGCAAAATAACGGCATTTGATTCTAATTCTTGAATCAGTTCGTCTTTGGCTGCGGTAAGATATTGCTGGTACAAAACGCAAGCTTGGCGATCGCTTGCTGCTACCTGAGCTTTAAATTTACCCTGCATGATCCGGGTGACATAGTGCCGTAAGATATGCCTAGCTTTGTCCTTCATCAGTTCTTTGGAGTTAAGGACGTTTTTCTTACCAACGTATTTGGATTTAATTGCTGCCCGTTCGTCTGGGGTATAGTCTTGAAATAGCACCTCAAAAAGTTGGTCTAGGGTGTTGGCTCCTTTGACTGCTCCCATTGTTTCCAGCCCTTCGTAGAAAATGGGAACGGTAACTTTATCTTTTTGGGAATCGCGGATACTGTAGATATCAATATAAGGATTTTCCTCATTAGCAAAGATGTCTTTTGTTTTCTTTTTCTTTGCTGAGATGATGGGAGTTCCTGTAAAACCAATTTT
This sequence comes from Nostoc sp., assembly GCF_036917195.1. Lineage (GTDB taxonomy): Bacteria > Cyanobacteriota > Cyanobacteriia > Cyanobacteriales > Nostocaceae > Nostoc. Next base: position 25,458 of record NZ_JBALDG010000027.1, read on the forward strand.
GGCGCAGTTGGGTAAGGCTTTGGAAAGGTAAGCGTGAAGGGTGTTGCTGTGGGAACGGTGAGCTTCGTCAATTAATAGTAAAATGTTTTCTGAGGAATTGAGAGCATTGTTTAACTCCTCAATATCAGCGTATTCTTTGATATTAAGACCCCTCTCCAAACCTCTCCCCGAAGCGGAGAGAGGCTTTGAACTCTGATTTTCTTGCTCCTCCCTCTCCTCGTAGGAGAGGGAGGCTGGGTGGG
>NZ_JBALDG010000028.1:0-233208 GCF_036917195.1 Nostoc sp.
GCCGAAATAACAAATGCGTACGCCGAAATAACAAATGCGTACGCCGAAATAACAAATGCGTACGCCGAAATAACGAATGCGTACGCCGAAATAACAAATGCGTACGCCGAAATAACAAACGCTTACGCCGAAATAACAAATGCGTACGCCGAAATAACAAATGCGTACGCCGAAATAACAAATGCGTACGCCGAAATAACGAATGCGTACGCCGAAATAACGAATGCGTTGGCTAGCAAGAACCGCAGGCATCGCCATGATTGCAACAATTTAGCTTTGTTACGCCAGCGTAACGCACTGCAAATGTTTGATAGATAAAGTTTTTCCGACTTGTGTGTACACCGTAGCCCAAGTAGGGGGAGAGGGACTTCTTTCCGGCTCCCCTTCTCCCAAATTTGGGAGAAGGGGCTGGGGGATGAGGGTTTTTTCTTTTCATACGGAAAGAACTACAGTTTTCAAGGTGGACGCGGTTTATATGCTTTAGAGAGGTAGCGATGCCTACGGCGGTAAACTACGCCCCTTAGCCTCTGTATGTTTAAGGTCAACGCGCTCTAGCAATGAAGTCAGACTTTGTGCTTAAATGCAGTTGCTAGGCAAATCTATCATCAATTTCACCCTAAACAGCATATGAGCGGCTTTGAAGCCAAGAATTTTTGGGAGCGATTAAATAATCTGGCGTTAGTCCGCTTTTTGCTTTTAGTTGCTTCTGGCTGGGCAATTGTACAACTTTTAGCTTACTTTGAAGCGGTCATTGTTATTTTTACATTTGCTGCAATTTTGGCTTTTTTACTCAGCTATCCTGTTCAATGGCTGCGGCGTTTTTTGCCCCACGGTGTAGCTGTTGGTGTCGTTTTCTTGCTCAGTATTGTAATTATTGGCAGTCTGATAATTACCGTGGGCTTAACGGTTTTATCTCAAGGACAACAATTAATTGACAGTATAACTGGCTTTGTAAATTCTTTAATACCTCTATTAGAGCGACTAGAAGGGTTTTTGCAAAACCAAAATTTGCAGATAGATTTAAGTTTTATTCGAGAACAATTACGAAACCAAGCTATATCTAGTCTTGTTACTAGTTTGGCTATTTTACAAGGATTCATGACGAATTTTCTTACTTTTATATTGATTGCTGTTGTAGCTTTTTTTATGTTACTAGATGGAGAAAAACTGTGGGATTTTATCATCAAAGTAGTACCAAAACAGCGCCGTAATAGATTTACAAATATAATAAGACGCTCATTTCTGGGATTTTTTAGAGGTCAGTTGTTATTAAGTGCATTTCTCACAATTACGACTTTTATAGTTTTTTTAATATTAAAAGTGCCTTTTGCTTTGATATTGTCAGTGATCATCGGAATTGTTGATATAATTCCTGGCATTGGAGCAACATTAGCAGTAAGCACAGTAACTCTATTTGTATTGTCTCAAGGTGTTTGGTTAGCATTGAAAGTCTTGATAGCTTGTATTGTCCTTCAGCAAATACAAGACAACTTGATTGCGCCTCGAATTATGCAAAATGCGCTGAATCTTAATCCTGTAGTGGTGTTTTTTGCTTTGCTAGTAGGTGCTAGAGTAGCAGGATTATTAGGTGTTTTTATATCTATTCCGATCGCTGGAGTAATTGTATCTTTATTTGAAATTGATGAAATGAAATCAGAAGTTTAGTTAGGAATTTGGAGACGCGATTAATCGCGTATGTACAGGAGTTGGAAGTAGTAAATAATGTAAAATAGTTGATTAGTCAATACAAATTGAGGAATGATGTCGGATTTAAGAGCAGAATTAACAGAAATTTTGGATGAGGCAGAGTGGGAGTGGCTAATTCCTCATGTACAACGAGATGCAGTAATTTTGGTGGCACCTGATTTAAACTTGCTGGATGTTGGAGTAGCGATCGCTAGTGATAACATTCCATCAGTAGAACAGTGGATTGATCAGCAATTAATTACTAAACCAACGACAGTACAAGTAGGAGAATGGAATGGCAATCGCAGTAAGCGATTTAATACCCTCATTGTTCAGCCTTACGTTTTGGTGAAGGAAATAGTCTCTGCTTAAATTAGTTACTGTGTTGTTTTCGATGACAGTTAGTGTTGAGGTAGTTTCTCAGGAAAGATAGCTTGATGTATCAGTTATTACTTGGTTATTGCCACGCACTAGCTGGCTAATTTGACTAAAGCAAAATTTTCTCCTTTAAGATTCATCCATCTAGGAGCTAGAATTGTTACGATAATTTCAGATTAGATATTGAAACCTTGATCCAATCTGAAACCTTAGAACTATTAGAATGGCATCGCCTCTGCCAGCACTTTGCCACCTTTGCGGCAACTAAGCTGGGGGCGACAGCTGCGCGTAATCTGAAAATACCTGATTCTCAGTCCCAAAGCGAACAGTTGTTAGAGCAAACCAAAGAAATTTACCAACTGGAAACTCGCCTGACCACGGGATTGTCATTTGAGGGAATTCAAGATATTGGCGATTCCCTAGAACGGGCAGAACGCAGCGGAATTTTGACAGGGGATGAACTGTTAGCGATCGCCACCACCCTCGCTGGTGTCAGAAATTTGCGCCGTGTCATTGACAATCAGGAAGATTTGCCGATACTGACTGAGTTAGTTGCCGATTTGCGGACTTATCCAGAACTAGAACAGGAAATTCACCGTTGTATTGATGAACGGGCCCAGGTAACTGACCGCGCCAGTCAAAAACTGGGAGAAATTCGCACAGACTTGCGGCGATTACGCAGCCAAATTACTCAAAAGCTGCAAAATATCTTACAAGCAAAATCTGGAGCAGTTCAAGAACAGCTAATTACGCAACGGAGCGATCGCTTTGTCATCCCGGTAAAAGCACCTCAAAAAGATGCTATCCCTGGTATTGTCCACGATACCTCTACCAGTGGTGCCACGCTCTATGTGGAACCAAATTCTATCGTGCCTCTAGGCAACCAACTGCGGCAGATTATCAGGAGAGAGCAAGCCGAAGAAGAAGCGGTTCGCCGTATTTTGACAGAACTTGTCGCCGCAGTAAAACCAGATTTGGAGAGGTTGTTAGCGATCGCTACCACTTTGGATCTGGCAACCGCTAGATCACGATATAGTTACTGGCTAGGAGCGAATCCCCCGCGATTTATCCAGCGTGAAGACAGTGAAATCATTACCTTACGGAATTTACGCCATCCTCTGTTAGTGTGGCAACAACAGCACGAACAAGGGCAACCAGTAGTTCCTGTAGACTTGTTGATTAGTCCGCAAATTCGGGTAGTGACGATTACCGGGCCAAATACTGGCGGTAAAACTGTAACCTTAAAAACTTTGGGATTAGCAGCATTGATGGCCAAAGTGGGTTTATTTGTCCCCGCCCGCGAACCAGTGGAAATACCTTGGTTTGATCAGGTGCTGGCAGATATTGGGGATGAACAATCCTTACAGCAAAGTTTATCCACATTCTCTGGTCATATTCGCCGGATTAGTCGGATTTTAGAAGCATTGGGGAGTGGGGAAGCAGAGGGGGAAGTTCCTACTTCTAACTCAGCACTGGTTTTACTTGATGAAGTTGGCGCAGGAACCGATCCAGTTGAAGGTAGTGCCTTAGCGATCGCCTTGTTGCAATATCTAGCCAACCATGCCCAGCTAACTATCGCCACTACTCACTTCGGCGAACTTAAAGCTCTGAAATACGAAGACGATCGGTTTGAAAATGCCTCTGTAGAATTTGACGAAAGTACTCTCTCGCCTACTTACCGTCTGCTGTGGGGCATCCCCGGACGTTCTAATGCCTTAACAATTGCCCTACGTTTGGGATTGAAGCCAGAAGTGGTAGAAGAGGCGAAAACTCAAGTGGGAGAGGGCACAGATGAAGTTAACCAGGTGATTGCTGGGTTAGAAGCGCAACGCCGCCGTCAGGAAACCAAAGCTGCGGAAGCCCAAAGTTTGTTGCAGCAAGCGGAACGTTTATACAAAGAAGTATCCGCAAAAGCCGCAAGTTTGGAGGAAAGGGAAAGCAGTTTGCGGGCTTCACAGGAAGTAGCAGTAAAACAAGCGATCGCCCAAGCAAAAGGTGAAATTGCCCAAGTGATTCGCCGCTTGCAGAAAGGTACGCCCACAGCCCAAGAAGCCCAGCAAGCCACCAATGCTTTGAATCAAATTGGCCAGCAGTATCAGCCAGTAACGCCAGCGAAACCAAAAGTTGGGTTTATGCCTAAAGTAGGCGATCGCATCCGCGTTCCCAAACTCGGACAGATAGCAGATGTAATCGTCGCCCCTAATGAAGATGGGGAGTTAAGCGTTCGGTTTGGGCTAATGAAGATGACTGTGAAGTTGCAAGACGTAGAATCTTTAGATGGTCAAAAAGCAGAACCAATAGTCAAACCCAAACCAGCCCCAGCAGTAGTAACCCCGCCACCGCAAAGTGTCCCAGTTCGGACTTCCCAAAATACCATCGATTTGCGTGGTAAACGGGTGGCTGATGCCGAATACATTCTAGATAAAGCCATCTCGGAAGCGACGGGCCCAATCTGGATTATTCACGGGTACGGCACTGGTAAGCTGCGACAAGGAGTTCACACCTTTTTGCAACAGCATTCTAGAGTGAACAACTACGAACCAGCAGAACAAGCAGATGGTGGCACTGGTGTTACTGTAGCTCACATCAAATAAAGTGGCAATCAATGTAACTAGTGAACGCTGCTAGTTCGTCCCATTTGTGCTGATAAACCAATACGCTTGGGTTTTAGGCTTTATCCTCTAATACCCTCCTTTTTTAGGAGGGTATTAGAGGACTGGCGTCAAGTCGCTTCTCGAAATTAAAAATTAATTAAAAATTGAATAAATCCTAATTTTACATTTTTAATTTTACATTTTTAATTCCCGTAGGGTGGAGGCTTGTACCCAAAATTAATTAAAAATTATTATTCTTCAAACTTATTAATTTTTAATTTTTAATTCAAAAAAGGTCAAGTGGCGTGGGAAATTCCTGCTATCAGAGCTATACTCGCCTTTGTTATTTTTTGAGATAAAAAAGGAAACATATTGAGCTTATTCATATTTTCCTTTTTTATTGAATGTACTATCATGTTGATTCAACGCAAGACAAAATTAGTAAGTTTTCTACCTGTGATGGTCTAATTTGACTAATTGCTTTTTGACCAATGCTTGTTTTTTCTTCAAGATTAAAGCTACACCTACAGCCAGTAAAATTCCACCCGCACCCTGATGTTCGGGAACAGAAGTAGAGGGGGCACTAAATCCATACTTTGCCAAAATTTCTTGCCCTTCTTGTGACAGAATATATTCAGCTAATTTTTCCCCATCAGGATCGGCGTTTTTCAGTGTAGTCAATCCATAATCAGCTTTTGTTGCTAAATATTCGGGTAATTCTACTATTTGCAGATTGTCACCACCTTTTGTTGCTTGGGCAGTCTTCCCACTGGTGTAATAAGCTAAAAAGATATCTGCTTGTTTTGTTTCTTCTAGAAAGTAGACTAAATTATTTTTGCCATTAGGAACTATAGGAGCATTAGGATTACCACCTACTAACTGCAAAGCTTTATCCTTCAGAATTTGAGAGCTACCAGATATAATCTGATTAGCCTTGTCAAATATTTGCCATGCATAGGTACCAGATGGATCTGCCACAGGCGTCGAAGTTCCCAACTTGATTTCGGGTTTTAGGAAAAAGTCTAACAAATTATCTGATGTGATACCAAGTCCTGATCTGACAACAGCAGTCATGCGGTTACTAGTGAAGTTCACTACAGGTTCACTTAAACCTTCTTTAAACAATGTCTGAGGGTTATCAATATCTGCACTAGCAAAAACATCTGCGGATTTTCCAGTTTTGGAGAATTCTTGTTCTATAAATTCTCGTGTTAAACCAGATGGGCCAAATCTCGTTTCTACTGGAATCCCATATTTATCGTTAAAAGATTCAGCTACTTCTGTGAGGCTATCTCGCAAACTACCAGCAGCGTATAGCTTAACCGCGAATGCTTGAGTTGGCAGAGTCACACCGACAGCACAAGCTATCAGTGAAAAGGCAAAAAAATGCTTTTTCATATTTGTTATATTATTGCGTTGCTATTATTACTCAGTGAATTATCTGTAACTCATACTTAAGCATGGTTTTGGTAAATGTCTAAACTATTACCTCTGCTCATCAACTTTATAAATGAGTTCTGATATGTGCGTAGTTTACGGTTAGAGCTATAGTACCAACTAAGTAGGACAAAATCAATTGGCCAATATCTTCAAACGCTGACTTTATCAAATTCAGGATTTAGGCATTGAAAACCTGAAACCTCGATTCCCCCTCACGCCCTCACGCCCTCACCCCAACCCCTCTCCCAATTTGGGGAGAGGGGAGCCTTTGATTAATATTCCCCTTCTCCCAATTTTGGGAGAAGGGGTTAAGGGATGAGGGCAAAACATTTTCACAAAGCGGGTTTCACCTTAAGTTGACACAGGTAAAAGTCCTTGCACCCCTATAAATATACAAATAATTTTGGATAATTTATTTTTTGTCAGTCCCTAACAGGCTGCACACAAGCGAAACTGGGGTGGAATGCTAGAAAGCAGCAAGAAGCACCTTTAGCAAACAGGCAAAAGATTTGTATAGTAATTATGTATACATGAAAACCAAGAATAAACATCAAGAAATTTCAAAATTTAAAACCGTAAATAAATTAGGAGGTATTCTACATAATTACTTAGCGATAATTCGCGGTTAGAATTCTTAATATTGTTTATTTATACTCTTGTACGGAGCCAGTAGCGAAAATCGGGTAAACCTTAACTAGAATTGATAATTTTCTACTTTGTCAAAAATAAATTTTCATCTAGAGTAGGACAAAGATACCTGTTGTTTACCACATAGAAAAAGCTACCTGAAGCCTCTGGCTCAGAGCTATGGGAAACCAAGCTTGATGCTTAAGAGTCTGGTTTCAAAATGGGTAACAGCAACATCCCCTATCAGCTTGATCACCTATGCTAAAAGTTATGCACTCGGCCGCCAACTCAGCCACTCCAAATTCCCAGTGGGAGGATTTAATCAAGCTTCCAGCCCCAAACACAGTTCAATGGGACAATATCAAAACCCAATTAGACTTGGTGCTGTTGGCGCTAGAAACCTTAACCGGCATTGGTTCAGAGGCTATGCTTTCGGCGGCAACTGATCTGAATTTAGAGTCAAGAGTGCCAGACCGCGTAGCTTTATGGCGACTGCGCCAATCAAATCCTCTACGCAAAGGTCAAGGAGGGCGAAAAAAGCTAGATGTCGAAGAAGCGCGATCACTTGTTTTGATCATCTGCTATTTAGCCAAACAGCACCAGGAATTGATTCGCCGCGCTGTCGGCCTGTTGGAACAAATGGCAGAAAATAACCGGGAACCTCACCAGGCTGCTTTACTTGGAGATTATATTGATGCTTTTTGCAACACCTACCAAGAGCGGATGGAAGAGGACGAGCAAATCTCAACGGATTTACTTACTAACCTGGCACTCAAACTGCTTGTAGATTTACTTTTTTACAGTGCTAGTGGTGGGCATCGCCGTCTCTGGTTAGCACTTATAGACCGTTCTACAAAATTTTAGATTTTAGATTTGAAATTCCTCAACCAAAATTCGCTCATGAAAGTTTGCAAGATAAGAATTCCCTTTTGATGGTCGTTAGTTCTTGGGCAAGCCACTATCAGCACTGCTTCCTCCTTGCACCCCAGTTTGCATAATGCAAAAAACCTGACAAAGTTCTGAGTGGAGGAATCCGCTGTTTCAACTTTTCTTTGCAAGCAACTGGCTCAACTTTTTGCAAAATCCCAAATAGTCTTCCTCGCAGTTCCTGCTATGCCTCTATCAAATTCTGTCATTCGTCGCTACACACCCCCTACTTGCACGCTAGAAGTATTTGCACAAAGCTCACCTCTGTCCCGTTGGATGGGGAAAACTGTCCTCAAGCACCTAAGCTTTGAGCTACGTTTTGACGATCCCCGATTACCAGAAGAAAACAGAGTTCCAATTCGGGGCGATCGCGATCAACTCGAAGCCTTATGTGATGCAGTTACAACCTACGTACAACAATTCCTCCAACAGTCTCCAGAAAGCTTTTGGGTCAGTTTCTCCAGTACCCAGGAGTCAACCACAGCATTGGGTGAGCCGGAATTAAAGTCCTCAACAAAAACATTAAATTCCTTTAGTACCCAGATTCCAGGGGCAAATATCCACTTAGAACCAAGCAGCTATTTAACTCACAATTTATTTCTCGGTTCTCTCGCCAACCACTCATCTGGTCCGGTAATTCAACTCACTCTGCTGCAACTATTCGATTTGGCAAGTGCTTTAGATGAATACTTGACTGATGTTATGGCACTCCCAACTCTCAACAGCACGACTTCGATTCTGAGGTTCCCTACTTGGGCACCTGTTGCCGCAGTATTAGTATTAGGTGTAGGTTTTTTACCAGTTACTTGGCAATATGCTAACAACATAAGGCAAAAGCAACAGCAGCCAGTCAAAACAGCAGATTCAGCAGCGGTAAAGACTGCTTTAGAACCTTCATCCTCACTAAACTTCCCTACGCCTGAACCCGGACTTACCACTCCATCAGATAATTTGCTGGGTTCCACCCCTCCACTTCCCACATCTAGTTTGCCCCAAGCACCTCTAACAGCCCCTAGTCCCAGTTTCTCTACACCGCCACCTCTATTTCCAAATAATGCACTGACTATACCTCAGAGCAAGACTTCAACCGTTCCTACCAATCGAGCGATGCCAACTCTTGGAGACGCTACGCGAACGGCGAACTTCTCTACAAGACGCTCCGCGAACGCTAACGCACCATCTAGCAAAATCCCAGGTCAGGAAATTGCCATATTACCAAATCTTGGACAGAATCTTACAGGATCAAGTCCCCAAGCTGGTGCTCTCCCTCAGCTGCGTAATTTGCCACCTAGACTATCTTCTAACGCAGGCAGCTTACCAACTAATATCTCACCAGTCCCACCCCCGTCTCTTGACATCATACCCAATAATAATCGTGGCAATACCTCTACCCAACCCTCCCCATTAAACTCACAACAACTAGACGAAAGAATCAATTCCTTACAACAACTTTCTCCTGGAGAAAAACCTGCTTCACAACTTCCCTCCTCTAGAACTGCCCAGAATAATCCCTTTATTGATCAATTAGGAGACGGACGCAAACCCCCTACATCCACACAAGTGGCTACTGGCACCTTATTTGATACACCTCAAGTAGCAGAAGCTAGAGAATATTTAAGAAAGCGTTGGCAACCACCTACTGGACTAGGACAAACATTAGAGTATAGTTTGATAGTCAGTGTTGACGGCACGGTGGAACGAATTTTTCCTCTCAATAAGGCAGCAAGAGAATTCGTTGATAACACTGGGATGCCTGAAGTTGGTAAACCTTTTGTTTCCGCCAATCCACGCGGACAAAATCTCAGAATTCGAGTTGTTCTCAGTCCTGATGGCAAGGTACAGACTTTTGCAGATGAATAAGTAAACTAATCTGTTTCATCTCAGATATTACACTAGTCCCAATAACTGCCTAATACCGCAAGGCGGAAGTCAAAAGGAGCCAGTGCGTTGGGCGGCTCTGCCGACTTGTCCCTTCCGCGTCTCCGACAGGAGAAGCAACTGGCGTTCAAAAGTCACTCATTCAAAAATATTATGGAATGGGCTTTTTAAGGATTTTAAATGGTTGCTCTATTTACGCCGTGGTGTACTAGTAATGAATTACTAGGCTAATAAGCTAAAGTCATCTTTAGACGACTAGTAAAGGGTTTTAGTCCACTTAAATGGACTTGGGCTATTAGCCTTTCACAAAAATATTGCGGGACGTGTGGAATCCGAAGCGGGCTAGTTGGCTTACCCTGAATGCTGAAAGATTTCAGTTTAATGCCACTTGTAAAACTGGTACAAACCTAGTGCCAGTTTCTATTTACTCCAATTGCTCTTGAGCTTACCTTTTGGAGTCCAGTTACCAAACTGGTCTTATTATTGATACCAGTAAACCTACCAATCAATACAATTACTGTTAACACCAATTCTCCAAAATAAAACTACAGATACAAGTCTGGAAACCCAGATTAAATCTGACGCCTCTTAATTCCGTTAGCGTAGCGGTAGCGAGTCCACGAACGCAAAAGCGTCTCGTAGAGAGCGTCATTCTGAATTGGTATAAATTACCCAAATAAAAGGTAGGAAATATGCAAACAGTTAGTACTCAAAAAGATAGTGCAGCTTGGATTATTCAAACTTGGGCAGCTTTTATACTTTCTATTTCTATGACCACTTTCGGTATTATAAACTTGCCTGTGGATAGCTGGGTGAAAGGCTTTATGGGCATGGGTTTAGCTTTTTCTCTTGGCTCAACTTTTACTTTGGCGAAAACTACTAGAGACTTGCATGAAACTAGAAGATTAACCGCTAGGTTAGACGAGGCAAAAGTAGAAAAATTGCTTTCACAACATGATCCTCTAAATTTCAAATGAAGGGAGTTAAACTAATTTTGGATTAAAAAACTTTACCAAAAAGCTGTTTCACGAATATCAAACAATACTACCTTTTGGCATTTGATGTAATATAGACATCAGAAATTAACTATATAGCGAAAAGCAAAAGGACTGGATATACCAGTCCTTTATTATATTAATTTAATGTTTTTATCTTAATAACGGGATTTTTTGGTCTTTAACTTTTGCTTTTTACGCCGACGTTCGCTAGCAACAACTGCCTGTTCTACCGGATAACCCACTAAGGGAATTACCTGATATTTGCGCTCTTCTTCTAACTTTTTCAGTTCAGTGTAATCAACCCAGTGAATGCAATCAACCGGACAAGTGTCAATTGCTTCTTGGATAATTTCCTCATTGTCCCCATCTTGCCGAACCACACGCGATCGCCCGTAATCTGGTTCAATGTAAAAGGTGTTACGCGCAACATGAGCGCAATGCTTGCAACCAATACAGGTGATTTCGTCAACATAAACACCATTTTGGCGCAGTACACCGCCTAATTCCGGTTCCAAACCAGAACGTTCTGGGGCATCCCGTAAAAAACCCCCTAATTCTGGTTCCAAACCGGAACGGTTGTCTTCTTGTTCTTCCGGCGACGGCAGAAAATCAGCCATTACGCACTCCAGCGCTGTACTACCAGGCGAATTGAACCATCTTCATTTTTTTGTTGTTCAGAGACTTGAAAACCAACACGAGCGGTTTCTTTCACAACTGTTTGATAAGCATAGCGCTGCGTTACCTGGCGCAAAAATCCATCCACAGATAGGTCTTGCTGCCAATATTGCAAGTCAGCCACCAGTTCATATTCCAAGCCATTCCATCTAAAGCCGATGTCATAGCCATTTTCCTGCTCAATACTAACTTCGGCAGGATGGGTTTGACCGCGATAGCCACGGACTTCGCGTGGGCCGGGCTTCCAGTCTACGCCCAATTCAGTCAAAGCATCTTTCAAAGAATCAAGGTTACGGATTTGAGTCTTAATTTGGCTAAAGTGTGACATGGTGGTTGTGAATTAATAACACTAAACTACTGTGAAAACTTACCAATCGCTGTAAGTGGTGTGTGTATTCGCCATATTAGATTGCTGCACCTTAGCGGCGAAATATTCTGAGGTTGGCTCATGATTAACTACTTGCCCCAGCTGTGCCTCTATTGCTGCTGTAACTTCAGCGCAAGAAGCACCCACAATGCCAGTGACTTTCTCTTGTACCCGACCGTCTGGATAGATTATGAACTCTAATGTCTCCATGCTCTTGGCCAACCACGATAAGTACGTTTAAATTGTACTGCCTTAGCAGAAGGCTACAAATATAGCCGTAGGAACATTTTTACTTAGATACAAACTTGCCATTTGCTAAATAATGTTCCATCTTACAACACATATATCTCATAATTTTTACAAAAATTATTAATTTTAGAAGTATATACATCAGTATTTAGTTAGTTTCTCTTAACTTCATCAATTAGTCAAGCTCATAATTGAGCTTGCAAAATAAGTGATAAAAGTCCTAAAAACAAGTATTAGCAGTAGTATAGCCAACTAATTGCTTCACAAAATATAAATTTTATTGAAAAAGTTTATCATTATTGTTAGGTTTACCCTATTCCTTCAAGTGTCAATACAAGATAAAACGCAATTTAATCCAACAGTGGGATAGTGGGATGTACGAACAGCAATTGCCCATATTTATTGAAGATATCGTCAAAAGTCGAACAAAAAACCGATTAAGACTACTATTTTTGTAAGCTTATGCGGCATCCATCTGTTCTGTAATGCGTTGCCAAGCTTAACATTTAGCATTTTCGCAAAACAAATGGGATGACCAAGTTTTTAACTTGATAATATTGTACTATCAGCGAATATTCCAAATATGGCATATTAGTAGAGTGTATGAGGAGTCTGCGGTGAGTGAAGAATGGCAGATTATTACCTACCAGGAGGTAGATGGAAAAAAACCAGTTGATGAGTTCCTAACTTCTTCACTCACTCCAGCGGAATATAAGCGGTTTCAGTTCCGCCTCTCTCTTATATCAACGAAGGGACTTGCCTTAATAATCGAACGCTCAGACGTTTTAGACAAAATCAAGACAGAAGATAACCTTTATGAACTGCGTTTGCCTAATACTTGTAACAATCCCCGCATTTTTCTTTGCGCCTTAACGGGTAAGCGTCTAGTTTTGCTGCACGCTTTCAAGAAAAAGGGGCGTAAAACTCCGCACAATGAAATATATATTGCAGCTAAACGGCGAGATTTAGTAGTCGCGAAGGAGGATAAAACAGATGAACAATAATCCCCATTTGGGCAGTGATGCTTTAGCTTTATTAAATAAAATTGTTCCTGACACACCAAAGACTCGTCTTGTTGAACGTCAGGAGCTTTTCCGACTTGCTTTAACTCAAGCAATGCGAAGTGTGCGTAAGCGCTCTGGACTAAACCAAACAGAAATAGCTCAACGTCTAGGTGTGCAACAAAGTCAGGTATCTAAACTAGAAAGTACTAAAAATGATCATACGTTTGACTCCGTACTTGCATACTTAAATGCTCTAGGAGCAGATTTGGAAGCAACAATTCTTGTAAAAAAACAGAGAATTAATGTAATTACAGCGAACTTAGATTCGGACAACATTGATATGAGAGCAGCCATCGATAAAATATTTGGAGATGTAGATAATACTGAAGTATTGCAAGAGGAGTCATCACCAAACTTTGACTTAATCTCAGCACAAGAGAGAGACACGTGTCGTGAGGCACAGCAAGTTCGTTGCCGTCAAGGAGGTTCTTGGGGGAGAGATAGCGTAGCATGAAAACTATTACTTTTTATTCATATAAAGGTGGTGTTGGTAGAACACTTGCTGCAGCAAATTTTGCAGTGTACTTAGCAAAATTGAATCTTAAAACTGTTATGATCGATTTTGACCTGGAGGCACCAGGTATAGATGCCAAATTTGCTGGGTTAGAGTTAGCAGCTAATCAAAAAGGTCTACTCGACTACATTTTGGATTATCAGCAACAAAATTCAAATCCAGCAACTATTGAGGAAATAAGCCTTCAAGTACCAATTGAATCCCCTAAAGGAATTGCGCCTCTGTGGCTTATTCCAGCAGGACAGTACCTTTCTGAAGAATACTACAAAAAGTTAAATCAGCTTGACTGGAATCTGATTTTTTCTGAGAAACTCGATGGAATTGCATTTTTTCAGCAATTTATTGCCCGTATTAAAAAAGAATTTAAAGCAGACTTTTTGATTATAGACTCCCGTACTGGTATTACCGAGATAGCTGGTCTTTGCACGCAACAGCTACCTGATGAAGTTGTAATGCTGTCTTCTTTAAGTTCAGAAAGTATCAAAGTAAGCAAGCATATTAAGCAACTCATCCAGCAGAGTGCGTTAGCCAAAGCACTTAAGAAGTCAATTGATGTCAAGGTTGTTGTGTCACGTGTTCCCAAACCTGAAGATTTAGATAGCTTTAAGCAGAGATGCTGCCAACTGTTTGAAATAAATGAAACTAAACTGTTTTTTTTGTTTTCCTATCCTTCTTTAGAAATGGAGGAGTTCTTAGCGATTGCTATTCCCGATAGTCATAAAGAACTAGTAACTAATTATGTTAAATTATTTTATGGATTAAATTTAGAACTTTCTAGCGAAAATATTAAACTAGAAATTGAACAAATAGGTACTCAATTACTTTCTGTATCCTCACTAGAGAAGTTGGAAAATAATGTTCTGGAGTTAGTTGCCCTTTACCCTCATCCAGAAGTATATCGTGCCGCAATGCGGTTTTTCCGGCTAAGACAGAGACCACAAGAAATTAGGAATTTTGGTTGGGAACTCCTTAATTTACTACCAACTGATGAAGAAGCACAACAAATTCTAACAGAGAGCTATTTAGCGGAACGTAAGCTTGACAAACGGGATAAGAAAAGAGCTGTTCGTATCATAGATCCTGTTTGGCTGAGAGGTGAATTGAAACCAGAACAATCTATACGATATGCAGACATTTTAGATGATCTGGAACAGTATGCTAAAAGTCTCGATATTGTTCTACCTTTATGTGATGATGAGAACCTTGATAATAATACTCAAATTCAAGCAAAACTGATTGCATCTCAAACTGCTCTTAAGCTAGGTCAAAGCGAGATTGCAGCGAAATATATTTTGGATATTCCTCCAAAACAATTAGGAGGTTCGCTCATAATTTTAGCAATTGAAACTCTTAGAGATAGTGAAGATTTTGATGGTGCATTCGAGTATGCAAAACAATTTATACGTCGAGAGTATAATCCTACAGTTATAGAGCAAGCAGCTCGTTTAGCTTACCAATTAGATCGGGTCAAAGAGTTGGAAGATGCAATACGTTCACTGGCAAAACTCCGTATGCTAAAACAAGAAAGTTTTTATCAACATTTGAAAGATTGCGGATTATCTGAACTAGCACGTGTGTTGCAAAGAGCATCCTAAACTACTGCAATGATTTGTTTTATCTTAAATCTGCATCTGGATGGTATAAAAGTTGCTAGATCACAAGGATGCCAAAATAAAATTTAAAGAACTTGCAGGCGATGGGTAGACTGTGATCATTGTCAGTGATACTTTGCCCATCAATAGGATAATGAATCATAATTAACCTCTATAGCTTTGAGCTATCAGCCATCAGCCACCAGTTCCAAACCGGAAGCTGAGATGCCGAATGCTAAAGGCTTTTGATTCAACTTAACTAATTGACTATGAATTCCGAAAAAGTCAAAAATTCTCTAAATATTTCGTCAGCTATCCGCGTAGGAGTACTAGGTTTTGGCGGATTAGGACAAGCCGCCGCCAAGGTACTTGCTGGCAAACAGGAAATGATTTTAGTCGCAGCAGCAGATCATAAAGGCTACGCTTACGCTGGTGATGGTTTAAATACTCAAGAATGCATCGCCACCTACCAGTCCCAAGATTCGGTAGGTCATTTAGAGCCAGTTGGTACGTTAACAAATCAAAGTATTCAGGATGTAATTGAAATAGCTCAACCTGTGGATGGGTATTTTCTGGCTTTACCCAACCTACCAAATGATTTTATTCCCTCTGTAGCCAAGCAGTTTATCAAATCTGGTTGGCGTGGAGTGCTAGTGGATGCGATTAAGCGCACTACTGCTGTGGAACAACTACTAGCAATGAAAGAAGAACTGCAAGCAGCAGGAATTACTTACATGACAGGCTGTGGTGCTACGCCCGGACTGTTAACAGCCGCTGCCGCTTTAGCCGCTCAAAGCTACGCCGAAATTCATCAAGTCGAAATTACCTTTGGGGTGGGAATTGCCAACTGGGAAGCTTACCGCGCCACTGTTCGGGAAGATATTGGTCATATGCCTGGTTACACAGTAGAAACTGCTAAGGCGATGACTGATGCAGAAGTAGAAGCATTACTAGATAAAACTAATGGCGTGCTTACCTTGACGAATATGGAACACGCTGATGATGTGATGCTAGAGGTAGCGGGAATAGTAGGGCGCGATCGCGTTACTGTTGGTGGTGTAGTTGATACTCGCAATCCCAAAAAGCCTCTCAGCACCAACGTTAAGGTAACAGGACGCACCTTTGAAGGGAAGATTTCTACCCATACCTTTACTCTGGGAGATGAAACCAGTATGGCAGCTAATGTCTGCGGCCCTGCTTTTGGCTATCTCAAAGCTGGTAAGCAATTGCACCAACGCGGCATCTATGGAATATTCACTGCTGCTGAAATTATGCCCCAATTTGTTAGGTAATAGTTAGGAGTTAGGAGTTAAAAATATAAAATTGTAAATTTGGAGCATATTCAGAGAAGAGACTCCAAATTTGCGATTTAAAACTTCAAAATCCTCACTATTAACTCCTAATTTTTTTAAGCTGGTGGAATTTGTGGAGAGAAAATATCTGTGAAATTATCCTCAAGCAGCAAATCTGGCGTTTGCATAATAAATGGAAGTTCGGCTCCTACGAGTCCTCGTTGGATGCGTTCTAAAGTATCACTAAAAACTACAAACAGAGGATATATACTATTAGCTCCCTCACTCAAAATATGACTGTGACGGAGAGGCATTAGCCACTCATAATCATTGTCTAGCCAAACTTGGGTTTGTCGCCAACGTCCTAACAAATCAGAAAAGTCTTCGTGAGCACGATGAATAAAGACTAAAATTTCTGCTCCTGTTTTGATTTTCCACTCTGGATCACACATTAAAATTGCCACATCACAGGGTAAGCAAATCGTTTGTGGGGGTGTTGTAGGAGTGTTGCGAAGACGGACAATTGGTAAGGGGATAGTAATGACACTTTCGTCTGGACGGCGCAGACTGGGAATCATCTCCAAGTATGGCCGATATTGCTTTAGTAAAGCGATCGCAGCTAGATGATTGCTATATTCTGCCAAACTTGCTTCGTAGTGAGATTTTTGCACAGTCATAGTTGATTAAATAGTTAGAAGTGAGGAGTTAGAAATAAAATTAAGTAGTTAAGAGTTAAGAATGAGGATAAAAATAAAGAGTTTAAACTTTTAACTCCTAACTCTTAACTATTAATCCCCTATCCCAACGTTTCAAATACCTTAAACATAGGCAGATACATCGCTAGTAAAATGGTTCCAACCATTCCCCCTAGAACTACAATCATCACTGGTTCCAAAATACTGGTCATTGCTTTTACTGCCTGCTCAACTTCATCTTCATAGAAATCGGCAACTTTCATCAACATTGCATCTAATTCTCCAGTTTCTTCTCCGATACTAATCATCTGAATTGCCATAGCCGGAAAAACGGCATCTTTTTGTAAAGCAATGCTAATCATACCTCCTTGTTGAATCTCTAGGCGGGCTGCATTTATGGCATTGGCAATTATTTGGTTTCCTGATGTATCTCGGACAATTTCCAAACAAGTTAAAATTGGTACACCTGAACGAGTCAAAGATCCAAAAGTTCTGCTAAAGCGAGCAACCGAAGATTTTTGAATTAAGTCGCCAAACAACGGCACTTTCAGGGAAAGACGATCAATTGTTTCGCGACCAGCACGAGTTTTACCGTATTGTGAATAGGCAATTTTCAGTCCTACAATAATAGCAAGAAGGATGACAGCATTCGGACTTCTCAAAAATTTACTAGCATTCATCAAGAATAGTGTTAGAGGTGGTAATGTAATTCCAATTTGTTCAAAAATCGTGGCAAAAATGGGAATAAGAAAAATTGTCATGCCGAGAAAGATAGCAACTGCGATAAAACCCACGACTATTGGATAAGACAATGCTGATTTAATTTGGTTTTGTAAGCGGGCAACATCTTCTAACAACTTGGCTAAACGATTCAATACTTCGTCTAGAACACCACCTACTTCGCCAGCTTGAATCATACTCACATATAAGCCATCAAAGCAGTCAGGATGCTTCCGCATTGACTCTGAAAGATTCATTCCACTTTGAACATCGATGCTAATCTCCACAAGAGCTTGTTTCAGTTTAGGGTTACTACACTGTTCAGAAAGTACCCCTAGACTTCTAACGATCGCAACTCCCGCATTCATCAAAACGGCAAATTGACGGGAAAAAACGGCTTTGTCTTTCA
This sequence comes from Nostoc sp., assembly GCF_036917195.1. Taxonomy (GTDB): domain Bacteria; phylum Cyanobacteriota; class Cyanobacteriia; order Cyanobacteriales; family Nostocaceae; genus Nostoc. The sequence continues at coordinate 18,106 of NZ_JBALDG010000028.1, forward strand.
CAGAAACCTTAACTAAGGAAGTCTGGAATTTTTTTAAGTCAAAATTTAGCTGAAATCCTTGAGATTGTTTGAGTTCTTGGACTACAAAACCTTGTTCTCTGAGACTAGTACGAGCTTGTACTAAGGATTCGGCAACAATTTTTTCTGTTCGGGATTTTCCTTGAGAATCCCGAACACGGGCAACGTAGTTTGGCATAAATAAATTCAAAATTCAAAATTCAAAATAGTTAAAGGTTTTTCATCCCTTTCATCTCCCCTAACCCTAGTTGCTTTAATGCGCTTTGGCAGCCGCACCGGGTTTTGCACCTGCTGCCTGCGGTGTAGCAGTACCGATAAGACGTTGGATTTCATCTGGCTTAGAAGTCTTAGACATCGCGGCTTCAAAGGAGATCGTTCCTGCTTTGTAAAAATCGGCTAGAACCTTCTCCAGAGTTTGCATCCCTAATTTGCCACCAGTTTGAATAGCTGAGTAAATTTGAGATGTTTTGCCTTCTCGAATCAAGTTGGAAATAGCGGGAGTGACAATCAGAATTTCTTGAGCCATCACCCGACCATACTCACCGGGTTTAGGGTTTTTCTTGGACACCAAGGTTTGGCTAAATACCCCCACTAACGAGTTAGACAATTGCACCCGCACTTGAGTTTGTCTTTCATGGGGGAAAACGTCGATAATCCGGTCAACTGTCTGTGCAGCGGAACTGGTGTGTAGCGTGCCAAATACCAAGTGTCCTGTTTCAGCTGCGGAAATTGCCAAAGAAATCGTTTCCAAATCGCGCATTTCTCCCACCAGAATAATATCTGGATCTTCCCGCAGAGCTGCTTTCAAAGCATTAGCAAAGCTCTTGGTATCTTCACTCAGTTGTCGCTGGTGAACCAAGCTTTTAATTGGTTCGTAGACAAATTCAATTGGGTCTTCCACCGTTAAAATATGCTCTGCTTTGGTGCGGTTAATCAAATCGATCATTGCCGCGAGGGTAGTTGTCTTGCCAGAACCTGTAGGGCCTGTCACTAGAATTAGTCCTCTGGGCTTGTCGCACATTTCCCGCACAATATCTGGCAGACCTAATTTTTCAAAGTTAGGAATTTTAGAACTTAATGCCCGTAAGCAAGCAGCATAAGCACCACGTTCTTTATAAACATTGACCCGGAAGCGAGCTAAACCCTTAACACCATAGGAACAATCCAACTCCCAGGTCTGCTCCAAGGTTTTACGTTGGGTGTTGTTGAGCATACTAAAAATCAGCCTTTGACATTGATCAGCTGTTAATACATGCTCACCTATGGGGGTGAGTTTGCCACTGATGCGGAAGTAGGGAGGCAAACCTGCGGATAAATGCAAATCCGAACCTCCCATTTCAATCAACTGCTCCATCAGGTCTTCAATCATCATTTCCATAGTTCTGCTGCCTTATGTTATTTGTTTAGTCCTTCGTCCAAAGTCTATAGTCAATATTCAAAAGTAATAACTCTTGACCCTTGACTGTTGACTTTTGCCTCTTGTCTATTTTTGAAACCGAGATGTCATACAGTAGGGACAATCCAGCCATTCTGGTTTCAATGTGGCATCGCAAGTCCGGCAGGTAAGACCAGTCTTGCGTTTGGCTTTTAACTCGGCTTCCAAACCAGTATCAGTAAACGTCACTCGTTCTACTTCTTCTAGGGTGGTAGCACCTTGGCGCACTAAGTCCAAACTGTAAGCCAGCAAGGTTTTCATACCCTCTTCTATTGCCACTTCCTTGATCCGTTCCGTGGGTGCATCTTCGTTGATGAGAGTTTGCAGGTTTTCGGTAACTCGCATGACTTCATAAACACCACAACGCCCTTTGTAGCCGACACCATTACACGCTGGGCAAAGCTGATTTTTGGCTTTGGCTTCTGCGATCGCTTCTAATGTCAAGCTATTAGCTTTGTAGAAGGTGACTCCGACATCTGAGGAAGCTGATAGACCATAACGAGCCAATTCCTCAGTTGTGGGAGTGTAGGGAACACGACATTCAGAACATACACGCCGCACCAAACGTTGAGCTAAAACGCCAATCAGCGAACTAGAAACCATGAAAGGCTCAATACCCATTTCTCCCAAACGAGCGATCGCTCCTGGGGCATCATTGGTATGTAAGGTAGTTAATACTAAGTGACCCGTCAAGGCAGCCTCAATTGCTGTTTTTGCCGTTTCTTTATCCCGCGTTTCACCCACTAGCAGCACATCTGGATCTTGCCGCAAGAAAGCCCGCAATGCGGTAGCAAAATCCAGCCCTTTTTCTCGAATCACCTGTACTTGAGTAATTCCTGGAAGGCTGTACTCAATTGGGTCTTCCACTGTACTGATATTAATACCGGGATCATTCTTTTCTGAGAGTGCAGAATAGAGCGAGGTTGTTTTCCCAGAACCAGTTGGCCCAGTCACCAAAATCAGACCAAAAGGCCGGCTCACCATATCCTGGACAATTCGTAAAGTCTCTGGATCACTAATTAACTTATTCAATCCTAGTTGGGTGGAGGAGTTATCCAAAATCCGCAGCACCACCTTTTCCCCGTAACGACTGGGTAAGGTGCTCACGCGAAAGTCTACTTTACGTCCCTCAAACATCCGCCGGATACGTCCGTCTTGGGGTATACGTCGTTCAGCAATGTCTAGATTGGAGATGATTTTAAATCGGGCTGTCAGCGCCGGGATGATTTTTTTCGGTAGGGGGGGGAAAGCTTCACCCAGTACCCCATCTTTCCGAAAGCGAATGCGTAAGTTTTCTTCTTGCGGTTCGATGTGAATATCAGAAACCTTCTCGTGCAAAGCTTTAGCCAGGATTCTGTTAACTAGGTTGATGACTGGGGCATCCTCCGCACCCTTCATCGCCGCACCTAGATCAGCCTCCATTTCTTCAGGACCATCCTGAAGATCGAGATTTCCGAGGTTTTCTAAATCCTGATTAATATCTGTAAACTTTGCTTGTTCCAGGTGCTTTTGCTTAACAGCCATTTCATCCAAGTATTGGTTGATTAGCTGCTGGTAGTCTTCCTGTGTAATCACCATCCGCTGCAATGCCAAGCCTTGGGGGCGCAAGATGCGGTTTAGGTCATCGGAAGCCTCTAGATTATCTGGAGCGACCATCGCCACTAAAACTGAGGGCGGGGTTTGGTCTTCGTGTTTCGACAGTGGTACTAAACGATGGCGACGACAGATATCTACTGGAATGAGGGTTTCAATCAGGTTCCCAATCATCGTGTTGCCAAGCTGGTTGACTTCCGGATCGAGGAATTCAACACCATATAGTATTTTAAGTTCAAATAGCTGCTGTTTTTTATATTGCCTGAGCAACTCAGGCGATAGTTGTTGCCCAGTGATTGACTCTAGTACTTCCGTTAAGGGTCTGCCAGATTTGCGGCTTTCAATTAGTGCCTGCCTCATCTGTTCGGTATTGGCATAGCCAGATTGCACTAGCTTGTTGCCGAAAGGCGAAAACTCTGTTCTGGTAGTTAGAGCGGTACTGCGCCGTTGTGGTGACAAGTAAGTCATAAATGAGCAATTGATTTGGGAAACCTCTGCTTCAAGTATTCCCCTACTGTGAGACAGAATTCTCATTTAGCAAAAAGTCCTAGTGCAAGCAAAAGTTTGGCTACCTTTCACAAGGGGCTTAACAAGGGATTTTGCCCCAAGTCTTGTTAATTGAGATGGTAAGTAAGTTGGCCTAAATAAAGCAAACTATATAAAGAAAAATAAAGCTCTGTAATTTGCTTGTAGTAAGCGCTTCAACGCTAAAAGGCTTACTACAAGCGTTTAATTTTTTACACCAACTTACTTAGCTGGATTTGAGCCAAGCTTTAGTAGTCACCAAACTTCTGATCTGCGGTTTTGGTTGTTCAGAGTTATCGCTAAGTGCTGAGTCAAAAAGAAGTAATAGTAGAGAAAATAGAAACTCCTGACTCGCTCAATCAACAAACCTTCAGTCATAGGGTAGAAGCCAAGATTCAAAATATATGACTCAGCACTTAACACTTAGCACTTTTGAAGGAATGACAATATTTGATAAATGGTTAAATTTTAAGTAGTAATTCCTGAAAAAACTGACTCATGAATAAGATGAGGGGCAAATCACATTCAGCACCACTCTTCCAAATTACTTACTTCTAGATGTACACTACTCGTTCAGGTTACCGCCTTAGGGACTGACAAAAATTAAATTACTCAATTCCTGTAATCCAATACGACTATCCGATTTCTTCTCCCCCTGCTTCCCCTGCTTACCAAAACGATTGATTATTTTTTTATTTGGAAGTCCCTTAGTGGCATCTAGGCTAACGTGTTCACCATTTGTCACAATAAGAGGACGGTGACATCATTTCCAGGAACTTGTTGGCAACAAAATCAGCCTCAGTGGCAAGTCGTGGATAACGACGGTTGCAAGCTATGGAGATACACTGCCATAAAAAGCATCTGGAATGAGTAGACAATGATGGATGAAAATAGACAGATAAACAATACAAGCCAGCAATTGGGTGAACCAACAGAGGTAAAGCAAGCAATGAAGAGTGACTCCGCAGCCCAAATTAATTTCAATGAATCTGGTAATGAGGTTACAGAGCAAGTGGCAGCTCAAACCAATATACCGGGGGATACGGCTACTTTCAATCAAGAAAATGGCGTCGCTGCAACTGAGAAAACTGAAGTGGAAACAACAGCTTTGGCAGAACTGACTCAACAAATCGAGTCTCTCAAAACGCAACTAGAAGAGCGTAGTACTCAATATATGCGGATTGCCGCTGATTTTGAGAATTACCGGAAACGCACTAGCAAAGAAAAAGAAGAGCTAGAAGTGCAGATAAAGCGGAATACGATTTTGGAATTGCTCCCAGTAGTCGATAATTTTGAGCGGGCGCGATCGCACCTCAAACCGCAATCTGATGGCGAAATGACCATGCATAAAAGTTACCAAGGCGTTTACAAACAATTAGTGGATAGCTTGAAGCGCTTAGGTGTGTCACCAATGCGTCCTGAAGCTCAAGAATTTGATCCCAACCTCCATGAAGCAGTAATGCGGGAACCTACGGATGAACATCCTGAAGGAACAGTGTTAGAAGAGTTAGTGCGCGGATATTACTTGGGCGATCGCGTGCTGCGCCATGCAATGGTCAAAGTAGCTGCTCCAAAAGAAGATACACCTGCTGCACAGGAGGATCAGTCGAGTTCAGCCAACAGTTAAGCTGTAGTTGCTTGCCTCGCTGACCAAAAGTGCCTGGTTTCTTGCAAGGACGAGCATTGTTACTGAGACATTGAGAGGATGAAGGAGATGAGGGAGTGAAATTATCAATCAGCTTCCTCATCTCCTCCTGATCCCCTATCTTCTCCATTTCTAGATGCTGTTGTTTCCGCTAGCCTTGGTTCGTAGCTCAAAAAGTTAGTCCGCGACACATTACAGCAGAAATACTCAGTAAAAGTACTTAGAAGTATGGGAAAAGTTATTGGGATCGACTTAGGCACTACTAACAGTTGCGTCGCAGTTCTGGAAGGCGGTCAACCACTTGTGATCGCTAGTTCTGAAGGTGGACGAACTACTCCAAGTATTGTGGGATTTGGGAAGAGTGGCGATCGCTTGGTCGGTCAATTGGCAAAGCGCCAAGCCGTAACGAATGCCGAAAACACAATTTACAGTATTAAACGATTCATCGGGCGGCGTTGGGAAGACACTGAAACAGAACGCGATCGTGTCCCATATAACTGTGTCAAAGGTCGAGACGATACTGTTGATGTTCAAATTCGCTCAAAAAACTACACCCCACAAGAACTATCTGCCATGATCCTGCAAAAGCTCAAGCAGGATGCGGAAAACTTTTTGGGTGAGGAAGTCACTCAGGCAGTGATTACGGTACCTGCATATTTCACAGATGCTCAAAGACAAGCAACTAAAGATGCTGGCACGATTGCTGGACTAGAAGTTCTACGGATTATCAACGAACCAACAGCTGCGGCTTTAGCTTTCGGATTGGAAAAGCAAGACCAAGAGCAGCTAATTTTAGTATTCGACTTAGGAGGTGGCACCTTCGATGTATCGATCTTGCAACTAGGAGATGGAGTTTTTGAAGTTAAGGCGACTTGTGGTAACAACCACTTAGGTGGAGACGACTTTGATAATGTGATCGTGCGTTGGATGATGGAACGCTTCCAGCAACAAGATAAAATCGATCTTTCCCAAGATAAGATGGCGCTGCAACGCCTGCGGGAAGCAGCAGAAAAGGCAAAAATTGAACTCTCCAGCATGGTGAATACCTCCATCAACTTGCCGTTTATCACCGCCGATGACACCGGCCCAAAACACCTGGAGATGGAACTCAGCCGCTCTAAATTTGAAGAACTCGCACTAGATTTAATTGAAGCTACCATCGAACCAATGATCCAAGCGCTTAAAGATGCAGATCTCAAACCACAAGCAATAGATCGGATTATTTTGGTAGGTGGTTCTACCCGTATTCCCGCAGTCCAAAACGCGCTAATTAAATTTTTCAATGGCAAAGCTCCCGATCGCTCTGTCAACCCTGATGAAGCCATAGCATTGGGAGCTGCTATCCAAGCAGCGGTGTTGGGTGGCGAAGTCGATAATCTCTTACTATTGGATATCACCCCTCTCTCTTTGGGAATTGAAACTTTGGGTGAAGTGTTCACCAAAATCATTGAACGCAACACCACAATTCCTACTAGTAAGTCACAAGTTTTTTCCACAGCAGTTGATGGGCAAACCTCAGTAGAAATTCACATTCTCCAAGGTGAACGGGCGATGTCACGAGATAACAAGAGTCTCGGTAAGTTTCTGCTAGCAGGAATCCCTCCATCTCCCCGGGGCGTACCTCAAATTGAAGTATCCTTTGAAATCGATGTCAACGGTATCCTTAAGGTTTCTGCCCAAGACAAAGGTACAGGTCGAGAACAGAGTATTAGGATTACCAATACAGGTGGCTTGAGTACCAACGAAGTCGAACGGATGCGCCAAGAAGCCGAACTATTTGCCGAAGAAGATAGAAGACGTAAAGAATTGGTTGAACTCAAAAACCAAGCAGATAATCTGTTGTTCAGTTACGAATCCACAATTAAGAATAATAGCAACTTTATCGGCGACCAGATGAAAACTTTGGCCAGTGAAAAAGTTTCACAGCTCCAAGCTGCAATGATTGACTCCAGCATCTCTACAGTGGAATTTAAGCAGCGCTTAGACGACTTCCAACAAACCCTGTTTGCAATTGGTGCCGATGTCTACAATCGAGCTAACAGTCAAAATGATGACATTGAGGAGGCTTCAACTAGTCTCTTTACCCCAGAAATAGACTCACCCATGAATGGCACACTCATACCACAATTCAACTTTGATTTTGACGAAGAAAGTACTGCCCAGGTTGATTATGAGGCGATAGATTAGGGGTTGGTCAAACAGGGCACTTGTACTAAGCTTGTCCTGAGCGGCTTGCCTTGAGCGAACGCAAAAGCGTCTCTAAGAGTTGCCGAAAGGAGCCGACTTGTGCCGAACAAAGCCGAGGTAAGGGCGGCGTCGTAAAGCCTGCGGCATAGTTACGCTTAGGGCGCAGCCTCTTCAAGAGTTGTATTGGGGAGCCAGCTTTGGCGGGTTTCTCGCCGTAGGCGACTGGCTTTCCCCTTGGGAGGTTCCCGACGTTCGTTGCGCGGCATCGTCTCCCTTTGGGAAAAGACTGGCTACCGCAACTCTTAAAGACGCTCTTGCGTTCGCTATCTGTTGTTCGCGTTGGCGGAGCCTCTCGTACAGAAGCGTCTTTGAACACGAGAAGCAACTGGCGTCATTGGGCATTATTATTCTTTCCCTGCCCCTCTGCTCCTTTGCACCTCTGCCTCTTCCCCACTCTCCTAACTTGCAGATTTTTATTAAGACACTTTAATATATCTAAATATATTGATTATAAATTTAGTGAAGTTTCACAAGACCCCAGCCGTTTGCTAGATTGTAGAAGCAAATTACTGTGGGCTAGGCAGTATGCCAGTTCAGATGCGATCTAAAGCAGATGGGTGGTTTTCCACACCTAATAGTGCGGCTAGCCCCTCTGGTTGATGGGCGGGGCTTTCCTCTGCTACGTAGCACAATTGTAAAAGAGACAGCCGACTCGGCAGTGAGAAGTCTGAGCAGAGGCTTGCCCTGATCCTAACTTCTGTAGCTTTTGTCGTTTCCCACGATGAAAGCACCTGTTGCTCAAGATTTGTCGGTGATTTTTGAAATGGTAAAGGGTAAAATCAGTTATTAACAAAAATTAATTTTATCTTCTACCTGGCCTTTGGCAAGCCACCCTCTGAAGGACACTGCATTGCTCTTCCAGAGCTATAGGCAAAACTTCTTCTCGTAGGGTAGCAAGTGGCCGTGAGTGACGTTCTACTGCCTTCTGCTTTCTTCCTTCTAACTTTTACCTTTGCTATATGGCCCGCGACTATTATGAAATCCTGGGTGTCTCTCGTGACACCGACAAAGAAGAAATCAAACAAGCCTATCGCCGTTTAGCCCGGAAGTATCACCCAGATGTGAACAAAGAACCCGGGGCGGAGGATCGCTTTAAAGAAATTAACCGTGCTTATGAGGTGCTCTCGGAACCAGAAACCCGCGCTCGTTATGATCGCTTTGGTCCAGAGGGTGTGTCAGGTGCTGCTGGCGCTGGCTTCCAAGATGTGGGCGATATGGGCGGTTTTGCCGATATCTTTGAAAGCATTTTTAGTGGCTTTGCTGGCGGTATGGGTAATCCCACCCAACAAAGACGGCGCAGTGGGCCTGCTAGAGGTGATGACCTGCGGCTAGACTTGAAGTTAGACTTTCGGGAAGCGGTATTTGGTGGTGAAAAAGAAATTCGCATTTCACATCTAGAAAATTGTGAAGTCTGTAGCGGTTCTGGTGCTAAACCTGGAACCCGCCCTCGGACTTGTTCTACTTGTAGCGGATCGGGTCAAGTCCGCCGTGTCACCAGAACGCCCTTTGGCAGTTTCACCCAAGTCTCGACTTGTCCCACGTGTAATGGAACAGGGATGGTAATTGAAGATAAGTGTGATGCCTGTGATGGTAAGGGCGCAAATCAAGTAACGAAGAAACTCAAAATTACCATTCCAGCTGGGGTGGATAATGGCACACGCTTGCGGATTTCTAGTGAAGGAGATGCTGGACAACGTAATGGCCCTGCTGGGGATTTGTATGTTTACTTGTTCGTGAATGAGGACGAGGAATTCCAACGGGATGGCATTAATATTCTCTCGGAAATCAAAGTTAGCTACCTACAAGCGATTTTAGGTTGTCGGTTAGAGGTAGATACGGTAGATGGCCCTGTAGAACTGATCATTCCAGCAGGAACCCAGCCCAATACGGTGATGAAATTAGAAAATCGCGGCGTACCCCGTTTGGGTAATCCCGTTAGTCGTGGGGATCACATGCTGAACGTATTAATTGATATTCCCAATAAAGTGACCCCAGAGGAGAGGGAATTATTGGAGAAGCTGGCTAAAATTAAGGGAGATCGCACTGGAAAAGGCGGTCTAGAAGGATTCTTGGGAAATTTATTTAAGTAATGAAGCGCTCTTCTGTTTTAACTCCCGATGCTCAACTTGATTTGCGCGGCACCCCTTGCCCAATTAATTTCGTGCGGACAAAACTACGTCTGGAGAAAATGCCATTGGGAGGTTTGCTAGAAGTCTGGCTAGACCCTGGTGAGCCGATTGAGCAGGTTCCTGATAGTCTGACAATGGCAGGTTATCAGGTGGAACAAATTACAGACTGCACTGGTTATTTTTCTCTGTTAGTGCGCCGTCCAATTACTGGGCAATGACAGGGGAAAATTTTGCCGCAACTGGACAGTTATTGGGTACGGTGCTAGCTGTACAGGCTAATTTTTACCGAGTACAGCTGGATCAAGAGGATGGGGAGATGAGGGAGATGGGGGAACAAGATCCTCATCTTCCTTATCCCCCTCTCCTACTTTGTACTCGGAGAACACGCTTGAAAAAAATCGGGCAACAGGTAATGGTAGGCGATCGCGTTGTGGTACAAGAGCCAGATTGGGCTGGGGGGCGAGGAGCGATCGCTGATGTTTTACCCCGCCAAAGCGAATTAGATCGTCCAGCGATCGCCAATGTCAACCAAATTCTCTTGGTATTTGCCGTAGCTGATCCACCTTTAGAACCTTATCAACTGAGTCGGTTTTTAATTAAAGCTGAGTCTACTGGCTTGGATGTGCTTTTATGCTTGAATAAAAGTGATTTAATTTCACAACAGGAACAGCAGCAAGTTAGCGATCGCCTGCTTGGTTGGGGCTATCAATCAATATTTATCAGTGTCAAAGATGGTATAAATACTGACCAAGCAGCCAGATATTTGAGCAATAAAATTACTGTAATTGCTGGGCCTTCCGGCGTTGGCAAATCCAGCTTGATTAATGCGCTGATTGACTCTCTTCAGCTGCGAGTGGGAGAAGTTTCTGGCAAACTAGCTCGTGGTCGTCATACCACTCGTCATATAGAATTATTTGAGTTGCCTAGCGGTGGTTTGCTGGCAGACACCCCCGGCTTTAATCAGCCCGACATGGATTGTATCCCAGAAGAATTAATTCATTATTTCCCTGAAGCAAGAAAGAGGTTAGCAGTTGCTAGCTGTCGGTTTAGTGATTGTCTGCATCGAGACGAGCCTGAGTGTGCGGTGCGGGGAGACTGGGAACGATATGAACATTATTTAGAATTTTTGTCCGATGCGATCACTCGTCAAACTCAGCTACACCAACAAGCTGATCCAGAATCCACCATGAAGTTAAAAAGCAAAGGCAAAGGGCAAAGTCAATACGAACCCAAGTTAGAAAGTAAAAAATATCGCCGGATTTCCCGGAAGACTCAGTTACAGGACTTGCAGGAGTTATATCGGGATGAGGAATAAGGAGTGCGATGTCTACGATGGGCTGTGCCTACGCACTTCTATGAAATAGTTGAGCGGCAAAGAATAACCTCTGTCTTATATCCGATTACCTGTGTCCCGCCGTTCCAACGAAATGTTGTACCGATGTTGGTTCCTCTTAGTCGCTCCATCTGTTTAGAATTGAGCGATATTCCGAATCTTTGTCGTCCATATCACCTAAATATATGCGACAGTGTTTAGGAACAGCATCATAGGCTTGGCGCAAATACTCCTTATTTGCCTCGGTTGGCTCATGCTTGTATTGTGTTAATACCTGTTGGCAAATCTCTCCTGTTGTTAGCTGCCCATTGAGTCGTCGGATCTGGTCTTCAACTTCTTTAACAAACTCCTGCTCCTCAACTCTTGACTTCACTTGAAGGGCGGTAAAATTAAGACCAGACACCATCATTGAGACTTTTGCTCCTTCAGGCAGATGAGTTCTAACCCAACCTTGGCTCACCTTTTCTTTGAAACCATCAAAGTCAACCATTCCCCAGCAATCAATTCTGCCGTCTTTATAGACTTTAATTTCAGTGACAAAATAGTGGTCTCCATTCTTGATAAAGGCTTGCAGAAATATGCCAGGAATGGTTACGCCATCAACTATACGATAGATCGTGTTAGAGAAGGACATAATAACAACTCATTGTTATACAGTAGTTGGTGACTCATCAAGTTACACGTATTGGCACAACTATTTATTATGCAGAATTTTTCTATATAACTGCTCTAAACCAGGTTTATATAGCTAATTGAGCAACTGCCAAGCCTGATTTGAACATGAAATACTTGCGGTGCTTATGCCAATATTTACTTCTGCCTTAGCAAACAGTATGTACTGTACTCTTCGGATGATCTCGGTAGAACCCCCTGAACGTTTACCATCTGCGTAATGTTCAAATCACAAAATTTTGGGGAATACTGAGTTCACGTTTTTACCTAACAGCAAAAACACGCAGTGGAGGCACAACAATGTTGACTGTACCCCTACAAACACTGTATTGAACTCAATTGAAAACTATTCTTACGATCCCCATAAAGTCTTAAAATATTGTTAATTTCTGCCAAACTTCTCAACCTTCAACTTACAAGTATTACCCCAAAATCACTATGGCTATCGGCTACGTTGCGCTTGTACTCCACGCACATCTGCCCTTCGTTCGTCACCCGGAAAGTGACTACGTGCTGGAGGAAGAATGGCTCTATGAAGCCATCACAGAAACCTACATCCCTTTATTGAAAGTATTTGAAGGCTTAAAGCGAGACGGTATCGACTTTAAAATCACGATGAGTATGACACCACCTTTAGTGTCGATGCTTCGTGATCCTCTGCTGCAAGAACGCTATGACGCACACTTAGCTCAACTAGAAGAACTTATACAACTAGAAGTAGAACATAATGTCAATAACGGGCATCTTCGTTATTTAGCCGAATATTACGCTACTGAGTTTAAGGAAACGCGTCAACTATGGGAACGTTACAAGGGTGACTTAGTTACAGCTTTTAAGAAGTTCCAAGACAGTAACAACCTGGAAATCATCACTTGCGGCGCTACCCACGGCTATTTACCGTTGATGAAAATGTATCCAGAAGCAGTGTGGGCGCAAATTCAGGTAGCCTGCGAACATTACGAACAAACCTTTGGACAAGCACCTAGAGGCATTTGGTTGCCAGAATGCGCCTACTATGAAGGTTTAGAGCGGATGCTAGCAGATGCTGGGTTACGCTACTTCCTTACCGATGGGCATGGCATCCTTTACGCCCGTCCCCGTCCGCGCTTTGGCACTTATGCCCCAATTTATACAGAAACTGGTGTTGCTGTCTTTGGTCGAGATCATGAATCGTCCCAACAGGTATGGTCTTCTGAGGTAGGCTATCCTGGAGCGGCGGAATATCGAGAATTTTACAAAGATTTGGGCTGGGAAGCAGAATATGAGTATATCAAGCCCTACATCATGCCCAATGGTCAGCGGAAAAATACGGGCATTAAGTATCACAAAATTACGGGGCGTGGCTTAGGTCTATCAGATAAGGCACTCTACGATCCGTATTGGGCGCGAGAAAAGGCGGCAGAACATGCTGATAATTTTATGTATAACCGAGAGAGGCAATCTGAACATCTCTATGCTATAATGCAGCGCCCACCAATTATCGTTTCGCCCTATGACGCAGAGTTATTTGGACATTGGTGGTATGAAGGTCCCTGGTTCATCGATTACCTATTCCGCAAGTCGTGGTATGACCAAGGAACCTATGCAATGACCCATTTAGCAGACTATTTGCGGGATCAGCCAAATCAGCAAGTCTGTCGTCCTTCGCAGTCAAGTTGGGGTTTCAAGGGTTTCCACGAGTATTGGTTGAATGAAACGAATGCGTGGATTTATCCGCATTTGCACAAAGCCGCGGAACGGATGATTGAAATCTCGCATTTGGAACCAGAGGATGAATTGGGGTGCAAAGCGCTCAACCAAGCGGCGCGGGAACTGCTATTAGCACAATCTTCTGACTGGGCATTTATTATGCGGACGGGAACAATGGTACCGTATGCGGTTAGACGGACGCGATCGCACCTGATGCGGTTCAATAAGCTCTACGAAGACGTTAAAGTCGGCAAAGTTGACAGTGGTTGGCTAGAAAAAGTCGAGTTAATGGATAATATCTTCCCGGAAATCAACTATCGCGTCTATCGTCCGTTATAGTCTCACAAAAAGTAATCAACAGCATTAAGGTGGGCATTGTCCACCTTATATTAGTAGTGAGGAGCGTCTATTTTACCAACAACAGAGCAAGCCTTAGCCTGTGTAAGGGTTTGTCAAATGCTGTCAAATGCTTTACAAAGACATCCGCTTATTTCGATTTGACGACAAAACAGGGCAAGTTTACATCCTATCTGCGGATGAACTGCAAATTATTGTTTATCCCAATGGCGAATGGGAGTTTGTCAATGAACCCGAATTATGAGCAAATGAGTTTTACAGAGTTGAGAGCTTATGTGGTGGAAAACCGCGAAGACATTGAAGCTCTACGTTTTTTGATGAGCAAACGCGACCCTAATTCTCCAAAGTATCCTATGCCTGTGACAGAAGCTGATATGCAAGCCCAGATGGAAATCATCAGGCGTAAGATTAATGGAGAGCTTTGAGATTATTGTCTAACTTCAGTAAGCAAGAGTAGGGTTGATGTTATTTACCCACCTTAAAGGCTATCTGGATCAATATTTAATTCTCGAAGTTTAGCAGCTAATCTTTGCGCTTTCTCTTCTGCGGCTTGTCGCCCAGCTGCTTCCTCTTCATGAGTTAGAAGTATTTGATCTGTAGCTGGATTGTAAAAACGCAGTTTTCCTGCTTCTAAGCGTAACTCTAGCCCTAAAACTTCACTGGGTAGGGATACTGTACCATCTGGCAAGGTATTAATTGCCACTGGGAAATAATTTCCATCGACCAAGTATAAACCTTGGAGTTGGGGATTGAGATAATCGCCTGTGGGGTCATATTGAAAATATTCACGCACTCCCAGAAAGGCGTAAATTCCTTTCTTTGCCCCTTGGTCTTTGCTGCGGGTGGTTTTTGAGGTAATCTCTAGAACGAACTCTGGAGTTTTATTCTCTTCTTCCCAGGTTTTGTAAGAACGTCGGTCACGGTTTTCTACTCCAAACACCACAAATACATCTGGGGCTACGACTGATTCTGGATAACCTTTTTCGTAGTAAATAAATAGATTACCAGCGACGTATACATCTGGGTGATTTTGGAAATAAATTCGTAGTGCATTTCTTGCATAAGTTAAGTAACTGCACTGAATATCTCCTTCAGCCATTGGCTTACCGTCCTCATCTGGGTACTCAATCGGGGTAACGGGGATATACTCTACTGAGGCTGTCATGGGCAGATATCTCAACTCAACTAGGGCTAGATTCAATTTAACCTTGTTTTAAGTTGTAGGTACTAGACATTAAAAAAAGGGTGTATTGCTCACCCTCTAGAAAATTAATTATGCATCCTACTGAGTTGAGCTATTTGGCTGAGATGCTACTAGCAGCACTTTTACCTTACAGTCCGAAATTTTCTCTAATGAGGCTTCGAGATGTTGCTCTTTGCCCCAACCGGACTTCAATAATTTGGGGGGAAGGGCAATGGTAAGCTCTAACTTAAGAAGTCTTCCATGCTGCATAATAAGCGCTTTCATATTAGGTACAGCAATACCAGCACACCCCAACTTCCACCATAATTGCAGGAGAATATTATGCCGATGTGGTTCGGCATCAAAATATTTGGATTTTGTCATATAATGGGCGTTACTTATTAATTTTGTGCTTCTGAACTGCATAGGAACTGGTAAAACTTTGCCAAAGTTGGTTTAGTATGACAAAAAATACCAGCAACCATCAGCATCAGAGGCATTTTTTTGATTTTTTAGCTTTAAAAGATAAAAAGTCGGAAGCATCACAATCAGACAAAACATTTAGTAACTGGAAATGAACGCTATATGTAAGTCCATATTTATGGACTTACATATAGCCTATCCATACAAACAAAGTATGTATGGACTTAGACTTCTAGTTTAAAAATATTTTGCTTGAAGGGATGTATTCAAAAATACCTCGTTTGCTAATTATGCTAATTATTAAATTAGCACTATTAAGACTTACTAGCAAGGTATAAATAGAGCAATTATGAAAATTTTAATTAATAGCTGAAATGCGACAAATTATGTTATAATATGCAGTTTCTAAAAGCAAAATATGGAAGTAGAGATTAATTTTGTATTGACAAACAATAATATAGCATAACTGTAAAAACTAAATTCAAAAATCTCTGGATATTCAAAAACTTTGTAACTTAATTCAATATGATTAAGTTAGTGATATTGGCTTGCATAATATCCGCCAAGCCCTTAAAAAAGGGCTTAATTTCATTATTTTTAACGAGGGGGGTAAGGAGGACAAAATCTTATTTTATAATTTCTGTAATTTAATTACACAATCTGCCATTAATTTAATTACACAATCTGCCATTCATTACAAGTAAATGCAGTCATTAATCTTGCTGAAATGATTTGACAGCAAGGACTTTGGTGTTCTCATCCAATCGATAACCGCTATATTTGCTTGCATAATATCTCCCAAGCCCTTTTTGAAAGACTTAATTTCCTTATTTTTAATGAGGGTAAGGAGGATAAAATCTTATCTGAGATTCTTGTAACTAAATTATTTTTTTTTGAGACGACCATACTTTTGCAAAGGTTTTTGCAAAGCAAAGTGACTAGCAAAAGGGTCTTGAGGAATTTTTTCTTTAATGCCAATATTCAGTGCTTTTAATAATTTGATATCTGAATGTGTAATAAATTATTTTTTAATTAACTCATTTTTTTAAATACGAACTTTATTACGCAATTATACTTTGTTTTGACAAATCAAGGTATAAAAACTTTTGCAATCTATTACAAGTAAATGCAGCCATTAATGTATAACTACATCAGCTAATAAATCATCCATTTCATTGCTCATTTCTTGAGTATAAGGAACGAGTTTAGAAGGGTTTTGCATAGCATCTTTCATCAGAAAGTCAAGAAAAAGGGTCATGATAATGCCTTCATCTTTATTCGCTTCATCAACATTCTCGGTTTCCATAAGTTAATAAAGTCTACTAACAGTTAAGTTCCAAATTTCTAGGCTTTGTGTAACTAACGTTAAAAAAGACAGGCAAGATGCCTGTCCTACAAGTAATGATTTAGCAGAGAATTTAGAAATTCATCTCAGCAGCTTGGACTTTCTCAACCTGCTTCTTCTTCAGCACAAGCATAACTTGAGCTAACATCACAAGAGCGACGAACGCAATCATCCCTTTGACTCTAGAGGCGTCTTGCAGTACGATTTCTGTATCTGATTGACCGAATCCACCAACATTCGGGTTGCTGGTCAAAGCATCACCAGTCTTGACTGTTTGCCCTTCGGAAACAATCAGGTCTGGCCCTACAGGAATCGTATCAACGACAACATCACCAGATTCCGGCTGGATGTTTACTAAATATTTGACGTTACCGTCTGCATCTTCCTCTTTGGCAATCTTGGTAATTGTGCCAGTAGCAGAAGCGTTGTAAACAGTATTGTTGCTCTTTTCACCAGTGGGATAAACTTGTCCACGTCCCCGGTTAGCACCTAAGTGAACTGAATATTTACCGAAGTGGATGTTTTTATCGGTTGCGGGGTTGGGAGAAAGAACCGGGAAGACGATTTCCTGATACTGTTCACCAGGTAAGGGGCCGACGATGACGACGTTATCTTTGTCTTCGCTGTAGGGTTGGAAGGGAGTCTCGCCAATTTCTTCTTTAAGTTCTTCGGAAATACGGTCTTCAGGAGCAATCTTAAAGCCTTCAGGTAGCATCAGTACAGCACCGACGTTCAAGCCAACCTTAGAACCGTCGGCACCAACTTGCTGGGCGCTGAGATCGTAAGGAATTTTCACCACAGCTTTAAATACAGTGTCAGGTAACACCGATTGGGGAACTTCCACTTCTGTAGGCTTGGCCGCTAGGTGACAGTTGGCACAAACAATCCGCCCAGTTGGTTCGCGAGGAGTTTCGGGATAGGTTTGCTGTGCCCAAAAGGGATAGGCGGCAGCAGATTGGGGAAGAGCTAGATCGCTGGTGAAGTAAAATGTCAGGGTAGCGATCGCTATGAGCAATGTTTTTACAATCGCTCTAGCACTGCGAGTTAACCTCGCTGTTATGAAAACATTTCTCATCTCTAATAAGGGCAACGATTCTCTGATGGATTGGTCAACTAGCCATTCAATTTTAGATTTTGGGTCGCACCTTTGGTGCGCTGACAGCGCAACTTGGATTTTGGATTGAAGGAAAAATCTAAAATCTAAAATCCAAAATTGGCAGAGTTAGGAGTTAGGAGCCTAAAATTTAGACTTTTAACTTAGCACTCAGCACTCAGTACTCAGCACTGATTAAGTCCACCAAGGTGCATCACCTGTGCGGAAGTCGGTTTCAGTCCAAGGGGTCAAAACGATTTTGTCGTCGTTTACATTGGTATGGGCCAAAGGCAGAGACAGAGGTGCTGGACCCCGGACAACCTTGCCAGTTGCATCGTATTGAGAACCATGACAAGGGCATTTAAACTTGTTCTCAGCAACGTTCCAGGGGACGACACAACCTAAGTGAGTGCAGATGGCGTTAATGCCATAATCTTTGATTGCCTCTTTGCTGTCTACCACAATATAGGTGGGATCTCCCTTTAGTCCTTGGACTAGGTTGCGATCGCCTGCATTCCGGTTTTCTAGAAATTTAGCGACGCTAACATCGTTACCTAGCTCGTCTTTTGCCGTTACACCGCCACCAGCACCACCACTAGCGGGTGGAATAAAGTACTTGACAACGGGATACAATGCACCCAGAGCCACTCCAGTGACAGTCCCAAAAGTGAGCAGATTCATGAACTGACGACGCCCCATATCGGGCACGTCTGCTGATTCAGAAAATTGAGCCATAATTTACGCGCTCTTTGTGTATTTTGTTAAGCATTTTGACAAAAGTACTAGTACCTGAGGAACTCTTGTCTAAGTCGAAATGCTAGCGCTCACAACGATGCCATACTTCTCTGTTCCAAGATATATTTAGCATCTTTTCTGTTAGCATTACATTTCTTTATATCCTTATCATACTGGAGTCACGGAACTTAACATCATAACTAAATGTAAAATCTGATTGAGAAAAGCTATGACAGGACAGGAATTACATCAAATATTGCTTGATAAGTGGGGATACTCTTACGATGTCCAGTTCCGGCGGACACAGGGAAAGATATTTTTGCAAGTAATGTGGAAATACCTGGAGCAAGCTTCTTTTCCCTTGAGCGAGGCGGAGTACCAAGAGCATCTTGATAGCATTGCTAATTATCTTCATGCCTTGGGTGGGTCAATACAAGTACAAAGATTTATTGCCCAAACACGCGATCGCCCCCGGCTCGGCAAAGCTGTTAGCATTCCTCTAGATTTGGGTGAACGCGCTTCGGAATGGATATTATGACTTACTATTCCATTAATATTAATAATTTTCTGAGTAATCACAGTGTTTTTTATACAAAAATACTGCATTGCCATTAGAGCATCAGTCCAATGAAACAGAAGTCAGAATTCCGAATTCAAAATTGATGAATACTTTACCCATAAAGGTATAGAGTTTTAATAAAAAAGAATATTTAATATTTATTTTGCCCACAAGGAGCAATGGCACATTAGACCGACTTGGTGACCTCAAGCAGCGAATTGAGGAAGTTTTACCGTATGTAGATTTGAAGAACAAAGCTATACGCCGGGAAATGCTAATTGCGCCAATTGTTACCGATTTAATTCACTATTCCCGCGCTAAATTACGAATTAAATACACTATCAAAGTTGATAACCGACTTCAAGGTAATTTTGATTATTTCCTCAAAACACAAACTAGTTTAATTGTGATTGAAGCCAAGCAAGCAGATATAAATAGGGGATTTACACAACTGGCAACTGAGATGATAGCTCTTGACAGGTGGACTGATTCCACTCAAACAGAAATATTAGGGGCAGCAACAACAGGTAATGTTTGGCAATTTGGCAAGTTATGTCGACAGACACAGTGTATTGAGCAAGGAATCAACCTGTATCGTGTTACCGAAGAGTTGGAAATAGTGATTAGGATTTTACTAACTGCACTCATCAACTAAGTTGAGATTTTTTGGAATTTGGAATTGAAGCAATGCGATCGCATTATTTCCCTGTAAGTTTCACCAGTCCAACACCACCGAAATAAAGCCCTAAAACCGCTCCTGCTAAAAGACTTTGAGTTAGGGGGTCAGTAGAAGGTGTAAGGACGGCTCCTAAAACCACTGCTCCCATAATTACGTAACGCCAACCAGAAACCATCCGTTTAGAGGAGACAATATTTAAATTACCAAGCAACAATTGGATAATGGGAATTTGAAATGCTAAACCAGTGCTAAATAACAGTAGCAGCACAAATTCAAAATATTTATCAATTGACCAAAGTTGTTCAACTACATCTGCTCCGTAGCTGATGAAAAATTTCAAAGCTGCGGGGATAAGCAGTAAATAGGCAAATACTAACCCAGCCCCAAATAGCACACTCGAACCCAAAACCACAGGCCCCAGTAAACGGCGTTCGCGGCGAGTTAGTCCTGGAAGCACAAACTGGATAATCTGGTAAAGAATGAAAGGACTAGTAAGTACGAAGCCAGTATAGGCTGCAACTTTGAGAGAGACAAAGAAATATTCTCCCGGTGCGAGTTGGAGAAATTTTACTCCTTGTGCTGGAACCTCAAGTAGCTGAACAATCGGCTTAACGGCAAAGAAACAGCCAATAATACCCACCGCTACGGCAATCAGCGAATAGAAAATGCGCTGTCGCAACTCTTCTAGGTGATCGAAAAGGGACATTTCGACTTCACCTGGCAACTCATCAAGAGGATCAGTTTCTGAATTGCCATATTCTTCTGAGTCGATGTTGGGAAGGTTTATACTATCTACGTCTTGTGAAGGCGTCATGGGTCAGCTAGTAGGCAACATTTGTAACTGAGTGCTGTTGGGCGTTTAGCCCGTGCTGTTAGCGGATAGCTATGGTTTAGCCCGTGCTGAGTAATGAGCAAGATTTTTCACTTAGCACTTGGAACTCGGAACTAACTTATAATTAGTACTTATGCACTTGATATATGTCCTGTCCTTTGTGAGCAGTCTTTTAACTCAGCCCTCTTCATTATTTTATCCGGGGAATGCAGTTACCAAGATATGTTTTTGAGTGCTATGGGTTTTTTATCCTGTTTTTTGGGGTTGCATCTGCATAAGTTAGTAGGAAGCCATCTTGTAGGTAATGCCTAACCTAAAAAAAGGGTGGAACCGATAATTTATAAATCACGTCTCTGCAGCTAGTAGCGCTGGGTAAATTCACACAACATCAACATAATATAATACTCAGTTTTAAAAATCCGGTTCATCAAGGTGGCATTTATACATACATAGCGCAATCGGAAATTTTTAGCTGAGGTTGGGTATGAACCGGACAATTTGCATTGCCCTAATGGCATTGCCTGTTTATTTATACAATGTTGAGCTAGGCAATACTTGTAGCAGTGACTTGCCAATTGTCAAAGACCAGTTTCCCATAATACCTGCTTTAATTGCTTACAGTACAAATGCTCAATCACGCGTATTGCCGTGGCAAATATCAGCTAGAGATGACCAAACCGAAGATTGCCTTCGGGCTGGTACTTGCAAAGATTGATACTAATTCGTAACTCGTAATACTTACCTGCGGTGAGAAGCAAGCTACGTAACTCGTAATTCGTAATTATGACAGTCCCATCATCAAAACAGGAAATTAATGGTTGTAAAAAATCAAGGGACAGTAGTAGTTACAGGAGCATCAACAGGAATTGGTCAGGCGTGTGCTTTGCTTTTAGACCTGTTGGGCTTCTGTGTTTTTGCTGGCGTGCGTCAAGATAGTGATGCTCAAACATTTAAACAGAAAGGATCACAAAGGCTCATTCCGATTTTTTTAGATGTTACTGACGCTGAATCGATCGCATCTGCGGTTGATCAAGTAACAAATGCAGTCGGTGGTGCGGGAATTTTAGGTTTAGTGAATAATGCTGGAATTGCTGTCCCTGGTCCCTTAGAATTATTACCGATCGCAGAATTTCAATACCAGATGCAGGTTAATGTCACCGGACAATTAGCAGTAACACAAGCATTTCTTCCTCTCTTACGCCAAAGTCGGGGTCGAATTGTCAATATGGGTTCCATTGCTGGTAGAAGTCCGACGCCGTTCCTGGGAGCTTACAATGCTTCCAAATTTGCGCTCGTTGCACTCACTGATGTCATGCGGATGGAGTTACGTCCTTGGGGAATCTCGGTTTCAATTATTGAACCTGGTGCGATCGCTACCCCAATCTGGGAAAAGTCTCTAAGTCAATCTGAAATAGCACAGCAAAATCTACCACAATCGGCACAAAATCTCTACGGTCAGGCGATGAATATTGTCCGCAAGAAAATGCAGATTATCGCATCTGGGGGAATTTCTGCGGATATTGTCGCTCAGGTTGTTGTCCATGCGCTGACTGCGAAACAACCCAAGACACGCTATCTCGTTGGACAAGATGCCAAAATCGGATCTGTGCTAAAGCATATTTTACCTGACAAGCTTCATGACAAGATAATTTTATACTCAATGGGGTTGTAGATTATTTCCTTCTCATACCAATTCGCTATGAAGATGCACTTAATTATTAAACGAACCGCCCTACCCTGCGGGAACGCCTTGGGCGAACGGGTGACGCTCGTTGCGCGGCATCGTCTCCCCGAATCACATTGGGAGAGGCTAGCGCCTGCCGTAGGATGCCCAAAGGGCTGTAGGGAGAAGACTCGCTCTTTGTGGCGCTAACACCAGTTGCCTACGGCGGGAAACCCGCCTATAGCGCTGGTTCACGCCTTGTACGCCTTGTACGCCAAGAGAGAAGGAATAATCATTAAGTGCAAGCTCACGGAGAATTGGTATCAGTTCACTGATTCTCACTACTTTAGGGGTGGTCACCTTCAATGCAGAAGCTGTCGTGAACAAAATCGTGAGTTTCATCAACAAAATCATGACTTTCGTCACCAATATTATGTTGATTTAGGAACGAGATTAGAATTTAGTGAAGGAGCCACTACAGTAGAATTTAATTGCCTAAAAATTGCTGTAACAGAACTCTATATTCAAAAAAACTTCAAAATTGTACTCAACAGTACCTTTTTTTGTGTTAGATATTTTTAATATTCATAAGAGTACCTTATTAGATATTTAGAGTTTCTGCTAGTTATACTTATAATAGTATTTCTGCTTACTTAAAATAAAATATCAGCATTGCCATGTGTTACATCCAACCTATATATACAGCAGATTTCAAATTGGTGTAATACACAAACTGGTACAGCTTGGCAAAAATTTAGCTACCATCTGATTAATCAAGCAACGGGCAAAATCCCGTTGTTAAACATAGGCAAACTGACGCCACAGTGTACTAACTCTCAAAGCCATATATAAAGCCTGTTTTTCTCCTGACTTTTGCTGTATATGAACAATTAACCGGAATGTTGCTAGTTTAGTTAGTAGTTTGAGTGAGATGTACTTAAATGAAGGGATAAATTCCCTACAACAAATATATTTATTATTCAGCAGATTTTGTCATCCCCATTCCTGAGTGAACTCGATTAGTTATGCTCCTAGATTTGGAAAGATTTTATCAGGCTTGCAATCCCAGCAGACCTCTAATCATAGGAAATGCCAGCGATCGCAGGTACTATATCGATTTTGCTGCGGTGCGGGGTGGTAAAATAATTGAGGCTTTGCAACGCACGATCGCTCGAATATCGCCGGATGTACCAACTTGTCAGCTATTTACAGGACATCTCGGCTGTGGAAAATCAACGGAGTTGTTGCGGCTCAAAGCTGAATTAGAAGTGCAGCAATTTCATGTAGTTTACTTTGAGTCTACCCATGTCTTAGAAATGGCAGATGTGGATGTGACTGATATTCTATTGGCGATCGCCGGCCAAGTGAGTGAAAGCCTAGAAGCAATGAAAATTAGGCTCAAACCTACCTACTTTAGCAAGTTGTTTGGTGAACTTGTCGATTTCTTGCAGACGCCAATTGACGTTGGGGTAGAAGCAGAGTTGTCTGTGGGAATTGCCAAAATTACAGCTAAAACTAAAGAAAGTCCGCAATTGCGGCGACGGTTAAGGGATTATCTCGAACCAAGAACAGCAAATATTTTACAGTCAATTAATCAAGAATTACTAGAACGTGCCAACAAGGAACTGAAAGCCAGGGGTAAAAAAGGACTGGTGGTGATTGTTGATAACCTAGATCGAGTCGCAATTCGACCTTTACCATCGGGGCGATCGCTACCAGAATATTTATTTATTCAGCGCGGTGAACAGTTACGCAAACTGAATTGTCATGTAGTCTACACTATTCCCTTAGCACTGACTTTCTCCAACGATAGCGCCGAACTTCAGCATCGTTTGGGAGGTGGAGTCGCACCAAAAGTGTTACCGATGATACCTGTACGTCTGCGCTCTGGGGAGATTTTCCTTCAAGGGCTAACGATGTTGCGGCAAATGGTTCTAGCTAGAGCTTTTCCAGACATTTTGGCTAGCGATCGGTTAAGCTTAATTACAGAGGTGTTTGATAGTCTGGAAACCTTAGATCGGTTGTGCCTGATTAGTGGTGGTCATGTGCGCGACTTGCTAGGGTTATTGTTTGACTGTCTGCGAGAACAAGATCCACCCTTTGATCGGGAGTGTGTCGAATTGGTGATTCAAAGACAGCGCGATTACCGAGCCAATGCCATCGACCCCCATGAGTGGGAACTAATCTTTCAGGTAGTGCAACAGCAGAGAGTTAGAGGTGATATAGAATACCACATTTTATTGCGAAGTTTATTTGTATTTGAATACCGCGATCATCAGGGAGCTTGGTTTGCCGTCAACCCAGTTTTAGCAGAGACGGAAAAATTTAAATCATGGTTGAACGACACCCACAAGCAGATATAAGAGCCGCTAACGAGCGGGCTTTACGGAGTTTGAAAAGAGCAATTGACCTTTCTAAGGGTCAATTTTCCCTGGTTTTGGTGTGCTGCAACTATCGAGTTTTGCAAGAGCAAATGCTGCAACGACTCGAAGAACTCTCTTCAGGAGAACACCAAATTCAAAAGGTAGTTCTGCCGCATAATGCTAGAAGCCTTTACACAAGTATTCATTTACAACTAGTAACCGAAGATAATCCGCCATCGGCATTGATGATATTGGGTTTAGAGTCAGTAGATGGACTCGATGATCTACTTAGGTCGATCAATCATATTCGTGATGAATTTCGCAAACGCCACCCATTTCCGATGATTTTGTGGGTGAATGAGGAAGTATTGCAAAAGGTGGTGCGTTTAGCACCAGATTTCGCTAGTTGGGCGGCTACACCAATTCAGTTTGGAATGAGAACTCAGTCATTGCTGCAATTTTTGCAACAGGAAACTGACTCTTTGTTTGCTACGGTGTTACCAAATGCGGCACCTGACAATTCAGGTGATGTGGAAAAGCTAACGCCAAACCTTGTAGGATTGGAGGAGAATTCAAAGCCTCTCAAAAAGCAGAAGAGAGGTTTTCCAGATCCTGTGAAAAGTCAGAATGTTGCACAACATCAACCTCTTGAAGTTGCAAAGCATTATTCCACTGTGGAGCAAGTCTGGGAACATAGCTATGAACTCCAGTTTGCCATTAGAGAGTTGCACAATCGGGGTATTACCTTAGAGCCAGAATTACACGCTAGTTTAGAATTTGTTTTTGGTTTAGATAATTATATTAGCGATCGCATCAATACAGCTTTAAACCATTTTCAGCAAAGCTTGCAAGTTTGGCAAAAGTTGGTGGAGAGAGGGGATCAGGGAATAGAGGGAGCAAGCAGGGATGAAGAAGTATTTTCTTCGCCATATCCTCCATCTCCCCCATCTCCCCTACTTCTGCGACAGGGAGTCTTGCTGTTTTATATTGGGCTGTGTTATTGCCGTTTCGCAGAGCAAAATCAAATAGAAAACCGCCGCCATTGGTACACAGCTAAATCTTATTTTCAGCAATGCTTGAATATCTTGCAGGTGGCTAGGCGTTCAGACATAGTTGCTGGATTTATTGGTAAACTTGCAGAAGTTTTGCAATATCTGCAAGAGTGGGAAGAATTGCAGACGGTTGCTCAAAAGTCTCTGGAGTTGCATCAAACTTATGGTAGTCAAATCCAATTAGCTTGTGACTACGGTTTTCTGGCGCAAGTGGCTGTGCAGCAGTCGCGCTGGGTACAGGCGAGTATATTAGCACACGTATCACTGCTGAAATTAGCTGAGGCGCAAAAGCACAGTGACCCTTATAACTGCTTATTTCCATTATTATTGGGGCAAATTTACTATTTAGTTTTAGCGAAAGCACAGCGAAATTTAGGTGAGCTAGAAGTAGCTCGTGAATACCTGGACAAGGCGACAAAAGAACTGCCAACAGCCTTAGAAAGCAGTGCCCATCAATACGATGCCCATCATTATATTCGCCTATTGCGGAGACTGCGATCGCTTTACTTTGAAGAAGGTCGCTATCTGCAAGCTTATTACATTCGACAAAAACGGCGTTCTATTGAGCAGCAGTACGGTTTTCGAGCTTTTATCGGTGCAGGGCGCTTACAACCCCAAAGACAGGCGACAAATCCAGCATTGATGTCATCTTCTGGGAGTAGCAGCGTTGCTTTAGAAATTGCTGCTTCTGGTCGGGAGCGTGATATTAATAACTTAATTGGCAGAATTAGCCGCGCTGATAAAAAATTGACGGTGATTCACGGTCAATCAGGAGTGGGTAAGAGTTCTATTGTAACTGCAGGCTTAGTACCAGCACTGCAAAATCGAGCTATTGGCGATCAAATAGCCGTGCCTGTGGTACTGCAAGTTTACACCGATTGGGCGCGGGAACTAGGAAAATCTTTAAGTGAGGCGATGTCTAGTGATGCATCCCTTGCCATCTACGCTGATATTAAGCCAGAAGTAGCCATTGAACTGGAAGCTTTGCCTTACTCTGGCACACGCATCATGATCATGAGAATTTTACAACAACTCCAAGAAAATGCTGATAACCATCTGATCACAGTTTTAATTTTTGACCAGTTTGAAGAATTTTTCTTTGGTTATAGCGATCGCAATCAAAAGCAAGAATTTGATAAATTTATTAGTGACTGCCTGAATATACCCTTTGTCAAAGTTATCCTTTCCTTACGAGAAGATTATTTACATCGGTTATTAGACTTTAAACATCTTTCCGCATTGGAAGCGATTAATAATAATATTCTCGACAAGCATATTCGCTACCAGTTAAACAATTTTTCACCAGAATATGCGAAAGCGATTATCCAAAAATTGACAGAGCGATCACAATTTAATTTAGAGTCGGCTTTAATTGATGCCTTAATCGAAGATTTGTCAACAGAATTTGGTGAAGTTCGCCCCATTGAATTGCAAGTTGTTGGAGCGCAAATCCAAGATGAGCGGATTACTACATTAGAAGAATATCAGCCATATAGACCCAACAAACTTATTGAGCGATATATTAAGGAACTAATTAAAGACTGCGGCCCAGAAAATGAACGAGCCGCCTTACTCGTCTTATACTTATTAACAGATGAAAGTAACAACCGACCTTTTAAAACTCGTGCTGAGTTAGCGGCGCAGCTAGCAGAGGTAGAAGATGCTGGCAAATTAGAGTTAGTATTAGAAATTTTAGTTAGCTCCGGATTAGTAGTACTATTCCCTGATGTACCAGAACGTTATCAACTGATTCACGATTATTTAGTAGACTTGATTCGCTACCTACAACAACAGGAATCGAGCTTACAGGTACAACTTAACCAGTTGCGCTATAAAGTAGAACAGAGTCAAGCTGAGATTGAGCGACTTAAAAGCGAACTTAGCCAAAATAAGCAGCGAACCAAATTAGTAGATACTCATCCCCAACAGGGTTTAGACTTATTAACAGAATTGCGGGAGTTACACAAGCGGGAAGAATTGAGTCAGTTAGAAATTGAGCAGTTGCGAGCTGAACTCAAAGAAAAAGAATTAACTTCTCAACTAGCAGAAAGTCAAAAGAAACAAAGGCTTAGTGAAGCTCAATTAAATCGTTCGTTGAAAATCGCACTGACTGCTTGTGTTCTCGCCATATTGGGATTAAGTGTTTCTATAGTTACAGCAATAGATAGTGAAATTAAAACCCTCAGTGCATCAAGTGATGCCCTCTTTGCCTCCCAAAAAGGTATTGATGCCTTAAAGGAAGGTTTAAAGGCGGGGAGAAAATTACAACAAACAGTCTGGGTAGATTCCTATACAAGAGAGGAAGTACAGACGGCGCTTTATCAAGCAGTTTCTGGGTTAAGAGAATATAACCGCTTGGAGGGGCATATATCTGGGGTAAATAGTGCTACATTTAGCCCCGATCGCTCTTTAATTGCCTCAGCCAGTGCCGATACTACAATTAAACTTTGGCGTCCTGATGGTAGCTTGGTCAAAACCTTGTCGGGGCATGAAGATGTAGTTAATAGCGTCAGTTTCAGCCCCGATGGTCAAATTGTTGCTTCCGCCAGTCAAGACAAGACGGTGAAACTGTGGAGTCGAGAGGGTCAACCGCTTGCTACCTTATTCGGGCATCAGGGTGTGGTGAATAGTGTCAGTTTTAGCCCAGATGGTCAGATTATTGCTTCGGCAAGTAGCGACAAGACAGTAAAACTGTGGAGTCGGGATAACAAACTGCTTAAAACCTTGCAGGGACATGATGGTGCAGTCTTGAGTGTCGCTTGGTCACCTGATGGGCAGATCATTGCTTCTGCGAGTGCTGACAAGACGGTAAAATTGTGGAGTCGCGATGGTAAGCTGCTTAAAACCTTGCAGGGACATGATGATGCAGTCAAAAGTGTAGCTTGGTCACCCAATGGAAAAGCGATCGCTTCTGCTAGTTTAGACCAGACAATCAAACTGTGGAATCTGGAGGGTAAACTACTGAGAACCTTATCAGGGCATAGTGCTGGAGTTACCAGTGTCAGCTTTAGCCGCAATGGTAACACGATCGCTTCCGCAAGTACCGACGAGACAATCAAACTTTGGAGTTCTGAAGGTGTGCTGCTGGCAACCCTGAAGGGACATAATAATTGGGTTAACAGTGTCAGTTTCAGCCCAGACGGTCGCACCCTGGCTTCTGCAAGTCGGGACAAAACTATTAAACTCTGGCATTGGGACGATGTGTTACTGCGAAAGCCCAAAGCTGATAATGATGACTGGGTAACTAGTATCAGTTTTAGTCCTGATGGTCGCACCTTAGCAGCAGCGAGTCGAGACAAAACTGTAAAACTTTTAAGTCGAAACGGGAAAATAATCCGTATATTCACGGGGCATGAAGGTGAAGTTTGGGGAGTCAGTTTCAGCCCCGATGGCCAGGCGATCGCTTCGGCTAGTAAAGATAAAACAGTAAAGCTTTGGAGTCTTGACGGTAAACTGCTCAACACCTTACAGGGTCATGATAATACTATCTTAAGTGTAGCTTGGTCACCTAATGGTAAAGTAATTGCCTCGGCTAGTAAAGATAAAACAGTAAAGCTTTGGAGCCGCGACGGTAAACTGCTCAACACCTTGCAGGGACATCAAGATGCGGTGAATTGGGTAAGTTTTAGTCCCGATGGCAAGTTACTAGCCTCAGCCAGTGATGATAAAACAGTGAAAATTTGGAGTATAGATGGTAAATTACTATACACCTTAACTGGTCATAGCCGCCGGGTGAATGGGGTTGCTTGGTCGCCTGATAGTCAGGCGATCGCTTCAGTTAGTATTGATAGTACGGTGAAACTTTGGAGCCGGGACGGGAACCTGCTAAATAATCTTGCGGGGGATGGCGATAGTTTTATCAGTGTAAGTTTTAGCCCCGATGGCAAGACTCTGGCAGCTAGCAGTGATGATAAAGTGAGGATTTGGAACCGAGAAGGGACGTTGTTGATTGCTTTGAAAGGTGATAAGCAAGAGTTAACCAGCGTCAGTTTCAGCCCTGACGGCAAGACTTTGGCTGCGGGTAGTGGTAATGGCACAGTGATTTTCCAGAATTTGGCAGATATTCAACTGGAAAATTTACTCACGCGGGGTTGCAATTTGCTGCATGATTATTTGCAGACTAACCAGAAGGTAATGAATAGCGATCGGGCCTTGTGTTCTGGTAGGTGATAGCGTAATGGGAAGGTATTTTCACAAAAAGGCGATCGCACTACATCACCAATTGCGATCGCCTTCTATTATCCAACCTCAAGCCGTTGTTTCAGAACTACGGCAGGAAAATCAGCCAGAACTCATAGACAAAGCTGTACATCTTGGTAGCATTGAGTGAAGTACCCGTCAGCAAGGGAGCGAGGGCGATGTATGCAACCGTCACACAACCACTGACTTTTGAAGAGTTTCTTGCCTGGGACGATGGTTCAGGCAGAGACTTTGAGCTATTGGATGGGATTCCCGTGCCATTATCAGAACCAAATGCAAATCATGAGGATTTGATCGAGCGACTGTGTGCCTATTTAGAAAATTACTGCCAAGAAAATGACCTGCCTTACATCTCGCGCCAGTCCAAGCAGGTTCGGCTCAAAACAGTACCAGGAGAAAAGGAAAAAAGCCGGAAAGCAGATATTGTCATATTTGCTAGACAAGAATGGCAGAGGATGAAAACTAGCTCTAGTTCTGCTGCTGCATATATTCCACCACCCGGAATCATTGAGGTCGTTAGCAACAACTGGAAGGACGACTATCTGACAAAACTTGCTGAATATGAGGACTTGGGCGTTTTCGAGTACATAATTGTGGACTATGCTGCTTTTGGTGGCATTCGGTTTATTGGCTCTCCCAAGCAGCCAACCATTACAATCTACCAACTTGAAGGTGCAGAGTATCTACCCCCAAAGGTGTTTCGAGAGCAGGATCGAATTGATTCTAGATTGTTTCCGAACATTCCCTTAACGGCTGAACAGATTTTTGGAATGAGTCGCTGATTAGCATTTCTGTCTCAGATAATCTTAAAGCCGTCAGTTTAACCTCTGGCGGCTCCACATTTTCTATTATTGGAATTTCTGGAGGACTTTCTGACATTGCTCAAATTCAGGCAACACTCTGAGCAGACGGCTTAGTTAATGCTACTTCATCAGTCTTGTCAGTCACTAAAAGCTGCTGCCAATTTAGGACTGGTAAAAATAAAATCCCTATGACCTACTATCAATCAAGGTCTTAGGGATTTATTTCGCTTACGGGACTGGTGCGACTTGAACGCACGACCTGACGCTTAGGAGGCGTCCGCTCTATCCAACTGAGCTACAACCCCAACTATGAAGCATATACTATCATAGCAGTAATTTTAGCGAGACTGCCAATAATTATCCCAAGAGCCGCCGCCTACTTCTAAACCACAAAGAAAACTTTCTGCTTTCAGAATTATTTTAGATTTTCTTCCATTTAATTCTCGTAATTCTAAATTTAACTTTCCTTGCATGGTGTCTCGGCAACAGTATCTTAAACCTTCCGCTGTAGGCGCACGCAGAGGTGTACCAGGTAGATCCGTAGTTCCTGTCAATTCAATTTCATAGTTAGAGTTACTAGCTTTCATTTGCCATCTACCCCAAGGCTGAATTTCCCAATCTACTTGTGAATTCCAGGGAACGAATTCATAAAACTTGCCTTGATAGTGCAACCCAATCATCGCTACAGATTCCATCCACCACAACACACCCCGCCGTCCACCGCCAGCAGTTAATGCTAAGTCGGGTTCACCCTCAAAGCAATTACAATTTATCCAAAACCATTTTTGGGGAAAAGCACCACCCCAATTTTTCTCGCCGTAGGCTGGGGCGTTGGTAAATTCGTAGATTTTGCCATTCCAGTCAATTTTTCCGGTGGCTAAACCGTGAGCCATCAAAATTTGCCATCCGGGTTCAAAAATCTGCAAGAATGAGAGCCAGCCTGCGGTTGATTGCTGAATGCTATTTTGATTGCCCCAACCGTATACTGGTTGAATTTCATACTGCCAACGGCAATAATTATTAGTGGAGCCATTGCGAATAATTCCTTGATTTAAAGTGGCTGTGGCTTGATAACCCTCTTGAACATGATGCTCAAACTCGGCTGGGAGCAGGTATAGGGGAGAAACTTGCAAATCCGTTTTACCCCAATGACCTAAACCCAGGACATCTCGACTACCCCAAAATTTGTTCACATTAGGAAAAGTCCGGCATAAATATTCATCATCCGGGCCGAGGATTTGGGCTGCACCGCCACTATAGGGTTTACCGCCGATGGGGTCTTCGATGGAGTACATAAAGGCGAATGTTTGCCCAATTTCCGGTAACGTGATGCGGTAATACCAGCCTTCAAAGAAGCGGCGACTACTGCCATCCCAGTGATAGCCAGAATGAGGTGTTTGGGTTGATTGAAGGAGATTTAGGGGAATAGTTAACATAGATTTATATAGTTGCCGATTTTTTCAGTATGCGCGATGACTTCGATCTCAATCATGCTTATGAAATTCTTGGGCTGAAAACTGGTGCATCACAAGCACAAGTGAAGCGAGCTTACCGTCAACTGGTAAAAATTTGGCATCCCGATCGCTTTCTTGAGCAAAAGCAAAAACAGGAAGCTGAGGAAAAAATCAAATCAATCAACGCAGCTTACAACAAGCTCAAATCTGAAAGTCCATCTGAGCCTCCTACTCCTGAAAACCCATCTTCATCTTCGCCTACAAATCCCACAAAAATATCTGTCAATCGTTGGGATGCAGAAAATTTTTATAGTTGGGGAGTAGAGAATGCTACAGAAGGAAGATATGAAGATGCGATCGCAGATTTTACCCACGCGATTCGTCTCAATCCTCACTATATTGACGCATATAAATATCGTGGACTAGTTTGCTCTCAACTCGGATACGAATATAGAGCCGCTTCAGATTTAAATAAAGCTGCACAAATAGAACAAGAGTTAACAAATCCGGGGGCTGCATGTACATCACGCTCACCTAGACCTGTATCAAAGCCTAGACCTCTGGTAAAAAGATTTTGTCAAGGGATAAAAAGTTTACTGCGGCTAAATCGGCGTTGGAGGTAAGAAGCGAATATAGTTTAAGACGCTTCAGACGGCGACACCATACCTTGAGTTAGATAATACTTATGCTTGGGAATACTAAGTATAGTTTGATTTGCTGCTGATTTCCTAGTATGAGTGATCGCTTTGATATAAATCGTGTTTACAATATTCTGGGGTTAAAACCAGGTGCATCTGTCGAGGAAGTCAAGCAAGCTTACCGCCAGATGGCTAAGACTTGGCATCCAGATTGTTTTCTCGAACCGCAGCAAAAGCTAGAAGCGGAAGAAAAAATCAAAGAAATTAATCAAGCTTATGGAAGGTTAAAGTCTTATCAACCAAGTGAGACAAATCAATCAGCTTCTACTTCTACCAAAATTGATTCCACTACATTCAATGCTGAAAGTTTCTATAAACGGGCTATGGAGAAAGCTCAAATAGGGAAATATACTGAAGCAATTGAAGATTTTAGCCAAGCGATTCGTCTTAACCCTAACTACGTTGAAGCCTACAGATACCGAGGGCTTGCTTGCTCAAAACTAGGATATGAAAATAGAGCTTGGTCTGATTTTAAAAATGCCGTAGAACTGGAACTGAAACAGAAAAAAGCATCGCCTAAACCTTCATCACCAACACCAAAGCCATCAACGCCGCCCAAACCTACATCGCCACCGCCGAAGCCACCTGAACCACAACCTCAACCTTCACCGTGGAAATGTGTACACACCCTGAGTCATCTGAACTGGGTTTTTACTACTGTAATTAGTCCAGATGGGCAAACTCTGGCTAGTGGAAGTAGTGATAAGACTATCAAAATTTGGCATCTCGACACAGGCAAATTGCTACATACTCTCACTGGTCATACAAAATGGGTAAGATGCCTCGCCTACAGCCCAGATAGCCAAAATCTGGTTAGTGGAAGTGATGACAACAGCATGATGATTTGGCAAGTATCTACAGGTAAATTACTCAGCACCCTCAAAGTACATTCAACCCCAGTTTTTTCTGTAATCATTAGTCCGGATGGTCAAACTGTCCTCAGTGGCGGTAGAGACACTACTATCAAGATTTCCCATATAGGCATGGGACAATTATTGCACGTCCTCAAAAGTCATTCCTACTTGGTCTACTCCCTTGCTATTTGCCCAAAGCAGCAGATTTTAATTAGTGGTAGTGCAGACAATACCGTTAAGCTGTGGAATTTGAAGAGTAGAAAACTGCTGCAAACTCTCAACGGGCATTCAGGTTGGGTAACTTCTGTTGCCATTAGCCCTGATGGGCAAATTTTAGCTAGTGGTAGTTATGACCAGACTATCAAGTTATGGAACATCACTACAGGTAAGCTAATTAACACACTTGCGGGACATCATAGTTATGTTTGGTCTGTAGCTTTTAGCCCCGATGGTCAACATCTTGCAAGTGGTAGTGCAGATCATACAGTGAAGCTATGGAATGTTAGCACTGGACAAAATCTTTACACTTTGGATAACCATTCGGATTGGGTTAACTCTGTCGCTTTCAGTCCCGATGGCAAAACCCTAGCTAGTGGTAGTCGAGACATGACAATTAAAATTTGGCACTGCGATGTCTAACGACAAATTAAAAATTTAGATGATTTCAGTAAATTACTAGATTTTTTATCAATGCATCACCTGACAGTTTAATAACATCTATCTTTGGAGGTACTCTTTCTTTTGATTGAGTATTAACTCCCTAGAGATAGAGCCACTTGCTAATCACAGAGGTTATCCTGAGAATTACCAGCAGTTGGGTAGCAAATAAAACTCAATATTTATCAGCAACATACATTTTTCAACTCATAAAAACCTCTTGTTCTTACAAAGCTTTAGTTTGTCAATATCGTATCTGAGGAGTTAAATCAACAGCTATGTCCATTCCCAATGAACACGAAAGGAAAAACAGTGAAATTAAGCAAGAATCTTACACTGATATTAATGGTAATACTCACACTGACTTGACACAAACTACTGAAACAGTCAAGAACAGCACAGATAATCCCAACTCTTATAGTAAGGGTTACGTAGAAGGTCGAAATACTGAGCGTAGCAATCAGCAAGCTGATTTAGCCGAGCGTGACAATAACAATGCTAGTCGTGGTTTGTTGTTAGGTATTATTGTTACTTCCTTGGTTAGTTTAGTTGTAGGTGGGGTCTGGTACTTCAACCAGCAGAATAACGCAGCCGTTAACAATACTGTGCCGGTCGTGGTTCCTGTACCAAGTAAGAGTATTCCAACCCCCAGTGCTGCTCCTCGACCACAAACGACGATAATCGAAAGAACTAGGGAAGTACCTGTTCCTGTTGCTGTTCCTGTTCCACAACAGCAGGTTATACCTCCATCTGCACCTCGCCAACCAGATATTAACATTACTATTCCACCCCAGCAGCCTGCGGCACAAAAAGCTCCATTCGCAACCCAGCCAACCCCCAAAGCCACACAAAGCCCGACGAGTTCAACGAGTAATACTCCGACTTCGCAGAACAAGGGCGATACTTCTACTAATACTGTGGCTCCAGATACGAAAAGTGACACCTCTAAAACCACTCCACCTCAAGGAGTAGACCAGTCAAACAGTAAATCTAATAGCGGTTCTTCTACCGCAGATGATCCTACTACACGCGGTTCTGCTCAATAACGGCTTCTGAACTTTCAGCCCACTTGATAATGCTGGCATTAACGCAACATATAACAAGTGGGACAATTTTTAAGCAATATTTCTAAATTGTTGCGATAAATTAATGGTATTCAAGTTTAGTAAACGTGTCTTGTAGCTGAACAAACAGAATGCTAGATTAAGAGCAAGGTACAAACAGGTTAAAAGTTAAACAAAAACTTTCAAGTTAGAGCCTGTGCCTCCTGCTCTAATGATATTGTGATCGCTCCGAAGTTGTGGCATCCATTGAATGTGTTTTTGCCTTAAGTTCAATGAGTTGTTTTGGAGGTTTTACGAACGCACAGCCAGAAAATGCCTGCCTAGTTGGAATATAAGGATGTGCAATTCTGAGTAAAGTGATCGCAAATACTGTCCACCAAAGTTTAAGTTAGTTACTTCTGAATTCTCTAATCTTCAAGAAACCGCCCCAAGCTGCTGATATTTATCCATCGTAGCTTCAGGCGGTTTCTACTTTGAATTAGCTAAACAAGTTCAGAATTATTAATGACTAATTAAGGTAATTACAGTCACTTCTGGCGGACAAAATAAACGTCCTGGTTTATAAGTTCCTAAACCACGATTGACATATAGTTGATTTTCTTTTATCTTATGAAACCCTTGCGCCCATTCCCAATATCGCACTACTTTAGAACAGTCTCCCAGGAAAAATATTACCCAACGCCGTAATTTTTTGGGAATTTGTTTGAGTAGCTTTTTATAATAAAATACTACAGGCCCGATGCCCGGAAAAACGATGTGACCGCCGTGGGTATGACCAGATAGTTGCAAATCTACGCGCCATTGTTGCAATATCTTGGCTGTATCTGGGTTATGGGATAAAACGATACGGGGTGTAACGGAGTCTAGTTGATTCATGACTGGTGCAGGGTGGAATTCCCGTGACCAATAATCAGCTAATCCTACCAATGGTAATTCTTTTCCTAGTGGATAGGCGATTTCATTCCAAAGCACATGTACCCCTATACTAGTTAACGCCTGTGTGACTTCTGCTTTGGAGTGGCTGTAATAGATATCGTGATTACCAAGTACGGCGTAGATACCACAGCGACTTTGCAAATGTTTGAGTCGAAGCACTAGTTGGTGAATCGGCATCGGATCGTCAGTTACGTAGTCACCAGTTAATAGAATTAGATCTGGTTCAGCTTCGTTAGTAAATGCGATCGCTTTTTCTAACATATCTTCCGATAGCCGCAAACCATCGTAGTGAAAATCTGACAACTGCACTAACGTTATACCTTGTAAAGATGCAGGAAGTTCCGCAATCTTAACCGTGATTTTATCTACTCTTAAATGTCCTGTAAACAACCAATGCATAAGACAACCGATACCCCTCATACCAGCGCTTACAGCTTACCAAAAATCAAAATGTAACTTGAGAAACTGCAATAATTTATGTCTTATACTCCAGATACAATTAACTAATTGATTTATTTGAAATCACTGAATTTAGTTCTGGGTTTTTCCTGATGCACTTCTCTACGAGACGCTCTTGCTAGCTTGCTTCCACCTTCGCGGAGCGTCTCCTAGAGAAGTGGTACGGCAAAGCTACTTCGACTACGCTACGAGACGCTCTTGCGTTTGCTCAATACAAGTCAGTGGCCACCTCCTGCCTTCTCATTCACCTTGTAGGGTGATTATAGTAACTTCTGGGCGGCAAAATAAGCGTCCTGGGAGGTAAGTTCCCAAACCACGATTGACATATAACTGATTTTTTCCTAACCGATGGAAACCCTGTGCCCATTCCCAATGGCTAACTACAGAAACATTTACTTCTAAAAATGGGACTAGACGCCGCACTTTTCTGGGTATTTTTTTTACAACCTTTTCGTAAAATAAGGTCGCAGGGCCAATTCCGGGAATCACGATTTGACCACCGTGAGTATGACCAGATAATTGTAAATCAACTCGCCATGCTTGCAGTATCTCCGCAGTATCTGGGTTGTGGGATAAAACGATGCAGGGTGTGTCGGGGTTTAGTTGATTCATGACTAGTGCAGGGTGGAATTCCCGTGACCAACTATCCGCCAGTCCCACAAGTGGCAATTCTTTTCCAAGTGGATAGGCAATTTCGTTCCAAAGGACGTGAATTCCAATGCTAGTAAGAGCATCTGTAACTTCTGCTTTTGCCTGTCTATGATATATATCATGATTGCCAAGAATAGCATAGATACCACTGCGACTTTGCAGATGTTTGAGTCGAAGTACCAGTTGATGAATCGGCGTCGGCTCCTCAGTTACGTAGTCACCAGTTAATAGAATTAAATCTGGTTTAGCTTCGTTAGTAGCTGCGATCGCTTTTTCTAACATGTCTTCCGACAGCCGCAAACCATCGTAGTGAAAATCTGACAACTGCACCAGCTTCTTACCTTGTAACGATGCAGGCAACCCTGCAATCTTAACCGTCAATTTCTCTGTACTCAACGGCCCAGATAACAACCAATGCATAAGACGTTCAATAAAGCTCAATCATAGCGCTTACAGCTTAACTAAACATTATCGGATTGTGGGTAGTAACCAATGCAACTTCTTGAAAATTTCATGAAAGCTTTAGATTTTAGCGTATTTATACTTATTTAAATGATTTATCACTTTGCTATTAATTTATGTCAGAGTATAGTGTATTTCTCTTAAGAGGGGAAATATAGATTCGACCCTGTGATTATGAACAGGAGTGATTGATATTACGTATCTAAATAAACTCTACGGTCAGGGTTTGTTCGCAGAGTTTTTTCACATTTCCCCAGCTACTTTTTTTGAGTTATAAGAGGGAAAAGTTTACAGATACTCATCACATGTAGACTTGACAAAAAGCCAACTGATGTAGCAATATTCATTTAAATCCCTTTCGTCCCACATCTCGAAGTGGGTAGGAGGCAATGCATGATTGGCAGTATTTCTTTAACCATGATCGCAGCAATCTAAATCAAGGCACTTACCGCATCTTTGAGCCAGAGTGGAAAGCAAAGATTCTCCACTGGTTCAGCCAAAAGGATGTGGATAAGGAGCAGAAAGAAGATTTTATCCAAGCTTTAATAGATTTTGATGACAGCTGCGGCGATTTTTATCGGTATCGCGCCTATTTTTTGGCGGCTGAGGCTTTATCCCAGTTCCCAGAATGTAGTTTGGGGGATGTGATCACTTCTCAAGTGCTGAAATGGAGTTATGCTTATTTTCGGCAAGATAAGCGAGATTGGCAGATACTACCAAAACCATTGGTGAAGACAGCCAGAAAAACTTTGGAATTAACTGATAGAAAACGGGTTATCGCCGCTTTTGTTCATTTGGTTCATACTACTGAAAGTCTTTTAATTCTCCGAGTTGCAGCCGAGAAGTTAGGAAAACTTGATCCGGGTAATAAAAGTGCGATCACAGCCTTGGCATTAATGTCAATTACTGAGCTTATAAATCGCCCGGCTACATATCTGCTGGAAATTGAGCCAGGAAATAAAGCTGCGATCGCTACTTTATCCAAAACACTTGAAACCTCTCAGTCCGATTTTGAACGTTTGCAAGCAGCTAAAAGTCTTTTACAAGTAGACTCTAGTAATCAAATTGCGATTAATGTCCTATTCAAGCTAGTTAAAAATCTAGGTCAATCCCCAAAACATCCAGATGATGCCCAGTATATCGCAGACGGAGCAGCTAGAATTCTATCGCAAATAGACCCCAGTAATCAACTTGTAATTAATGCTCTAGTTGAGCTGATTAGGACTGCTCAGGATCATTCTTACCTTAACTTAGCAGTGAAAGACTTAGGGCATTTTGGTGCTGGTAATGAAGCTGCAATTGCAACTTTAATCGAGTTAATCGCCTCCACTAAAGATGATTACCTATTATGCGATGCAGTTGCGAGTTTAGGAAAAATTGATCCAGGTAATGAAATAGCTATACCAGCTCTATTAGAGAGGATTCAAACGTCTCAGGATGAATGTTTCCTTCGTGGGGCTGCTTTCTATCTTGGAGAATTAGATCCTGGTAACAAAATGGCACTTAGCACGTTATCTCAGATACTTGAAACCACTCAAGATGAATTGGAACGTTTGGATACAGCCGAAAAACTAGTAAAAATTGATCCTGGTAATCCAAAGGTGATCGCTACTTTATGCCAAATACGCGAAAGCAATCCGTATCAACATGAATTAATCTTAATGGATGCAGTTCAAAATTTAGAACAACTCGATCTAGAAAACAAATTGGTGAAACAGAAGCTCAACGAAATTATCCCTACTCTGATCCGATTTTTTCAAATCTTTCAACAAGATGATGACAATAAAAACTGCTGTAACAACGCCACTATTCGGCTACCCTATGAATCCTGTCTCTTGGATATAGCTGATAGTTTAACAAAAATCCTTCAAAGCGAACATTTACCACAAGTAGTCATAACTCTAAAAGACTATCTAAGTAAACAGTTTTACAGAAACAATTCATATCGCTACGAAGCTGTGTTTAACATTATCTGGCATTCTGCCAAAAATCTGACTTACCCAGATTTCTACAAAGCAATGAACTAAACTAATAAGCGCAGAGTTTTTTCTCTTCCTTTGCGTTCCTCTGCGCTTACCTTAGCGTTCCTCTGCGTTAAAAAACAATCTCTTCACTCATCCTCTCTTCCAGCACATCTAATAACCCATCCACGTCCTTACCAGCTTGCTCAAAACAAATCGGTGGCGCTGGTTCCGGTGCAAACTGAATTAACTTAATTTCCCCCTTCCCAATCCCAATCATCACAACTTCCACATCCGGCTGATGATTCTCAACAATCCCCAAAATTTCCTGAAGCCGATTCTCAACCTTAATATTTAAATTCTCTATCTGCTCTTTCGGACAATAAACAAAATGCGGCGTTGGTTGCAAATCAATACCAACAGTACCCTGACTGTCACCATTTGCTAACCATAATCCCCAAAAAAGCGCCGCCAATTCTTGCTGATTTGCTTTCACAAACTTATCCAACTGGCGACGCCACTTGTTATCACCTGATTCTGGTTGACTATTACCAAAAAACATAAATAATTCGTAATGAAGACACAAAACTTTAGGCGAAAGTTATCTCAAACCTGACTGTACACGCCAGAGACTAGAATAAATCCCATCTTTCTCCAGCAATTGCTCATGGGTTCCCGACTCTACTAATTTCCCATGTTCCATGACATAAATGCAATCGGCATTGCGGATAGTTGAAAGACGATGAGCGATCGCAATTGTAGTTCTATCGACTGTAATCCGTTCGAGCGATCGCTGGATTGCCGCTTCTGTCTCATTATCCACTGCTGAGGTGGCTTCATCTAAAATCAGAATGGGGGGATTCTTCAAGACTGCGCGGGCGATCGCAATCCGTT
The DNA here is from genome assembly GCF_036917195.1 of Nostoc sp. Lineage (GTDB taxonomy): Bacteria > Cyanobacteriota > Cyanobacteriia > Cyanobacteriales > Nostocaceae > Nostoc. Next base: position 58,769 of record NZ_JBALDG010000028.1, read on the forward strand.
GTCTTTGTCCACCAGATAACTTTTGTCCTCTTTCTCCCACAATTGTCTCATAACCTTGGGGCAAGTTAATAATAAATTCGTGCGCCTCGGCTATCTTCGCTGCCGTGATAATTTCTTGCTCTGTAGTCTTAAAGCTGCCATAAGCAATATTCTCTGCTATAGTGCCATGAAATAGAAAGACATCTTGACTCACCAAACCAATACAGCGGCGTAAATCTTGTAAATTCAAACTTTGCAAGTCAATGCCATCGAGAGTAATACTTCCAGTTTGCACTTCATACAACCGCAACAAAAGTTTGACTAAAGTGCTTTTACCAGAACCCGTTGAACCTACAATTGCAATGGTTTTCCCCGCCGGAATATCCAAAGACAGATTTTTAATAACTGGAAATCTATCTTTATAGGCAAAATAAACATTTTTAAATTGCACTTCCCCGCGCACTTTATCCACAGGTAACGATACATCACCTGTATGAATAGCGATGGGAGTATCCAACAAATTCATGACTCGATTAGTAGAAGCCATTGCCCTTTGATATTGGTCAAAAGTTTCGCCTAATCTTGTTAAAGGCCACAGCAAGCGCTGGATTAAAAATACTAATACGCTGTAAGTACCTACAGACATTCTTCCAGAAACTGCTGCCATCCCGCCATACAACAGTAATGCCGTGAACCCCACCAAAATCAGCATCCGAATTAACGGTACAAAAGCAGCAGAAAGAATAATTGCCTTGCTATTACTGCGGCGATAAGCGTCACTATCTAATTCCAAACGAGAGGCTTCATAAGTTTCGGCGGTGAAACTTTTAATAGTAGTAATTCCGCTGATATTGTTTGACAAACGCGAATTTAGGAAACTCACCTTTTCCCGGACATCAGCGTAGCGAGGTGCAAGTAGTCGTTGGTAGGCAAAGGAACCCCAAAGGATAAATGGCATTGGTGACAAAGCCATCCACGCCACATCAGGAGCCAAAATGAAAAAAGCAGCGCCAATAATTATAACAGTTGCGGAAACTTGGATAATATCATTTGCTCCCCCATCCAAAAACCGCTCTAATTGGTTAATATCATCACTGAGGATAGACATTAAGCCGCCAGTGCTGCGTTCTTCAAAATAAGCCAATTCCAACTCTTGCAAATGTTTGTATGCATCCAAACGCAAGTCATGCTGAATATTCTGAGCCAAATTCCGCCAAAGTCGAGCGTAGGCGTACTCAAAAACAGATTCTAGTATCCAAATGATCACAGTGAGGAAGGAAATAATCAAAAATTGTCCAAAGACATCGCGTACCCCTAACTGTGCAATTATAGAATCCTGCTGCTTGACTACCACATCCACCGCGACGCCAATTAAGCCGGGTGGTGCCAAGTCGAAAAATTTATTAAGGATAGAATAAGTAGTCGCCAGCCAAATTTGTTTACGATACTGGTGTCCATACTCAAGCAAACGCTGGAGAGGATACTTTGAATGTTTACGCCTTCTTGATACCCGATGAGATTTTAATACAGTAGCCACGGCTTTTTGCGGTTTCGTGCAACTGATATTAACACAGAACAAAGTCCTGAGTGCTGAGTCGGAAGATTAAAGACTTAATTCAGACAGATTGATGAGATACTTAAACTAGTATTTTATGAAGGAATAGAATTGCTCGAAATCAACAAAGCTTTCCCATCTCCACTGGAAGTAAAATTAAAATAGTGGTAAGTAAAGCCTGAAAACAAGATTCAATTAATAATTCTAAGCTCCCGATAAAATTAGTCAGACAAGGTAAGATTGTATCCGCCAAGTAATTAAATAAACTAAGATTACCTTGTAAGATATATTAAATATGATTTTATCTTCCCATATGTTGGGGAAAATGCGCTGGATGAGATGGAATATCAACTGCTTTGCAGAGTTTAATATATCGAGAATTAGTTTCACTATTAGGAATTTGCAACAAATTAGAAGGAATTGCTCCACTATTATCAGTGGATCTACTGTAATCGGTTCGAGCGATCGCCAGATTGCCGCTTCTGTTTAATTATCCACCGTCAAGATAGCTTCATTTAAAACCAAAATGGGCGTTCAAGACTGCGTAGGCGTAGCCCGCCGCAGGCATCGCCCGCTATAAGTTAATAACAATATAATTTTATAATTTTGACTTTTTTCAGAGATGTCTATAATAAAGGAGCTTTTCCCTTCAGGCTCTTTGAGGTTCCGGGTATTATGCTTAATTGCCCGGATATCATATGACATCTGACATCTATCTGTCTATCAACAAATTGTCTATAAGAGTTGAAATGGAATATGGCAATATCTGATATCCTCCAAAAACCACAGCGTCTGGGTAGCTTATTTAGTGGACTGCGTGGCGATTTGACGGGAGGACTGACAGCAGCAGTGGTAGCCTTGCCTTTAGCTTTAGCCTTTGCAGTGGCAAGTGGAGTAGAACCAAAAGCTGGACTTTACACGGCTATTGTGGCGGGAATTGTAGCGGCAATTTTTGGTGGTTCCTCAGTCCAGATTACAGGGCCAACAGGTGCAATGGCTGTGATTTTGGTGGGAATTGTCGCCAAGTACGGCATTGAGAAAGTTTGGATTGCTGGGGTGATGGCTGGAATTATCCAGATTGCCTTGGGGGTTGCCAAACTGGGACAGCTAGTGAAGTTTATTCCCTATCCAGTGACAGCAGGCTTTACCAATGGTACTGCCGTGATTATATTTTGTGGTCAATTAAATAATTTTTTTGGTTTACAACTACCGCGTAGTGAACATTTTCTGCCAGGAGTTTGGCAAAGTCTAAGTCATGTAGAAGCTTTAAACTGGGCTGCTGTTGGGTTGGCAATGGTAGTGATTGCAACCACGGTTTTGTGGCCCAGGATCAATACGACGATACCAGGTTTTTTAATGGGGTTGGTGTTGGCAACAGCGATCGCTGCTTATTTCCATCTGGATGTACCCACAATTGGCAGCATTCCGCAATCTTTACCGATGCCCCACGGTATCCCCCACTGGAATAATTTTAGGTTGATTCGGGAACTGATTAATCCCGCTTTGGCTTTAGCAGCACTGGGAAGTATTGAATCGTTGCTGTCGGCGGTGGTGGCTGATGGGATGACGGTGAGCGAAAAACACAATAGCGATCGCGAATTAATTGGTCAAGGGTTGGCAAATATTATTGTGCCATTTTTTGGTGGCATCCCCGCAACAGGTGCGATCGCTCGGACTGTTATCAATGTCCGTTCTGGCGCTAAAACCCGACTATCTGGGGTAATTCACGGCGTTGCCTTAGCCATTTTTATTTTAACTTTAGCACCCCTAGCAGCACAGATTCCTTTAGCAGCACTTGCTGGCATTCTGATGGTGGTTAGTGTGCGGATGATTGAATGGAAAGCCATTGGTTTATTAATGCATGCTACCTACTCCGACTTTGCTGTGATGATTCTCACCTGGCTAGTGACAATCTTGTTTGACTTAGTTCTGGCTGTAGAAGTGGGATTGATTGCAGCCGCAGTCTTATTCATCAAACGGATGAGTGAATTGAGCCTAGTCAAAATACCTGAAACCGAAGTATTTCCCCCTGGTACTCCTCTGGAATTAGGTAAGGAAATTGCCGTTTATCGGGTAGATGGTCCTCTATTTTTTGCTGCTGCTGAACGGTTTGTTACCTTCGTCCGCCATCAACCGGAAGTGAAGTATTTAATTCTAAGGTTGCGGTTTGTGCCAAATATGGACACAACTGGGTTAGTAGCCTTAAAGGATATTTACTACGACTTGGAACGGCACAATTGCTGCTTAATTCTTACAGGTTTACAACTCGAAGTCAAACAACTACTAGAACGTTCAGGATTGTTAAAAACAATTGGGTTATCAAATTGTTTTGAAACAACGACAGATGCGATTTGCTTTATCTCTCCTCAGATTGAAGGATGTTCTCAACCGATAGCTGCTGATTTGAAAACCAAAGAATTAATGGAATTAAATGAATGACAATATTTTGCCATCAAAAGAGCAAAATAGATACCTGTAATCATAACTAAAACCTAATACTTATTATCGTTTTTAGATTAGGGTGTGTGATTAGCATTACCCAATCATAACCGTTAGGCTCACACATTGTGCTGTTGGGAGTATTGATAATAATGTACTCAGGTACTACAACATCCATACTTGCCTAAAGGTTGATGTTTATTCTATATTTTATGAAATTATGAAAAAAATATGAGAAGATTGAACGGCAAAGTAAATGACTCCCCCAGAAAATAAACCTAGCTTACCAGAGGTTCACCGCACTATTAGAGTCCCTAACAGCAGCGGCTTTTGGCGCAAGATGTTTGCTTATGCAGGACCAGGGTATTTGGTTTCAGTCGGATACATAGACCCTGGAAATTGGGCAACAGACATCGCTGGGGGGTCAAAGTTTGGGTACACTCTGTTAACAGTGATCCTGCTATCGAACCTGATGGCGATATTACTTCAATCACTATGCGTACGTTTGGGAGTTGCTACAGGGCGAGATTTGGCGCAGGCTTGTCGGGACTATTTCAGCCGAAGGGTAAGCTTTTGTTTGTGGGTACTGTGTGAGATTGCGATCGCCGCTTGTGACTTAGCAGAACTACTAGGAAGTGCGATCGCACTGCAACTTTTATTCGGTATTCCCTTGATATGGGGTGTGTGCATCACTGCGCTGGATGTTCTGGTATTGCTATTTCTGCAACATAAAGGTTTTCGCTATACAGAAGCCCTGGTAATAATGCTGGTAGCAACAGTAGGTATCTGTTTTACAGCAGAAATTCTGTTTTCCCGCCCTGATCTTGGGGGGATTTTGTTGGGATATCTGCCCAAGAGAGAGATTTTACAGAATCCAGAAATGCTCTACATCGCTATCAGCATTTTAGGGGCAACAGTCATGCCTCACAATTTATATTTACACTCCTCAATTGTGCAAACTCGTGATTGGCAACATAATACTGAAAAAAGATGGGAAGCAATTAAGTTTGGCACAATTGATTCAACTTTTGCTTTGTCATTAGCACTGTTTATCAACTCAGCGATTTTAATTGTGTCTGCTGCAACATTTCATTTTTCTGGTAATCGGAATGTGGCAGAAATTCAAGATGCTTATAAGTTACTTTCCCCAGTATTAGGAGTTAGTGCTGCTAGTGCTATTTTTGGTATCGCTTTACTTGCTTCTGGGCAAAGTTCAACGCTAACTGCAACTTTAGCAGGACAAATTGTAATGGAAGGTTTTTTGCAATTTCGCTTTCCATCTTGGTTACGCCGTTTAATAACCCGTCTGCTTGCCATCATTCCAGCGTTAATAACAATCATTCTTTTTGGTGAAAAGAGTACAAGTAGGCTCATAGTTCTCAGTCAAGTTATTCTCAGCTTACAGTTACCATTTGCAGTGATTCCATTGGTGATATTTACAAGTAATCGCCGCTTGATGGGTGAGTTTGTGAATCCCTTGTGGTTAAAATCTTTAGCCTGGTTAGTTGCTATTGTTATCGTAGGTTTAAATGTTTGGTTGCTATTACAAAGTATTTTGGGATGACTGTTATAAGTTCCCAGTTAAGATGAATTTTTAGCGATCGCACTTATAGAATTGGGCTGGTCACGCATTGCAATCGCGCTACTCAAATGCTACTCATTATAAATGACCTATTGTCCACAACATTTTTATCCTAAGGCATTATGCTTCTTTGAAAATGATACAGTTTTTAATTACCGTATTTAGGCATGCCGAGGTGATACGTTATCGCCTAAGTTCGTAATTCCTCTGGCTTAATCTCCCAATCCTGTTTCTTAATTCTCTCAGTTGCAAGCCGTGCCAGCTTTTCTGCTACTTTCCTAAAAACATTTCTGTTCGTGTAATCAGGAGATGGCTCAATTTGTGCGTGAGATGGATTGTCATCAGTTGCCCTTGGGCAAACATCAATCTTGTAATCAAAAACAGGTTTTCCTTTTTGATCATTTTGAGAAACATTTATCATCCGAACTTCGCCAGTAATTAGACTCACGACACCATCATCTTGGTTTTTCTGTGTACATTGCGGGTCATAACCACAAAGCTTTGCTCTATCAACAGAAGGAGCTTGATTTCTATCTGTAAATGCTTGCGAGGTAAGTTCTAATCCAAACTCTCCAATGCGGTAATATTTGTCTAATCCACGGAAAATGCACCGATACAATAGCTCATCATCTGTAACCACATCGCTCACTGCAAACCTCTATGAAACTAGCCATTTCCAGAGAGCCGTAAGTTCAGCAGGTGATGAAGACGTGCCGTCTTCCATTTCATTGTCAATGTCAGTCCCCCAAACTTTGATGTATTCTGCGGTATTTCCCAGAATATAAACAGTTAACTTTTTGGTTTCGTGCCACCACTCAAAAACTATTTCTGAGTCAAAGCTTAGATTTACCAATGGTTCACCCCACCACATTTGGTTAGCAGCAACAACCGTGCGTAGTTGCTTCAACCATTCTATGGCGTATTTATAAGTTTCATTGTCGGCTCCTAGTTCAGCAATTCTTTTGTGAGTTTTGTGGGCTGGTGAATAGCTCCAGCTTGAAAGTTCCAGGACTGCATAATTATCAGATTGCTCAGAGATAGCTTTGACCCTTTGAACTGAAGAAGCTATCTTAGACCGATATTTCCAACTCCCCACAGTTGATGTTCTATCTGTCGCAAGAATAACAGAATTGGAGTTTTGCCCAACCGATGCACTTTGTAAGCCTTCTGCTGATTGAGAAAGCGGAAGTAGGGTTAATTTGCTGCGTATCTGAGATAACGCTGTTATCTCTGAATCGTGACGTTCGTCCTTTAGGTAATAGGAGGCTTTATTTGACATCGAATAACTCCCTTGTGCGATCAGTAATCAAACTCTCAAAGACTTGTCCTTCTCTGCTCTTTAATTCATGTAAATTAAAAAGCACTTCTTTAAGGGATAGAGACTTTTCTATCCAGGTTTGAGAAACTTCCAAATCAAGTATAAATACAACTTCTCCAGATGGCGCTCCGGCATCCGACAACGTTATCGCTAGCCTAATTGGAATATCTTCATAAATTGATTCAGTTCGCGTCACAAATCCTGATATTTTGCTTGGAACACCATCGGGCAGCTGAGGATATACAGTGAAATATTCACTAAGCTCAACTGCCTCATCAACTGAAATAGCTATTTGATTTATGTAGCGAATAGCAATACGGGTTACACCAACAGGTTTAGCAACTTCTAAATAAAATTGGAATGCCTGATCAATTCTGTGACTAAATTCATCCCACCCTTCATAAGGGCGAAGACTATGAATGCTCAGTGTATCGGGTCCCACACCTACTAATTTGGTCGCATCGGCGGAAGGGAACAGCAGCTTAGTCACGCCTTGTGTTACCGTAAGCTCAGGATTTGCAGGTATCTGCCCAGATTTAAATTCCGTTGCTATTAAGTTTTGATGCTGTGGCTCACCTGTGTATAAATCTCTTATTTTTTCATAGAACAAGCCTGGCACTGTAAGATTCCATGCTTGTCCAGGAGCAAAGCGAAACTCACAGACCGCCTCTACTATTGGTGGATTACGATACTGACGGCGTGTCATAAATTACCCAACTGCGGCATAACCTCAGATTTTTAGTAAGCTACAAATTTAAAACGAAAAAAACGATTCCTGTTTATTAATCTTAAGATATCTAAGTCTGTCCTTATAAAAAGTTTTTCACGCTCCTCAATCCCCAATGCCCAATTGTTAGAGTAAAGGAACAGATTGAACAGATTCCTTGGCAATCCAACGTTGTGTTGCAAGTTATGAAGGGGTAAAGCCATGAACCATATCAAGCGAACAATAGCCCTCTTGGGAATAACAAGTGTACTGAGTGTAATGCCTGCTGTTTATGCACAAGAAGCACAAATACCTCTGAAGGGGGCAAACTTTCAAGATTACTATAACCAAGGGGTGCAAAAGCTTGAGCAAGGCAACTTCAAAGGAGCGATCACAGATTTTGACTTTGTAGTGCGGCTGAATCCACGATTTTATGAGGGTTTTTGCCTTCGAGGTTTGGCTAAATCTCAATTAAAAGACTTCAGTGCAGCAATTACTGACTTTAACCTAGCGCTGCGTTTAAATCCCAACCATACAGATGCTTATAATGGTCGGGGAATCTCTTATGTAGAAATAGGAGATTTTCAGAAAGCCATTGCCGACTTTAATCAGACAGTGAAAATTGATCCAACTTCACAAGATGGTTATTACAATCTAGGACTAGCTCATTTTAGACAGGGAAATCATCAACAAGCAATCGCAAACTTTAACCAAGCACTAAAAATCAATCCCAACCTAGCTGATGCCTACGGCAATCGAGGACTAGCAAAATATGCTTTAGGAGATAGTAAGAGTGCTGTCACAGACCTTCAGTCAGCTGCAAGATTATTTCTTAAAAAAGGTGATACCCAAGCTTATCAACAAACACAAGCCCTGATTCAGCAAGTTCAGCGTTAGTAATTTGTTCAGGGTAATATAGAAGCGTTAAGAAACCTGCTTTCCTTGCAAATAAGGTTCAGAGAAATTTAAATGCTCAGAGTGATTTAGATTTAACTGAGTAACAAGATTATTTTTTTAGTTTATACCAAATAATATTCGCGTCAAAATCAAAAAATGGGATCGCAAATATTCGACCTCTACAATTGCCAAAACAACAGTTGCGATCGCTGACTGTAATATTAGGCTAAATGACTTTAAGATCAACAAAATAACCCATTATGAGCATTATCGTCTTCGGCAGCCTAAATATAGACTTGGTAGCAACAGCACCCCGGTTGCCAGTCGCAGGAGAAACGTTGCTGGGAGAAAACTTTTTTCAAGTTTCGGGAGGTAAAGGAGCTAATCAAGCCGTAGCATTAGCAAGATTGGGAATTCCTACCCAAATGGTGGGGCGTGTAGGTGCAGACAATTTTGGTGTGGAACTTGTCAACAATTTGCAAGCATCTGGTGTGCAGATTGACAATATTTTCGTGGATGAGACTGTTAGTTCTGGAGTTGCTATCATCGCCGTAAATCATGCTGGTGAAAATCAAATTATTGTAATTCCTGGTGCAAATGGGTGTGTCAATCAAGAAGATGTAGAACGATTGTCCCATTTATTACCAGAAGCTACAGCACTGCTTTTACAATTAGAAATTTCGATTACTGCCGTGATTGCAGCCGCTAAAGCCGCAAGAAAAACTAAAATAACCGTAATTCTCGACCCTGCACCCGCACAATCTGATTTCCCCGATGAACTTTACCCGTTAGTGGACATTATCACACCGAATGAAGTTGAAGCAGCGCAGTTAGTGGGTTTTCCTGTGGATGGAGAAGAACTTGCAGCCAAAGCAGCTGGAGTTTTATTACAACGGGGTGTCAAATGTGCGATCGTTAAACTAGGTGCTAAAGGTGTTTTTTGTGCCACTGCTGAGGAAAAGTTTTTTGTACCCGCGTTTCCAGTTCATGCGATTGACACAGTAGCTGCTGGCGATGCTTTTAATGGCGGCTTAACGGCAGCACTTTTTGCAGGACTTTCTTTACATCAGGCAGTTATTTGGGGTGCAGCAGCAGGTGCTTTGGCGACAACAAAACCAGGCGCCCAAACTTCGCTACCGGATAGGTTTACATTTGATGCGTTTCTTAGGGAAAGGGCATCTGTGAGAAGTTAGAATAAAGCGCCTTTTGTCAATCAATTAAAATAGTCAAAATATTCTTAATAATAAGGTGTAGCAATCAATGGTAATAAAAAGCCCTCAAGGCAAGATGAGGGCTTGGCACTTTTTTGCTAGATATCGGCTCAATCCCTTCTACCCACGAGCAAGCGTAATCTGAGCAGCGTCAAAGTCTTGTAGCCGAGTCATGTTTCCACTGTTCTTATCTACGCTATACACAACATTAGGTGTCTCATACCTCAGCGCTCCAAAAGCGATGAGTTGACCTGTTGCAGAGCAAACTAAGCTTTGTAAGCCATTATTCCATGCTTTACCATTAAGTTTCAATTGTGCCAGTCTGATCGGATTTTTTTGATTTGAATCTAGCTGCACCAGAGTTGTTTCACCACCTGGTCCAACTAAGGACGTATAGAGTTTTCCATCTGGGGATTCAGCTAGATTGCTGACTCGCTCATCGTTCGGCAATTTTACTTTACTAATAACACTGATCTCTCCTGTTTCAAGGTCAATATCTACCAATTTGATCGGCGGTGTACCGTTCTTCTTATTTACTAGACCGATGAGTCGCCCATCATTAGTGCCAACCAAGCTCCCAAGCTGTTGAGTCTGTTTAAGTCCTGAGACTGTCAAAGTTTTTACAGGCGTACTCAAAAATGTAATGCGAGTCGGTGTCTTCTCTCTTCTACTAGCGCTAACAGGAGTAACGGCTACAACAAGTGTGCCATCGCTTAAAGAAGTGAAACCACTCAATGTCTCGTTAGCCTCTACTAAAGGTTTAACGCTATCGCTTGTGCCATTGCTTGAAGGAGTGATGCCACTTAATATCCCGTTAGTCAAATCTGTAATGCGATCGGTAAGTGTGCCATCGCTTAAAGAAGTCAAGACATTCAATGCATCATTAGACTTTACTAAAGCTGTACCGTGCTGGGCAAGTATCTGAGAGATTAGTGGACTTACAATCTGAACCTTTCCTGTATTTAAGGATTGCAAACCAAAGGATTGCAAAACTAGTCCTAGCCCTACAGGCTTAACATCTGTGACTACATTGTTTGAGGCAGTGCTGTCTAATTCAGTGGTGTTTACCTCTGGAATAGCCGTTTGGTCACTGCTGATGATCGAGCCAGAACCTATACCTATAATTTTAAAACTTGGTGTTTGCGCCAAGGCTTTGTTAGTTAGATAACTAAGTCCAGATACTATAGTTCCAGCAAGTGCCAACTGACCAAACTTTCGACGTGATAGCTTGTAATTCATATTTCTACTCCTAGAATTAATGACTTTTATTGCGTAAAATGCAATGTATTGAACATTAACGTGTAAGAGGATATTTTAAAAGTCCTAAAATCTATAATTTTGCTGTTCTCACTTGAGTTAACTTCGATGATAAATCAAGGTTTTAGCCATGTATTGAGATACCTTGCTGTGCTAACTAGGAGAGCAAAAGACCCTTTTAAAATATCCTCTAAGGCTAAAATAATCGCGTCCAGGTTGCTACTGATGGTGTTCCATTATTGTCACTAATAAAAAGCATGTACCAGCCTGGTGGCGCTATGTTTCGATTGTTTGTTACCGTGACCTTGAGAGAAGTAGCGTTCCGAGAATTAATCGGTAGATCCACTAACCTTTGTTCTGTATCGCAGGAATGAGTGGTTGCCATTGGTCTAATCAGACTAACCCATTTAATATTCCCAGCTTGGGGTGTCTGAATCGTAAATTGCAACCCGTAACTCAATGTTTGAGGAGCGCTCTGAATGATTGGTCGTGACCGCGACATATACGCAGGACTGTAAATTTCTAATCGCAGTTCATTGACAGTCCGCGCGGGGTTACCTCCAGCTGTTGCTACCCTACCATCTGGCAGGAGCAAGGCCACTGAGTGATATACGCGGGGGACATTTTGTTTAGCTACTACTGTCCAGGTATTTGTGGCTGGATTGTAGATTTCTGCTGGCAGCATTGATTGTTTTGTGTCCTCACTCATTTTGCTACCATTGCAAACAAACACTGTGCGATCGGGCAACAAAACTGCGCTCAGATGCATCCGAGGATAGTTTAGAGACTTTGCTGCTACGTAAGTTGGGTTAGTAGCTTTTAAATCTACAATATTTACCCTGTTTGTTGCTGTAGTATTATCACCCCCACCGATAATCATGACTTTTTGGTCTTGTGCTGGTGGTAAAAGCACACTGGTAGCTTGATTGCAGGAACCTGAGTTTTGCAGTCCTGTTACCACTTTTTCTGTCATGGTTTGTGTAAATGTTCCTGGTACGGTTAGTATCCTTGGCGCTACTCCATTGTTGCCGCCCATCTGAGCACCTGAATAAAAGATGTTTCCATTACTTAGTAAAAATAAGTTCGCGTATTCTGGGATAGAACTAGTTGCTGGAAAAGCGTTCCAACCATTTGGAAATGTAACAGAATAAATTTCTGGTTGTCTGTTGAGCTTGCCATCTTTATCCGGTCCAGACAGTGCAAAGATCCGACCGCTGCCTAGTGTTAACACAGTAGGATACCAGCGGCCATTATTCATTGATGGCTTCTTGACCCATTTTTCGGTAATGGGATCAAACATCAGAGCAGAGGGTGAACCACAAAATGGGTCATAGCGCAGAGTTCCACCCGCAACCATTAACAGACCCTCAGAACGGAAGGAGTGACCAGCGCAAAAAAGGTCAATAGGTTGATTATTATCATCCAATGGAGGCGCTTGACGGGAAAAGGTTCCTTTAGTCACATCCCAAACCACACTGTCATAAGGAGTATTTAACCGAGCCGGATCATTACCTGAACCGCAGAAAAAGAATATTTTACCAGTACGAAGTAGAGCAGCATGCATAGGTAGGATTGGAGCGCTGTACGACAATACTTGCCATTTATCTGTGGTAGTAGCCTGAGCTATGAAAGTTCCTACATCCGTTTTCTCTTGAAGGTCAGTCTTATTATTAGGTTGAGTCACTTAATTTACAATTGTTCCTACGTAAGTTTTATGTTTTTGTTTTTTCAGTAATTTCACTATTATATCTATCCTTTTTTGGGCTTATTTAGGCTTATTTAGTGTTAAGATGTGATGTTTTTTATAACAAGATAATGTTAAATCCGTTTAATTAATAGTAATTACACTGACAATTATCCATGCTGTAAAGTATCTAATTAAGCCTTGTACTGGGTTTTTGAGGTAAGGCTGAAGATGCTTTTAAATACGATGCATAAACGCCAAACAGCTTGCCATTGGACATCGCTAGCTTAAAAATTGTGTTTCCGACCTCGAATTATGACTAAGTTTTAAATACTATTACTTATTGATAATCTTAAATTTTTTATTAAGTCTAATTTTATACTTAGAATATATTTAATATAATTAAGAGGCTCACAACATCCGCATTAAGACCTTTGCTAAATTAATTGGTAATTTACTACAGCAGATACACGAATTAAACTGGGGAAAGTAGGTTTTTTAGGAAGCAATGCTTAGACTTAGTTTTAGATGTGGCGATCGCTTTCGGCTGCGATCGCTCCTTTGAGACGATTAGCTGAGAAATTTTTTGCAATCAGTATAATACAAAGTATAGGGAAAGCGTAGTAAAGTAAAGTAGTAAAACTTAGAGTGGGTTGTAAGCATGGAAACCTACTTAGGAGAAACAGTGGTAACGTCAATCGCTCCCAAAGCAAGATTGTTGCCATGAGCAACTCAACTACCAATGGATAACGAGAAAAATCTCTCAAAGAAAAAGGGCAAGACACTCCCTCCCAAGCTGATCATCTGGCTAGGAAAGTTTGTTTGGACGAGTATGTGGCAGATCATGATGTCAAAGCTTGCTCCTAGCAATCAGTCGGGAGCGTATATTCGTCCTCATAGCCAGTTTCGGAAGTTCATCGGTAAAGAAGAGGGAAATCCACACCCACCAGCAGAGGGACGCTACAAACTCTATGTTGGGCTGGGCTGTCCTTGGGCGCACCGAACCTTGGTAGTGCGATCGCTCAAAAAACTCGAAGCGGTAATATCAATATGTATTGTCTCTCCTTCTCCCATTGAAGGCGGTTGGATATTCAACGAGGAAGAAGAAGGTTGTCGCACACTGGCTGAATTTTATCAGTTGGCAGAACCTGGTTACAGTGGACGCTCTACAGTTCCAATTTTATGGGATAACCAAACAAAAACTATCGTCAATAATGAGAGTTCAGAGATTATCATCATGCTGAACTCTCAGTTTAACGAGTTTGCCAATAATCCCCCACTCGATCTCTACCCAGAAGCACTCAAAGAAAAGATTGACTGGTGGAATGAAAAGATTTATCACGCGGTAAATAACGGTGTGTATCGCTGCGGTTTTGCCCAAACCCAGGAAGCATACAATCAAGCCTGTAATGAACTGTTCGCAACTCTCGATGAGATTGACATAGCATTGCAGAATAATCGATATCTGTGTGGGGATAATCTCACACTTGCAGATGTCCGTTTATTCACGACGTTATTTCGGTTTGATAGTGCCTACTATGGGTTGTTTAAGTGCAATAGGCAGCGAATTCGAGATTATCAGAACCTTGGAGCTTACTTACGTGATCTATATCAGCTTCCAGGTGTAGCTGACACCTGCGATGTAGAGAGTGTGAAGCGGGACTACTACGGGAACCTATTCCCACTCAATCCAGGCGGGATCATTCCTGATGGGCCTGATATGTCTTATCTTGATCAACCACATGGTCGCGATCGCATTGGCAAATTCAGTAGGGCTGAGGGCTGAGTAAGTAGTACTTAAGAATCTTCCCACTTAGCACTGTTTCGGTGAATGCCTCATAAGGCAGATTGAAAACTGATACCTCAATGGCTGCATTCCAAAGTTGGTGTAATCGTGAACCAGATTAATCGAGTTGCAATTGTCGGTGGAACTCATGGCAATGAGTTTACGGGGGCCTACTTAATCCAAAAATTTGCCCAGTTTCCCGACTTGATTACTAGACCAAGTTTTGAGACAGTTGCCCTGTTAGCAAATCCTAACGCTTTTGCGGTGGGGAGGCGATATATAGAGAAGGATTTAAATCGCTGTTTTCTCAAGCAAGATTTACAAGATCCGAATCTGAGCAGTTATGAAGAATTGCAAGCTAAATTAATCCAAAATAGGCTAGCATCAACTGTAGATAAAGCAGATTTCATTTTAGACTTGCACAGCACTACAGCTAATATGGGTCTGACAATTATTTTGGTAAACAGTCATCCCTTAAACTTGAAATTGGCTGCTTATTTAAGCCAGATTAATCCTTTGGTTAGGGTTTATCGCTGCTCTTTCAAATCAGTTGAAGAAAACCCATTTGTAAATTCCCTGTGTGAATTAGGCTTTGCGATCGAGGTTGGTCCCATTGCCCAAGGTATCTTAAAAGCGACGCTGTTCCAACAAACACAGGAACTTGTTTATGCAATTCTCGACTATCTAGAAAGGTTTAATCAGGGTGAAATTCCATCAACTAAGGAAACGTTGATTCTCTATGACCATTTATCAGTTGTGGACTATCCAAAAAAACAGGATGGGACAATCTTTGGGATGATTCATCCAGAACTTCAGGACAAGGATTATCAAGCCTTGAATCCAAGAGATCCAATATTTATAACCTTTGAGGATAAAACAATTGTTTATGAAGGGACATCTACCGTTTGGCCGATTTTTATTAATGAGGCAGCTTACTACGAAAAGGGAGTTGCAATGTGTTTGACTCAGAGGCAGCAAATCAATATTTGAGGAT
Source organism: Nostoc sp. (assembly GCF_036917195.1). GTDB lineage: Bacteria > Cyanobacteriota > Cyanobacteriia > Cyanobacteriales > Nostocaceae > Nostoc. The sequence continues at coordinate 74,177 of NZ_JBALDG010000028.1, forward strand.
GTTGAGAAAATTTTTTGTATAATCGCTTTTTATTGAAAGTGATGATATAAATTAAACATCAGAATCTAGAAAATATGCTGATCCTAATTTATAAATCCTGTAGCTGGTGCGCCGCCCAATAGCCTGTCATAGACATCGCTAAAGAATGTGGATTAAACAAAATCCAAAATTTGTGTTTAGTAGGGTGCCTTAGTCTAATACATAACGCACCATCTCAATACTTTCGGTGTCGGACTCCCCGTAATAACACACCCTACTAAAGTTGCTGAAGATTAAATCCGTGTTCCTCAGACTTACTTAAATTTACGCTTAAAATCGTCCAAATACTTAAACTTATAATGAAAACGAAGCGACCAAGAAATAAACCAATAGCCAGTCTTTCTTTAGACTTGGATAATATTTGGTCTTATCTAAAAAATCAGGGCGCTTTGGGTTGGGAGACTTTCCCCTCTTACTTAGATATCGCAGTCCCTCGTTTCTTAGATATTCTCCAGCAATGGGATTTGACAATCACAGTATTCATTGTGGGTCAGGATGCAGCGCTGGAAAAGAACACCAAGGCATTAGAAGCGATCGCTAGCGCTGGTCACGAAATTGGCAACCATTCATTTTACCATGATCCTTGGCTACATCTGTATTCAGAGGATGAGATTGAACAAGAGGTGGCTTTAGCCGAAGAACATATCAAGCGCATCACTCATCAACATCCTATTGGCTTCCGGGGGCCTGGATACAGTTTTTCTCCTGCGGTATTGAGAGTCTTAGCACGACGGGGATACGAATATGATGCTTCGACTTTTCCCACATTTTTGGGGCCCATAGCACGAGCGTATTATTTGATGACTTGTAAACTGAGCAAGGAAGAACGCAAGAAACGGGAAGCCTTATTTGGTGGTTTCAAAGACGGTTTGCAGCCTTTGAAAGCTTACCAGTGGCAGATGGGTAAGGATAAACTCACTGAGATTCCCGTTACCACAATGCCAATTTTTAAGGTGCCAATTCACTTCAGTTACATAATGTATCTAAGTACATTTTCTTCGGAAGTGGCGTTACTCTACCTGCGAATTGCCCTGTGGCTGTGTAAAATAACACGCGTCCAGCCTTCTTTGCTACTCCATCCTACAGACTTTTTAAGTCAAGAGGATGTGCCAGAACTATCATTCTTCCCTGGAATGAGCGTTCCTACCTACAAAAAGCTAGCAGTAGTGAACAAAAGTTTGGAACTTATATCCAGTCAGTTCAATGTTTTGACTGTTGGACAACACGCCAAATTCGTAGCAGGCGTCCGTCAACTACCTGTATTAGTACCTCAAAAGAGGTAAAAATATGATCTATAGGATTTATCAGTATAAGTTGTATCCTTAATTACAGGCAAAATTAACTTTTGCGATGTCCAATCAGATTTTTTAAGACTTGTCTAGGTTTTGAATAGCGATCAGTTCTCTTGAAACCAGCTGACATTTGCTAGCAAGAATGTGTAAAGTAATTGAGAGTTGATCACTATTTCTAATATTTGACACATCTATCTATGGTTAGAAAAACCCAGCGTCTTTTGCTGCTAGTTATTTCCTGTAGTATAACTGGTGTAATTTTAGGAGGTACTGCCGGTTGGGCAGAAAGTAGTCTCTGCCTGGAAGACAGTAAAGTTACAAGTGACTGTTTAATCCAAGATCCAATCCAAAAAACTATCCAAGGAATGAGTACCGGATTATTAGCTGGGGCTGGGGCGGCTTGCGGTGCAGCATGGCAGTTACGGCGTGAAGATTGAGCATGAACTACCACTAACTGGAGTTCCGGGTTAGACCAAGTTTTTATACTAATATTCATTAGCCAGTACATCCACTTAAACTTTCGCCCAAGATGAGGTTTTACCTCCCCTTTTACAGCAGAAACGGCTGAACCTTTCCCTAATAGCATTGCCCATGAAGCGGTACACCCAGCGACAAAACTCCTCCAGCGATCGCTCAGGAAGTTTAACAATATAATCTATGTAAGTAGGTTTGCTATGTGTCTTATTTATAAGTCTGGGTTAATCGCCTGGATTGGTGAACGAAATAATCAGCTTTTTAGTCACTTACGTTGTTTTATTGACAGTTTAAAACCTGGCGATCGCAATAATAAGCCTTTCAGCCATTTTTGCCTCTACCCCCATCAATACCTAGTGTCTACTCACTCGCACTCAGCTGAAACAAAAACTTTTTTCAATTTCCTTTGTAGTAAACACTAATCAGGAGCCAGAATCTAAAACCCAATTACTGAAACAGCTTTTCGCTTCTGCTCTGGCATGACCTCCAGATGCGATCGTTTTTCCAACCGAGAATTTATCTATTAAACGACAGACCGTAACTACCTTGTTGAGATGCGGTCGTTGGGTTGTATGTCCCTTGAAGCCTCTCCAGAAGGTCAATGAAAAACAGCGAAAAACTGTTGTATGCCCATAACAAATTCACGTTCTTTACAATGGGGCCGTATCCCTTATCAAAGTAATAGACACCATCTCGTGCATATGCAACTACAGCGTCACCTTGTTTGGTAAGTTGAGGATTACCCTGGTCATCTGTCTGTAAACTGTCGATGTCTCTGATTAGTGGCATAGTGTTTATTGTTTCTGGACTATCAGTATGGAACTTGTAATAGCCCGTTAAGTTAGGATCAAAGTCTTCGGCCCGAAGAATAAGACCCCCAAAATACCCAGGGATGTTTTTGTTGTATAAGCCCTCTGCAAGCTTGCACGAAGACTGTTCTTTCTGTCTTAACTCAAAGAACACGGCAGCGGAAACAAAATGCAGGGGCAGGTGAGCTTCATACTCATTGAGTTCTTTCAGCTTTTTCACGGCTTCATTGATGCTGGCTTTCGTCAGAGCGGCCTTAACCTCGAACACAGCGTGTACGTACTTAGCGGGAATCGCCCTTGCACGACCTTGTTCTGATTCATCAGGATTGTTAGACCCCCACAAAACAGGCGCGTTCATCACATAGTAGATAATTACATCATAGTGACGTATAACGTAATTCATCCTCCTCACATCTGGAATGATATACCCTGACGTGACGCTGTACTTCTTAGGCAAATACTCACTTAACCACTTGCGGAAACTCGCTTCGGCGACAGAACCATGTTCAGTGTGTACGGGGCGGTTGACACTTTTTTCCTTCGCTGAGTCGTAATTACTCAGAATGTCTTTCTTTTGCCGCAAGAATTCTTGCCATCCGACGGTTCCATATCGCCTCGATAACAGCTTTTTTGTGTCAGAAGAGACTATATACCATTCGATTGTTCCGTTAGTAGCGATTTCAGGAGCGGTATCTAATAGCGTAATATCGTAATCAAACTCACGTATTGCGTCAATTCGGATGAACTCAGCTTTCAAAAAACGCAGATGGTCATCCACAAAACGACGTTTCAGTGCGATGTTGTCTGCATTGGCACGCATCCTTACAAAAGGATACAGCAGCCCATCAAAGGGATCTCCAGCAAACAATTTTTCTGCAACTGCAACAGTCAATTTGTTGTAAAGTTGCTGTTCCCCCGGTGGGGCAATTTGTGTGAACACGTCGGATAGAAAATCTATGATCTCCTGTTGATCTGCCGTCGGAGCAGCAGGTTCCGATCCCCAATTAGGGACTGGACGGGTACTTCCAAGGCGATCAAACACGCGGTGTGTGTATCCTACGTAGTTGACCATCAACGGGGCGGTCGTTACCCAATGGGCAAGAGCAACAGTATCACCGACTTTTGGCTGTAATTCCAAAAATACGGCTTCTCATAGCGTGCAACAATACAGAACAGGTTCTCTTGGTCGGTTTGCAAGACCGATCGGAGTCAAGCGCGCTGGCGGATAGCTGAGTTCCGAAATGTTTGCTGACTTATCTCCTAAGCGGCCACTGTAAAGAGGGAATCCAAGGTTAAAGCATGGAGCTTTTACCACATAGCCACGGAAGATTGGCGTTAGAAGCTCTTTAATCTCATCAATTGAAGTCCCATTGAGGTCTAGTGTTCGGATTGTCTCAATAGCGGATCTAGCTGCTGTCACATTGAGCTTCAGTTGAGAATCATTTGTCATACTCACATCTTGCACTAATAAAAATTGATGTAATTTGATTACTCAGTATTAAACTACCACTTCTCTTACTAATAACCTTGCAGCCTAGCTACGCTACAAGGAAAAGACAGGAATAATAAATTTATTATTATCCCAGCGTTAATACCCTAGATGGCATATCGACCACCAACCGTCGAGTTTTTAACTACTGGCGACCAAGTAAAACTTTTGATTGGGGCGATTTATGACATTTCAGCATCTGCGTGTGAAGTGAGTTTAAGCACCTCATGCCAATAAGAAAAAGACTGCAACTATGATAAAGCCTGCTGTTGAGTTTATTGCTCCTTTTATACATTTACAGCCAATGATTTCCATGCTTTCTGACAAGCCAATTGTCTAACTGTGCTAACACTTCGCTGCAACGGACTGAATCGATATCTGGGTTAGGATACAAAGAAGCAGGCGTATGGGCGCATTTGCATTCTTGGTGGGTTATAGAGAATAATCAAAAATAAAGTAACTTTGGCGTCTTCGTGCGAGAGAATAGATATAAAATATGGCGATCGCAATCGATTTTGGTACTAGCAACACAGTCATTGCTCGTTGGAACCCCGTAACCCAGCAGCCAGAAACCCTGAATCTACCAGGTTTATCAATTAAACAAAGTCTCAATCCGCCACTGATTCCCAGCTTGGTTTATGTTGAAGACGCAACACAAAATAAAGTATTAGTCGGGCAACAAGTACGCGATCGCGGTCTTGACCTCAAGGGCGAAACGCGATTTTTCCGCAGCTTTAAGCGGGGCATCGGTGCAGATATCCAAGGTTTCTTACCGGAATTAGATGGGCAAATTGTCACCTTTGAACAAGTAGGGCAATGGTTCCTCACCCAGGTGATTGAACAACTAGCACCCCTGGAAGGGGGGTTAGATTCTTTAGTCTTAACGGTACCTGTAGACAGTTTTGAAGCTTATCGTCATTGGTTGGGGAACGTGTGTCAAGCCCTTCCCGTCGAACAGGTGCGAATGCTGGATGAACCCACAGCCGCAGCCTTGGGTTATGGTTTGGCAGATCAAGAAATTCTCTTGGTAATTGACTTTGGTGGCGGTACTTTAGATTTGTCCCTTGTCCGGTTGGATCAAGGCGTGCAAGCAACCACAAAGCCACTGGGATTTATCCTCAAGTGGGGTAATAAGTCCTTGGCTGAAGATTCAAAACAAAAAGTCAAAACTGCCCGTGTCTTGGCGAAAGCTGGGCAAAATTTGGGTGGTACTGATATTGATAATTGGTTGGTAGATTACTTTGCCAAAACTCAAGAACTGACGATAAGTCCCTTGACAACACGATTGGCGGAACGGGTAAAAATTCAGCTATCAACCCAAAACCAAGCAAGTGAAGTTTATTTTGATGATGAGACATTTGAAAGCTATGAACTGGAACTAAACCGCGACACTTTTGAAAATGTCCTCAAAGAACATGCATTTTTTGAGTTACTGGATGAGTCGATGACGACACTATTGCAGCAATCAAGACGCCAAGGGATAGAACTTCCTGATATTAATGCAGTTTTGTTAGTTGGTGGGACAGTGCAATTGCCGGCAGTGCAGACATGGATAAAACAGTATTTTGAGCCAGAAAAAATCCGTTGCGAACGTCCCTTTGAAGCGATCGCTCAAGGTGCATTACAGCTAACTCAAGGAATACAAATTAAAGACTTTCTGTATCACAGTTATGGTATCCGTTACTGGGATCGCCGCAACCAGCGTCACAAATGGCATTCTCTGATTAAAGCTGGACAAGCATACCCGATGAATCAGCCAGTAGAATTAGTCTTAGGCGCTTCTGTGGAAAATCAGCCTAGTATTGAATTAATAATGGGAGAATTGGGAACAGATACAGGCAATACCGAAGTTTATTTTGATGGCGATCGCCTAATTACTCGCCGTCTGGAAAGTAGTGAAACCAGCGTCAAATCCCTCAACGATCAAGAAGGTGCCAGAACAATTGCCCAACTGACACCAGCTGGATATCCTGGAAGCGATCGGATCAAAATTTTCTTTCAAGTTGATGAGCAAGGCTTTTTGCGAATCACCGTTGAAGACTTATTAACGAATGATACGCTTTTGGAGAATCAACTCGTGGCACAGTTGAGCTAGATATAATGCACATCATCAGTCGTAAAAAACTGCGCGAATTTTGTCAAAAGTATGCTGACTTCTGTGATGCGCTTAACAACTGGTACAAAGCTGTTAATAAAAGTGTATGGAATAATCTTGCCCAAGTGCAAAGAGAAGTGCGGGCTATTCGGCGTCGCACCTTCTGATTCCAGGCGAGTTGTTTTTAGCCGCCCATTTTTAACCATCCAAAAACTTGATTGACGGTTAGTGCAAGTTCAATTTCTGGTAATATAGGCAAAAAATCTTCTCCCTGGAGTAGTACTGGCTGTTGCTCTGGTAGAAATACCAAAATACTGAAGTCATCAGGATCAAGAAACCATCCCAGGCGGCTACCATACTTTAGATAGTAAAGAATGTTCCCAATTACTTTGTTGGGTTTTTGTTCTGGCGAAAGAATCTCAATCGTCCAGTCTGGTGGAAGTTCAAAATTATCAGGTACTTCATCATCAAGGGTAAACGGTATGCGTCCCCATTGAAATACAGCCACATCGGGTACTATTGAGCGTTCTCCAAAACTACACCGTAATTCGGGAAATGCATAGGCAATCTTCTGATTTTCCGTGAGTTCATTAACAACAGCACAAAGTTTACCTTGTAAGCGGCTGTGTCTCCCTTTCGGCATTGGCTTAGGAATAATCTTACCGTTAATATATTCACTCGCAGGCTTTGTTTCTGGAAGCTTCAGAAACTCTTCCAGGGTAAGTCGTTGAGTAGTTGTGGCGCTCATAGCTCCTGAATTTCTCGAAAATGTGTTTTTAGTCTAGCAGTATATATGGACAGGCGCTTTCACGGAGTGTAACGCACCTGTCCATACATTAAGGTAAGAATTGCAATTATTTCCGCACGACTACTAAAGTTCCCATTGTAGTCCAGTTGTAAAGATTGCGAGCTTGCTTAACAGGTAAATTTACGCAACCGTGGCTGACTGGAGTCCCAAAACGGTTATGCCAGTAAGCACCATGAATGGCATAGCCTCTGTAGAAATACATTGTGTAAGGAACGTCAGGAATGTTGTAGCCATTGCCTCGCATTCGGTGAGTGCGATACTTAGAATTAATCCGAAATCTACCTATGGGTGTAGGGGTTGATCGCTTACCTCCAGAAATGCGGTATGAATAAACAAGTTTATTACCTTTCCATGCACGTAAGCGTTGCTCTGACAGGTCAATTTCAATCCAGCGAGGTTGGGATGTTTGCCTGATATTATTAAATACAGTGATGCCGTTTTTATCAACTGACGTGGCTGTTGCTGTAGTCGAGTTGGGTGTACCTGCTAACGGTGATGACCAAGAGAATAAAGTCACCATCATCAGCGCCACACCTGTACAAAAAGTTCCTGAAGAACGAATCCCACCACTGCGAATCCAGGTTTGCATTATGCTTCATCTTCTAAACTACGCAAAAATCATGAAGTGAAGTAGTTTTTTGGAAAACTACAAATTTCCACCGCGACTTCTAGCTTCCTGTAGAGGATTTACGCAATTCATCCGCTAATGCTTCTCAAGACAAATCCTAAGCTAATCTGCGTCCAATTTGCACATTTGTCATTTGTGCTTTGTTATTCACTAAGGAACACGGATTAAATAAAGAGCAAAGAGCAACTTTCGTAGTATTACGGCTTCGGTAACGCACCGAAAATATTGGGATGGTGCGTTAGCCAAGAGCATAACGCACCCTACGAAACAGGAGTTTTGCATTTTGTTTAATCCGCATTCCTAATGACTAATTACAAAGGACAACCTTTACAAAAAATCTGTCATTTAATATGCCTAAATGCAAATTTTCCCCGAATTCATATTTGCATTTGTAATTTCACCCAGGAATTGTCAGGATTTACGCTTATTTCTTTGGGCAAATCGTTGAATGCCCTCTTCTATATTTTATTTCAAATTTAGTGATTCCGACTCCGAAGATTCCCAGCATAAAATATTGCTGGGAATCACTCAATTGTCTTGATTTGTTGTTATTAATGATTTTCTCTAAATTGTCTTTTGGCTGCTTCACCTACTATTTCTGGATGACTACTGGTGTTCCTATTGATGCCCACTCGAATAGCCATTTTGCATGTTTAGGTGCAAGATTCACACAGCCGTGGCTCACTGGAGTACCAAAACTTTTATGCCAATAAGCTCCGTGAATAGCGTAACTACCTTGGTAAAACATTGCATAAGGAACGTTGGGAACATTGTAGTTTTCTCCCTGCATCTGTGTCGTTTTGAACTTGGATTGAATTTTAAAAGTACCAACAAGAGTAGGAGTAGCTTTTTTGCCAGAGGAGATAGCACTTCCATAAACAACTCTGTCACCTTGCCAAGCTATTAATCGTTGCTTTGAAAGATTAATTTGAATCCAGCGCTGATCCGATTGTTGTAATGTCTGGATTGTTTGTGCAATCACTTGATTTTTGGAATTCGCCCAAACTTCACTCGTTCCAGTAGTAGTAAAAACACTTAAGGACAGTGCTGTACCAGTGAGGAGTATTTGTAAGCAACGCACCCAGTCAGGAGAAATCAGTTTTTTCATTTTAGATACACTCACACTCTAATCATGAAGTCTTGAGAAACTTATCAGTTTTCACCTTTATTTCTTTATCTATTACTTTAATAGACGTGAACTTTTGATGATTTGATTCTAAGTTAACCTAACTGTCGTATCAGCTTTCTTGCCCCAGATGCGATCGCCTCCCAATTTTCCTCTGTGACAAGCTTTTTGGGAAATAATTCACTGCTCAAACCTACAGCAATCGCTCCTGCTTGTAAAAATTCTTTAGCATTTTCTAGAGTGACGCCGCCAGTAGGAATTAAGGGAATCTGACCCAGTGGGCCTTGCAAACTTTTGATGTAATCAGCCCCTCCCACTGCTTGCACGGGAAACACTTTTACACAACTAGCGCCCTGACTCCAGGCGGTAACAATTTCTGTTGGAGTCAACGCTCCTGGGATAATGGGTACATTTTTTTCTTGTGCTGCTTGAACCATTGTCGGGTCAAAGTGGGGTGTAAAGAGGAATTGCGCCCCAGATGTGATCGCTTCTTGTAGCTGTTGCACATTGAATAGCGTACCAGTGCCAATAGTACAATCTGGTAATTCTAAGCGTAGTTGACTGATTAATTCCCCAGCGCGATCGCTATTCCAGGTAATCTCAATCAACTGTATTCCCCCAGATGCTACAGCCATTGCCATTTGCTGTCCCACTTCGATTTTAGGGGCGCGGATGACTGCGATCGCTTGATGTTTTTGTAACTCTGATAACCAAATTTGATTAAGCATTTTCACTGGCAATTAGGGATTGGGGGCTAGGAACTGGAGACGGGGCACTAGAGAATAGTTTTCCTAATACCTAATTTTCAATAACTACGCTCATCGTAGACATCGCCTGATTTTAAATAAGATTGCGGCCAATGAGCCAGGAAAATTTAGTAAATTCATTTAAGTATTTTTAACTGTAAATTAAATCAAGAAACCAGCGCCAGCCTAATAACAGGTTGGCGCTATATTTTTTAATTATTGATAAATAAAATAATAATTGGTGGTAATCTAATGGCGTGCGATCGCTGTTAATAAACTTCAATTAAAAAAATATCCATTAATCGTAGGGTGTGTTAGCACGGAGAGTAGGACACCGCGACAGATCAAGATGATGGATGGTGTGTTACGAGGTTCCGTCTAATCCAATAGCAGTTATCAGCGGTGGAAGCCGCCGCTGATAACTGCCTCCCCTACTTACCTAAACTAGGGTTGGTGTATTTGCACGCTTAACTTGAGGTGTTGCAACCATCTGCATTCCAGCAGGTGCAGCTAGAGTTAAACCACGGCGCACAGGATGCACAGGACGTTTGTTCACGAGCGAAAGTTGAAAATCTGACAAAACAGTTGCCAAGACGATTTTCATTTCATACTGGGCAAATGCCATCCCAATACAGCGACGATTACCGCCACCAAAGGGTAAATATTCGTATGGTGAATATTGCCTTTGTAAAAAGCGTTCTGGTTTGAACTGCTTGGATTGTGGATAGACTTCTTCCCGATGATGCGCTAAATAAATACTGGGAATTATTGCCGTTCCCTCTGGCAGTTCGTAGCCCATAATTTTAATTGGGGTCTTCACAATCCGCACGAAAGCATTCATGACAATTGGGTAAATTCGCAATGTTTCTTGGCAAACTGCTGTCAAATAGGGCAATTTAGCAATACTACTCAAATCGGGGTTAACTCCAATGGTGTTAAGTTCCTGTAGCAACTTCTGACGCACCTCTGGTAAATGGTCAATCCAGTAAAAAGCCCATGTCAATGCAGAAGCGGTAGTTTCATGTCCTGCAACTAACAGCGTCATTAACTCGTCGTGTAATTCTTTATCTGACATCCCTTGACCATCGTCGTAACGAGCAGCCATCATCAAACTCAGGATATCTTGGCGATTTTGCTCAGATTCAGCCCGACGTTCCCGAAGCAAAGCATAAATCAGTTGATCAATTTTTTGCCGTTGTTGCAAAATCCAACCCCACGGACTCCACGCACCGAAATCTTTTTGCATGAAGCTGAAAAAGAAGGCGCTGGACATTACGGACGAAGTGATGAAGTCTAGCAAATCACTTAGCGATCGCCTAAGTTCCTCAAAAAGCTGTCCTTCACTCAAACCAAATACAACCCGCAGTATAATACGCAAGGTGATTTCTTGCATCGACTTACGGATATTAAAAGGCTTGCCAATTTGCCATTCATTACTCACCTGTCGGGTTATTTTACGGATTTCTTGACCATAAGCCCGCATCCTTTCGCCATGAAAAGGAGGAGCTAATAGTTGCCGTTGGCGCTGGTGGCGATCGCCATCTGATAACATAAAGGAGCGATCGCCAAGTAAAAATTTTAGTCCTATGTTCCCCCTCCCAACCTCAAAATGGCTGGAATCAGCAGTAAAAATCTGCTCAAGTGCTTGGGGTTGACTAAAGTACACAAGATGGTTATTCGCGCGACTACTCTTGATAGTAAAGGTGTCACCATAGATTTTGGCAAAATCATCCACATATTTCACTGGCTGACGAATAAACTTGATCATCCGCAGCCAGCGCGGCATTTGAGGCCCATCAGGCAAATTGTAAGTTGCTGTCATAGAATTTTGTGGAGTTGATGGCTTCTGAATTTTATTGTTACGAGTTTTCATGTTCTTGAGGGTCACATAAAGCGGTATATTCTTGTAAGGCAGTCCCAATAAAAAATGTTTCATCACCAGGGACTGAGAACTAGGGACTAGGAACTAGGGACTAGAGACCAGGGGACAAAAAGGAGAATAACTCCTAACTCCTGTACAGACGCGATTAATCGCGTCTCTCAGCACGGGCTAAACGCCCCGCTACCGCTAACAGCACTCAAGAAGCAGAATCGGAAGCAAGCAGTGCCAAAAATCATCGCTATTCTTAACGGTAAAGGAGGAGTCGGTAAAACGACTACCGCAGTCAATCTAGCTGCAAACTTTGCGAAGAAAAAAAAGGTGCTGCTGATTGATGCAGATATTCAAGGTTCTGCCAGTTGGTGGTTTGGGCGCAGTCAGCAGGGAATGGGGTTTGATTTATCTCAAGAAACCGATCCCACACTTTTAGGTGATTTAGGAAAGATAACAGGGTACGATTTAGTAGTGGTGGATACGCCTCCCGCGCTGCGCTCTGAAGCATTAGTGGCGGTAGTTGCGATCGCAGATTATCTAGTTTTGCCTACACCCCCAGCCGCAATGGATTTAGCCATCCTCGTGGAAACAGTCAAGGAAGCCGTCATCCCCTTGGGAACCCCCCATCGGGTATTGCTCACCAAAGTTGATACGCGCAGTATCGGGGAAGCACTAGAAGCGAAAAACACTCTGACTCGACTAGGTATTCCTGCTTTTAATACCTTCATCCGTGCCTATAAAGCTCATGAACGAGCAGCACTTGAAGGTGTAGCAATTACTCAATGGCGAGGAGGAAACGCACGGGAGGCGGAGTTAGACTATCGCCGCGCAGCTGATGAACTACAGCGTGATTGGAGAAAATAATGGTTAAGAAACAAAGTCTCTCTGACTTATTACAAGAAGAGGCGCAAAAATTTACACCCCCAGAAGGTGAATCTGCGATCGAAGTTACAGCAGAAAAAATTGCCGAAGAACAGGCTTCGTCTGAGGAGTCCTCAGCACAGACTGCTGAGTCAACTTCTATTAAGCGCACAAATCCTACTAAGGCTGATTTAGAAGCAACTGTCAAAGAGTTGACAAGTAATTTGGAAAAAAGCCACGAAAATGAAGCATCTCTTGGGCAGGAAATTGCTGATTTGCAATCAAAATTATCTAAACAAAAAACATTAGCATCTGAACAAAAATTATTAGTACAACAGGTAACAAAAGAACTTGACGAAACCAAAAAAACAGCACTGCAACTTGCAGAAGCAAACTCCCATCTAATAGAAGAAATGAATGCTTTAAAACAAACAGCAGAAGATAATTCTAAACTTGTTGTAAAACAAACTAGTGCTATAAAACCAGTAAAAGAACACTACAATCCATATAACTACAAAAAATCACATCGGCCATCGGAAACACTAGCTCAAAATCAACCAGATGAATATGCTGATAGTGTTGTCAAAGAAAGTAGTGCTATAAAACCAGTCAAAGACCATTACAATCCACTTAGCTACAAAAAATCACATCGGTCATCGGAAACACTAGCTCAAAATCAACCTCAAAATCAACCAAATGAGTATCCTGATAGTTCTAATGAGATGTGGTTACTTGACTAAAGTCAGTTAATCTTTGCTCCCCCAACCCTACAAGGGTTGGGGGGTTAGGTTTTTGATTGCTGAATCGATGCTCTAGGTAACAAACTGCTTTAAACGAGTTAACCTGAATAAATAAATTGATAAAACAGTAAAAAATACAACAAAAAATCCTTCAATTATAAAAATTTTACTCAAAGGAGTTCCAAAAATTCCTGTATTTATGGCAACTTGATAATGCTTAACTAACCAGAAGAATAAGTATTGCCAGTATTTATGTAATTAAAATAAACTAAGAGAGTATTTAGATAATTTTTGTACTAAGAAATTCTCTTTCATTTGCTTTAAAGAATAAAAATAACAGAAAATAGTTATTGCTCCACAAATAATTGCAATTCTTCCATAGATACTTGAGTAATAGCCATATGTACGTAAATAAATGTCATGAAATGAAAAAAGTATAAATGCTATTAGGTAGTAAAATTTGAAATTTAATACTTTATCAAGAAAGTTAACTAAGTAAAAAGCTATGGGAATATAAATAACAAAATTTATTAGCCAATGATAAGGAATACTGAAATTTAGTAAGCAACTGGCTTCAAAATAAAATAAACAAAATAATACTATTGTATCAGATATAATTCTTCTGAAAGAATGCAATTTAATGATTTGATATAAAAAGCCCAAAATTGTCAAGCAAATTAGATTAAATAGAAAATAGAAAACTGAATCACCCACAATTGGTAAGCTTGGTTCTAAGCTTGCAATAAGTTGCCATGAAAAATTAGGAATTTCTCTCGTAGCTATAATAAAAAATAGATTCTGAACAATTACCTAAAATAAATTTTAATTAACCTAGTAATTCTTTTTTGAAAGTATCTGACGCCGCCAGACTTTTGAAAAAATAACTAAAGAAAAACAATATAAAAAATCGCAACGGCTGTTAAAGATAATTGCAGCTCCAAATCTCTCATAATTTTAGCAAGAATAAGTCAATAACATGAGTAGAATCATTTATAATAAATTGAAATGGTCGTAAATGCCAGATGAAAACAAAAGCAATGCTTAATGCTTTTAAGGCATTGAGACTATTATTTATTTCTATTCTCATAGCTATTTCTTTATAAACTGACTTTCTAGTAAATTTCAACATCTACCCTAATGATCTGCTGTCTGTTTGAAAGACAGATTTGCGATCGCTCTAGCTACAGAGTTGCCTAAAATTAAGTGAGCGTAACACTATTAAAGAGAAAAATAATAGCTCTGACAGAAGCCATTAGCAATAGATGAAAAACTTTACAATTGGGCGTTACAAAAAATTATTGATAGTTGTGCTACCTTGACATGTTCTCCCCAAATATACCTAATAAGTTGCAATAGATGCATCAGATTTTTTGGGTTTGAACTACAATTCAACTCGAAAGTCTAAAATGTGCTGCGCGGTAATTTATGGTTGTTCCAAGTGTGGGAGATGACCACAATTTTGAATCCAGACGAGAGTACTGTGTGGAATTGCCCTTTTAAACCTTGTGGCATCCCTAGTACCTAAAATTTTATCGGAATCGCCCCACATAATTAGCGTTGGTTGCACAATTTGTGATAAAGTTTTAAATCTAAAAGCACTGTAACCACCACTTTTAGTGAAAGCAATCAAAGCTTGATGCCAACTGGGCATTTGTAGATGTAATGCACCACAACACAGCGCATCAAGAGAGGCAAGACTTTGATTTTTATATCCAATGCGCGAAACGCGATCGCGCACTTTAAGATTACTCAAAAATTGAGTTGCTAAATAATCCAACGGGGGAAACATTAATTTACTTAATGGTGAACCACCTGTCAAACCAGCACTGTCAATTAACACCAGCTTTTTTACTACTTCCGGGTAAGTCAGTGTAAAATCAATCGCCGTCGCACCCCCCATCGAAGCGCCCACCAAAATTACAGGTTGGTTAATCAGGCTTTTCCAAAAATAATAAAGATGGGTTTTAATTGCAGTTGGGCTATAAGCAATTTCTGAGAGTCTATCTGTAAACCCGAAACCCAACAAATCCACTGCCCAAGTTTCATTATCTCCAGAGAGCAGTGGCAAAAGCCGACGAAATTCTAATACGGAACTGTCAAAGCCGTGAATTAATAAAATAGGAGTTCCACCACTCCCTTGCTTGACATAGGTTGTGGTAACTGGTTGATTAGTTAAGGGAGTAGCGATCGCAGTTGTTTGAATACTTCGAGCTAGTGCGATCGAGGCAGATTCTGTCAGTTGCCCAACTGCTGTAGGAAGAAAATTCGGAAACATAAACTTTAGTTTATCGTACTAGCTTGCTTCCACGCATCGCTGATTTTGTTAAACAACAAAATTACACAAGCTAACACGCTGAGGTATTACTTGTAATATATAAAACATAGACCAGCGGCTATCAAAACATTCTAACTCCCAACTCCTAACCGGAGGCGGAGCGTCTTCGGCTTTGCTCCTAACTCCTCACTCCCCCCTCCCGCAGAATTCCTGGTATCAAAAAAAGTTTTTTAAAATGTTAAAATTTGGACTAAAGCCACGTACAATTAAAATCGCCTATCTCTTAATCCAGGAGCTAATGCCATGCCAATGGCGGTTGGCGTAATTGAAACTTTAGGTTTTCCTAGTGTCTTAGCAGCGGCAGATGCAATGGTTAAAGCTAGCGAAGTCACAATTGTGTACTATGGTCAAGCTGAAAGCGCTCGTTTGTTAGTCGCCGTCCGGGGACACATTGCTGAGGTAAAAAGAGCTGTTGAAGCCGGAATCGCAGCTGGAGAGCAAGTCAAGGTTGGTGCAGTAATTACCTACTACATCGTTCCTAATCCTCCAAAAAATGTTGAAACCATATTACCAATCCATTTCACTGAAGAATCAGAACCTTTCCGCATGTTCTAAGCAATTTTGCTATCAAAATCTGTAGCGAAGCTTCGTACAATTAACTTGTAGCCCCCATATCGTTTATTCATACAGGAGATTAATAATGTCATTACAGGCAGTTGGAGCACTCGAAACTAAAGGTTTTCCTGCGGTGTTAGCAGCAGCAGATGCTATGCTAAAAGCTGGTCGAGTTACCCTCGTTGGTTATATCAGAGTAGGTAGTGCTCGCTTTACAGTTAATATTCGTGGCGATGTTTCTGAAGTAAAGACAGCTATGGCTGCTGGTATTGAAGCGGCAGAAAATGTTTATGGCGGTACACTAGAATCCTGGGTGATTATTCCTCGTCCCCATGAAAACGTTGAAGCTGTTCTGCCAATTGCTTACACAGAACAAGTCCAACAGTATCGGGAATCTGTAGAAAGTCCCATTGTTAGATCATCGAACGGGCGATAAAGTCAACCCCTTCTCCTGCAAAGGCGCTACGCGAATAGAGAATTCAAAATTACCGAAGTTCAGCTCGGTGGAAGCCAGCGCTCCGACTTATCTCAAAATTCCAAACGAAGAATCTGCACCAATGAATTTAAAGAGAAGTCTCTTGCAAGGCTTATGACTATCAGAACTTTAAAGGATTGCATTCTTACAGTTTTTAGATTTTGCATAAGTTAAATTTGAACCATAAGGGAAAGCAACAATCAGAGTCAATAGTCAAAATCAATATTGACTGTTGACTATTCCTTTTTGGAAATGTAAAGGTTTTAAGAATAACTTGCCAATTTTAGAGGCACAGTTGTGGCTGAAGCTAGTTTAGTTATTTATGCCTACTAAAATAGCGTAGGCGTAGCCCGTCGTAGACATCGCTGGCGTTGCATACTGGCGCTAATTCCAAGCTATAGCGATTGGATTTATCCAAAATTTATTATCAAAAAAGAATTCAGGAGCAGATATGGAGACTCCGCTTCTAAATTATTACTTAAAAGAATATAGTATTAAATAAAACAAAATGCATCACTACGTAAGAGGTTATAGAGGGTTGAAACTTATACGAGTGAAATAACGTCTAACATGGAGTTAAATTAGATTCGTTCCTCGGCTCGGTTACAAAATATCAGATTTTTGCAACCTATCTCCTGCAAAGGTGCATCCTCACCACTCTAGGAGGCAGATTTCTGTTCTCAGTTAAAAAACATAACTTAACAAAAGATTTAAATTAACAGAATTGGCAGAAATGCTTGATTTTCATGGGTTTGGGGCATTTTGAAATTGAAAGTAAAACACCAATACAAAAATTTTTGCATAATTTTAGTGAATTAAGACGTAATAAAAGTGGAATCACGGAGATATTTTCATGAAACTCATGAAATCCGGGGCAGCTAGCTGCCAGTTAAACAATTAGGTGGGACAAATGGGGGTTGTGATGCAAACTTCAAAATTGAGTTTCGAGGAGCGCAATCTCGCTATGACAAAGGATGTGGAAAAACTAGCTCTAGATTGGCGAAAGCGCTTGGCTGCGGAATGTCCAGAACAAAGTGAAGCTGCTAGGCAAAGTATTATTTTCTGGCTATTTGGATCTCACTCAAAACGGTTTGATCTGTTTAACCCTAAGGAACTAGATATCGCCAAGCAAGCGATGGAATATCGCTGGAGGATTTTACGTCAACGCTACTTGGGGCTGGGGCGAGAGCGTGCTTATCGCAACTTGATAACGCGACTGGGAAGTTTAGTGACATTACGAAATAAAATTCAGACTTGGGTTGCCCTGAGCCGCGATCGCCAGCGCAGCGTGATCGATGTGTTGCAAGAAGTACTCCAAGAATTACTGCAAAGCGATAGCCACATGCAACAGCAAATGGCTGATATTGCCAAATATACAACCGATCGACGATTGGGGGATGCTCTGCTATTTGCCAGTGTAGAAGAATATTGTCTGCGACCAGTACGCAATCAACCCCTATTAGCTTATCGGTTTGTAAATTACTTACGTCGCACTCAGCGCGGTGGCTTAACTCAAGTGCCAAGCCGTGACTTAATTAGACTGGTGTCGGAAGAAGTTCTTACAGACGACAGTGAGAATCGAGTTAACTTAGTGGATAGTCAGGCGATCGCAGAATATCAACAAGCACAACAACTAGAGGAACAACAAGCGCTGCGTCAGTCAGTACAAAAAGAATTTGAAAATTATTTACAAGAAAATCTGGGGACAGATGCAGTGAAGTGGCTACGACTGTATCTGCAAGGTAAGTCCCAGGAAGAGATCGCCCACAGATTAAATAAGCAGACTAAAGAAGTATACCGTCTGCGAGAAAAAATTAGTTACCACGCCGTGCGGGTTTTTGCTCTTAAAGGTAAACCAGAACTCGTAGACAGCTGGCTCTCAATTTCCTTACAAGAACATAACTTGGGATTAACACAAAATCAATGGCAGCAACTTTATGAAAAATTGACTCCTCTGGAGCGGCAGATCCTAGATCTGCAAAGAGCAGGTAACTCAATAGAAGCAATAGCCCAAAATTTAAAACTCAAAACCCATCAAGTGCTTGGCGAATGGACAAAAGTCTATCTTGCTGCCCAAGCTTTAAGAACTCAGGAGTAGGCTGTGAGGCATCTAGTTGATCAATTCAAACCGTGGGAGACAAGGAGCAGGAGAGCAGAGGGGAATTCATCACAAGTTCCTCCCCTCTGCTTCTGGAGCATCTTCATCCCCTCATGCCTCACTTACTACAGCAGATCGTAACTCAATATTATCCCCAATCCACATCTGAAATTCATCTTCTACTTAGGTATATATAATTTAAATTTTTACAATCGAACAAAGTCCAATTTATTAACTACCTACTAAATTAAAGGCAAAATATTATATAAATAAACACTAAGCAATCAAATCTATGTTGTCTTCAGAGGGTGAATTAAATGATTCGCCATACCTGAGGAATTTCTCAGCAACTAAGCTTTAAGTTACATGAACTACAAAAACGGCTTTTACTGAATCCTAGCCTTGACTTTCAGCAATTAGAGGCTTTGGTTGCCCTAAATGAATTAGTGAAAAATTTAGATAAACAGATCAAAATACTGGCACTAGATAGCAATCCATGAACAAACACCAAATAACAAATCTGTCAGTAAAACTGCTGATTTCGATCACATAGAAAATTGTTATGTTGTAATGGAACCCTAGACCGATCAACCTTAAAGGTTCATCTTAAATAAATACAAATTTTGCGATCATATTCTGAGTAAGATTACGGTTTAAACAAACTTATAGTAGTAAAGTTAATTTCCCACTCTTGAATCCATTTTTTGCAAATATTTCATGCTAACTGAGGTTTTTAGTGAACTTTTCCCCTTAATGAGTACAGCCAATCCACAGACTTTGGAATGGCTGCTCAACGTTGCAATTGAACATGAATACCCATCTGGGCGAGCTGTTGTGATGGAAGATGCCTGGGGTAACGCCGTTTACTTCGTGGTTTCTGGTTGGGTCAAAGTCCGGCGTACCGTAGGGGAAGATTCAGTCGCTCTGGCAATTTTTGGCCGTGGTGATTTTTTTGGAGAAATGGCAATTTTGGATGAATCTCCACGCTCAACCGATGTCATTGCCCTTTCACCCGTGAAGTTGCTTAGTATCTCCAGAGAGCGTTTTATTCAAATATTGTTTAAAGACCCGCAGTTACATCACCGCATGTTGCAACTGATGGTGCGGCGATTGCGGCAAATTAACCTGCGCTTACAAATGCGGTCTTCACCACCAGCAGTCAAACTCGCCCATACCCTAGTGACTTTAGGCGAAAACTATGGTCAGGAATCAGACTTAGGAAGAGAAATTTTTAACATTCCCTTTAAAGATTTAGCAGAGGTGACAGAAATCGGTGTTGAAGAAACCACCAAAATTATGGAAAAGCTGTATGAAAAAGGGTGGATTAACATTGATAGCGCCAACAACACCACTTATCTTGTGAACTTCAAACAGTTGATGAACTTGGCTGGCAAAGTGTAATTGCTATGGTATGGGGCAAGCCGAATTTTAAATTGAGAATTTTTGATTTGTTCCGCCCACGTTAGCGCAGCGGGACGAAGTCCGGGGCGGGGCATGAACCAAAAAACCTTTTATCTAAAATTCATAGTCAAGTACAACCTTCACCCCTGCAGGATTATCATTTTCAATAAGACTTCAATAAGACGATTTTGGGTATTTTAACTGATTGACAAAATGCGCTTTATTTTAACCTTTCACGGATGACTTTGAAAGGGCTAGTTCTGTTTAAAATACTCCTAAGCGCAAGCAACATCTGGACTGAAATGGAGCTTGCGCTAATCAAAATCTAGTCAAATACTTCTGCTACAGAACCTGCAACAGTTGTTTAATTTTGGTGTCTTGGCGTTCTTTGAATTTTTCTGGAAAAATTAACTCGATCGCAATCTTGCCATTTACCTCTTCTTCTACTACATAAATTTCGGCAACGAATCGGTTAGATGAGACATTATCCCCATCCTCATTCAACAGTAAACCAACTAATGGTTTAACAGTTCGCATTGTGTGCAAATCCTGTTGTCCTAGCATTTTGTGAGAAGATACGGCTTTTTTATCCTCTATTTCCAAGCGCAAACCTGTTGTTCCTAGTTCTGTGGCTACTCCAAAAAAGAAGTTACCATCCCAGTAGAGTTGGCTATTACTATTTACCTGCTTGCGTACCTTTTTACGGCTAGTTTGTTTAATGTCATGCAAGGCCCGAGTCAGACTTGTAGCGAGGAATCCAAGGGAAGCTATGGGTCGGTCTACATACTGTCCTTTTTGAGAGTACCACTCTTGCACATCAGAATACAAAACTAGAGTTAAAGCATCGCGTTGGGCCTTGTTGAGCTTCACAAAATCAACTGCTAAAAGCGTTTCTGTATCATTAATAGGGGAGACTCGGACAATCTGTGCCGTTAGGGAAGCGCTAGCAGTATAATCTCCCATCACCTCAACTTCCACTTCATCCAGTAAATTGGGCCAGGTTTCCAAAGAAATTAATGCCCCAGTTTCCGAGATATTCACTGTTTTGCCCATGATTGTTTGACTGTTACTGGTAATTAAGATGGGGAGACGACGCTGTAAACGGTGGGCAGAACGTACTTGCGGTTGTTCAAAGCCAACCAACAAAGCAGCTATCAGTAAAACCAGGTTAAAAATAGACCACATGGTGTTAACTAAGACTGCTTGCCAATCTTCAGGACGTAGCAGCAGCCAATAGGGAACAGCCAGCAAGGAAGAGACTACAAGTCCTGTTACCACTAAAAGACCACGCATCGATTCCCAATCAAAGGTGCGTTTGGTTATAGACGTTCCTTTGTCGGTAACGTTAAATGAACCCAGCTTGGGATTAAACAGTGCTAACATGGTCACCCACCCAGCCTGAAAAGCCATTGCAAATTCAAAAATTTCGTTCCAGAACGAGAACCTGACGTTTTTGTAAATGATGTAGTTAGTAAAAAGCGAGAGGAGAATATGGGGTAGGGCGTAGGCTAGAGTTTCTAAACCCAAACCTTGGACAGAGTTAATGCCAAATAATAAAAATAGCGGGGGAGCGATCGCATATATTAGACGGGGATAGCCATACAAAAAGTGTGAAGTTGCACTGAAATAACAAATCCTCTGAGCAACTGTCAGGTTCAACTTCGGATTAAAAACAGGGTTTTCCAATCGCAGAATCTGCGCCATCCCCCTTGCCCAACGCACTTGTTGCCCTACATAAGAAGAAAACGTTTCTGGTGCTAAACCAGCCACCATAATTTTGTCGTAGTAGACAGATTTGTAACCCAGCGAATGCAATCGCAAGGCAGTGTGGCAATCTTCCGTCACTGTTTCCACTGCAATTCCCCCAACTTCTAAAGCGTGGGATTTGCGGATTAATGCTGCAGAACCGCAGAAAAAGGCGGCATTCCAAAAATCGTTACCCTTTTGCAGTACCTTATAAAACAGTTCATTACCTGCAGGTATTCTACCTTTGGTGACCAAATTACGTTCAAAGGGGTCGGGGTTATAGAACCAGTGGGGAGTTTGGACAAACGATACTTTGGGATCGAAGAAAAAACCCATTGTATGCAGGAGAATTTGCCGTGATGGGATGTGGTCGCAGTCCAAAATCAACACTAAATCGCCGCCAGTTTTGTAAAAGGCAGCATTAATATTACCCGCCTTAGCGTGGTCATTATTGTCCCGCGTCATGTGTATACAGCCGAGTTCTTGGCACATTTGCCGTAGCTGTTCCCGTCGGGTGCTAAACTGTTCTCGACGTGGGTCGTTCTCTTTATACTTTTCTGGACGACCATCATCAAGGACATAAACCTGTTTTTTATTAGGAGCATAATCACAGGCTAAGGCTGCTACAGCAGTCTTACGAACAATCTCCACGTCTTCGTTGTAAGTGGGAATGTAGATATCAACTTTGTACCATTCCTCAACAGGAATGGTTGTGAGATTAACTGGTTGGCGTTCTTGAATTTTCAGGGTTTGAAAGTACGCCAGTACTAAGGTGAGGATGGCATAAAGTTCAGCTGCGAACAAAAATAGGCAAGCGATGCTGTTGAGCCAACCATCAAAGTTGAGGGTATAGCTCGTGCGGTAGTATAAATAACGCAGCGTTGTTACCATACTCAGCCACAGCAGAAATAAATGATAATACTGGCTAATTTCTGAAGAGGACTCTTGAAACTCTGCGTGTATGACCAGTTGACCAAGTAACACAAGAAACACTGCTACCAATCCCTGTTGCCAAACTTCTATTGGGGTAACAATCAGTGGCACTGAAAGCAACAATAGCAGCAGGATAAACCATTTAAAGTGTTTCACACCCACCCTTTGGAGAGTGCGGTCAAAAAATCGGGGGGTAATATCAATCAGCCAACTGCTCAATTTGAAGCGCTGGCGATCGCGTGATTTACGAGGCGATGTATCTGGGGAAGAAGACATTTTGGATCTAAATTTTGAAAAATTTAAAATTGGCGATACGTAACCGAAAGTGTCTACTTTTTGTCAGTAGTTAGCCGCTTGAGATACAACTGAACAATGCCGTAAAGAACTAGAGAGATACTCAAAATGCCTACAGGTAGCAATAGCCAATTTTCTTGTAAAAAGCGTGATGTTTTACTGAGGAGACTGGTATTTTCCCAACGACGAGTGTTCGGGGCGCTTTGGAAAAACTGTAGTTGATAGGCATCAGCATCGTAGGAAACTGGGTCTTTTTGATCGCTACTAATTAGCACCGTATCCTTTTTGAGTTGGAAGAACCACGGATCTTGATTGAGGACTTGTCGCACTCGCTCTAAACCAGTTTCAGTTTGAGATGTTAAAGCCAGAACGACGCGATCGCTGTTCCAAGGAGAGATAATTTGCTTAATCATGCCTTGTGTGTCCTGTGGGGTCTGAACCACAGCATAGGCAGAAGAGCGGGAAAATGCCTGACTCAAGTTAAAGCCACTGGAATTAAACACTTCAGGAAAAGGAAACTCTTCTCGCGTTCCAATTCCTACTAAATGGTCATTTTTGCGGACTTTTGTCGGCAAAGCATCCGGCGTGTAAACTTCTAGTTTGACGGCATCTGCTTGACTGAGCCTTCCTAAGCGTTCGCTAAAGGCTAACAAGGTTAAAACATCTGTCTTCGAGGGGATTTGTGGCACTACAATCGCCGTCTGGGACAAATCCTGTGGTGCAGCAAAGGGAAAACCGAATTTCAATAGGTTCAAGTCTGGTAGTTGTGTAGAGATTTCCCGTTTCAGGTCGAAGCTAGTATCAGAATGCACCGTCCCTGTAAGTTGTTGATCTGGTGGCTGAAGACAGTTCTGTTTGTCAAACGGTTCTCTAGGATTCATCCGGAAAAAAACTTGCAGTTTCGAGTTAGGTTTGACCAAGTTTTCCGGCAAATTCACTTTGAGGTTTTTGTGAGTTTCTCCCGACTCAGAATCAAGACGGGCCCCACCAATGAAAACTCCATCCAGTAAAACTTCGATCGCAGAAGTTCTAGGATTAACCTGCGGCCCGTAGCTGTACACCAGATTCATGGAACTACCCCGAACAAACCGATCATCTGGTAAAGCGCGAAAATCAACTTCAATTGGCGGTGCTCCCATTCCCCGTACAGTGACATCACTAAACGGCTCACCATTTACCTGGGTTTTGATGTCGCCCAGTTTAAAAGAATTTTGCTCTGGTAAATAACGAGGCCACTGGCGAAGTCCTGGTGTCAAACCTTCTTTGAGGGTATTCACGAAAACTACCTGACCAGTCCCCATTTTCCGCAAGTCTGGCTGTGATAAAAATTCGGTTGCCTTTTCCACAGCTTTTGTGCTATTGCCAGTGGCAATTAAAACTGGAACCCCGCTCTTTTCAGTTTTAGTGATCATTAACACCCCTGTTTCATCTGGTACAGGGTTGTTATCACGATCAATAATTTGATTACTGACGATTTTTAGGGGCAAATTCTTCCAAGTATTTAGAGATGGTTGATCATTTGGAGTACCAATGATTACCAAGCGATCATTTGGCTTCACACTTGCAACATCAGACACCAAGCTCGTCTGAATCGGGCGAAAATCTGCGATTCTCCCCAATGCCGCTTGTAAGCGAGCTGCTGCTGTCAACCAGGATTGATTAACTTGACTCGGTTGCAAGTAAGCAATTTGGTTAGTTTCTAAGCCGAGTTCGTCAAAGAAAGGATAAGGATAGCGGCTGAAATTCAGGGGAGTCGGCTGCCGTTCATAGTTCAAGATTAATTTGGAATCTGGCAGAATCTCTGTCCACAAATCGGGGCTACTAGGGTCGCTACATTCGAGGGTGTTATTCTGCTGTGCCACCAATATGAGTTCGTTATAGTCTTGAATCAGCTTTGGTGGGATATTGAACAGTACTTGACCTACTTGGGACTCTTTGCGGTTAAGTGGTACGCTACCGACACTGGTGCCATTGACTAGCACAGTCAGGTTAGAGCGATTGGCATACAGTGCTGGTGAGTGTTGAAAACGGATTAAAGCTTGTACCTTACCCCGATCTAGTTTCCAGCCACGAGGACGAGTAAAGGCAAGACGACCTTCTGAGTAGACCCCGCGCAAGCGCATCCGGTTGCCCACAATTGGACTACGATTAAATTCTAGGATGTAAGTTGCCAGGTTCTTGGCACTAGGAGCTTTTAAGTCTGCTTTACTACTATTTTCTGATGTCGTTGCTTGAGCTAATAAAGTTACTTGCTGTTGCAGATCGCCTTTGGTTTGAGCTTGAGCGCTGAATAATGAACTAGGAAACAAAAAAAAGCACGAAGTAACAATAATTGCTTTTTTACTAATTTGGGAAAGATGAAACAACTGCTTCATGGTAGAGCGTGATTTTAGCGTTAATTTACTCAAAATATTTACGTACAAAGCACAACTAATTAGTTGCTTTTAGAACTTAAAAATCCTCCCATCGGATTTTTTAAACGAAATCAACCAGAGTCAGTCTGCTGGGAGTAAAAAGTATTTGGGAAGCCTGTGCTCTAACTGAGTGTCAGGGAATGTCATTTAAGCAGTCGCTGGGGAATTGTCTTTGGAGGTAGCAATCCTAACCAAGCCAAATTCTGGGTATAATAAGCAGATTGGTCTCCCCAAATTCCCTGTTTGTATTCAGGTAGTATTTTTTTTACAAGCAGTTCTTGAGCTATTGCTGGTTCTACCAACTGCATAGCGGCATACAACATAGCGTATTGGGATGTAGCTTCGTAATCCACTAATGCTTTCCCTTGGAGATCAATGCGTGCTGGTAGACTCGATTGTTTACTCCACAGTTTTTGCAGGTGCTGAGTGGATGTCGCTAGATAGCGTTGCGCTTGGGGTGAGTTGAACCAGGCAGCATCCAACGACAAACGCCACCAGACTCGATAGGCATCAAAGCCATACAAACTCTTCAGAGTACTAGATGCTGGGAGGATTTGGCATTGTCCTGTTTTGGTATTTAGAGCTACCCAGTCACTGGGTAAACCCACGCTAGAAAGTTTTGCCGAATTTTCTAGCACTTGATAGCTGCTGTCTACCAAACTCAACCAATCATGTTGGGGATCAACTTGTGCAAAGATGCGAAAAGCATAAGGAGCAAAATAAGAGGGATTCAGGTAAAAGGTAGATGCATTCGGGACAAATGCAGCTACAGGTCCTGGTAACAGGTAGCGCTTACCTTGTGGTTCTGAGATGGTGGACAGGTTCCATAAATCTTGCAGTTTAAGTTTTGCCAGTTCCAAGTATTCGGGTCGATTCCAACGCCGTGATGCCAAAATTAGGGCAGTAATCGCATCTATATCTCCATCACTGGCAAAGTTGGTGTCGATGATACCCCAGTTACCATCTTTCTTTCGTCCCCATTTCCAAGCCCACAAACTATCTGTGCCTTTACCACCCGCTTGGCGCTGGAGGTTATTTTCTGACCAGTTTAAAGTCCGGGCAAAAGTTGCCGGATCATTAATAAGTACAGCTCGTAGCAAAGCATAGGCTTGACCTTCACTAGTAGAGCGATCGCTTGCTTCGTAATCAATCACCCGTCCGTCTGACTGAATAAATCTTTGGCGGTAGTTATCCCAGCTTTGAGCTAGTAATTCCCGGTTGGGGGTGGATTCAGGAAGATCAGCTAACAATCCAGTGAGATTTTGACTACTACCTTCAGTGGGGACGTTTGCTACCGGAGTTTGCTCATCCGGTGTTTTGGGTTTTGCTGCCCAGTAACTAGAGACACAGGCAGATAAACCAATTAGGCTGGCAATAGCTGCCACTCTTGGGAAGTGCCACATCCTAAGAACAGTTTGATTTGTAAAATATTAGCCGATGGGGAGAGTGTGAAAGTACCATTTTCCTGCCCTTATTGTTCCCTTGTAGTTGTTCAAAATTAACTTTCATGAAGAAATTTAAGCGATCGCTAATTCCTGTTTCGACGTTGATAGTCTTGCCAAGGGGGTTGAAATCCTCGTCGGAGCAAAAAGTCTGTTTGGATTTGCTGTATTTGCCGAGATGCATCACTATCGGTTCCTCCTTCGGCGGCTGTTTCTAGTTGCAATCGTTCTAGCTGTGCTAATGCTGTCAAAGGCTGATCTAAAATCGCATTCAATCCAGCAAGGGCGCGGCGTGCGTCTTTGTCTTCCGGTTTTTGTGCCAACACTTGAGCATAAATCTCCTGTGCCGATTCAAAGCGGCGCTGTTCAAAGCGAATTCCGCCCAAAGCCGCTAGGGCATCGATGTTATCTGGTTGCTGCGCCAAAATATTCTGATACGTACTGCTAGCCAAATTCAAATCACCTACAGATCGAGCCAACTCTGCCTGCAACTGGGATGAGTCAGGAGTGTTGGGAATGCGAGCAATCAACTGCTTCATCCGTGCTTGTGCTTGGGCTGGATTACGTTTTGCTATCACTTGTAACAAGCGCAGTTGTAGTGGTATGGAAGTAGGGTCAGTTTCTAGTAGGTAACTATATAAAGCTTCTCTTTGTGGATCAGCAGGTAGCGCTTCTAATAAACTGTATAGTTCTGGAGGAGTATTGGTTGCAGGTTGTGTAGCTAACCAATTGTTGAGAACTGCCTCTGCTTCTGGTTGGGAGATTCGCTTGGCTTGATAGGCGATACTAGCACGCCCTAGTTGAATCGACAAATTTTGAGGATTCCGAGCTATCAATTGGTCATAAACTGTCACAGCCTCATCAAAACGCTTTTGTTGCAGTCGCACTCCAGCCAGTCCGCCCAAAGCAGCATTAATAATATCGTTACTATTTGGCTTGCTAGCAAGCACAGCTTGGTAACGCTGGGCACTAGCTTCCAGACTACCCTCACGACGCTCAATTTCTGCTGCTAGCAACTGGGGTGCGAGGTCTTTAGCACCTGCGGGGGTAGCTGTGTAAGCTGCCAAGGCAAGCCTTGCGCCATTCAAGTCTTGGCGCTGCACATACATTTGTGCCATCCGGAAATTCAAAAACGGTACGTTAACCCCCATTTGTAAAAGATTTTGGTACACAGGTAAAAATTCCGGATCGGGAAGATCAATATTCACTAAGGCATTAGCTAGCTGTTGCAACTGCACGCGATCGCTCGGTAGTGATTGCATTACAGTCGCCAAACGCTGTCTCAAGTCATTTTTACCGAGTAAACCTAACTGATTTTCCAAAGCTAATTGCTGCACCAGCAAACTTTGATCGTTGGGAAATTCTGACGCCACCCGTTGATACAATTGCAGCGCCGTTTGTCGTCCTTCAGGAAACCCACTAAAGACATCAGCGACTTCGCGCAGTAGTTTGGGGGAAGGGTTGGGATCGGTTTGGAGGGCTTGACTGTAGAGATTAAAAACTTGCTGGGTAAGGGTGGGATTATTGGTGTACTTGCGAATTTCATTGAGCGATCGCGCTAAGGGCAAAATCGCATCTGGCCTTCCCTGTAATACATCTAATACCGCCAACGCTTGGGCTTGTTGTTGATTGACAAGGTATGCTACAGCCAGTTCTTTACGAGTTTCAATCCCCATTGGGTCAAGTTTATTGGAGCGCTGTAACTGCGCTTCTAACACCTGTACTGCCCCTCCAGGATTGCCTGTTTCTCGTAAGGTGCGACCGTAGGCTACTGCTGCATACCCTGTAATCGCTTTGCCAGTGGAGCGATAGCGGTTAAATAACTCCAGTGCTTTTGGAAAATCCCCACTGTAACTATAAGTTTGAGCTGCACCAACGACTGCCTCTGGTGTGGGGTTGTTGTTCAGCGCAATTTCGTAGTCTGCCAGGGACTCGGTTAATCGTCCTTGATAGGAGTAGAGTAGAGCACGGTAACCACGACCTTCTGAGTCATTAGGATTTAACTCTAATAAAGTTGTTAGAGCCTCAATTCCTTTTAAGTTCCACTCGGAACGATAAGTAGCCAGTAGACCAACTGTTTTTAAAGCTAGTTGGTTGTTGGGGTCTACCGCCAGTACTTGTTGATAAGCACTCCAAGCTTCAGGAATACGTCCGGCCTTGCGATAAGCGATCGCTAGTCCTAATCTAACTGGCGAAGATTGCGGTTGACTTTTGAGGGCTTGCTGGAAGGCTGCGATCGCATCATTAATCCAGCCTTTTTTTAATAATGCAAAACCTTTTTGTGCTGATGCTGATAAGTTCTGTGCTTGAGCAGGGGCAATGCTGCCCAAGGGCGGCACAGTTAATAAGTAAGTAAAAATGAAAAATGAACAAATAAAAAGAGAATGATATTTAATTTTTTTAGCTTTTGCCTTTTGTCTTTTATCTATATTGTTTTGACTCATTGAGCAATTCTCCCTCTGGGAGTGACATCAAAATCTGATTTCACCCTGATCCCGAAGACTGTATCGGAGAAATCATCACGTGCTTGAACTGAAAAGCCTATCCGGAGATTGGAAATAAATTTAAAATCATAAAACATTTCCAATACATCAGGACTGTCTCCACGACGGAGGCGATCATTAGAAAGAGCGCGTCCATAAGCTATTCCTAGTTTGTCATCTGGGGTAAATAGATCCAAAAAACTAGCTCCCAAAACGTAAGTATTTGCACCCTCTCCTAAAGTGCGGTTTTCGTAGCGACCATAGCGCCCAAACAAACCTAATTTCAGATTGGGAATAAAGACTTCGGCGTTGACACCATATGCTTCTTCGCGATCGTTTGCTTGAGGACCAAATTGATTGTTACCTCTGGCAATGCTAAAGCTTTCGAGGAAGCTATCACGAACACCAGCGTCGCGATCGCTGGCATAAGTACCACGAATAATCGCATTGCCATAACGGATGCCGATTTCTCCAGCAAATCCATCTAAAGAAAATTCACCGATTTTGTTTGCTGATGAAAAGACTGCTGCTTTCGCTTCAATATTGTCGGTGACACTCCAATCGGCTAACAAACCAGTGCGTGAACTAATCCCTGTCGCCGCCAGTGCTGGGTTGGTTTGAAACACCGGATTAAAGAATTGACTGGCCCCATCTTTAGCAAAACTGTTGTTATCAAAATAAGACGTTAAATCTAGTTGACCGATCACTAACCGCAGATTAGGTACTCCTGCTAGTGAAGTCGCCAAATAAAGCTCGTTGATGTTCAAACCCTCGTTTCGGGAGTCATCTAAGCTGCTGCCTTGGCTTGTTAAGTCTAGGGTTGCCCCAACCAAAGCTTGGGGAGAAAGTGGGTAGACTCCCGTGACTCTCGCCCGGGCTGAGGTGTTGCTGCCTTGGGTGATGTAAACTCCTTGGAATTGTAAAGAGGGTTCCCTTAAACTACTGCTAGTGAGCTGGCGGCGTTGTTGAGTAGTTACTGATACTGCTGTGCTTGGTGTGGGAGTTGGACTAGGGACTGATGGTGTTGTCTGTGGATTGAGTAATTGTTGATTAAAAGTTGGTGCTGTTGGTGCTGTTGGTGCTGTTGGTGCAGTGAATTCTTGCGTCGCAGGCAAGTTGGGAAGTGGCGGCAGGGGGGCTGTTTGGGAACTGAGTAGTTGATTAAAAGTTGGTGCTGCTGGTGCAGTGAATTCTTGTGTTGCAGACGAGTTAGCCAGTGATGGCAGTGGAGTTACAACTGAGCTAATTGGTGGCTTTGAGTCGTTTATCTGTCCCTGCAATCCTAAATTAAGGTCAGAAGTATCCCCACCTGCTGCCACTCGTGGTGCAACAGAACTACGTGCTGCTGCCGGAGCTTTTCCAGTTACCTGCTGCTGGATGAAGACACTCTCCAGTTGTTGGAGATCATTGACTGGTTTGGGTTCCACAACTTTGTCCACTGGATTGGCGATCGGTGCAACTGCAACACCAGTCGTTACGGGTGGAGGAGTCAATGTTTGCGATCCTGACCGCGATTGACTCTTCTTGACAGGTAATTTAGGCACTGGTAGGGGTTCTGTTAAGCCCAATTGGTAGTCGCTACTTTGTAGCTGAGATGGGTTGACCTGAGCTAAAGACTTTTCGCTCACTGCCAATACCCAGCAAATCGAGATGGCAACAGTGCAAAGCAGTGGATAAACCTTGTAGTACTGGCTTGAAAAAGTAAATTTATAACAATCGAATACTGTTTGCCTCATCAGCTTAGTTGGGTAACAACTACATATTTAGGTTATTGAATGTCGCAACTTTAGCAAATAAAATGAGTAGTAACCACTATATATAATAAATTTTGTAATTTTCGATTAATTCGATTATGAGTCGATAAAACTTGTTATTTATAAAAATAAATTGGGCATAATAGGTAAAAACCTGATTTATTGGGAAATAAGCTCCAAAAAATGCCTATTATTATTAAAAATCTTGATTTAAAGACTATTTTTCCCAGATTTAAAGTTTTATCTCCTGCTAATCTCCAGGCGGTCATTTGCCTTATGCTTTTAGCTGCCAGTTATGGCTGTGTTCAAAAAGCACAAGAAAAGGTGATGATGGAAATGGGGAATATACAACCTATATCAAGTAAAGGTGTATACAACGTCGTTGGTAGTACTAATCTGCCTGAGTCTAGCAAGATTACAGTGGTTGCTATGCGTTTTTTGCGTCCAGTATCAGGACAAGCAGAAGCTTTGCTGAACTCAGATACGAATACTAACCGTTCAATTCTGGCTCGTCAAATTGTGGAAGTGAAACAGGGACAATGGGAGGCTGCACTGAATCTGTGGCAAGTTTCACCCGATGGTAGTTTCCAAGAAGTCTGGCAAGCAAATCCAGCACAAATACAACTGTTTCCAGAAGGTGACGTTACATTTGTAGCTATTTTCGATCCTGCTAGTCAGTGGGAACAGCCAGATAATCAAAACTCTCAAAAGTTAAAGTCAGAAAATCAACAGCTTGAAAAGCTTGAAAGCAAGTTGATTCGTTTTTCTAACGAAGGTGAAAAATATTTACAAGTTAGCCAAACTTTAACAATACCCCTACCTATGGGAAAAACAATACCACCTCGTCCGCAACCGGAAGACTTGAATGGTGGTTGGGGAAACCGATATCAAATCCCGCCGCAATCCATAGCTTCTAAAACTACCCTACTTCCATCAGTTAAAAATAGGCAAACGAATGCCTATGTGACTCCTTCAGAGTTTCTCAGGTGAGAATTAAGATGGGCATCAAACCTATAAAATAATCCTGTCTATGTTTATGTACCCCTACCCTACTTCCTACTTGATTGAGGACGGGGTACTGTAGCCCTCCATCACTCTCTTTTTGATAGATAAAAACTAGAATACCAGCCTCAATATGAGCGCTGGCATCCAGATATTAATTACCCAATAACCACCAATGGAGTGGGCATTGTCTGTAAAGAAAAGTGCTTGTCCTCATTAAGAAAGTTGTAGCAATTTCAGAAGCTTCACAAAAGAGACAGAGAGGAAATTCATACCTAAAGATACTTGCTATACTCCTATGCTATTAAGTGATTTAAATCTTTTCCTTTGCTTCTCTAATCCCCTGCTTTTTTATTTGTCTATGACGCGAAGATGTAGTAATGAACATTAAACCTGTTTATCTTCAGCTTTTGCACTTTGATAAACAGATTTGAGTAGATTTTAAAGAACGGTATTATAGTATATCTGAAATTTAGCTGTGGATTCTACTTCAGCATTTGTTGTTTGAGAGGTTAGTTGCAAATTGTCCTGCATTACCTGCATTTGTAACATCATCTCTTTAATTTGTTTTTGCAACTCTTCAAATTCTGATGGCATGATTACTGTTTGATTTACTTCACGAGCAGCAGCAACTTCTATGGTACTGTTCGGATTTTCTTGAGCATAGCCAAG
Organism: Nostoc sp.; assembly: GCF_036917195.1. Classification (GTDB taxonomy): domain Bacteria; phylum Cyanobacteriota; class Cyanobacteriia; order Cyanobacteriales; family Nostocaceae; genus Nostoc. The sequence goes on from NZ_JBALDG010000028.1 coordinate 106,761, forward strand.
GAAAGTTTGGGCAGATGTAAACGCAGAAGTAGCAGCAACATTTGTCATAGTGGTAGTATTTTGTTTAGTTGCAACCTCTGGTACAGGATTTATTAGCTGTGTATGCATCGGCATTTGCGCTTCAACAGGTTGAGATGCAATTATTGCACTTTTTGAACTGAAAGCTTGATCAAAAGGCATCTCGTCATCTAAAAAAGCGCTCAATCCAGAAACTTGCAACCGAGGCTCAGAAACTTGCCATTCTTTTAGTAATGCTTCCTTTTGCTGTAAGTGCATATCTAGATTAGATAATTCCTGCTGAATTTTCGCTGATTTGGAAGAAGAATTTCGCCAACCACAGAAAGCAAGTGCTGAAATTCCAGACCCGATACTAAGTGCAGTTGCAAAAACTACGTAAGGAATAGCAATATCTCTAAGTTTCCCGTCAAAAATAGGTTCTTCCTGAAATTTGATGGCTATTTGCTTATCACCTAATGTAGCAAGGGGAAATGACATTAAAGAAAATACACTTAGAGAAGCGATCGCAGGTAGTACTAAGAATTTTTGCAGTGCAGAAAGTGTCATATTCAGGAAACTTTTGTTAAATAAAAGGCTGTGGATAGATTGCAGCAGATATAATTACCGCTTGTAACATCTAACTTGTATAGAGTTTTTACGGTCAGTCAATATCTGTACTGCCTTAATGTCTAAGTTATTCTCGATACGAGATGTTTTCAATAGACAACTCATGAAGAAGTCAGTAAATTACGTAAACTTTTTGTAAATTAAGTAGCTTCCACATATTATATAAAGAGAAATGCAAAATATAGATAGAAAATTATACGTATTACCAGTCAAAGATTTTAGCGTTCTTGACTTCCACTATCCAATTTTTGCGGATACAGAAACAATAGTAGCTAAATATTGCTCTAATCCTATTAGGATGGTTAAACATATGGAAGGTTAATTAAGTAATACAAAAAGCTGGAAAATAAATGCATTGTAATCAGACTACGAACATTTATCGTCAGCTAAAAATCAGATTTACAAAAATACTTTTTACGTAAAGATACTGTAAAAAGTATTCTGTTGTAGAAACCATTAGATATTTTTCTGTTAATTTGACTTAGATATTGTCCTCCAATAAAAGTAATAGTATGCAAGTTATCCATAAAAATAAACCAAGAAGATTGAGGTTACATAAGCAATTACTGATATTTTCCCTAAGTTTAATAGTATTTTTAGTAATTATTTTGACTAAGACACCTGCTAATATTCAGTTAGATGCTTCTAGGGCTACGACGCCAATAGAGCTACCACTTTCAACAATTGGTAGAACAATTGTGGATGCGAAAGGCAAGGTTGTATTGCTCAGAGGTGTTAACTGGTTTGGTATGGAGACTGATACGCACGCCCCTGACGGTTTATGGAAACGAGATTATAAAGAAATGCTGGCGCAGATTAAAAGCTTGGGATATAACCTCATCCGGTTACCTTATTCTGTGGCAGGATTGCGATCGCTTAATGTAAGTGGCATTGACTTTGAAATTGGCAGCAACAAAGAACTTCAAGGTAAAACCCCCTTGGAGATAATGGACTTACTTATTCAGGAAGCAGAACGTCAAGGATTGCTAATTTTGCTTGACAACCACCGCCTTAACGACCAGCAAATTCCAGAGTTGTGGTATGGAGACGGCTTTACGGAAGCAGACTGGATCGATACTTGGAAAATGTTAGCCATCAGATACAAAAATCAAGCTAACGTTATTGGCGCAGACTTAAAAAATGAACCTCACGGCCAAGCTAGCTGGGGTGATAACAACATCAATACTGACTGGCGATTAGCAGCAGAACGCGCAGGCAATGCGATTCTCAGTGTTAATCCTAATTGGCTGATTGTCGTTGAAGGAGTGGAAAAGAATGTCCCTGGTCAAAAACTGCCACAGCATTGGCATGGTGGAAATTTAGAAGGTGTGAAACGCTACCCAGTACGTTTATCTCGTTCTCATAAGCTAGTCTATTCTCCTCATGAGTACGGCGCTGGGGTGTACAATCAGCCCTACTTTTCTGCCTCTAACTTCCCTCAAAATCTAATTGATCGCTGGCAAATAGGATTTAACTATATTGCAAGTGAGAATATTGCTCCCATCTTGATTGGGGAGTTTGGGGGACGGAAAGTAGACTTAAATTCCAAGGAAGGAATTTGGCAAAATGAGTTAGTGAAATACATTCAAAAAAATAATTTGAGCTTTACTTACTGGAGTTGGAATCCTAATAGTAGTGATACAGGCGGAATTTTACTAGATGATTGGCAAAGTATTGATCTACCCAAGCAGCAATTACTGTCCCAACTGCTTCCATCTGTACAACTTCAACAGCCAGACCGACCGAGTAATCCTCTTGTTTCCCCAACTCTTACTCCTTCTGTCTCTCCATCTCCTACTGGTGCTGCCCAACTAAAAGTTACTACTGACATCTATTCCAACTGGGAAACCGGATTTTGTGTCAGGTTCAAAATTACAAATCAGGGCAATATCAAGGTTAACAACTGGCAACTGGCGTTTCAGATGAATCAAGCTAAGATTAATAACTCTTGGAACGCAGATTTTAAGCAGCAAGGAGCGATACAGTACCTAGTGGCTCCTTTGGAGTGGGGAAAAACAATTGAACCAAATCAAGTACGGGATACTGGCTTTTGTGCCAATAAACTTGGTTTTGACTACCAGCCACAGCAAATAACCGTCGTCTTGATTTGAACTCAAAAATTAAAAGCCGAATTTGTCATGATAGGAGAAATCACCAATCCCATTAATCATTGACTATTAACTCAGCACACAAGATGACTCAAGCAACAGCACCTCATCTCAATACTAACGTTCAGGAAACCAGGCCGACGATTCATTACCAGGTGGAAATGTCTCAACCAGAAACCCATCTGTTTGAGGTGACTTTACACCTTGTCAATTACCCCTCACCGATTCTCGATTTAAAACTATCGGTGTGGACGCCCGGTTCCTACTTAGTTCGAGAATATGCTAAGAATTTACAGGATTTTGTGGCTTTTGCAGAGGATAAGCCTTTACCTTGGCACAAGATCAGTAAAAATCACTGGCAGGTAGACAAAACAGGTGTTTCAGAATTAACTGTACGTTACCGCATTTTTGCGAATGAGCTATCGGTACGGACAAATCACTTAGATGCCACCCACGGTTATTTCAACGGTGCGGCACTATTTTTTAGAATACTGGGCTGTGAGAAGCAACCCATTCGCGTCACTATCGTACCGCCACGCCTGGAATGGCAGGTAACTACTGCTTTGCCACCCGTTGCTGAAGAAACGAATACTTTCTTGGCTGGCGATTTTGATACTCTTGTTGATACTCCGTTTGAGATTGGTCGCCACCAATTATATAAATTTGATGTTTTGGGAAAACCCCATGAACTGGCAATCTGGGGACAAGGTAATTTCCAAGCCCAACAGATGATTACTGATATCCAAAAAATTGTCCAGGTAGAAGCGCAGATGTTCGGGGGTTTGCCCTATGAACGATACGTGTTTCTGCTACATTTATTTAGCCAAGCTTTTGGCGGTTTGGAGCATAAAAACTCTTGCTCCTTAATTTACCAGCGTTTTGGGTTTCGCGCTCAGGATAAGTACGATCGCTTTATCCAATTAGTTGCACATGAGTTCTTTCACTTGTGGAATGTCAAGCGAATTCGCCCCAAAGCATTAGAGGTTTTTGATTACGACCAGGAAAACTATACACCATCATTGTGGTTTTGTGAGGGTACTACTAGTTACTACGACTTGTTAATTCCTTTGCGGGCAGGAATTTTTAATGTTCAGTCGTATTTGAATAATTTAGGCAAGGAAATTACCAGATATGAAACGACACCGGGGCGCAAGGTACAACCGGTTTCCGAGTCGAGTTTTGATGCCTGGATAAAACTCTATCGCCCGGATGCCAATAGCGGTAATTCCCAAATTTCCTACTATTTAAAAGGAGAAATGGTATCTCTGTTGCTGGATTTACTGATTCGCTCTACTCACGATAATCAGCGCTCCTTCGATGACGTGATGCTGAAAATGTGGCAGCAATTTGGGCAAGCTGAAATTGGCTATACTCCAGAACAGTTGCAGGAAGTTATAGAATCTGTTGCAGGAATCGATTTGACTGATTTCTTTAAACGCTACATTGATGGCACTGACGATTTGCCCTTAAATCAGTACTTAGAACCCTTTGGCTTGGAGTTGGTAGCTGAACAGCAGGAAGAACCTTACTTGGGTGTGAGAATAAATACAGAGAATGGGCGGGAGATCATTAAGTTTGTGGAGGCCGGTTCACCTGCACAAGCAGGGGGAATTGATCCAGGTGATGAGTTATTAGCAATTGATCGGATTAAGATAACGGGAAATAGTTTAAGCGATCGCCTCAAAGATTACCAACCAAGCGATACAATTGAAGTCACAGTTTTCCACCAAGACGAACTGCGTACCTATTCCATCACTCTCGCGTCACCACGTCCGACTCGATATCAGGTAAAACCTGTTGAGCATCCTGACTCCATGCAGCAGCAAAACTTTGCTGGATGGCTTGGGGTAGCGATCGCAACTGTTTGATCAAGGATTAGGGATTAGGAAAGTTTTTTCCCAGTCCCCAGTCCCCAGTGCTAAGGCGTTCTCACTGCCCCAGAGTAAATCAAACCCCGTTGCAGATCCAACGTTATAATCGCTCCATCCCGAATCACCTGCGCTGCTTGCTTCACGCCGACAATCACTGGCACACCGAGACGCAAGCCAATGACTGCTGCGTGACTTGTGAGACTTTCATCTTCGGTAATAATCCCGGCAGCTTTCCGAATTGCCTCGACAAAATCGGCACTAGTACGGGGTGCAACTAATATGTCTCCCGGATTAAAGTTACTAACATCCATGCCAGTATTAGCCACCCGGGCACGACCACTCACTGAACCTTGTCCCAGTCCAATTCCGTGACCTAGTATTGCTGTCACCACCTCAACCTTAATCAAATCTGTGGAGCCGGAAATTCCCTGAAGTGTGCCAGCGGTCATTACTACTAAATCTCCCTCAGACAGTAACTTAAGCTCCTGAGCCACGTTGATCGCAGCTTGAAATGTCTGACCAGTGGAAGGTAATCCTAGCACCAACAGCGGTTTTACTCCCCACACCATCTGTAGCTGCCGCGCCACATTCACATGGGGTGTCACCGCCAAAATCGGTGTCTGGGGGCGGAACTTAGAGACATTGCGAGCTGTTGCCCCAGTTTGCGTTAGCGTCATGATTGCCGCTGCACCTAGTTGTTCGGCAATTTGACCCACAGCTTGACTAATAGCGTTGGGAATAGAGCGTCGGGCATCTCTCAAAGAACGTAAGTTTAAGTGTTGGGCTTGTTCCTGCTCCATGCGCTCGGCAATCCGCGCCATCGTCGCCACGGCTTCTACTGGATAGTCGCCGACAGCAGTTTCGTTGGAGAGCATTACAGCATCTGTGCCATCTAGAATCGCATTTGCCACATCCGACACTTCCGCGCGAGTGGGACGGGGATTGCTCACCATGCTGTCTAACATCTGGGTGGCGGTGATGATGGGAATCCCCAAGCGATTTGCTGTAGCAATTAGCCGCTTTTGGAGTACAGGGACATCTTCCGCTGGCAATTCCACGCCCAAATCGCCTCTGGCAACCATGACGCCATCACACAAAGCCAGAACCGCCTCCATTTGTTCAATGGCTTCATGCTTTTCAATTTTGGCAACCACTGGCACTTGCTTGCCTGTACTGGAAATTAGCTCTTTAATTTCGATCATGTCCTGGGGATTGCGGACAAAGGAAAGTGCCACCCAATCTACACCCTGATCTAGACCAAACATCAGATCCTCTCGGTCTTTGTCGGTCATTGCTTTAATTGACAGGTAAACGCCGGGAAAGTTTACGCCTTTATTGTTAGAAAGTTTACCAGGCACGGTAATGCGACAATGTAAATCACCTTTATCCCGGTTAATCTCCTCCACAACCATTTCTACTCGTCCATCATCAAGGAGGATTTTTGCACCAACTGGGACTTCTTCGGCTAAATAATCGTAGGTGACGCAGCTAATTTCGTGCGTACCGACCACCGGACGATTTGTCAAGGTGAAGCGATCGCCTTTTGCCACAACTATAGATCCGTTGTCAAACTTCCCCAAGCGAATTTTTGGACCCTGCAAGTCTTGGAGAATAGCCACTGGCTGATTTAGTTCAAAGGCGGTTTGCCGAATTAAGCGAATACTACGCTGATGGTCGGCATGAGTTCCGTGGGAGAAGTTTAGCCGCAGCGTCGTGGCTCCCGCTTCAATAATTGCCTTGAGCATTTCAGAACTGCTAGTGGCGGGGCCAATAGTAGCGACAATTTTTGTCCGGCGCAGAGAATCTCTTAATTGCATAGGGGCTGAAGTTAGGGAGCTATCTGGGAAGTCATCGTAACTTGAGTGGCATCTCCTTTTCAGTCACTGCTATATCAATAAATATAAGCAGTTCGAGAGGGTTTATGGGAGAGTGGGGGCTGTGGGATAGACTAGATATAGTACATCAATCTTGTATCCATCCTCCCGACAAAGGAGTTTATCCGATTAACTTCTTGCGAATTTTCATCCCCTACTTGTCAGAAAAGACTAGACTTTGTCTGGAATCATAGCGTTATTCATCTGCTGATATGCAAAGCTGTAAATAAATCTTGCTATACAAAACTTTACAAAAATTTATTCTTCCCTCATCTTTATCGTATATTTGTAATGTTTGGTTAAGAAGGAGTCAATGTTAGAGAAGATCGCATCGGAGGCACAAAAGCCACTGACAATCCCACCCAAGGAATTTTTAGCGCCTCCTGGTGATTTCAATCGCACGCTACTGCTGTTTTTCGTAGCTGTGGCAATGCTGGTGTTATCTAGCTTTGGTTACTGGCTTTGGGAATGGCCGCACTGGTTGTGCTTTTGTGTTAACACTATTGCCTTGCATTGTGCTGGGACAGTAATTCACGACGCTTGTCACCAATCTGCCCATCGCAACCGGGTAATGAATGCAATGTTAGGGCATGGCAGTGCGTTGATGCTAGCTTTTGCTTTTCCAGTGTTTACGCGGGTACATTTGCAGCATCATGGCCATGTCAACCATCCCAAGGACGACCCAGATCATTATGTTTCTACGGGTGGGCCGCTGTGGCTGATTGCGGTGCGGTTTTTGTACCACGAGGTGTTTTTCTTTCAACGGCGACTGTGGCGTAAATATGAGCTACTAGAATGGTTTATCAGCCGCTTGATTGTCGGTACAATTGTTTATATATCAGTGCAATACCACTTTTTGGGTTACATTCTCAATTTTTGGTTTATACCGGCTTTTGTTGTGGGGATAGCACTGGGATTATTTTTTGACTATTTGCCCCATCGTCCTTTTGCGGAGCGCGATCGCTGGAAAAATGCTCGTGTTTATCCTAACCCAATTCTGAATATTCTGATTATGGGACAGAATTACCACTTAATTCATCATTTGTGGCCTTCTATTCCTTGGTATAATTACCAGCCTGCATACTATGTGATGAGGCCACTTTTAGATAAAAAAGGATGTTATCAAACTTCAGGATTGTTACAAAAAAAGGACTTTTTTGAGTTTGTTTATGACATTTTTTTAGGAATTCGGTTTGATCACCACAAAGAATAGAGTTGTTGCATAAAGCGATCGCCTACAGATAGCCTCAAAGCAGATCAGGCTGTCAGTTTCAACTAACCATCTCAATCCCATCGGCAGCCAACGAGATTATTACATTGTCGCATTGGGTTTAACTGCAATTGTCCAATACTGAAATGTTTTACCTCCAATCTGATCACTATCCTCACGGTAGATTTGCCGCAAGCATTCATAAAACGCTTGGGCTTCATTCTCCAATCCAAATGTCATTAAGCACTTTAAGATCCGGGTGATGCGAAGATAATTGTGGTCAAATATACAGACCCACTTGAGTTTCCGATTCGCATAGTCTTCTGACTGGCTGACAACTATTTTTCCATCATTACTCTCATGGCGTTGCAACCCATAAAACTGAAGCATGACTCTGAAGGAGCGCAGCAAATTTTGACGTAGGTGTGGGTTGCTTTGAAATGCTTGAATTACTTCCTCATCAACGATGGGTGCATCACGGTTGAATGCACTTCGCTCAGGCAAAGGGAACAACCACTGAATGTAATCATGGGCGCACTCCAATTTTTTAAAATCCCAAGTCCACATTTCTTGAATTGTCCGACCTTCGGAATTTCGTTGCTCCCCTAAGTAGAATGGAACAAGTATTGCAGTGAGTTGTTTTTGATGATTCATTTCAAACTACCTCACAAATCAACATCAATAGTTTATTTCGTGCTTTTTTTACATGAATTTTCTTAAGTAATTTACACTTTTGACTTAACAGCTTGCTGTGATGCTTGTAATGATTGGGGCAAACTCCAGTCGGGACGCAAGCTAGCGGCGTTGCGTAAATAGATATGATGAATTGAGGCGGAGGCTGGCAGATACGCGTGGATTAGGAACCGAATGCAGCGCTGTAAGCTGCCTTCGACGTGCATTTGCTGCACATCTAACATGGCCACATTATCCCAACCAGGACGCGCTCTGGCGATCGCAGCTGGAAAAACTACGTCTAAATCACGTGTCACAGAGAAAGTCACACTAATTATGTCCCTCGGCTGGAATTGATTCCGGTTTTCCAGTTCATCTAGTAGTTCTGTCACCACCTCTCGGATTGCCTCAACAGTATTTTCTGAAGCAGTTGTTGCTCCGCGAATAGCCCGCATTTGCCAGTCCACGCCAAAATCCTCCTTAAAACACAAAAGTGAGGAGTTAAGAGTTAAGAATGAGAAGTTAAGATTTTTAACTCATAATTCCTCACTCATAACCGGAGGCGGAGCGTCTCCTGCTCCGCTCCTAACTCATACTAGGGTCGATATAACCACAACGGTAAACCACTGGTAGACATTTCAAATTCGAGCCAATCAATACCAGCCCCAATTCCTGATGAAACCTGACGACTCCCTGGTAAAAGGCGACTCAATAAAGGTTTACGTTCTTCTAAGGTATAGCAGAGAGTTTTTTCCGGATCAAGACCGACCAGTTCTGCTGTCCAGCGACGGGCATCTTCTTCTGTACCCAGGCGGTCTACAATACCCAACTCTAGGGCTTGCTGTCCAGTAAAAATTCGACCATCGGCGAAACTTTTCACAGTTTCTACTGCTAAAGAACGGCCATCAGCTACGGTTTGGACAAACTGCTGATAACTTGTGTCAATCAACTCTTGCAGGATGTTTGCTTCTGGTTGAGTCAGTTCCCGGTCAAAAGCCAAAATGTCTTTGTAAGGGCCAGACTTAATTACCTGGAAGGAAACACCGATTTTTTCTAACAAGCGTTCCAAGTTATTCCCACGCAAAATCACACCGATACTACCTGTAATCGTACCTGGGTTAGCTACGATGTGTTCCGCTCCCATGCCGATGTAGACTCCTCCAGAAGCCGAAATATTGCCAAAGCTAGCGACGATTTTAATTTTTTCGCGCAAACGCTTCAGGGCGCTGTAGATTTCTTGGGAATCTCCGACTGTACCGCCAGGACTATCAATACGTAGCAATAATGCCGGAAACTTTTTTTCTTCTATAGTTTTCAGGGCTTCTAGGACGCGTTTGCGAGTAGTACCGGCGATCGCACCAGTAATTTCAATCCGCGCAATTTGTTTTCTAAACTTAGGCTTAAACGGCCAAATCATGAGTTGTCAACATACCTCGTAATATAATTCAATATAAGATGCCCAGAGGTCATACGACTTGCTTTGCTCTGTTAAGAAACATGAGTAGGCACTGTGCTGATCAGGATTTTAAGGAAATTTTTATATTTTGCAGTGGGTTTTATTTGATATTCTCGATAAATACTAATCAAGTCTTTAAAGATTCTAGCTAACACAAAATGCCAAACTCTAGTTTAACGTCAAACGTGGTGATTTAGCACATACTTTTTTAGCGGTTTTGTAGAATTCAAAATTCTAAAACCCTTGAAAATTAATCTTTTTGACCTCTTGATAATTACTTGGCTACCGTCGCGCACCTGTACTAGTCGTCAGTAATTAATAACTAATAACTAATGAATAATAAGTATTTAATCAATAATTTCGGTAGTCAATTTAATCAATAAAAATTCATTTAGCAACATTAATCCCTATTTAGGTTAAGACCAGTAGTAGTTTCACTTTTGGAAATATCACTTTTTCCTTTGTTGTACAGCCTATAAGCACCTGACGAAGGTATTTACACCACTTATGAATCAATTCGTAAAATTTGACACCGATAATAAGCGTACATATCAAACAGTGCCCCGACGAAACTCCAGGTCAAGCTAATCACAAATAATCCCCGGAGGGGAGTTCCACTGCCAAAGGTGGCGAGAAAATGCATAATCTCAGTAGCAATCGCCTCAGTTAACTCTTGTAAACCGGGGAAGTGACCGATGAGGGATAAAAGGAACAATCCGCCGCCAACGATTAACATGGGAGCGACAAAACTAAAAATGATCGTAAGTAGTAAAGAGCGGAGAAAGTTAATGAAAATAGTCATTTAGGACAAACTCCGTGAGTAGAGATGACAATAGCTCGATAGCGGTTTGTCATTTTCTACAATACGTGCGATCGCTTCAGAGCAGACAATCTGTCAAAAATCTTAAGTTTTCATTAAAAGAAATGGCTACCAGTTACAGCACATGCTGGGGATATAAAAAATGACTTAAATCTACAAAAACCTTGTAAAATCAAGGTTATAGCCAAGGCTAGTACCTATTTATTGGTTTGCAGTATGTTTAACAACAGCTTCATTTTCTGAGAGCATCTTTAATCTAAGTTAATATTCAGCCCCGTTGGGGGTATGGAGAGATCAGGGAGATGGGAGAAATAACCAATGCCCAGTCGCCAGTCCCCATTCCCTATTTTCAACGACTTCCGCTATTCTTAAGGCAGTTACCGAGTTAGCTACAGAACATTGAACCAGACTACATCCAAATCCAGTTTAGGAGAATGGAGTCAGCGGCTGCTGGCAGCGATTTTTCTGGGTGGGCAAGTACTAGTTCACCTATTGAAAGGCAAAATCCATCGGCGCAACACCTTGCAACAAATGGCAGCAGTTGGGCCAGATTCCCTATTTATTGCTCTATTAACGGCTATTTTTGTTGGCGCAGTGTTTACAATTCAGGTGGCGCGGGAATTTATCAACTTTGGCGCAGGAAACATTATCGGCGGAGTGCTTTCTGTCGCGTTGACACGAGAACTCGCTCCCGTGTTGACAGCAGTGGTTTTGGCGGGGCGAGTCGGTTCTGCCTTTGCAGCCGAAATCGGTACCATGCGGGTCACAGAACAAATCGATGCCATGTTGATGTTAAGAACAGATCCAATCGATTACCTGGTTATCCCCCGCGTCCTTGCTTGCTGTTTAATGCTACCAATTTTAACCCTCTTGTCTTTGGTAACAGGGATGTTCGGGGGATTAATAATTGCGATAAATATCTACAACCTGTCTGATACGGTATTTCTAGACTCAGCCCGTAACTTTCTTGGTATCTGGGATATTTTGAGCGCCATGATTAAGGCGTGTTGCTTTGGCATTTTAATCGCCGTAATTGGTTGCAGTTGGGGGTTGACGACAACAGGAGGAGCCAAAGGTGTAGGACAGTCAACCACAACTGCTGTTGTGACTGCCTTACTGATTATATTTGTTAGCAACTTCTTTCTTTCTTGGTTAATGTTTCAGGGGACTGGCAGTGCATTCTTGCAAGGCCAATAAAAGTAAGGAGTCAAAGCCGGAGACGCTCCGCCTCCGGTTAAGAGCAAAGCCAAAGACGCTCCGCCTCCGGTTAAGAGTTATGAGTTAAAACTCCTTACTCCTAACTCTTAAAATAGGAGAGATGCCTATTAATAAAGCAGGATTTAAGACTGTGACTAGTTCATTTGCTCCTAACTCCACATCAACTGTGGAACTTAAGCCTAGTTACAATATACCTATAGTGTTAGTGATTGCCGCCATTCCACTACTGTTGGTACAACCGTTGGTAGGTTCCGTTTTCACACTGTTTGGTTTGTTTCTCATGTTTCAGGCGTTAACGCTGCGTTTACAATTTACCGCCACCGACTTAGATATTTACAGAGGCGAAAAATTGATTCGGCGCTTTCCCTACCAGGAATGGCAAAACTGGCGGATATTTTGGAGTAGAGTCCCTATCCTGTTTTACTTTAAAGAAATTAAAAGCATTCACTTTTTGCCGATTTTATTTGACCCCAATACCTTGAAAAATTGCTTAGAACAACGTTGTCCACGTATTTAGTGCTGACATTGATTACCGATAAGGTTGCCCCAAGTTCTGGGGCAAAATCCCCAAGTCTAACCAAGCTTGATTTTGTGCAACTTCACAAATAATTGGTATGAGTACCATCTGTGCTGAGTCGTTTTGCTCTAGACTCATAACTCAGCACTCATGACTCAGGACTTTTATGGCAGGTCAATTGTAATATTTCTGAAAGCTATTTATTCGCGTCATAGGAATTACACTATTGTTTATGAACCCAGAGGAATCTCAAACCCCAGAACCAATTGATGAGCGGTTAGCAGAAAAACAAGAACAGAACAATGCAGTAGAACATCCAGTAAATCCATCTGTTGAGTTAGTGGTAGAAACAGCAGCCATTAGCTCATCACCAGACTATGCAACTTTTGAGCCACTCATCTCCAATGCAGAAGTGGTAGATTCTACAGTAGAGCTAACAGAAAATTCAAATGGCGAGTTTGTAGCGCAGTTAGAAGCGGGAAATGTCGGACTGGGGTCAAAAATCGGATCAGGAAATAATTCATTATATGCAGAGGCAGAGCAGCGAGTGGCAGAGTTGCAGAGCGCTGAAGCTGCCCTCAAGGAAGAAATAGCCAAGCTGCAAGCTTCTTACAAAAACCTTCAGTCACAAGTGACTGAAACTGAAACCTTACTGGGACGGCTCGTGCAAGAGTCACTGGTACAATTAGAACAACGCAAACAAGCGCTGCAAATTTCTGTAGAACAGCTAGAACGCCGTCAAGAACGTATCCGCAACGAGATGCGAACCACTTTTGCCGGAGCATCCCAAGACTTAGCAATTCGGGTGCAAGGTTTTAAAGACTATCTCACAGGTAGCTTACAGGATTTGGCCGCAGCCGCTGAACAGTTGCAACTGACACCAAGTGTGGTGGAACGAGAAAAACCATCTGTAAAAGAGGCTAAACCAGTTGAACCCCAACCTGGAACACCCCAATTTGCCCAACAGCAATTTCAAGATACTACAAAGCAAATTCGCCGCCTAATTGACCAATACCGCAACAAACCAGATTACTACGGGCCAGCATGGCAACTACGCCGTACCTTTGAACCAATCCACGCAGAACGAGTCTCCAACTGGTTTTTTACCCAAGGAGGACGGGGTGGTTTGCGGACAATGGGTAGCCGCTTACAGAATATCCTAATTGCCTCAGCCGCAATTTCGATATTACACAAGCTGTATGGCGATCGCGTCCGTACTTTAGTTTTAGCTAATACACCGGAGCGATTAGGTGAATGGCGGCGCGGCTTGCAAGACTGTCTAGGAATCGGTCGTCCAGATTTTGGCCCAGACCGAGGTGTGGTATTATTTGAGGCGTCTGATGCTCTAGCTCAGAAAGCAGACCGATTGACGAAGGCCAATCAACTGCCCTTAATTATAATTGACGATTCAGAGGAGCAAATCAGTTTGTCATTACTGCAATTTCCTCTGTGGTTAGCCTTTGCCCCTGACCCCAAAACCGTGAGAAACTATGATGATGACTTTTAATTAGTCAATAGTCCAGAGTTAAAAGCTATTTCTCTGGACTTTTTTGAATTTTGAATGAGTGAATTTTAAATTTTATTATGGCTATTTGGTTAACCGGATGTGGGGCAATTGTGGTCATAGCCTACCTGTTGGGTTCTTTTCCCACTGGGTACATTGCTGTGAAGCAGTTAAAAGGTATTGATATTCGGGAAGTTGGTTCAGGTTCCACTGGTGCAACTAATGTACTAAGAACCTTGGGGAAAGGGCCAGGAGCATTGGTTTTAGTACTTGATTCCTTAAAGGGAGTATTAGCGATCGCTCTGGTTTATTGGTTGTTTAATTTTGCACCTAGTCAAAATTTTATCCCCTCAACGGTAGATGCACAAGTGTGGCAACCCTGGTTGGTAACTTTAGTTGGGTTAGCTGCCATCCTGGGACATAGTAAATCGATTTTTTTGGGCTTTACGGGTGGTAAATCTGTTGCTATCAGCTTGGGAATTTTGTTGGCAATGAGCTGGCAGGTAGGTTTAGCAACAGCGGGTGTGTTTGCTGTCGTTGTGGCGATATCGCGGCTTGTCTCTTTGAGTTCAATTGCAGGTGCGATCACTGTTTCCATTTTCATGATACTTTTGCATCAACCGTTACCCTATGTTCTATTTGGGATTGCCGGTGGATTATATGTAATTTTGCGCCATCGCACTAATATTGAACGACTGCTTGCGGGAACGGAGCCAAAAATTGGGCAAAATGTAGAGACACCAGAACAAACTGCATAATTAACCAACCGCAAATAGATATATTTTTTGCCCCCATGCTTCAGCCAGGCTAGGCTTACGAATGAACGTTGCCTTTAATTAAACGGTGGAAAAGACGGCAAGGCCATAAAAAAGCTCCACAGATACTTACTGAGGCGATGGCGGCCACAACTCGCCAACTCGAACTAGGCCCAGTGGCAGAATCTGAAGGATGAGCTTGTGTACTTTTAGCTAGTTCTGGCACTGAATGAGATAACTGACTGGCTGTACTCACCCCTTCAATCGCTGCTCCAATTAGATAAGCTACCAGGGCAATTACTAGCCAGTGATTCATAATATTCCACTGTTTGAACTACGAGCGTATGCTTGGCAGTGAGCAATTATTTGATTTCTCGTGCTAATCATTGCCGCCTTGTCCGAAGGATAATCGACCTTCCGCTGTATCGCGAATCAGGGGCAGTTTAGATTTTATATAAGTATTGAGGGTGCTATCTGCCTGGGCATCAATCCCCTGTTTAACTTTTAACTGCTGGAGGAGCAATTGTACTAAAGCAGCATCGTCAAACTGGAGCAAGGTGCTGACCTGGGTAGATTCGATTACAGCCCAGAGCTGTTGCATCATTTTAGCAGTCACCATGAGTATGTAACCTCTTAAGCTTTTCTTTATATTTGCACGGATTTAGAATTTGTAGTTAGTTTTTATCTAAAGATTTATAAAGATGTAGGCTGAAAACGCCTGAATCAGTTAAGAGGGTTAAGTTATAGCATTTTTTAATTGATTGAACTACACCACTGTCTATTGTCTATCTTAAACCCTACTTTATAAAGAAAAAAACTGCTAAAAGACTTAGATTCTCCCTAACCCTCCTTTCTAAGGAGGGAATTAGAGCAAGGCTTTTGAAAAGCCACAATGCAGATATACGTAAGCATCAGCCCTTTTTGTAGAGGGAAACTTCAGTCGTTGTCGTCTGGTACTTTTGCTAGAAGTTTATTGTGAAACTCTCGCACAAGCTCCTTCCTGACCAGAAGGATCGGGAAAAATTGCTAAAGTGTGATATTCAGGGTTATCTTTTCCATATATCACTCGGAAAGTATACAACTTATTTTTACCTTGCGCTTCGGTAACAACTGTTAAAAGTGTATTGCTAGTAGGAGGAAGTCCAGGAATGTCCAGTTTTTTAATTCGTCTGAGTTGAATGACATTCGCTGTTGAGTTTTTACAATCTCCTCCGCTAGTATTAGGATCTTGACCAAACTGCATACATACCGGCCCATCAAAATCCATAGTTACCTGTGATGGATCGTTTAACCAAACTTTTTTAATTACTTCTCCAGCCGGAATAAAACTTAAGTTTGTTCCTTGTTGATACCAAACGTTGATAGTAGGTATTAATCCCCCTAAACCCTGTGCTTGGCAAGAAAATACGGAACGTAGAACAGCATTATTAGCTACAGCACGACCTACTAACAAGAACATAGCAACCGAGAAAATTAAGGAAGCTATAGGTAGGAAATAATAATTATTTGAGGTATTTCCTGACAAGTTAGTATTATTTTTCATGATTGCAAATGAGGTAGATTGGTAGATAGAATAAAGCAAGATGGGAAAGATGAAAGGAAAACTAATTACCAATTACCATTACCCAATCCAAAATTTAAAATTAGTATAAATCCTACCTTCTAAAACTGGGTTGCTTGATTAACGTATATTTCAATATTTGTACCGGCTGCCAAAAACCAAACATTAGTTTGTTGTGACATTTGGGCGATCGCCTGTTGATTACGTTGGGCAATCTGGGGAACTACAGAGTTCATACCACCTTCCAGAACCGCAGCTGCAAGATTGCGTCTGTTCTCAGTTTCACTAACAAGACCAGTGGAGGTGTTGGTGTTGGTACTGTTTGGGTCGTTTTCGGTAGGGTTGGAAGATGTTGATGTTATAGAATATGGCACGAGTTTGGTATCAGGGCGATTTATTAACTCTGCTGCTTTACCAATACCTCCCAAAACGAATAGTCCTGCATCCATCGATGCTATGGATGAACTTGAACTGGGATATTTATTTGCAATTAAAGGTTTACCTTGGGTACCGCGAAGAATAATTGCATTGTTGGGTAAGCTTTGTTCTGTAGGGTTGCCGTTATTTTGCGAGATAACTTTGACTACGTTCATCTGCAAAAGACCTTGTTCGGAAAGGGAACCAATTTCAGCGAGGAATTCGGTGTTTGCAGGTAGAGCGATCGAACCATCGGTAGATTTTAGTGGTTCTTTCAATCGGATCACAAATACGTTTTTCTGTTCACCTGTTTCATCACCACCGCCTGATTTAGTATTAGTTTCCCCAAATATCGCTGTTGCTAACACAGCTTTAGCACTACTTCCTACTGCTACAGATTTCTCTCCCTTCGCTTGCGCTTGGCTCACCACTGGAGCAGGAGTTTCCTGTTGTGGGGTTTGGTCAGGATTGGGGTTTGGTGTCTGTTCCTGCGGCTGCGTATTGTTTGCAGGTTCAGGAGCAGCTGCTATGTTATTAAGTTGATCAGTGACACTTACTTGACCGTAGCTACCTAACTTTGCTAACCTTGCCCACTCTTGTAATGGGGTTGGTGGAGGTGATGGAGTTATACTGACTACGGGTTGAGTGTTTGGCTTTACAACTGGTATCTGGGGTAATGGCAAAGGTTGAGAAGCAGGTACTTTAACGATGCGCTCAATTGTCACTGTCCGAGGTACGTATGTTGGTGCGGGTGTTGGGATCACTTTCTCTCTACGTCTGGAAGAAACTGACGGTTCTGCTTTTAAGGCTACTGTCGGCGTTGATTTGGCAATTCTGAGCTGTTGTTGGGCGGCTTTCACCATTTGTGCTTGTTCAGTCAGGGCTAATTTCGTTTTGAGAGTATCTACTTCGCCTTCTAGCTGTTGAGAGCTAGATTCATTAGTTGGCTGCGATGATACTTGTGGGGAAACAATATTTTTTGGCTTTGAATTGCTACTACTCATCAACTGGGACAAAAACACACCACCCACCAAAACTATCGCTAAGGTAGCAGCGCCTACCAAGCCTAACTTTGCAAAGGGATTAGATGAGAAGGCTTGCTTAGTCTGAACTTCTTGTGGTTGAGAAAGCGACTCTTGCGGCGTTGCAGAGTCTTCTGAACCTTGAGTATCGGTAGAAGATTCTTCTTCAAAGCCAACCAACCTTGACATCCGCGATTCCCAATCAAAAGATTCTACATCTTGTTGGTGAGCATCGGTGGTTAAAGTAAATTTATTTTGAGGAGGTGTTTCCGCAGGAATTGAGTATTTAGTCATGGTAAAGCTTGGTTGGGATTTCCAGAACAATTTTTATCTTTGATATCACATACATTATAAATTTCTAGTCTGGCTTCACCAAGACGGTAAGCTGCGAACTGCAATGGTAGTGCTGCATTTGGTAGAGAAGTTGCGGGTTCATCTATTGCTCTAACTAAAATTTGTTTATTAAATGAAGTTGATTTTCCCAACCTATCATAACCGCTAAAAACTAGTTGATTAGCAAACATCTCCACTTTCCACTGTCCATCACCTATTTTTGTAGGTTGAGAGATTTTTTGAATTACTAATACATTTTCTGCTCCTCTATTAACATTTTCAAATTGGCTATCTAGATTTAAATTGGTAATTTCTGACTTAAGTTTTTGTTTAAAATTATCAGCTACCAGTTGGGAGGTAATTTCCCAGACTTGCGTTGGCAGCTGTTGATCTGACCAAGTAAGCATTAAGCTCATAGTTTCACCCGCAAACCGCCGAATCGCCTCTGGCTGTCGCTCTAAATTTGGTTGGGGGTTTACGGTTATAGTGCGACCATCAACAAGCTGCACTAAACTTTGAGGTGTGAGTTGACGACCTAGTTGCTGTAACATAGACCCGTTAAATAGTAGTAAAAGCAGGGTAAATACATTTAACCCAAATGTTCCTACTGCTAACAGAGGCAATGGGTTATTTTTCCTATTTTCTGGTTTAAGTATTTGCATTTATATTTATATAAAATTAGTGAATTAGAAATCTATAGGTCTTATTTGATTTTTTAAAAAACTCTGTACAACTCGAAAAGGCTGATTCCCTACTCCCCAGTACAGACGCGATTAATCGCGTCTCTCCCTACCTACTCATCTGATAAAGCTATCAGATGTTTGTCCAGCGCCGCATTGTGTAAATTTATCATTGTTGAGGCCGTTGTTGCCATCTAGCAAACATAAGTTCCGAATTTCATAAATTTCTAATCTATCAGCGCGGACACTATAAATTGCTTTTTGCAAGTCTGTCCCATTGTCGCCTTGGGGATTACCAAAATAATCTGCTGCACGTACAAGTAAATCTTTGTTAAAAGGAGTTATGAGTCTTGCACCACCAACTCGGTTTTTTTGAATTAAGTCGGCTACCATACCCACTCGCCACTTTCCTGGTGCAATTTGTTTTGGCGGATAAACCCGCTTAATAACTAATTGTGACGTCATAGCTAGGCTGGGATTTTCAGAGAAAACTTCTGGCGGTGTCATTTCTGCAACTGTGCTTAAGAAACCTTTGCGAAAGTCTTCGGACAAGGCAAAACTAGCTATCCAACTGCTGGTACTAACTTTTTGGCTACTCGCTTGAGGTGTTTGAATAAGAACTCCTAAATCTGGTTTGGGGTTTGCAACTTCTTCGATATTTTGTGGTGGCAAGGTTCCAGACCAGCTAAACATTGATATCATCGTTTTACTGATGAATTGGCGAATTGCTTCTGGATCTCTTACTAAATCATCGATATTACCTACTGGTTTACCGTCTATTAATTGTACAAAGTTGGGAGGTTTTCTCAGACTGAGTTGGCGAATATTTAGCCCTTGTAATAAGAATAAAAATAAAACTAATATATGTAAACTGAAGGTTGCGATCGCAAAAATTGTTAAAACACTTACCGTTATTTGTCTTTTTTCTAGTAAACTCACCATTTACTTATCTCCTACTGCAAAAAACTTCAGATATTATATATGATGATTTACATTTAGTCAGCAGTCAGGACACTTGCTAATATCAGATTTTTTTTAATTTTGAATTTATTATATCCTTTCCTTTACTAAAGAAGCCGTATTGCTAATCGCACTGAAGACTGCAAAACCGCCAGCAGCAGCCACAAGTAACGATAAAATTGGTGCTAAAATTCCCAGAAAAATTATGAACCACATTAAGTCTGGATCAGCATTAGCATTTTGGCCCGGTCCATTTACAATAACTGTGGCAGTTAGCACAGCAATAATATTAAATGAAATCTTGGCGATTCCAATAGATAAAAATCCGGTCACCCATGCAAAAATTGGTTTACCAGCTACAGGCAGTAAAGACCCACCTACGGCTATTGGGCCTAAAACCGCTATCAGCAACATAGTAGCTTCTATCAAATTTTGGAAGGCATATTGTAAGGAAACTAAAAAGTTTTTGATGCTTGTTTGAACTGTAGAACCTAACAAAGAATTAAATGAGATTTCTGATATAAAGCCTTTGTTATATCTAATATTATCTAACTTAGTTTGTAGCCTATTTATCCAAATTTTCCTTCCGTATGTATTTCTATATTTCTGCAAGAGAATGTTGACTTTATCGGCAGCGCTGACAAAGCATTGATTTTGTTGAGCGCCAATTAGCGATTGGCAAGGACGCAGAAAAGAACCAGTTACTTCTTCGGCAATACTCATATTCAGTGCTTGTTGGTACATTTTACCCGCATCTGCTGATACCACTACTTGCTGATTCACAGTGTTTAAAAAATCCCTGACTCCCAGTGTCAGATTGGAAAGCATACTTCCCTTACCTGAATTACTTAAGAGGATCACCACCACAAAAGGCCAGATTAAAGCTGATATTGGCCGACTATATTCGTAGGATATTAAGTCTTTGAGGAATTGTATCATAAAAAATAACAGGGTTCCTACTGCAAAAAAAATACCCAGATTTGTCAGCGCTCCATACAAGTTATTAGTGGTATTATTTTGTAATAAATCCAGCCATTGTTTATTCCAACCATCAGCAATACTTAGAGAAGTTGCCGTACCATTATTAAGAACCTCATCAATGCCTACTTGGGCACCTACTTGGGCAAAAATTAGTTGAATAGCAAGTTGCATTTTGATTTGATGGGCTGTTTTTTTTATATTTCGTAGGGTGCGTTAGGAACGTAACGCACCATCCAAAATGCTTTCGGTGCGTTAGGCTGTCGTTAAAGCACCCTACCAAACCGTTTTTTGAAATTTGCTGTTGGTTTGTAAAAAGTTTAAGAATTTTAAAAATTGTATGGAAATTAGAGTTTTTTTATCCTAAAATTCTACTTCACAACTTTTCTGCCAAACAAATCTAGTTGAGAAGTAGCTCGTAAAAGTCGCGCCGCTTCTGTAGATGTATCTACTCTCCGAGCGCGATTCGCCTCTTCTGCCTGCTGAGAAATATTTGCTAAATTTAAATTAGAATATTGTAAAGACTGATTCGTTTGTATTGTCTGAGCAAATGTTTCACCTATAATTGCTGATTGTGCCTGTTGAATCTTAATAGTTTGCAAGTTATTTTCATTTAGGATTTTTCCTAACTCTGATAAACCCGAAAGAGTCGCCCCTACACCCGTCGCATCTAGTACAGATTGCTTTATTCCCCTACTTAAATTATCAAATCTAACACTATCTAGGTTTTTCCCTGCCCCCGCCGTATCGCTAATTGCGTCAATATCTTTTAGTGTATTTTCAGTATTTTCTAACTTTACTTGTGTCCGATTTTGTCCATCTTTACCAAGAATAGCTTCCGCTGCTCCACGAGTAATAAAACGATTGAGTTCATTACTAACTAAATTTGCCCGTACTGCTACATTATTTTCAAAGCGGCTTGCATTAGATTGTGAACGATAAGATTCGTTGATAATGTTATCACGAACCTTTTGTCCCGCATCGACGGGGTTGGGTATCTTCAATTCTGTATCTCCCTTGGCACTATCAAGAGCATTTCGACTTTGTGTTTCTACAGGGTTTAAGTTTTCGCTCAGATTATTTTGAAAGTATTTTCCCATATCTGTGGAATATAATTTAAAATTAGTCCAAACCTCGCCTAATCCCGAGCCAAGTTGAACTTGTGCCATTGCTGGTAAGATTGCCAGGGATAGCAACGTCAGAGTAAAAATGGTAGTTTTTCGCATACATCTGTGCCTGAAAAAGGTAGACGAAATTAAGCAATAAGTTAAAAAGCTAAATTTTTAACTATGATTTACAACTTTTTGAATCACTGTTAACTGCTTACATAACCTGATTAACTACTACGTAAAGTAGCCACTAACTGACGTGCAAATGCAGAAATTGCTTCATATTTATCGCTATGAAGTTGCATCATTTTACTGCGTGCAGTTTGTTCAGAGGGGTTATTAGCAACTGCTGCCAATTGTTCGTAACCTGGATAGTAACGGCAGAATGTATAAATACCGTTATCATCTAGCAGCCATTGGCTATAAACGCCTTCTTTGCGGGGAAAAAAGCTTTCTGAAGCATTACGAGAAATAACTTGGCGGGGATACTTTAAGATATCTGCAAAACTATCCACTGCAACTGGCTGAATGCGTCCAATCAATCGTGTTGTCAGGTTTTGCAAAATTTTAGATGCAGCTTTAGATTTGGCAATGGTATCAGGATCTTGTCCTGATAAAATGACTCTAATGCCGGCTTTAGCACCGTTGGCACAAATTCTGCCAACTAAGTCGGAAATTTGCTCGAATTCAAATAGAATTGGTGCTTCATCAATGAAGAATATAGAAGCTGGGCTGCTGAGTGCGCGTCGTAGTGCTGCTGAATAGGCACTCAAAGATAGTACGGCTGCATCTTCACTATCTGATAGGTTTCTGAGAGCAAAAACTAAAAGTTGTGCATCGGTAGGAAAGCTGGATGGTGCAGAAATAGCTTGTCCCACGCGGCTAGAAAGCCAAAACCGCAAGCGCAGCTGAATTTGACTGAGGGCGTCTTCTACTCTGCCAGTTAAAGAACTTAGCTGCAAGTGTTCTGATGAACAGAAAAACAGAAAATCTTTTAAGGTAGGAGTTTTCAGCCAAGCCTGAGTGCCAAATCCCCCTGCCATTGCCTGTATATATCGCTCTTTTATGCCCTGATCAGCAAAGAAAGCTTCTAATGCTAAGTTGAGCAGCGATCGCACGGTTTGCGATAAAATTTGACTTTCAGTCGATGATCCTAAAACCATTGTCATTAAAGCTGATTCTAGGAAGGCGGTATAATCGTTAAAGCGATCGCGCTGTTGTTCTGGTTCTAGCGATCGTAAGTCTGGCTGTTCAAATAAGTTATTCGATTGTTTAGAGATATCAAAATAGGCTCCATTCCCCTCCATAAACTCTGTATAATCAGTGAAAGTAGATGTGCCATCGGGTTTAGGGAAATCTAAAGCCACTACAGGAATGCCATGCGCCAAAGCCTGAGTTAAAATCCCTGACACCAACACCGATTTACCAGCACGAGTTGTGGCAAACAAAGCTAAATTTTTGTGTTGATTAAATAAATCTAAATGTACAGGTGTTCCGCCTTCTTCAGCAATCAACTCAAAGCCTTGTCTATCACCCTGTTTAGTTAAAACTAAAGGCATTAATCCAGGAACTTCACTTGTTAAATATAGCTGGCGACGGTTGAAGGGTGTTGCCAACAAGCCTTCCCAAACTATTGGTAGAGTTTGCAGCCAAATTTTCCAGGCATACTCAGTTTCCCTAATTACCCTTGCTGGACGTTGAAAACAGTTTTCAATATATCTTGTTGCCTCATCTAATTTCTCGACAGTTGGACGATGTACCAAAATAACGATACTCGTATAAATCGGGACTGCACCTTCAAATAATTGTTCTTGTGCTGCTACCGATTTCTTCAACTTTAATTGTGCGTTGACATCAATAGTTTTGCTTTTTTCTTGAGCCATGATTGTTGTCATGTTGGACTGCTTCAAGACTCGTTGCAAAGTAGTTTTCACCAATGCCGGATTTGCCGCTGTTAACTCACAAAAAATCTCTGTATCTACTACTCTTTCTCTGGCCAACAGTTCCCATAAATAGCGCAGTTGAGCAGACTTATTTGGCCAACCTCCGGGTTTTTCCAGAAATGACAGTGCGCCAATATAACGATTGTTAACATTAACCCAGCGGCGATCAGCACAAGGTACGCTAGACTCCATCAGCAAAGTTGTGCCGTGGATATTGTCTATAAGCAATTTAGTACTAGCTAAATCTGAATTAACTTGCTCATGCAGTCCTTGTTCATCTAAAGTCATCAACTGGGGAATCTCTATTGGCTCTGTATCATTAAACCTTTTCCATATCTCCTTCCAGAGTTCAACAGCTGTCAAAGGCTTGACATCCAATCCCATTTGGTTAGATAAAGTTTGTTCCCAGCGGAGAAAACCCTGTTTATAAGCATTTGTGATCAGTGTTTCAATGCGTTGGTTTTCTACTTCTGAGAGATCCCCTTTGAATTTCAACCACCATGATTCAGCTTTGACTAAAAGTTTCTCTATCCAATCGTCTGCATGTTGCGAGTTAGATTCAATCGTGTAAGTGACGTAAATTCGTAAAAATTTCGGCTTCCGAACACCAGAAATAGTAAGTTCTTTGACTCTGGCTCTTTCTGCCATCAACAAATATTTGATATCTCGTGATGGCGCATTTCTGATTAGCGATACTAATTCTTTTTGGCGCTCTTTATCGGAACTAAAAGATCCCAAATGCAGTGTCATTCTTTCACCGCTAGGAATATCTTTCAATCCGGCTTCAATGTTATTAAAAAGTGTATCGATTTGTTCGGGTCTTAAAGTGGTATGAATTCCCTTACAGTCAAAACCAAAAACAAAGCAAAACCGATCTCTTTGAGTGCCTTTTGTCAAAAGATAAGCGCCAATATCACGTCCATTCATTGCTACACGTAGCATTGTCGCCAAGTGTAAGGCATCTTCAAATGGTGTTAATCTACTTTCATTTCCGGCGATGCCGACGCTTTGTTTTCCGATTTTTTGCTTCATGGTTAACTTCCAATAAGCTTTGATAACGAGCAAAGCCTCTTGTCCAAGCGGGAACGCCAATAAATTTACTTAAAAAACTCCAACTCCTACCACCAGTTAAAATCCACCAAGTTCCTATTCCCCAACCAGTCATTAGTATTGTCCACAACCACTTTTGAAACTCTTCTTGGAAAATACCACCAAAAATTCCATTGATAATAAAGTAGGAGGCTAGGGCAATTACCGTCCAAGGAAGAATTTGATCGGCAGGGATTGGCCCTAACGAAGGTTGACTTCCTAGAACCTGATTGACTGGACGAAAATCTTGTTCCCGCTCTTGTTGAGACATTTGAAATATCTGAATTATTTACTGCCCTTGTGGACCAATTACAAAGCGTGTGAGTACATCAGCAATGGTAACAGCAACAACGACTAATAGGGGAGTTCTGGCAATGCTTTGCCAATCTTCATCTTTACGCACTGCGTTAATCACACCAACCAGAGAAATTGCAATATAAAGTAAGTAAATCGCCCGCAACACATTAAATATCAAACTTATTGCTGTCTCACTACCACCACCAGCTGCTTGTGCTCCACCCAAGTTTCTTTTGAAAAACTTTTCAGCTTCCCCAAAAAACTGTGCTTGTGCAGGGGCTGCAAACCAGTCTAACCAATACAAACTCAGAATGATTGCTGCTGCTAAAATTTGTAATAATATTAGCGATCGCCTTGGTAAATTCACCTGCTGCCCAATTTGCTGGGTAATGACTGCAATTAAACTACCAACTAGTAAACAAAAAAGCAGGATAGGACTTTTTAGGCTGATAACGCTTATAAATACAGCACAAGCAATCAAAAAAGGTATAGATTCAACCAGAATAATCAAGCTGGATTCAAGTCCCAGTTTTAACTTCTGAGATCCTTTGACAGCGCTACCAGTTAAAGCTTTGAAAAAGTTTCTCTTGTGAGAACTTTGTCTAGACATTTGCTAATTTTCCTATAATGTACTTGAGTGTTGGTTGTCTAAAATTTTACAATTATTTCCAATTTAACATGATTGAATACTTAATTTTTCCTCAACTTATAAAGTTTAGCAAAGTTCTATACTATACATAAATTCATATTAAGTTAAGTTAAGAAAGCATTAATATTTATTTAATAAGTATGAAGCTACGAGCGTCACCCGTAGGGCTTGCCGCCAGGCATCGCTAATTCCCTAACAAATCTGACTTCATCGTTTAAGCTCGTTAAAACTCGTTATTATCTCACCAAAGTCATACAATAGCGATAGTTATAGGTTTTATAGAAAAACCTTCTATTCCTCCAAGCAACCGCTTTGTAAGATATTATCCTCATAGTAGGATGTACTACTAACCCAGGTTGCCAGTTATTGATTCAGGCGATCGCAACAAGATCATTTAAGGAATAAAATCCCCTCCAGAGAAAAATTAGAAGGGATTTATGTTGAATTAAATTATTACCACCTATGCTATCACTGATCACTTCTTAAAGCCGATTGGGCATTATTAGGCATTTCATATGATGTCTGGCAAATTACTTATGATTCATGCAAAGCAGCCTTTCCCCTAGTAGGGAAACTCGGTGCCTCTACGAAGTGGGGATTAGAGGTAGGGAGCCTGTAGCTTTAGCTATAGGCAAGATGAGATTCTCTTAATTATGGGCAATTAAACGGAGATGATCTCAGAAAAATTATGTATAAATTATTATAACGGCATTGATTGCACCAAATTTATTTCCATTTTAGGAAATTTAGTTTCTCCCACTGTTTATAATTACTTTCAGATAGCTACGCTTCCCTGACTATCTGAAAGTAATTAATCAACATTTTTCAAATCTACGTTTTACTTTTTATTTTACACGCAGATTATCTTCAGGCTAAGGTGTAAATTTAAATACAGTTCCTTTACCAGAAGTGCCACCAGCAGAGGCAGTACCGTAATAATCAGTGCCGACCGAAATTAGCGTGGACTCTGGCGTTGCCCCATTAGTGGTATTAAAACTAATCAACTGGGTGATAGTTGAAGTAGTTCCAACATTCAATCGATAGACAACTCCTTTGTTATTTGCCCCGCCAGTAGAAGCTGTGCCATAGAAGATACCACTGCTTGCTCCTGGTGTAAGCGCAGCCTTTGGGTTGGCTCCATTAGCGCCATTAAAACTGGCAACTAAAACGGGTGCACCGATAGGATTGGTGGCTGTTCCAATTGGAACTTTGAATATAGCACCTACATTGCTGGCTCCACCTAACCTAGTAGTGCCGTAGAGGAATCCGCTAGATACAATTAATCCAGCCTCTGGACTTGCCCCATTAGCGCCAGTAAAGCTAGAAAAACTATACCTAGTAGCAATAGGATTAGCAGGAGTGTACTTGAATACAACTCCCTTATTACTTGCTCCACCTAAAGAGGCAGTGCCATAGTAGCTTCCATTGGTAGTCACCAGTTGCAATCTTGCTAATGGGGTTGCTCCATTAGTACCGGTGAAACTTATTGTGGTGACTGGACTGCCACCCAGCGGAACATTGAATATAGTTCCTTTATTACTGGCCCCACCTGCCGAGGTTGTCCCCCACAAAACATTGCCAGTGCTATCCGCAATCAGTCGACCTGCTGGGTTAGCTCCATTACTGATGCCAGTAAAATTCACAAGAGTTGTCAGACCTGTAAAAGCTGGTGATGCCAAGCTAAACAATGTACCGAGGTTACTTGCGCCACCTGTAAAGGTCGCCCCATATAAATTGCCATTGCTTGCCTGGAATAATCTAGCTATTGGATTAGTTCCTCTGTTGGGTAGGGCTGTTCCCGTAAAGTTGATCAATGTGGTCAAAGTACTGAAACCGGCACCACTCAACTTGAATGCACTTCCGTTGTTAGATGAGCCACCAGCAGAAGTGGTTCCATAAAGATTGAGATCCTTACCCTGAAATACACCAGCTCTTGGCGCAGCTCCATTAGCACCGTTGAAATTTGCAACAGTAGTCAATGATGCAGCAATAGCTTGATGCAAAGGCAATACCAATGGAGAAGCCAAAACAGCCAGGGAAGTTAAAATTGATACCCTGTTTTTGTTTTGACGTTGTTTGTACAGATTAGTCTTGTTCATTTAAAACCTAGAAAAAATTTGATGAGACTGGATATAGCGCTTAAGTCAATAACGTAAAATTGACCTCGTTGATGACTTCGTTTAGTAGCATAAATAACTATTTTTTTTTTAGATGTCGTGATCAACACAAAAAATTGGAAAAAACCCTAAATTTTGACAAAATAAAGCTTTTTTATTACTTTGATGAGAGGATAATCTCAAATGCTTTTAAAACAATACTTTTACGAAAGATATTTAATGATTACTCCAATTGGTATAATAGCCAAGCGATCGCTTGGCTATTAAATTAACCCCTCGTCAAATTAAAGGTGTCCAAGACAGACATCCAACCCATCCAGCCCCAATACGCTTGGGTTAAGCCGGAAATCTTTTGTAGAGACGTTCGTTGCCTTGCAACGTCTCTACATACCTAAAATCAATACCAAAAATCCTTAACCCAAAAGTATTGCATCCAGCCCTGTTTACTGGTAGGACACAAAAGCATTTTATTTAACCACTTAAAGAGGAGTTTCTTGAGCAAAATTTTTATCTTCTTTGAAAGGGCTAATACTATGACTTACCCATTGACATAAAATACTAAATATGAGATTTGGGTTTCTGGTATAATAACTAGATTTTTGTGCTATTTTTTTGCGACGTGTGGGTTGGGCTACGCCTATGCAACTAATAAAAGGATGATTGATAAAATGCTAAAACAACGTATTTTTGTTAATACACGCGCTGATTAATTTGTCAACTGCGTAAACTCTATGAAATACTTATTAATACCTCTAAAAAAAGGTTAATTAAGGAAAACCATATATAAGCGAAAATTTCACATTTTACTCTGAAAAAAGAATAATAAATGCGACAAAAACCACTTTTCAAACACCTCTAAATTCCAGAAATATATTTAAGTTTTTTTAATCATTCCATAATACAATCATTACTTGAACTTTACCTTGAGATTATACTGTTGATTTCGTTGGCAAATTTTAACAGCTATTAGCTACCTAAAAGATTTGTGAAATACTAACTTTCTTTACTTAGCACCTTGGCAGTAGTTTGTGGCAAACTGCTGGGCATGTACATTTAAAGATAGTGATTTTCATAATTTTAGGTAAACATTGCCATCCCAAATAAGTAAGTAGGTAGAATTAAACATGGCTTTTTAAAAGGGAATAAGAGACTGAGAATGGGAATTGAGGTATGACTCATAGTACCTAGTAACCACACTCCCTGATAATAAAGCCTCTCAAAATTTGTTTCTACAAATTTACTTATAAATGGAGAGTTTTTAAGTAGCAAATAATCATGTAATAGGGTCAATTAGCAACACCTAAATGTCCTATACATCTTTGAAAACTTTCCCTTGATTTTACTCTACATTCTTCATAGCTTTGTGAAAACTTTTGATTTACTGATAACCTTTATAATGCCAAAATTTTGTCATTATATAAGGTTATTTATAATCACCAGTTTGACACTTGATTTTGATTTGATAAGGTGTTGAACCGGAAATTAATTTGAAGGAGCTTGACATGGCTTTTTATCCTAATCGTCAATTGACCTACTTGGCAAGTTCAATTTCTGTACTTGCCATAGCAACTGGTTTAGTAGTAGGTCAATCTGCTACTCAGAAATCTTTAGCTCAGACCTCCACGACCCCGGCTCCAGCTGGGGTAACATCGATAAATGGTGCAGGTGCAAGCACCGTGAATACTTTGTTTGTAGGTACAGGAACTACCTCTCCTTTTGCCCCAAAAGGCTCATGGTTTAACGCTTACGGTGTTGGAAATCCTTCAAGCCTCAATCCTCCGGGATCAATCAATCCGACCGTCACATTCAGATATGCTTCGGTTGGCAGTGGCGTAGGGTTAACAGCTTTTTTCAATCAAACCGTGCCACCAGTACCACCTAATACTGCTACCATCAATCTCCCAGTCTCTTTTGCAGCTAGTGACGACCCCGTATCAGGAACAGAAAGAGTTACTGGCAGTCCCAATGATGTTCCCACCCCCGCAGGCACCCCCCAAAACCCAGTTCCATACATTCAAGTACCTGTGATCAGCGTCGGAATCGCGTTAGCTTACAACCCTAGTGGTCTAAATGTACCAGCAGGTGGAATTAAGCTTTCACGAGCTACTTACCTTGGTATTCTTAACGGCACCATTACAAATTGGAATGATCCCAAAATTAAAGCAGATAACGGCGGCGCAATAATTTCAGTAAATAAGCCCATCGTTGTAGTACGTCGTAGTGACGATAGTGGAACCACTTTTGCTTTAAGCAGTCATCTCAAGGCGGCATTTGGTGTTGCCTGGAACAGAGGAGTTGGTAAAAAAAGTATTGCTCAAGCTGGCGGTATACCCAATCCATTACCAGCCGATACAGTTGTTTGGCCAGCCAATTTCCAATCTGCCTCAGGAGGTGGAGGTGTAGCCACCAAGATCAAAACTACTGCTGGTGCAATTGGTTATGTGGATAGTGCTACGCGGTTAGCTAATAGTCTGCAAGCTGTTGTTTTACAGAACAAGGCAGGTACTTACAATCCCATCTCACCAACTACAATTTCAAATGCTTTTGTAGGTGCGACTGACCAAGATACAAATGCTCGACGGATTAAACTCGTAGTCACCGATCCAACAGCTGCAAATGCATATCCCATTGTTACCGCAACTTACATACTATTTTATGACAAATATGCAGACGTCAAGGTAGCAAATGGTATTAAAGGATTCATCAACTGGGCTTTAGGAGTACCACCTGTTCCAGCACCAGCAAATGTCACAACCAACCCGAATAACATAGCTATAGATCGGGGATATGCTCCTCTTCCCGATACCATTAAAAATCAGGCTCGAACTCTTGTCAATACTTACGTGGATACTGTTTTTAAACCCGCTCCATAATCGCGTGAATACCATTTTTAGTCTTAACCGCCCTTGCCTCTTTTAGGTTTATAAATATCTTGGTAAGGATATGAAGGTTATACCCCAGGATTATATTTACAATCCTGGGGATTTATTTAGGCGATGATTTATATCAATAACTCCTGAAGATACCCTTAATATTTAGCAAATTTAGGGTATTTCAGCAGTGCATAGCCAAGTGTTTTAGCAGTTTATCTTATTCAACTAGAGATAGTAAGTTGAGTGGCTTCAAAGCTTACAAATAGATGGGTATAAATAAATATCAGATAGTTTGTAATTACGCTCATTCTTGGGTGCTAATACTGATTAGGTAGATCTTATTCGTCTGTTAGGGAATAGCACCTTTGGCTTTGAGGATTTAGCAAGTGGTGGTGACAAAGATTTTAACGATGTTACTGTGCGAGCTAATTTGAGTGCTGTCTAGTAATTTTAAGAGTTTATAACCACCAAAAAAGGTGAACAAGGCAGTCTTGGGATAACCGAATGGATGAATCTCCCAACTGGCGTGGGCTTGTACTCCTTTGGAGAACCCGCATGGTAATCTGGGGTTGGGCATTGACTACAAGCTAAAATAAGGATTTGAGCAAACCGAAAACAATGCCTAGTTTACTTTATGAGATGAGGCAATAAACTAAGTATTTATTCCCATTTTTGAATTAATATTAGTAACAATAACAACTAACTAATATACGTATTTAGTTATCTAAAAGTCGGAATTGAATACAACTTTACTATTGTTGATGGCTTAATATCTATGGGTCACAGTAGTTGAAAAAAGTTCAACCGTTAACTATGTTATAATGTTATAATTAGATAATTGAGAAATATTTTCGGTCATGTAACTGACTATAATAGACGCCTCTTTGAATCTAAATCTCTACATCCTTAGATTGTGGAGGTGTTTTATGTCTGTTGATATTGCCAATCTATTTTTTGAAAGATGAGAGTCTTCAGCATTACAAAAATTAAAATTTTTAGTTAGCCAAACTGTATTGGAATACCTCGTGTAAACTGGTATATCTCACTGTCCAAAAATGTGCTAAGAAGAACGGACAACTTTAATGTGTCACAAGCCCAAATAATATACGGTTAGTACTTGAACTTATGGCAACGGATATAATTACCCGTCCTGAATCCCTGACAGAAGATTGTTTCTTTACTTACGCCCTTGGTACTGATTTACACGATGCTAATTTGACAGCCCAATATTTACGCAGAATCAGGAAAGAAGATAAACCGTATATTGACATAGCTGTTTCTCCCAGACCTGGCTATCGGTTTGAGGTTTGCCTTATCCCTGTTGAAGGGTTCGCAAAAGAAACAATATTGACAAAAGATGGGTTCGCCAAAGCTTTAGCGATTATTTGTGCTGTATCTAACAAAGCTAGGAAGCGATTCCCCTCAGGAAATGGACAAGAGATTGTCCGGTGTCAATTTAGCAACTTAGCTGATGCAGTCGCTGTCGCGAACAGATTGTCTGCATTACCCTCTAATATGTATGAAACTCTCGCCAACCTGCCAAATGCCTTGTGATATCGCGTCCACTTGAATATTTATTATTTAGGACTGACACAAAGACATTTTAATGGTAAATAACTAGACGGACTAGAGATAAAAAACTCAATAGTTCATATTTCATCTATTCAGAAAAGTCTTGTATAACAAGCTTTTTAAGCTTAATGTACAATTTTCCTGTTTTTGTACAGTGACCCATAATTCAAAGTGAGTTTTTTTATGCCTATAAGTCCTTTACGTGAAGAACCTCGTAATCAGCGAGCGCCTGTAATTCGTACAAGTAATGAGTTTATTCTCTTGGAATGGCTAAAGTCAACTGGTCGTCTCATCGAGCGTGAACATCAAGAATCTGAGTATCTAAATGAAGTAGAAGAAATTTCAGAAATGATCGACCTTGACGATATCCCTTACGATCATGACGATGATGATGCTGATATGGATATTGAAGCCTAGCCCTGGCGAATGAAATTTGTGGCTATACAAACGAGAGCTACATCGACCTGGGCTAATGGAAAATTAAGAGTTTAAAACCCGCGCAGGCGGGTTTTGACTGTGTAGATGTGGTTAGAAATCGCCGATTTCAGGTTAAGTTAACTACTTGAGTAATAGATAAAATAATTGTCCATTGCTAACTGTGACACCAGCGCGATCGCCTGCTAATTTCCCAGTACCTAAAAAATAATCTACCCTACCTGCGCCTTTAATTGCACCTCCGGTATCTTGGTCAAGAACATAGCGACTAACGATGCGCTCCTGCATTTTTCCAGTAGGATTAACAAAGGGAATAGAAGTGTGAATCAACGCTAAAGCACCAGGAGGCATGAGGGATTTATCTGTAGCGATAGAACGCTCTGCTGTTAGTGGGACGTTGATAAAACCTTGGGCTGGCTCACCATGGTTTTCTTGAAAAAAAACAAAACTGCGATCGCGCGGAATATAAATATTTAATTCTTGGGGATGCTTTTGGAAATAGTTGAGAATAACTGGCATAGTTATACCTTCTAGCGGTAATTTGCCATCATTCACTAATTCTCGCCCAATGCTTTTGTAGTTATAAGCGTTATTACCAGCATAGCCGATTGTTGTTTGAGTCCCATCAGGAAGCTGAAGCCTCGCTGAACCTTCAATTTGAGCTAGATATGGTTCGAGGCGATCGCGAAACCAAAATAACTCTAATCCTCGCAATTTCCCTTTTGCGCCTTGTAAACCATCTGCTCCTTCTAATTCCTTGCGTGTAGGATGAGGCTTAGACCAGGAGTTTAAATCAGGAGGTAATCGATAAACAGGATAACGATATTCTGCTGTAGAAACACGACTGGCTGCGTAAAGCGGTTCATAATAGGCGGTGAATAAAACGGAACCTTTATTGTCTTTACCAACTGACTGGTAAAGAACAAATTCCCGCTCGATGGCTTGCTGTAATTCGGTTGCAGAATTAGTTTTTAATAGGAGTTCGCGGAATCTTTTCAAGCTTTTGAACACGCGGTCGCGTTTAATCTCAGCTAGCTGATAGTTTTGATAAGCAGCCACAGCATTAACTGTTTGCAGATATTGGAGACTGCGAGCGATCGCACTCACCAGCGCTTTTTTGTCTGGTATTTCTCCATACAGAACTTCATCTAAACAAGAGGTATCACCCTGACAACAAGTAACTGGTAATCTCTGAATTAATACTGCTTTTTGCTTTTGTGTAAATACATTTTGATTTTCAGCAGTCAAGGAAACTGGTATATCCCACTTTTTCACACGACATTCTGGCGGACTGAGTTCTCGATGCGTCAGAGATTGCATCCGCACCAGCAAAATCGACAAAACCACAGGTAAGCTGATGCAGATAACTTTGTTGAACTTTCTTAACCTAGTAAGTGTATTTTTCATCAAAATTAAAAATTTTTGCCTTCCCATACTCCACCAAATTGTGGTTTATGTCATTAGTGTTGATGGGTTGTGAAAGTTCGCACGCAGCAGATATAGCCTTTGAAATTGAGCGATTTATCACTTACTACGAACCTCTGAAAATTAATCACACAGACTAGTAGTACAGCTGGCGCATAAATCCAGCTACCATCTCAATTAACCAGACTTAACAAGGGGAAAAACCCCTTGTTCAAGTTAGGTAAACTATTGCCACAGTCTACTAGGTAGACGACAATAAAGCAAAACATAATCAAAGATTGTTTGTTGCTTGTTTTTGACGCCAGTTGCTACAAGTGAGAGAAACTCTTAAGCCACTAGCTCAACAATTTCCAATTCCCAAGACCTTATTCATTCATATTACGGTAAGTGGCAACTGCTGAAGGCGATATCCGGTTCAAATATCGGAATATCCAGTATTTGAAAATAGTATCTAAAATCACTGGAAATGTAGCAATAAATAAGAAGATAAAATCTCGATTTGCTGGTAATCCCCAATGACGCGATACACCTTCTAGAAGTACTTCCCACCCATGAGGAGAGTGGAATCCTACAAATATATCAGTAAACAAAATGATGATAAATGCCTTGGCACTATCACTAAGTCCATAGACAATATTATCAAAGAAATCTTTGAGTACAGCAATAGAAGACTTGCTGACAACCAAAAGCCAGATAAAAGCACCCACGGAAAAAATATCTGCAAAAACATTTTTGATTGCATTAGAGCTTTCGTGACGAAATTCTTCAGCAAGCTCTACAGCCTTATGTGTCATTTCAATTTCCATCTGTTCAGACGACAGTGGAGGGGCGTTTCTAATGAAATTTTCAAACTTGAGCTTTTCTTCAAATCTTTGTAATTCTGCAAGTGCTTCCTCTTCCATTTCTGAATTGAGGAATATCTGCATTTGCTCACTGCTTCTAAACCGCTCAACAGATGGGCCGACTACGAAAGTTTTTGCTATCTGATGCGTCAAAAGTGGTACGATAATTAATAGTAAAATAAATCTGATAGATATTATTGTTCTTCTTTGAGCCTGACGAAAACTCTGAATTACTTCTTTTTCCGAATTAGGATCTAATTCAACTTGCAGACGAGTGATAGTACTTAAAATAGAGCGCGGTAAAACGCCTGTTGTATCGACTTTACGCAGTTGTGGTTTTTTATGCGAGTCTTGAGTTGGTATTTTGGGTGGTAACGTTGGAGTATTAACGAGCAACGACTTGTTGTCCGATATTACAGAGTTAACTGGTAGATTTGCAGGTTTGACTACTAAAGCTTTAGAAGTTATTTGATCAGAATTTGTTGTGTATTTGGATACAACTTGATCGATAAAGTTTAGCTTTTCCAAAATCAAAGAAGGACTTGGATGCTCTATACCTGCTTTTTGAGCAGCTTTTTGATTTTCTTCATTTAGAAACCAACGGCTTGCTCTAAACTCCGTCAGCCGCATTCTAACAATTTTTAATAGCTTCTTGAGGTCTGACTCAAAATAATCCATCACACTGTTACTGTACATGGCTGAGTCAGTGTCTATTTTATTACCATTGAAATGCTTATTTTCTATTTCCTGAATCTTTAATGCTGCATCGTAAGCTTCATGTAAAGAACGTTCAGGAGTTTGTAAGTACCGTCGATAAGCAGCAAGTAAGAAGGAATAGATTTTTTGGCTAAAAACAGAGTTTTTCATTGCAGACAATCATCCAGCATTATTTGGTGATTCTTAACCTTAAGTTAACGCACGAGGTATACTAGCAAATCTACAAGGAGAAAGTTTGTGGTTTCTCATTCGGTTTGGATTGTTGGCACTAGCCGCAGTGGTAAGACGGCTCGTTTGGTAGAGCAATTTTGTAGTTGGGTACAACCTGAAAAACATAGTGAATCATTTTATACTAAAAAACAGAGAGAAAAAAAAGGCGTTCGCATACCGGAATTTTTATATCTTAAACAAACAGAGCCAGGAGTTTTAGTCTTAGCTGCCAATGATGATAATCGTCGAGAATTGGGAGATATAATTGTTACATCTACCTTGGGAAAATATCCGGTTCGTGCCAAGACACCGCTAGGTTTTTTCCAGGATGAAGTTATTTTATTTTGGCCGTTGCTAATTAACTCCTTGAGCCTGAAGGCACAGTTTCCAGTAAGATTGCGACCAGAAACGGAACAAGAGTTAGCAACCAAACTCTGGCGTCCCCAATTAGACGAAGAAATTTTACGGATTGCGGGAGTGAATGAGTCTCGATTGGTGCGTCGCATTCTAGACTTATTGCAATTAGCAGCTTACAGTGGTATACGTTGCGAAGATATTGCCCAGATTTTGGCAAGGGGTCTGGGGGATAATACTACAACTTTAGAGCCGGAATTTCTAGCCTCTTTGCTCCTAGATTGGCGTAACTGGTGTTTAGAGAGGGGGTTACTAAGTTATGGGATTATTACCGAACTTTATAGTCAATATTTGTTAAGCGATCGCAATTACCAGCAGCACCTAACTAAACGCTATCAGGCGGTACTGGCGGATGATGTAGATGATTATCCTAGCGTAGCGCGTCTTTTGTTTGAGTTGTTGTTAAATCAAGGTGCAGTCGGGGCCTTTAGCTACAATCCCGATGGCGCAGTGCGATTGGGATTGGGGGCAGATCCTAGCTATCTAGAAGGGTTAGCAGAGCGTTGTCGAATAGAAATCTTAACCGAGCCGCCTTCAGAGTCCCTTGGTGAGGAACTTACTAAACAGATGGTGGAATTAGTCACAGAACCGATGGTACTGTTGAGTTTACCAAAAATGGTGCATTCAATTCAAACCACCTCCCGCGCCCAATTATTGCGGCAAACAGCAGAGGTAATTGCTAATACCATCCAATCACAGCAAGTGCAAGCAGAACAAGTGGCAATTATTGCACCAGGTTTAGATGCGATCGCTCGTTATACTTTAGTAGAAATCCTGATCAAGCAAAACATCCAAGTAGAATTGCTCAATGACCAACGTCCCTTAGTTAGTTCACCCGTCATTCGCGCCTTACTCACCATGTTGGCACTAGTTTATCCCGGCTTGGGACGCCTCGTAGATCGGGATGCTGTGGCAGAAATGCTGGTTGTATTGAGTAGAAAACAACCACCAGAAAACTCCTCACTCCAAACAGACGCGATTAATCGCGTCTCTACTGATATTGACCCGGTACGGGCTGGTTTAATTGCAGATTACTGCTTTGTACCACATCCTGATCGCCCCAACTTGCTGCCAGTGTCAACCTTCGAGCGCTGGGATAGAATCGGCTATGCGGCTACTACAGCCTATGGTGAGATATTACAGTGGTTAGAACAGCAGCGATCGCAACAAGAACTGCGTTTAATTCCCAGTCCCATTTCCCTCTTAGATAGGGCAATTCAGCGTTTTTTATGGAATGGTAGCAATCTCCCTTACGAACAACTAGCAGCATTACGGGAATTATTAGAAACCGCCCAACACTACTGGGAAATTGACACCAGGTTACGGCAAATTGCCCCAGATGAAACAACGCCTCACACAACTATTATCGAATTCATTCAACTACTGCGACGTGGTACAATTACCGCCAACCCTTACCCTGTACGCCCCATCGGTGGAGCCAGAAGGGCTGTCACCTTAGCAACTATATTTCAATATCGATCTAGTAGGCGATCGCACCGCTGGCATTTTTGGCTTGATGCTGGTTCATCTTTATGGGCGAAAGGTGGGGCGGCGACTTTATTTGGTGCGCCGTTTTTCCTGCGAGACAGGTTAGGCGAACCTTGGACAGCAGAAGATGAGAAATTGGCACAAGAACAACGACTGCGAAGGATTTTGACCGATTTACTATCTCGTGTTTCCGAGAGAGTTTATTTGTGTCACAGCGATTTAGCAGTAAATGGACAAGAACAACTAGGGCCGCTGTTACCTTTAGTGAATGCCTGTGTAACGCATTCCGTTATATAAAGCTTATCCAAAGTTCTCTAAATTCGCATAATAATTCATCCGCTATTTTAGCAGTTTCGTCTCAATTATTATAAGTAATATCACCATTATTTGAGGTTGTCCAATTCTTGAATAATAATGATAATAAAAAATGAGGAGAGAGAGCGAGCGACTCTCACCCTCTCTCCTCCAAAGTAGCAATTATCATTTTTATTATCAATTTTTTGAGTATTTCAAATGATTGACAAAAGGCACTTTATCTTTACCTCTCACGGATGCTGGTGGACTGTCCGTTCGTCGAAGAATGGCGGTTGGCTCAACGTCAACGTTGAGCAATCATCTGAGTATTCTTTAGATAACGTTTGGTTTGCGGATATTTTACGCGAACCACTCTTTTTTGTCCAAAGTTCAATAGTCGAGAACATTTACTATTTCTTTTCTATGACCAAAATTCAAAATTTATTTGCAAGTTAAGATTGACTCAATATCATTTGATCAATCATATCTAATATATCCGAGTCTATAGTCATATCAAACTTCCTGGCAAATAGTTTTTCTGATTCTATAATTTTATCAAAATCATTTTTTTCTAAAATTTTAGGATGAAAAGATTCAGAGCTAGGCCACTCTAGATATGTCAAGCGAGTGTTAATAATATTTTCCTTAAAAGGTGAATTTGCAATTAGAATCTGATAAAACAATTCATCTGAACAATAAGTGTAATTAAAACGATTCACAAACTTAGGGTTTTGCTTAACAAAATCATTTATCCATTTTATGGATTCTCCTGTTAAGCACCAAAATGCTGAACCTCCATAAAGAGCAAAGCCTTTAGGGAATTTACGTCTTTTCGGTATTAGCAAAATCAACAATGAATATAAGAAAGAGTTAATACGAGATTTAAACTTATGTTCTCCTGGGATACGAAAACCTCTATTTTTTCCAGGAAAATACCAACATTCTAGTCTTGTTAAGCTATAGCCAGGAGTAGGTAGTGGGAAACACTGTATAAATTCTTTACCTTTATTCTCTTGAAAAAACTTCTTAATCTGTTCATTTGACTTGATGGAATAGTGTTGACCCGATAAGTGTATAACATAATCGAAGTAAGTACCTGTTTCAACTATTGATTTTATTCCTTCAAGACTAGCTTTGACTGCATCAAAACTACACCATGCTGTACTGTATCTCTTGATAAAAGAGACATTTGGAAAATCCTTGAATTGAGTCAGTACCTGATGATAAAATTTATCATCAGCTTTTTTATCTATATGTATAAAAAATGAAACATATTCTGTGTTTAGTTGATCAATAAGACGTACTAATTGTTCCACAGATTTATGGACTAAAATTACATATGCTATTCTCATAAAAATTGCCTTATTAGATAAATCAACTTTGTGAATATAGCAATCCTAAATTAGTTTTAAAAATGAAATAACTGCCAAGTCGCCTTTTCTACGAGAGGCTTCGCGTTGGCAAAGCGTCTCGAAGAGAAGAGCGCCAAAAAAAGAAAAAGGAGTTTTCACATATGATTTAGGACTGCTATATATCATCTTACCTAATAGTTTTATTATTTTCATCAATACTAGGACTTACGCTAATCCTCCAAGGAACGCTCCTATGGTTTTGGTAGTGGATGGAACAGTATTTGACGTGCCAGATTTTGAAGCTAATGCCAGAATCTTTAGATACCCAGGCTGCCGTCCGGGTACGCAAACCCA
The DNA here is from genome assembly GCF_036917195.1 of Nostoc sp. GTDB lineage: Bacteria > Cyanobacteriota > Cyanobacteriia > Cyanobacteriales > Nostocaceae > Nostoc. The sequence goes on from NZ_JBALDG010000028.1 coordinate 146,521, forward strand.
TGATACCCAAAGTGCGCCTAGTACAGGGGAATTGAAACTGGAACACATTTATATTATGCAGCTTAAATGTCGATTAGCTTATCTGTCATGGATTGCTCAGTAGCGGGAAATATTTTGACTTAAGTTCAAAAAAAAACTGAGGCAATTTGTGATGTGAATTTTTAGTTCGCGTAAAAAAATTAGTGAACCTTTTTTATTTATCCAAAGTCCAATCTTTAGATAAGTTAATGAATGATCGCAACCCAGAAGTTAAAGCAGCAGCTTAGACGAATCCTAAACTTTATTTGTTGCTTAGAAGTTAATTAATGATTGCAATCCAGAAGTTAGAGCAGCTTAGGCGAATCCTAAACTTTATTTGATGCTTAGAGAACAATTAGCAAGCTTGGAAAATCCAAATTTATCTTCATTAGATTTACTATAATTTGCTAATAGTAAGCATAATGATCTATTTAAAAAATAAAAATATTTGTTTGTATCGAGTAGTAATTGTCCCCTTTTTAACATTGAGGTTTAGGGTTTATCTTTGCAACTTTCGGGACTGTGGTTGAATTGGAACAGGAGAACGAAAAGGGACTTGATCACGTCTTAAAAGCAAAGGAATACTGAGAAACCCCAAAATAATTACTACTCCAGTCATTATCCAAACCATTAACCTATTTGGTCTATAATCCCCTCGCTCAATTTGCCAGAAAACTTGGTTGTATCGCCACGCAGCTAAGGCAATAATCAAAATTCCAAAAATTACCAAAGCCAGACCCAAATTTTCTGAGTTGGATAATGGATTTACCGGAGGTTCTTGTTGAGTAAGAGCAATATTAAGCTGGCGCAAAAATATGCCAAATCGCGCAATAGCAAAACCAAAGCCAATCAATGCAATAGAAGTGCGTAGCCAAGCCAGAAAAGTCCGTTCGTTCGCTTGATGCTCTCTTTGACGGTCAATTTTCGGTATTTTATCCATTTTGTGACCCCAAGTTCCCCTTGATATAGCATTAACTAGTGAAACAAACACCCAGACGCATCTCGTAAGGGTCAACACAATCCAGTCAGGACTTTGAGAAAACCCCAAGCGATCGCTAGAATCTTTACAATAGTAAGTAAGGTAAAGATGTATATCAGAGTCAAAATCAATGGCGTTATTTGGATTTGGCAAAAAGCAAGTTATGCCCACGCCTGAGGAAGCTTTGTCAGGAAGGGCACAGTCTATGTCAGTACCCGCTGCTCATTATGTCAACAAGAATCCCCTGAAACCTCCTTATCCCGATGGATTAGAGAAAGCAATCTTTGGCTTGGGTTGTTTTTGGGGTGCAGAACGTAAATTCTGGCAACTTAAAGGAGTTTACACCACCGCAGTGGGTTACGCTGCTGGGTTAACACCCAACCCCACCTATGAAGAGGTATGTAGTGGGCGAACTGGTCACAATGAAGTGGTGTTGGTTGTGTTTGATCCCAAAGTGATTAGTTATTCGGAACTGCTTAAAGTATTCTGGGAAAGCCACAATCCTACCCAAGGGATGCGCCAAGGTAATGATGCTGGCACTCAGTATCGTTCAGGAATTTACGTATATTCTGAAAGTCAAAAGCAGCTAGCAGAAGCATCGCGGGAAGCTTATCAACAAGCTCTCAACGGTGCAGGTTATGGCAAGATTACTACAGAAATCCTGGATGCACCTGAATTCTACTACGCAGAAGCTTACCATCAGCAATATCTTGCTAAAAATCCCAACGGGTATTGTGGTTTAGGAGGGACAAACGTATCTTGTCCCGTGGGCGTAGTTGAATCGCAAGTGAGTTGATAGGAGTGCCCATGTCATTGGGATCAACTTAAGCGAAAATCCCTTTGAAACCTCGTTTCCAGGTTCAACCTGGAAATGCTCTTTCATTGCAGAGCGTGGACTCAGGCATTCCCAGTCAGAGACTCTTAACGAGGCAAAGGCGGCATGGGGGAGAATAAGTACTTTCTCCTGACTGCTGAATTACAGTGCAGCTTTGAGCAAAGCGATCGCTGTGACCCACAAGACAATACTAATAGGCGCTCCAATTAGTATACCAGCGATCGCCCAGCCTCTTTGATGGGCTTTGAATTGTTCAATACTGTGCCACCGTCTACTTTTCCAAGCCCATTCATTGCCTTTGGCACCGAGTGCGATCGCCATGAACCCCGAAATCTGGGGTATAAAACAGAATAGGCCATACCACACTTGATTCGGCCACATCCACAACCAAGGCATAAGAAACGCGCCCCAGTTCCAACCAAGAATTTCCTCTGGGACTGTTTCATTGTGATTATTTATCCCGCACCCAGAATTATTGATTATTTCTTTTAGCGGTAAAAGCTGATTCTTATTTGCAGATTTGACAGCTAAACCAGATTTGAGAGTACTTAGCGCTTGGCTAGCACTAGTAAATCGTTGTTCTGGAGCGGGTTCTATCAACTTTTGCAGCCAACTGACAAAACTAGGACTGAGGTTAACTCGGTCTGTAAATTGCAGTCGTAAATCCTGCTGGGGTAAATCAGAGGGGGAAGTCCCAGTTAACAAATGAATTAAAGTTGCACCCAGTGCATAGAGGTCTGAAGCTGGAACCGCCCGACCACCAAATTGTTCCATTGGGGCATAACCATAAGTACCCACAACGGTAAAAGTAACGCCTTCTCTTGCTGCTTTATCCTGAACTGCGCCAAAATCAACTAAATAAATCCGATTATCTTCACCCCAGATTAAATTACTCGGTTTAATATCTCTATGTAATACCCCTGGATTCAACTCATGTAGATACACGAGAATATTTAAAATCTCATCGGCAATTTTTCTAGCTCGCTTTTCAGTAAACCTTTTGCCAAGAGCAAGTTTTTCCTTAAGCGATTCACCAGGAATATATTCTTGGATTAAGCCAAACCAGAGTGTGCGATCGTCGATACAAAAATAATCTATATATCGAGGAATGCGGGGATGATTTAGCTGTTTAAGAATTTGTGCTTCCCTCTCAAAAAGTTTCAGGTCATCCCACTGTACAGTACCGCCAAAGGCCAAAAGTTTGACCACAACGGTCGAATTTTCGCCATCAGAGGCTTGTAAATCCAATGCTTGCCAAGTTTGACGAATTCCATTGTTGCCGAGTTGGCGCTGAATTTGATAACGATCTTGTAATATCTGTTCTGGTTGCAGCATCTGACACCTGCTGGCAATTTACGCTGATCTGATTTCCTTATTATTTAAGGATAGTCATTATCTAAGAAAACTGTGTGAGCTAGATAATTTATTGAAAAAGGAGTACCTAAGCCGTGAGAAAATTTAGAACACTCGATGAATTTAAAGAAGAGTATTTCTTAAGCACCTGGAAGAAATCGACGATTATTTGACTGAGATTTTTCAGGAATATTCAGAAAACAACGATTCTAGCCATTGTTGGCATCTTTGCGCGTTGTTGTCCGTGTACAGCAAATTACTTAGGTAGCATAGCAAATAAGTATGGCGACACGAAGGAGGTTGCAAAAAGTGTCAGTAGAGGAGACAGCAATATGAGCCAGAAGCTAGTACCAGCAAGAATACCAACACCAGGAAAAATTTTAAGTCGAGAAATAGAAGCCCGTGGCTGGACACACAAAGATTTAGCAGAAATGATGGGGCATCCAGTTCAAATTTTAATTCAACCTTTTTAGTAGACCAAAAAGTTCTGCGATCGCACAAACTCCATCCATAATGCCTGTTGAGCAATCAGTAGTAAAAAAGCCTTTTCTCGGAAAGCAATTGAAGAATTTGCTCAAAATTAAAATAGACATTCAGGCATAATTATTGGTCGCTTACATTATAATAAATTAGTTCACTATAAAAATTTGAGGAAGTTACTCGTTAGAGTTAGCCTAATTTTAGATTATTCTATAGATAATTTTTGCGATAGTAGGCTTGATATTCCGCAGATAGCAGAGGTTCCCACCAATTACGATGATTGAGATACCATTCAACAGTTAAACGTAAACCCTCAACAATCGTTACTGAAGGTGTCCAACCAAGCTGAGTTTTAATTTTGTTGGCATTAATTGCATATCTTCTGTCATGTCCCTGTCTATCTTTGACAAAAGTAATCAATTGCTCTGCTGGACGTACTGGTAAATCAGGTGCTAATTCATCCATCATCTGACACAAAAGTTGCACGAGGTTAATATTTTCTACCTCATTATTGCCACCAATATTATATGTTTCCCCTGGTTTACCATGATTAATTACCGCATCCAGAGCCAGACAATGATCGCCCACATAAAGCCAATCCCGCACATTTTTACCATCACCATAAACAGGTAATTGTTTCCCTATCAAAGTGTTGATGCACATCAGGGGAATTAGTTTTTCGGGAAACTGATAAGGACCGTAATTATTAGAGCAATTTGTGATAATGGTTGGAAATTTATAAGTATGATAATAAGCACGCACTAAATGGTCACTACCAGCTTTCGAGGCTGAATAGGGACTATTGGGAGCGTAGGGTGTAGTTTCACAAAAAGCCGCATCATCTGTGCCCAGACTACCATAGACTTCATCCGTAGAAACGTGCAGGAAACGATAATCAGATGGCTCTGCTTTTGCCTCCCAATGTTGCCGAAAAGCTTCCAGTAGCGTGAAAGTTCCCACCACATTAGTTTGCACAAAAGCTGCTGGCCCAAGAATTGAACGATCAACATGAGATTCAGCGGCAAAATGGGCGATGGTATCTATATTTTCAGATACTAGTAACTGATCTACAATGGTGCGATCGCAAATATCCCCCTGGACAAATCGAAAATTTTCTCCTCCCTCAACCAGCGCCAAATTTAGACGATTTCCCGCATAGGTAAGAGCATCCAACACTACCACCTGGTCATCTGGATAAACTCGACACCAGTGATGCAGAAAATTCGCCCCAATAAACCCCGCACCCCCAGTAACTAATAACCGCCGATTCATCCAATTGCCTCTCTGGTCTCTGTATTCTCAGCGTCTGGAGCGGTAGCCTGCGGCAAGCCGCTACGCGTCTACGTTTCTATTACTTAAAATATTTCTTCCTCAGCTTACCGTATATCCTCTGAGTCAGTAATTTTGCCACACGTATTCTCGTTAAACTCTTAATATTAGATGGCTGCTGTATCTTATGGTCAAAAAATTCATTTAACTCATCCAAAATAACTTGGAAACGCTTAATAATATTTTCAGTTCGATGTTCAACCAAAAACTCTTCAGACAAACTAAAAGCTACTGAAGTATCAATCACCTTTAGAATCCGCTGGACATCATATTCTTGTGAATATCCAGCAATTTTATAGCAATTAAATCCAGGATCTAAGTAATCTGCCAGTCCACCATTAACACTAGAAAATACTTGACAACCACAGGCAAGAGCTTCCATTGGTTGCAGACCAAATCCTTCACTAACACGCTGTTGTGCCCAGTATTCAGCCGAATCATAGAGGTAAACCTTAGCTCGGTTAAATAGTCCAGGTAAATCCTCTACATAAGAGTCAACAACCAATACTTTACAACGTTTTTGCAAAGCTGGAATTAATTCTTTAATTAAATACTCAGAAGATTTACGAGCCTGAACTAAAACATCAATATCCCGTTCAAGACCTAAATTTTGAAACTCATCAGAAATTTGATTAGGCAAATAATAAATAAGAGAATTGGGTGATTTTTCTCCCCAATATCCCATTGTATAGCGGCTAACAGTAATGATCGGAATACTTGCAGGCAGTCTAAATGGATAACCTGCACTATGTGCATGGTAAACGACATTGTATTGCTTAAGTTTAGCCACGAGTTGAGCTATATCAAATCCCCAACTGATGACAAAAATTACATCACTTAAATTTTTCTCTTTTAGCAAATCATCAATAAAAAGCTTACCTTTTTCCCGTTGGCGGTAAGTTACAACATCGGCACTAGAGAACTGCTGAACCAGATTAAGTGCTTTTAACTCAGCCCAAAGGCCACCACAAGCAAATTTGCCATCTGTACCGGGAAGTAAGAAGTAAAGTTTTCTCATAATTTTATTAGGGGAGTGGGGGATGGGGTAGACTATGGCAATACCTTGTCCCAAAGGACACGCTACCGAACGCCAATTTACGAGGGTGAGTTAATGATCCTCTAACCATTAACCTGAGAAGCTGACCCACCCATGCCTGAATTCCCAGATGGAGGACAAACGCAAACAATGCCGCGATCGCAATTCTCCCTACAGGATTTTTGAGTAAGGAAATGTTTAACCTTGTGTTCCTACATCCAGGGAGCATTATCCATCAAAGAATCTAACATCTTCTGGAAGTTTTGACGGGACACTACGGCTAATAAACCGCAGAACATTGTAGTTGCTGCCATCACCCACCAAAAGTGAGTGACGTGCCATAAGCCGCCGAACAGGGCAAAGATGATTAGTCCAGCGCCAGCGCCCCCTGCAAACATTAGAGATGTTTCTTTAGCAGTTTCTTTGAAGGTGCGTAGTTTTGATTCCATTTTTGTTGCCTCCCTCATCCCCTCTTGCTGTCTTCATTCTTGCCAGCCCACTTTAACAAAATGTGCCTCACGCCCCCAAACGTCGCGTGTACGGGTAATATTTTCAATTGTTAGGTTAAAAGGAATGGCAGTTGTTAGGTAACGCTGTGCCATAGAACCTAAATCAGGTGCGAGTTCGGCGGCTGTCGTCGCTGCTAACCCCAAACCGATAAGTTGCTCGATTGGTCGAAATGGTAGTAACAGATGCACACCGACAGCTAGTCCAGCTGTTAAGAGCATTGCTACTGATAAATTTGTGCCGCAACGAGGATGTACAGCCAAATCCCATTCTCCACTGGTGAGGCGATGTCGAGCAAGTATGACCGCACGCCGCAAGTCACTAATATTCACCTCACCATAGAGGTAGAATCCCTGCTCAGTAGACAAACCGCCTAATAGTTCGTTATCTAGTTGAACGTTAGTAGGTTCTCCTTTGACAGGATAGGCACTTTTTGATTCGCTAAGAACCCAAACAGTAGCGTGTTCTAAGGCGTGAACCTGCCGGACAATCAAAATTTCTTTCAACCCTGGAATAAACGATAGCTGCCTGAGTAAGTCGGCATCTTGTGTGGGTTGTGGAAAGTCTAAGGGTCGGTATTCTGGGGTCGAAACTTTCTCAGATACTGGTGTCGTAAGATCAAACTTAAAAAATTCAAAGGGAGACAAGCCACTCTGAAAAGAAGCAGAAGTATTCATTGGAACACTGCTCTCCAAGCCGATGGAGCAACATAGATTTCTTTCAAATGTAACGCTTGCACCACTGAATTGTTGCTAATTTTTGTAGATGATTGTTGAATTTGGGCATTGACACGCATGAGCAATGCTGTGCCCATTCTGATCTTTATAGTTTCCGAGTCCGAGGGTCAGCTGGCTCCACTAACATAAACTCCGGCTGAGTGAAGGACTCGGAACTTTTGGTAGAGTGTTCACACTGAAAACTTAGGCGTGAGGAGGGGAAAAATCAGTAAACCTCAAAATTGGCTTGTCAGTATACCAGACCAGAGCAATTACGTTGCTACTAAATAAATTGTTTATTCGATCTGGTTAGGCAGAAGACAACAATTAACATCATTTAAACAGACTTTTCCCCACTGTAAAGCCCAGCGGACAAGAGCTACTCGATTTTCTGTCTGGGTCTTAGTCAGAATATTACTGATATGGTTATCAACTGTACGCTTGCTAATCTCCAGTTTTGCTGCAATCTCTTGGTTAGTTAAGCCAGTGGCCACTAAGTCGATAATTTGCAGTTCTCTGTCTGACAGACTAACGGGGGTCTCAGACTTGCCACCAGCCATGACTATTTCTATCCTCGCTTGGTATATGTACTTAATCGCTCTTTCTAATTCTAGAAGATTCTTTTGTTGGTAGGGGTTTCAAGTGTTAGCAGTAATACCATTGTCAATATTTTCTTTGGATTTCAAGTTGGCAAGTATATAAACCATGACTATAGATAAGTACTATATAACACTGATTTATTTTTAAAAGTTAGTAAAAATATTTAGATAATCTAGGCGATGCTCAAAAGCATATAGATGTTATAGAGTAGTAAAAATTGCTATTTAATTCTATGAAGGACTGGCGACAGATTAGCAAAAATTATTGTAGATTTTATACTGTAAATTCCTAATTTCAAATCGAAATCTAAAATTAAAAATGAGATGAGCAATCCCCGTGTTTTGTGCCTTGGTGAAATTTTGTTTGATTGTTTAGCTGATCAATTGGGGCTAAAGCTGGAAGAAGTGAAATCTTGGACTCCCTACCCAGGAGGGGCACCAGCTAACGTAGCTTGTGCTTTAGTCAAGCTGGGGACATCAGCCGGCTTTGTCGGAGCCGTTGGCGAAGATGAACCAGGGAATGCACTAGTCAAGGTATTACAAGATATAGGTGTAGAGACGACGGGGGTACAACGCCATCCCACAGCACCAACGCGGCAAGTTTATGTTACACGGGATCTGGCTGGCGATCGCACCTTCGCCGGATTTGGTCAGTATGATACCGCAGAATTTGCTGATACTTGTCTGCAAGCTAAACAATTGCCAAATTCGTTGTTTCAAGAGGCAGATTTTCTGGTTTTGGGTACTTTGGAATTAGCCTATCCTGAAAGTGAACAGGCTATTTACCGCGCCCTAGAGTTAGCAGAATATTACGACTTGAAGATTGTGTTAGATGTCAACTGGCGTCCTGTATTTTGGGACGAGCCAAACATCGCTCATCAAAAAATTCCAGAATTATTTAAGCGAGTCGATTTCCTCAAACTCTCCAAAGAAGAAGCTGAATGGCTATTTGAAACCGTAGATCCCGGAGCCATCACTTACCGTCTGGGTTCAATTGAAGGAGTATTAGTGACAGATGGTGAAAACGGTTGCACCTACTGTCTGGGTGAGAACGAAGGCAAATTATCTGCGTTTTCCATCCCCGTAGTTGATACAACTGGTGCAGGTGATAGCTTTTTGGCAGGATTCATCCACCAACTGAGTCAGCACGGCATCCACAGCTTGCGAGATGCAAAAACAGCAAAACGCATTGTCACATATGCCAGTGCTGTTGGAGCGCTGACTACCATTAAAGCAGGTGCGATTGCTTCCCAACCTACAAATGCTGAAGTCGAAGCTTTTCTAGCCGCACATCAACTCTAGGAACTAGCATAAGTCATCGGGATATCAGCTACCAAAGGCTGATACTCCCGACTAGAAAATGGACGAAAATCCTCATGCCATTCTGCGGTCATATTGCACAATAAACGTAGTTGGAGAGGTGTCGGCACTGGGTTAACGCGCTCAACGTGTACTTTTACAAGTTCAGGATTTTTGTTTTTGAGTTTAAAAACATCATCGACAATATATCGAGGGCAATAACCTACGATGTAATGATCCTCAGTGCATAAGAGCAATGCCCGCAGGTCATAGGGATTTTGAAATTCGTTAGCTAAATATAATACTTCACCCGTTTGTAATTGATTAATTCGCTCAGTTGCACAAGCAGGAAGGTGTCGTAATCCATGTGCAAAAAAATGGATATGGTATAAACCATTTTCATCTGGTTCTGGACAGGGGAAAACTTCAAAATAATCTGTTACCTTGCGTCCACCACTCCGAGAAAGAATGCTAACTGGATCATCTTCACCTTCGGAAATATTTAGCGATTTAATATAATCTTTGTAGTCCGGGCGAGAGCGTCGCATTAATCGATTATAAAACAAGGGGAATAGTTCAACTGATGCGTATTCTTTGTTCAAGTCTGGGAAGGAATACAACAGCTGAAAATTATATTCAGCTTGAGCTTTAACAGCACCTTGCGTATATACAAACTGATATTTTTTTCCGTCAAATGTTAAACGACCAATGGGAAGCCAAGCGCAACTTTTTGGATCTTGCCAAGCTAAAAAAAGTGTTTTCATAGTAGGATGTCCAGCAGCTTACTTTGATTTAACTCCAATATCTTTTGTGCAAATTCAATTGCTGTTTGCGATATGCGATTAGATGGAATACGCTCAAAAAGCTCTAACGTATCATTGCTTGACACCCTTGCTAGATTGTTTAACCATACCCTGGCTGCATCTGGATACCGTTGTTGCGCTTCACAAAATGCATTAAAAGCCTTGAGAGGTTTTTTATCACTAAATCTAGCATACAACGCAGAATTGCATCTTTCTACATACGCTTGCACAGAAAAGCCAGCGTCTTTTGTGGTTAGCCTGCTTTTCCTATTAAAATCAGACTCGTTCCTACCGAGACAGGAGGCGTGGTCATAAGTTGGTGCTAGATAAATCTTCTCTTGTAAACTGATGAATGCCCAATTTTCATGGTGTCGATCACTATTTCCAATCCAAGCATCTAAAAGTAAATACCCAACAAAAGTTTCCCTCGCATGACTAATTCCCTCTGGTGGTGTCCAGTTAATGGGCAAATTTAGTGAAGTATCTCTGATAGCATTGAATACATTATCTATTGTGTGTTGAGATAGGTCTTTAGAATCTTCTGGATAATTGGATACTATCCCAGCCAGAATTTCATTACCAAAGGTGAGAATTGCACCTTGTTGATGCGGCAAAAATGAGGGTGAAACAATGCCATTTTCCCCATTGAATGTCGCTAGTTCATAACCAGCATGGGGTAAACCCAGCAACTCACACAACTGGGCTGCAATCTTCTCTGCCCAATCTTCTCCTGTGTTTGGTCTAGCTTTCTTGAATAGACAACGACCTAGATCCTGATGACGAAACCAGAACTTTTCTTTTGTTCCCAAATCTTCATCAGCCTCTGGGGCATCTAGGGGAACATCAATGATAGGAAACTGCTCTGGCATAATTTATGCGAAAGCCTGATTTAGAGCAAATTATTAACTTCATCTATTATTAAATGTGTAATAGTCAATGGTTGGTCTTAGCTCGTTGCCACAGAGTATCAACAGTCACAAACTTATAGCCTTGTTGTAGCAGTTGCGGAATCAGGATTTGAATTATGGCAGCAACATCTTCTCCTCCGCAAACACCATCATGCAAGACAATCAGTGAACCATTTTTGACTTGCTGCATAACTCGCTCTACCACGGTGGTGACACCTGGTCGCACCCAGTCTTCTGGTACAACACTCCACATAACTGGGCGGTAATTCCACTGGAAAAATAACTTTAAAGTTGCAGGTGTAAATAAACCATTGGGGGGGCGGACATCCCGCACTTGTTCAGGTTGCAGGTTGCAGGCATTGTAGATGGCAGCTTGGGTTTTTTCTAAACTGTCCTTCAAGTCATTTGGGGAAAGCATGGCAAAAGAGCGATGATCGTAGCCATGCAATCCGATCCAGTGTCCGCGATCGCTCACGGCTTTAGCAATGGCTGGTGAACGGTTGACGCAAACACCCAACCAAAAAAAACTGGCAGTAATGTTGTAACGATCTAATACTGCCAAGACTTCGGGTGTGTATTGAGGATGGGGCCCATCATCAAAAGTCAGGGCGATCGCTTTAGAATGGGGATTTCCAGCCCAAAGGCAATTGGGAAAACTTGGCTGGAGAATGCGGTAAAAAATGGGGAACAGGGGAGCTAGCTGCATTTTGCGTTTATCTGCTGCTGACAACTTTTTGTCGGTGTTGCTTGTGAAACTACGATGTCTGCGACGGGCGTAGCTGCAACTTCTGGCGATGAAGCATGTTTGCTTAAATGGTAATCTACATCTGATAGGTTAGTGGGTAGGATTTACGCAAAAAGATTTTTTGTTGAGCCAGGGTATAAGGGTGCAAGACTACGGGTGTATAAGGGTCAACAAAGGAAAAAACAAAGCTAACACCAAGCCTCTCTTTCTTCTACTCTCATACCCTCAATACATTTCTATCTCTAACTTTATCCTCGAAGGGTTTTAGATTTACTGCTTTATTTTGTAACAAAATTTGTAACAGTAACATTGTTTTAGCTTGTACTCGTCTAGATTGATGAAAAATCTACGGGGAATCCCTGAATGAAAGGGTAATGTTGCTCAAAGATATACGAGATTATCAAATTTTATTTCTGGGCTTGTTTCTAGTCGTGGGAATCAGTACACGAGATTGGACGCTGCGACCAGAGTTGATTGGAGTAGCGATCGCCACAAGTCTTGCAACCCAATGGATATTGTCATTAGTTACTGGCAAAGAACAAATGACGAATCTTCGGAGTGCTTTAATTACCTCACTGGGACTGTCCCTGCTGTTGCGGGCTGACCACTGGACAACAATGGCAATAGCCGCAGCAATTGCGATCGCCAGCAAATTTATCTTCCAAGTCGGTGATAAGCATTTCTTTAATCCCGCCAATTTTGGGATCATTTCTGCCTTGATTCTCACCCCCGATGCTTGGGTTTCGCCGGGACAATGGGGTGAAGAGTGGTGGTATGGGCTATTATTTGCCGGAACTGGTGGCATGATTTTGCAGCGCATTGGTCGCTGGGACACCACAGCAGCTTTTTTGGGTAGCTACTCCTTGCTGGAGGCGATTCGCAATCTCTGGCTGGGTTGGACTTGGGATGTTTACTGGCATCGATTGATGAGCGGGTCTTTGCTGCTGTTCGCCCTATTTATGATTACAGATCCGCGATCAATCCCCAATTCGAGAATTGGGCGTGTAGTTTGGGCAGTTTGCATCGCCGGATTAACTTTTATCCTGCGGAATTATTTCTTTGTTTCCACAGCAGTTTTCTGGGCACTGTTTGCCCTTGCACCATTGACCATTCTGCTAGATGTTCTCTGGGTAGCTCCACGGTTTGCTTGGCAAGAGGGAGATGAGGGAGCAGAGGAAGCAGGGGGAGAACTTCTTACTCCTAACTCCTGTACAGACGCGATTAATCGCGTCTCTCTAAACTCAGCACTAAAAAAGTAGAGGTATAAAATGAAGTTTTTTCGACTCTTAACACCATTATTGTTGACAATTATAGCTGTTTTATGCTTCGCACCCGCAGCTTGGGCATTTTGTGGATTTTATGTAGCCAAGGCTGATACAAAACTGTATAACAAAGCTTCTCAGGTGGTGATAGCACGGGATGAGGAACGCACTGTCCTAACAATGGCAAACGACTTTCAAGGCGAAGTCAAAGATTTTGCAATAGTAGTACCTGTGCCAACGGTGCTGCAAAAAGAGCAAGTTCGCGTAACTGAACCGAAAATTATCGAGCGCTTGGATGCTTTTAGTGCGCCGCGATTGGTAGAATATTTTGACTCAGATCCTTGTGCTGTTACTGATTCGGTAAATCTACCTGCTGCGGCACCTAGAGGACGCGCAGTCAATCAGGAAGCTGAAAAGACAAGCGATCGCAGTTTGGGTGTAACAGTCGAAGCACGTTTCAACGTCGGCGAATACGACATCGTGATCCTTAGTGCCAAAGAATCTGGAGGACTAGAAACTTGGCTCAAACGCAATGGCTACAAAATCCCCAGAGGTGCGAAACAGTTACTAAAGCCCTACATCCGCTCCTCAATGAAATTCTTTGTTGCCAAAGTCAACTTGGATAAATTCGAGAAATCTGGCTACCAATTCCTTCGTCCGCTACAAATTTCCTACCAGTCACCCAAATTCATGCTGCCAATTCGTTTAGGCATGATCAATGCTACGACAGAGCAGGATTTGATTGTCTATATCCTCTCGCCCCAAGGACAGGCAGAAATCACTAACTACCGGACGGTGAAAATCCCTTCTAACACGAACATTCCTTTGTTTGTCAAAGATGAATTTGGTGAATTCTACAAATCCATGTTTCAAACTGTCTACACCAAAGAAGACAGGAAAGTTGGTTTTTTGGAATACGCTTGGGACATGAGTAGTTGCGATCCCTGTTCTGCTGATCCCCTAACCCAAGATGAACTAAAGCAAGCAGGCGTATTTTGGCTAGATGATAATTCTGAAAGTAATCTGCCAGTATCCCCCAGCTTTCGTCGTCCTTCTCCTAAAAATAACGTCTTCATCTCCCGGCTGCATGTCCGCTACACCCGCGACAAATTCCCTGAAGACCTGATATTCCAACAAACTGCTAACAGTGAATCTTTCCAAGGGCGTTATGTTTTGCAACATCCGTTCCAAGGGGAACTCAAATGTCAAGCAGGTAGAGAATATAAGCAGTCTTTGCCCAAGCGTTTTGAACAAGAGGCGCAAACTCTAGCTAAACTAACCAATTGGAATATCCAAGACATTCGCAACAAAATGAAGCTGAGTATTGGTAATCTGACATATTCCTGGTGGGAAAATGTATTGTCCTGGCTGGGATTATATTGAAAGGATTTGAAAAAAAATACCGCATCTTGACCAAAGGTAATTTTTTAGGGGGTTGTTATAAGCAATACTAAGATATTCTTGCTTTCTGCCCCAAGATTGTCATGGTTCAATTCGATGAACAGCTACGCTGCTTAGTTAGCGAAGCCTGTGGACACCCACCTGGAAGCCCTCAGCGTCAGAAGCTGCTCACGCAAATTATTCGCTTGACAGCAAATAGACTCTGGAGGGAAAGTACTCCCTACTATCAAGATGCACTACAACAAACTTGGTTGTATTTCTGCCGCAATGTTTGTGAAGGTTTGACAGGTCAAATCTATGACCCCACCTATGGCAGTGTCATCACTTGGCTAAATGCTTACCTAAAACGGAGACTACAAGACTTTTACACTAACCAGAACCGAGAACAAGCCACAACAGTTCCTCTTTGGGTTCGTCAGTCTATATCAGGTGGAATCAGGGAAACCATTGATCCTGTTGATAACCTCCCAGCTACCCCCCAAGCACCTCCCATTCTGGAAGACTTGGAGATATGGGCTAAGACAGATTCCGAAGGAGAACTGCGCCGTACTTACATTAAAGGGCGTCCAGATGTGAATTGTCAGGTGTTAATTCTCAAACGCCTACCCCCGGAAGTTAGCTGGAGAGAATTATCTGAGGAATTTGGGCTGTCAATTCCGACATTAAGCAGTTTTTATCAGCGCCAATGTCTACCACGTTTGCGTAAATTCGCTGAATTGGAGGGATTGTTATAAACAAGGAACAAGGGGAGAGGTTCAGTGAATCTGTCAGCATATCCTCACCATTAGAGTAAGTCATTGGCAACTGAAGCAATTTTCCCCATCTGTTACCTGGTTATCCAGATATTTTGTCTTAGGGACTTCCAAGAAATAAATTATCCAAATAAACGAACCACAGAGACGCAGAGAACACAGAGAGAGGAAAAATGAGAGGGTTTTTGCGTCAGTTTTGGGACATTTTTTTATTTGGAAGTCCCTTAGCTGACTAATCACAGTGTTCAACCTCTTTGAAAGTTATCGGTTGGGTTACTTTGTTCCTGATAACCAAAAGTGAGAAACAGTAGTATCCAAAAAAGTAAAAGTGCTGGATACCGATTGATTTATCAAGTTGAGTCACTTACAAGTATTTTGTTACTAACGATTTATTCTAAGTTTGACCGAGAAGATATTGGTGTAAATGAAATCCGAGGTATTTTAGCTGATTTTTCTAGTGAGTCAGATTAAAACTGTCAGAATATTTTTTCTTGTATAGTCAGTAGTGCGCTGAATAGACATTTATATTACTGTTATGCATGGAGAGAGGCGTAGACGCAGAGCGGCTTGCCAATAAACATCGCCACATTACTAAAAGTACTTACGCAAAATGTGAAACACTGCTAAGACTGCGTAAGTCCTATGATTAGCACAAGCGCTACTTCTAAATATCTGGGAATGTGAGGAATGTCAATTTTTGTTAAGCGCAAAACCCACAATGGCAAAAAGCGGCTGCCTAACAGCGATGGGCTACGTCCCGCCCGAAGCGATCGCCAAGTACTACAGCAAAGCGCCGAACGCCAATTTAAGCGCCAATTTTTCGGTTTACTTTTGGTAATTGTAACGTGGAGCCTAGCTATGGGCTGGCTTCTAGCCTTGGCAACTAATGCCTACAGTGCTACTCCCCCTGCCGAAATTAGCACAGTTGACGTAGTTCCTGCACAGTACCAACTAGGGCAAGAACTGTATTTGGAAAACTGCTCCACATGCCACATCGCCTTACCACCAGCTGTTTTACCCACCCAAACTTGGAAAAATCTCCTGCAAGACTCGCAGCACTACGGCGCACAATTAAAGCCTTTAGTCGATCCGCCACGCATCTTGGTGTGGAAATATCTTTCGACTTTCTCGCGTGTGCAGCTAGACGACGAAGAAACACCCTATCGCCTCAACAACTCGCGTTATTTCAAAGCTCTACATCCAGGAGTTAAGTTACCACGTCCTATCCAGCTTGGCAGTTGTGTTAGCTGTCATCCCAGTGCTAATGATTACAATTTCCGCCGCCTGACACCAGAGTGGAAGTGAAGAGTTAGGAATTATAGCATTTCACCGAAACCCTGATACATATAGATTTATCGTAGAGGCACGGCATTGCCCATTGGTGTCAACTTAAGTTCAAAAGCCTGACCCACAGGCGTTTTACCCCCCTTAATCCCCGATGGATTGGGGGAAACAGGAAATTTAGTTCCCTCACGCCACATGCTTCAAGTCGGGCATTGCCCGCCCAACGCAGTGGCTCCCCAATCCATCGGGGAGGGTTAGGGTGGGGTGACGCGGATCGTGATGAGAAGCCAGAGAACTGAATATCACGTCTTGACTAGGGTTTCACGTTAAGTTGACACGCATGGACATTGCCCTGCCTCTACTAACGTACTTGTATCATTATTAGGACTTATGCAAAAACCGCCCAAAAGCTTAATCATATCGAACTGCCAACGCGCAGCGTCTGGTAGAGAATAATTCAGAGAGTGTGCGTAAGTCCTAATTATTAAAGTGAAACGGTATTATGAGTTGAAAAATTCATAACTCATATCTCATAACTCTATTCCCCCACTCCCTCTCTGGCCCTATCTAGGGGCAAAATGATACTATGAAGAAAGACTAAATATAAGATAAGAGTTAAAACCAATCAGTTTACTAAATGATTGGCTAGTTTTTCTCCTGTTTTTGAGTTAATTCTCGGTTAGACCCATCCACGACCAAGACGGTTGGGTTGGGTTAAATGTTTATAATCAATACCGAACCTTTAATTCCCATCCCCCTTGATTCAGTTCTATAACCTGCCATGTTAAAACTTTTGTTGGGCGACCCCAACGCTCGTAAGCTTAAAAAATACCAACCTTCTGTTACTGAAATTAACCTTTTAGAGGAAGAAATTAAGGTTCTTTCCGATGAGGAGTTAAAAGGTAAAACTGCTGAATTTAAACAACGGCTTGCCAAAGGCGAAACTCTGGATGACATTTTGCCAGAAGCTTACGCCGTTGTCCGGGAAGCAGCACGGCGAGTCTTAGGCTTGCGGCACTTTGATGTCCAACTCGTTGGCGGGATCATTTTGCATATAGGGCAAATTGCCGAAATGAAAACCGGTGAGGGAAAAACGCTCGTGGCAACCTTACCGAGTTATTTAAATGGCCTTACTGGTAAAGGTGTACACGTTGTCACTGTGAACGATTACCTGGCTCGTCGGGATGCGGAATGGATGGGACAGGTGCATCGGTTCTTGGGGCTGAGTGTGGGGCTAATCCAGTCAAGCATGACTCCCAGTGAACGCCAGAAAAATTACGATTGTGATATTACTTATGTCACCAACAGCGAGGTAGGGTTTGACTACCTGCGGGATAACATGGCGACATCAATGGCAGATGTGGTGCAACGCCCGTTCAATTTTTGCGTGATTGACGAGGTAGACTCGATTTTAATTGATGAAGCGCGGACACCACTGATTATTTCTGGGCAGGTGGAAAGGCCTACAGAAAAGTATCTGCAAGCCTCTGAAATAGCATTCACACTCAAAAAAGATGAGCATTACGATGTGGATGAAAAAGCTCGTAACGTGCTATTGACAGATGAAGGCTTTGCTGAAGCCGAAAATCTTTTGGGAGTCACAGATTTATTTGACCCAGAAGATCCTTGGGCGCACTTCGTTTTCAATGCGATAAAGGCCAAAGAACTTTTTCTCAAGGACGTAAATTATATTGTCCGCAATGGGGAAGTGGTAATTGTGGATGAATTTACCGGTCGGGTGCTACCGGGACGGCGTTGGAGTGATGGACTACACCAGGCTATTGAAGCCAAAGAACATGTAGAAATTCAGCCAGAAACTCAAACTTTAGCGACAATTACTTATCAAAATCTATTCTTGCTGTATCCAAAACTGGGTGGAATGACCGGAACAGCAAAAACAGAAGAACCAGAATTTGAAAAAATTTACAAACTGGAAGTCGCGGTAATTCCCACCAATCAAGCCAGAAGACGGGAAGACTTGTCTGATATGGTCTTTAAGACAGAACCAGGCAAGTGGGGTGCAATCGCTAGAGAATGTGCCGAAATGCACGAACTCGGCAGACCTGTATTAGTAGGAACCACTAGTGTGGAAAAATCCGAACTTCTCAGCCGACTGCTGAAGCAGCTGGAGATTCCCCACGAATTACTCAACGCCCGTCCGGAAAACGTCGAGCGTGAGGCAGAAATCGTCGCCCAAGCAGGACGAAAAGGCGCTGTGACTATTGCTACTAACATGGCTGGTAGAGGTACAGACATCATCCTGGGTGGAAACTCCGAATATATGGCACGTTTGAAGCTGCGGGAATACTTCATGCCCCGGATCGTCATGCCAGAAGATGAAGACACCTTTGGCGTTCAAAGACCAGCCGGATTGCCTACAGGACATGGTGGTGGTCAAGGCTTTGTCCCTGGTAAAAAAGTCAAAACTTGGCGAGCTTCGCCAGAAATTTTCCCCACCCAGTTAACAAAAGAAACAGAAAAACTACTCAAAGACGCAGTAGAAATTGCGGTGCGTGAGTATGGCGATCGCAGCTTACCGGAATTGGAAGCAGAAGACAAGGTAGCTATAGCAGCAGAAAAAGCTCCCATCGACGACCCCGTGATTGAGAAATTGCGGTCAGCTTACAACCGTGTTAAGCAGGAATACGAACAATTTACTACCCGCGAACATAATGAGGTAGTGGAAATCGGTGGTTTGCACGTAATTGGTACAGAACGCCATGAATCGCGGCGGATTGACAACCAGTTGCGCGGACGTGCAGGAAGACAAGGTGACCCTGGAACCACGAGATTCTTCCTCAGTTTAGAGGATAACCTACTGCGGATTTTTGGTGGCGATCGCGTTGCTGGGTTAATGAATGCTTTCCAAGTGGAAGAAGATATGCCCATCGAATCTGGGATGCTCACTCGCAGTTTGGAAGGCGCACAGAAAAAAGTCGAAACCTACTACTATGACATTCGGAAGCAGGTGTTTGAGTATGACGAGGTGATGAATAATCAACGTCGTGCTATTTACGCTGAACGCCGTCGGGTATTAGAAGGTCAAGATTTGAAAGAACAGGTAATCAAGTACGCTGAAAAAACGATGGATGACATCGTTGACTACTATATCAACGTAGACTTACCCTCGGAAGAGTGGGAGTTAGAAAAGCTGGTTGAGAAAGTCAAAGAATTCGTTTATCTGCTAGCGGATTTGCAGCCAAGTCAATTAGAGGATATGTCAGTCAGTGAGATTAAAGCTTTCCTCCACGAACAGGTGCGAATTGCTTATGACCTCAAAGAAGCGCAGATTGACCAAGTTCAACCCGGACTGATGCGCCAAGCTGAACGCTTCTTTATCTTGCAACGCATTGATACCCTGTGGCGGGAACACCTGCAACAAATGGATGCCTTACGCGAATCAGTGGGATTGCGTGGTTATGGTCAAAAAGACCCGCTAATTGAGTATAAGAGCGAGGGTTACGAACTCTTCTTGGATATGATGGTTAACATTCGCCGAGATGTGGTTTATTCATTGTTCATGTTCCAACCGCAGCCTCAGCAGATGATGCAGGCAGAATCAGAGATGGTGTAGATAGGGAATATCTTATGCAGAGACGCAAAGGCGCAGAGGCGTTTTTGCGTCTTTGTGTTTTAAGGCATCTCTCAAAATATTTTGTTTTCAGGAGTTTGCTGAAATGGGTAAGCTAGTACTGCCAAATCTTCAAGATAAGCAATGGGGCAAGTAATAGTTACCTTTACTCTCACCAATCGAATTGATCAACTTTTGGCTCAACGAGGCTTCATTTCTTCGGGGGAAGTTCGCTCTTGTATTTTGGATAATGTTTTAGTTGATACGAGCGCAACTTTGCTGTGTTTACCTGCTAGCATTATTAGTCAACTAGGTTTAGTTCAAGGTGGAGAAGCCCAAATAGAGACTGCTGCTGGAGTGCAGCAGGGGCGGATTTTGCGAGATGTTGAACTTAGTATTGCAGAGCGTCAAGGAACCTTTGATTGTTTGGAACTCACAGAAGTACCCTATGCGCTTTTGGGTGTGACGCCAATGGAAGTTTTAGGGTTAGAACCAGACCTAAAAAATCGGAAGTTGCGGGTTTTGCCGATGAATTCTGAGCAAACTTATCTGAGTGTATTGTAAGTGATCACTTATGCTAGACGTAGTTTTGGCGTTGTCTATGGGGCGATCCCAGAGTAAGCTATTTTACTTTAATAACTAAGCAACCAGAGACAAGCTAGCCTATAAAGTAGCTGATATAATATGAATAACAGTCAAGAGGTCTGACCTTTTTAGATCGCGGAAGCTAGGTCTTCCCTTGACTGATTTTTATTGTCTAAGAATAAAGAACAGCCATGTATTTGCTGTATGCAGATGAGTCTGGCACAACACACGACTCAAACCAACAATATTTTGTACTGGCTCGACAGGTTTAGATCGCTATGCCGAAGTACCATTATCAACTGAAGCGATCGCATGGGCTGATATTATCTTTGTGATGGAGAAGTCACATAAAAACAAGCTATCAAAAAATTTTCAGCCCTTTCTTAAAGATAAAAAAATTATCTGCTTAGATATACCAGATGAATATGAATATATGGAACCAGCTTTAATTGAGTTGTTAAAACAGAAAGTTCTACCGCTATTAAAAATTAAAAAATGAATATTCAAGAAGCTTTTAATTCTGCCGCAGTTGATTATGATAACTTACGTCGCATCTTAATTCCCTGTTTTGATGACTTTTACAAAACAGCCGTTGAAATCATACCAGGCGATTGCACTGCACCGTTGAAGGTTCTAGATTTGGGTGCTGGTACTGGACTTTACTCAGGTATGGTTCAGTCCGTCTTCCCCAATGCAGAGTTCACCTTACTGGACTTAGCCCCTGAGATGTTGGAGAAAGCTAAGTTTAGATTTAGCCAAATGGGTAAATCTCCCAAAATCTTAGTTGGTGATTACATTGAGACTGATTTAGGTGGTTCCTATGACCTTATAATCTCTGCTTTATCAATTCATCATCTGTCAGATTTTGACAAAGAACTTCTTTATCAACGGATTTATAATGTTCTCAATCCTGGAGGGATATTTGTCAACGCCGATCAAGTTCTCGGCAAAACCCCTGATTTAGAACAACTTTACCGTCAACACTGGCTAGATTCTGTCCGCGCTAAGAATATCTCAGAGGAGGATCTCAAACCTGCACAAAAACGCATGGAATACGATCGCATGGCAACTCTTGATATTCAACTTCATTGGCTAGAAGCGGCTGGGTTTGAAAATGTGGATTGCTGGTACAAAAATTTTAGCTTTGCTGTTTTTGGTGGTTATCGACCGACTATTTAACTAAGTAAGTAGGCACAAATAATTAGAAGAGGGCATCAATTGTGATGCTATCACCTTCTTGTATAAGAATTGATCGCACCCCCGACTGCTACTTCTGGTCGTGTATAAAATAATTTCCACTTAAGTCGATAGCGATCGCCACTAAACAAACCATATAATTTGTCTCAAAAATATGCCTATTGCTCAAGGTAAGGTGAGATGAGCGATCGCACCATTCAACGTCAGAAATCAGCCGCATCAAGTTTTACTTTCTTTAACTAACCGTATTATCGAGTCCCCCTACGATTCTTGAACCCAAACAAAGCGCGATGGTGAGCGATGTTGCTGCTGCTAGCGCCGCTGCCGCCCGAATGTGATTCCAGATTGTCCAGTTGGCAAGGTAGCTAGACCATAGACTCGCAGCGTCAGTGCTGTCCGACTCGACTTTCGCCAGGGCCTCGTTAAGCGGCACATTGAACACGATTGTCACGCCTAAAACAAGGTAAAGCAAGCTGCCAAGGAGCAAGTAGGCGGCACCGGGTTGATGCCACCTTAATAGCGAGGAGATTAAAAGAAAGATACAAGCCGCAGCCGTTCCCAAAAACGCTGCCATAAACAAGGGATTGATCACCGTGATATTGATGGATTGCATGGCGGCAATACCCTGCGTCGGCTTCAGCCGAGCAAGGGCGTTCATCACAAAAGTCGAGAAGGCAAAGAAGACTCCAGCTATCAGCCCGCAGCCCAGTGCCGAGAAAAGCTTCAATGCGAAATAATGTTGTTGAGTTATCATATGTTGCAGCATCGCCTTACCTTCCTAGTAGTTAGTTATTGTCTTCCACAACGACAATTCAGAAGCTACAAGCAACCTATATTTGACCGCTCAGAATAATGAACTCAGAGAAATCAAAGCATATTTAATCTAAAATCAAAACACGATTGAGAAAGATAATTAGCATCTTGCCGATGGACTGACTGGGGATTCAAATGAGTAATTTATGCACTCATAACAGTTATCGCTGTGTCGCACAAGCCATTAAACATTAGGTAGATGAGGAAAATAATAGTTGTTCGCTTGCTTCCCTGTCCTTATTTCCAAGCTAGTACCCTACGGCGTAAATAGAGCAACCATTTAAAATCCTTAAAGAGCTTATTCCATAATACTTTTGACTTTTGACTTTTGATTTTTGACTTCCGCCTTGCGGTACTACTATCTTCCAAGAAGTCGGGAATCTGAGCTTTTGACTACAATCCTAACTCTTCTGGAAAGCCCAGCATGATATTTAAGTTTTGGATTGCGGCTCCCGATGCGCCTTTGCCCAAATTGTCGAGACGAGCAACTAGCAACACTTCTTTGCTAGCGTCATTGGCGAATACAAAAACCTGAACAATATTGGTGCCGTTGATTGCGTAGGCGTAGCCCGTCGTAGACATCGCATCTAGAAATATTCCGTCTCGCAGCAGAGTAGAATCTTGGAATGGAGCAACCTGCACAAATTTTTCACTTTGGTAGTAGTTAGCAATTGCTTGATGAATAACTTCACCTGATGGTGGATTATCCAAAGTCCCCAGTGGCAAAGGCACCTGCACCAGCATTCCTTGCTCAAAATCTCCTACTGCCGGTACGAATAGGGGCGGCGATGCTAACCCTGAGTAATGATGCATTTCCTTAACGTGCTTATGCCCAAACTGCAAACCATAGATGCCATAAGGGTAGAGTGACTCTGCCTCGGCTTGCTGTTTATGGAAGGTATGGTATTGTTTGATCAGATTCTTTCCGCCACCAGAGTAACCTGACACTGCATTAACGGTGATGGGAAAGCTATTCTTCAAAAGTCCCTTAGCAATCAACGGACGGATACAGGCTAAAAATCCTGTGGGATAACAGCCTGGATTGCTGACAAACTGGGCGCTGGCAATATTCTCTCGCTGTCCTGGATTTAGTTCAGGGAAGCCATATACCCAGCCTTTAGCTGTGCGATGGGCACTACTAGCATCCAGGATCTTAACCGTAGTACTACTGACCAAGCTAACAGCTTCGCGGGCTGCATCATCCGGTAGGCAGAGAATAACAACATCGACAGCATTGATTAGTTTGGCTCGCTCAGTTGCATCCTTACGTTTAGATGCCTCAATACTAACTAACTCGATATCATCCCGTTGATTGAGGCGTGAGTAAATTTGTAAGCCTGTGGTTCCCGATTCCCCATCAATAAAAATCTTAGGTTTAGTAATCATGCGTCCAGCATCCTTATATATGAGTGGTATTTTGACCGATTAATCGAGTTATCATATCAAGTCTGATAAATCAACCTCTCCCCGCTTATGGCTTACACCAAAACTCCCCTCCCTTACTAGGGCTACCGTGTACACACAATTCAAGTTGATAATCAAATGGACAGAAAAGAACGGAAAATTATTTTTAAAATTCTTAATTTTCTCTCAGAACTCTATTAATAAGCTGATAGTATTGATAATCAGTTTGATCAACTCAAAACCTTGCCAATATCCGGCTTGTATCTTACCAGGCAAGGATTTTAGGACTTGTGTATACACCGTCGCCTACTAGGGGAAGGGTTGCGGCAGAGGTCTTGCGAGAATTAACAGTAATTTACCGGACATAATATCAATTTTTTATTTCACTGTTATGAAAAAGTCGATAATCCTATTATTTAATAATAATTGAGCAATTTTTAATTAAGTTTTTGACCTCTTAACTACTCCACCCAAGCCAGAGTGCGTTTCACTGCCTTTTGCCAAGTAGCAAAATTGGACAATGAACCATTGCTTCCCGGCTCAAACACGCACTCAATCTGCCGTTGCTGCACCAGTGCTTCATAGCTCTCCCAAAATCCTACAGCTAAACCTGCTGCAAATGCTGCACCCTGAACAGTTGTATCGCGCATTATCGGACGTTCAACTGGAATACCTAATACATCAGCCTGGAACTGCATTAGAAAATTATTTTCGCAAGCACCACCATCTACGCTTAATCGCCCAACTGGAGTACTGCTAGATGCATTTATCGCCTGCACTACCTCCAGAACTTGGTAAGCGATCGCTTCCAATACAGCGCGGACTAGATGCTCTGGTTGTACACTGGCGGTAATGCCAAAAAAGGCTCCCCTAGCGCTCATATCCCAATAGGGTGCCCCCAGTCCACTAAATGCAGGCACAAAGTAGACTCCGCCATTATCTTTTACCTGATTTGCCATCGCTTCAGTTTCAGCAGCAGTTTTAATCAGCTTCAGGCGATCGCGTAACCATTGAATACAAGCTCCACTAGTAAACATACTGCCTTCAAGAGCATAGCCTACATCTAAAGTCTCCCTTGGATTTGCTTGTGTCCATGCCACTGTAGAAATGATTTGATGGTGCGATCGCACAATTTCAGAGCCTGTGTGAGCTACCAAAAAGCTACCAGTCCCGTAAGTGCATTTCATTAAGCCTGGGTGATCGCAGCCATGACCAAATAGAGCAGCTTGTTGATCTCCCAAGATGGCAGTAATAGGAATTTCAGCGCCCAACAAAGTAGCATCAGTAACTCCAAATATTCCTAAACTAGGCTGAATCTGGGGCAAAATATGAGCCGGAATTTGAAACAGATCCAGTAAATTCTCATCCCATTCACAGGTTTTGAGATTCATCAACATTGTCCGGCTGGCATTGCTGTGGTCAGTAGCATGGACTTTCCCACCTGTAAGGTTCCACAGCAGCCAGGTATCAATAGTGCCAGCTAAGACATTGTTTAAGTCAACATCAGCAAACTTGTCTAACAGCCACCTGAGCTTAGTAGCAGAAAAATAGGCATCAATAATTAATCCAGTGCGATCATAAATGTCTTGAGCATAGCCTTGCTCTTGTAACTGGTGACAAAGGGGAGCAGTGCGGCGATCTTGCCAGACGATCGCTCTTTGGAGTGGTTTACCAGTAATTTTATCCCAAATCAAACAGGTTTCACGCTGTACAGTCAGTCCTAGCGCTGCGATCGCTGATGGAACAATCTGGGCATTCCCAATTGCGGTTTGCATCACCCAACAGGTATCATGCCAGATTTGTTGAGGGTCATGTTCTAACCATCCGGACTGAGGATAATACTGAGTTAGTTCTTTGTATGCCTGCCCAACAATCTTACCGTCTGCGTTAAACACAAAGGCGCGGTTGCCTGTTGTACCTAAGTCCAGTGCTAATATGTAGCCCAATGATGGAGTTGTGTTGCCAAGTGTGTGCATAGCCGCTTTAATATGCTGCGTAGACGTAGCCCGCCGTAGGCATCGCGATTTTAGCAATTCACGTCAAATCAGATATAGATTATTTATTGTACATTTAAGTCACATTTTCTCACCGGATACCCATAGGTAATTAATGGAAATCTCTCAAGCTCGACTTTATCCATTTTTCCCTGAGGGTGATCACAAAGGTACGCGATCGCTAAAAAATGCGGGTTTTGCTGCATACATAACATTTAAATACAGTCTCAGTAGATCACAAACTTTTGAGAACGAACGTAAAAACAAGGATTTCAGCCCTTACCAGCAAGGAGCGAACAGTATTTGTTTAATAGCGATCACCTCAGAACAGTTAAAGCCATTGGCTAAAATGGTGATTAAAACGTGCTTTTTTGATATTCGAGTATTTTGCTGGAATGACCATCTGGCAAGACTTCTAAAAACCTTTGTGATCTACTGAGTCTTGGTAAATACTACTATTTAAAATCGCCAAGAAGCTTGGGTTAGCGCCAAAAACCTTTCAGGACTTACGTAAAACTCTCTGAAACTCTTATTCCTTTGTGACGGCAGTCGCTACAACGGCGTGAACCACCAAGGGCGCACTGCCTCTTTTTTTGCGCCCTTTGCAGTTCGTTTTTTCTTAAATTTGCGTAAGTCCTCTCTTTAACCCAAGCATATTGCTTCATAAAACTCACGTTTTATAAAAACTTCATATATTTGATATTTTGCTTTATTAAATATGCAATTTAATAGCTTAATTACTGAAAAATAGCTTGCTCAATAAGTTCAGTATTATTCCTCTTTTAATAACAACTTAAATAAAACTAAATTATTAATAGTTGTGCTGGGTTAGTTGATGACAAAACGTCAATTATTCCAGGTGTATCTATTTGCATACTCTCTATAAGACTGATTCAATATTCCTAAAATCACCGTTTTCCTTTTATCAGAGAGGAGTTTAGCTTCCCCTTACCTCATATAAAAGGTTATTGGGGGGTTAGGTTTTTGTTAGTGAATCGATGTACTAAGCTGCATTCAAAGATGAAGCAGAAGTTAGTAGTATATTCATCTGGAAATTGCTGTAATCAGATTTTCTTTGACAGCGGAATGATTGATCTTGGGAAATCACGGTTTTATTTAAAACTGAGAAAAAACACAAGTTATTCAAGCTTTAAACATTTATTAAGCAATTTGATAAATCCCCATGCGACAATATACTTCTTATTTGATCATACTGGTATTAGGAACAAGCTCGACTTTCATCGTTACTCCATCTCAAGCTCAAACTCCAGTAAAACCCAACAGTCAAAATACTAATAATATTAGTTCCCTATCTTCAAATTCACCTTTCGCTATCCAATTGAGTGATTTTGCCAATTCTACTAATAGCAAACCACCTATCCTCTCTGAGGCAGCTAAGAACTCTTCTGTTTCTGATGCCAATATAACTGCAACTAAGCCGAAGCCACGGGTTCCTATCTTCAGCAGAATTTTTCCCACACCTTCGATGCAGCAATAATTAACCGCTAAATATTGAGTTTCTCATTTGAGCTGATAGGAAAATGTATGAATCCATTATATACATGATGTACAACTGTACTTAGTGAAAATACCACTCCAGCAAAAGAGATTTTAATTGTTCTCTCTCACTGGGGTGGGAGGAATATCAACTATAGCCCTTCTCGTTTGTATGCAATATACTTTGACCTTTCTCCAAGCCAATGCTACAAGAATTAGGGCTGTTTTTATTAGGTCTATATTGGACTCAACTGAGAACCGCTATATATGTGAGGTATACCCTGATTTGCTTTATGCTTGCAGTTGACACAGCAGTAAACCAAACCATTGATTTGGATCTGTCCACACATGAATAGGTAATAAACCCTGTGCAGTCAGTTGCTGCTTGATAGTATCGAAGTCAAATTTACGCGAAATTTCGGTGAGGATAGTCTCACCTAGTGCAAAATTAACCTTGAGGTTAAGAGCGCGTAATTCTACAATTTGCGATCGCAGGCTGCGTAAATGCATTTCTATTTGATACTCACTTTCATTGTAAAACGCCCAGTGTTCAAACTGCGTGGTGTCGAAATTCCCCTCAAACCGCTGATTTAAATGTTCCAGCATATTCAGGTTGAATGCTGCTGTCACTCCTTGGTTGTCGTTATAAGCTGGTTCCAAAATCTGTTTTGCCTTTCGTAAATCTATCCCCAACAAGAAATACTCACCTATTTGTAGGGCTTCTGTAATTTGAGAGAAGAACACATCACACTCACCAGCTGTCAGATTACCTAAACTGCTACCAATAAAACAAATCATCCTGCTGGGTAATTGCGTCGGTAAGAGTTGTGCAAGGGCTAATTCATAAGTTCCCGCTAGTGCATGAACTTGCAGTAAAGGATAATCACTTAATAACTGCTTGGCGCTACTTTCCAAAATACCTGCAGATACATCAATTGGTAGATAGTGCAGGGGATAGCCTAGCTGCTGGTAGGCATCTAGTAAAATGCGGGTTTTGCTAGAACTGCCACTACCAAGTTCTACCAATTCACAAGCGCCAGTTATTTTGGCAATTTCGCCAGCATACTTTTGTAAAATCGTTGTTTCTGTGCGTGTAAGATAATATTCTGGTAAATCACAGATTTGCTCAAATAGCTCAGAACCACGGTCATCATAAAAGTAACAGGGAGGTAAAGACTTAGGTGTTTGAGTTAATCCCTTCACTACATCACTCCCAGCACTAGGTGCAACTAAAATAGTTGCGCCTAGCAAACGCTGTATCTGCAAGCGTTCT
Source organism: Nostoc sp. (assembly GCF_036917195.1). Classification (GTDB taxonomy): domain Bacteria; phylum Cyanobacteriota; class Cyanobacteriia; order Cyanobacteriales; family Nostocaceae; genus Nostoc. Next base: position 175,161 of record NZ_JBALDG010000028.1, read on the forward strand.
TCGATATTTTCTGGAGAAGTAATCTTGCTGGTAACAGCTTTAGATATTGACATTGATCCTCGTGTTAAAGTATGTGGGGTTCTATGTAAAAAGTCTACTTTCCAAAGAGCATTGTGAGCGCATTTTGTGGCGTTTCTTGGAAAAGTCATTATCTAAAACGCCCTCAATCAAATGGGATACCAGGTGATTGAGCTATTCTCTTTATAAAAAAATATTGCAAGTATTGCAATCATTGCCCAATTCAACGATGACCATCGCCATTTCGCAAGATTTCTTCTGGCAAGTCTTTTTTGAAGTTGAACAGACCAAACAACGCTACCACCCTTTAGACGAATTTGACATTCTTTCTTCAGTACCCTACAGCTAAAACATCTAGTCAGGCAGCCAATACAAGAAAGATATATCCGTTGTGGGGCGATCGCATTTCGTGAAGGAGCGATCGCCTCTCAAATTCTGGAAGTGAGGAATCAATACGGTTTGGATAACAAGAGTGAAGGTGAAGATAAGGGGGATGAGGAGAGAAGTCTGAACGCTGGCTTCTGGCGACACTGATAGCGACGCGCAAAGCGAGTTTTGCCTACAGCAGGCTGGCACGAACGAGCGTCACAGCCCGCCGCACGCATCATAACTTCAGGAAGATAAGGAGGATTTTGCTCCCTTATCTCCCCCTACTCTCCCCTATACCCAATCTCGCCTCAACAAATAACTTTCCTTAGCTGCTACACCGGCTTGAAATATATGGCTTTTAACATTGCTCGACCGTCTGTCGTTATTTCTGCATTCTTACAGGTCGCCAGAAGGGTTGATGAGCCTGATTCTGGATTGGCTTTGTTGCTTTCAATCTCACCAATGAAGTATCCAGACTCCTTAAGACGATTGAGTAACTCGAGCAATTCTTCTCGATTAACTTGTTTACCCTCGAAGTCCTCAGCAAAAAAGCTAACATCTCGCTGTCCTTCTTCATCTTGTTTAATCTTATTCAGCAGGACATAGACGATTTCATCCGGCAGGTTATCTGTCGGTGTCAGATCAAGTGACATAAAATACTCCTAAAAATCGTTAGATATTATTGTAAACTATTAAGAATCAATATCAATAATTAATTTTTTATTAGCGGATAATCTAGGCAGCGTCTACCTCAGAAACTAATTTGTGATTGAAGAAAATTCTCAACAAAAACGGAAACGTTGAATCGAGCTTGCCAACGGGAAGCAGCCAATACCAACTTTGTCCCTTTGCAAGTAGGGATTGAGCGATGGCTGAGATGAAAAAAGCGATCGCCTTACTTGAAGAGGGCGATCGCTTTTGAAATTCTGTCCTGTGAACTAGCACATAGGATAACTTATCCAGCTATTGATAATTTTTCTAACAAAGAATACTAGGGTTAACTAAGTGTTTATCCCAACTGCGTAGCTTGCCACACTTCTCTACGAAACGCTCTTGCTAGCTTGCTTCCAGGGGTACGACAGGCTACAACTCTTGGAGAGGCTGGGCCCTAAGCGTGGCTATGCCGCAGGCTTTACGACTGCGCTCAGTACAAGTCAGTGAATACCGTAGGCATCGTCGTACTAGTAAAGGGTTGTGTGACTGACTCCGTTTGTAACCATTAGCACCTGTGACCACCAGCGATAATTTTGGTAGCCTCCCGCCTCTATGAATGCACGATACTATCCAGAAGTCACAGGGTAATGGTCAATCAAGTAGGTATCTAAATACACTGGAATATTGCAAAAGTTTTTGGGTAACATTCATCGAAGGCTTGAGAAATAGTCTCTTTCACACTAGATTTGCTCAATTTGAATCTCACAGTCTGCTCCCACACTAATAATGCTATTTTCTGGGCAAGCAATCCAATTACCTATAAATAGAGGTTCGGACGCAATAATTACAGATTTTGGAAAAGTCGGATCATCTCGTATCCAGTAAAGAGATGGAGGCGGTGAAGTGGTAGCAACACGAGAAGCTATCAGGCTATGTCCGTCACTAGAGATTACATTGAGTGAGGCTTCTACTTGATAGCGCTTTGCCATCTCTAAGAGGGTTACTAATGTACTACGTAAAGCATACTCTGGAGGTCGATGTTTGTTAATTTGACTTTGTGAAAGTAACAATGCAAAAATGTGTTCGGAGTCAGTACTGCCATTAATTTTTTCGTAAAAATCTTGGGTTAAAGTGCTGCGGATTTTTCTGTGTAATGTTTTCCGAAAATTTTCGATTCGTCCATTGTGAATAAATAGCTGTTGTTGATGGTTAAAGGGCTGACAATTAGCAAAATCTAGAGCTTGTTCGGATGTAGCACTGCGGACATAAGCAAGTACACACTTTGATTCAACATAACGGCTGAGACTGGGTAGGTTGATATCATTCCAAATAGGTAGGATATTTTTGTAAATAAAAGGGTCAGTATCTTTTTGACTATCATACCAACCCACACCAAAGCCATCTGCATTTATTATTCCAGAGGTCATTTCGCGGGGTTGATAACTCTGGACTATCAGCGAGTGTTCTGGTTTATACAGAAGATGATCTAAAGAAATAGGCGAACCGAGGTAAGCAAGTAAACGGCACATTATGAATTTTCCACCTTCTATTAGCACAATTATTGGGCAACAGCCTTACCCGCTTTTATTCACCATCATCACTGGTTCGTAATATTGCTAACACAATTTAAGAAAAAATTAATGGTGTCCAAGCAAATAGATTTGTGGCTAATTTAAATGTACTCAAGTCACAACAGAAATGTTACAGCAGCAAATTGCTGATTACCCAATATCTGGGTTAGCAGAAATCATTACAATAAAGAACGGGAGCATAAATTTTCTTTACTAATATGTCTATTAATTATTACTTATAAATTTTTGCGTCCTCTGATCCAAAACAAATAATGGACTTAATTTGTAATAAATTAAATATTTATAAGTTTGATGAAAAAACATTTTTATATTTTGGTTTTATTAGGCATATATTAAAGTCAAGAGAGAGTTCAAAAAATATTACTGAAGAAGCATTTTGCTTCCGTCCAACTGCTTAAATTTCATTTTTTACTATTTATAATAGTGATGAATATGTCCAAACAATAAACTCAATCATTAAAGGATCTATGGTGTTATTAAATTATGAATCAGGCGATGGAGTTATGACTAGAGAAAATTGTAAAAAGGAGGAAATTGAGCCTCCAATAAATGGAGTTAGAGTTAAAAGCTCTTAACTTTTAACTCCCCATTTATAACTTTTTTACAACTTCAAAGTCCACGCAGCAAAAGCTAAAGTACCCCAACCAGCAAGAAAGGCTGTGCCGCCTAGTGGTGCGATCGCTCCTAAGGATTTAATACCTGTTAAGCTAAGGGCGTACAAGCTACCTGAGAAAATAGCAATGCCAATCATAAACAGCCATCCACTAGCAATGAGAGTGGGTTGGGGAGACTCAGTACGACTAATTAGTATTGCTACTAGAAAAAGTGCTAGAGCATGATACATTTGGTAACGAGCGCCAGTCTCAAAAATTTCTAGCGATCGCTCACTAATTTTCTCCCGTAAAGCATGGGAAGCAAAAGCACCAGCAGCAACTGACAAACCGCCTAAAATGGCAGCTATGCTCAAAAAAATCTGCGTCATTAGACCTAGCCGTAAGTTGGTGTGGAATTTAACGAACCATTAGATATCAATTAGACATCAAAATGATATGATATAGCCCCTTCTTCGTTCACCTTAAAGTTTGCATTGAATTCTTTAGCTTTTTCATCTAAATATTGTCTGGCGTTGGCTGGGGGTAGTTGTGACTGCATTGCAAAGCCTAAAACAGTTACGCGTCCATGATTTTCTTGTAGCATTTCATAAAAAATAGATTGCAAGCGATCGTTAACTTGTTGATTAAGCACCTTCTTCTCCTGTCGGCTTTGACGATACAATCCCAATGCTAACCATCCCCCCAATGTTAAGCTAGGCACACCAAAAATTAGACCACCTACAGCAGTATTATCATCTTCATAAGTAGCATTTGGTGCGGTAAAAGTATCCCCATTTTGCACTGGTATGTACACCTCACGTGCAGCAAATTTTTTCAATGTCGCTGTTGCTGATAGCGTTAAAAACATAAATCCAAGTGTTAGTAGCCAACCAGCAGCCAATTTTTCAGCAGTTTTCATAGTTCCACTTTAGATTTTAACTTTGCTAGCGATTTTAACTTGACCTTCGCAAAGGTTCTAGTATATCAATGTACTCCTGACAATAGTTTTGTAAGCACTTCTTCTGTGTTATTCAGCGTTTTCTCGATAGCATCCAGGCGCTTACGGTTCGGTTCTCCTAGTTTTTATCCCACACTCCGTACCTTCAACTGTCACAGTCGTAGTAAGCGAAGGTTTACGCAAGCATTAAATGTCAAAAATATAGTATTATTTTTGCTGCTATTACATAAATAAGGCTGTGTGATCGCGATGATAGTTATTCATCCTCCCAATTAGAGCGATGTCTTTGATGGTCACTAAGCTTGTCGTACCACTTCGTGGAAGCAAGCTACGCGCAGCGTCTCCAAGAGTTGTGCGGGCTACGCCTACGCCAAGATAAAAAGCAGAACTGGATGTCAAGTGCAATACCTACCAGTGTTAAACTTTGAGATTGTCAAATCGCAGCAAAGGTATAGGATTCATCTTGCTGCGATTTTAACTTCATTTACGTGTAGCTTCAAGTAGGCGAGAAAAATAGAAGCGAGTCTTCGTCATCGCCTTTCGTTGCAAAGAAAAGCCATTACTTTCCAAAATTCTTACCACATCAGCCTCACGATGCAAATATGCACGAGTCGCTTTACTTGGCCCGGGAAAGAAACTGCCAATTTTCTTGAGTATACTCAAAGCGAAGGTCTTCGGCGCAAAACTGAGAATTATCCGCGACTGTGCTAAAGAACAGAGGTGAGAAATCATCTCATCAGCTTTTTCTTGGGGGTAGTGGATAAGAACATCCAAGCAAATAACAGTATGGTAACTACCACTCAACGATTCCAAATCCTGCACGGCAAAAGTGGGATTTTCAGCATTTGACAAGATTTGCTTGGCTCTATGCTTACCTTCTTCTACCATTTTTTCCGAAATATCGGTGGCATAGACTTTCGCACCATCTACCGCTAGGGGGATGCTGAGACTGCCGACACCACACCCAGCATCGCAAATTGATAAATCTGGTAAATTGTTATCAGCCTTCAGCCAGTTGAGAACTGTATCCACGGTTTGCTGATGTCCATTGCGGATATCTAATTGGATTTTGTTGACTTCGCCATCGCCGTAGATTCGCCTCCAACGGTCAAAACCTGTGGAATTGAAATAGTCGCGAACAATTATTTTCTCGTCGGCTGCGTTCATAAACTTTGATTTTTAAGGGTTCCCAATGTTTAAAATTATCATTGATGGGAACCCACAGGAGCGCTCTTGCAGATTTTTCCAGATATAGTTTGCGGCTATGGGCTTGGAGCAAGTTTTTTCTTTAGCATCAGACACCCTATTTTCAGTTTCCCGCCGCATTGATCAATTGCGATCGCTGTTGGGTCAGGTGATGAGTGTATCATTGATGGGAATAGACAAGAGCGATCGCATGGTTTTATAACTCTTCTCCAAATTGCTCTTTAGATAATAATGGCTCAAATGATTGGTAAGCCTTATAGTTCCGAAAATGTCGAGCATATAAATTAACAATATCTTCAGATGAATCAAAGTCATCATACAGAACTGAATTTACGTCTACTACTTGCTGCAAAGACCAAGTAATAGTTTCTCCATTCTCATTTGTATAGCTGACACTTTCATTTTTACCATGATTCAAAGCCTTTACTTTTGCTTCCTCTAAAGAAGTAGCTTTAATCAAAACAAAGCTTTCTTGGTACAAGGATTGATAACTAGGTGCATCTGAAGATGATTTGTAGAGAATTATAGCAATGTAGAATGATTTTGCTTTATCTACACTTTTAGTTTCCATCTCATGTTCCCCACGAGTCTTACAAAGGTAAGTATTGAACACGATTACTTAATTCTTCAAGATAGGCAGTTTTAGCAATAATTTCTAAATTACGAACACAATCGCCAACAGTAACTCTGAGTTTATGAGCATAAATAACACCAGCAAAATTTATTTGTTTGTCTTGACGATGGTTAGCTTCAGCTAGAAAATCGTCATCTTGGGAAAACAAAACACGCTCAAGTTCTGTCACACGGTCAAGTATAAGAGGATCAGGAAAGCTAGTCCGCCCATCTTCTTGTACTGTTAATACATCTACACCCCGAATTCGTAATCCATCTGTAATTCCTCGATGCACATTCTCATCAATATAAAGAGCAACGCTCATTTAATTAATCCTTCTGCACGGAGTCTTTTTGCTAATGGAGATTCTCCTGTTTCTAAACGTAATCTTTCCGCATACTCAAAACGTTGCTGCATATCAGCATCAACTTCTTCTTTATGTTGCCAATAATAAGCTAAAGCAGAATAAATCTGGCTCATGCTCAAATGTGGATATTGAAAATGTAATTCTTCTGGACTCCAACCATAAGCATGAATGGAAGTAATTAATTCTACAACTTTCATTGATGTTCCTTTAATGAAAGGAACATTGCTTTCATTAACTAGAATATGTTTATATTCAGTGGTTTGTGTTTGAGTCATAATTTTTACGTTAAAGGTTTTGTAGTTGTTTGAATTACTTACCAATTAGAAAGCTAATCCAAAGATTAGTATCAATGATTATCTTGATTATTTTGTTTTCTTGCATAAATTTGAGAACTGACTAATTCTACTTCCTCTGTAATTTCCTCTAGAGATAATTTATCGGTTTGAAATATTTCTATTAACTGTGTTAACTTTTTATTCAAAGTTTCTTTTTCTAGCTCTTTGCTAAGTAACAATTTTTCTGAATCAGAAAGTTGTTTAATTAGAGTAAGAATTTGTTCAAATGTCAAGGGGAGTTGATAGGTATTTTGTAACATAGTGTCAAATATTATCCTGTCTTAAATTTATGTTCATCACTATTCCTACACCTTATTTTACCGCCGAAACCAACTGCGTACCCAACGTCACAACCGACGCAACCACGCCCAAAACCCACGGTGAGAAAACCTCAGTGTTCATTTTATAAACTGGGCACGTATTAAACGCCACAAAAGCAGCAGAATCAGCCATACCAAGGCAAAAGGAAAGGCTATCAAACCGAAAATAAAACACAAAATTAACTGTAAACGCCCACGTTGAGCCAACTTTATTAATGATTTTAGCCACTGAGGATAAGGCATCGCTTCAAAAGGAAGCTCAAGTTATTGGAAAATCTGCTGGGCTTGATAAGAAGCTACAAATCCTTCTTGAATCCTGCCACACTGATAATAAGCATTGCCCAAACCGATTAAGGAATTACCTTCGCCATTGCGATCACCTATCTGCCTTTTGATTTCCAAAGACTGCTGGTAGAACTCAATCGCTTGTTGGTACTGTCCTAGGGACTTGTAAGCACTGCCCAAATTGCCCAAGGAATTACCTTCGCCATTGCGATCGCCTATGTCCCTTGTGATTTCCAAAGACTGCTGGTAGAAGTCAATCGCCCGTTGGTACTGTCCCAGCAAGTTGTAAGCACTGCCCAAATTGCCCAAGGAAATACCTTCGCCATTGCGATCGCCTATGTCTGTCCCTTGTGATTTCCAAAGACTCCTGCAACAACTCAATCGCCCGTTGGTACTGTCCCAGAGAGTAGTAAACGTTGCCCAAACCGATTAAGGAAGCACCTTCGCCATTGCGATCGCCTATCTCCCTAGATATTTCCAAAGACTGCTGGTGGAACTCAATCCCCCGTTGGTACTGTCCCAGGGAGTAGTAAACGTTGCCCAAATTGCCTAAGGAAATACCTTCGCCATTGCGATCGCCTATCTCCCTAGATATTTCCAAAGACTGCTGGTGGAACTCAATCCCCCGTTGGTACTGTCCCAGAGAGTAGTAAACGTTGCCCAAACCGATTAAGGAATTACCTTTGCCATTGCGATCACCTATCTCCCTAGATATTTCCAAAGACTGCTGCAAGAACTCAATCCCCCGTTGGTACTGTCCCAGGGAGTTGTAAGCATTGCCCAAATTATTTAAGGATTTACCTTCAGAATTGCGATCGCCTATCTCTGTAGCTATTTCCAAAGACTGCTGGTAGAACTCTATTGCCCATTGGTACTGCCCCAGAGATAAGTAAGCATTACCCAAATTCATTAAGGATTTGCCTTCAAAATTGCGATCGCTAATTTCGGTAGCTATATATAAAGACTGCTGCAAGAACTCAATCGCCCGTTCATACTGCCCCAAATAATTGTAAGCAAGACCCAAATTCATTAAGGATAAGCCTTCAGAATTGCGATCGCCTATTTCGGTAGCTATATATAAAGACTGCTGCAAGAACTCAATCGCCCGTTCATACTGCCCCTGGGATAAGTAAGCATTACCCAAATTAGCTAAGGATTTGCCTTCAGAATTGCGATCGCCTATTTCGGTAGCTATATATAAAGACTGCTGGTAAAACTCAATCGCCCGTTGGTACTGTCCCTGGTATAAGTAAGCATTGCCTAATGAAGTGAGAGCAGCGCAATAATTCCAATTTTCTCTAGCGCCAATTTCTTTCCATTTACTTACCAACTGCCCATATAATTCTACTTGGTCTGCATAATAACCCCGCAAGGTTAAAAAATTATTGCAAGCGTTTAATACATCAAATGCCGAGTCATAATTTCCTACTTGATACCAGTAGTTTTGAAGATTTGTAGCAACTGTTTTAAAAGTCAAGTGATCATTTTGTTTGTGGAGATTTATGAAAGCGATGCCTACGGTGGTCACTAAGCTTTGTCGTACCACTTCGTGGAAGCAAGCTACGCGCAGCGTCTCGTAGAGAAGTGCGGGCTACGCCTATACACCTGTGTACTTAATCGCGGTGCGACAAAGTTTGAAGTACTCCAACACGACTTCGGAGTACCTCAACACGATTTTGGAGTACTTCAATACGATTTTCAAGTACTTCAACACGATTTTCAAGTACATCAACACGACTTTCAAGTACTTCAATACGATTTTCAAGTACCTCAACACGACTTTCAAGTACATCAACACGACTTTCAAGTACCTCAACACGATTTTCAAGTACCTCAACATGACTTTGGAGTACCTCAACCCGACTTTCAAGTACTTCAACATGATTTCGAGGTATCTGTTGCTTATATAGCAGTCCTAAATCATTCGTGAGAATTTGAGATCGTTTTAACCCCCCTGTAGTCGCCCCGATGCTTTGGGGGGACGGCTCAGACATTGAGATCAAAAGTCCGATGCCTGCTCTGGGCTACGCCATCGCCTGATATTGTAGGTTGGGTTGAGGCAATGCGTTACCCAACATTTTGTATGGTTTGTTGGGTTTCGTTCTTCAACCCAACATACACCAAAGTGATTCTTTAGGCAAAACCTACGCAGTATTGCCACTCTTCTATGAATGTTTTTCTCTTAGATAAGAGGCAGAAATAACAACAAACCTCCACATAAGTTTTATTTTTCTCCAAAGACAGCAAAAGTTTTTCATGCAACAAGAGAAATTTGCTCATCCTATTGTTAAATTTTGTAAAATTGATGTCTTCAAGACTAGAAACCTGATAACCAGATAGCTAAACTAACAAACAGTGCATCTGTACTGTTATTTATTAAAAGTAGATGTGGCGCTATAGCGTGAATGATCCCAGTACAACTTATCCTCAAAAACTTTCTTAGTTACCGTGATGCAACTTTAGATTTTGGCGGTTTGCATACGGCTTGTATTTCGGGTTCCAATGGTGCGGGTAAATCTTCACTTTTGGAAGCAATCACTTGGGCAATTTGGGGTGAAAGCCGCGCCACTACCGAAGATGATGTGATCTATTCTGGCGCAAAAGAAGTTCGAGTTGATTTTACTTTCAAAAGCAACCAGCAAAAATATCGGGTGATTCGTACCCGAATTCGGGGAGGTACTAGCGTTCTTGAATTTCAAATTGAAATACCATCTGGGTTTCGCTCACTGACTGGCAAAGGGGTAAGAGCAACCCAAGATTTGATTTTAGAACACATCAAGCTCGATTACGATACTTTTATTAATTCTGCCTACTTACGTCAAGGTCGTGCAGATGAGTTCATGCTCAAGCGCCCCACGGAACGCAAAGAAATTTTAGCGGAGTTGTTGAAACTCAATCAGTACGATGATTTGGAAGAACGGGCAAAAGAATCTTCTCGTCAGTTCAAAGCACAGGCAGTAGAGTTAGAGCGTTCTTTGGAGTCGATAAAAATTCAACTGCAACAACGCGAAACAACCGAAGCGCAAAGAGTGGAGTTAGAAGCCGAACTCAATCAACTGCAACAGGTACAAGCTTTTGATAATATTCAATTACAAAGTTTGCAAGTTGTCCAGCACCAGCGCCAAAATTGGGAACAACAACTCAGTTTTGTAAAGCAGCAATACCAAAATCTTACCCAAGATTGCGATCGCCTCCAACAAGAACAATCAGCTATTGGTTCTCAGCTATCAGATTTAGAAAAAATATTACACCAAGAAGCTGAGATTAAAGCTGGATACGCCCAATATCAAAGTCTCCAATCTCAAGAAGAAGCCTTTGCTACCAAATTTGAAGAATACACCCGCGCTGGGCAGACTCGCCAACAAAAGCAACAACAGCTTACCAAACAAATTCACGAAATCGAACGGCAACTGCAACAAGCCCAAGCCCAAATCGAAGCTTTACAACAACAAGAGCGAGAAATTCAGCAAACTCTCACTAAATCAGGTGAAGTAGAAGCTGCTTTGTCACAACTCGCCGCAGCACGTCACCATGTTGCTCGCTTGGATCAACTGCAAATGCAAGTGACTCCCTTGTTGCAACAACGAGCAACTTTACAAAGCCAACTTGATCGCACCCATGCTGGTTTAGTAGCGCGACTCGAACAACTGCAAAGTACTGAGAATCAATTGCAACGCCAGCAGCGACGCCAACCGCAACTGCAACAAGCGGTGATGGATGTAGCAATCCAGATTGAGGAATTAGAAAAAAAGCGGGTTTATCTGCAACGAGTTCAAGAAAAAGGGCAAGAAAGGCGGCACTTTATCGAACGCCTGCAAGCTCATCAACGGGATTATGAAAAACTCCTGGGAGAATTAGAGCAGAAATTGCAAATGCTCCAAAACCCTGAAGCTCTTTGTCCATTATGTGAGCGTCCCCTGAATGAACATCACTGGAGTCGGGTGGTGGAAAAAACCCAGACAGAGATAGAGGATACTCAAGGGCAGTTTTGGGTAGTCCGGGAACAAATGGCTGTATCTGACAGAGAAATTCAGGTACTGAGGCAAGAATATCGCGAAATTTCCCAACAATTGGCGAGTTACGATGGTTTACGTGAACAACGGGGACAGTTGGCAGCACAGTTGGAAGCTACAACTGATGTCCAACAACAGTTACAACAAATTACTGGCGAAAAACAGCATTTAGAGCGATCGCTCCAAGCTGGTGATTACGCTCCCGATAAACAAGCCGAACTTCGGCAGCTAGACCAATATCTGCAACAAGTTAATTATAATGAACAAGACCATGCCCTCGCTCGGAGTGAAGTTGAGCGGTGGCGATGGGCAGAAATCAAACAAGGGCAGATTAAAGATGCAACTAAGCGACAAGTGCAACTATTAGCCCGAAAACCAGAACTGCAAGCCACAATTGCTCAATTAGAAGTCAGAATCCAGCAGGATCAGACTGATTCTGAATGTGCTAAACAAATCGCGGCTCTTGAGCGTCACATTACCGAAATTGGCTATAGTTCCGAGCAGCACAATAATCTGCGTATGGCTGTACGCCAAGCTCAATCTTGGCATTTGCGCTATCAACAACTGCTATCAGCCCAGCAGCAGTATCCCCAACTTCAGACGAGATTGCAAGAGTTAGAAGAATCCAGAAGCGCCAGAGTAACGGAGCGGCAAAAACTCGGCGGACAAATTGAAAGCATTATCCAGCAACTACAAGCAACAGCTAACCCATCTGCCCAAATTCCAGTTCTAGAGCAGCAGTTAGCAATACGCAGACGGCAACTTGATGAGCAAATAGCCAAGTTGGGGCGTTTAGAGCAGTTGGCGCATCAACTGGAAACGCTGCAAATTCAGTACGAACAACAGCAGCAGCAACTACAATCTTGCAAGCAGGAATATCGTGTTTATCAGGAATTAGCGCAAGCTTTTGGTAAAAATGGCATCCAAACACTGATGATTGAGAATGTGTTGCCGCAACTGGAAGCTGAAACAAATCAACTACTTTCGCGGCTGAGTGGGAATCAGTTCCATGTACAATTTATTACTCAAAAAGCTGGGCGCAGTGCTAAATCAACAAAGAAAAATGCCAAGCTGATAGATACTTTGGATATCTTAATCGCCGATTCTAGAGGAACACGAGCTTATGAAACTTACTCTGGTGGGGAAGCCTTTAGAATTAACTTTGCCATCCGTTTGGCTTTGGCGAAATTATTAGCGCAACGGGCGGGGGCGGCGTTGCAATTGTTGATTGTGGATGAAGGCTTTGGTACACAGGATGCTGAAGGATGCGATCGCTTGATTGCAGCGATTAATGCGATCGCCTCTGATTTTGCCTGTATCCTCACTGTTACCCATATGCCCCACCTCAAAGAAGCTTTTCAAGCTAGGATTGAAGTTAATAAAACCCAGGAAGGTTCGCAGTTGAGTTTGTCAATTTAATTGAATTTTACCCGTGCATCCAGACCATAAAAGCGGAGCTTTTTTGATAGCGTTTCTGCTTGTGCGCGATCGCTAAATGCCCCAGCATTCACGTAATCTCCTAGATTGGATTGCTCCTTGACAGCATTGGGTATATACTGTTGTACTTTACTCAGAGTATCATTATTGGAAATTGGTACTATTACTCTGTAAGGATTATTAGTAACTAATGTGTTGCCATTAGTCTCAGGTACTACGTAGCCATTAGTAGGAGGTAATGCATAGCGATTAGTCCCAGGTACTACATAATCATTAGTAGGAGGTAATGCATAGCCATTAGTCTCAGCTAATACATAACCATTACTCTCAGCAGAATTGCCCACAGTTGAGTTATTCAACCCTAATGCTTGCCAAGTTTGCCAATCTACATTTCCAGTAGAATTAAGTCGAGAAGATTGTTGGAATGCAATCACAGATTGTCTGGTGTAATCGTTGAAAATGCCATCAGAATTGGTATTAGAGAAACCCAGCTGCAACAAACGCTCTTGAACTAATCTGACATTATCTCCTTGATCGCCTAGAGTCAGATAATTTCTGCCTGGTTGTTGAGTAGTATATCCACTTGTCGAGGTTCTACGCACTGACTCCAAGACTTGGGCATTGGCAATGCCATTAACAGGTAGGCGATAATTTCGCTGGTATTGAATGACAGCTTTTCTAGTAATTGGGCCAATATTCCCAGTGGGATTAGTCTTAAAATAACCTAGCTGCCGCAAACGCACTTGTAGTTCTCTCACTTGTTGAGTAGAGAGACTTGATCTGGCTGGAGTCGAAGAGTAACCCAGTAGTGCGTTCCAAGTTTGTCGATTTACAATCCCGTTAGCAGCTATGCGATAATTTCGTTGGAATCTAATTACAGCATCTCTGGTCATTGGACCAAAATTCCCATTGGGATTAGCATTCAAATAGCCTAATTGTCGTAGACGCTGTTGCAACCTTGTCACGGCTGCACCAGTTTTGCCTTGAGAGAGAACAGGATATTGACCACTTGGCGAGGGCAATGTGCCACTGGTATTCCTACTAGAAGTTCTACTCTGACATGCTCGTTGCAAGGCTCGTTGAGTATTAGTACCCACAACTCCATCAGCAGGTATTCTATTGGCTTGCTGGAATTTGATCACAGCATTCTGAGTCAAGCCAGCAAATTTACCTGTTACCGGGCCGTTAAAGTAGCCTAACTTTTTTAAACACCTCTGGCTATTGGTAACTTCAGGCCGATTACTTCCTATTTTCTGAAGTGCTAAAGCTTGCCCGGCTATACTCAAAAGCCCCATAATCAGTGCCACAGAGAAAAGACGTATTACCGCACCGCTAGATAAATTTTTCCAATTCAAAAATTTAAAATTAGCTACGGTAGGAACAACGTTGACGCTTTCGGATGCCTCATAGACTGAGGCAAGCTTGGTTAAATAGCTATCTACCCCTGTTTTCACTTGCTTTTTTCAAGTTACGGCTACACCGGATTATACCACTTTCTCTGTATTAGATTTTTTTTAGTATGATTCTTTACAAAAATTCCCGCACGCTGATCTGATACACAAGCTTCTGTAGAGGGAATAATAAGCAATGTAAAGCTTTGGAGGCTTGTTTTCTATTTGCCTGACAAAATTTTTGCTATACCCATTTGGGTTTAGAGCATGAGGAACGCAGACAAATAGTGGGTCTAGTCTTCCATTGAATTGCGGATAATATTCAACCTAATGCTCCACGGGATCTACGATATTCGCTTAGTCTTATTTTCCATTGTCATTGCCACATTTACGGCTTACACCACACTTGATCTAGCTATAAGAGTCACAGACGCTAAATCGCAGTCAAAGTGGTCGTGGCTGCTAGGGGGAGCGATCGCTATGGGAATCGGCATTTGGGCAATGCATTTTATTGCTATGCTGGCGTTCAGTCTGCCGATTCCGATTAGCTATGACTGGTTAACAGTTTTGATTTCGGTGCTACCTGCAATTTTCGCCTCTGGATTAGCCCTGTACTTAGTTAGCCAGCCAGAATTTGGTATTTTGCGGTTGTTGAGTGGTAGCCTCCTGATGGGCATAGGGATTAGTGCAATGCACTACATCGGTATGGCTGCGATTCGTTTACCAGCCAAAATGTCTTATGACTTAAATGTGGTTGCACTCTCAATTGCGATCGCCATTCTCATCTCACTGGTTGCTCTCTGGCTGGGGTTTAACCTCAGAGCTAATAGTACAGTAACAGGACGCATTTTGAGGATTTGCAGTGCAATTCTCATGGGTGCTGCCATTCCCTCAATGCACTACACAGGCATGATGGCTACCCATTTTTCAGTCGTCGAATTGGTCGATTTTTCAGCAGTTGATAGCGCTGCAACCTATTGGATGGCTGCGATTATTGGCTTATTCACATTACTCCTTCTAGGATGGACGCTGATCACATCTTTTTTCAATGAACAATTGAGTGTTCAACTAGTCAAAACAGCTGATCTTAAAGAAAACGAAGAACGTCTCAAACAAGCCTTACAAAACCAAGAAGCGCTGGCTGCTCTAGCTGAGTCTCGGTCTGAAGAATTAGAGACAGCGATGTTGGCACTTCAGAAAGCTCAATTGCAATTTCTTCAAGCAGAAAAAATGTCGTCTTTGGGACAAATAGTTGCGGGAGTTGCTCATGAGATTAACAATCCTGCTAACTTCATTTATGGAAACCTGTTTCATACGGAAATTTATCTACGACAACTTTTAGAATTAATCAACACTTATCAGCAACATTATCCGGAACCAGAGCTTGCAATTCAAGCAAAATTAGAGTCTATTGATTTCCCATTCTTGCTAGAAGATTTACCTAAACTACTCAACTCAATGCAAGCCGGAGCAGAACGTATTAAGCATATTGTGGAATCCCTGCGTAACTTCTCTCGTTTAGACGAGGCACAATTGAAAGCTGTGGACATCCACGAAGGGCTTAATTCTACACTGCTCATTCTTCAGAACCGTATTAGTTATCCGCCGAACAATCGCCCAGAAATTATTGTAATTAAAGAATATGGTAATTTACCCTTAGTAAATTGCTATCCAGGACAGTTAAACCAAGTATTTTTCAACATTATTTCAAATGCTATTGATGTGTTAGAAGAAAAGCTGAATAGCTTAAAATCAAAGTCCAGTTTTACACCTTTAATTCGGATTAAAACAACTATTAATCAAGTCGGTTGGGTCAACATTCAAATTTTCGACAATGGATCTGGCATTAGTGAAGACGTGCAAAATAAAATCTATGATCCCTTTTTCACAACTAAACCAGTTGGACAAGGAACTGGATTAGGATTATCAATTAGCTTTCAGATTGTCGTTCAAACACATGGTGGTAGGCTCAACTGTATTTCTGCCAAGGGGCAAGGAACTACTTTTCAAATTGAGCTTCCAATTGATACATTGATACATACTTCCTGTTTTTTGGGAAAGCAATCTAAACTAATTCCAGATGAAGGTATTGAGTAGATACATCTTATTTTTAGTCTTGTTTTCCTGTTTGTGATAAATGTTGTGGTTATTCTAGTTGCTTTGATTTTTTGAGCTATTGTTGATCAACTTTTTCAGTATTACCTGCTTTTACCCAACCTTCTTGTTCGCTACCTTCCAAACGGATCTTTTGCCAGGATTTGTCCTCGCTTTCTGACAAAACAATAATTTTTTGATTAAAAGTAACCCCACCAATCTTTTCAGCTTCTTGATTTGGTTGCGATCGCAAACTCAAGCCTTCAGCCCAACTAACACGCCCTCGGTAAGCTCCCGATGGCAATGGTTTTGGTGACGGGGTAGCCTTTGATGATTCTGTGGGAGTGGAAGTTGAGGTTGGAGACGATTGAGCCTGATTTCCAGGTTTAAGGCTGGATTTACCTCCTCTAGGCTCAGTTGCTTTTGGAGCTTGGACTTTCACCGAGGGGCTATCATTAGAAAAAACGGGTTTGGCAGGGGGAACGCCGGTGCGATTCACGAAATATAATGCAATTGCAACACCGCCACCTACTAGCACAGCGATCGCTAAGAAAAACCCAAGTAGAAATTTTGTTACGCTAGACAACATAGTTAAAACCCTGATTATTAAAAGTCAAGTGCCGTTCAAGAGAAGCCAGCCATGTGCGTATTTCCCCCGTTGAGGAGCCACCCCTGTGGGGAGGTTTGCTCCATTGAGGGGAATGGCGTTGAACTGGCTTTCAAGGGTTACGAGTAGAGAAGCAATGTAACCTATCCATACAAGAATCAATAGTCCATAATAATTGATCATTAACTATTGACTATGATCTTTTGACTAACTCATTATTGTAGCTACTGCTGAATGCGTTCACGTAGTGCGCCGGAGGCGTTCGCTCAAAGGACTGTGTTTAGATGCTAAACGCGCTCTCCCAGCAGCAGCCCATTCTTGGAGTTGCTGAATTTGCTCTACGGCAGTTCGCGCCAAGGGTATGATCTGACTGGCTGCTTCTAAAATGTCGTCAGTAGCAAAGTCGCGATTTTGGCTAAATCCGATATGCATCGCTTCAATTAAAGTTTGCTCAATCTCTGCCCCAGAAAAATCGGGCGTTTCGTATGCTAGCCTGTCGATGTCATAACTTTTTAAGTTATGGGGGCGCAATCGGGATAAATGAACATCATAAATTGCTTTTCTCTCTTCTTGGGTGGGCAATCCCACAAAGAAAATTTCATCAAATCGCCCCTTACGGAGCATTTCCGGCGGTAAAGCTTGGATATCGTTGGCGGTGGCGACAACAAAAACGGGTGAGGTTTTTTCGGCTAGCCAGGTGATAAAAGTGCCAAACACACGGCTGGCTGTTCCTGCATCACCTTTGCTACCAAGTCCGGCAAAGGCTTTATCTATTTCATCAATCCACAAAATACAGGGAGCTAGGGCTTCAGCTACTTGGATCATTTGCCGAGTCCGAGATTCTGATTCACCTACCAAACCACCAAATAACCTTCCCACATCCAGACGTAGCAAGGGTAAATGCCAGTGATGAGCGATCGCTTTTGCCGTTAACGATTTACCAGTTCCCTGAATACCCACCAACATTAAACCACGGGGGTGCGGTAATCCGTACTGTCGCGCTCGATCAGTAAATGAACCTCCCCGGCGGATCAGCCAGTCTTTCAAGTTATCCAGTCCGCCAATATCAGAAATTTGCTCAGTGGCGGGGTAGAAGTCCAGGATTTGGGTTTGACGGATAGTTTGGCGCTTTTCTTCCAAAACTAGATCCACGTCTTCTGATTGCAATTCACCGTGGGTAGCGATCGCTTTTGCCAAAACCCGGCGAATCCGTTCCATTGAAAGTCCTTGACAAGAGCGTACCAAGTCATCTAGAACTTTGCCAGAAAGGGAGTTCCTAGTATTTTGCAGTAAGCGTTCCACCTCAGTTTTAATTTCTGGAGCGGCGGGTAAGGGAAACTCGACGACTGTCAGCACTTCGGTTAAATCGTCAGGAATGGCGACGCGCGGCGACAGTAGGACAATGTTTTTTGGTTGCGACTTCAGGAGTCTGGACAGATTGCGGAGTTTGCGGGCGATCGCTACATCATCTAAAAAGCGATGATAGTCTCGTAAAATCAAAACTGCTGGCGCAGAGGCTGGTAATTTTTCGATAAATTCCAAAGCTTGCAGGGGGTTACGTCGCCCAAACCCGACATCATTGGGGTTTCCCTGGTAGCCATCGACAAAATCCCAAGTGTACACTGGGCGATTACCCTGGTTGCTTGCTTCTTCCCGGATAGCTGCTTCTACCCGCTCTTCTTCATAAGTGGGAATATAAATTAAGGGGTAGCGGGCGCGTAGCAGCAGTTTAAACTCGTCACGGAAGTTCATATCTAGCTGTGGTTATTAGTTCTTCTCTCATTGTTCAGGTTTGTATCACCTCTAACAACTAAAAAACCAACATCTACCAGTTTACGGCGGGATCGCTCTATGTGAGATATTTTTTAAAGGTGAGCGATCGCTCTTTTGTGGTGAGTATAGTTGAATCACCTGTCAGGATAATCAGGTGCTTAAAACTATTCCATTTGTTCACTTTTTTACAGACTATTGCTAGAAAATTATTAAAATCTGGATGTAAACATTGTTTTTCGTCGGCAAATTCAGACTAGTTTCGCTAAAATTTATAAATATTGACTATTTTAAGAATTTAGCAAAATATATGTCTAAATGTTACATCTGTGAATGCGAAATTAGTCCAGACAATACTTACAAAGAACATATAATACTCAATTCCATAGGAGGCAGGCTCAAATCATCATCTTTGATTTGTAACAAATGTGCCCCGCACTTGGATGGCATAGATGCTGCTCTTGGTAAGCAGCTAAATACTATAGGTTTAATTCTTGATATCAAGCGCGATAGAGGTAAGAATCCGCACACCAAAGCAGAAATAATTAGCACATCTGAAAAAGTTTTTCTACTTCCTGGCGGCAAAATAGCACGAATAGAACCAAACATTGATGTGAGAGTCGATGGAGATAATGTCTATCTTTCTGTCTCTACTAGAGATGAAAATCAGATGAGAGAGGCGCTTAATGGGCTTAAACGTAATCACCCCTGGATTGACGTTCAGGAAGTTATGAGTAATGCAATCAAGCGACAAGAATTCATTGATAGCCCTATTAAGTATCAACTCACATTTGCAGGAGATGAAGCATTTCGAGCTATCTGTAAAATGGCAACTAGTTTCTATATTTACAAAGGAGGGGAGCGAAATCATATATCGCACTTAATTCCTTATATAATAGATGGTCAGTTAAATAATACTGTTTGGCACTATTATCCAGAAAATGTTACTAATTACAATTCAGAAAATATAGAAGTTTTACATACTTTATTTGTTGTAGGCAATCCTAGCGAGAAAATACTATATGCTTATATCGAGCTTTTTAGTACCTTCAAATTTATAGTTTTACTATCAGATCATTACACAGGCAAAGAATATCAAGAATTCTATTCTTTTGATGTTATAGGTCAAAAAATTATGGATAAAGTTAGTGAGATTAATCTCTCTAGAGATGAAGTTTTGAAAACCGTAACACTTCGAGAGAATAACTTGCAGCAAATTCAGAGTTCTTTGAGATGCCTATTTAAAACTATAAATAATAAGCAAATTTATGAGAGCTTCAGCAAAAAAGTTGAAAATGCTATAGAAAATTCCTTCAAAGATATTCCACAAGATACAGTTTTTACTAAAGAAATGGCATCAGAATTAGCTATAGAATGTACTGATAAAATTGCTGCTTTGCTACACAAGAACGGATTTTTTAATCAGGAGTAGAGTTTATAGGGCGTGTTAGGTACTCTAGGCAATTTATACTTACAAAGAGATAATTAATTGCGCCGTAATACAGCAAACGGCGCATTAAATATCTATCCCGGAAGTTGTTTTTTCAGTGCTTCCAGAGAAGCCCAACGGTTATCGACTAGAGTTTCAGGAATATCAGAACTATCAACAGTACTACTTACAGGAATACCTGGACAATTGCGATCGCATAACTGGCGCTGGGGTATTGCCAAACACATCTGCTCATACAACCATTCATTGGGATAAAAATAACCATCGGGTGGTAGGGTTTCAAGCAAATCTTCCATAATCACTTCCCGCTCTAAGGGCAAGTCATTTGGCTGATTTGCAGTTTCGTCTAACCAGATAATTTCTTTCGTGTCAAGCCTTAAACGTCGATTGTATTGCTGCAAACAGCGATTGCAGGTACAAGTAATAATTGTTTCTGCCTGACCGGACACTTCCAGGTAATTGCCATGATGTTGCACGCGCAAATGACCGCGAACTGGTGTCAACGTTTCCAGACCAGGCAGAAATTCCTGAACCTGAACTTCCTCTGTCCGCTCCGATGCTCTAGTTAGCTGCGGAATATAAATTGCGTCCATAGGATTTGTGAGACATCCTCACGAAAATTAATGGTGATTATCAGCAATTATACTGATGCTACATCTTTATTTTAGCTTTTAGGAACAAGAGAAATCTTGAAATTATATAGTTATGAGCTTTCAATTAACTCCTAACTCTGCCAATTTCGGATTTTAGATTTTCCCTTCAATCCAAAATCCAAAATTTAAAATCTAAAATTGAACAACTTCTAACCCCTAACTTCTTCCAACGAAGCTGGACGGACAACCAGATGACGATGCGGCTCTTTACCGCGACTGAAGGTTTCCAAATCTCCAAATTCCTTCAAGAAGGTATGGATTTGACGCCTTTCAGCAGAACTAAGGGATTTAATTTCCACTTCTCTACCAGAAAAGCGCACTTCATCGGCTGCTGCTTCTGCTAATGCGCGAATTTCCGCTTCTCTTTTGACCCGGTAGCCATTCAACTCAATGGTGTAAGAGGCTTGTTCCTCTTGGGGTTGGCTTAAATTAAGAACCGAATTTGCTAGATACTGAATCGCATCTAATACAGAACCATCGGCACCAATTAATACCTGGATTTGTTCTGTCGTCAAATTAGTTCGATCAATTGTCAACCAGTAGTTATCTGGTTCTGGGAAATTGTCGTCAAGAGATTGGGTAGTTTCTAAATGACCCTGAATCTGTGCAGGTATTCCAGTGAGTTCCAGCAGGGTTTTTAACCACTGCTGACCCCGCTGCATCGGAATGTTGCTCATGATCCCCCTGTCGCCTTTTTCTTAGAACTTTTCGGTTCAAATGGCAATGCCTTTTGTTCGCTGACTGCTGCTTCCTTCTCTTGAGTTTCTACGATTTTTTGCAGTTCTTCTGATAGAGGTTCGCGGGAAAGAAGATAAGTTTGTGCGGTTTGGAAAATATTACCAATCACCATATACATCAGCACCCCAGCTGGTAGGGGAAAGAACAAAAACATCCCAGAAAAGATAACTGGGGTGATTTTGTTAACTGTATCCTGCTGCGGATTGCCACCGCTGGAATTTTGCCCAGAAAGCATTTGGCTAACATAAAGGCTGATTCCAAAGAAGACGATCATGGCGACAATATCCCAGTGGATTGTACCATCTGGATCAGTTGCACCAACCCTGCCTAAAGCATCAATGAATAAAAAGCCTTTTTCTGCTGCTAGTCCAGGAATTGTTCCTTGAATGGTGACCTCTCCGGGCTGCAAGGCTTCTACATTGCCCTGGGTATCAATTTTTATCCGATCTTCACCTTTGGTGACTTTCCAATCAGGAATCAGCTTATTTTCTGGATGTTCTGCTAAGACTACCTGAAATGGTTTGCCCTGAATAGTCTGATATTGGATCTTAGTTTGTTCTCCTACCGTTAGTTTGTTACCACTGGGAAGGATTGCAGCTACTTTAACGTGTTCCCCATCTGCAACGTAAATATTTTGAGCAGCAGTGGCAAAGGCTTGCGGTTGAATTTGTTCGATTTGTTCTGCGGGAAAGATTTGCAAGTTAACGCTGTAGTTCGCACTTGCAAAAGGCGAACCCCGCAAAGTGGCAAACAGCGCTAATAAGACCGGCATTTGCACTAGTAATGGAAAACAGCCTGCTAAGGGGTTGCCAAATTCTTTTTGGACATTGACCATTTCCTCCTGCTGCTTTTGCGGTTCATCCTTATACCGCTCTTTGATTGCTGCCATCCGCTTCTGCATCAGAGGTTGTACAATCCGCATTTTCCGCATGTTGCGAATTGAGCCAGCACTCAGGGGATAGAGCGCGAAGCGGACTATCAATGTCAAAGCAACGATCGCTAATCCGTAGCTAGGCACAATACCATAGAAAAAATCTATGATTGGCAGCATCACGTTGTTCGAGAGAAAGCCGATACCAAAATCCATTATTCTGAATTCAACCTGAGGTACTGTAAACTGACTGAATCTAATTTATCTAAATGATCATTTATCGGCGACTATCCTTGACTACGGATAGCCGCACATTTAAATGAGGCATGGGGGAGCCACTGCGGTCTTCTCCCTACAGCCCTTTGGGCATCCTACGGCAGGCGTTAGCCTCTCACGAATGGGAGAAGGGGAGACGCCAAAGGCGAACGAGCGTCTGGGGTCTGCCCAAGTGGAGCAAGTGGCGTCATGGGGCATGGTGTATGATTCTTCTCTCTCATTTTTTTCTACTTCC
This sequence comes from Nostoc sp., assembly GCF_036917195.1. Lineage (GTDB taxonomy): Bacteria > Cyanobacteriota > Cyanobacteriia > Cyanobacteriales > Nostocaceae > Nostoc. Next base: position 198,006 of record NZ_JBALDG010000028.1, read on the forward strand.
CGGCAGTTGCTACAACCGAGGAACCCGCGCAACCCACTGCCTCCCCTGCTTCCCCTAATCCCATCACTTATTGGCAGTGCTGCTATATTCGGGATTTTTCGCAGCTATTCTTTCATTAATATAGTCATAGACTTCCCGAAATTTGGGAATTGCACGCAATTCTAGACGACTCCCATTTCTTAGAGTTAGCACCATATCTCCCCATAAGCCAATGCCACGGGGGATTGTGACAACTTTGACAATTTCTGAGTAAATTATGTCAGTGCGATCGCGCCCCTGCCAACCTCCCGTCACGGTAATTCGGCGATCGGTGATGCGGAAACGCAGCCACAATGCCCTGACAATTGCCCCAACTGTTAATGGTATGCCAACGACAGTTAACCCTATCAGCAGGTTGATAATCAAATCCCCAATATGGGGTCCACCTTCATAATAAACATCTTCACGAATTCCCATCGAACACCTCGGCTTGTGCCAACAACTGCTCTAATTCTTGCAGAAATTGTGGGCTTACGCACTTAGATTCTGCTGCTGTGGGTTTGACAATGAGCACTAGCCGCCATCCTGGTGATAATTTGGGCAGCAAGTTGTGCAAAGCAGCAGTAATTTGCCGTTTGATTCGGTTGCGAACCACTGCCCTTTTGCTGACTTTTGTGCTAATGGAAATGCCAATTCGCGTGCTGGCAAGATGTGCTGAGTCAGTTGCTTGTGTAGTCTGAGTAGCAGTGGCCAAAGAAGGTTTTGTTAAACACAACGGCTTTAAGGCTCTCAATGTTAAATAAGAACCATGACGCCGAATTCCTTCCCGGAAAACTGCCTGGAAATCCTTGCGAGATTTTAGCCGATTTGCTTTGGGCAAAGCCACAGATGCTCTTTTAGCTGAATATGGCCTAAACGCTCAGACGGTGACGTCCCTTTCTTCTCCTGGCGCTAATCACGTTTCTGCCATCTGGTGTCCGCATTCTGGCGCGAAAACCAGAGGTTCTTTTTCTCTTACGGCTAGTACCGCCTAGTGTCCTTTTCATACTGTTCTCCTCTTAGGTGATTTTTTTTAAAAACTCACAATCTCTAATTGTATCACTTTATTAGGGAATTGGGGATTAGGCAATTCAATTTTGGATTGACGATAGCGAGTGAGACGCTCTTGGACTCCCTCTCCTCTTCGCTATCGAGCGTCTTTTGGATTAAATTTCAATTCTTAATCCAAAATCGTTCGACTGAGCGTAGCCGTTTGCGTAGCGTTCCGCAGGAAAGTCTAAAATCTAAAATTCTTACTCCCCGCTCCCAAGCTTAATTGATGCTTAAAATCCATGTTCCCATGTAGCGTAGTAGTGGCACATCGCCAGGAGAGAGCACTTGACAGTTAAAGTAGTAAACTCCGCCGAAGGCTGGGTTTTTCACGTTAGATAAGACTACCTCAACTGCGCTACCCGCTGGCACCGGGTCTTGGGGAAAAATATTAATCAGCTTACCTTCTTTGTCCCATTTCACCTCAGAAAGCGGAACTGCTTTGCCTTTGACTCGGACTTCAATTTTTTTCTGGTCAAAAGTTCCTTTGTAATAATCAGGGTAGGTAATGGCAAATTGACCAACTGCCAATTTCATTCTTTTGGCTGGAATCCTCAATATGTATCGATCCCAACCATTAGCTTGTCCACCAAAATCTAACCGAAAGGGCAGTTGATTTTCGCTTTTGACGCCGCTAAAGAGCGTAAATCCAGGTAAACTTTGCGCCCAAGTCAGGGCTGGAAATCCAGTCACTAAACAGCTAGTCACGGCTAAAGCGGAAAGTAAACGTCGCATAATTGGGCTTCCTCTACCAAAATATAAATTTGTTATCTAAATAACCGTGTGTTAGTATTCGTTACTAAAGTTTACTACTCACTTCCTGACAATTGACGTTCAGTAACAACAAAAAGTGCCATCCTCCCTGAGGTTTGGGCGACAGTAAAATTACTTAGTTATCAATTTAACGTATAATTAATTTACTTCATTACCCTTACAGAGTGCTGATTTGATGACTAGGCTGGTCAAATTTGGAACTAAATAGAAACACAGTTGGGATTGGATTGTGTTTCCAAATATGTATAAGTGTATCTAAATTTGATAATTTTGTGATAAAAATTGAGGCGTGCCATCAGCGATCGCCAGTTAACTTGGGCTAAATTGATTAAAATGAGTTTGAATCAAAGTCGTAATCATTAAAATTTGATTTGGAAATTATAAAGCTTTCAAAATTGGGTCAATATTACTCTATAAGAAAGGAATACCAAAATTTCTCAATCACGAAAATAAGCTGAAGATAAAGATGCAAAATTTGGGAATCAATCTAGGATGTGCAATACGTAACCCTGTTTGCAACTATCTGAAAATATGACATCTGCGAGCGGCAAAGTCATGCTTTGCCTGGACAGCTAAGAGTGGGAGAGGAAAGTTTCAAGGTTCAATCTACAAGTAAAAGTCATAGCTGATGTTCCTGCCTAAGTACTATAGAGTGCGGGATATCCCTCATTTAGACAATCGCTTACTTGGCAAAGATTAGGTATTTATCTTCAGGAGATTTCATGAGAATAGCAGTTGCTAAAGAAATTGAAGTTTGTGAACGTCGTGTAGCATTAATTCCTGACACCGTTGCTCGATTGGTAAAACAAGGTTTGGAAGTCTGGGTAGAAGCGGGTGCAGGAGAGCGATCTTTTTTCAATGATACTGACTATGAAGCAGCAGGAGCCACAATAATCAGCGATACTGCCAAATTATGGGGCGAAACAGATATTCTGCTGAAAGTCAGCCCACCGCAAGAGCGAGAAGATGGACGCTCAGAAATTGACTTGTTAAAAGAAGGAGCAGTATTAGTCAGTTTCCTCAATCCTTTGGGAAATCCTGTTGTGGCGCAGCAACTAGCAAATCGGAAAGTCACAGCCTTGAGTATGGAAATGATTCCCCGTACTACCAGGGCGCAAAGTATGGATGCTTTGTCCTCGCAAGCTTCATTAGCAGGTTATAAGGCAGTATTAATTGCCGCAGCGGCATTGCCGAAATATTTTCCGATGTTAACCACAGCCGCAGGTACGATCGCTCCAGCCAAAGTATTTATTATGGGCGCTGGTGTAGCCGGATTGCAAGCGATCGCCACCGCTAGACGTTTGGGAGCAGTAGTAGAAGCCTTTGATATCCGTCCCGCCGTTAAAGAAGAAGTGCAAAGCTTAGGGGCAAAATTCGTTGAAGTCAAATTAGAGGAAGAAACCGTCGCCGCAGGTGGTTACGCCAAGGAAATTTCTGAAGCGAGCAAACAACGTACCCAAGAAGTTGTCGCCGAACACGTCAAAAATTCTGATGTTGTAATTACCACCGCCCAAGTCCCTGGGAGACAAGCACCACGGTTAGTTACAGAAGAGATGGTGGCACAAATGAAACCAGGTTCGGTGATTGTGGATTTGGCTGCTGACCAGGGTGGTAACTGCGCCTGCACCGAACCCGGCAAAGATATTGTGTGGAACGGCGTGACAATTATCGGCCCCATCAATCTCCCATCATCGATGCCAATTCATGCCAGCCAATTGTATGCCAAGAACGTAACTTCGTTGATGCAACTGCTAATTAAAGACAAAGCTTTGCAGGTTGACTTTAGCGACGACATCGTTGATGCAGCTTGCGTTACCCACGCAGGTGAAATTCGCAATCAACGCGTGCAGGATGCGCTACAAGCTTTGAGCGGCGTTGGAGCAGGTTAGTAGCCAAATATACCATAAGGAGTTTTGATTTCATGACAGAGGCATTACTTGCTGCTTTGTTTGTATTTGTTTTGGCATCTTTTATCGGCTTTGAAGTCATCAACAAAATACCACCGACTCTACACACGCCCTTAATGTCAGGCTCAAACGCGATTTCTGGCATTTCGGTACTTGGGGCAATAGTGGCCTCAGGTGCTAGAGAAACAACTGTGTCAGTGATTCTCGGTTTAATTGCTGTAGTACTAGCTACAGTCAACGTTGTAGGTGGCTTTCTAGTCACAGATAGAATGCTGCAAATGTTCAAGAAAAAGGAGATTAAGGCGTGAGCGACTTTTTACCAACTGGCATTCAGCTGACATATTTAGTCGCTGCATCCTTATTCATTTTTGGTTTGAAAAAGCTGGGATCACCAGCTACAGCGCGAAACGGTAATGTGATTGCATCTGTGGGAATGCTGCTGGCAATTGTGGCGACAATGCTAGATCAGCATGTGTTGAACTACGAGATGATATTGTTGGGTTTGGCGATTGGATCGGGAATTGGGGCGATCGTTGCCTACAAAGTCCAAATGACCGAAATGCCCCAAATGGTGGGTTTACTCAATGGTTTAGGCGGTGCAGCTTCGGCATTAGTCGCTGTTGCGGAATTCTGGCGCTTATTGGATTCTGGCGCACCCGTACCCTTAGATGTGAACATTTCCATGCTGTTGGACGTGTTAATCGGTGGTGTTACCTTCACAGGTAGTTTTCTAGCCTTTGCGAAATTGCAAGGTTTAATCAGTGGTTCCCCCATAACATTTCCTTTTCAGCAACCATTTAACCTCTTACTTCTAGGTGCTTATTTGGTAGGCAGTGCCTATTTAATCATTACACCAGATAGCTTACCCATATTCTTAGGAGTCGTAGCTGTTTCCTTAGTGCTGGGTGTAATGTTCGTCATCCCCATTGGTGGCGGCGATATGCCAGTGGTAATTTCGCTGTTGAACTCGTTGTCAGGTGTGGCGGCGGCGGCGGCGGGATTTGTGGTGATGAACAATATGTTAATCATCGCTGGCGCATTGGTGGGAGCATCTGGCTTAATTCTTACCGAGATTATGTGTAAGGCGATGAACCGCTCCTTATTTAGTGTGCTGTTCAGCGCTTTTGGTACAGGATCTACTTCTGGTGGTGCTGCTGCTAGTGGTAGTGCGATCGATCAAACCGTTCGCAGCATCGATCCCGAAGAAGGGGCGATGATGTTGGGTTATGCCCGTTCTGTGGTAATTGTGCCTGGTTATGGTATGGCAGTTGCCCAAGCGCAACATAGCGTCCGGGAATTGTCAGATCAGCTAGAACGGATGGGCGTTGATGTCAAGTATGCCATTCACCCCGTTGCTGGGAGAATGCCAGGACACATGAATGTGTTGCTAGCAGAGGCAAATGTGCCTTATACTCAGCTTCACGACATGGAAGATATTAATCCTCAGTTTGAGCAAGCGGATGTGGCTTTAGTAATTGGGGCAAATGATGTGGTAAATCCGGCAGCGCGGAGTGATGCAAATAGCCCAATTTATGGTATGCCAATTTTGGAAGTAGATCGGGCGAAGCAGACGATTGTAATTAAGCGCGGGATGAGTACGGGTTTTGCCGGTGTAGATAATGAGTTGTTCTACAAGGATAAAACTACGATGCTTTTTGGTAGTGCGAAGGATATGGTGGCGAAGTTGGTTTCGGAAGTGAAGCAACTTTAACGAACTGCGTTCATAACGCTTTTTGCACACAAGGTGCGAAGAAAAAAAGAATTAGCAATTGGGCTTGCTTTGGGAATTTGTTATTTCCAAGGCAAGTTTTTTAGTCAAAAATAATTCTTATATCTGCTATTTTATAGTACAAATGTTTTATATTCTCCATTAGGAGGTTTAATATGGATAAAAACTCTATTCGCTTTACCTCGCTACAATACCCAGGAAAAATAATGAACAAACAACATTATTCACTATTTAGCCCAACTTTTTGGGCTACACCAGCAAATCAACAAAAACTAGAGGAAGAAACTCAAACAAGAAGTAACGAGTTAGCAAAAGAGCATGAAAGGAGACTGCACGATTATGAAATGACACTGAATGCTATTCACTTAGCAGTATTATATACACGAAGAATGGAGTAACCACACAATTCCCTATTTGGATAATAAAATCTAGCTACGCCAACACAAAAACCAGAACAATAAACTCAAAGAAGAACCCAAGAATTAAACAAGGAGTTTTGGTTTGTGAAAAAAAGCGAAGCGATTGCTCCCCTTCTTCGTCTGTGTCTTCTGCGCCTCTGCGATTAGTTAAAAAAAGCGATCGCCTGCAAAATCTTTACCATGCGATCGCTCCTTCTCTTCCTCTGTGTCCTCTGCGCCTCTGCGGTTCGTTAAAATGAGCGATCGCACCTCCAAATTTCCATTAAGTGGTTCTGAGTTGACAATCAGCAAGTTTGAAGATATTATAGTGATTAGGCACAGCCTGGGGGTAGTCGTATGACTGCCGCATCACAAACCGCTAACAAGGCGGTTTTGTTGTTTTTAGGGGTTGTCAAAGCAATAGTACTTAATTCCTAATGTATTAATCTGATTCTGTGTCAAGTGACAATCGACAAGGAGATCAGCATTTTTGAGGGACAAAAATGCTTGGTTATCGGGATTGTCTTTGCTACGAACGATGGGATACAAACACAAATCAGCAATCTGCATAATTGCGTTTGCCTTCGTCTTACTATCTATTCCACGTAGTGTGGTTGATAAATCTTCAGTAGATAAAGGTGAATATTTATCCGATCTATTAGCATCAAAAGGATGTCCTTTTGCTCTTAAATCATGAAAGTATTGCTTAAGTAAAGTATCTTCGTTTTTTCCTGCGGCTTCAAAATAAACCATTAGACTACCATTATTTATTCCAGCATACTTGGCACTACGTTCAACTACAATAGAGAATGCACTTCTCATCATCTCCCAGGTTTCCTCACCATACTTTTCAAGATAACGATTGAGATATCCTTGACGAGACACTATGCAGGCATGAACAATTATTGGACAACTAATGATAGTAAGTGTCAAGTCTTCCAAAAATTTATCTTGCTCTGGTTTTTGAAGCTTACCTAACCAAGCAAAGCCTTTTTTTCGAGAGCGTATTTCATTACCGTGCAAGGGTTGTTCTAGAGGAATAGACCAGCGACTTTTGAACTCTGATATTAATTGTTTAATTATTTGCTCATCGTTCCTTTTGATTAAGACACCACCCATAGCAAAGAAGGGATATTGGTCTTTAGGGTCTGGCTTTGGACTTCCAGAATCATCAATGTATATAGCAAATTCACATATATATTTTTCATTCATTGGTAGAATATTTGTTGCAAAATAATTAAATTAACTAACCGTATTATATTTTTTTCTTGCTATATATCAACAAGCGATCGCCACTCACCCACCAAAATGTGATCGCTTTATATTACTAATGGTAGTGAAATTATGATAAGTGATCGCCTGTAAAAATCTCCACAGTGTGTAGGCGTTCGCGTAGCGTTCCGCAGGAGAGCCCGTCAAAGGCATCGCCTTTTCTTCCTTTGTGTCTTTGTGGTTCGTTAATAAATAATTTGGTAACTGAAATAAACCAGTTGTAAGACGCGAAAACGTAGTAATGTAATTATACAAAACACCCCACTCCACATTAGCCTCAGCCAAAGTGAAATGAGGTGCTTTTATTATCGGTAATTAAACAGACTTTAAAATTAATCCAATGACTTGCCAGCTTTACTTAGAAGCTTACCCAATCTTTGAATTGGCCCCTTAAATCCCCTTGGGGCTTCAGTTGCAGCTTGTTGAGTTTGTTCGCCCAGTTTCGTCAGCACTTCGGCAAAGTCAGTACCTTTGGCGGTTTTGCGCTTCAAAAGTTGCTTAAGTTCTTTAAGTCCATTAGCAACTTCTTGGAGATTCTCGTTTTCAGACTTATGCAATAAGGTGTACCACGTATCAATCGCACCTTGCGCCGCCTCAGGTTCAATTTTAGTCAAGTCTCCTTCAAGGGTTTCTATTACTGATTCTATGTGTTCAATCTGTTCGTGGTCTTCCGCCTTACCTAGTGAAACACCTATATTGCGAAGTTGCTTACCCAACTTCTGTAACGGAGTTTTTAGTTCCTTATCAGTATCAGAAGCGACATTACCTGTTTGCTCACCAACTTCAGTTAGCACTTCACCAATTTCATGACCTGTGGCCTTACCACTTTTCACCAGTTGCTTGAGTTGCTTAAGGTTATCGGCAATTTCTTTGATTTCTGGCTCTTTAGCTTTGTGTAAATAAGTATACCACTCCTCGATTAAGCCAGTAGCAGTTTCGCTATCAAGAGCAGTCAAGTCTCCTTCTAATGCAGAAAGAAGTGAATCTAAATCCAAGTTATCAGCTTTATCAGCTTTTTTAGCTGCTGTGCTTTCTTTCTTGGCAGCAGTCTCCCCTTGTTTACTATTGGATTTTTGTTGAGAACTCATGGTGTAATTTCCGTAACAAAATTAAATAAGTGTACAGGTATCACTTTATAAAGACTCTACGGAATTGCCCTCATTCTTAGGTAAGACTTACGCACTATATAAATCTATAATTATGTATATTAATAAGAATCAAACTTTTCAGACCTTTAGTGAAAGCCCAACAACTAGTATTCACTTTTTCTGTAAGCTTTTCTACAGAGTAGCTGTTCTCCAAGCTAGGGGCTGATTGTAGCATAGGTGTAAAAGTACTAATAAATATTTCTACCTTTGAGCGAAATATAAAAAAATTATCGTCGTCTGACAGTGCTGTGTTGGGCTTGGAGTTCTTCTAGCTAACTCACAGTTTGCTCGGAATTTGGATACAGAACTCAGAGCCGTTACCAAGTTCAGAAACATACTTGAGTTGGCCGCCGTGTTTTTCTACAATAATTTGATAACTAATAGATAGACCTAAACCAGTACCTTTACCAGGTTCCTTTGTAGTAAAGAAAGGTTCAAAAATGCGCGATCGCATAATCTCTGGAATCCCACAACCATTGTCGCCAATCCAAATAAGAATAGTATTCCCTTCTATAACTTCTGTACGAATCCAAATTTTAGGATTGTCAATTATTTTTCCACTAGTTACTGAGTTTTCCAGTGCATCGATCGCATTGTTGAGAATATTCATAAACACCTGATTTATCTGGGCTGCATAGCAGACTAATGGGGGCAATTCACCATATTGCTTAACTACCTCAATAGCAAAAGAATTAGTCTGTGATTGCAGTCGATTTTGTAAAATTAGCAAAGTACTGTCGATGCCTTCATGTAGGTCAACGGGCTTCATTCCTGCTTCGTCAAGTCGAGAAAAACTTCGTAATGACAAGACTAATCTAGAAATTCGCTCTGCCCCCATCTTCATTGAAGTCAGAGTTTTGGGCAAGTCATTACTAATGAAATCTAAATCCAGTGCTGCTGCTTGTTTTTGAATTTCTCCTGTTGTCTTAGGATACTGTTTCTGATAGAGGCCCAGTATTTTAAATAAATTTTCGGCATGTTCAGTAACATAAGTGATGTTACCGTAAATGAAACTAATCGGGTTGTTAATTTCATGTGATACACCAGCAACTAACTGCCCTAAGCCTGCCATTTTCTCACTTTGAATCAACTGGCTCTGAGTGTGCTGTAATTCTTTAAGAGTCTGGGTGAGTTCTTCTTTTTGACGTTGAGTTTGTTCGAGTAATTCCGCTTGCTGAAGTCCTACCCCTAACTGAATACCAATCTGCATCAGCAAATCTACCTCATCTTCTTGCCAATCACGGGGTTTGATATTTTGATAAGCTGCTAGTAATCCCCAAAGTTTCTCACCCTGAAAAATTGGCACAATCATATATGCCCTAGCCTCCATTAGCTCGATCAGGGTAATATAAGGAATAGAATCATCACTGCTGTAAATATCCTTAATAACAAGAGTTTTACTATTAGCAAAATCTCCGCTTTGGGTTTCTTGCAGGTAATTACCTGAGGCAGCTACGCCCGTCGTAGACATTGCAGGTACAATTTCCCTTACTGGTGTCCAACCTGGGGCTAAAGACTCAGCAACAAATTCGCCACTCCAATCAGCGCGGAATCGATAGATTGTCACTCGATCAACTTCCAATAACCGCCGGACTTCTTCTGTACTGGTGGCAAAGATGGTATCAATATCAAGAGACTGGCGAATTTTCTCCACGGTTGCGGCTAAAGCCTTCTCTCTTTCGGCTGCTTTCCGTTCTCGTGCAGCAGCTTGAGCCAGTTTTTGGGTCTGCACATGCATCTGTTTCAAGGACTCAGCTTGCTGTAATGCTACCCCCAATTGGACACCAACTTGTGCCAATAAGTTGATTTCCTCATCTTGCCAATAACGGGGCTGGGAGTTTTGATAAGCGACTAGCAATCCCCACAGCTTTTCGCCCTGAGAAATTGGTACAAAAATTTCATTTCGTGCATACTTACCCGCTTTGGTTCCCTGCACTAGAACGCTTTCTGTGACAGGCTGCGGCTTAACCAGTGGCATCCAGCCATCAACAATCGAATCAGCCACAAATTCGCCACTCCAGTCAGGATAAAAGCGGTAAATTGCGACTCGTTCCACTTCTAATAGCCGACGGACTTCTTGAGTAGTCGTTTTAAATATGGCTTCAATTTCAAGTGACTGACGAATTTTTTCTATGGTGTTCGCCAACGCCCTTTGCCTTTGGGCAGCTTTGCTAATCTCTGCTGCTTGGATTTGCATTTGTTGGATAAATTCCGCTTGCTGCAAAGCCACACCTAGTTGGGTGCCAACTTGGGTGAGCAAGTAAACCTCATCTTTTTGCCAATCACGGGTTCTGGCGTTTTGGTATACTGCTAGCAAACCCCAGAGCTTCTGACCATGGTAAATGGCAATGATCACATAAGCTCTTGCTTGATATATTTCTAAGATTTTAATGTAGCAATCGCTAAAGCCTGCACTGTAAATATCATTACAAATCCGGTATACTTCAGAACTGCTGAAGCTACCACCCTCTGTATCTTGTAAGTAGGTATCAGCCACTGGGGGTTTAGCTAAATCTTTGGTGCTACATTCGCTGATGTTTTCATTCAATTCCGGCCGCTGCAACTGCTCATGCATCAGGGAGATCCAACCCTCTGCCACTGATTCAAACACAAATTCACCACTCCAATCGGGATTGAAGCGATAAATACCCACGCGGTCAGCATTTAGCAACCGCCTAAGTTCTGCGGTGGTTGTGTGGAAAATGCTTTCCAAGTCTAGGAATTGACGAATTTTCTCAATAGTTATGGCTATGGTTTTTTGCCATTCGGCTGCTTTTTCTCTAGCTTTTGCTTGTGCTAGTTGTGCCGATTGTAGTTTTACTTGTTCCAGGTAATCTGCTTGCTGCAAAGCAACTCCTAGATGTTCAGCAATAAGTTGCACAAACTCAATTTCTGATACTTCCCATTGCCGAGGACTACTACATTGATGAATACACAGCAATCCCCATAAATTTTTACCTTTGATCAAGGGGGCAGCTATATTGGCACGTACTTGGAATCTTTCTAGCATCTGGACGTGACAATCACTGACACTAGCTTGATATATATCAGCCATTGCTTTAATCCGACCTTGCTGATATAGTCCAGCAAACTCCGTAGCAAAGCAGTGGTCGCGTAGTTTGGCTGCTAGTGTCGAACCCCATTCTTCTCCCACATCTTCATAGATAAATTCCCCTTCCGATGCCAAATCAGGATAAAAACGAAACACACTAACCCGATCGGTTTTCAGAAGCTGACGTACTTCAGTGACTGTAATTTTGAAGATAGCGTCTATGTCTAGAGACTCGCGAATGCGGGCAATAACTCCAGACAAGGCTTTTTGTTGCTCATTCTGATGCAGGGAGAATGTCATATCTGAATGAGATTTTTGCTGTTCTGAATTTGGTTGTATGGGTTGAATAGTAGAGGAGTTTTCCATTCCCAGTGGGACTTAAAATATTGAAAGTCTTCTATCTTATGATTCCCGCAGCGATCGCAAAGGTAACAGTTATTTCCTTTAAATGCCAGATAAAACAGTGTAGGGGCACGATAATATCGTGTCCCTACAAAAACATTTTTTAACTACGAGAAAATTATCGCCGCTTGGGAGTGGCGCTGCGGCTAGTGCGTTTTTCTTCATCTCGGCGACGGCGATCGCGCCAATCTGCCAGGGTCAAATAACCAATACCACCAGTGACTACAACCAGCAGCACTACAGCAAATAAAGCCAAAATACTCAAAAATGGACTTTCCACCATGCCTCTACAGTCCGTTACGTCCCCAAACTACCATTGCAATTGACCAAGTGAACACAACTAACAGTGATACCCAACCTAGTGTCAAAATCTCCATAGTCCCAGTTTTCAAATAATTACAAAAGGTTTCTAATATTTATCATACAGGGATTGGGCAGGCTGAGATTTTTTTCTCAATGAGATTGTAAGTTTTGCAGGCGATATTTAAGACGGGCTATGACGCTCGTTCGCGTAGCGTGTCGCAGACAAGACTCGCTAACGCTTCTCTACGAGACGCTGCGCGAACGCTATCGGCGTCGCAAACCAGACACCATCTTTTCTTGATACCCTAGTACTTTACGTAATAATAAAAACTAATATAAAAAAGTGGCGATCGCGCTTTTGTCTTGATGTTTTGGGAATACTAAGGTTATCGGTCTACATTTCAAATCCAGCAACCTCTAGTATTATGCCGACATTTTTCAACTATCCTTTCCACTCTAACGGTTTTATTCCCCACGGACATTGTTATCTCTGGCAAACTGGATTAGTTTGGCTCCATATTATTTCTGATGCCACGATCGCTCTTGCCTATTATTCTATTCCCTTCCTACTGATTTACTTTATTTCCAAGCGCAAAGACGTTCCTTTCAATGGAGTCTTTTTATTATTTGGTGCTTTTATCATTGCCTGCGGTACTGGACACTTGATGGACATTTGGACGCTTTGGTATCCAGACTATTGGATTGCAGGTAGTTTAAAAGCTTTAACTGCCATTATTTCGATATATACGGCATTTGCGCTATTTTATCTCATACCTCAAGCTTTGACACTACCCAGCCCAGCCCAGTTAGAAGCTATCAATCGAGTGCTTTCAACTGAAATTGTCGAGCGCAAGCGCATCGAGAAACAACTACGCTTTGCAGAAGAAGTCGCTCAAAACTCCAGTCAAGCCAAGAGTGAATTTCTTGCCAATATGAGTCATGAACTACGCACACCCCTTAACGGCATCCTGGGCTTTACACAAATCCTCCAACGCACAGAATCTTTGACCGAGAAAGGACGCAAAGGAGTTGGGGTTATTTATCAATGTGGTTCCCATCTACTAACTCTAATTAATGATGTCCTGGATCTCTCGAAGATAGAAGCTCGCAAATTAGAATTGCATGCTGTTGATTTCTACTTGCCTGCCTTTATAGATAGTGTGACTGAAATGTGCCGCATCCGGGCAGAACAAAAGGTGATCGCATTTCTCGTCGAACTCGATCCTGATTTGCCAACGGGCATTCATGCTGATGAAAAACGCTTGCGGCAAGTACTGATTAACTTGCTTGGTAATGCCATTAAATTTACTCATCAAGGCAGTGTCACCTTCAAAGTTCAGGTCATTGGCCAAGAATCAAATGCCAATGGACAGACTAACTACAAAATTCGCTTTCAAGTAATAGATACCGGCACGGGTATAACCCCTGAACAAGCCGAGAAAATCTTCCAGCCCTTTGAGCAAGTGGGAAATCAAAAACAACAATCTGAAGGTACAGGCTTGGGATTAGCAATCAGCCAAAAAATTGTTTTGTTGCTCGGTGGTCAAATTCAGGTAGAAAGTGAATTTGGTAAAGGTAGCACTTTTTGGTTTGAGGCAAAATTACCAGAATCTAAAGACTGGGCAAAGGTTTCCAGAGTGGTTGAGCAGGGAACTATTATTGATTATCAAGGACAAAGGCGCACCATTTTGGTTGCAGATGACAGATGGGAAAACCGATCAGTAATTGTAAATTTATTAGAGCCAGTTGGGTTTACTGTTGTAGAAGCTAGTCAGGGTGAGGAAGCATGGGAACAGGCTCTCGCCCACAAACCAGACTTGATTATCACTGACCTAGTGATGCCTATATTGGATGGATTTGAATTGATAAATCGTTTGCGTGAGTCTGGGCAATTTAAAGAGATTCCGATCATCGCTTCCTCAGCCAGTGTGTTTGCAATTGACCAGCATAAGAGTATTGATGTAGGTGCAAATGTATTTCTACCAAAACCTGTTGAAGCGGAAACGCTTCTAGAAATGCTACGACAATTTTTGCAACTAGAATGGATTTTTGATGGTAAGGTAGACGCCATTAAAAAAACCTATACAGGTGGTTTGGATCAACCCAATGAGATGATTTATCCTGCCAAAGAGGTTTTACAACAGTTACTCGAACTAGCACAAGACGGGGATATTCAAAGTATTTTAGAAATAACTCAGCAACTTTCTGTAGCTGATGAGCAATTAAGCGCTTTTACCCAGCAAATCACCCAGCTTGCTAGTAATTTTCAACTAAAACGTTTGGAAACTTTTATTCAACAATATCTCAATTAATTGGAGTTAAATTTTACTTTTAAATCCATCATGAACAAAACTCAAAATAACGGATTTATTTTGATTGTGGATGATAATCCGACAAATTTATCTGTCCTGTGTGAAGCGCTCAATAGTGAGGGTTTTCGTTTCCGTGTTGCAGTCGATGGAGAAAGTGCGATCGCCCAAGCTGAACGCAATCAACCAGAGTTAATTTTGCTGGATGTACAAATGCCGGGTATTGATGGATTTGAAACTTGTTGTCGCCTCAAAGCCAATCCTGTTACCCAAAATATCCCAATTATTTTCACCACTGCCTTAGCGGATACGGAGAGTAAAACGAAGGGATTTTCCCTTGGTGCAGTAGACTATATCCCTAAACCGTTTGCACAAGAGGAAGTCATTTCTAGAGTGCGCGTGCATTTACAACTCAAACAATTGACTGAATCTTTGGAACAACAAGTCAGCGATCGCACCAAGGCTTTGCAAAAAGCCCAAGTCAAGCTAGTGCAGCAAGAGAAGTTATCAACACTTGGAGAATTAATCGCTGGTATTGGACATGAAATCAACAACCCCATCAACTTTATTTCCAGCAATATTTCTCCCTTGCAAGGATATATTGCAGCAGTAACTGAGTTGCTCCTACTGTATGAACAAGAGTATCCAAACCCAACAGCAAAAATTACTACTGCTATTGAAGACTTGGATCTAAACTTCGTTCTCGAAGACATGGCAAAAATATTGAACTCACTCCAGCTAGGAAGTGAACGAATTCGGAACATTTCTAATTCACTTCGCAACTTCTGCCGCTCGGATAGGGATACCAAAATATCTGCTGATTTGCACCAAGGACTAGATAGTACGCTAATGATTTTGCAACACCGCTTCAAGGCTAATGGCGCTCGTCCCCGCATTGAAGTTATTAAAAATTATGGAGTATTACCAGAGGTAAAGTGCTATATTGGGCTGATGAATCAAGTATTTATGAATATTCTGGCAAATGCAGTTGATGCTGTTGATGAAGCTATAACACAAGGCAAAATGAGTAATCTAATTCCTCAGATTAAAATTGCCACAGAAATAGATTTTGAAGAATTGGTTGTAATTCGGATTGCTGACAATGGGATTGGTATTCCTGAACGACTTAAAAAACGCTTGTTTGAACCGTTGTTTACCACAAAACCCGTTGGGAAAGGTACTGGACTTGGCTTGGCGATCGCTTATGAAATAGTTGTAGAGAAACACGAAGGTGTATTAGATGTGAATTCTCAACCAGGTATGGGAACCGAGTTTATCATCAAAATTCCCACATGAGAGCAGCATTTAATTAATTACAAAACTGCTCTAGCATTTATTATACGAAGACTGGGAAAGAATTTTCCCAATACTTCTCTACGAGAGGCTGCGCCCTAAGCGTAGCTATGCCGCAGGCTTTACGGCAACGCTCAGTACAAGTAGCCAATCCCTAATTTCTATATAGAGTGATTGATACTAATTTTCACCCTCTATTACTTAATATGAAAACGAAGAGATCCCACTATTATCTGATAGTCGATTTGGAGGCTACGTGCTGTGACAATAGGACTATTCCTCGTCACGAAATGGAAATCATCGAAATTGGTGCAGTGATGCTTAATCGAGCAACGTGGGAAATTGATTCCGAGTTTCAGCAATTCATTCAACCCGTGAGACATCCACAACTGACAGGTTTTTGCACCGAATTGACTAGTATTCGACAGCAAGATGTTGACGAAGCACCAAAATTTATAGAGGCAATTTCTCGCTTCAAAGAATGGATTGATTCATTTACCAATTATATTTTTTGTTCTTGGGGTAATTACGACAAAAAGCAATTTATTCAAGACTGCGCGTTTCATAATTTCCCTTATCCTTTTATTTCAGAACACATAAATATCAAAGAGGAATTTTCAGAATATCTTGGTGTGTCTAAGAAATTTGGCATGGCACAAGCTCTCAATGAGTTGGGGATAGAATTGAAAGGCACACACCATCGTGGCATTGATGATGCCCGCAACATTGCAGCTATCTACAGACAGATTAAAACTAAAAAACTAAGCTGAATAATGGAAAATTTACCCGAAATTGTTTGTATAGAAACGAAATTGCACTTAGAGACGCTCCGCTTAAGCGTCTCTACATCTTTTCGGGAGATGTCTAATATTTTTTAATTGGAAATCTTAAAGATAGACGCAGCGATACCTTCTGGTGCGTCCGCTACGCCTAGCTTGCTTCCCCATACGGGTACGGTAAGTTTTCCTATTACTCTATTAGGTTGACAAGACTCTTTATTTTGGTATATATAAACATTTTTTAAGAAATAAAATTTAGCATAAATTTATAAATAAGACTTGATTTTACATTGGTCGTGAAAATTTACAAATCGCCTCTATTAAAGATATAAATATCAAAAATTATGGTAACGTAAGGGTATTTATAGATTAGATTTGTTTATCTGTACTTTAATTAAATAAAAATCACAACACAGTTGTCAGGATCTCAAATTTTCATGTTTACAAGGTTTTAATTATAGGTTTAGCAAAATAAAACTTCAGCTATATCTATCAAGAATTTTGCTTGTAATTTTAAGTTATATACCCAAGGGAAGAAATTAGATAATGGACTTATAACTAGATATTTGCATGTTGTTACAGTGTATTAAGAGATATTCTTAAAAGTTTCTAGACATTAAAGCTATGTCACTTTTAAGTTATATTTATTACAAAAATTTTGAATGCAATTATTTTTTTGCATCTAGTGGAGCTTTTTCGCTGAAAATGGGGCTTTTGAAGTGCATTAAGTGGCCCCATGCATTGGCTGTGATTAATTCTATTCTCTTGAGTATTTTTGCTCGAATTACTTGACAACTAAGGTAAGATATATATTTGGCTTGATTGGGCTGTCAAACAACAGTACATGATCAGATTACAAGCCAAATAATATTGATTTTGAGGCTACAATTTATGATCAGGTTTTGGCGAGAAACTACAGTTTTTTTCTTCACAACAATTGTGCTGACAATTCTGGTAATTTATTATGAACCAGTACTAATAGCTGAGGCACAATCTTCTATACCAACACCAACGGTTGCTAGGTCATTTTCTTCTGTAGCTTATCCCAATAGGGCACTAAGTGCTTTCCCCGCACAGCTACCACCATTGCCTTATGCTTATGGGGCACTAGGAAAAGCTATTGATGCTGAAACAATGAAATTGCATCATGACGCGCACCATGCTAGCTACGTCAAGAACTTAAATGATGCATTGAAGCAGTATCCAGATTTGCAAAAAAGAAGTGTTGAAGCTTTACTACTAGATTTGAATAGTGTACCTGAAGATATTCGGACGAAGGTACGTAATAACGGTGGTGGTCACCTCAACCACACGATTTTTTGGCAACTTATGAGTCCTGAAGGTGGTGGACAGCCATCAGGAGCGATCGCTCAAGAAATTAACCAAACTTTTGGCAGTTTTGATGCTTTTAAAAAACAGTTTAACGCAGCCGGTACTGCTCGCTTTGGTAGTGGTTGGGTTTGGCTAGTACGCAATCCTCAAAATAAACTCCAGATCGTGACCACAGCAAATCAGGATAACCCGATTACAGACGGTTTATATCCGATTATGGGTAATGATCTATGGGAGCACGCTTATTACCTGAAATATCGCAACCGTCGGGCTGAGTATTTGACTAATTGGTGGAATGTGGTGAATTGGCCGCAGATTAACAGGCGATACCTTCGGTAAGCTTTGCTAACGCAACTTTTATCACAACAGCCTCGTTAGCAATACTATCAAGGACGTCAAACCGCTCATAGAAATCTGTACAAAGCTACCTGTAGAGGTAGCTTTGTTTGAGGTGGGGTCTAAATCCCCTTATGTAACATAATTACGAATTACGGATTTTTAAAGATCGGTGTTTGTAACGGACTATGCATAGTAGAACAATTAGCAATACAAGCGCTTTGATCATTGATGGCTCCACTACCTTCTTCACTTCCGTAGGGGTTTTAGGAGTAACATTACATGGAATCTCAATGATCTGTGTGTGATCAGAACCATTACCACTGGGAGTCAGATCGCATTCGCCTTTGCTCGTGAGAGACAAAGGTGTAGGTGTATTTCCTGAAGAAACAGATGCTTGATCTGAAGAACTATCCCCATTTAGTAATAGAAGCAGAATTAAAGCAAGACCCCCAATTCCGATTATTGGCCAGAGTGGAAAGGAATCAGAACTGTCTTGTACCAAAACATCTCCCACAGCGTCAGGGAAAGTATCGAGTCCCATAGCTTCTCCCTCCAACGCTAGTGGATTGTCACTTAGTAAAATATCTCCTGGGACATCTTCTCCCAAGAGTTGATTCAATTCCTGTGGAATCGCGTTATTGGGGCGTCCGAGTTCCCCACCATCTTCGGAGTATGGAAAGGATAGTACTTCAAAAATCCTCTGTTGGAGTTGGTTCTGATCTCCAGAACTCAACGCATCCAAGCCTGTAGAGATTTTATCTAAATAAAAATTAGTCATCTCTGGCGACAGACCCAAAGACTGAATCTGCTCCTTAATGTTGGAAATTTTTGAGGCCTCCTCAAACAGCAGTCGTCCGTATGACAATTTCAAGTCTACTAATCCATTACGGAGGCTGACCGAGTTATTGACTCCTGAGTCTGGTGACCAGTAAAACTGCTTGGTTACAAGTCCGAGTCCTTCTACTGGGTTGCGACCAACAGGTTGTCCAAGAAGGTATTGAGAGCTATCCATGATTGCGGGGGATTGGTTTCTCCAAAATGAGGCGTAAGGCACCGCAGAGAGATTAGGATTGTTACCGTAAAAGCTAGCGAAATTCTGAAAGTTTTTCTCCCCACCTGCTGCTCGGATCAGGAGGTTTTGATAGCTAGTCCCGTCGTTTAACTCCACTAATCGTTGGATTACCGATCCAGTTTTATTGCAGGTCAGACCAAATCCCACATCACATCCAGGAATGACTCGCATCTGGCTCAGATTCTGGTTATTGATTTGGTACTGGAGATACTCAGACTCCAGTCCTTGTTGGATACCATAGCGTCCAATATTGAGCTGTGCAAAAGCAGACTGACACGTAGTGAGTACTACTGCAACAGATGAGAATGCGATGGTCGCCAAGCGAACCGTCTTTAGCATTGCAATTCTCTGAACAATTGATTTAGGCAAGATGCACCTCCACTAAATGACAGTAATTTCATTGGTTGTTCACGTCCCTCTTTCAGTCCGTGAGAAGTCGATATTAATAGCTCTGGAAATTCAACAAGTCGCAGCAATACCGCAGACTCATCGAGTCTGTAAACAACGTTCCTATCCTTGGTAACTAGGGATTGGGGATTGGGAGAAAATTTTTTCCGAGTTGGGTGAGGTTTGAATCCCCATCTATACCCATTTCACTCCCCGGTTCAACTCTTAGGTAAAGAAATATTGATCGTGATTCCGGTACCTTTGAGATTTCCTGATGAGAGTGTGTGATATAAGACCAATGCCCGGTTTGGTTGATCGAAAAGAAACCCACGACGTGTGGGTTTGATCTTCCCTTGCTTTACTAAGGAAACGAAGGCTTCTAAATACCTACGTATACCTTGACGATTCTCTTGAGTAGTATTCATATGACGCTCAATCAGCATCATAAAGAAGTTCAAGCTACGATTTTCCTGCCCCTGAATCAGACTGCCCTCATCTAGGAAAGAACTTGCTATGAGCCTGCCATCAACTTGTTTAACCTTAAACAGAGTAAAGTAACGCCCTTCTTTTTTAGGATCGTTCGCATAACAGACCCAGGAACCCTCTTGATTCTGTGTAAAACCCTGTTCAGCAAGGTAAGAAAGCAAAGAATTACTTGCTTTGGTTTGTGGTGGAGGTAATAAATCCTCAATGGGATCTAAAGAGCAAATCCTCTGTGTTGTTTTCGGTTGAGAAACAGTAGGAGCCTCCTGGGTATAGATAGGCAGGGGCTTGTTATCAGACATCGCCATACTAGACATCGCAGCAAACGCAGATATTTGGAGAGCGATCGCTCCAAATAAACGAACAATGATATTCATATTTTTCCTGTTACTCTTTTACGTTGTTAATAATCGAGTTGTTACTAAATCAGAATTGATCTAGCAGTCCTAAATCATTTGCTGAATTTAAGGTTTGCCTCATTTGGTCGAGGGTAGCTTAAGTTTTCACCAATCAAATAGGACTTTTATATATAGGTGACTAAGCACAAAGAGAATAAATATCTAAATAAAACACACAATATTAATGTCTTATTGACAAGACAAATTGGGCTTTTTGATACTTTTACATATACAAAAAACAATTGACATTGTGTCAAAACTTTTATATTTATTCTGGTTAATTTTTTGCCATTGTAAGAGGCTTTTATGCCTTCTTAGCTGGCTCTCATGATTCCTAAAAAAGGGCTTTGTTAGCTATTTAGTGCCTTATATAAGCAGATTTTCAAAAGCTCCGTGCTTTGTACTTTGGCGCTTTTGTTGGTTTCCTGGGTGGATTGAATAATTTTTTGTTTTCTGGAGGTAGCACACTTAACTAGCTATTTCAGCATGGTTGTAACTTGATGTATAAAATAGTATCTCCTGATAGTAAAATAATATTACCATGAGCTTGAGACATGCAACACTATTGTGGACAGTTGTCAAAGTTGTACACCGTGAATTGTAACCACCTCTTCATTAAATTTGATGGCAAATAGCTGAAAGTCAAAATTAATTTACTTATACATCTTTAGTGTTTAAAAATTTAGTACTCTTGTTCTTAATGGAGGAATATACTGTATTAAATAAAAGTTTTATTTAATACAGTATACGGTTAAGTAATATATTCTTATTGTTGGATAAGTCTGATTATCTGAACTTTAGAGGCTCTTTCATGCTTAGAGTCTTAGTTTCGTCGCTTATTTGCAATTATTTTCTCAAGAAAGTGAAAAAAGAGGATTGGCGATGAGTTTCAACTGCTTCATCCTCAAATAAATCGAGGTTTGAACCCGATACAGGAGCAGCAGTTGTCATAATTTTGGTTCTACTTTGCGACTTCCAAAACTGATACTTGAGACAAGGAAACGTCGCAACTTTCTTTGCCAATGCCCAAAAAAATACGTAGCTTGCTAACAATCGCTCAAAAGCGCTAAAACGCGATTCTCTTAATTCCTCAATCGTCTGTTTTCCATCTAAAATTTGTGCGTCTTGAGATTCAGAACGACTTTTCAAAACGATCGCGCCGTGAAATCCTTTGCAAGCAATTTCTGGATTGTGTCCCAAAACAATAATTTCTGGACCTACGCCAATATTTCTGACACCGTCTGCTTGCTTCCCCGTCATGATAACAGCATTTGCTTCATTTTGTTGCTTCTGACTTTGCCGCCCATCGGGTATGCCTAAAAATACTAAAGTACCTCTCACGATTCGATGCCCGAAGTGATGTAATAAATGATCTTGGGGATTGGCTCCGTGTACCTCTAAAGAGGCAATGCCGTAACTCAGGGAAAATAGTTTGCTAACGTAAACTGTCAATAACTGATGCACCCAAGGCACATCGCCAATTACTAGCGTTCTTTTCCCCGTGCGAGCCAATAATTGCCGACCTTGAATGTAACGTAAGCCGAGCGTCCACAACCAGGGACCAAAAATATAAATAGCGATATCCGCTGACGTGACTACAAGAGTGACTAGCGGTATCCCTAGGGGCGGTAGATTTGTTGCCCAGAGTATTAGACTTAAAATCGTTTGTAGTATAGGAATCGTGTAACCAAAAGGAATTACCCAGCCAACCGTTATCAATACATATAAAGCATGAATTCCCCATACTAAAAGCGTTTCTGTAACGTGAAGCGCCCACTTTTTGCCACTGGCGATCGCTTGAAGATAGATTGTAGAAGGAATTGCTGCTCCCGTTATTGTTGCGCCACAAATACTAACAGCACTTTTATAGAGAAACTCTTCTTTGACAATTTCCAAATCCAATAAATCTACTTCTGTGAGCGTCATACCAAAGGGACTAGAGTTAGTAAAAGTTCGTC
This sequence comes from Nostoc sp., assembly GCF_036917195.1. Lineage (GTDB taxonomy): Bacteria > Cyanobacteriota > Cyanobacteriia > Cyanobacteriales > Nostocaceae > Nostoc. Next base: position 220,409 of record NZ_JBALDG010000028.1, read on the forward strand.
TCAGTTGCTTGGCAAGATAGAATAATACTTCTGTCAAAGTCTGATGAGTTGCCGCAGTAGTAACAGTTGCAGGTTCAGCCGTTCTTCGTCCGCTACAGTTGGTGAAAACTTTCCGACTAAAAACGCCGTGATCGCCACGTGCAACTGGCGAACCCATGAAGCTACTCAATTCCCCAGTCAGAATAAATAACTCGCTAATAATTCCTTTACGGGATAGTTGCTCAAAAGCATTAATCGCTTGTACGGTTGAAAATGTTTGACCAGATTGAGTAATTGCTAGTACGAGCGATCGCTTTCCCAAACACAAGCTGTTAAAATCGTGTTTCAGCTTTTTCAATACTTGGTTAGAAGAAATAACGCTAACTTGTAAAAAAGGAAAGATGGTCTTTAAATCCTGAGCAAATCTTTCTCCCAACCACAAACTATTCTCAATGCCAATAATTAGCAGATCTACACTTAGCGAAACTCCTACTTGACTTTGCAATCCAGCTTGGAGCATTTTGATTTGCTTGGCTTCAAAGTATTTCGCTTTTTCGATGAAAAGATGAGTGAGATATCTGGCACTTTGGCAGTTAATAGATAAAGGATTGAGCCAAGACTCTTCAATTGCTCTCAAAACTTGCGGAATTTCTTTTATGTCACGTTCTACCGGATCTTTGGTAGTGGGTTTGGCAGGCTTAATGTGTAAATTACCTTGCATTGGTATCCATCTTTGCTCTAATTCATTTGCCAGTAACTCTCGTTTTTCTGCCATTGCATAAAGCTGAATATTTGTCGCACTAACTACAGCAATTTCTCCTGTTTTTTGGTCTAAATCTAAGCGGTAAGCTTCAGGCTGACCTAATAAAATTGCATCCACTGCGGCTGGTTCAGAAGCATAAACTGTATATTCTTGCAAGCGATTGCAACCAATTTCAATTGGTTGTCCTTTGGCACTCAATAGTAGCCTTTCTGGTTCGAGCGTGGAAACCGTTATCAAACCAAAACTTCCTTGTGCGCCAGACATAAATATTTGTATAGCGCGATAGAGGTCGTTAAATAAAAATGCTTGAATTGTCGCTTTTACGAATGCAGTTTTTTGTTGCTGCGTCCATTTTTCAATTGTGCTATCTTTAGCGATCACATTACAAGCATCATTCTCAAAGCGCTGCCAATATTCGGAAGTAAAAAGCGATTTTGCTTCTGGTAGAAGCATGGTATAAAAAGAAAAAATCTGATCGAATATGTCTGCCCAGCGACTTAAATCTATTTCGCTTGGTGCAGTATTAGGCGCATCTTTAGCTGGTGTTTCTCCGCCAAAAGCCTCTGTAATTGAAGTTGCGATCGCCAGTTGATAAGCTAGTCTGGTTGAGGCATACCACATACCTTGGGTAATTAATAAATCCATCATCCCAGCAATTTTAGGAGAGTCCCCCGTTGTCGCATTAGAGGTATGCAATACTCTTTCTAGCCACAAGCCGAGTTCAGTATTTTCTATTTGTTGATCAAAAATTGCCCAAGCGTCAAAATCGCCGTTGTGAGTGATGCGATGATTGGCATTTTTTCTCTGACATACCCATTGTCCGTTTTCAATTTGCCAAACTGAAGTAAATCTAGCTGGCATCCATTCATGCCAATGAGTTTCTAGTACCGAAGGAGGACAACTCGTACCGAAACGGTAATGCCACACTCCTACAATCAATTTTGCAGGTTTAATCCCTGCAATTTTAGCTTTTTGTCTAGCTGGGGCAAAAGCTGCTTCTAACGATTTTGTCAGATTGCTTCTCTTTTGATTGACAACCTTTTTACCAACAAATACGATTTGATTGTCTTTGTTCTGCCCTATAACTAACCCACCTCCTGCTTGTTCACCCCGAATTTCAGTTTCGTAACCCATTTTGTAAAAAAAATCTACAAATCGCTTAGGTAAAAGTTGGTTGCCATCATTTGAGTTGGGTTTACCGATAATTCCAAAATTTCCGCAATAGAAGCAAGCGGCTGTTCCTTGGATAAAAGCGGCTATATCTGACCAAGAGCTAAAAGTGATGACAAGATTAGCAGCAATAAAAGCTTTAAGAAAAAACTGCATTCCTAAGTTAATACCTGGTTTTGTAAATAAAAACCAAAATGTAATTACTAAAGCCAGAGTATTAAAAGATATCCCACCTAAAGCTTTAGCTTGGATATTAGTATTACCTGCTGCTATCCAAGGATAAAATTCGTTATTAATAAATGGGATAAATATTGGCTGAAAAGGCAGTAACGATTTTAGAATATCTAAAGGCTTTCTATTTTCTAAGACGTTATGCAGTTTAATAAAACATCGATTTTTGTCAAAAATAGCTGTAAATAAAGTATGACCAAAACCATGAATGATGATCGCGCTATTCCACAGCAATCTTAGTAGGATAGAACCTACTAAAAATATGAACCAAATTGGAAATAGCCTTAAAGATTCTCCCGAAAAAAATACTATTATTAAAGCTGCAAATATTTCGGGAATAAAGTTTTTGAAAAATGCGTTATGTTGAAGATTCTGTAAGCGTAAATTAAAACTGCGAGATTTGACGTAATCTAAAGCGGGATAGATGATTTTCATTGTCTCTGCTTAATTTAACGTTAGGGCGTGCTTTCAAACTATAACCACAACAGAATTGAGGCGATGGTTAACATAGCTGTATAATTGGCTGCAAGTTTTTCATATCGAGTAGCAATGCAGCGAAATTGCTTGAGTCTATTGATAGCGCGTCAACTGTTCGTTGCGTTGACGATAAATTTCACGGCTAAAAGGTTCTCGACGTGGTTCATTTGATAACCGTGATCTGATTAGATGGATACCGTGACGGCGTAAGTAATTACGTATGCGACGACCAGTTTAACCTTTGTCTTCAACCAGTCTCAAGGGAATTTTCTGGTGATAAATCGGTTCTTGCTCGGCAAGAATCTCTACTCTAATTTTGTCTGAGTTGAAATTGCTGCCCTGACCAAAAAAATTTTTGGGTTGGTCGTTATTGCTCATGGTTTGTAGCAGATAATTTTCACTGAACCTTCAAGGCATAACTATACCTACAACTGCTAACTCGGGTATTTCGTAATCCCTTAACAAATACTTTCTCATTACACCTCAAAAATAGGTTTCTTGGCTCTTGCGCCTTCATTAACTTTGATGACCAGCATTTTTTGAAGTTTTCGCCTAAGCTGCTGGTTCACTGAAATTACAAAGTCATGAAAAGCTGATGGACTGCTTTGAACCAGGAGCAGGGTTAATGCCTGCGAGTTTCAAAGTACACTTTAATGGGAATGAGGAATTTTTGGTCGCTGATTTTGGTGAGCAGGCGATCGCTCGCGTTCCCCCAATTGATTCCTGTATGTGGTGGATTCTCCTGCTACGGACTGCGGCACAGAAAACAGATCGAACAGAACTTGCCCAAGCAGCGATCGCTATTGCCAAAAAGCGTTTATTTAAGGATAAATTCTCAGAATACTACGATGGCCAAAGAAGCTAGAATTTATCAAACTTGGAGCATTGCTGGATTGCTGGCTGCTAAAAAGTTCCTAGAAAATCTAGAGTACTTGGAATTAATCAGCTTTGCAAAGGGTCTTGAAGGCCCAGGCTGTAGCCTGTAGGTACTGAATGCCCCGCAGGGCTTCTACCTCGAAAATGATTTAGCCGTGCAATTATCCAGGTGTCTTTGCCAACTAGCTACACTGAGATACCAAGCGATGCCTCACGGCAAGCGGCTTCTTTACAAGACGTTACGCGAATGGGTCTGTACCAAACTCTTGGTAAGTTATAGGTTAATAAATAGCAGAGTTGTGCTATGTAAAATCCTGATCAACAGGTCGCGGCGATCGCACAGCCTCAACTCTACAAGAGACTATGCCAACGAGTTATTCTGCGTCTAAATTCCCTTCTCAAATACCCGATAACTGATACACTATATCGTAAGAGGTATCTGAAGTGTCATACTTAGTAATATCACCAGATAGTCTTTGCATTATTAACACGTTTTAACGTGTATCAACCATGAAAATTACTTCAGATTTCATTCCAGAATTTGAAAAACTATTCCGAGAAAAATTACAACTAAATAATTGTAAACTCAGAAAGAAAAGACAAGAGAATAATTATGAAATTATTACTCCAGCTAAAGACATTTTTTTGATGTATTGGTCTGAATTCCCAGAAGTTAACTTAATATATCAAGCTGTGGGGGTACGCACTCAGCAGACTGGAGTTTATGAGCGAGCTATCCGTTCCCACATTAATTTTTGTGTGAGTAGTATCAAGGATAATCCTAGCTCTGAATTACCATTATTGGTGAAATAACTAATACTTAGATAACACAGAAAATATTTACTAAACTCTCGCCAGTTTTTATTATATAACTGACGAGAGTTTCTCACCAAAAATCTGTTGATCAAGAGAGAAAAATGCAATCTGAAAAAAATCAAGATCAAGATCAGCTAGATTATAAAACCTTGTTAGTCAATGCAAAGCAAGCCTTAAAACTTGAATACCATAAATCAACTGCTTTAGCGTCCCAACTGCAAGCCATAAAAACTCAGTTAGAGCAAGTTCAGGCTGAAAACAAAACCCTGAGGGAGAGTGCTTATAAAGATGTAATTAAGCACTTTGAGGCGCGGACTCAAGCAGCAGAAGCACTAGCACTAAAAACAGAAGTGCGCCAAAGATTCCTTGAAGCCAATGGTTGCAAGGATGATCAGAGCTTCGATACTCTATGGGACAGCATTAAGAATAAGATTCAGATCAAAGACGGTGAAGTGAGAATCGTTGCTCAAAATGGTACTCCTAAGTTTACCTTAACGGGCAACATGATGACTTTAAGGGATTTTATTCAATCCCTCAAACAAGATCCAATCTCTAGAAAGTTTTTCTTGAACTAGAGAGCCAAATTAATGAAAACGTTTCCCTAAAGCGGACTAAAGATTGTAGCAGAAAGCTATTCATCTTCGTCTCCTGCTAGTCTTCGCTCTCGCTTTGTTCGGCGTTCCACTCCAAAACAATGCCTTCTAACATTTCAGGCTGCGTACAGTTATTAACATCGGCGTACATTTGAATCAACTGCCTCACTTTAGAACTAATGTGGCGAATCTCTAGTTGGTTACTTTGTACCATGTCTATTAACTTTTAGTGTCTATTACATATGTTGAACTATAGGACTCCAATTTTATTTTTGCTGAAAAAATAAGTGCAAAACAGAATGGAGTGTTAGTGATGCTGTTTGTGTTACTCTGATGTACTGAACCAGGCTTCTAAATCTGCGTTCAGCTTTGCCATTGTCCCTTGAGCAATCGCTTGAAAATCTAACAATGCTTCTTTGAGGCTTTCTAATTGTTCTAAGGAGAGAGTTTCAATACGCTCTAGCACCTTTTGAAGTAATTCTCCCACCCTACGGTTGCAGCAACGGTATTGACAATTATAGAAGAAGCACAAGCGCCAGAAGTGGCACGGTATTTGCTCTCTGGGACTGAGCAACAGGAATTTACACCAAGACAACGAGGGGACATTATCGATATTATCACCTCTATAATGGTCTATAAGTTTGCCAATTTAAGTCGGGCAAAGATTCGGGCAATGCTAGGACTGGATTTGACCCAAGAGCCACGCGCCATTTGGAAAACCAAGGAAGAAGAACCAGAAGTGGAAGCGATCGCACTCATTACCCAACAGTTAACGCGCCGATTGGGACAAGAACTGCTACAAGAGACGATAGCGTATCCACGCCCTTTCTCTGGAACAACTAGAAAATCTGGGTGAGACATTGATGAAGTTTGAAGCGATCGCAGACTTGGAAGCTTGGTTGAGAGTGCTGGAATAGTGCGATCGCTTCAATTAATTGTATGATTCTAAAATTACAGGGTTGGTATTAACGCAAATTTTATCAACTTGATTCCAGTTTTGGCAGAATACATTCATAATCGTGATCGCAAGTACACAGCTAGCTGGCACATTTGAGAAAGATCCAGTAGACACAATTCTAGTCGCGATTGTGCTTCGCACACACTACGTGAACGCCAAACGCTACAGGATTTCCTTAGTTACCCGTAAGGGTAACATTTTGAATATTCCACATCGAACATCATCTTTATCAGGGACTTCCAATTTAAAAAATATCCCATCGTGAGGGCAGGGGACAGAGAGCAGGGAGCAGGGGGAGGGAAAGTCATTTTGATCGGCGTGAAATTGGATAATTTATTTTCTAGAGTTCCCTAAAGCAACAGCCTCTTTTTTAGGCTGACGCACTGGACGCTTGCGATCGCTTCGACGAACGCCTCCTGCCATTTTGTACTCATCGCTATTCTTGCCATACTTTGCAGCTACACTGAGTAACATATGTTCTGTTAGTTCCATTAGCGACTTTTCCGCAAGTTCTAAGGCTCCCTGAGTCAGATCCACGGTGGAGAGGCTTGAGTTATAAGCTTCTAACTTGTCTTGGGTTGTTTTGATGACGGCTGCAAAGGAGTCAATTGTTACCCCATTACCTAAGTCTAAGGTGGTACTGATCGATTTCAAAGCCGCAATCCGACGCTGTGCTTTATCAAGTACTTTAGACCCGCGTTTTGGACGTGACATAAATTACTCTCCGGTTATTAATAATGCGCCAGGAGAAAAACTGACTTATACCCTGGACTGTACAGTACTAGGATAGATAAAATTAGGGTTAATTGACACCCGCATTATTCAGTATATTTTTAGTTATTTATTACAACAATATTGATTTTTTTTATGTAAATTCTTGGTGATTGCCCCAATTCGATCAACAACTGTCCGAATTCAATCAACGACTGTCCGAATTCAATCAACGACTGCCCGAATTCAATTAACGACTGCCCGAATTCAATTAACGCCTGCCCGAATTCAATTAACGCCTGTCCGAATTCAATTAACGCCTGTCCGAATTCAATTAACGACTGCCCGAATTCAATCAACGACTGCCCGAATTCAATTAACGCCTGTCCGAATTCAATTAACGCCTGTCCGAATTCAATTAACGACTGTCCGAATTCAATTAACGACTGCCCGAATTCAATCAACGACTGCCCGAATTCAATATAGGAAGTTAGCAAATTTGCTTTTATTAAACACGAAAGCGATGGCTTTGCCAACGTCTGCCGTAGGCTGCCCAAAGGGCTGTAGAGCAACGCAAGAATTGAACTGATACAATGCGTAGAGGCTTTTTTGGCGAGTCAAGAGATATCGCACAAAAATTTATACCAATTCCTTATGCTTCTACTCTAAGTAAAAAAACTTATAAATAAATTTACAAATATAAAAACATACATAATCTAAAATTAGAAAGGCAATCGCCCTCGCCCAAGAGTCTGCGTAGGCGTAGCCCGTTGTAGACAGGTGAAGCACTGTTAGATTTTCAGGGAATGGCTGATTTATTTCTCTCAAAAAGTTAATTAGTCTTGCACCCGATAACAGGGTGAAATGGCTAATTATTTAGATCACTGACCTGACGGGGCTGCTTCCTCTACTGGACGGACAATCGCAGGGGCTGGTGTAACTTCTGGTTTAAAAATTCCCTGCAATGCTTGTTCTAATGTTTGTGCCATGACAATCCGGTTTTCGTAAGCCACGACTACCCGCACCAAAGTTGGCAGACTGTTCTGTCTGGCTTCTAGATAGATTGGCTCGACATACAGCAGCGATTGCTCAATGGGAATTACTAGTAGATTGCCTTGAATGGCTCTCGACCCCTGGCGATTCCAGAGGGAAATTTGCTGGGAAATTACTGGGTCTTGGTTAATCCGCGCCTCGATTTGCTCTGGCCCGTAAACCAGGCGTTCCTTAGGAAAGACATATAGCACCAGCCTACCGTAGTTATTGCCATCCGATCGCGCCGCTAACCAAGCGATTAAATTAGTCCGTTGTTTGGGAGTATAAGGTAGCAGCAGGATAAATTCTTCTCTACGAGAGGCTGCACCAACAAAGGTTACATTCGGTAAACTAGTAATCAAATAGTACGGCTCTACTGGACGGGGTTCACTGCCATAAATTTCGTTGGGAATTTGCCACTGGTCTTCCCGATTGTAAAATACCTGGGGGTCGGTCATGTGGTAGGTCATCAACCGCTCAGATTGAATTTTGAAAAAGTCCACCGGATACCGGGTATGACTGCGGAGATTGACTGGCATTGTACTGAGCGGTTTGAACATTTTGGGAAATATCGCTGACCAAGTGGCAATGATCGGATCGCTTGGATCGGCAATGTAAAACTTAACAGTGCCGTGATAAGCATCAATCACTACTTTGATAGAATTGCGAATGTAATTGATCCCATCGTTACCTGTGTCTGAGTAAGGATAGCGATCGCTCGTGGTGTAGGCATCAACAATCCAGTAAAGATAACTGGGATTACTTGGGAAATCTTGATTAGCAGTAGCAGCTACTAAATAGGGGTCGCTGTCAAATTTCAAAAAGGGGGCGATCGCTTCAATTCTTTGCTTGACATTTCGTCGAAGTAGCACTTTTGTATCTGGCAAAAAGTCCTGCGTCAGCACCATCTGCCAATCTTTCAAATACATCGCAAATAGCCAGCGTCGCCATGCTGAACCGATTTCAACGCCACCCAGACCATCGTAATAGTTATAAACATTGTCGCTACCACTAGGGTAGTCTAGCTCTCTAACTCTTGTGCCTGTCATCACATAAGTATTAGTAATCTCGCCGTAATAAATCCGGGGTTGACCAATGGGAATACTGTCACGAATAGCTTGATTGGAAGTTGTAAGGGCGCTACTATCACCGCTAATATCTTTGACAAAATATTCTGGAAGCCCACCTGGCCCAACTGTATTAACTGGGTTAATAGTAAACCCAAAACCGTGGGTATAAATTAAACGGCGGTTAACCCATGTTTGAGCTTCCTGTGGTACAGCACTGTAGTCTAATTCTCGTGCAGCAATCAGTACCTGCTGCCGTTCTGCTGGTTCAACTGGTTCTGGTAGCTTTTGGGAGGCTGATGGTTGGCTGACATCGGTTTTGAGAATGTAGCGGTCAATATCGGCATCGGGGAACCGATAGTAGGGCCGAATTTGTTGCAGCTGACGGTTGGTTTCTAACAGTGGTCGCTCATCCCACAGGCGAACATTGCGAATTGTCAAGTCATTCTTTTGAATATCAGCTTCAGTCAATGTTCCTTGCGGGTTGAAGGTTCTAGCATCGATCGCTTCTAAATCGAATGCTTGGCGAGTTAAGGCGATAGTCCGCTGAATGTAGGGTTGCTCTCGTTGCAACTCATTAGGTTGGACAATTAAATATTGCACCACAGTCGGTAGAAGAACCTCAGCTGCTACAACTAGAACTAGATAAACCCCTAACCCGTAAAATACCAAAGGACGATACTGAGATTTAGGTTTCCAGAAAAACGTTCGCCAAAGGAGGTAAAAGGCGATCGCAACTGCCAGGACACACAAGATGGTGTAAGCTGGCAACTGGGCTGTCACATCCGTATAGCTGGCACCATAACTGACTCCACGGGTAGAATACACCAGTTCATAGCGACTTTGCCAATAACTCAGAGCTGCTACCAGCATTAATAAGCCACCCATACCGGATAAATGACGCTGCTGCTGGGGTGAAAAACCAGGGAAAATTCCCTGACTCAAACTGTCCCCTGACAGGAGATAAGTGAGAGTAACGGCGACAAAGCCATACAAACATAATCCCATCAGCCAGAGTTCTAGCAGTTCCCAAAAGGGTAAGGAAAAGATGTAAAAGCTGATATCTTGACCAAATAAAGGCTCAGTGCTGTTGAAAAGGGTGGGGTGGAAATATTGCAGCACCTTTGGCCAGTGTTGGAATAGGATAAAGGCAAAAATGGGACTGAACAAAACTGCGATCGCAGTGAGTAAAAATTGGGGATAAATTAAGATTGCGATCGCTACTCCCACAATTAAACCGAGATCCCAGACTTGAGAAACAATTTGCCTCAAGAGTTGCCAGATTGTCTCTGGGCGGAATAAGGCGGGAATGGGTAGACTAGCGTTATTAACTGGAGAATGCCAGTAGAAAAGAGCAATCTTACTATAGTGAGCCAGGATCAACCCGATCAACAAGCTCAATATCAGAGTTAGGGGTAATAACCAGCGCAATCTCAATGGTTGAAAGGGTTGTGGCGCAAGTGTCCGGGTTTGGTTGCGTCTTGGATAATCAGGACTGAGAAAATTTGTTAATCCACTGCCCAGTTCTGCTTCCTTACGCCTGACTTGCTCAATCTTCAAAGACTGGGGATATTTTAGCCGTTGTGCTAGAGCCAGATTTAGCAGTAGATAGGCAGCAGTTATCCCAGCCACCACTACCCACAAAATACCACGAGTCACTACCCTTAGCAGAAATACTTGGAGATAGCCGACTTCCTGAAACCAAAAAATCTCTGCTCCCAGGCGGGAACCCAGATCCAAGAGTAGCCACAGCCCCAAGAATACAATTAATAGTCTAAAGCTCCATTTCCAATACATTGATATGTAATTTTACCCCCCTAAAAGGCTTTGGGAAGTCCAGCTTTCAAAACTCCGTTGGCGGTATGGCGTGATTTGATGGTTCCGTCTATAACAAACCGACAATCTGTGATTGGACTGTAGCAAATTTCATGATCTCCTTTGCCTTGCTGTTCAAAGTAGCACCCAACTTCTGAAAGCATCTTATTCAACTCAGGAGTTAACGACGCACTCATCTATGAAGCCACCTTAATCAACTCTTGTCGATGGCTGGTTAACTCAAAGGTGATAGAACCCACATCAGGAGGGACAATTTTGTTGAGAATGATCAGGTCTGGAATTATTTCTCGCAGCTTTTGCGTCAGAACCTCAATCGTAGAAGCTTCTGTTACCAATCCAGGTACGTCATCACTAGTTGCTACCCAAACTTCTGCGTCTGAATCCCAAAATGCTTCAACCTTAAATGTGATTTGTGCCATCATCGAGTGCTTACAACGTAGTTCCAGTTTAGAATATTCCAGTTCTCAGGGTAAGCGTAGACGTACCATTAGATACTAAGCTATGTCTATGACGGCCTACGCTAACGCGAATTCATATTTATGACATAGTTCGTGCTCAGAACTCGGAAGTTTGTGCTTGGAACTCGGAAGTTCGTGCTTAGAACTCGGCCGTTCGTGCTCGGAACTCAAAAGTTCGTGCTTGGAACTCGGAAGTTCATGCTCGGAACTCAAAAGTTCGTCCTCGGAACTCAGAAGTTCGTGCTCGGAACTCGGAAGTTCGTCCTCGGAACTCAGAAGTTCGTGCTCAGAACTCAAAAGTTCGTCCTCGGAACTCAGAAGTTCGTCCTCAGAACTTGGTTCGCATCTTTTTTTTAACAAGCGATGTCTACGACGGGCTACGCCTACGCCTTTGGCTCTACATTTAAGCTTAGAATCACTGCAAAAATTAGATGGGGATTTAGACACTACCAGTTCAAAAGAGCGATGCCTGCGGCAGGCTACGCCTACGCATCTTTAATTTACCAAGCGATGTCTACGACGGGCTATTCGGCGTCGCTTTGCACACTATATTTAAGCTCAATGTTACGGTGGGCGAAGTCTACGACGGGCGTAGCTGCGGCATTCTTAACTATGGAAAGTAGCGGTAAATGTCTTTACGGTGGAGAACCCGAACAAAGGTGATTATATCTCCTGCAACTGTGAAGCCTATGCGATAATCTCCAACCCTCAGACGATATGCACTATCAGCATCTTTGAGTTTTTTCAGATTGCTGATTTCATTCAGACTGGAATAGCTAGGAATTTCCTCAAAAACAAGGGATTTCACTGACTCAAACACCGGGGTACTTTTAAGCGCCTTGAGGTCTTTGACAAAAGTAGGCATATACTCACAGTTCATGGCTGCTCAAGTTCTGCAAGAGCCTCATTCATCGTCAAAGGTGTTTCGCCTGTCACTGCTTGCATGGCTCGATAAAGTCCCTCGTCTTCAATAGCTTCTAACAAGCGCTGATATTCCTCAAACTCTAAAACAACCTTAAGAACTTGACCTGTTTTGTCTGTAATTAACTCTTGAACAAAGGGATATTCTTCAGCTTTCATAAGTCATTGCACAGAGTCATTACCTTATACTATAGAGCGATCGCTTTTAGCTCTACATTTAAGCTTAGAATTACTGTAAAAATTAGGTTCTCAACTGCGATCGCATCTTTAATTTACCAAGCGATCGCTCTTTTTGAATATTAAAGGGCGATCGCTTCATCATCCCCCTCATCTTCCTCATCCCCCTACCGCCTTGGACACACCTTAACCGCATTAGGATGGCTGATCAAATAAACCTTAAGCCAACTGCAACCCTGCGCTAATAAATCATCAAGATTCAGATTCCACAATTTGATTGTCTTGTCAGCACTGGCGGAAGCTAAAGTTTTGCCATCCGGGCTGAAGACGACGCTTGTGACCGAATTGCTATGCCCACTCAAAGTGGTAATTTCTTTGCCCGTGTCCCGATTCCACAATTTGATTGTATTGTCAATACTGGCGGAAGCTAAAGTTTTGCCATCCGGGCTGAAGACGACGCTTGTGACCCAATTGCTATGCCCACTCAGAGTGGTAATTTCTTTGCCCGTGTCCAGATTCCACAATTTGATCGTGTTGTCATGACTAGCGGAAGCTAAAGTTTTGCCATCCGGGCTGAAGACGACGCTTGTGACCGAATTGCTATGCCCACTCAGAGTAGTAATTTCTTTGCCCGTGTCCCGATTCCACAATTTGATTGTCTTGTCACCACTGGCGGAAGCTAAAGTTTTGCCATCCGGGCTGAAGACGACACTGTTGACATAATTGCTATGCCCA
>NZ_JBALDG010000029.1:0-5475 GCF_036917195.1 Nostoc sp.
TCATTGTTTTATAAGTGCGGTTAGTTATTTATGAATCAGACGGTTTTGTTTTCGCCTGTGAAACTACTTTACACTGCTTTACAATTTTTAATCAACTGTGTCGCTTTTGTAAAGCTGATAGAACCTATCAGCTTTACTTATTTAAAGGCAAGCAACGAGGTCAGGATACGCCGAAGCTCTCTTTTGTATGAGTAGTGATTCTAAAATTCCCTGCTTTTCCGAATTAATCAGAGATAGCGATTTTAATTCAACTAGGAAAGTGTCAAGATAAGCTTATATCGAAGTGAAAAATCAAGTGCAACGAATTAACGATGACAGAAGCTAAAAACGTAATCGGTGGAAACCTAGATGTCTGCTGCACTTCTCCCATGACCGGGTTTTACCGCGACGGTTTTTGTCGCACAGGTGGTCAAGATTTCGGGTCGCACGTCGTATGTGCCGAAGTGACATCAGAATTCCTGGAGTTCACCAAATCGCGGGGGAACGACCTGAGCACACCTGTTCCTGATTCTAATTTTCCTGGACTGAAGCCTGGCGATCGCTGGTGTTTGTGTGCTTCTCGCTGGCAAGAAGCTCTCGAAGCTGGGGTTGCTCCACCCGTCATCCTCTCTGCAACCCATGCTAGAGCTTTGGAAATGGTTTCCCTAGACGAACTGAAAAAACATGCCCTAACTTCTTCTTGATTGGGCATTCCATTGTACTCAGCATTCCTAACTTCCCACTCCCCAGTTCAAAATCAACTCACTGGAACTTCCAAAGGTAGTTTTAATACATTGGCAACCATAGCAATCAATTTAGTAGGGTCAATTGGCTTAGATAAATGCTGCTGAAACCCTGCTCTTAGCGCTTCTAAGCGGTCTTCCTCTCGCGTGTACGCCGTTAAAGCGATCGCTGGGATACGTCCACCTTTTTCTGGTTCTAAAGAGCGCAGTTTCCGAATCAGCGTATAACCATCTTGCTCTGACATGCCAATATCGCTAATCAGGATATCTGCTTTTGCTTGTTCAATTACTGCTAGCGCTTCATCAACTGACGCTACCGCAGTAGCTACCGCCCCATACTCCTCAAACATAAAACTGAGAAAGTTACGGGTATCTGCTTGATCATCTACAACTAAAACTCTTAATCCAGCCAAGGGCACAGAAGCCACAGGGGAGGAAATTTCTCCTGTGGCTTCTCTATTTCCCCTATTAGCCCTATTGTCTTGTAGCAGTGGCAGCCTTACAGTAAAGGTTGCTCCTTCTCCTGTGCCTGGACTTTGGGCAAAGATTGTACCTTTATGCAGCTCCACTAGATGACGGACGATCGCTAGTCCTAGTCCTAGTCCATTGTGCGATCGGGTTGTGGTGCTGTCTGCTTGCCGGAAACGCTCAAATACTTTGGGTAAAAACTCCGAACTGATGCCAATCCCCGTATCGATAACTTGAATTTGGGCATACTGAGATTTTGAATTTTGAATTTTGAATTTTGGATTACTGCCTTCATCAGTGTTTGAAGAGTCTAAATTTTCACTATCAGATCCCAATCCAAAATCTGAAATCGAAGATCCAAAATAGACAGATAGCCTAACTTCTACCCTGCCACCCTTAGGGGTAAACTTAATCGCATTAGTTAGTAGGTTCCAGACAACTTGCTGTAACCGGGCTGGATCGCCATAAACTGACCCTACCGAAGTATCCAGGACAGTATTTAACTTAATATCTTTTGGTTCTGCTAGGGGACGCACTGCCTCTAGGGCTGCCTCCATCACTGAAATCAGATTCACAGCAGATACATTTAATCGCAACTGACCACGGATAATCCGGGATACATCTAAAATATCTTCAATTAGTTGCATCTGAGACATCGCGTTGCGTTCAATCGCCTCTAGGGCCCGGGAAGTGGCTTTGTCATCAAGTTTCTTAGAGCGGAGGATTTTTGACCAGCCCAGCATCGAGGTTAGGGGTGTACGGAGTTCGTGAGAGAGAACGGCGAGAAACTCATCTTTCATCCGATTTGCTGCTTCTGCTTCCTGTCTTGCCGTCTGTTCTCGAATTACTTGAGCGCGGACTTCTTCTGCTTGCTTGCGTTCAGTAATATCTTCGAGAGTGCCTACATATCCGAGCAATTCTCCTTGACCGGAAAGCATCGGTGATGAGCGAACCTGTACCCAACGGACGATGCCTTGAGCAGTTTGAAAGCGAAACTCTTCAGAATAGTTGCGACCTTCACGAATGTAGTCAGACCAACTGGTAACGGCTCGTTCTCTATCTTCTGGATGAACAGATTCTAGCCATCTCTTTTCTAAACTCTCTGCCGCTTTTAAGCCACAAATTGTCTGATAGCGAGGATTAGTATACCTACAGCCTCCTTCAGTATCAATTTCAAAAATGCCAACGGGTGAACAGGTACTCAGCGATCGCAATCGTTCTTCACTTTGCCTGAGTTCGGCATTCACAGCTACCAGCTGCGCTGCTTGTTGCTTGACGGCTTCTGTTTTCTTAAATAGTTCTACGAACACTGTGACTTTAGAAGTCAAAATATTCGGGTCTAATGGTTTGAGCAAATAATCAACTGCACCCAAGGCATAGCCTTTAAACAGCATTTGGTCGCTGCTGCTAAAGGCGGTGAGAAAGATAATTGGAGTGTGACGCGATCGCCCCCGATTGCGAATCAAGGTAGCAGTTTCAAAACCATCCATCCCTGGCATTTGCACATCTAGCAAAATTACCGCATAGTCTTGATTTAGCAGACACCTCAAAGCTTCTTCCCCAGAAGTAGCTCTCACGAGATTCTCTCCCAGTTTTTCTAGGATTGCCTCTAATGCCAGCAAATTTTCTAGTTTATCATCCACTAGGAGGATGTTTACTTTGGGTTCCATCTGCATGGGTTTATTTCCGTATAGAGTGACAAAGCTTGACCATTTGAGAAGCGATGTCTGAGAGTGTCAAAATCCAGTCTACTGCAACAGCAGAAATTGCTGCTTCTGGCATAACGTCGCTCTCCGCTGTGGTAGGTTCTTGTACAATAGTAAGTCCTCCCCGCGCTTTTATTTTCTTAAGACCTTGCATACCATCTTGATTTGCCCCTGTCAATATTACACCAATAACTTGCTGGGTATAGACATCGGCTGCTGACTCAAACAGCACATCGATAGATGGTCTGGCATAGGAAACAGGCTCATCAGTCGAAAGAGCAAAGTGATCTAGTTCAACCAGCAAGTGATAATCTGCTGGAGCTAGGTAAATATGTCCTGGTAGTATTTCGTCTTTGTCTTCCACTTCTCGAATCGGCAACGAACTAGATTCTTGTAATAAATCCTGGAGTGTGTTGTTAGACTCCTTGTGACGGTGTTGCACGATCGCGATCGGCACTAGGAAGTCTGCTGGTAAGTTCCCCAGGATAATTTTTAATGCTGATAATCCGCCCAAAGAAGTACCAATTACCACAATTTTAAACGACACTTGTTTAGTCCTCACACCTGTAGAATGTGGGTTTCAATCTTAGTGTGACTTGATGGCTCATAAAATCCTTTCAACATTCTCCAGTTCCACCACAGCTACTAACTTACCTTGATTCGCTTTTATACCAACTACTCAAAATTATATATTTTTGCTATTTGCATTACAATTAAAGATTTTATCATTGTGAAATACTTCACAGAAAAATATTATAAATAGGCTTTTTAAAATATTATTTAATGCCAAAATCGATACATTATAGAAATATTTTTTTGCTAACTAACTAACATTTAAAATTTTAATCATTATTGTTTTGACAATTCATAAAAATTTACTTAAGCTAAAAGATAAGTTAAGCAAATCAACAAACGACAGCGATTTGGTTTAGCTACATCAAAAATTGCTGTTGCAGACTATTAGCATGAGGAAATTAATCACAACAAAGTTATTCGTTATAGGCAAGTTTATTAAATTTGTCTACAAAAAGCTAAGACATGATTAAGCGTATTGCACCGCGCACATATTGAACATATTTTGGTCATTTATGGATAGATACTTGTGGTGATATTAGTGAATATCCATCAATCATTGAAGTTTGACTAGCGATTTTAGATTTTAGATTTTGGGTTATAGATTTTGGATTAGGGTCTTCTAGTTTATGCTCCATCAGGTGCGGAATAAATCTAAAAGACGCTCGATAACTCTTTGCTATAGCCTCTCCAAGAGTTGAGGCTGTGCTATCGGTAATCTAAAATTGGCAATTCCATTATCCAAAATTGATTGACCAAAGTGCGGTAGATATGTCCAGGAGAAGACAATGCTTGAATATTTGACATCTTTGAACGACCACAACTTACCCTATCCAGATACGATTCATCCCATCGTTGTCCATTTCGTAATAGCGATGGTGTTGTTTTCCTTCTGCTGCGATGTAATTGGCTATTTTACTGGGAAAGCCAGTCTTTTTGAGGTGAGTTGGTGGAATATGTTAGTTGCCACGATCGCCATTTTCGTCGCAATTATTTTTGGTCAGTTTGAAGCGGGTTTAGCACAACCTTACAGCCTGGCTAAATCGGTGCTGAATTTGCATACGCTGATTGGTTGGTCGCTTTCGGGAATCATCACGGCGATTACAGCTTGGCGCTATGTAATTCGTACCCGCAACCCGCAAAAAGTACCGATTTATTATTTGGGAGCCGGACTAGTTTTGACTTTGATAGTTGGTTTACAGGTATATCTTGGAGATGAACTTGTTTGGGTGTATGGATTGCATACAGTGCCAGTTGTGGAAGCACTAAAGGATGGTCTATTGCGATGAACTCAGAATTGATTGACCAATTGACCGGCTCTCTAGGCGCAAACGGATTACCTTACACCATTCCCATTCATCCCAACCTAGTCCATCTGACAATAGCTTTGTTCATCATTGGGATGACCTTTGATATCGTTGGTGTTCTGTTCCCCTTCCAAAAATGGGTCTTCAAATTTTTGGCAATTACTGTGGAACGTGACAACTTATTTGATGTTGGCTGGTACAACATGCTAGCTGCCAGCATGATTACATTTTTCACGGTGACAGCAGGCTTTTACGAAATGCTGTTGGCAACACCACCAGCTGATACCAAGAGTGCCTGGGGATTGCAGGCAATGGAAACCATGCTCTGGCATGGTGTGGGTGGTGTGTTGTTATTAGCACTAATTGTTGGCATGACCATCTGGAGAGGATGGCAGCGCTTCGTTTGGCGCAAAGACGCAGACAAACAAGTGCAATGGAGTTATCTACTCACAGGGGTAGGAGTCATCTTGATTATGTACGTCCACGGGACACTAGGGGCGCAAATGGCTACCGAATTTGGCATACACAATACAGCAGATAGTTTGCTGCGATTGGGTCAAGACCTCAACACAACACTCAAATAAGTCATTAGTCATTAGTCATTTGCCCATGCCCTATGCCCAATAACCAAAGACCATGAAAATCCAGAAGATTTTAAATATTTTGACGCTGCTTACAGGCGCGATCGCAGTGACTGTT
>NZ_JBALDG010000030.1:0-34204 GCF_036917195.1 Nostoc sp.
TTAACGAGTATCAAAGGTGGATTCATCCAGTTAAAACACTCGTTAACGAGTATCAAAGGTGGATTCATCCAGTTAAAACACTCGTTAACGAGTATTAAAGGTGGATTCATCCAGTTCAAAGGTGGATGAAACGAGTTTTCTAACTCCTGCTCAATACAACTCTACCAGAGGCTGGCGCTTAGGGCGTAGCTATGCCGCAGGCTTTACGGCAACTCTTAGAGACGGTCTTGCGTTCGCTCAGTACAAGTGCCCCATGCCCCCTTACTTTCTACCAGGGAACCACGCCATTTTCATTAAAAAACCCTCCGCTAGAACCATCATCAGGTAGAGTAGCAAGTCTTACTGCTGCGATCGCTCCCTGCTCAACAGTGCGGTACCCTCGGTGTTGATTAATGTCAGTTGCTGTGAAACCAGGATCAGCAGCATTGACTTTGATCGGGGTATCTTTAAGTTCACCGGCCAACACAACTGTGATCGCATTCAATGCTGTCTTTGATGAGTTATAAGCAAGATACCTAAAATCAGCAAACTCACTATTTGGGTCAGAGTTTTGAGTCAGAGAACCTAAACCACTTGATAAATTCACTATTCGCCCTGCTTTTGACTTCTTCAAGAGTGGTAACAGGGCTTTTGTAACTGCAAAGACTCCAAATACATTTGTCTCGTAAGTGTGTCGCAGTGTTTCAATATCAACTTGACTAGGTGGAAGGCGATCGCCATCACTTACTATCCCAGCATTGTTAACAAGGATGTCAAGTTTTCCGAATTCGCTCTCGATTTGTTTACCCGCAGAGTCGATTGTTTTTTGGTCGATGACATCAAGTTGAATTGTTCGGGCATCGATCTGATTTGAACGAAGTTTATTCGCTGCTTCTTCACCACGTCCTATATCTCTTGCACCAACAAGAACAGTAGCACCTCTAGAACCCAATTGGCGGGCAATCTCAAACCCGATACCTTTGTTTGCACCTGTGATCAGCGCAACTTTGCCTTTTAAATCTTCTGACATATTACTTCTCAATTTTGATAAACACTGACAAATGTTACTTATCTTGGAGCAAGTCTAGTACAGCAGGCGCGTAAATCCAGCTACTAAACTGCGTCCACCTTGAAAACTATAGTTCTTTCCGCATAAAAAGAAAAAACCCTCATCCCCCAGCCCCTTCTCCCAAATTTGGGAGAAGGGGAGCCGGAAAGAAGTCCCTCTCCCAAATAGGGGGAGAGGGATTTAGGGTGAGGGCAAAAACTACGGTTCTCAATATAGATGAGGTTTATCTCAATTTAACCAGACAAAACAAGGGGCATCCCCTTGTTTTCCGCCACAGTGTACTAGTCTACAAGAAGTAAGGAAGAACACAACATTCAGGATTTAGTAATCTACACAAGTAGTGATTATGTGGTGTTTCCACCAATAGCCATTCACACTTCAGATAGCGGTTGAGAAGATATTTGCAGCGTACACTAGCAATTGACTCAAAAATTCTTGGATAAGCTAGATATGCAAACCAAACAGCTCGGCAATTCGGAGCTTCACATTACCTCAATCGGCTTTGGAGCCTGGGCGATCGGTGGAGGTGGATGGGCTTTTGGTTGGGGAGAGCAGGATGACCAGGAATCGATCGCTGCGATCACTCAGGCTCTTGACCTCGGCGTTAATTGGATTGACACCGCAGCTGTCTATGGTCTGGGACATTCGGAGGAGATTGTTGCTAAGGCGCTCAAAGGTCGATCTAATCGCCCTTACATTTTCACTAAATGCTCACTGATCTGGGATGAAAAGGGCGAAATTAGTCGCAGTCTGAAGGCGGATTCTCTGCGGGAGGAGGTTGAAGCTAGTCTGCGCCGACTCGACATTGAAACTATCGACCTCTACCAGATTCACTGGCCCAACCCTGACTCAGAAATTGAAGAAGGCTGGACGACTTTGGCCAAGCTCAAGGATGAGGGTAAGGTTCGCTATATCGGGGTTTCAAACTTCAATGTAGAACAGTTGAAACGTGCCCAGGAGATTGCACCAGTTACCTCATTGCAACCGCCTTACTCACTAGTTAAGCGCGATGTCGAAAAGGAGATTCTGCCTTTTTGTAAGGAAAACAACATCGGTGTGATTGTTTATTCACCTATGCAATCTGGCTTGCTTACAGGAAAGATGACACCTGAGCGGGTTGCTAATTTCCCAGATGATGATTGGCGCAAAAAGAATAGTGAATTTCAGGAGCCACGTCTATCTCGTAATTTGAAGCTGGTGGAGGTGTTGCAGCAGATTGGTGAACAACACGATCGCTCCCCCGGTGAGGTGGCGATCGCTTGGACTTTAAACAATCCGGCGCTGACAGGGGCGATCGTTGGTGGACGGAATCCCAAGCAGGTGGAAGGAATCATCGGGGCTGGAGAATTTCGCCTCAATCAGCAGGAGCTAGATCAGATTGGCGCTTTCTTACAGGAGAATCCATAAAAGAGGGATTGCGTAAACTTTGAATAGTAGCGATCGTATGTTTCGCCACAATATCAATTTCCTCTTGGGTATTAAATCGTCCAATACCAAACCGGACTGAGGCATAAGCTAGCTGTTCTGAATGTCCCAGTGCTGTGAGAACATGGGAGGGTGCAGTGGTTGCCGACGAGCAAGCAGATCCCGAAGAAACCGCCATTACTGGCTGCAATCCTAGCAAAAGTGCGGCTCCATCCACTCCCTCAACACTGATATTCAAGTTTCCCGCCAATCGCTCTTGTGGATGTCCATTAAGATGAATTCCTTCAACTTGGGAAAGCTGTTCCCACAAGCTTTGCCTTAACTGGGTGAAGCGTTGGGTTTCTGTTGCTTGTTCTATCAAAGCGATTTCTACAGCTTTCCCAAAGCCGACAATCTGCGGTGGATACAATGTCCCAGAACGCATCCCCCGCTCATGTCCGCCGCCGTGCTGCTGGGGAGCCAGTTGCACTCTGGGGTTGCGCCTGCGGACGTACAGCGCCCCAATGCCCTTTGGGCCATATACTTTGTGTGCTGTTAACGACATCAAGTCAATTTTCATCGCTTGCACATCTAGGGGAATTTTACCAATAGCTTGGGCTGCATCGGTATGGAAAATAATGTTGTGTTCATGACACATTTCCCCAATTTCTACCAAAGGCTGTAACACACCAATTTCGTTATTTGCAGCCATCACCGATACCAAAATCGTCTCAGGACGGAAAGCTTTTTTTAACTCACTTAAATCAATCAATCCATCTTTTTGGACAGGGAGAATAGTAATTTCAAAACCGAGAGTTTTTAAATAATTACAAGGATCAATAACTGCACTATGTTCAGTGGCAACAGTAATAATATGCTGACCTTTTTTAAAATAAGCTTCGGCAATACCTTTAATAGCTAAATTATTCGCTTCTGTTGCACCACTCGTAAAAACAATTTCTTCTGGTGTGGCATTGATTGCTGCTGCTAAAATCTCTCGCGTTTGTTTGACAGCAGCTTCTGCTTCCCAACCATAAATATGGCTAATACTGGATGGGTTGCCAAAGTGTTCTGTGAAGTAGGGGAGCATTGCTGCTAGTACCCGTTCATCTACGGGGGTGGTAGCATGGCAATCAAGGTATATAGGACGAATAGACATAATTATTAACTCAAAACTTGACTCAAATTTTTTAATACACTTAGAACCTGATATAGTTCACTTTTTCGTTTCAAAAGTGTAAATTGGTCAGATATAGCATACTTTGGCTGATTTTCTGTGGTAAATTTCAGGAAAATAAAATCACTACCATTGGTTACCAATCCAAAAGTAGGTTTGTCTTCACTAGGATTAGCCAGCATATAAACAAGT
The DNA here is from genome assembly GCF_036917195.1 of Nostoc sp. Taxonomy (GTDB): domain Bacteria; phylum Cyanobacteriota; class Cyanobacteriia; order Cyanobacteriales; family Nostocaceae; genus Nostoc. Next base: position 3,822 of record NZ_JBALDG010000030.1, read on the forward strand.
GCTTGAGGTACGGCTTCTAAAAGAGAAAAGCTAGACCTTTTAGATTCAATTACTAATAACCATAATTGTTCTTGAATAACTAGAATATCAATTCTACCTCTAATAATTTCTCCTTCATCCTCGGCAGAAATTTCTATTGATTGCTCGCCTCTCAGATAAAAAGGCTCATCATAAAATCCAGCTAAATTGAGTAAAGGAGATAAAACTACTAATTTCACCGTTTCTTCTGATAAAGGAGGACGCTTGACTAAACGGATAAAATGAAGTTTTACTTTGTCTAAATCCTGCTTTTCTAAATCTGTAATTTCCGGTAAATTTTCCAACCATTCTGTGAAGAATGCCTCATTTTCGGCTAGTTTGAGACTAAATTTTTCCTCCAAATAGGCAAGCCCGACATTTTGTGCTTGGATAAATTGAACCATAATTCATTTCAAAGATGTAGTATAACTATTATGACACTGTTCTAGTATTAACCTAGAAAAGAAGAACAAAGATAATTAACTTTAGTCATTTGTGTTTACAATTGGACTTGGAACAAATGATTAATAATGCTTTACGTGCCCGCTAACTCTTGTAATTTAGTTAAAACCGCTTGAGCATGACTTTTGGTTTTCACATTTGGCCAAGTATAGGCAATAATTCTATCAGGTGAAATTAAAAAAGTTGAGCGAACCACACCCATATATTCTTTGCCCATAAACTTCTTTAAGCGCCAACCACCATAAGCTTCTGTCAAAATATGTTCGGGGTCGCTTAAGAGGGTAATTAACAAGTTATGTTTGCTGATAAATTTACAATGGGATTTACCAGATTCTGGACTTACACCTAAGATTTTGGCTCCTAATTCGCTGAAGTTTTGATACAATTCGGTGAAATCTTTTGCTTCAGTGGTACAGCCGGGGGTGTCATCTTTGGGGTAAAAATAAAGCACAATCCACTGACCGTTGAAGTTAGAGAGACTAACTGGATTGTCATTTTGGTCAGGTGTAGAAAAATCTGGTGCTGGTTGTCCGATTTCGGGAATGTTACTCATGGTGGGGTTGTAAGAGATTACAATTGCTTTAGAATTGTACATAGATTAAGCGATCGCATCTTAATTCATCAGTAGCGATCGCTTTAGAATTGTACATAAGTTGAACGATCGCATCTCATTCATCAGTGTCTAAAATTAATTAGCAGCTTCTCAATTCATATAAATAGGTCTATTACTCTAGTATTAAGCTAATATATTCGCCACATCTTGATCATATTGTCCCCACCACCGCTAATAACAATTTGTCCATCAAGGCTAAATACAAGTGCATTCACGCCACCTGAATGCCCATTACGAGTGCAAATATCTTCTTTGGTACTGAGATCCCAAAGTTTAATTTTTCCGTCATCACTGCCACTCACTAAATTTTTACCGTTAGGACTGAATGCTACACTCAAAATTCGTCCTGTATGTCCTATAAGAGCACAAACTTTCTCCCCAGTGTTGAGGTTCCATAGGTTTATTGTTTTGTCATCGCTACCACTAACTAGTATTTGAGAATCTGGGCTAATTGCAACACAATTAACACACGCTGAATGCCCGCTTATAATGCGTTTTGGCCATATCTGTATTGTTTTGTCTGCACTACCACTAACCACAGTACGACCATCAGGGCTGATTGCCACACAAGTCACTTGATCTGAATATGTAGCTAAAGTATTAATTTCTTTTCCATTATGCAAATTCCAAACTTTTACTGTTTTGTCTACACTGCCACTAACCAACATTTGTCCATCTGGGCTGATTGCCAAAGAGGTGATATCTGCTGAATGCCCAGTTAGTATGCGAATTTCTTGACCCGTTATCATGCTAAATAACTTAATTTCTGGGTCGTCACTATCACTAACTAGAGTTTGACCGTCTGGGCTAATTGCTAAAACAAATACTTCTGCTGAATGCGGTGTAATGGTTTGAATTTCCTCAGCACTATACAAATTCCATACTTTAATTGTCTTGTCATCACTTCCACTAACCAAAGTCTGTCCATCTGGACTCATTGCTAAAGTCCAAACAACGTCAGAGTGTCCAGAGTACCAACTACCAAGAGTGCGTTCTAAAAAAAATATTTGCCCATCGACTATTGGTAATGGTTTGACAGACTCTGATTTCGTTAATTTCGCGGGATATAAAGTTTCATTAATTTCTACCAACCTTTCCAATATTGCCTGGGTATTCGCTGGGCGATCCTTTACTGGTCGCATCATTAGATGATCTATAAAATCTGCTAACAAAGGAGATATTTGATTAGCCTCAACACGCCAGTTTAGATCAGCAGTATATGGATCGCCATAGGGGTCATCCATCAGATCAAGAGGATATTTTCCTGTCAGCAAATGGACAAAAGTACGACCCAAAGCAAAGAAATCTGATTGCGGAACAGCATGACCATTGATTTGCTCTAATGGAGCATAGCCATCAGAAACAAATTTTGTGATTTGACCTGCTGCTTGTTTTTTCTCATAGGTTCCGGTAATTTCCCGTGCTATACCAAAGTCGATTAATACCAACTGTCCATCACCAGTTAGCATAATGTTTGAAGGTTTTATATCCCGATGGAAAAACTGCTGCTGATGTACTTTGTGTAAAATATTCGTCAACTGCGTTAACCAAAAGACTGCTTGCTTTTCACTGATGGGACGATTACCACGTTTTTCTAACCATTCGTATAAATTTTCTCCATCAATTTTATCCATTACCAAACAGTGAACTGGCTCTTGGCTATTTTGAGGAAAAAACTGAAAATATTCCTCAGCATTAGGAATTCCTGGATGATTTAGTCGCTTTAAAACTTCAGCTTCTTGCTGAAAAAGTGATACCGCTTTAGCTTGATTTAGTATAAGAACCTTCAAAATTTTTAGCTTGCCACTGTCACTTACCTCAAATGTTTTAGCAAAGCCACCTTTGCCTATAGGTCGTGTTACTCGATAACACCCTTCTAGTAGCAATTCAGAGCCACAGCTTTGACAGCGCAGTAGATTATCAAGGTTGTCAGGATTTTGGCAGTTAGGATTGATGCACAGGCTCATCGTCTTGAAAAGTGACAGATTTATCTGATATCTTAGCTTTACTTACTGATAATCTGGAGAAAATTGCTATCAAAGCGATACCTGCGGTTCTTGCTAGCCTATGTACCCATTTATATTTGCTTACGATGAAAAAAGTTCTCTCATAAGGTTGAGAGCGATCGCTTGTGTTTATCCGCGATAATAATGATTTAGCCTACAGGTATTTTTGTTTATTTATTCCTACCCTTCAAAGTTCATATGTCTAAAGATATGCAACGCGAATTTACCAACCGCGATGAGTTGGTAGCCTACCTCCGCGAACAATTTGCAGATGCAGCAGAACGCGATCGCCACATCAGCGAAACTCTGGGAGGACGCAAAGCGGCAGAAGAAGTACTGCAAAAAATTGACCCAATAAACTACGCGCAAACACGTAATTTTCTCGCAGGTGCTGTAACACGACTTTCGCCTTACATCCGCTATGGCGTTTTAAGTTTGCGAGAAATTCGAGATTATGTCCTTGAACGGGTACAGCAGCAAGACGATGCTACGAAACTAATTAACGAGTTAGGTTGGCGCGACTACTGGCAACGATTGTATGTGAAGTTAGGGGATGGAATCTGGAAAGACCAGGAAGAGTACAAAACTGGTTACACTGCGGCTGAATATGCACCGGAATTACCGCAAGATATCAGACAAGGAACCACAGGCAGAGTTTGCATCGACAGCTTTAGCCGTGACTTAAAAGAAACTGGCTATCTACATAACCACGCCCGGATGTGGCTAGCGGCTTACATTGTCCATTGGCGGCGTATTAGTTGGCAAACAGGAGCCAAGTGGTTTCTCGAACATCTTTTAGATGGAGATCCTGCTAGCAATAATATGTCATGGCAGTGGGTTGCCAGCACCTTTAGTCATAAACCGTATTTTTTCAACCGTGAAAACTTAGAACGCTACACCAAAAGCGTTTATTGCCAGAAATGTCCGCTTTACGGTCATTGTGATTTTGAAGGTAGTTATGAAGAATTAGAACAGCGACTTTTTCCTAAAGGGGAATTTAGTCAACAAGCCAATAGCCAAAGTTGGCAGCGTGGGAAGAAGCGGCGCTAAGTACATGTCAGCATAGCATTTGTAGCGTTTTTAAATGCGAAGGGACGCATTGGCATTGCAGAGGAACGCATTGGCATTGCAGAGGGACACATTGGCATTGCAGAGGGACGCATTGGCATTGTAAAGGGACGCATTGGCATTGTAGAGGGATGCATTGGCATTGCTATTGCTAAATTTAATTCGCTACAAATTAATAAAATGCTGTACTAAGATTTTTTGCCTTTTAACAGAAAACAAAACCAAAATCTAATGAGTAAACCAATTGTTTGGGTACATGGAGATTGCCTCAGTCCATACAACCCAGTACTGCAAAAATACTCCGATGCCCCAGCTATCTGGGTTTGGGACGAGGCTTTGATAAAAGAATGGCAACTGAGTCTCAAACGTCTTGCTTTCATCTACGAATGCTTGCTAGAGTTACCCGTTGTTATCCGTCGTGGTGATGTAGCACAAGAAATTTTAGCTTTTGCTCAAGAACATGATGCGAATTTAGTCGTCACAGCCAACAGTCCCAGTGCCCGGTTTGATGATATCTGCAATCAAATAGAGGGTTCTATTGCAGTGGAAGTGCTAGAGGTGGAACCATTTTTTGAGTATGACGGCTATATTGACCTGAAGCGGTTCTCGCGCTATTGGAAAGTGGCTCAAAATTATGTTTTTGAATAGCCTAATTGTAAAATTGTAATGTCTAGCGATCGCTTCTTCTACCAACAGATGCAAGATTTTGCGATCGCAACTCCTTGGGCGTGGATAGGCTGATTCAAAATATGAAGTATTAAATTTTTTGACTACCTTCTCGTGCTAAATTACTAGAGCTTGGAGTTGGGAAACTCCGGTGAAATTCCGGGACTGTGCCGCAGCTGTGATGGGATTACCCAAGTCAGAATGCCAACTCTCAAGATGTCCTCAAGACACACTCACCGTCTACTCCCTGCGCTGCACAGGGAAGGAGTTCCAAGTTTGCTTTCTGGATTTGCCACTTGTCCTGGCTTGTTTTATCCTACACCCGCCGAAGATGGTATATTATCTCGGATTAGAATACCTGGTGGAATTATTACTAGTCAGCAGTGCCGTGCGATCGCAGATATAGCAGAACAGCACGGGGGCGGCTATGTGGATGTGACTAATCGAGCTAACCTCCAAATCCGTGAGATCCGCACGGGGATAAGTCCTGAAGTTATGAAGCTCTTACAGGATATGGGGCTGGGTTCTGGCAACACTGTTGTAGACCACATCCGTAATATTATGACCAGTCCAACTGCTGGTATCGACCCGGAAGAATTAATAGACACTCGCCCTTTTGTCCAAGCTTGGGATAATTATATTGCTGCACATTCGGCGCTTTCGGGACTGTCGGCAAAATTTAGCGTTTGCTTTGATGGTGGTGGGATAATTCGAGTGAGCGATCGCTTGAATGATATCGCATTTGCTGCTGTCTTAGTTGACGGTAATGTTTATTTTCGCCTCCATCTCAGTGTAGGCGAGAAAGGTCAACCGCCTAGCGATATGGGAATTTTGTTATCACCAGAGAAATGTTTGCCCGTCTTAGCAGCTTTGGCGGATGTCTATTTAGCTCATAGTAATACTATAAGTAAGCGTCGGCTACGTCTCTTAGAGCTATTAAATACTTTGGGTTGTGAAAATTATCTTCAGGAAGTTGAGCAGCGTCTACCTTTTTCTCTTTTATGCAGTGAAATAAGAAAACACCTAACCCCCCAACCGCCTTCCCTGCGTTCGCGCAGCGGCACGAAGTGCGGCAAGGAAGAGGAATTTTCTACTTTCTTGCAAAAAGAGGCGTTAGATGCTAACTATCAACATATTGGTATCCATCCCCAACGTCAAAAAGGTTTATTTTACATTGGTGTCGTCTTGCCCCTTGGACGATTAGAGAGTAGACAGATGCGGGGTTTAGCAGATTTAGCAGCAAAATATGGTAGTGGCACTCTAAGACTAACCCCCTGGCAAAATTTGCTCCTAACAGATATTCCTCACCAATGGGGTGGCGATGTCCAAAGTGAAATTGCTTTTTTAGGATTAGATTCCTCAGCAATCAACATCAAAAGTGCATTAGTTGCCTGTTCTGGTAAGAAGGGTTGCGCCGCTTCTGCCACGGACACCAAAAGTCATGCGTTGGCATTAGCAGAATATCTTGAAACTTGCCTCACTCTGGATTGCCCAGTTAATATCCACTTTAGTGGCTGCGAAAAATCCTGCGCCCAGCATAGCAAGAGTGATATTACTCTGCTCGGTGTCAGCATTCAGGCTGACAATGGAACTGTGGAGGGCTATCACGTTTATGTTGGTGACAGCAAGCAGAAATTCGGACGTGAAATATATCAATATGTGACTTTTGCTGAACTACCTGCATTAATAGAGCAGATGCTATATGTATATAAAATTCAACGCCTAAATTCTGATGAGTCCTTTGGGAAATTTGCTAATCGATATTCTACAGCACAATTACAGCAATTATTTAATAAATATTTAGAAAATGGAACCACAGATGCACACAGATAAATACAGATGATTGATTACTCCCTTCACAGTGCAAGATCACCCAATTCCTCTGTTTCTCTTTCTCTGTGTTCTCTGCGCCTCTGCGGTTAATTAAATTAGGTATTCTTCTAATCAAAAGGGAATATCTATTATTAAACAAATCAATCCAAAATCTAAAATCCCAATCGAATGCCCGACTACATCCGAGATGCCAACGAAATTTACCGTAATTCCTTTGCAATCATCCGGTCAGAAGCGAACCTAGATGTGCTACCAACGGATGTAGCAAAAGTTGCTGTACGTCTCATTCATGCCTGTGGAATGACGGATATCGTCACTGACTTGGGATATTCACCAACAGCAGTGCAATCTGCAAGGGAAGCACTGGCAGCAGGAGCGCCGATTCTGTGCGATTGCCGGATGGTTGCCGATGGCGTTACCAGGCGGCGGTTGTCTGCAAACAATCAAGTTATTTGTACCCTTAACAAGCCGGAAGTGCCAGAAATTGCCCAGCGTCTGGGTACTACAAGGTCGGCGGCAGCTTTAGAATTATGGCGATCGCACCTCCAAGGAGCAGTTATAGCAATTGGCAATGCACCTACAGCACTATTTAGACTCTTAGAAATGCTTGATGAAGTAGCTGACAAACCTGCTATTATCTTAGGCTTTCCTGTTGGGTTTGTTGGTGCAGCCGAATCGAAAGCAGCACTGGCAGCAGACAGTAAGAATGTACCATTTTTAACCTTACATGGTCGGCGCGGTGGGAGTGCGATCGCCGCAGCAGCAGTTAATGCCTTGGCAACGGAGGAAGAATGAATATGAAACCCAAAGGTCGTCTCTATGGAATTGGTGTCGGGCCAGGCGATCCAGAACTATTGACTCTGAAGGCACTGCGATTATTACGTGCGGCTCCTGTGGTAGCCTATCAATCAGCAATAGATAAAGAGAGTATCGCTAGAGCGATCGTGGCGCAGTATCTTCCTGGCAATCAAATTGAGGTGCTATTTCACCTCCCCCGCGCCTTAGAGCCAGAAAAGGCAAAGTCTATTTACGACAAGGAAATTGAACCAATTGCCGACCATTTAGCAGCGGGTCGAGATGTCGTGGTGCTATGTGAGGGTGACCCATTTTTCTATGGCTCGTTCATGTACCTGTTCACGCGGTTATCTGACCAGTACCAAACAGAAGTCGTCCCCGGAGTTTCCTCGCTGATGGCTTGTCCGGTAGCCTTGGGTGTACCTTTCACCTACTACACCGATATTCTCACAGTCCTACCCGCCCCATTGCCAGCAGAAGAACTGACTACACATCTGCTGATGACTGATGCAGCAGCAATTATGAAACTAGGTCGCCACTTTACGAAAGTGCGGGATATCTTACATAAATTAGGGCTAGCATCACGAGCAAGATATATTGAGCGGGCATCAACGTCACAGCAACGCATCGTACCTCTGGATGAAGTTGATCCAGCCAAAGTCCCCTATTTCTCGATGATTGTGATTCCTACGAAGAATCGACTATAGTCCTTTGATGAATAGTCGGCCTTGACTAATTGAAAATCCAAAATAGAATAACCTCCTGGCAGATTGAACCAGGAGAGTTGAAAAAAATGGATTCATTTTCACAAGCGTTGTAGCAAACTCAAACCGTGGGTATCAGTACCACAGGTATTGAAAAGAAAGTATTCATCAGCCAACTTTTGCACTTGTTCTGATTCCAATATGCTAGGTTTCCAAGGGTTGGGGTTATTGTAGGCGTAGAAAGTTTCCACACCATCGATACCCTTTTGGGACGCAGCTGGAATTAAGTCAAAATGCGATCGCTTGTAACGAGCTGGATGAGCCAGAACTGCCAATCCCCCAGCTTCATGAATAGCGGCAATCACGTTACTTGCCTGATATTCTTTGCCTGTAGTCGCCCTTCTTTGGAGATAGGGTTTCATACTAGGGTGTTCTGTCCCGAAAGCGTAAGCCAAAATGTGAACTTCTATATCCAAAAGGTTAGCATTGATTTCCACGCCACTCCACAGGTAAGGAGTGCTTGCACCAGGATTATTCCACTTCCAGTCTTCTAACCAAGCAAGGGCCGCTTGATAGCCGATAATACCATGATGATCGGTGATCGCTAATCCTTTTAGCCCAATAGCGATCGCCTGCTCCATCAATCCACTCGGCTGCAACCTCCCATCTGAGTAGACAGTGTGCATATGAAAGTTGAATAACCTTGGACAACTTTGTGCATCAATGTTCTGGAATACTTGCTTCAAAAGTTCTACAGAAGCAGTAGTTCGGGCCAAATTTACAGCCATAACCCCCTCTGAATAAAAATATATATTCTTAACACACTAAAACACCCCATTTATAGATGAGAAATCTCCAACACTACAAATTAGTGTTGGTAGCTACTTTCTCAGCTTTCTCAGCAAATTTTTCAATATGTTAAGACTAGGTTAGCAAATCTTAACCTCAGTGATAATGGGTGACTTCAACTACTTTACAAATAAGTAGTCATTAATATTACAGATAAATTTTAAAAATCCGCTTATCCATTTGTGCTGAATGACTTATTTTTAAAGACTTAGTAGAATAATTTTCTCTAATCAGCCTAAACTGTAAATATAAATATAGTATCAAAAAAGACTTAGTCCCTAAATGTTTACACTTAATTATCTAATCCAGTGATAACTTCAGCGATCGCATAAGTGAGTCTACAATAGCTCCAAGAAAACTAGTGATCGCTTACAACTGATTATACCCCGCGCGCAATCCCAAAAGACTCTCCCTTCAAGGTGACTCCAAGGGGTTCTACCACCACCTCACGGGCAAGGGACGCTTCAACCCTTCCGGCAATCACAGCTGTTAACTTATGTTCTCTGGCGAGAATGACGATCCTCTCTGCATCCTGCTCCGACTCTGTATAAAATGCAAATCCAGCTCCATAATTGAACACGGAAAGCATCGTCTCTGCCCCGCCCTCAAGATGACCCTCGACAAACGTAAATATCTCCGGCACTGGGAGCATCGTTTCGATCACGTACCGCAACGGCTTCACCGATCGCATCAGCTTTTGCCATCCATGTCCAGTGATATTCTCCATCGCGGTGGGACGAATTCCCTCGCCAAGCACCGCCTGCACAAGTGGTGTGTAGAGATACGACGCGGCATTCATTGCTTCCCAGAACTCCTGCCCACTCGGAAGTTTTGTTCTATAGCCATCAGGGAGAGACTGGGCAAGCTTTCGCATTGGGGTAAAGCCGTTCTCATGGGGCCCCGAACTCTCGACGAGAACAATGGTGTTTCCGGCATCCAGACGCGAACTCTCAATGGGAGCGACACCAGGCGGCATAACTCCAAAGACGGAGCCTGCAATGTCGAGCCGACCTGGAATCATCTTGGTTTTGAGTTGAGGAGTTTCCCCTGAGAGGTACACGCAGCCCACTCGTTTGCACCCCTCGACCACTCCATCAAGAAACCCATCAAGAAAGGCGGGGGTGAAGATAGTTTCAGGAGTGCTTGACGGCAGATAGAGACCAAGAAGTAGAGTCTGCATACCTGAGGTTGCGGCGTCGTTCGTCAGACACGAGATAATCTTGATACCAATGTTCCACCAGAATCGTCGAAGCTCTTCTTCACAGAGGTCGTCAGGGCGGGTATCGTCTGCGGTGCCCAGTCCTTCGGGGACAAGTGTCATAGAAAGTTCTCTAGCCCCTGCCTCCAGAAACGGAGCGAGGTTAAAGTTGAAAGTGTTAGCGCTTGCTCCGAGACCCGATGCGGGCACGATCCCATAAGCACTTGCAAAGCCAAGTGTGCGTTTTGCGGCATCAATGAAGCGTCGCTTTGCAGCATCGAGAGTATCGTAATCGACTTGATCAAGAGCTTGAGGCATCAGGTTGCGTTTTAAGTTAAAAGTTAGGAGTTAGGAGTTAGGAAAACTCATAACTCCTGACTTTAAAATACCTCATCTTCAATACCGCGCCACCATTCCCCCAAATTCATCAAGTCTTGGTAAATATCTTCTAATTCTTTGGTATAGACTTCGTTTGTAAGGGTGGCTCGACGCTCTTGCAATTTTTTGAGGCGCAGTTGTACCAATAGCCAAGGTTTAGAGATGCTATTCGTTGCTTCGATGTATTGCGCTAGTTCTTTACTACTGCCCGTTAGCTCATTATTTGACATTTCTCGAATTTAATATAAATCTATATCTGATAAGGGTATCAACTTTCGTAGACAATTTTTCATCTCCCTTTTTATTTGTAATTTATAGTTCAGATGAACTACTAAGTGGCGAGGACTTTTAAAACATCCTCTAAGAAAAATTATTAGTTGAGTGCAGATGCGATGTCTACGACAAGGCTTTCGCCAACGCATCTCCAAGTTTACGTAATGTTCTTTCTCGTGCAAAGTCAGCCGCTGCCCGTGCTGACTCTGCCAGAATTGTGTCAGTGTTTGGCGTTAGCTTCAAAGCCCCACCTAAATAACCCAGTGCCTTAACATAACAATCAGATAAATTGGTCGAGGCTAACCGCTTTACAGTTTGGTAATCACCATTTACAAAGGCAGATAAAGCCTTGGCGTGTAAATCATTTCCCGGTTCGGGAACATCCAAAACATTGAGGATTGCCTCAATAGCTTTATTTACCTTTTCTAGTGTCAGTTCTTGTTGTACAGCTTGCACCATTGTTTTTACTCTTAAGTCCAGTTTTCAAAATTTTTAGCTCTAACCTGGGGCAAATAGAGTATGTCCTAGTTACGATCCAAATGCTATTTTACGATTCATGACATAAAACCAACAGCATTATCCCGGTCATAATTAATGAATCGCAATTCTCAGAAAAGCTAGATTTTACTCCCTGATCTTCCCCATCCCCTCAACAGTCAACCAAAAACAGCCACGAGACTAGTTCGTGACTGCTAACAAGATTGGTCAATTAACTGATAGCTATGTAGACGCAAAGCAGCTTGCCAAAAGGCATCGCAGCCAGTTCAAAACTGGCAATTCATTAAGCTTTAGCCAAATTTTCGGCAACAAAGTCCCAGTTCACTAACTGTTCTAAGAAATTCTTGATAAACGCTGGACGAGCGTTTTTGTAGTCAATGTAGTAAGCGTGTTCCCAAACATCCAAGGTTAGGAGTGCCTTCTGTCCATGAGCTAGTGGATTTTCTGCATTTGGTGTCTTAATCACCTTCAGCGTACCACCATCATCAATCAGCCAAGACCATCCGCTGCCGAATTGAGTTGTGGCTGCATTAGAGAATTCTTCCTTGAATTTGTCAAAGCTACCGAAGTCTTTATTAATCTTGGCTGCGACTTCACCAGTGGGTGCGCCGCCACCTGCGGGTTTCAAAGAATTCCAGAAGAAAGTGTGATTCCAAACTTGAGCTGCGTTGTTAAAGATTCCCGCCTTAGAGGAGTCTTTAAAGGAAATTTTGATCACTTCTTCCAGAGGCTTATCGGCAAGTTCAGTACCTTCAGTGAGCTTGTTCAGGTTGTCTACATAAGCTTTGTGATGCTTGCCATAGTGATACTCGAAAGTCTCAGCTTTCATGCCATAAGGCTCTAAAGCATTCTTGTCAAAGGGTAGTGGTTCTTGTACAAATACCATTGTGTGAAATCCTCTCTTTATCGGTTTCCAGTTGAAAGCTATTGCAGAAGCTTAGGAAATTAGCAGCTTTTGTTTTTGAGAGTTTTATGTTTTTCATTATGAAACATAAAACTTAACATCATCATTTTACTACCAAAGTGAAGATGAAAACAAAGTACTTTTGTGATAAGTCAAATCGCTAGTAATTAATGATTATAAATAAAAATGGCTAATCTTTCATTACTAGAGACGGATAATTAATTAGCATTTAGCAATTAAAGCTTTCATACTTCTATCTTTAGTAGGATTAATTATGATGTAATAAATCACTCTAAAGCGAGATGATTTAATAATTAAATAATCTAAAATCTCTAATATAAATCTTGATTTTCAGTGAAGAGAGCCAATAGTAAAATTATCTAATATTTTGTTTTTGGGTGCAATGTTGAGGATGGTAAGTGAATAATCACTCACCCACCACCCTTTGAAACTAAAAAATTAACAGCAAATAGGGGTGATTACCACTGAGATGAACGCTGCTGGTAATAGTTAACAATTTGTGCGGTGACTTCAGAGACGTCTAAACCATCGGTTTGAATTTCGATCGCATCCGTTGCTTTTTGCAAAGGAGAAACTTTGCGTGTACTATCTTTCCAGTCACGTTCGGCAATATCGTGTTCCAGCTGCTTTAAACTCACTTCGGGTTGACCTTGTTTGTTAAAGTCTTGCTGGCGGCGACGGGCACGTTCACTTACAGAAGCGGTTAAGAAGATTTTAACTTCAGCATCGGGGAACACGTGAGTACCGATATCCCGACCTTCAGCTACTAAACCACCTCTTTTACCCCAGTTCTGCTGTTGTTTAACCAATGCTTGACGGACAGCGCTTTGTGCCGCGATCGCCGATACAAGAGATGTTACCTCAATCGTGCGAATTGCCTGGGTAACATCGATACCGTTAATCCGAACCCGCACTGTCGATTCTAAATCCTGGGTAGGAGTAAGTTCAATTTTACACTGGCTAGTTAATTCGGCGATTGCACACTCATCGTCAATGGCAATCCCCTTTTGCAGTACTAACCAAGTGACAGCACGGTACATTGCTCCTGTATCTAAATACACTAAATTTAGGTTTGCTGCCACTTGACGCGCCACTGTAGATTTTCCAGCACCGGCTGGGCCATCAATGGCGATAATAGGTAAACGATCGCGCAATATCGTATTGTCAATCAAACGTGTAGAACCAAGACGAGCTGCGATCGCCAACATTCCTTCCTCCTCAACTTTTTCTAAAGACATCAACGTAGTCGGTTCAACCAATTCAATATATTCCACTGAGACCGTGCTGACCATTGCCACTTCTTGCTGTACCACTGCTATCAACTTGTTGCTATTGCGATCGCCTGCAATGAATGCAGCTTCAGCTCGTCGCAAGCCGCGATATAACACCGCTGCTTGCTCTTTTGCCGTTGCAGTCAAATATTGATTACGAGAACTGAAGGCAAGACCCGACGCTTCCCGTACTGTTGGACAAGCAACAATTTCTACTGGCAAATTTAAGTCAGCTACTAAGCGTTTAATAATTGCCAGTTGCTGACCATCCTTTTGACCAAAGTAGGCACGGTCAGGCTGTACCAAGTTGAAAAGTTTGGTCACAATCGTAGCGACACCCTGAAAGTGACCCAGCCGAGAACGACCACACAAGCCTGTTATCATAGCAGATGGGGGGATAACTTGTGTAACCTTTGATTCTTGTATACTTTTGTGGGGAACTGCCATTTCTTCCGGAGTTGGTGCAAAAATGGCATCTACCCCAGCTTGTTCGCAAAATTGTTGGTCTTGCTCTAAAGTGCGAGGGTAGTGTTGATAATCCTCGTTGGGAGCAAATTGCAGGGGATTGACGAAAATACTAACAATCACCGTAGAATTTTCTTGCCGCGCCCGTTGGATCAAGCTTAAATGACCTTGATGCAAATTTCCCATCGTTGGCACCAGACCAACTGCCGTCTGATACCAGTTAGTCATCTCATCTAATCTCAGATCCTCAGTAACTGCCACCAGCTTGTTTTCTGAGCAGCGTTTAGTTAAATAGCAGCGTAAAGCTGCGACTGTTGTCAGCAGGCGCACAAAAATACCCCTAGTTCTTATCGATCCCTCCCCCGCTAGTTTATATCTGAAATAGAGGGAAGAGATGGTTGAACTAGAGGAATTAAGTGATCCGGAACTGGGAATTGGGCAAAACAGTTGCGAGTTCTGAGTTCCGGTTCTGAGTAAAGAAGTGAGATTCCCTACTCAGCACTTGACTAAGCGCTCACGCCGAAGTTACTCAGCACTTGATTATTTCTCTAAGACTTCAATATGCACTTGTGCCACGCCACTGCCCATCATTCCCAAAATCCGAGCCGCACCAGCAGATAGGTCGATGACTCGCCCGCGAATGAACGGGCCTCGGTCATTAATTCGCACCACTACAGAACGACCATTATAGGTGTTAGTTACACGAACTTGCGTACCAAAGGGTAAGCTGCGATGGGCGGCAGTCATTTCTTCTGGATTGAACCTCTGACCGCTAGCAGTACGATTACCAGAACCATCATAGCCATAATAGGAAGCCATGCCTCCGAAAGAGATTCGCACTGGGCCGACGGCAATCTGTTTTGGCAATTTAGGTATTGATAATTTAGGTATTGATACTGGTAGACGCACTGGTAAATTCGCAATTTCTTTTAAGGGAGATGCATTGCCTAGTAGCCTCCGCAGGCGATTGGTTGCTTGCAATGCATCTTCTGCCAGATTGTTGGTAGTACCTGCTAATCGCGTACCTTCGTTGATTTCGACCAATTCTTCGCCATTAATTTTGATTACATAGCGATCGCCATCTTGCTGGAGGGGAGCGCTTTTGTTTTGCGCTTGATTGGCACTAGATTCGCCCCCTGCTTTCCAACTTACGGTAATCTTACTCCCGTCGACATTTTCTCGATTCAACTGGTTGATCTTAGCTGCTATTACACCAGCTATCTGAACCGGATCATTGTTAACAGAGCTAATCTGGTTAGTCACATCCGTTAAGTTCCCAGTACTCACCGTCTTTGGTGAATTGCTAGCAATAAGGGCGTACGATTGTACGCCCCCATTATCTCCAATTGCCCCAACTTTTTTAGTTTCAACGCTCGTATCTGGTAGAGAACTCAAAAAGGTGAGAACAGGTATATTTCGGATAAAAAGGGTTGCTGCCTTACGTCCTCCAATGTTGTGAGGATGAATTTGTGTAATCACAGCATCCAAGGTTTGTTTCCCTGCTCTGGATTGATACTCTCCCACCTTCACCACATCAGGGGCAGGCGATTTTTGGGAAGCTAGCACATTTCCCTTGATGGTTTGAGTGCAACCGATTGAGGGTATGCCTAAAACAGCCATAGACAGGGTAACAATAATCCACAAATGTCTTTGATTCATGCGTCCGTTTTTAAAGCGACTGTAGAACTTAAGTTTTATAACTCGCCGGATATTTCACTAGTGAGAGTGAATTCCCTCCTGATAACTCGAACTCGTTCCGTCTTCACTTTTTATTTATAACTGCAACAGACTAGCATGAAGCTTTTGGCTTGGGGATCAGGGTTTTAGCGTAATAATTGGCAACTTGATTCAATTTAAATTCCAATTTCAAGGGCGAAACCTTTCTCAAATGGCGATTTTGGCTATGTAACGCTTTTTAATGCAAGTCAAAAATTTCTTAAAAAAACTTTACATTTATTGCACACCAAAGTGACGATACCCTATTCACATCGCTTCTAAAGGCTCGCAACTACCACTGTATTATAGAAAACATCCATATCAACTATTTACGAGCAAACCCCCATATGATAACTTTAATGAAATGGCATCGGCATAAATACTTAAAAGTACTTAATTAATGAAATATTTAGATTTGCCTATGAATAAGTCGTGATAGGAGTTACATCTGAAATAATTATGCAGATTAGTTTGACTTTAATATCTTTTTTCAAAGTTTTTTCTACTGATATTAATCATGACTTTTATTATCCATAACTAGACTAAAATTAGTAATAAATATAACTTCTTATAACAGTATTGCTGAGTATAAAAAAAAGATGATACTCAACTTAATATTTTTTGTGATTAATCATGAAAAAATTAGTAAATCTTGGCGATCGCTTGAAGATAAAATTTATAAGGTATTAAAAAGAACAAGAGTCATTTTTTGCCCTAGGTAATTGCTCAAAAATGATTTTTGAGAGCAAGCTGTCTTTTCAACTGTAGAGATGTGGGGCTGTGCCCTTTCAAGGTGAACGTTTGTACTATGAAATAAATGATGTTCTAACCCAATTTTGCTATTTTAGCTAAGGCGATCACTTAATTTACAGTGCCAAAAGAGAGGAGTTTAATGCAGAATTTCTTTATATAATTCCAGCCAATGCCTGAAATGCCGTAAAAACATTGATAGTACATATGCTCACCTTAAAAGGGTTATTCCTAAAATCTTAAAATTATCTTTTTTTGGTAAGATTATGATTCCAATTTTTTAATTAGGGTTGCGATCGCATTTATTAGACACACAACCTTTGATTTCGACACTTTGCAGATGTACGGAGCTTATTCAAAAATCAAATAAGATTCCTGTATACTAGGTAATTTGGGAAATGCTATCAGCCTGATGACAAGCCAAGCAAATCAAGGAGATTTAGAAATAGATCCATCGCCATTATTAGCTGTTCTCAACGAGTTGCATTCCCAGTACAAGTTACTGCGGGAGGGTGCAGTAGCGAAATACATTCCAGAACTGGCAAAGGTTAACCCGGAATTGTTCAGCATTTGCATTGTGACAGTAGATGGTCAGGTTTACAAAGTTGGGGACTACGAGCAACTCTTTACCATTCAGTCAATTTCCAAGGTGTTTGCTTATGGACTTGCTCTAGAAGATCATGGACTGGATTACGTTTTGACTAGAGTTGGCGTGGAACCGACAGGGGATGCATTCAACGCGATTATTTTGGATGAGCAATCAAAGCGACCTTATAATCCAATGGTAAATGCTGGAGCGATCGCCACCACCAGCTTAATCAGAGGTTTCGGCCCAACCGAACGCCTCAACCGAATGCTAGATATGTTCCGGCGATATATTAGCCGCGATGTGTTCGTTGACATTTCAGTTTTTACCTCAGAACGGAGTACAGGGCATCGCAACCGCGCAATGGCGCATCTGATGCTCAACTTTGGGATGATTGACCGGAATATTGAAGAAGCTTTGGATCTTTATTTTCAGCAGTGTGCTGTGATGGTGAATTGCCAAGACTTAGCAAAGATGGCGGCTACCCTTGCTAACAGAGGTATTAACCCGATTACAAAAGAACAGGCGGTAAATAAGCATTACATCAAAGATATTCTGAGTGTTATGTATACCTGTGGAATGTACAACTTTGCAGGTGAGTGGGCTTATAAAATTGGTATTCCGGCGAAAAGCGGTATTAGTGGTGGGATTATCGCTGTTGTACCCAATAAGATGGGTATTGGAGTTTTTTCGCCGCTGCTGGATGTGCGTGGTAACAGTGTGCGGGGGGTAAAGGTGTGTGAAGAACTTTCCCAACGGTTGGGTTTACATCTATTTGATTGTTCAGGTCAAGAAGCGAAATTTGAATAAATTTTGCTTGAATTTCAGAAACCCTGAGTTTTATTAACGCTATTTGAAGTCATCTATTACTTTTTCTAAATATTTTATCGAAGCAGTTTCTGCTTAAGAGTGGATAATCAACTCTGGCATTGTTAATGTAGCGCGAAACTGGCAGTAAAAACTAATGGTGTGTTGAAGTAATCGCGCAATTTCCTCTTGGTTATGTTTCAATACTCCGGACATTTTCAATTTTTGAAATTTCAATAGTGATCGCAAAAAAATATACATATATATAAGGACATGATATGACTTCTTCTTGGAACCCCTTTCCAAACCTCTCTCCCGGTGGGGGAGAGGTTTGGATTCTTGCTCCCCTTCCCTACCAGAGAAAAGGTTGAGGGTTAGGTTTGAGAGAAAGTCGCACACGACGTTATTTATATATAGTCGCCAAACTTTAAATTATCCCTTTTCGTGTGTCCGTCAACCGTATGCAATCTCAACCAGCTGCATACTGCCAACTCTTATTGATCCTTGAACTAAAAAATAACTACTGAAAAGGGCTAATTCTGTTTTGTAACTCAATTAAATCAGGGTATTGATTAACATCAAGTTGATTCAGCGCCCAATCAAAAAAAGCATTTAGAGAAATGTACTGAGATTTCTGTTGCTGCATAGCTTTTTGAATATCTTTGCCATGAAACCAGATCAAATACTGCTTCTGTGTCCAAAATTCCTCTTGGGCAAACTGCTGCTGATAGACAGCAAGACTTTGTTCAAATCTGTCTGGCGTTACTGTTCCAACAGCTTGTTGAAACTGGTTAATTATTGCCACAGCTTGAGTCTGACAGTCTTGTAGAGTTAGTGAGGATGGGAGTTTACCACTACCACCTGTCCATGTTGTTTTAAGTTGATGTCGAGTTGCACTTGATTACAATAAATCAGCTAATGCCCATCTTACTGTTTGATAATCCTGCAAGCTTCTTGCGGCTTCTTCAATCCAAGTTGAAATCACCTCAATCCCTGGTGAATCTCCATGTCCCCATTTAGAAGTAGGATTGTCTTGTTTTTCTATATATTTTGTCTGTCAATAATTATCAATTAAATCAACATTGAATAAATAATTTTCGACACAAGCGCGATGGGTAAGCAACATAGAGTTGAGTGGTATCAATGCAATATTAGCAGTAGGTTTAGCATCAAAATCCCGATCACGAAAAATGATGTATTCTTGATTTATCACTCCCTCTCTAGAAAAGTAACCCTGAACAAAAATCGAAAAAGTAAATTTACTACCAGAGGGAACAATTGTGGGCTTATTTGTTAAAAGGTTCTCCACAACTCTGTTAAGTAGTCGAAAATCTAAACTAGTTTGCTTGCCCTCGCAGAAAATAATTTTACCACTAACAACACTCACAATTACACCTCTAGCCGCTTAATATATGCTTCAGGCACTAATTGCTCTATATAATCAGAGTGGGTTGTAATAATAAACTGATTATTTGTGCCTAACTTGGGCAAAGCTCTAAGCAATGCCTGTTGCATTGGTGGATGTAGGTGCAATTCAATTTCATCAATAAGAATGACAGAGTTGTGAATATTCCAACTAGCAAAGTCCACTAGCATTGGGAAAATAGCACGTTCACCACCGGACATCTCAGAAATTTCATACTGGTTTTTGCCGTCATATAAATAAAACCAGGGTTCACTCAAGATATCGTCCACATTCTCTCGCAGAACTGGGCCTTCAAAACTGCGTTCTGGAAAGACTGCTTTGTAACCGCGTTCAATTTCGGCGTATAAATCCTTTTGTCCTTGGCGTAGATTGGGAATTTTAGGTGTTCCTACATCTTGATGGAATTGTCGCCACTTAGAAAGGCGATCGCGCAAAAGGTCTTCTGTGATTTCTAGTTTGCGATCTGGGTCTTCGGTAGTCAGGCTAGTTGAAGTTCTCTGTTCTGTGTACCAAAGAATTGTACCCACTCGGTCAAATACTTGAAATCCTTCAGCACGTTGTAGCTGTTTAGCGTATTCTCGCCCTTTAAATTGAAATAATTCAGCAGCACTATCTGCTTGAACACGCCCATTTCGCCATTTAAGGGTAACAATATGCTTTTCAGCAGGAGGCTGCAAATCACGACCCATTTCTCGTAATTTATGTTGAAAATCCTGCACAGCTTGGAGTTCACCAGATGAGAACTGCATTTTTACAATCACCTCTGGCTCAAATCTTCCCCAACTACTCCCAAGTAGTTCATAGTTGAATCCTGCCCATTCTAAATCGGAGGGTTCCTTTAAGCGTCCAGTTGCTGTGCCGAGAGTTGCGGCGATCGCTTGCAAAAGACTTGTTTTTCCAGCACCGTTCATTCCAATCAGAACAATAATATCTCGTGCCAAACCAGTTTCTGCATCTGTGAAATCAAATGAAGAAGACCGGAATTTCTTAAAATATTTTAGCTGTAGGGATTGAACTTTCATAAGCTAGTCTCCACATCAAACCCCGCTATTATTGGTGCATTTTCAACAACCTTTTTATATTTGATTTTGGTTGTTTTTTTCTTACTAGCTTTAGCCTTAGTACAGCATTTCATTAATTCGTAGTGACTAACTCAAGCAAACTTTGCCTTCCTCTGCGCTCAACTCTGCGTGCCTCTGCGTTTCAATTTAAACCCTCAATTGGCCACGAATTTACGAAATTATGTACTAAGTTTGCTTCTTGGATTAGGATAAGCTATCTCTTGGCAAGAGTAGAGACGTAAAAATTTGCGTTTCTACAAGCAAAATTTCTTCGCGTCTCTACTAGTTTATAATTCTTCTGCTTGGGGAAGCGGGAAGATTTCACCAGCCAAGTAAGCTTGAAAGTGCTTTTGGAAGTATAACCAGGAAGTCATATCTTCTCCATCTGTCAATGCTTTTGGGGCTTTTTTATATAGAGGAATACGGTTATTAATTTCGTCTTGCAGCAGTGGGGGCAGTTCTGTTAAACCATTGACTTTGCTGCCAACAGCACTGTAGATCAGATTACCGGGGCGATCGCCCATTTTCATCCAGGGAAGCCATTGACCAATCCTATCCCAACTCAGTTTGAGTTGAGAAACTGAGGGGAGGGCTGTGTTGAATAAATCTGCGGTTGGCACAGTTAATTTAAACAATTCGGCTGCCTGATAAATTGGATTTGGGCTGTATTCGGCAAATTTTGGATCGTCTGCTAAGGGATTGGGGTAATAGGGAAATATATCAAAAACGAAGGTTGTGCTATCACCGTCTACTTGTGCAGGAAAATTTCCATCGAATTTACCCTGCACTGGATTATTGGCAACGTGAATCACCGGAACTGTCTCGCCTGTCCAAGGATTCTCCCATTTGGGCAAAGCCTCATCTGTTTTTGGGTTGAGATAGTAAGTCAGTTCCCTAGAAGTAAAATCCCAGCTACCTTCTGCTGTGGGAATACATCGGCTAACACTCAATCCCAGCATCTTAAATAGGAGTTGTCTTTTCTCACCGGGGATAAAGGCGTAAATTTTACCTTTCCAAATCAGGAAAGTCGATTCGCTAGGGTCGAGGGAAGAACGAGTTTTAACCCAGTGCTGGGCTTCAAGTTCTTGGATTTGGGCAACCATCTAAAACATCCTTAGTATCTGGATAACAAAAGAATAAGCTAATCAGCATTCAAGTTGCATCTTTGGGAGTTGGGAGACGCGATTAATCGCCTCTGTACAGGAATTGGGAGTAGAGACGCGATTAATCGCCTCTGTACAGGACATCTAATTTGCTATTGCTGCGAACAGCGCTACACAAATCAAGTCCGAAAGGAGCAACTTTCCCAACTGCGATCGCAACCAACATTCTCAGGTTTCAGTCCTCCAGCTAAGAATTGGTGTTTAGACTAGTCAGGAGTGCGAAACTAAATTTCCAAAAAATAAGGATACGGATTTAAGATGTTTCCGGGAACTAAAACCAAGGTTTTTAGGCTTTATAGAATGAGCCTTCTGAGTTTCGCACCGGCAACTAGTCTAAACGCCAATATAATCATGAAGCACTCATTACGATTAAGCAGTCACATAAAAATTGTTATTGGTTAGTGACACTCCAGCAGATAGTTGGGCAAATTTTACCTGAGTAGCACCCCCACTACCATCTTGGTCAAAATACAATGCACCTGTAGTGTCATCATAGATTAATCGCTGGGCGCTGGTCGTTGCAGATGTTCCAAGTGTAAACTGACTAGCTGAGAGGTAAATTGGTAATAACCCTCCACCAAAACCACTAGCCGATACCCAAATAAGTTCACTACTTGCGTTGAAGTCATAAATACTATCAACGCCTTGATCGTAAGTTAAGAAAATAAAGGTATCAGTACCAGTCCCTCCATAGAGGACATCATTACCGTTTCCACCTGCCAAGGTATCATTTCCAACACCACCCTTGAGGGTGTTATTGCCTAAGGCGTAAGAGGCTACGAGATAATCATTGCCATTACCTCCATCAACTAAATTCTTGCCTGTTGAAAACCCAACATCCAAAAAATCGTTCCCAGTACCACCGTTGAGGGTATTATTGCCCAAACCAATCCCGCTATAGTTGCCCAAGCCAGAGGCAGAGAGATAATCATTACCATCGCCCCCAACCAGCAGATTATTGCCTCTTGAATCGTCAGCATTCAAGGTATCGTTATCAGCACCACCGTTGAGGGTATTATTGCCTGTTGAATTGTTAACATTCAAGATATCATCACCAACACCACCGTCCAGGATATTCTTGCCTGAAGCAGTATAGTAAGATTCATTGGTATCGCCATATTTGTAGTAGCCAGAGGCACTCAAAGAATCATTGCCATCTCCTCCAGAGAGCAGATTATCGCTTGTTGAATAGTCAACACTCAATTTATCATCACCAGTACCACCACTGAGAGTATTCTTGCCAAATAAGCCAGGAGTATAACCGTATTTACCAGAGGCACTCAGAGAATCATTGCCATCGCCTCCATCTAGTAAGTTATCACCTGTTGAAAAGTCAACATTTAATTTATCGTTACCAGCACCACCGTTGAGGGTGTTATTGCCTGAGGCAGTAACAAAAGAAGAATCTGTTGGTTGATCTTTGTAGTAGCCAGAGGCACTCAAAGAATCACTGCCATTGCCTCCAGAGAGCAGATTATCGCCTTTTGAATAGTCAGCATTCAAGGTATCATCACCAGTACCACCGTTGAGGGTGTTATTGCCAGAAGCGCCACCGTAGAAGTAGGTGGAGCCGTCGGAGTAGTAGGCAGAAGCTCTGAGATAATCATTACCACTGCCTCCATCTAATAGGTTATCGCCTGTTGCAAAGTCAATACCCAAGAAATCGTTACCAGCGCCACCGTTGAGGGTATTCTTGCCAGAAGTGGCAATGCCATCAGGGAAATCGTAGTTAGAGGCAGAGAGATAATCATTGTCATCACCCCCAAACAGTAGGTTATCGCCTGTTGCAAAGTCAAAATTCAAGGTATCGTTACCAGTGCCACCATTTAGAGTGTTATCGCCTGAGGCTGCGGCGTTCCCGTATCTAGTTGTGTCACCAGAGGCACGCAGATAATCATCGTCATCGCCCCCAAACAGTAGGTTATCACCTCTTGAATTGTCAATATTCAAGGTATCGTCACCAGCGCCACCGTTGAGGGTGTTATTTCCAGAAGTACCATTACCGTCGCGGTAGAAGACATAGCCAGAGATATAATCATTGCCATCGTCTCCATTGATTAGGTTAGCGCCTGTTGTAAAGCCAAAGCTATCATTACCAGTACCACCGTTGAGGGTGTTATTCCCCTCGCCACCGTCGAGATTATCATTCCCCGCACCACCGCTGAGAACATCATTCCCCGCATCACCGCTGAGAGTATCATTCCCCGCACAACCAATGAGAGTATCATTCCCCACGCCGCCACGGAGCAGGTCATTGCCACTCTTACCGTTGATGTAGTCATCACCACCCTGACCATTAATAACATCATCTGAATTGTCAAAGCCGTTGACATAGTTATTCAGGTCGTTAAAGAAGGTGACTGTGTTCTTGCGGAACGGGTTCTGTTGGGTGGAGTTAGCATTGACGACATCAAAGCTGTCCTGAATGCTGATTTGTCCATCAAACAGGATATTGCCCACTGTTGATAGGTTATTTAAGTTTTCCAGGGTAAAGTTTTGCAGGATCAATTTGCTATTACCCCCAAAGGAAATTTCCAGATTACTGCCATTCTGGGCAAGTAGCAGATTTTGGGCAGTGAAGCCAGAACCTTGAAATATCAAGGTATCTACTTCAGCTATGACTGCTGCCGAGGGATTTGAGCCTTTACCTACGCCACCAAAATCAGTGATGAGAATGTCAGTCTCGTACTGAGAGTTTAAATCGGAGGTGAAAATAAATCTATCATTGCCACCGCCACCAGTTAGGGTGTCATTGGCTCCATTGCCTATGATGATATCGTTCCCAGCTTTACCGTTAATCTTGTCCGCATCGGAGGTGCCCACTAGGGTATCATTACCGTTGGTTCCAATGATATTTGCCATACCTTTTATCTACCTAAATCGATTTTTTGAGTAACTTAAGTTTTCAACCTGCTGTTAGTGCTGTTTTAAAGTACAATGAACTCGCCGAGAGTTGCCACTTTTGGCAATACTTTAAAGTTACCCTTGAGGGTTACAAATTTTTCCCAAGATTCAATCTGTTGACCAGCTTATTAAGTAGCAATTATTGAACTATTTTGGACTTTTTAAGTCTTAGGCACTCTACAAATTTATGAGCGTGTGTATTAAGGAAAATAGGTCGTTTCAGGCTTTTCTAAACTATCTTTGATTCAGTAGCTATTACTAAAAAAATGCCGAAAATCAAGCTTGAATGCCTAAATCCCACACCTCATATTTGGTTTTTTGTGAATGCGTAAGTCCTACTAGTTTGAAAAAAGGAATAGATTAAGACAGCGCTACCAGCATGGTTTCCCGAACCAGGTGACTGCGATCGCGCAGCGTTAGCAAGGAACGAGTGTTACCCTAAGGGTGACAGGGGATATCTTTATGCCCTTGTTGTGGGCTATTGTTTGTGGGTGTATAGCCTGAAAATAGGAAACATCTAAAATAACCCAACAATCCATTAATTACCGAATATTTACTTAGATGTCTATACTAGAAAATATATCTTTGCATACTCTTCACATTATTTGCTGGTAAATGTATACATAAATACTTATCTTTATGTAATCTTTATATTTTCATGGAGATGAAGCGATCGCTCTAGTACCGCAAGGCGGAAGTCAAAAATCAAAAGGAGCCAGTGCGCCCTTGCGGCTCTGCCGACTTGTTCGCTCTTAGCGTTCCCGCTTTCTTAGCAACTGGCTCTCAAAAGTCAAAAGTATTATGAAATGGGCTTTTTAGGGATTTTAAATGGTTGCTCGTCTTGCAAAGTTCTGATGCCTGCGGCGGGCTGCGCCAACGGCGGGAACCGCCGCTCAGACTTTGCGCTATTTACGCCGTAGCGTACTAGGATACTTCTTTAAGGCTAAAACATACGAAATTTAGAGAAGTATGCCCCCCTGCCCTCCTACCTCCTGCCTTCATCAATTAAACTGGCTTTGAAACTTGCTCATCCAAACGGCGAAACAAAAACACCCAAAGTGGTAAAGAACTGTTAATCGCAATCAATCGCACTAAATGACCAGTTGTGACAATTTCAACATTATGATTCAATGCCAGGGAAACCAAGATCATTTCTGCTGATCCTCCTGGTGCTGTGACTAAGAGACAAGTTAACCAGTCCCAAGAGGTTAATTGCATTGCAAGTATAGCAGCGATCGCTCCTGCTACAAGGGTCATCCCCACAGACATCAAGGCATAGCTGACAGTCTGCTTTTTAAAGTTGGGTTTGTCTCCCCAATACTCACCAATAGTAATTCCCAGGAGCATTTGACCCAATAAGTTAATTAAAGGCGGTGGACTAAAGCTAATATCACCCACAAAAGGTAGCCAATGTAGCAAAGGATTAAACCCGATACCAATCAACAATGCACCAAAGAAATCACCAGCGGGAATTTTAAATAATATAGCGGGATAAACTACTAATCCAGTGATTAGCAGTACTAACAAAAGTAATTCTAGTTGAGATGGATCAAAATTGAGCCAAGCACCGTTGACCGGGAGTGTTTGGGGATAGTAATTACTAGCTGATGTCCTAGCGATGAAGGGAATGAGAACAACTACTGAGGTGACGCGAATCGCCTGAACTAGCGCAACCAAGGTAACATTTTTATTGTAATCGGCGGCGATCGCTGCCATAATTCCGACACCGCCAGGAACTGTAGCCAGCATTGCTGTCATTAGGTTGGTTTTGCTGAGGCGGGAGTAAATATAACCAATACAGCTTCCACTTAGCAGCAGAAACAAGGTAAGAAAAATAAATATGGGAATATCAGAAATAACACTAGCTAGATTACTGTGGGCACTGGAAGCGCCAACAGTTAAGCCTACAAGTGCCATTCCCACTTTTCTCGCACTGCGGTTAGGTTGGGGGGAATATTGATAGAAAATTCGACACCCTTGAAGAACCAATGTACCAGCAGCAATCCCGCCAAATATCCAGGCAATTCTGCCAATTTGAAACTTTGCCAGCAATAAACCCAAAGGTAATGCCAGAAGCATTTCCAAGACAAGCACAATTAGTTGCTTCGCAAATAGCTGTTGTTTGGTAACAACAGGATTTTCATGAGTGTGTTCTTCTAGGTTGGGAGCAACACTTAGGCTTTGATTCATCGATACAAGCTTTTATTATTAATTTAACTTATGTACTGAAACTAATGCGATCGCACAATAAACCCAATTCTCAATTTAACGTAAGTTCGACAAACCTCTCTCTGACTTGAACTAAAGTTCAAGTCAGTCCCTCTCCCTGCTTTTACGTAGTAAAACTAGAAAGAGGTTTTTATTGGACTAATTAGGCGAACATCATATTACCCGTCGAACTCACGTTCAAATGGGAGCAATGCGATTTTGTTAGATGAACCCAAAAAACTGCGATCGCCTAATTCATATTTTGATTCGGCAACGCCTGTTTTTATCCCCTTCTCAAAACCCTCACACAAGGCAAGGGGAAGCTCGCCACAACTTCCCCCAGTACAAAACTGCTGCTACTTTGGATCGATTTATTAAGGAATTGCAAAAATCTACACCAATATTTTATACCTGCATCTACACCCGAGCAAATTAATCCGCCGGACTCACAAATGACCTGCGAACCAACAGCAGGAATTAAACTAATTCGGAATTACGTTTTATAACGGCGATTTAATCCTGACACAAAACGTGCTTCATGTAGAGACAGGGAACCTAAACCCCCAAACTTTCTTAAAAAACTCAATAATGCTAAAAAAACTCAAGCAGGCATATTTCCAAGATACACCTGCTTAAACGATCACAACTTTACTGATTATCTACATCTAATCTCTAACAAATGATTAGTTATTAGACCTCTTGCATAAATTTAAATTGTCATATTGAGCGGAGCTAAACAGAGTAGTAAGATTCTTCTCTCCACTGCGTTCCGCTCAATATGACATTACTGATTTTTTGAGTTTTACAAGAGGTCTATTGTCCAGGTATTACACGTTCCCCCGTGACAGTGAACGTCCCTCTTACCGGGGCTTGATCATTGAGCGGATTTGCCTTGAGTGGGAACGACCTCACAGTTCCTGTTCCTTGCACTATCCCATTTTTCGGATCAAATGTCATACGAACATCGTTTCTGGCAATTAGGCCGGGTAATGTTGCTGTTGGATACCAGAAGTTGAATGCCGTGGAGGTAATTTCTTTGTCTGAGGTACATTTCCAACTGCCTTGTATGTTACCAAAGGGTTGGACAGAGGGAACACCACTTTGGTCTAAAGGAGAGGGAGCAGCGCTTTGGTTTGAGGTAGTGCCAAAAACGTTGCCATCTTGGGTAAACGTTAAAATCCCACGAAATGAACCGAATTCACCAGAGTTTGTTGTCGTGATGTATGTGTCTGTCACAATTTTGCTACAATCCGTTATGGGTTGAGCTGATACTTGGTGTATATTCACCAAGAAAGTAGTTGTGAGTGCTAATAGTAGACAAATCGTTAACTTAACGAAAGGATTACGAGTCTTCATTTTCAAACACCTGTTAATAAATAGACAAACTGATTAAATCAAGGTTGATTTTATAAGTAATTATTCTTAGTAACAACTGTCATTAGGTGGTTGACAATATAATTCACGTTCAAGCGAAAAAAGAGCAGTTTACGCGATTCGGGTGCATGTACATCTCTAATAAAATATCCGCAAATCAAGTTAGAAACTTACAACATATTGCAGGTAAATGAGGTACAGTAATACCAGTGCATCAACGGGTAAAATGAAAGCTTACTCAATCGACTTGCGAGAAAAAATAGTAAAATATTATTTTGAAGGTGATACTTCAATCAGAAAAGTAGCTGATAATTGTCATTCAATGAAGCTTAAACCAAAAATCACGATTGCTGACCATTTTTTGGGAATAGAATACCCACGAATAGATCGAACTGAACTAAAACAGAATAAATTGGGCATGGCCGTCATGAAATCTGCGAATACGTAATGTTATCTCAAATCCAGTCTCGCCTTAACCCAGATTCAGTTTGGTCAAACATTAATAGTGTTGGGATGTAGAGCAAAACCGGAGACGCTCCGCCTCCGGTCCCTCCCAATACGGTTCGGATAAGCAGGGGAGGCAGGGGAGGCAAATATTTGATTTATTTTATTTATCATTCCATCAATTTTTACAATTATCTATGTCATTTTGAAATCTTCCTTAATTTTTATTAGTAAATAAGATGTGTTTGCCCTGGCATTGCTCCCCCGCAGAAATTATGCAACGCTAATTATTTGTATTCCTTATCAAGCATGGCAAAACGGTTAGGCACAATTTGGCGATACTCCTCAAAACGTGGCGAACCCTTAGTAGAATCATAAATCGCAATAGTTTCCGATACGTCTTCTTCAATTGAGGCCATTGCGTAACCTGATACAGAAACTTTATCTGCGTTCATCATATTCTTCCATTCCAACCATTTACCTTTGCTAGTGTCAAGACCCCAATTCTTCTGTGACCAAAGATGTGCTGTTTCATGAATCATGGTGACCCTCATATGATTCTCACTCTCAAGTAAGTGGGTTTTTTCTCGAGGAAAAATGTTTATCATTCCTGTCCTTAGCCAGTCACTTCCTGCTTCCATATATGATTGGAAGTTCGGTATGGAATATTTGACTGCACTATAAGCATTATCTGGGTCAACGACTGGATTAAGAATAATTACCTTGATCAATGAACGGGTTTCTTTGGGTACATAGCTAGCAGCATCAGCAGTCTCCTGTATTGTATGATTATGGTATCCTGGATAAATTACTCTCGGAGCAATAATCTTAAATTTGATACCATCCTTGAACTCCACAAAGTACAATTCACCATCACCGGTCCAACCTTTAAATATATAGTAGTCTTTTTTTATTGGTTCTGAGATGGAATACTCTACTTTTGCAGTGTTTATTGGCTCATCAGCTTTGAATGGTTTTGAGTTTTTGTCAGCCATAAACCCACGAAGTAACTCTGCCTGCTTAGTAGGATCGGCATTATCTATTTCTTCGGTAAATAATTCGTAATCATCAATATGCTGAACGAAAGCGTTGGATAACTTATTTATTTGACCACCTAAGATAGCTTGCAGGATGCTCTGTTCACTACTGTCTAATTTAGCCCAGCCAGCTAATCCATGAGCCCATTTAACTCTTAACTTAGTTGCGATTATTGCTATCCAAGAGTTGGAAATATTCTTTGATGTAGGTTTTAAACCCCAGGACGAGTCCCACTTGAGGATAACGGCTTCTTCCTTTTTCCTATCAAGCAAGATGGGCTTCCGTTGAATAGATAATGGGTCAAAATTGATTTTCCCTGTTCCTCTCATCGCTGATTCTACCACTTCTTTTACATCCCTGCGAAGATTAAGGACGCTATGGTCACGGTATTTTGTATCCAGACTTAAAATAAACTCATCATCTGTTAGTGGTACAGCCTGCTGTTTGCTGATTTTATCTAAGGCTGCCCAAGTTAACTTACCAACTACACCCTCACCGTCGTTATGGCCCAAGCCAAGAGTATGCCGATAAGAAAATTCTACCAAGGGCCTACTTTCTGTATCATAACGGCTATGCTGAAAATTGATTACCGCCTCTCTGGTTCGCTGACCAAAAATACCATTAACTTCCAGATGTGGATCAGCACCTGCTATATTCAGCTTTTCCTGAATATCTTTAACTGATACGCCTAATGATGGGTCATATTTTTTGGGTCGACTTTTCGTAAGTTGAATCAGCGGCATCTTTTGAAGATTGCCCTTGCTTTGAACTTCACCTGTTTGCTGAAACTTATGAGCCAATTCATGAGCTGTCAAATGATCGTTGTCTGGTGAATTCCCCTTTCCGTAGAAAATATCATTACCAGAAGTGAATGCCTCTGCACC
>NZ_JBALDG010000031.1:0-51844 GCF_036917195.1 Nostoc sp.
TCTGAACCCTACGGCTACGGCAAATCTGAACCGTTGACTGCTAACCTACGCGAAAACACTCACTCAACATTGACAAGCCCAGACTAACTTTTATTGGAGAACCAAAACCCATTTTAGATATCGTTTCTAAGTAGTACCTGGAAATGCTCTTCATTGGGCTACTGCCGCGAGTAAGAAAGGCGGTAGCCCTCCTGTGTGCATTAAGAGCCAGAGACTAGGAACGAGGAAATGAGGCAATTACACGTTGCAGTTTGCAAGATAAAGGAGAATTTCACCAATGGACAGTTATATCAATTCAAATGAGTTGCACCAGACAAGCGCAGAACATAGCCACGACGAAGAAGGCAACAAGATGTTTGGCTTCATTGTGTTCCTACTGTCTGAAAGCGTCATTTTCCTGAGTTTTTTCGCAGGATATATCATCTACAAAACAACAACTCCTAACTGGCTACCAGCTGGTGTTTCTGGACTAGAAGTAAAAGATCCGACAATCAACACAGTAATTCTTGTTGCCAGTAGCTTTGTGATTTACTTAGCGGAACGCGCCCTTCAACGCCATGACTTAGTGAAATTTCGCCTGTTTCTCTTGGCAACAATGGCGATGGGAACTTACTTTTTGGCTGGACAAGCGATCGAATGGAGCCACCTGGAGTTTGGCTTCACCTCCGGGACATTCGGTGGAACATTCTATCTACTAACAGGTTTCCACGGTTTGCACGTTTTCACAGGTATTCTGTTGCAGTTGATAATTTTGGTACGTTCTTTCATCCCTGGCAACTACGACACAGGTCACTACGGCGTTAATGCAACTTCGTTGTTTTGGCACTTCGTCGATGTTATCTGGATTATTTTGTTTGTCCTTATCTATGTTTGGCAGTAAACATTAGACTTTTGGTGAGAATACGGTCTAAAGATATTTAGAATCACACATGCACACAGATTGATCTGTGTGCATGTGTGATTCTAAACCCCAATGGGAGCAAATTTCTCCAACAGACTAATTGTTGGCTGGAATGAGTAGGGTTGAACAAATAGTATACTTTGCTCAGCAAAAGCAGTCCAATTTTGGTTGGTTAAAGGCTCAGAGGCAACAATAACTTGGTTTGGGTGCTTGAGAGAATCACTTGACCAATAAAGAGTAGGGGCTTGTGTGCGGTAAGCATAGCGAACTGCTACAACTGCTTGACCATCACTGACAATTATATTGGCACTAAAGCTGGTGTCATGTTCTGATGCCAACTCAGTCAATTTTTGAAGTGTCATACGTAAGGCATCAAACAGAGTGCTGTCTGGATACGACTGCCACATTTGGACTAACAGGGCGAAGATGTGTTCTGAGTCAGTCATGCCTTTAATCAAACGGTATGTGGAATCAGAAAGGCTCTGACGTATTGGTCTATAGAGAGTCTGTTGAAAGTCTGAGATTTCACCATTATGCACAAACAACAGTTTCCCACTGCGAAATGGCTGACAGTTGCTAATGTCGAGCGATTCACCTATCCCAGCTAATCGCGCATAGCCTACAGTACAAGTAGATTCTACATAGTTGCTTAACTCTTCGAGATTCGGATCGTTCCAAAGTGGGATCGTGTTTCGGTAAATGAAGGGTTTACCCACTTCGTCGTACCAGCCTACACCCACCCCGTCTGCACAAACTACTCCTGATTTTAATTCCAAAGGACTGTAACTTTGTTTGTAAAGCGAATGCTCCGGTTTATACAGCAACTCATCTAATCGGATGGGATTACCAAGGTAGCCTATTAATCTACACATAAAAAATGACTTGCTGAAAGAGTAAGGAAATTAAGTTACAAGCCCCGATATCAATCGAACCTTTTAACTATAAAATGACTGCAAAGTATTACTAAGTTAACAACTATTTTTTATTTTGTGTATGCTTGAACTATGACTTTAGTCATGATTTTGTTTGTACCTTTCATTAAACTTTTTCTGGAGAAATGTCAATGACCATTTCAATGTACCAAGCTTCAATACCCGTGTCTATTCGCACACTGAATAACCTTGTAAGTATTCTGGAAAAAGGTGCTACATACGCTGAAACTAAAAAAATAAATCCTTCTGTGTTGGTCAATAGTCGTCTATCCCCAGATATGTTTCCATTATCAAAACAAGTACAAATTGCCTCTGACATAGTAAATAGAGGTGCTGCACGACTAGCAGGGATAGAACCACCCCAGTTTGAGGACAATGAAACTACATTCCCTCAACTTATTGACCGCATTCATCAAACTATCTCTCATTTAAATACATTTAAACCTGAGCAAATTGACGGTTCAGAGGAGAGAACAATTAGCCTTAAAATAGGTGACAACACTCTTGATTTTCAAGGAATGTCATTTCTATTATATTTTGTTTTACCAAACCTTTATTTCCATGTCACAACAGCATATGACATTCTCAGGCACTGCGGTGTAGAACTTGGTAAACAAGACTTTCTTGGTCAACCTTAAAATGAAAAAGCATTTAGGCAAATTACTTTCTTAATTTGCCTAAATGCTGATTGAACTCGCTTTATCTATTTTCCCAATGCAGTGTACTTCTTTTTCAAACTAAATAACTCGTATTTGGTACGATAGCAAAGAAGGCGTACTCATACCAAGCAGTCCAGATGAAACTGCGAATCCATCGCTGACGCTTTTCGGGACTCAATTCATATTCAAACGCCCCACGAGATACATTAATGGAAGATAGATGAGAGTTGCAACCGCAGCCGTGTTGATAAGTAAAACCGTATTTGGAAGCTATACTTTGCACCTTCATCTGGATAGCAAACACCTTACCTGCATGGAGTATGGCATCCCAAGCACGCTTGTGTTCGATATCGCGCTGATCAAATCTTAAGGCGCGTTCTTCAAAAACATGATCGCGGTAAATTGGTGCTAGATGCACATGATAGAAGCTGGCAGGTAGTTCATAACCAAACTCGTTGAATAAATCTATACCAATGCGAGCCACTTTTACTTCATTATCATACTTTGTCCCCTTTGATTCCAGATCACGGAGAATTTCTGCAAAATTTGGATAGCTGTGTTTGAGAAAGTCTTGCCCAAAAAAGTCAAGGGTTTCCCATGCTAGTTGTGCAAATAGCTGGGAAAATGAGGGTATCAAGTGAGCCAGTTGGGGGCGATCGCTAAATAAGTCAACATCACCATGCTCTAATTTGTATAGGAACAACTGCGCCATCTCAACATAGCTTTGGGGATGGGAAAGTCCGACACTCGTGGTTCCTCTAGCAATGTCTTGCCATGTAGAAGGTAGTTGAGAAACGTGAACCGCATTTTCTCCAGCAATGATTGCAACAGGAGGACATTCGAGAAGTTGCATCGACAATCTCCTTTAAAACTCTAATGTGTAATTTACCTTAAGCGATCACTAAGTCTATCTTCTGAACACAATTAAAAATGTTTGACAGACTGTCTTTTGACAGCGATGTCTACTAGGGGCTATTCCGCGTCGCAACTTTATTCATAATATTTTTTCTGGAAAATACTTAGTGCTAATTTGAATGCACTTTTAGTGAGAAGATGTTTTAAAAGTATTGCATGATTAGAAGCATCGGTGTCAACTTAAGCACCAACTCGTTTAAAACCCCGCTTCCATTCCTCTCCCCAAAAAGCCGAGAGGCATTGAAACCTCCCTTCCCTTCTAAGGAATGGGGGTTAGGCTTGGGAGTTTTTGATATTAGTAATAATACTTTTCAAACATCCTCTAAGAGGTTTTACTACACAAAACCTGTCCCTCTCCGACTCCCAGAGAAACAGACTTGAACTAAAGTTCAAGGCAGGGAGATGTTTGTCGAACTCACGTAAAATCACTTTCATCTAATGGTTTAAACAGCCTGGATTTTAAGCACCAGCTATTTTCTTATATAGTTTATCCCCTTTGACTATCTCTTCATAGTGCTGTTCATAAGAGGTAAACCTAATGGATTCTTGTTTTCCTAAACCCAAGATGCCAAAGGTGCAGAGGCTATTATAAAACAGTTCGTGTACCCGCTTTTGAAGTACCTGATTGAAATAGATGAGAACGTTACGACAAAGGATGACATTAAACTCATTAAAAGAACTGTCAGTTGCTAAATTATGCTGGGCAAAAACAATATTTTCTCTTAAGGATGCTCGAAAAATAGCGTTATCATAAGCTGCTGTATAATATTCTGAGAATGACTTCTTGCCGCCTGCTTTCAGGTAAAGCTGGGTATATTCCTGCATCAGTTTTAAGGAAAAAATACCACTTTTGGCACTTTGTAATACCTTCTCATTAGTATCAGTGGCATATATGCGACAACGGTGATAAAGTCCTTCTTCTTGCAGTAAAATTGCCATTGAGTAGACTTCTTCACCAGTAGAGCATCCAGCGTGCCAGATCCGAATAAACGGATAGGTTTGCAAGAAGGGGATAACTTGATTTCTGAAGGTGTTATAAAAGCTGGGATCACGAAACATTGATGTTACATTCACCGTCAGACCAAGCAAAAACCGTTCCAAATAAGCACGGTTGTGGAGTAATCGCTCTTGCAAGGCAGAAATATTAGGTAACCCTTCTAATTCCATGAAACTGTGAATGCGGCGCTTGAGTGAGGAAAGAGCATAATTGCGGAAGTCATAACCGTAATACTGATACATCCCTTCCAAAAGCAGATGTATTTCGATGTCCTCCAAGGTAGGTTTGGGCAAAGCCATAGTACGAATTAGCCTATATGCTGAACCAGCTATTTTAAATATACTGGTAATACAACGAGTTAAGTTGCTTGAAGTTAGCAAAACAACTGTTTCCCAAAAAACCTCATGGAGCAAAAATTATTCACATTCTGGGCTGGTAGGGTTTTTATAACCGAAGTGAATTTTACACTGAAAATAGCTTGCTGGATCTATTAAATTTGCTCCCAGTGCTAGCTATGAGTTTCAGTTTAACCTAGCGGCTGTTACTCCTAAAACAGCGATCGCTATTATTGAAATCCCAGCTAGCCATCGGACTTGCTGGCGCAGATTTTTAATCTCTTGGCTCATATTTTCTGTATGTGGTATGGGATATGGTTGAAGTTCTGCAACTTCAACAGCTACTTTTTGAGGTCTATTTTGGGTCTTTTCAAAAGTAACTTGCGTGTGTAGCCAATTAGTAATCAGTTGGGGACAGTTTTTCTTAAACCAATTTAGAGCCAAGGTTCTAAAAACTGGTTTGGACATTCGGGCAATTAATTTCATCACCCTGTTTAGAGGCTTCAAGTGAAGCTTTTGATTGATCAAATTGACTGAACCAACGTCATACAGACAATCCAGGATTAGTTTCACAGTGGCTTCTTCACTGTTGATCAAGTTTTGCAGTAAAAGCTGAACATCGTGCATCCGCTCTGCTTCAAGATACTTTTCCTTTTCTGCCAATGTTTCTGGAGGACTTACTGAAGAATTTAGGGATGTATTTAGAGCGTTTTGTCTTATTATCGTCATATTGGTAACATAGCAGCCATAATAATCTAAGTACACCTATCTACTGAGAGAAAGATTTTTTATCTAGAGAAAGAACCTAAAAGCGAAAATTTGTTCGTGAGAGACATGACTATATTATGTCTGTAAACTATTTACACTGACCTTGGGATAAATAAATTTTTTATTTAGATGCTAATACCTCAATTTGTGCAACGACGCGTTCTAATTCCTCAATAATTATAGTGGTTCCAGTCTTCCTGAAGGTATCCACAAGCGCCCGATAATACCAAAGAGTTCCTTCTTTACGCCCCTGAAAACGTTCCCAAACTGATTCACCTAAAATGCGATAATCTTTGAGAATAGACTGGGCGTTGTAAAGTTTATCTGCTAAGGACACGAGCAGTACTGATGGAGAAGCGGTAGGAATATGAGCAATGTATGCCTCCTTACGCTGTCGCCAAGGGGGTTTTGGAGTTGTATCAGCGTCAGTACAAGCATCTACAATTGCTGTTACATTGTCACCAAAGCGGCGGCGAATTTCTTCACGTGTTGCGGCCCCACCTTGGTCTTCGATCGCATCGTGTAAGAGGGCTGCGATCGCTTCATCTTCATTTGCTCCGTATTCTAAAGCAATACTGGTGACACCTAATAAATGGGCAATGTAGGGAACACCTGAACCTTTACGAACTTGGTTAGCGTGCAGTTGGGTAGCGTAGGTGAGGGCTGCGGTAAAACGTTCTGAGAGCATTGTTTTGAAAGAATAAAACAGCTTATAATCAGATATTGCACTGCTGCTAATGTCAATTTTATAACAAACCGCTCCAGACACAGAGAATCCAGAGCAGGAGAGGGGTACAGAAATAATTGAATCTCAGCCTAAAATTGAGATATCTATCAAGCTTGCTATGAAATCATCATGACCAGCGAAAAAATAACGGTGCAGTCTTTGTATACTGTCACTGATGAAGAATTAATGCTGATGAGTTCGCAAAACCCAGAACTGCGGTTTGAACGTAATGCTAATGGAACATTAGAAACTATGCCCCCAACTGGTGGAATTTCTGGTAATCGAGAAATAAAAGCCGGAGCCTATTTATTGAATTGGGTAGAAAGTCAGGATTTAGGTGAAGTTTTTGGGTCGAGTACAGGTTTTAGATTAGCAAATACTGCTGTCAGAGCACCTGATGCTGCTTTTGTGGCTAAAGGACGTTTACCAGAAGGTTGGGATGAAGAAGACAAATTTATTAATTTAGCACCCGATTTTGTAATTGAAATTCGTTCTAAAAATGATAGCTTGGCAAAACTCAAAGCCAAGATCGAAGAATATATTGCTAATGGTGTTCAATTAGGATGGTTAATTGATAGAAAAAATCAACAAGCTTTAATTTATTACCAGGATGGTTCAATTACTCAATATCCGGCTACAGCAATATTAAGCGGTGAAGATGTTGTGCCTGGGTTTATGTTGCCTTTGAAAAAATTATTGTAAAAGCGATGCCTGCGGTGGTCACTGAGCGGCTGGTGAGCGCAGTCGAACCATGCCGTACCCTTACGGGGAAGCAAGCTACGTGCAGCGTCTTGTAGAGAAGTGCTGGCTACTTACCTACTTTATACCCATCTGATATAATGATGTGCCGCGCCAAACAAAAATTTTATTTTATCTATTGCAAAAACTTTTTATTAAATAGATATTAGCAAAAGTTCATAGATAAACAATATAACTACTAAGTTCTATATATTCAATCTTTCTTTTGAGTGATATCGGATAATCAAACGTTCTGCATCTACGCCTTAAAAACTCTGGATAGAAAAGCAAAAGTTTTGATTATAAATAATATAATTATCCTTTTAGATAGACAGCATTAAAATCTAGATTCCATCGTCAGATAGATAAAAATTTGATGTTAATTATTTTAAAGTAAATGCAAGAAATATTATTTAAAGCAGGAGCTAATTTAATCATGGCAGACAATCCTGGATTAGGAGAGCAAGCGCTAAATAAAGCAGCAGAAATAGGATTATCTAGCCAATTAGATGAAGTAGAAAATTTAGATGTAAACATCCAAACAGATCCGCTGAAACTAGTTCAAGGAGAGGTGGATGCAGTCACGATTGAAGGTGAAGGTTTGGTAATGCAGAAAGACCTCCGCATGGAGGACTTTGAAATGCAAATGACTAGTGTTGCCATTAATCCTCTGAGTGTGGCTTTTGGCAAAATTGAACTCACTAAACCTACTGAGGCTAAGGTACAAGTTGTGTTAACCGAGGTTGATATTAATCGCGCCTTCAACTCAGAATATGTGCGATCGCAACTGCAAACTCAAAAAATCCATATTAACGGGCAACTGACGACTATTGAGCCTCAACATGTAGATTTTCGACTACTCGGTGATGGGAAAGTAGCACTAAATGCCACTATCAAAATAGTAGAAACAGGTGAAAATCAGCAAGTTGCTTTTTCCGCAGTTCCCCAGATTAGCGCTAATGGAAAAACTGTTTCTCTGGAAAATGTCGAATATGGCGAAAGTGAGGAAATATCGCCAGAGTTGACAAAAGCTTTAGTAGACCAAACTAGCGAACTTTTAAATTTGAGTAACTTTGATTTAGAAGGAATGAGCTTGCAAGTTAAACAACTAAAAGTAGAAGTAGGTAAACTAACTCTACAAGCTGAAGCTTATGTTGAACAAATTCCTTCTGGTCAATAATAGGACGCTAATAAATTCAGGATACAAATAAATAATGGAAACTACAGAAACAACGCAAACAAGTTCAACACCTTTCCCAAATATTCCACCAGTTATTGAAAGTAACGATAGTGAGTATCGTGATAGCGGGGTACCCAGTACAGTTGCGATCGCAGGACATCCCCTACATCCCCTGAGTGTGACCTTTCCCATCGCCTTTTTAGCCGCAGCCTTGGGAAGCGACATCGGCTACTGGTTAACTGGTGATTTCTTCTGGGCTAAAGCTTCACTATGGTTAATCGGACTCGGATTAGCTGGAGGCGTCCTTGCATCAGCGATCGGTCTCAGCGACTTTTTTAGAATTGAACGAGTTCGCAAGCGCAGCGCAGGTTGGGCACATTTAATACTTAACGTTTCTCTACTAGTTTTAAGTCTAGTTAACTTTCTCCTGCGTTTGGGCGACGCTGAATCCCGAATACTACCTTGGGGATTGGTTCTCTCCCTCATTGTCGGTACGCTGGTTAGTATTTCCGGCTGGTTCGGTGCTGAACTTTCCTATCGTCACAAAATCGGTGTTGTGGGTGCTGGTAGCAGAAGATATCCTTGAGTGTAAATTCTTCCTTGTGTTTGAGCGATGGGATATTCTTTTTATTTGCAAGTCCCCTACTCTAATGGTAATTAGATTTACTTAAGTAGTTATCTGCTCTAGTTTTATGCTGGGCTGCGTCAGATACAAGCAGCCCAGTTTAGTAGTTTGTAAATTATGAAAGCACTGATTGTGTTTCCAACTTCTGGGTTTTTTGCTTTAAGACGGTTAGTGCTTCTGAGCTGAATGCTTCACCTTGAACCACTTCTGATGAATCTATTCGGGGTAGAAAACTATCGTCCTTAACTCAATGCTCTGACGAGGTGGAGCATCTGGTGGGCTAGTGGGGTCATCAAATCCAGTATGGGCGGCAAACCTGGCCCGTCCTTCTTCTGCGGAGTCAAAGCACTTAATAAATAGCGCTTCGTCTTGTTGCATTTGCGGGAAATAAAACCATTGATGTGATGGGTTATAGGTTATTGCGTAAGTTTCGCCAGCGTAATTGGGGTAGAAGAGATCACTAGCTACAAGGTCTGTAGGTGCGATAGAAAGAGCGTCGCACACTGCCAATGGTGACTCCTCAACTGGTGCAATAGGTCGCCAAATATTAATCAGTGCAAACCTTTTTTGCAGCACTTGATCAATGTTATCTATTCCCTGCTCTGTCAATACCTTGCGTGCGCGAGTATAGCCAGATTTAGCTGTAAAGTCATTATGCACGCGCTTGACGGGTTCCCTGATTTCGTTCTCGCCCGACTGCGAAAGTTGAGCGTTACGAAGAGTGTGATCGAATATTAATACTTCAGTTGCACCTGTCACATCTTTCAATAATTGCTTGGCTTCAGGATAATAGACGCTGCGGATCTCATCTTCATCATAGAAATCACTGACTTTACTTTCATGTGTAGCAAAGTCGAAGCC
This sequence comes from Nostoc sp., assembly GCF_036917195.1. Lineage (GTDB taxonomy): Bacteria > Cyanobacteriota > Cyanobacteriia > Cyanobacteriales > Nostocaceae > Nostoc. The sequence goes on from NZ_JBALDG010000031.1 coordinate 9,639, forward strand.
TTGGCGCTCTAAGGATACTTTATCTGAAATTGCCCGTGCATTATGGATTGGCACTTTGTGTGTCTCGTACTTTCCGTTAGAGCGGGGAACCCCTACTGGGGGTTCATAGGCATAGTTGACAAGCTTTTCTGCCATAGGGGTGAGGTAGGTCAGTTCTGCCTCAACTTGTTTTAGGTCAGAGAAAAAACGATTGCCTGTGCTCATTGCTTACATCCTTGTTCAGAAGTTCAGACAGATAAGATCCCGTGGAGTTGAAGTGCAATTCACGCTCAATATCTGGCAATTGATCGCAATTACATCTAACGGCGTCAGCAAAATTACAACACGCCTCAGCTATGTTGTAAGAGTAGGACTCAAAGTAGCTGTTGATGTTTGTTAACGTCGTATCTTGTCAGGAATCTTCAGTACTAGATAATTATAGTTAAATACTTATTTAACCATTACAGTAATTAGCATAACAGAATTTTTGCAGAATAGTCAAATAATCATTTGACTATTTTAGTAAAATTCCAGATTCTGCTATGATATGGGGATGATTGAGAAAATAAATTACGAAAACCGCGCTAAAATCTTCACAGCTCTTTCAGATGCAACACGCCTGCGCCTAGTAGATTTACTGTTGAATACTGACGAAATCAGCTGTTCAGAAATTGCCGAGCAGTTAGGTATTAGCTTATCTCTTTCTTGTCACCACTTGAAAGTTTTGACGGAAGCAGGTTTGGCGAAGAATTACAAAAAAGGGCAAACAAGATACTACTCAATTGATCGTGCTGTTCTCAATAGTACTTTAGAGAGTTTAAATAGTCTTATTAGATGAATAGTATAGTATACCAATACTGGCTCTTAACTTTGGTTGTGATCAAGGACAATTGAGTGTATTGCTATTAACATACGTTTGATGGGCTGAAAACCAGCGATCGCTTTTAGCAGGCTACTCTTTTCACAACCCGATGACCCAATAATTACAAACTTTTTTTGGGTTCACAGCGAAGCTAACATCTTCTACAGCCGGAAACCGATGCCTACCTTATTTATAGATAATTTGAACACTTCTTGCTATAATTAATAGTTCTAATTTCTCCATGAATTCAATCTCCTTCAACGCCTTTAAGCGTCGGTAAAATTAATTCATCAATTGATTTAGGCTGCTGATTTAGCATCTCTATTCATGCATAAATTATCCATATTTCAAAAAGGCTCTTGGCTCAAGACCGTATTTTACAGCCTTTATATGCTTAAATCGCTTGAATTTCATCATTTTTATATCTTTTGTAGCTGCTTTAATAAGCCTCGTTCTTGCATTTAACATTCCTGAGTAATATTAATTATTTACAAGGCCAAACAGATATAAGCTTTTATCACGTATTGCATCTAAAGGAGAAATAATATATATTCATATTTTGATAAATACGGTAAATCAATAGAGATACAGTATTTTTTAAACTTAAACCAAAGTATTACACAGTCAGAACCAAAAAACAAGGTGTGTTAAGAAGTTTGTAACTTTTCACAGAGACCTCCGTGCCGTAAAGAGCAACTATATTTATGTATGGGGGTAAGGCACGGGCGAATTGATTCGCCGTTAAATAAGGATAAAGGAGTGCAGTGTTGATGGAAAGACTTAAACTTGGACGTTCCGGGCTAGAAGTATCACGACTATGTTTTGGCGGCAACGTGTTTGGGTGGACTATTGATGAAGATACTTCATTTAAGATTTTAGATTACTTCATCAAGGCTGGAGGTAATTTTATTGACACTGCTGATGTCTATTCCAAATGGGCTACAGGCAATCAGGGTGGAGAGTCGGAGATCATCTTAGGGAAGTGGCTCAAGCAGCGAGGCAACCGTGACCAAGTGGTGATCGGCACTAAAGTTGGCAATGATATGGGTATTAAAGGCAAAGGGCTTTCTCCTAAACACATCCAACAAGCTGTTGAAGACTCATTGCAAAGGTTACAAACCGATTATATTGATTTGTATCAATCACATATCGATGATGAAAGTACTCCCCTTGCAGAAACCCTAGAAACTTATGGGGAATTAATTCATCAAGGAAAAGTGCACTACATTGGTGCTTCAAACTATAGTGCAGAGCGTTTGGCACAGGCATTGCAAATCAGCCAGCAGCATAGTTATCCTCGCTATGAAAGCCTTCAGCCTCGTTATAACTTGTATGACCGAGCCGAGTATGAGCAGGAACTACAACAAATCTCCCAAGAACAGGAAATTGGTGTGATTAGCTATTCCTCTCTATGCAGTGGCTTTCTCTCTGGTAAATATCGCTCAGAAAAAGACCTGTCTATTAGTGCCCGTGGTAATTCTGTCAAGAAATATTTGAATGCTCGTGGTTTAGCAATTTTAGAAGCACTAGATGAAGTCGCCAAGATTTATAATGTGACTCTCACCCAAGTTGCTTTGGCCTGGCTAATTGCACGTCCCACTATTACCGCTCCTATTGTTAGTGCTACAAAAGTTGAGCAGCTTCAAGATATCATCAAATCTGTAGATATTAAACTTGAGCCAGATGCTATTCATCTTCTAAATCAAGCCAGTTCCTGGAACAAGTAGTTCAATAAACATTCAACCAACAAGCCAGATAGCACCAACAAGCGCCCCCACAATGAGTTGACGTGTGAAAGAGAAGATAAGTCCGCGTGGGCGGACTAGCCTTCCCTACAAGACGCTACGTGTAGCTGGCTTTTAAGTAGGGGTATGGCTAAGTTTGTGTAGCCGCGACTTCCAGTTGTTCGGGCTGCTAAAATTTTGCTTAGTCTCTAGTCTGTAGAAAATGCTTCGACACCGTAACCAAACAATATTTATTATTCTTTCTGTGCTCATCGTTGTACCGATGGGCTTTTTGTTTAAATATTATAACGGGCCTGCCCATCACTGGTTTAACGACTATGGAGCCGCTGTATTTTACGAAATATTTTGGTGTCTATTTGCATTTTGGTTTTTCAGAAGTCGGGCGGCAGTTATCCAAATTCCTATATGGGTTTTTGTCATCACCTGTATATTAGAATTCTTGCAACTTTGGCATCCGCCACTATTAGAAGAGATTCGCGCCACCTTGATAGGTAAATTGTTACTTGGTACTACCTTTGTTTGGTGGGATTTTCCTCATTATGTATTGGGTTGTGTTTTAGGTTGGTTGTGGCTGCAACAATTACAGAAAATAGGTTATGCAAAAAAAAGTTAAGGTTAAACCTAATTCAAAACAGCAAAAGATTGAAGAACAACCTGATGGCAGTCTGACTGTATATTTAAAATCGCCCCCAGTTGATGGTAAGGCTAATGAAGAGTTAATTAAACTACTAGCAGATAAATTTGATGTACCTAAATCTCATATCAGAATTAAGTTAGGTTTGTCCTCTCGGCAAAAGCTGATAGAAATTGATACAGATGTCTAGTTGATGCTTAGTAACACCTTTTTTGAAGACTCTTTCTTCTGATGAATGTGAGGCTATATCCCACCCAGTACATCCTCTACTAAACCTAATAACCTAGAGACAGAAGCTCACAAAACCAAATTTTTCTGCTGTGTAATACTGATATACCTTGGTTGAGCTTTGACTCTTTCTATCCAAGCTTGAATAGCAGGAAATTGTGTCAAATCAAACCCACCTTCATCAGCTACATGAGTGTAAGCGAACAAGGCAATATCAGCGATCGTGTAACACTCTCCTACAAAAAAAATGTGAGAAGTTAAGTGTTTATCCATCAGGCTAAGTGCTGTATAACCCGGTTCACGTTTTTGCTTAATAGCTTCACTATATTCTTCAGTTTTACCTAAAATAGAAATCCAAAATCTTGATCTAGCAATAAAAGGCTCATGGCTATATTGTTCAAAACATAGCCATTGCAGCACCTGCGCTCGTAGAAAGCGGTCATATGGTAAAAACTCTGTACCTTCACTCAAATACACCAATATGGCATTTGATTCTGCCAAATATTTCCCTGGCTCAATTTCCAGAAGAGGTATCTTACCGTTAGGATTTTTACTTAAAAATTCTCGTGTTTGAGTCTCGCCTTTCAAGATGTTAAGCTCTATTCTCTCAAAAGGCATACCTAGTTGTGTCAATAAAAGACGTATCTTATAACCATTACCAGATGGTAAAAAATCGTACAGACGCAGTAGTTCCATGTTAAAATATAGCTAGTAATATGTTGATAATCAAAGGTTCAAAATACAATATCTTACCAAAAGATTTTCCAAAAACCGGATAATTTTTTTATATTTAGCATCTGAGCGTACTACATAAAATTATCCGAAAAAATAAAAAAAAATATTATTTATTTCTAGATTGAGATGTTTAATTTAGTTAGGGATCGAGAATAAAAGTATGTGTGGAAGATTTACTCTAAACCAGTCAGCAGCAGGATTATCTCAAGTTTTCCATGTCGAGTCAGTTCCCGATTTAGCAGCCGAATATAACATTGCACCTACGCAAATGGTGGCAACAGTGTTACAAAATCCCGAAAGCGAAAAGCGTGAATTTAAGCAGTTGCATTGGGGCTTAATTCCGTCATGGGCGAAAGATGCAGGAATGGGGGCAAAGCTGATTAACGCTAGGGCAGAAACTGTTGCCGAAAAACCCGCTTTTCGTTCGGCTTTTAAGCACAGACGCTGTTTAGTGCTAGCTGATGGCTTTTATGAGTGGCAACGGCAGCAAGGCAAAAAACAGCCGTTTTATTTTCGCCTTCAAGATGGGCAACCCTTCGGCTTTGCAGGTTTGTGGGAGAAATGGCGATCGCCTGCTAACGAGGAAATAATTTCTTGTACAATTTTGACAACGGCAGCTAACGAATTACTCCAACCTATCCACGAACGGATGCCAGTGATTCTAGAGCCACAAGATTACGATTTATGGCTAGATTTGCAGGTGCAAACGCCCCATACCCTACAGCAGTTATTGCGTCCCTATTCAGCGCCAGCAATGACTGCATATCAAGTTAGCACCTTGGTAAACAACTCTCGCCATAATAGTCAAGAGTGCATCATCCCACTCAGTAAGAAGAATGCCACCGCAAATCAGTTAAATTAGCTATTGAGTGTATTAAGGGATTGGGGAAATGAGGGAGCAAAGGAAGCACGGGAAGAAAAACTATTGATTATTGCCCCATGCCCATTACCCCTTATCCGCAGAGGGGACCCCGAGTTCCCCAATCCCCATTACCCCTTATCCCCAATCCCCAGAGACAAATATGCCAAGAACACAAAAAAACGATAATTTTGTTGACAAATCCTTTACAGTAATGGCGGATATCATCCTGAAAATCCTGCCAACCAACAAAAAAGCTAAAGAAGCGTTTGTTTATTATCGAGATGGTATGTCAGCCCAAGCAGAAGGGGAATATGCTGAAGCATTAGAATACTATGAAGAAGCTCTAACACTAGAGGAAGATACCAACGATCGCGGCTATATTCTTTACAATATGGGGCTAATCTATGCCAGCAACGGCGACCACAAAAAAGCTTTAGAACTGTATCACCAGGCAATTGAGTTAAACCCACGTATGCCCCAAGCCTTGAATAACATCGCCGTGATTTATCACTACCAAGGTGAAAGGGAGAAAGAAGCTGGAGATAACGAGGCTGGCGAAGCACTGTTTGACCAAGCAGCAGACTATTGGATTCGAGCTATTCGCATGGCTCCCAATAACTACATCGAAGCCCAAAACTGGCTGAAAACCACTAAGCGATCGCAAATGGACGTATTCTTCTAAAAGTAATGAGTTAGGAATTATGAATCATTCATTCCTAACTCCTGTACAGACGCGATTAATCGCGTCTCTCCTAACTCCTAACTATAAAAATATGATTGACCAAGAACAAGTTCATAAAGTAGCTAATCTTGCTCGTTTAGAATTGACTCCAGAAGAAGAGAAACAATTCACTACCCAGTTAGGAAATATTTTGGATTATATTGAACAGTTGAATGAACTTGATGTTAGTAATGTGCCCCCAACAACACGGGCAATTGATGTCAGCAACATTACACGAGAGGATGAATTGCAACCCTATCCAGATCGGGAAAGTATTCTCAACAGTGCGCCTGAACAAGAAGGCGAATTTTTCAAAGTGCCAAAAATCCTCAACGCTCAATAGTCAAGCAATTTTGGATTTTGGACTTCGGCTCCTTTCGGCAACTCTTGGAGACGCTGCGCGTAGCTTCCCCGCAGGGGTACGCTCAAGGTAAGTCGCTCAGTCGAACGATTTTAGATTTTAGATTGACCCCAGCAATTAAGTCACTTTAAAAGTCAATTAATTTTGGATTTTGGATAATATAATTATTCTCGCGTTCTAATTCGCTTGTTCTCAAACATGCATTGAATAATGGAACGCAAGAATCTTCTCTACGAGAGGCTCCGCCAAAAATTCCATTTTCCAAAATTTCAAATCTAAAATTCGGTCAAAAGTCAAAAGTCCAGAGTTTTAAATTCTTTACTCTTGATTAATAACTAAGTACAACATTGCATTAATTTGTAGCGAAATAAATTAGGCAAAACTCTGTGTCACTTTGCGTTTACTTTGCGTCCCTCTGCGTTTAAAACATTACGCCTTTACGCAAAACTGTACTAAGGAGATAATTATGGGTTTGGGAATTCTTAAGAATGGTCAGTGGGTATCTCAAAGAGATCAAGAAGACTCAGAAGGTAAATTTATCCGTCCATCAACAACTTTCCGTAACCACATTACATCTGATGGTTCTAGTGGTTTGAAAGCTGAAGCGGGACGCTATCATCTGTATATTTCTTGGGCTTGCCCTTGGGCGTGTCGCACCGCCATTATCCGCCAATTGAAAGGACTGCAAGATGTCATTGGGTTATCGGTTGTTGCAGCAGAAATTAATCAAAATAGCTGGGAATTTGGTGATGAACCAGGGTGCATTCCTGATACAGTCAACGGTACTCAATATCTTTGGCAACTTTATCTGAAGGCTGACCCTAACTATAGCGGCCGGGTGACAGTTCCAGTTTTATGGGATATTCAAAATCGGATAATTGTCAATAATGAATCCCGTGAAATCATCCGCATGTTTGATACAGAATTCAATGCTTTCGCTAAACTAAATATTAACTTTTATCCAGAACATTTACAAAAAGTAATTGACGAGACGATTGATATAATTTATCAACCAATAAATAACGGTGTCTACCGGGCGGGATTTGCTACCACTCAATCGGCTTATGATGAAGCGGTAACGGAATTATTCACGGCTCTCGACTACTGGGAAAAAATATTGGGAAATCAACGCTATCTTTGCGGAAACGAAATTACTGAGGCGGACTGGTGTATGTTCACTACTCTGTTTCGTTTCGATGTAGTTTATTATGTGCATTTCAAATGCAACTTACGCAGGATTGTAGATTATCCGAATCTGTGGAATTATCTCAAAGAACTTTACCAACTGCCGGGAGTCAAAGAGACTTGCAACCTTGATCACATCAAACGACATTATTATAAGAGCCATCCCCAGGTTAACCCAACCCGCATTGTGCCAAAAGGCCCGCTGATTGATTTTGATGCACCCCATAACCGGGATAAAATATTTGCTTGATTAACACTGCTGACCTTTAACTATTTTGTTCGCTTGTCGTGTCATCGTTTCATTTTTAGTATTGACAGCTCTAACTCTATTGGTATATATTTTTCTTCTCAACCCTGAAGAAATTAGCGCCAATGATACAGCGGTTGCAGGTGTAGTTTGTACTACTTTTAGCTTTTAGTACAAGAAGTCAGGGGACAGAGGGGCAATTGAAGAAGCGATGCCTTTGGCAAGCAGCAAATTAAAAGTTAATGGAGTACACCCCTCCCTTCCCCAAGGTATGGGGGAGGGTAGGTTAATGTACCCCACTTAGATGAAAAGCGCTGTAAATTGACAACATTGAGTCTACTTTTTTTGTGCAACTGGCTGCACGCGCAAACCCTCTGTCTCATCAACCGTAGGAGTGGCAATCAGCGATTCATTTCCTGTCAGACCGGATGTAATTTCTACTTCAGTACCATAATCTCGCCCAACGACAACTTTTTGATAATGCACTGTTTGGTCTTTGGTTAGAGTTGCTACCTGCGTACCTCCGGCGTTAACGACTAAGGCACTATCTGGCACAACAAAGGGAGTATTAGTACGGTTAATGGCAAATTTAACAGTGGCATACATCCCAGGTCGCAGCGTCGCGTTGTAATTGTCCACTTCTAATTGTGTCAGCAAAGTGCGAGTATTTGGATCTATAGCGTTGCTAGTGCGCACTACTTTACCCGTAAACGCTCGTTGTGGTAACTCTGTGACTGTAATTTGTGCTGTTTGACCAGTCTGAAGTGACGGTGATAAACTCTGTGGAACATTCACATTCACATTTAGCTTGTCATAAGCAGCAATGGTATAAAGGCTGGTATTGCTAGTGTTGGTGTTGCTGGTATTGGTGTTACTACTAGTATTGCTGTTGCCACTACCTGCTGAAATCAAAACACCTGTATTCACATTACGTGCGGTAATTACTCCTGCGAAAGGAGCAGTGACTTTCTTGTAAGACTGCAATACGATATTACGCTGGAAGTTTGCTCGAATGGCGTAGGCGTTAGCTTGTGCTGCTTTGACGTTAGCAGAGTCAGAATTGACAGTATTTTTTGCTGCCTCAACGTTGGCAAGATTCGCCTGATATGTGGCATACCTTGTATCTGCATCTTGTTGAGGCACTGCACCTTGCTTGACAAGAACACTCCAGCGCTGCCAACTCTGACGTGCGATCAATAGATTAGCCTGGGCTTGCTTCAAATCAGAAACACCTTTAGCTAAACTAGCACGACTTTGAAGGACGCTAGCTTGTGCTTGTGCTAACTCTGCCTTCGCTTGCAAAACTTGCTGATCTATGTCTGGTGAATCAATCTCTGCCAACAACTGACCAGCTTGCACGCGATCGCCAATATCTGCGTACCACCGCCGCAAATACCCAGTACTGCGAGCGTAGATGGTCGTTTGGTTAAGAGCTACGACACTGCCAGGTAGTTCCAAATTGGTAGTAGCAGCAGCGCGACGGGGAGTAATAACGTTGACTGAGGGTACAGTGCTTGCTTCCTTGACTGCTGCTTTTAATTCTGACCTTTGGCTTAACCTGGGTAGAATACCTATGGCTAGTAGGCTAGCAAAAAAAACAGCACCAATTACAGTCCAACCAATTCGACCGATGCCGCGCCTTTGTTTTCTAGAAGTCGTTTGTTGTTCTAAATCAGGAGATGGAGGCTGAGAATCCATAGGTAAGCTGTCCCATATTATCTAATTTGCAGAAATTCAGCAGCTAGAGTCATTACCATCATTGGCTTTAGCAATTTTGGACAATGAAATTGCTTATTCCTTGCCTTGGGATGATGACAAGGAGTATGCGGTCTGTGGATCTGAGAAATTTAAATCCTCATCATTCTCATCAATAGGACGAGGTTGTTTACGCCGTAACATACTGTATACAACAGGTACAAAGATGAGTGTAGCAATTGTTGCAGCTGACAAGCCGCCAATTACAGCGCGACCCAAAGGCGCATTCTGCTCACCACCTTCACCAAGACCGAGAGACATTGGCACCATACCAATGAGCATGGCTAAGGCAGTCATCAACACAGGACGCAACCGCGTGTGACCCGCCGCTTGCGCTGCTTTATAGGCATTTTGACCTTCTTGACGCTGGTCATTAGCAAAAGTGATCATTAGAATACTGTTTGATGTCGCCACACCTATACTCATAATTGCACCCATTAATGAAGGAACGCTAAAAGTGGTGCGGGTGACAAACAGCATCCAGACAATACCAGCTAAAGCACTCGGCAATGCCATCATAATAATCAGGGGATCAAGCCAAGATTGGAAGTTCACTACCATTAAGCAGTAAACCAGCACAATTGCAAACACAAGTCCAAAACCAAGTCCCAAAAACGATGAGTTCATCGTTTGCACTTGCCCGCGGACATTAATCTGACTACCGTGAGGCAATTTTTTCTTATAATCAGCGATGATTCGATCCACATCGCGGGCAACTCCCCCTAGATCGCGATCGTAGGAGTTAGCGTAGATATCGAAAACTGGTTGAATATTGTAGTGATTCACAACTTGCATCACTGTGTCGCGTTTGACACTAGCCAAATTTCCTAAAAGTTGGGGTGCAGTTTGACCGTTACTAACTGGCGTATTTTTCAGGCTGTCAATAGAGTCAATTTTGTACTGGGGAACTTGTACAGCAAGGGTGTAACTTACACCTTTTTTGGGATCGAGCCATTGATTGATTGCGGCTTGACCGCTTGAACTTAAAGAAGTGAGAACGCTATTGGCAACATCACGCTGAGTCATACCCAGTTGTTGAGCCTCAGTGCGATCTACATTAAGACGTAACTCTGGCGCATCGACAACTTGCTGCATGTGTACATCTACAGCACCAGGAATGAGCGTCATCCGGGCTTCAATTTGTTTGGCAATTTCAAAGTTGGCCTTTGAGTTTTGCAGAGGGCCAGATACTTGCACGTCAACAGCAGCAGGCAAACCGAAATTCAAAATTTGAGTAACAATATCAGCCGGCTCAAAAAAGAAGGTGTAATTAGGAAATGTCGCTTTCAATTTCTGGCGGAGTTGCTTGACATAAGAAAAAGTTGAACCAGATTCTTTAAGGGACACAAGAATATCAGCATCAGCCGGTCCAATTGTAGCACCGTTGTAGCCATAGGTAAGGTTAATGCCACTGTTGGGTAAGCCGATGTTATCCAGAATCTTCGAGAGATTTTCTTTCGGTACAGTCTGGCGGATAACGCCTTCGACTTGGCTGACAATTCTTTCTGTCTCTTCCAAACGAGTACCAGGTAAGGCTCGAACATGTAAGCTAAACTGACCACCATCGACTTCAGGGAAAAAGTCTTGACCGACGAACGGCAACAAAACTCCTGCACTTACTATAAAAGCACCAAACAGCACAAAGACTATGCGGCGGTGATTTAATGCTGAGGTGAGGACATTGTAGTACCAACTGCGAAATTTCTCAAATTGTCGGTTAAACTTTTCGTGTAGCCGCCATATCCAATCTTTCTTAACAGGTTCGGCAGTTTTCGTTGTTGCTTCTGACCTTTGATGGTGGTTGTCGTGACCATTATTGTTTTGGACTGGCGAATGGGTGTGGTGGTTGCCGCGACTATCATGGATTTCAACTGGTGAATGGGTATGATGGTTGTCGCGACCATTATTGTTTTGGACTGGCGAATCTATATGATGGCGATCGCCATGACCATTATTGTTTTGGACTGGCGAATCAGTATGGTGGTTGTCGCGACCATTATTGTTTTGAACTGGCGAATCTATATGATGGCGATCGCCATGACCATTATGATCCTCACTTTCTCTATGCAAGTCCGCTTCATGCGGTAGGAGATAACTTGCCATCGTCGGTACTACAGTCCGAGATAGCACATAGGAAGCAAGCATGGCAAATACTACCGCCATCGCTAGCGGGACAAACAAGTATTTTGCCACTCCACTCAAAAACACAACCGGCACAAAGACAATACAAATACATAATGTTGCTACAAGTGCTGGAGTTGCGATTTGCTGCGCTCCATCCAAGATTGCTCGCTTGATTGGTTTGCCTTGTCCAAGATTTCGGTGGATATTTTCAATTTCGACTGTGGCATCATCTACGAGAATACCGACAGCTAAGGACAAACCACCCAAAGTCATAATATTGAAAGTTTGTCCCAAACGACTCATCACAATAATCGAAACCAGCATCGAGAGGGGAATCGATACGGCTACGATCACAGTACTGCGCCAACTTCCGAGGAAAATCAAAATCATCAGCGCGGTGAGACACCCGGCAATCAATCCTTCTTTGAGAACGCCTTGAATCGAAGCTTTAACAAATATAGATTGATCAAACAAAAATGCTAAATTCAGTCCTGGGGGCAAGGTGGATTGGATGCGAGGCAAAGCTTTTTTTACCCGATCAATCACATCAATAGTCGAGGCATTGCCACTCTTAAGGATACTGAGTAAGCTTGAACGTCTGCCATTCTCACGTACTATGTTCGCTTGCACAGCAAAGCCATCTCGTACCTGGGCGACATCGCGAATGTAAGTCACGTTACCATTAACTTGCTTAATCGGCAAGTCGTTGAGGGCTGTCACTACATCTGGACTATTATTGATTTGTACGGCGAAGTCGCGAGCGCCTATCTTCATATTGCCTGCGGGCAAGACTAGATTTTGAACACTGACAGCATTAGTCACATCCTGGGCAGAAACACCTTTAGCCAACATCGCTTGGGGATCGATATCAACCATAATTTGCCGAGGTTTACCACCATAGGGCAAAGGTACACTCGCCCCTTGTACTGTTGCTAACTGGGTGCGGACAAAGTTGGTAGCATAGTCGTTGAGCGCTTGTTCCGGCAAGTTTTTGCTGCTGACACTCATCTGGATAATCGGCACGCTAGAAGCGTTGTATTGAATGATGAATGGCGGCGTGATTCCGGGTGGCAAAGGACGGAGAATTGTTTGGCTGACAGAGGTGATTTGAGCGACGGCTGAGGCTATATTGACGCTCGGTTGGAAGAAAACCTTGACGACACTAACACCACTTAAAGATTGAGACTCAATGTGTTCGATGTCACCAACGGTTGTTGTCATGGCGCGTTCGCTAATTGTCACGATTCGCTGTGCCATTTCCTCAGATGTAGTACCAGTATAAGTCCAAACTATACTGACAACCGGAATGTTGATTGCGGGAAAAATGTCAACCGCTGTGCCAAATATTGTTACTACACCCAAGATCACAATCATCAAGGCAGCGATCGCGAATGTATATGGAAGACGTAAAGCAATTTTGACGATCCACATGCAATTTCCTTTTAGATAGGTTTAGCGCTCTATCATCACTATTGCGAGAGAATAATTTAGAATCCTTCATACAAGTGGCTTTTGTCAAAAAGCCACAATTTTGTGCATTGTATTAAAAAATAAAAACTCAAACCCATTTCTTGTCTTGTATTAAAAATGGCATCTGATTTTTCGTTTTCTAAAGTGATGAAACAGAGTTAGATATATAAAGGTCTACTGAAGATATCGTAAATAAATGTAACGCGTTTTCTCCTTTGTGATCCATGTCACCAGTCATAGATGCTATTAAGGAAATATTTCTTAACATTAAACAAAAAGGTATTGGGTCAATCGGTTCGGTTAAGCTTTAAGCAGTATTGAGTACAGAGAACATGAGTGTTTCAATTTTGGCTCCCATTCCTTTGTGTATCAGTTTCTTGGAAGAAAATTTAGCTCTAGTTTTTTTACTGCTCACGGGTTATATTACACACACTTTACGATTCTTTTCTTCGCAACGCTGCACGAACCCAAGAGCGTCTTGTAGAGTTGGAGTATGCTTCATTTGCAATTGACTTTTAACGATTTTAGTAAATTTGCTTGCATTGGGATGCTCCCCAGATGCCAGCCTGTAAAGATAGCCCAATAAAATGGCTGCTGAATAATTAACTTGTGAGAAAGGTCTTGTGAGCTTCTACGGTTATAACAGAAGCCGACATTAGGATACACTGGCTTTTGAATACACCGGAAGTTTATCAGTGACTTTATTTGTCGCTGCTAGTGACTTCCTGCCTAGTGTCCTATCGCTTTTTGCTGTATTGAAACTTACTTCAATCTACGGCAAGTCTCTCTCAATAAGGTTTCTTAGCATCTAAAACGACTCCCACTGTTTTGAGGCTATAGCCTTAGAATATTTACAAGCTTTACTTACGAATTAGCTTTTTCTAGAAAAATACCGTTTTTGCTATCTAAGCTGACATTCTACCTGTTTTTATCCAAATTTTTGTAGCTTGACAAATCAGCTGATTCATTAATATTAAGCCTGTTTTACTATTTAGTTTCTTACCCGTGACCTATTAGACAGTTAGAGTGTTCATTTTACTTTGTTCAATAGCTTTTAGCCCTTATCGCTCCCATGCTCACCCATCACCGCAAGCCCGTGTGCTTATCACTTATTTCCACTGACCTACCAATCTGGTCTGTTGTGGAAACTGCCGCAACATTGTATCAAAAGGATACTAACAGATTCCATTTGCTGTTAACTGCACCGCCCCTAATTAGCTGCGAAGTAGAGAGTGTCGTAAGTCCAGAGGACACACTTACCCAAAGTAAGAGCAAAGCTTATGCCCCTAACAGTCCCAGAATTTTGTGGCTGGAGATTTCCCCTTACCGGGTGATCATGACTATGCAAGGTAACGCTCAAGTGAGTTACCGTCACTTTTGGGAACAGGGCGTTTATGGCATTAGTCGCTATTGGTTGCCAACTGAGTCATTCCAACCTAACAATCCGATTCGTTTACGAAATTTTACTAGTAGCTTAACTCTCAACGGACATCCTTTGCCAGAACATTTGCGTCTGGAATATGAATTGTGGGCAGAAAAAGTCCAACTAGGATGCTACATACTTAATTTGGAAATTAAACATTGATAGTTAGGGGGACTGGGGATTGGGGACTAAAAACATTTTCCAGTACCCAATACCCAATACCTAATACAGTACGGCATAAATAAGCCACCCATTCCAAATCAACGAAACGCTTACGCTGTATTCATTTTAACTTTTGACTTTTGAACGCCAGTTGCTACCCTGCGGGAACGCTAAGAGCGAACAAGTCGGCAGAGCCGGACGCCAGTCGCTCATGGGGGAAACCCCCTTGGCGCTAGCCTCTCCCTTTGGGAGAAGACCGGGCTGGCTCCCCAACGCACTGGCTCCTTTTGACTTCCGCCTTACGGTACTAGTTCCTTTCAACCAAAATAACTGGGTTGGTTTCCAGGTTTCCATTTAATATTGCAACCAACACTCGGCTTTTGCTCGCTTGTCACAGGTTTACCCGCCAGCGCTGCTTCAATGGCTGCGCGTAAATCTGCGCCTGTTACAGGTTTACCATTACTCGGACGGCTATCGTCTAATTGCCCCCGATAAACAAGTTGGCGTTGGTCATCAAATACAAAAAAATCTGGTGTGCAAGCTGCTGTGTAAGCTTTTGCCGTTTCCTGACTCTCGTCGTAGCAGAAGGTAAAATTAAACCCTTGTTCTGTAACAAATGCTTGTAACGACTCTGGCGCATCATCTGGGTAATTCTTTGCATCATTAGCACTGATGGCAACGATCGCTAAATTACCTGTAAAATAATCTTTTCCTAACTGCGCTAATTCTTGTTGGACGTGCTTTACAAATGGGCAATGCCGACAAATAAACATTACCAACAGCACTTTTTTGTCTGCAAAGGTGGAAAGTGAAGTTGCCTTTCCAGATACTACTTCCGGTAGATCAAAATCTGGTGCTTTTGTGCCTAGCGGCAACATAGTTGAAGCAGTTAAAGCCATAATTTACCTGATAACTTTATGCTGATAACTAACGGCTTTTGCTATCAGTATATTTTACTTTACCACTAAGTTTTCCATAAATTAAGAGACGGTAAATTTACCGTCTCTTAATTTATGTTGAGAGTTATGTTACAGGAATCAGTTTTTACAGACTTGTCAAAACACTAACGATACCGTGTCCTGTGAATACTTCTAATGCTATCAGAGAGACAAAACCAATCATTGCTAAACGACCGTTGAGCAGTTCTGCAAAAGGAGTGAAACCTGTGCGATCGCCTTGATCATCTATATAAATCCTTGGTTCGATCGCAAAGTTGTTCAGTTTGCCTTGGTCGTCAATTATAGCAGTGTTTGTACGCATGGATTTTTCCCTGTCTTCTCTTTATGTAAATAACTGTAACAGAGATATTAATATTTGTAAACTAAAAATAGTGATCGGGTTCTAGAGGAAGTATCTGTGGGAGGCATAACCCTAGCTGTAGGAAGGAAAAGAGCGCTCATAACATTTATCAGAAATTCAACTAACTGGTAAACAGATCGCTTGTAGTGTCTCTTGCATCTCAGGTCAATCTCAAGAATCAACTTTCCAAATTAGTATTAATTGTGATTGGATGTTAAACTAGTTAGGTTTTACTTTTAACCAACGATGACAGGAACGGGTCAAGTAACCCAATTTCATTACCAAGCACAGCACAAGCCCAACCAGCTAATCTATGGACATGGGCAAACAGCAGTGATTACAGGGTGGACAGTGAAGCAGGCGATCGCTAAACACCTGCAACCCAAAGAGTATGCTGTAATTGGGCAACTATACTCACCGACAAGAGGGATAAACTTACTAATTCGCAATTTGCTGTTGAATCCCCACGTTCGCTATTTAGTTGTTCTCAACGCTACGAAGGAAGACAAGAACGCAGGCGGATGTCAGTGCCTGCTGGACTTTTTTTGCAATGGTTTTGAAGAAGGAAGGAGTGACACTGGACGGCGTTGCTGGATAATTCGGTCTACTATTCTTAGTTATATTGATATTGATATTGATATTAATGCCCTGGAAAAATTACGACAGTCCGTAGATTGGAAAGAAGCCAAATTAATTACTGATGCAATTAATCAAGTTAAGTCCTATGCTGAACGAGACGTGATTGAACCGTGGAGTTTGCCGTTAAGGTTTAATATGTCAACCGTTGAATCAACTGTTTTACCTGGTCCACGCTACGGACACCGAATTGAAGGCAAGACCATAGCTGAAACTTGGGTAAAAATTATCCACCGCATTAAAACAACAGGCACGATTCGCCCTACGCTTCATGATGGGCAATGGCAAGAACTGATTGACTTAATGGCAATTGTCACAGATGAGCCTAATGACTTCTATTTTCCAGAACCTAATTATTTACCATTTGATCGCTCTTTTATTGATCCTTATACTTCAAACATTTTAGATGATATTTCTCACAGTGAAGAAGGAGTAAAGTATACATATGGTCAACTTCTCCGTTCAGGGTTTTATAAAATTGATCAAATTAAAGAAGTAATTAAAAAACTTGTCAAAAATATTGATTCAGCTAGGGTAGTGATGTCTCTGTGGGATGTACGTAATGACCTTCTCTTAAACGATAGTCCACCTTGTCTTAATCACATTTGGATACGAGTGGTTGATCAGGAACTATCTTTAACAGCAACTTTCCGCAGTAATGATATGTTTTCAGCATGGCCTGCTAATGCTATGGGGTTAAGAGCTTTGCAAAAACATCTCTGGGACGAAGTGACTAAACAATCAACGCATCATCTGAAAATGGGACCATTAATTACTATTAGCCAGAGTGCCCATATTTATGATGACTGTTTTGAAAATGCTGATAAGCTGATTCAACATCAGTACCCCAAAATTTTTAAGCAAAAGGATTACACTGATCCATCAGGTAACTTTATGATTACTGTACAGGATGGCATAATTTTAGTAGAACACACAACACCTGGATCTGGAGAAGTAGTTAATTGTTATTCAGCTAAATCTGCAAGTCAACTCTATCGGCAAATAGCAGCGGATTGTCCAGGTTTAGAAGTAGAACATGCAATGTATTTGGGAGCAGAGTTGCAAAAAGCAGAAGTTGTTTTGTCAATGAGTCAAAGTCTAGTTTATGAACAAGACAAGCCGCTAAAAACCCATTTGATTTCAAAGTAAATTCAATCTGTATTAGGCATAATTACTACATGCGAGCTAAAGTAACAATTTCTAGCTGATCCTGATATTTACCTTGACGAGCTTCGTAACTAATAGCGCAGGGTTCGCCTTCTAAAAATAATAATTGCACCACACCTTCATTAGCGTAGATGCGACAGTCTGCGCTGGAAGAATTGGAAAATTCTAAAGTTAGATGACCCCGCCATGCAGCTTCAGCAGGTGTCAGATTTGCAATGATTCCACACCTTGCATATGTAGATTTACCTATACAAATTACAGTAATATTCTCAGGAACCTCTAGTTTTTCTAAAGCAACCCCAAGTCCATAGGAATGAGCAGGTAAAATAAAATAACTGCCATTGGCATCTGTGTGCAGTGCTGTTGGTTCTAAATTCTGGGGATTAAAGTTTTTGGGATCAACTACAGTTCCGGGAATGTGGCGAAAAATGCGGAACTCAGCCGAGGAAAGGCGTATATCGTAGCCATAAGAAGACAAACCGTAGCTAATTACAGGTTGAACTGCTACAGACTCATCTTTTTGTACTTTTCGGATTAAACTTGGCTCAAAGGGCGAAATTAGACCCTGTTGAGCCTTTTCAGTAATCCAGATATCGTTTTTAATCACAAGTTCACAGCTAATCCAAACTGAATTACTAGAATATCGTGAACTGAGTATTTTGTTTAGGGTCGATAACTCCGGCGGATCTCTGTAATTTGATCTGCTATATCTAAAAGGGATTTGGGCATCTCTGGCCCTGTGAGAATGATATCGACGTGGGGAGGACGTTTTGCCAGAAACCCTAAAACTTCGGTTTCAGGAATTAAACCAAAGTTAATCGCTAAACTTAACTCATCTAAGACAACAAGAGAATACTTACTCTCAGACACTACCTGCTGTGTATACTGCCACAGCTTTTGTAAGGCTTGGTTTTCCGTATCTTCTAAATGTGGTGTATCGATACAACGAGGCAAATCACAGCGAATCCAATCTAAATTTTGCCCTAATTGTATGGGTCGATCATGTCCTTGACGAATACCTCCTTTGAGGAACTGCACTATTAATACTGGCGTTCCTTGTCCAGCTATTCTCAGTGATTGAGCCATAACGCTCGTAAAAAAGTTGCGATGGGAGCTAGTGAAAACTTGCACTAGTCCTTCAACTGGATATAGTAAGGGAAGGGTTGAATTGATACTTGTTTCTAGCTGGGCAACCATAGGGTTAAGTTCAAAAAGATACAATAATTTGAGGCTTTCTGCTGACCGAAGAGGACTCTTGGGAGGGCAGATTTAGGGACTTGGGGAAAAAAGAAAAAACCCCTTGTCTACTTTCTTTTCAAGAAGAGTAAATTCATTTATGCAAAAAAAGAAAAATTTCTTCCGAGATTACTTGCAATGAGGTATAAGGCGTCCAACTTTTCAGACCAAATAGATTTGTCTATGGGGTAACCCCAAAGTCCCCCTATCCAATGAGTCTCAAGAGGACTCTTGTCCCAAAAGTCCTCTTGTTGACAGTAATTATTACAAATCTGCCTGTATAATCAATCTGTTTTTCACACGTGTGGTGGATTTGGCAAATTGCATTCTTAGTCAAACACTACATTTGTGCTGAAGTCAAGAGTTATTTTGGTTTTTTTCTCTGAAAGTAGTTGTAAAAATGAAAACACATGAGTTAGAGTTCCATTTATTTAAAAAAGCTGGGCATAACGGCTGAAAATCGCTAAATGTTAGATTTCCCGGTTGTTTGGGCAAAACAGACTTAACAAGTAGTGAATTTGACAGGATGAGGAGTTAATTGTTGTGAGATTGGTGATTGTGGGAGGTTCAGGATCGGGGAAAAGCACTCAAGGACAAAGGCTTTGCAGATACTTTGATATTCCTCTGATTTCTACAGGAGAGATTTTACGGGAAGCAATATCTGGCGATCAACATATCCCGGAACTTCGATGGTCACATGCCGATCCCCGGACTTCTCTTCCGGTTTACGCTAGCTTGAGTGAATTAGGTTACCACGCACGGCCCTACATGGAAAAAGGGGAGTTAGTTCCAGACGAAATGATTATTGAATTGATCCAAATTCGCCTCAGACAACCAGATATTGACTGTGCTTGGGTGTTAGAAGGCTATCCCCGTACTGCCTTCCAAGCTAAAGAATTAGATTTTTTATTGGATAATTCAGGACAAAAGCTAGATTGGGCAATTTATCTTCAAGTCTCAGAAGCAGTCATGGTTAGCCGATCCTTGGGGCGATCACTACCAGATGACCAACCGGAAATTGTGCAACGCCGTATAGAATTATTCTACGATCGCACCATTCCTATCCTAGAATATTACGACCGTCGTCGCCGCCTATTGACCATCAACGGCGACCAGTCACCAGATATGGTGCAGCAAAATATTTTGACTCTGCTTTCAGTTCCTTAGAAAAGAAGCAGGGGAAACAAATCAATTCAAAATGACGCTTGCAGACTCGCTCTAAGCGTTGGCGCAGCCTCTCCAAGAGTTGCCATGCCGTTGGCGTAGCCTCTCGTAGAGAAGGCTTTACGCTGCGCTAACAAAATTCAAAAACTTCTACCTCCTCTTTCCCAATGCCCAATGCCCCTAAAATGATGATTTACAACACTAAGGTAACCTTAAGGCAGTATTGTAAAACTTGAGGCAACTCTAATGGCTTGGCAGCGTCCAGACGGCCGTCTTCCCTACGAACTACGTCCGATCAGCTTTTACCCCAGTTTCACCCGCTTTGCTCCCGGTTCTGTTCTCACCAGATGTGGTGACACTCAGGTACTTTGTACCGTTAGCGTTACTAAAGGAGTTCCGAAGTTTCTCGAAGGAACTGGTAAAGGCTGGTTAACTGCTGAGTATCGGATGTTACCATCTGCTACTCAAAAACGGCAAGAAAGGGAATTATTGAAATTATCTGGACGGACGCAAGAAATTCAACGTCTAATTGGGCGTAGCTTACGCGCAGCAGTGGATTTTGAGGCTCTGGGAGAACGCACGCTGACTGTAGATGCCGATGTCTTGCAAGCAGACGCTGGAACTCGGACAACAGCGATTACAGGCTCTTTTGTCGCGTTGGCTCATGCGATTTCTAAATTGTTGCAGGAGGGCGGGTTGGAGCGATCGCCTCTGTGTGGACAGGTAGCAGCAGTTTCCGTAGGATTACTGGAGAAAGAGCCATTTTTAGATCTAAATTATATTGAAGATGTGGCTGCAACAGTAGATTTTAACGTGGTGATGAATCAACACCTGGGAATTATTGAAGTCCAGGGAACAGCCGAAGAAGGCAGCTTTAGCCGTACTCAGCTGGATCAACTCCTAGATGTCGCTCAAAAAGGAATTCAGCAATTGTTAATCGCCCAACGCGAAGCGATCGCTGACTGGGAAGCATTGTTTCTAATTAATTAGTTTTATTAATTTTTAATAAGAATTAATCAATGTATCCTCTATGGCGTTACTCAACCAAGTATCAAGTAACTGGGTGTAAATAAAATAATCATGAAAGTAGTTAGTAGTTAGTACGACTGACTACTGACAACTCACCGTTAAAAATGATAATGAGCGTCTATATTTTTCCAGCCTACTTAATCCACGATGTTAAATGTTTCAAAATTTCAAAAGGAGGACTGTAATAAGTTCGGTATTGTATTGCTGGAAGCCAGCAATATGATGAAGCCATGAACAAAACCGTTGAAGTTCTACCGGATCAGCCAGCACTGGTTGCACGAGCGCTAGAATTAATTCTGTCCAAGTTAGAAACTGCCATTGAGCAGCGGGGGCAGTTTACCATCGCCTTATCTGGCGGTAATACACCTAAACCGTTATACGAAGCGATCGCTAATCAAAAACTGCCTTGGGATAAAATTCATATATTCTGGGGGGATGAGCGTTACGTACCACCAGATCACCCCGATAGCAATGAACTGATGACGCGTCGTGCGTGGCTAGATCGTGTTGACATCCCAGCGGCTAACATTCATCCTGTACCAACTTTAGAAGCCAATCCAGAACTGGCTGCTGCTAAGTATGAACAACAACTCAAAGAATTTTTCAATTCTTCTGGGGTCGAGTTTCCCTCATTGGATGTAGTATTACTAGGAATGGGTGATGATGCACATACCGCATCTTTGTTTCCCCATACAGAGGCTCTCAAAGTACGCGATCGCCTGCTGACTGTGGGTAACAAAAACGGAAACCTCAGGATAAGTTTCACATACCCCTTTATCAACTCTGCTCACAGCGTGATTTTTCTGGTTGCTGGTGCTAATAAACGACCAGCTTTAGCGCAAGTCTTTGCACCTGTAGCGGATGACTTCACTTACCCATCCCGCTTAATTCAGCCCCAAGGTGAACTTTGGTGGCTGCTGGATGCGGCAGCAGGTTTGGAACTCCAACATTGAACAATGGGGCATTGGGCACAAGAGGCAGTGCAAAGGGGCAGAAAGACTTACTGTAACTTCCCCTCTGCTTTGCTGGTTACTGAGCGACCTGTCCTGAGCATCTCGGCTTGCGGACATGGAGCCGGAGTCGAAGGAAGTCGAAGTATGCTCCTTTCCTCGCGTCAGAGTGTCCAATTCATTGTTCCATCAGCAGTAATTGCTAGAATCTAAAGCTAGGGCCGCTCTCTGCTTGCCAGTCCTACCTATATTTATGATGATCTTGAACAAAGGCTAAATATCGATGATCGTCTGCCCTAATTGCAATCATCCTAACCCTGACGGCGCTGTCCAGTGTGAAGCCTGCTATACACCCTTACCCGCGACTACTAACTGTCCCAGCTGTGGGGCAACTGTGCAGGCAGATGCTGCATTCTGCGGTCAGTGTGGCTATAACCTTCACTCCGCAGGAGTTCCACATGTTCATACTGCGGTAGCTGCAACAGTTACTCCCAATATTCCTGTGGAAGTTCCGCCGTTAGATCCACCCGATCCACTGTTAGAACTTTTACAACCAGATGCTTTGGGAATAAGCGGTTCTACTAATCCCCATCCCTCTGGCTCATCTTTACCACCAACAGAGGTGGCAGTTACCCCAGTAGCTCCGCCACAGGTATCTGTTACAGAAAGCAGCCTCCCAGAACCACCGCCAACCGTTGTAGCTCAACCCGTAGTTTCTGGACAAAGTATTCCGACTCCACCACCTTTGGAACCAACGCCAGCCTCTGAAGCCGAACTACCCCCGCCAGCAGCAGCACCAACTGCAACTGCTGCCAGAACGCAATTGCAGCAGGTTACAGCGCGGTTAATCCACGTTCAAAGTGATCGGTTAATTGAATTGCCCCAAAATCTCTCTGTGATTCATATCGGCAAGCTCAATGACCGGATTCCCCCAGATATAGATGTTTCAGGATTTCCCAATTCAGAAATTGTCTCGCGGATTCATGCAGATATTCGCGTCGAGGGAGACGCTCACTATGTAGAGGATGTGGGAAGTTCCAATGGCACCTACATTAATAATTTGCCACTCTTACCGGGGAATCGTCACCGCTTGCGACCAGGCGATCGCATCAGCTTGGGTAAAGGCGACTTAATGACATTCCTGTTTCAACTTGCTTAACTGATTGTCGATCAATTGTGACATCAGTCTAGGCATTTTCTGCCCATCCTCCGGCATCATTGAAGGAGGATAAACAAATGAACCGCATCAGACAAGCGACGGATAACTATGTTGTTCTTGATAGCGCCATAGTTTACAGCCGTCGCTTTGATGTGCGAATTGTTGCATTGCCCAGCAACCCCACTACCTTAATAATTACACTAGGATAGAGAAAATACACTGTCAGTTTTAGATTTTGAATTTTCCGGAAAATCTAAAATCTAAAATCTAAAATCCAAAATCGAGTGACCTATGAGGGAACCAAGCAAAAATTTTAAACCCTTGCTCACCAAAGAAGCCCCGCCAGTTGTTGAACGTATGGGGCTAACCTGGTTAATTGCAGCAGCGATCGCAACAGCTTTATTGTGGCAAATACCAGGAGGGGATTATATCTTATACCCATTTACAATCTTGGCAACTTGGTTTCATGAAATGGGTCACGGCTTAATGGCACTCCTATTAGGGGGACAGTTTCAGAAGTTGCAGATTTTTAGCAATGGTTCCGGTGTCGCAACTTATGGTATCCGGTCGGCATTGGGGCCAATTGGCCCGGCAATGGTCGCAGCAGCAGGGCCAATGGGACCGCCTCTTGCCGGTGCAGCTTTGATTCTGGCTTCCCGCAGTTTTAGAGCAGCAACCCTCTGTTTAAAAATATTAGGGAGTTTTTTGCTGTTTTCCACATTAATTTGGATACGTTCCTGGTTTGGATTGGTGGCAATTCCCTTGCTGGGTTTAATAATTTTGGGTATCGCCCTGAGAGCACCTCGCTGGGCTCAAGGGTTTGCCATTCAATTGCTGGGTGTGCAAGCTTGTGTGAGTACGTACCATCAACTTGATTATCTATTTAGTAGCTCTGCTGGCCCCCTTGGACTCTCTGATACAGCGCAAATGCAGCGGTATTTGCTTTTACCTTACTGGTTTTGGGGCGGTTTGATGGCGATCGCATCTCTGGTGATTTTAGTCCAAAGTCTCCGCGTTGCTTATCGTTCGGAGTAATGGGTAATAAGCATCACAAAAAGGCGATTGAATCTTTGACTCTAAGAATTATTGAACATCAAGAAAAGATTAGACTCGAATCAGAGAAGAGTTTTCCTGACGAAGGTTTAATTAAGCATTGGGAAAAAGAGATTCGTGCTTTTGACAAGGCAATCCAACAAGCGCGTAAAAGATTGGGACAATAAATATGCAGATTAGCGATCGCTCTCTTGCAGTCACGAATTCAACCCTCAGTACCTTGATTGCTGAATTAGGTACAGAGTGCCTGAAAGTACAAGCATTAGTTAACCAGTTACAGTTACCTAGTTTAACTGCTAATCAACAAGCTGAAATTCTAGCAGAACTCTTAGCTGCTGCGGTTCATCTGCATAATCATTGTGACGAAGATTTTCAGACGCTAATTAGTGAGGAAATGGAAAATTTGCCTGATGATGAGGATTGAATGGTGATTTCAGTCCAAAGTCTTTGCGTTACTTATTGTTAGGCGTACATGAATGTGCTCCCTTAACGTTATCTAGTCATTTAATATTAGCGATCAATCGCCAAGCATTATTTAAACTGACGGTTGAGCGCGAATTTCATTTGCACAAGGACGACCATGTTCAAGATCAGTAATATTAGCAAAAGTTGTTTCTGCAATATTGTAGAGAGCTTCTACTGTAAAAAAGGCTTGATGTCCGGTAATAAGTACATTGGGGAACGTTGTCAGACGTTGGAAAATATCATCCTGAATAATTTCGCCAGACAAATCCTCAAAGAACAATTCTGATTCTTGTTCGTAGACATCCACACCGAGATAGCCAATCTTACCAGACTTCAATCCCTCAATTACTGCTTGGGTATCAATCAGCGCTCCTCGGCTAGTGTTAATTAGCATCACGCCTGACTTAATCTGTTTTATAGCCTCAGCGTTAATCAAGTGATGCGTTTCAGGAATCAGGGGGCAATGCAGGGAGATAATATCGGAGTTGGCAAATAGCTCAGGTAGTTCTACATACTTTCCACCTAACGCTTCCAATTCTGGATTGTGATAAACGTCATAGGCAAGTAGGTTACAGCCAAACCCCTTCATAATCTTTCCTAAAATTAGACCGATTTTGCCGGTGCCCACAATCCCTACTGTGCGCTCATGCAAATTAAATCCCAACAGTCCATCTAGGGAAAAATTGCCTTCTCGGACACGGTTATAGGCACGATGAATTTTGCGATTCAAGCTTAAAATCAATCCTACAGCATGTTCTGCTACTCCGTAGGGTGAATAGGCGGGAACACGCGCAACAGTAATTCCTAAATCCGCTGCGGCTTGTAAGTCTACATTGTTAAACCCTGCACAGCGAAGGACAACCAGCCGAGTTCCCCATGAGGCGAGAAGCTCTAAAGTTGGGGCATCAACTTGGTCATGCACAAATACGCAAACCGTCGGAAATCCGGCGGCGAGGATAGCAGTATCCCGATTTAAACGGGGTTCAAAAAATACTAATTCGTGTTGGGTGAGAGAATTTGCAGCTGACAAAAAATGCCGATCATAGACTTTTGTACTGAAGACTGCTACTTTCATGCAAAACCTCAAGCTGTATGCTGCATGGTATTCGACTACATAATACCTTGGCAGTTAGAGAAGCGATGTCTATGATGGGCTATTCGGGATCACAGCTTTGAACTTTGCCAGTCTTCAGGATTACTGTTAGTGTAAGCGATTCAATTTTCTCCGTGAGTACTAAACTCAGACGTTTCGCTCAAAAATTAAGTGTTAATTATGTTTCATACCCAATAAATAATTAAGGTAGATGACTTACTTTTGGTTGCTCGAAGTAGCCATACATCACCTGAGAAACTTGACGAATAAAATCCCTAGCTCTATTGTCATTATTCGGTCTTCGGACAAAAATTCCTGCTAAATAACGCTTACCTGATGGCGTTTCAATGATACCCGCATCGCCTAGTACAAACCGCAGAGTACCTGTTTTATGAGCAATATTTGCACCATAACCTAAGCCAGATGGGAGCAATGTTCTATTGTGACAACGAATCATAATACCTAAAACTTGGGATTGACTTGTCATCGAAATTAACTGATTATTTGTAATCAAAGCTGATAGTCGTACCAAGTCTTTTGCACTAGTTTTATTAGTTCCTTTAAAGTCTCCTAGCAGATTGTGAATTACAGTGCTTTGCAATCCCCAACGGTGAAACTTTTGATTTAATTTAGATACACCACCTAAACGGTCAATAATCATATTTGTAGCAGTGTTATCACTAATAGTCATCATCTTAGTTGCAGTTTGCAAGAGACTAAGCTTAGTTCCTACTCGTTGATACTGCATATCTCCAGAACCGCCAGTGACATGTTTGCGTCGCATCACCAAAGTTTCACCTAGTTTGATTCTCCCTGCATCTACTTCCTGAAACAATGCAATCAAAATAGGATATTTAATTGTGCTAGCGGCAGAAAAAGCTTGCTCACCATTAAAACTAAAATAATCCCCAGTTTGTAAGTCCATAAAAAACATTCCGGGAGTCAGGAATCTATAGTGCTCCATTAATGCTTTAATAGGAGTTTTTAGTTCTGATATCTCGCGTCCCAGAGGAACTACACCAGTGAATTTAGAAGTATTTATTGGGTTGACAGGTTCGCTTAGAGGAACCGGAGGAATAAATTTAAGTTTTGGTAGTTGTAAATTATATTGATTTGCACTCCAGTCATTTACGTTGCTAACTTGATTCGTGTTGGGATTAGCTTTTACTGGAGATGACAGTAAAAGAATACTTGTAAGGCTCAATAAGAACCAGCGTAGTTTCATGCAGTGCTGTAAGGATAGTGTTGGATTTATTTACAGAGATTTTCCAAAGAAGTTAATCAAATCCGGATTGATTGACATAGTAATCCCTAAAATATCCCATGTCAAGAGAGATTAATAACACATTACCTAGAATATTGAAAACAAGAATTGTGACAAAAAAGCACAAGGTTGAGTATAGAAAATATGCATAGATTACATCAATTAATTATGTATTTATACAAATATTAATAGATTATGATTACTGTTTTAATTTCGCTAGCAATGATTTATACATTGCGAGAGAGATGAAAAAAGTACTCGCAGTGGAACTAATTAAAAAATGGAAACTGAAAACTACAAAACGACTAATGCTCATTGGCTTTTGAGGATTTTCTCACTGTTATAAAAGTTCTACAGGAGGTTTATCAGCAACAGGTTGGGTGTTTGTTTCAGAGGTCATCTTAGAGGATGTTTGAAAAGTATTTCTGGTACTCTAAAACCTAACCCCTCTAGCCCCCTTTCCCACAAGAGAATGGGGATTTCAAAGCCTCTCAGGAGTGAGGGAGAGGAATGGAAGTGGGGTTTTTAGTATACTTTAGGACTTTTCAAACATCCTCTTAGTTAACCTGATGAATTGATGATAACTGCCAGAGTTGAATTTCATAACAGAGATGCTTATCAAAAATGGTGCGTGCTGCTAATCCTTCGACAATCGGCTTTTCCAGCCAGCGTTTGAACGCTAAACGACCGATCGCGTGTAATGGTGGGAGTGCGATCGCTACAATATCCGCAATATATTTGATGGTGGTCAGCCCAAAAGTCCGGAAGTTATCAACACCCAAATCAATCGTCGGTGCAATTTGGCTGGAAATGTCTTCAGTCTTAATTAACTTGAATCCGGCTTTTATCAACGCCGCCTGAAGCTCGCTAACGACATGACAATTAGAAAAAATTCCCTTTCGATATCCAGCATCAGAGCGCATCATATCTGCAAGCAATAGATAGCCACCACTACTTAATAAACGAGCTGCACCTTGAGCCAAATCGTCAGCAGCAATATATTGGCTGCTTTCACTGAACAGAACTAGGTCGTAGGAGTGTGAAGTGTGAAAATCTTCAAATCTCGTTAAGTAGAAAGGTACTTGAGAGTTGGTATTCTTGATAAACTTTTCTTGTTGGAGTACATCGGGTGCTAATCCCTCAACAGTGAAACCACGTGAGCACAAATATGCTGCGTTCCCACCGATACCACAACCTACGTCAAGCACAGTTTTTGTACCCTCTGGAATAAAACTCAAAAGCTTGGCTGCATAAGCAACTTGCGCCGCACGCAGGCGAGTTACAGTCAATTCTTCACCAGCAGTAGGTAGTGGCTCCCAATAGCCATAATGGAGATAGGAGGAATCTGTGATTCCCATGTAATAATCTATCGCCGCATTTTGATATCGAGTTGGTTTAGGAATGTTGATTGATTTTGACTTGAGCATTGATGAATAAAGTAAGTTTTAGGGTATTTGACTTGGTTGAAATTCTGACCAACGTTTGCAAACTTGTTCGTAGCAATCGGGTGGAGTAATTTTTAGTTGGTGTAAGAAATTGACCTCAGTCAGAGGATCGGCCTTCTCAACAAGACGCTACGCCAACACCACCATAATAATATTGTCTGCGTGTCATTGACTCACTGGGTAATTGCATCAACCACGATAATGAGAAATGTCTTGGGCTTGGACGTTGCCGGAGCATTCCGTTACACAAAAAAAGCAATAATGTTATAGTAATATAGGAAATGCGCTAAAATTTCCCTTACTTCATGGCATTTGAGTATACAATAGATACTCAAATCTGTAAATAAATAGCTGGAGAGGTGTCCGAGTGGTTGATGGTGACGCACTCGAAATGCGTTTTGGGGAAACCCAACGGGGGTTCAAATCCCCCCCTCTCCGTTTTTCCTTATTTTGTAAGCATTTCAATTATTTAAGCTTGAAGTTATCTGGTTTAATTGGTTTAAGTTATGTAACTATAGTTAAATCATAAGTATACACAACCAGGACTTACGCAAAATCATGATAAAACGAACCGCAAAGGACGCATAGACACGAAGTGGCTTCCCGCAGGGTAGGACACAAAGGAATAAGAGTTTCAGAGAGTTGTTGCGTAAGTCCTGACAACATCATATTCATTATTGCCACAAGATTTAAAATATTCTATAAATTCCGAACTATTATAAATATTAATTTATTCAATCTTATTGGGCTGGATAATTACATTGCTTTGATATTTTTTGCTAATTTTGTTATAGTTTTTAGTCAACAAATTTATAAAAATTTCCTTTACTAATTCGTGTGCGCTAATATTTTCACCTACACAGAAACAGACTTTCACTTCTGGGCGATTGCGTAATTCTTCAGTTAATTCCTTTGCAAACTCAGATATTGATTCTAAGGCATTAGAGCTTTGAGTATTTTTGGGATAAACTAATGCCATCGTGTGAGGAGTGAACAATGGCAAATCACAGCATGAGGAGAGTGCTCTCATTTAGTTTTATCAGCGTCTGTTTATATCTGGGTATTAGTATAGGAGTCATTATCCGGCTTGGGCAATCACAGCGATTAAACGCTGCTACTACACCTACCGAGCCTGTGCAATTTCCATTACCTATCCCTGTTACACCATCAACAACAAAACAACAAACCTTTCCAGACACTATTACCATCAAAGCCGTTGGAGATATTATTCCCGGCACTAATTTCCCTAACTATAGGTTACCCCGTTTTCGAGATCAATTATTACCAAAGTCAGTGAGGACTCAGTTGCAAGGATCTGATATCTTATTTGGTAACTTTGAAAGTAGCTTAACTAATTATCCCTACACTGCCAAAGATATTAGTCGTGGACAAATATTTGCCTTTCGCTCTCCACCTGCATATGCCCAGCTATTTGCTGAAGCTGGTTTTAATGTGTTTAATATGGCGAATAACCATGCAATGGACTTTGGGCCTGTAGGATTTAAAGATACAAAGAAAAATCTTGAGGCTGTGGGCATTGCAACATTAGATCATAAAAATCAAATTCTCTATTTGGAAGCTAACAATATCTCTGTGGCAATGATCGGGTTTTCTCCTTATGAAATATATAATTCGATCCATAATTTAGGAGTAGCCCAAGCACTCGTAGCAGAAGCTAAAAAGAAAGCCAACATTATAGTAGTATCGATGCACGCTGGAGCCGAAGGAACGGGGGCACTACAAGTTAAGAATCAGACAGAGTTTTTTTATGGAGAAAATCGAGGTAATTCGATCAAGTTTGCTCGAAACATGATTGATGCGGGAGCAGACTTAGTACTTGGACATGGCCCTCATGTTCCGAGAGCGATGGAAATATATAAAGGAAAAATCATTGCCTATTCTTTAGGAAACTTTCTGGGATACCGGACCTTATCTACAAATGCCCAGACGGGTGACTCAATGATTTTAGAAGTTAAACTTAACCCAGCGGGAAATTTAGTATCAAGTAAAATTATTCCTGTTCGGATGGATCGGCAGGGAATCCCTCATATCGATCAGCGTTTTCAGACTGTAAGACTTATGCGTTATTTGAATTATCAAGCTTTTCCCAAGAATCCGGTGAAAATTAATAAGAAGGGGGAAATTGTTGTAGGCAATATCAAATACAAATAAAGAACCCTTTAATTGTTATCATCTCCCAATTTTTTCGGAAATTTGTCATTTTGAGGTTGACTCTGAATCGGTGAATTTGGCGTTTCCTGTGTTGGTACTACTATACCAGAAGGATCTGATTGTTTGGATTCGGTTGACGGTGCTGTTGGTATAATCACAGGATGTGATCGATTTAGAGGCTGAGGGGAGGCAGAATTTTGCTTAAAAACAGGTGAGTTATTTTGTGGCAATGTTGCTGGGGAAGCATTACGAGATGACCGGATCGCCCGTAGTTTCTCTACTAACGAGGGTGTAGGTGAAACCTTAGGTAAAGGTGCGGATTGTTCCGAATCACGCCGTTGTGATTCTCTTGTAGGGTTGCTGGGAGTTTCTG
This sequence comes from Nostoc sp., assembly GCF_036917195.1. Classification (GTDB taxonomy): domain Bacteria; phylum Cyanobacteriota; class Cyanobacteriia; order Cyanobacteriales; family Nostocaceae; genus Nostoc. The sequence continues at coordinate 40,637 of NZ_JBALDG010000031.1, forward strand.
ACGGGGAAGAACGACGATTACGCCGCCGCTGCTTGGAATTAGAAACAGGTGCTGATTCGGTTCTTGAAGTAGTGTTAGTCTGTTCACCATTCTCGAAGCTAGGTACTTTCGCGGCTGGCTTTTGAGTTGGCTGTTCAAAAAGCGGCTTTACTGTTGGCTGCGGCTGAGATTTGGGTAAAATTCTAGTGATGCCAAAACCTGCTGTAGCGGCAACCAAGGCTACACCTATACCAATGTATATTTTAGATGACCCTAGTTTTTTCGCCACTACAGTCTTCTTGGCGATGCCTGGGTTGGGCTGCACCAACACAGATGGTCTATGAAGGCGATTTTGGGTAGTTTTTCCAATTAATGCTGCCTGTTGGGCAGATAAATTGACAGTTGGTACTGCGTAAGTGGCTAACGCTTCCGGTGTCATATTCACGCCATCTCCAGGTAGCAGTTGTAACCACTCAGCAACTGTCGCTGGCCGAAAACGAGATTCCACCGCCATACCGCGCATTACTGCCTGATTGACAGCAGCACTCAAGTGTGGTTGCAGTTCGCGGGGGGAAGGCATTTGCTCGCGATCGCGCAATAATGCTGGCATAGGAACTTGAGCAGTCAACAGAGTATATAAGGTTGCGGCTAAACCATAAACATCCGTGGCGGGTGTGCGCGGCGCTTGCGTCAGGTACTGCTCAATTGGAGAATAACCCTCAGAAACCAGACCTGTGTGAGTCTGTCTGACACCCCCATTAAATTCCCTGGCAATGCCAAAATCAATTAGCACTACTTCCTGCGTTCCAAGGCGTTGGATGATATTATCTGGTTTGACATCTCGGTGCAGCAAACCGTTGTTGTGTACTACCTGCAAAGCTGCCCCAATTTGCCGGATGTAATGAATTGCTGTGGCTTCTGGCAAAGGTATCCCTGGTAATACAAATGCGTCTGTCAAGGTTTCCCCAGGAATGTATTCCATCACCATGTAAGGCAGTCCAGCTTCAACAAAAAAGTCACTGACTCGAACTATATTTGGGTGGATACACGTAGCTAATCGTCTGGCTTCATCTTGGAATTGGCGCTCAAATTTCGCGAAATCAGGATGTTGTCGCAGCCGTTCATTGATGGTTTTCATCACCACCTCCTGACCCAAGTAGCGATGAGTAGCTTTAAATGTAATGCCAAAACCACCCCGCCCTATTTCTTGAATTAGGGTATATTTTCCATCCTGCAAAATTGTGCCTGCTAACATAGAGAATCCTGAGTCTTGAGTGAGCAGATAACTAGCGAGTTCTGAGTCTTGAGGGATTACCAAAAAATTTTCCCATATTTTATATAGGACAGGGTTATTGCCTGTCTATCCTACAGGATGATTTAGTTGTTGGAACTCCCTAAGCGGGAAAAACCTCCCCACGATCACAACAGTTTTATCTTTTTCATAGGATAACGCGGGAGTTGAGAAATCCTGAAAGAAAAAACAGACTCAAGTTGTCTTCCACGTCCGTCATGTCAAGCAGGAAACTTGATTCGACATTTTACTTGCTACAACGCCTAAAGAGCAACTCACTAACTTGGCTCTAGCCACATTAAAAGCGATCGCTTCTATGATTTACAAGTCTGCCTGCAAATTGCTCAAGTCTGAGTTTTGCTGTCTGATTATTAACCATAAGCAAAAAATTAGTAAAATTCTTTCATTTTTCAACAATCGCCAGTTTGCTATTTGAACTATTGACAAATCCATCAATAAATGCATAAATTTATCGTTTTGATTCAGTAGCTGTTAAAGAACTGAAGTTTGAAATAGATGGGGTATTTTTACTACCAGAAAAGGAAGGTACGGATATTGTATATTTCTGTGAGGTGCAGTTCTAAAAAGCGGTACGAATGTTGATAGCACTATTAAAATCACCTCTGCGGTAGTAAATCGCCGCACCAGTACGCAAGTAATCCGCCACTTCAAACGAGTGAGGCAAATCTACCACCCGCTCTCCTAGATAAAAAAGCCCCGTTAATATTGATGTTTTGTTTCTTATGAGTAATGTATCTCGCTTATCCCTAGCCTCTAACTCCCAAGCTGCAACTTCTCCTTTGCGGTTACTTGTATTAAGTAATGGTCATGGAGAAGATGTAATTGCAGTTCGGATTTTGCAAGAACTCCAACGACAATCAAACCCACCAGAGATATTTGCTTTATCTCTGGTGGGCGAAGGACGTGCTTATCAACAGTTGAATATCCCTCTGATCGGTTCAGTCCGCACTATGCCTTCTGGCGGCTTTATTTATATGGATGGTCGCCAATTAGTGCGGGATGTACGCGGTGGTTTATTGCAACTTACCCTCAGCCAGATTAAAGCTGTCCGTCGTTGGGTGAGTTCTCAAAAAAAATTAGGTAATAAAAGAGCAATTTTAGCTGTGGGAGATATTGTCCCGCTATTGTTTGCAACTTTCAGTGGCGCTAATTATGCTTTTGTGGGTACGGCGAAATCTGAATATTATGTGCGGGATGAAGCTGGATTATTACCACGGAAATCCAAAGATGCGCGTTGGGAAAACTTTTCTGGTTCAGTTTACCATCCTTGGGAACGTTGGTTAATGAGTCGTCGCCGTTGTAAGGCAGTGTTCCCTAGAGATGCACTGACGACGGAAACATTAAAACAATGGCCAATTCCAGCTTTTAATTTGGGTAATCCGATGATGGATGGTCTGCAACCGACCTTTTCACGCCAACAATTTTACAGTCAAAATAGTCAACAGCAAGAGACAGTTCGACCTTTAATGGTGACTCTTCTTCCTGGTTCCCGTCCACCAGAGGCATACACTAACTGGGAAACAATTATGATTGCCGTATCTGCGTTGATGGCAAGTTTCCAGGAGCGAGATTCAGTGTTCTATACTTCTGGCACAGTAGTGTTTTTAGGTGCGATCGCTCCTGGTTTAGACTCTAATATTCTATCCCGAAGTGTGCAATCCCAAGGCTGGCGCACTCAATCAGCATCTCCTCTCAAAATCTCTGATCCAAATGTCTTTACATTTAAACAAAGGAATGCATATTTATTGCTAACACAACAAGCCTATAATGATTGTCTGCATTTGGGAGATTTAGCGATCGCAATGGCAGGTACAGCCACAGAACAGTTTATCGGTTTAGGGAAACCTGCGATCGCGATTCCTGGTAATGGACCCCAATTTAACCGGGGCTTTGCTGAAGCTCAAAGTCGTCATTTAGGCTCATCTTTGATTTTAGTCGAGGAGCCAGCAGAAGTTGCCCAAATAGTCCAGTCCCTATTCAAAAATCCTGATATTTTGCAAATTATTGCCGAAAATGGTTTACGACGCATGGGTAAACCGGGAGCCGCATTACGCATTGCGGAATGTTTACAGGAACGATTCGGTTAAAGAGGCATTGGGCATTGGGCATAAGAGGCACAGGGGCAGTTGTTATTGGGGGCAACGAGGAAAATTAAAATTACCTTCCCCTTTGCTCCCAGCAAGAACTACTCCCCTGCCTCTTCTTCCTCTGCCTGCTCTGTTCCCTGCTCCTTGTCCAGTACTTTAGGCCACCAACCCAGAACGTAGGGCCCTAACAGCAGCTTGCGTACGGTCATCAGCACATAATTTATTTAGAATATTACGAACATGGGTTTTCACAGTACCAACTGTAATATAAAGTTTCTCGGCAATTTGCCCATTGCTACACCCAGCTACAATCAACTCTAGGATTTCCAGTTCACGTTGAGTCAGGGGGTATGTTTCCAAAACTTGCTCATATTCTGACGCCAGCGCCTCAATTTTTACAGTCTTCGGCTTGTCAGAGTTTTGGCTCTCTCCAGGAATACCTTGCCGCATCTTCCGCAATACCACGTTGGCAATTGCCGGATCAATCCAAGAGTTACCGCCGTGAGTTGCTTGGATTGCCTCCGTTAATTTACTGATACTTGTTTCTTTCATGTAATAAGAATCAGCACCCGCTGCGAAAGCTGCAAGTACAGCATCCTCTGTATGATCCATTGTTAGGATCAGAATCTTCGTTGTGCCTTGCCCACTTTCAACTTGGTAGCGTTTGAATTTACGGGTGAGTTCGATGCCATCCATGTCAGGCAAGCCGATATCTACAACAGCTACATCTGGCTTTGCCGTTTCTAAAAGTTTTAATCCTTGGGTAGCATTTGCCGCTTCGCCAATTACTTTCAATGCGCTGTGAGATTGTAATGCTGCTCGTAGCCCCATTCGCGTTAAGTCGTGATCTTCAATTAAAATAATACTAATTTCATTCATAGCTACACTTACTCTTACGCTGTTTGCAATCTTTCAAAGTATTACCTTTTATAAGCGCTATCTATCTATTTTCCCAAACTAAAGATAGATGATTTTTCAAACAGTCTGCATCCACCGATAGAAATAAGAAACACCCTATTTTTTAGTATTTAGATAGAGGACATATCTAGCTGGAGATATATAGATACTTACACAAAAAGTATGAAATATTGAGACTAATGCAAAATTGCCCCGTTTGCTCAGAATTAAGCTTTTAAGTAGGCACGCATAATTAAACGCAATGAAAGTCCATATTAGATTTATTTATACCCATCCGCTTAGTTGCTATTTTCGATCAGTTAATTACTATTATCTTGTATAAAGCTTTGAAAAAAAGCTTACAAAAATGCACAAATTACATACAACAGATCGAACTTCTGACTTTTCACGGCTTCTGGAAAACTTTACTTCCATTCCTCTCTCCTGCTTTTGAGAGGGTTTTAATTTTTCCCCAACCATACAAGGTTTGAGGCTGAGGGGTTAAGATTTCGCCCTCTTGTTTTCCATATGACCTGAATTATCAAGCTCATTGGTGGACAATTTCAAAAGCAATTCAAGCACAATTACCAAAGGTAATTACTCATGCCTCCATATGGTGGGAGACTTAGAGATCACAAGTTAGACCCTTCAGCAATCAAAGTAGACAACTAATCTTTTTAATGCTAAAAGGCTTAGAAGCACTTAATATTCTTCCCAAAGTTCACAAGAAGGTTTGAGGAATTTTCCAAACAGTGGAAGTCCGCGATCGCCAAAAAAATACTAACACAGGTGTGGCGATCGTTCAAAAAATTGTCAAAATTCCAGGAGGTAGGATTACTTCGGATTCACAAATAAATATAGGTAGTACTTTGTCATCTACCTGGTTTAGGCAATCTGATGAGTAAAACTACTCAGGCTTATGGTAGACGATAATGGTATGCAACTCTGACCAATGGGTGACGACGGTCGCTTGCTGACTCATTTACAATTGTATTAAGCTTAGTAAAGTATTTTATTTTACTTTATATTAGCTCTAACTGTTGTATTCAGAGCAATAGTTTTCAGTTTATTAATTGCTAATTGTTTTAAAACTATTAGTCATTAACTAGGAGTTGAATTCCAATATTAGGGTAAATTAACCAGATTGAGAATATAACAAACTGAATTCAACCTAAAGAGAAGTATTGGATATTATACAAAATGCCTTAGTAAATCAAGTGAGAGATTTTAAATGTCCGAAAATCTTATATTCTTTAGTTGGATAATCTGAAAAAAGAAACATTATACATCAACCTATGTTTGGCGGCAAAAATAAAAACTGATGAAACAGACGCTGAAAATTTTGGTTGTAGACGATAACGAAGTTGACCGGATGGCAGTCCGTGATGCGCTGACTAAAGCAGGTGTTCAAATGGAACTGTTTGAAGTAAGCAATGGCAATGATGCGTTTTCTGCCTTAAACACTACTGCCTATGATTGTGTTTTCTTCGACTATCGCTTACCAGATCAGCATGGACTAACCTTCATTCAACAGCTACGTTCTTCCAAAATTAAAGTTCCTTCAGTAGTCTTAACTGCTCAAGGAGATGAACAAATTGCTGTGCAATTAATCAAAGCTGGTGCTACAGACTATCTATCTAAGTCAAAGATATCTCCAGAAATGTTGGTACAGGTTTTGCGGAGTGCGATTCGGATTTATCGGGCTGAAACGCAGGCTGCTTTGGTAAACCAGCAGCTTAGAGAAAGTCATGAACAACTCATTCGTAAGAACCAAGAATTGGAAAGACAACAGCAACAGATTCAAATGCAAAACTTCAAGCTATTGGAGGTATCACAGCTAAAATCACATTTTTTGGCAACTATGTCCCACGAACTCAGAACGCCGATGAATGCGATTATTGGTTTTTCGCAAATACTGTTCCGTTCTAAGTTCGGTCAACTAACGCACCAGCAAGCAGATATGGTTGAGCGGATCTTGAATAATGGGAAGCATTTGCTGATGCTAGTCAATGAAGTTCTTGACTTTTCCAAATTGGAGGCAGGACGATTAGACTTCAAGGCGGAAATATTTGATGTATCAAAGGTAATAAATCTCGCTGTAGGTGAAATGCGTTCCCTTGCTGATGCCAAAAATCTATCATTGTTAGTACAAACAGATTTGCAAAATACTTTGGTATTTAATGATCCGGTTCGGATCAAACAGATTTTAATTAATCTGCTCTCCAATGCCATTAAGTTCACAGAGTCTGGGGAAATTTGGGTTGAGGTTAAGGAATTACCTGCAAGTCGAGTGACAATTGTTGTTCGGGATACAGGTATTGGCATAGCACCCAGAGATTTTAAACGTATTTTTGAAGCATTTTGGCAAGTCGATCAAACTATCACTCGTAAATATCCAGGTACAGGTCTGGGTTTGGCAATTATAGATTCGCTGGTGCCAATGATGGGCGGCAAAATTTTTCTTGAGAGCAAATTAGGCATCGGTTCAATGTTTAAAATTGAATTGCCGCGTCAAATCACATTATTCACTGAAGCAGTTGATGCTCCAGCTATAGAGTTAGATGGCGACGAGATTTATAGCTCTGTTAAAAATCCGCATCATTCATCTTCTCAAACCAGTTAACAGCAATAGGATATCCGAAATTTAAACTATAAATTGCTTTCAAAAAAACTGATAAAAGTTGATAAATTATGTCTGTAGTTGAAAATAATAAAATTGATCGTATCCTCGCAGTTGATGATACTCTAGATAATCTCATTTTGGTTCAAGCAATTTTAGAAAGTGAGGGCTATGAAATTGATTCGGTTTCAGATGGAATAAAGGCTTTGCAGCAAGTTGAACAATCTCCACCCGATCTGATTCTGTTAGATGTGATGATGCCGGGAGTCGATGGTTATGAAGTCACACGTCGGATTCGGAATAATCCAGCAATTAGTTATATTCCAATTCTGTTAATTACTGCCTTTCATGAATCTAGCGTTGTCGAAGGTTTGGATGCTGGTGCTGATGACTTTATTCGTAAACCATTTGATACCGATGAACTACTGGCAAGGGTGCGATCGCTGTTGCGTCTCAAGCACAGTCTGGACGAACAACAAAAAATGGCCCGCCAACGGGAAGACTTTGTTTCGCGTCTGACTCATGATTTGCGAACTCCCCTAGTAGCCGCCGATCGCATGTTGAATTTGTTTGAGATGGAAACATTCTGCAAAATTTCGCCGGAAATGAAACAGGCGATCACAGTCATGATTCGCAGTAACCAAAATTTGATGGAAATGGTGAACACCCTCCTAGAAGTCTATCGCTTCGAGGCAGGTAAAAAAACGTTGAATTGGGAAGAATGCGATTTACGTGAGATATCTCAAGAAGTAGTGAGCGAACTAAGTCCTCTAACTAGTGAAAAAGGTTTGACTCTGGAAATAGACACCCGTGAATTAGACTCACAAGGAAAAAATGCTGGTATTATTATGGGCGATCGCTTGGAACTACGCCGGGTGCTAAACAACCTGATCGCAAATGCGATCAAATTTACAGATACAGGAGGCATCACAATCCGCATTTTTGAAACATCACCTCATCCAGAAAATCAAGATTCAGTAACAATCGAGATCCAAGATACAGGATATGGGATTGCGCCAGAAGATCAGGCAACAATTTTCAAGCGATTTCGCCAAGGTAAACATAAACGCTCAGGTAGTGGCTTAGGACTACATCTATCCCATCGGATTGTAGAAGCGCACGCAGGAACTATCCAGGTCACCTCTGAAGTAGGTAAAGGTAGTTTGTTCACTGTGCAACTACCTAAAAATATTTAAGTTTTCTCCTTCATCCAAGGAGTTATAGTTGCTTGATCACGTCTAAAGGGTCAAAGCGATCGCTTTGACCCTTAAAAAATAAATTAAACGATAAATCTGATTCTTTCGTTAATACATTATTATCTGCTAATACGAGCAAGTAAGCTCTGAAATAAACCTTCTTGAAATAACTTTTCAGCATCAATAGATGCCAATAAACTCCTTGCAAGAATCTCTGAATTGTAAGAATTCTTGATTTCTTTCCCAAGATAGGGTCTGATATACCAACACAAAAGCTCAGTAAAATCATGTCCATGAATTTTATATCGTATTTCTATCAGTTCTTTTGCACGTAATTCTTCGAGTTTAGTTATGAATCTCGATTCTTCTGAGCGATTACCATTGCTATTTAAATATTTAGTAATGAAAGTTTTTAATTCAAACTGAACCTGATTATTTTTTTTATTTAATTTACAGCAGTCACCAAATTTTTCGAGCCATTTCATATTTAATTCAAGTGTTTCATTGGTAGCCCTAATTAAGAATAAATCCTCTAATACTCTAGATAATTGATTAAGTACTTCCCTAGCTTTGGGCTGAGATAAACCTAGTCCTAAACGCAGGTATTTATCTAAAACAACCTCGTTAAATAAGTACATCTCAAGACACGAATAATCAGTAAATAATAGTAAATTACACTGATAATCTTTGCCAAATAGCCAATCAAAATCCTTATCTGCAACACATGTAATATGTAGAGGAGTTTCTGAGAGTTTATCATTTATATAAAGGGCAAGAGCAATAACACGACTTCGATTATTGTCTTTTAATCCTTGTTCAAATAATAATTGGGCAGGAATTTCAACTGTATCAATTTCATAAACAGCAAAACCTTGATTTTTTTTCTGGTCTAAAAACCATTCTATCAATAGCTTATCTGTCTTACCTTCAACATATATATCACACAGATCAGGCTCAAGTTCATATCTAGTTATAAGTTCGTCAAGCGTGCGTCGTATTTCATTCTCCATTTCTCAATTATTTCTCCATCTTCACAAGCTTAACGACATTGTTGTTGTACTGAGAAAGTAATTCAATTGAATGAGTAGCTAATATAAATTGAACTTGGCTTCCTTTTGTCAGTTCAAGCAATGCATGAATAAGTTGACGTTGCCATTTTATATTTAGTGATATTTCTGGCTCATCAATAATAAAGATTGTTGCTTTATCTCTCGCTGTCAGAGTATTGCAAAAAAGTAGTAAGAGTTGTTTTTCTCCTGAAGAAAGCGTTTCTGGAGATAATTCTTTTCCTTCTTCGGTAAATATTTTTAGTCCGTCTCTGACATGCAACCTTATATATTTATCACGAAAAAATAACTTATTGATTGTCGTTTCAAAAATGGTCAATAAATTTTGTGTATCCTGGAGAGCATCAAAACGTGCCGCTACACTATCTAAGTATGGTTTTAAAACTCTTGATATAATCGAGTAATCAGCTTGAGCATTAGATTGCAGTATCTGAACTATTTTCTGAGCCTCCAATGGTGGCATTAACCCAAAGCGAGAAAAATCTTTGCTGCGATTCTCATGAGCTTTGAGTTCTTCAATTAGCATTGCAGATGATTGTGGTAGTTCTTCAACTCTCCTGCCTGAACTTTGAATAATTGTTAGAATGATTTCCTCATATATACTATGAACATTTTCTGCTCCCTGGTTAGCGCCTCTTAACGCCTGTTCACGAATCCATTCTTCAGTTCTATAAATAGATGTTTTAAGAGCATGTTCTCTATTTATGGTATATTTATCTTCAAGCGTATTCCCGAAGCTTGATAATAGTATTCTGCTTATTTTTTTTTCATCTTCTCTATCTTCAGTTTCAAACATATCACTATCTAAAACTCTATTATCGCCTAATAAAAATAAACTTAATTGAAGTTGCGAAATATTCTTGTAAAATTTCTCTCCTGGTAGCTCATCTTGTATTCTTCTGATGCGATTATCAGACTCAGCTTGAATATCTTCAGTAAAGATAATGTTATTCCCTTGTGAAAGCTGAAGTCGAAATGATCCAATTAAGCCGCCATTTCCTCGACTGGCAATAATACTTGTTCTATCAGCCAGAAAGACTGAAAACTTGGCAAAAGGGGTTTTAGCTAAAAAAGTGCGATGACCGCGATGGTGACCTGTTGAGAGCAGGTGAAATAAGAGCTTGAGGATAGTCGTCTTACCAGAACCATTGTCACCATAAAGGATGATTAGTGAAGAATCTATGTGAGGATTATTATCTTTTTTGACCAAAGTATATGTATACCTACCAAAGAGCCGTTCTACTTCAATGCGAACTACTGATAGGGGAGGACTAGCTGTGTTTATATCGAGCATCTGCATAAAAATTGCTGTTCCTTATTTGAAGAGATAGGGTTGTAAAAGCTGAAATTTCTTTTACTCCCCTAATTACACTTTATCGTTCAATCAGATGGCAATAAACTCTTGAACTACATTTAGACAAATCTAGCTACAATAATTCATTGCTTTTGACTAATTCACAATCTCTTACGCCTTAAATGTCAATACCGGACTCAACCGTGCCACAACGTCCACCATTTCTGCCTCAACCTGCACATCAATCACAGATTGAATCGGTTTGTAGGCGACGGGTGCTTCTTGAATTCGGCGTTCTTCACGCAAAGTGATGCAGTCTATTCCAGTTAATCCCAGTTCTGCCTCACTTTGGGATGCACCTTTGCGGTTGAGGTCAAAGCGAGAATAAATTCTTCCCGCCCCATGTGAGGCCGAATTACAAAATGCTGGATTGCTTCTACCCACCATCAGATAAGAATAAGCACCCATTGAACCAGGGATAATCACTGGTTGCCCTACATGGGCTGGACTTGCGCCCTTGCGTGTTACCCACTTCTCAATTTTGGATTTTGGATTTTGGATTTTGGATTGTAGAGATGTTGTACCCAATGTCTCTACATCTTCAAGTTGTGGCAAGGTGATGTTATGGGGCAAGTCATAAACTAGAGGTGCTTCCACATCTTTAGACTTGTCGCTTAATAAGGTAGAGTAACGATTAGCAACTGGAATGAGACAGAAAAATGCTAGACATCAATCGGGTGTTGAAAGAAGACCGCC
>NZ_JBALDG010000032.1:0-59935 GCF_036917195.1 Nostoc sp.
TTTCTGCATCGGTCTTGCAAATGTATAGCCAAGTTACTTCTGGTTATACGCCTAATTGGAAGATTGATTCGGGATGATTCGGGGCTGAAAGCGATCACGTTAGCGAAGCGAGGCGTTAGCCTAGCGTTGCTGCAAAGCAGATCGCATCGCAGAAACCTGATAGAGGGGAGACGTTGAGAAGTTTCCGGATAACTTGATCCGACCTTGCCTCGGCAGTAGAGTGCCCTTATCTGTGAACTGACAGGTTTATGGAGTCCAAGGATATAGAACCCATTTGACATCTAAGAAGAGACCGCAAGCCTCTTAAGCATCAGCCGAATAAAACAAAGATTAACTTTGGTAGTCGCATTAGCTAGAGTTCTCTCAAAGTTCTTGACAAGAATTTTGCATCTCTCCATCCAAGCATTTGACCGCTCAATCACCCACCTCGCTGCAACCGGAACAAACCCCGATTTACCTTGGTCTTTCTTTTCTTGTTTCGATGGTTTTGCCGAAAGTTCAAACCTGATTTTCGTCATGATTTGGGAATAAACCTTTTCTAACTCCTCCCTCAGATGTTCAGGGTGATAACCGTGGTCTAGCAGGATGGTGATCTTGGGAATATTAACGGGTTTTGACTTGAAATAATCAATGTTTTTAGCCAACGTCTCAATCAAACCCATATCATCAGATACATTCGCCTGAGTGCAGTGAGTAAAAAAGGGAAATCCCAGGGTATCAACGGCTAGATGTCTTTTAATACCATTTGTCGACTTGTAGAAACAATATCATGAGCGATGCTGTGCTAGCATTACAGGTATTTTTTACCGCTTGAGAGTCGATGATCAACAACGTTGTCCACTTGGCTTTTTTTTAACTTGCTCACGCACTTGCCCATGTAAAATGCTCATTAGTTTATCGATCGCTCCTTGGGCCCGCCACTGCTTGTAATGCCAATATACCGTCGAGTAAGGGGGTAAGTCCTTGGGTAAGTCTTCCCAGTTGCAGCCATTCTTGAGTTGATAAAAGATACCATCCAAAATTTCTCGCTTTGTCCAGTTAGGTGGTCTCGTCTGCTTCTTAGTCAACAATATTTGAGGCAGTAAGGGTTCGAGGATTATCCACTCTTCGTCTGTCAGGCTGCTAGAGTATGGCATAACTGCTGGATACGACTTTTGCGCTCACTTTACTTCAAGACAGTAAAAGATGTCAAATGGGTTCTATAACAGCTTGAAGACAAGGATTGGTAATCATCACGACTTCTCCTGTTGTACTGTGTTAGACCATGCCAGCACGATGTCTACGATGGGCGTAGCTGCGGCACTTTCATTCAAAAAAGCCTAAAAGACTTATCATAAGTTGGATCGAAGTTTATAATTTGGTTCGACTTTTGAAGATTTGCGTCAAAAGCTTTACCAGTGGTTACGCGATCTGAGAAGATCGGAATATATGCATTTGTTAGCTATTAGTCAGTTGCCTCTTGCCAATTGCTCAATTGTATGTAACAGCTAAGTGCTGGTTTTTAGCGAGTAACCAAATACAAACGATAGTCGAACACTGACCAGATATCATTCATCTAAACACATATTTAGGAAACAAAAGTTATGGATGAAGCTTCAGAACTCACAACAACCGATAACGTAAACGCTCAAGATGTAGCAGAAGTTATTGCAGAACTTGAGCAGTATCGCGAACGTTTAGTCCAAGAAACTATGGAAACAGCAAAACGGGCTAAGTTGATGAGAGTAAATGTTATGGCAAAACTGGAGCCTGAGCTTGCCAAGATTGATTCTGCCATCCAGGAACTCCGTAATCACCAAGCTGCCTTAAACGTCAGCAACTAGTAATCCATTTTGATAATTTAGCTATAAGTCATATGCTCAACTCCAAAACTCAATCCGGGGAGGATTCGTTAAATCTGTCTCAGGCAGAAACTGATGCTTTATTTGCAGCGGTGAGTGAGCAATTAGGCTTAAACACCTTCAATCCTGATGACCAAGACCTACTCAAGCAGATGATTGAGAGTATGGGAGACTCACGGGGGATGGTTAGGTTGAGTTTTGCCGAGGCATTGGGTAAAATCGGTAAACCAGCGGCCCCTTTATTGATGGAAGCTGTAGCAAATCACCCAAACCCAGTTGTACGAAGAGCTAGCACCAAAACCTTGACACTGATCGCTGATCCGATCGCAATTCCAACCTTGCTCAAGGCTCTATTAAATGATGAAGATACGGTGGTCAAAGCCTCGTCGGTGGGAGCGCTGGCCAAGATAGGTAAGCCCGCTGTGCCAGCATTACTAAAAATCTTAGCATCAAACGAGTATCCAGAAAGTGCCAAAGGATATGCAGTATGGGCATTGGGATTTATTGGAGCAGAGGCGAAGGAGCACTTATATCAAGAGATTAACTCTGACTCGCCTGAAGTTCGTGCTGCGGTGGTGGGTGCGATCGCCAAAATAGCTGAAGAAAGTACCCAAGAAGGAGCATTTAATATTTTAGTTAATGCTCTCACCGATCAATCTGCAATTGTCCGGTGTGAAGCAGCAGCAGCTTTGGGTAGCCTGACCTATCAGCCAGCGATTCCTAACCTCATTGAGTTACTGCATCATGCCGATTGGGAAACTCGAAAAGCGGCAGCTTTGGCATTGATGAAGATTGGCGATGGGGCTGCTTTAGAACCCCTGCAAGCCGTATTGACCAAGGAAGAGGAAGCGGGGGTTCAGGCAGTGTTCAAGTTGGCGATTTCTCAAATTGAGAGACAGTTAGAGGAAGATGCTTGGGAATAGAGCAATGCACATTTACTATCACTAATTTTTGCACTGATTCCTGTAAAATTATTGCAAATTAATAGCATTAATCCAATCATCAGTCGCCAACTATGACTATTTTCCTGACATTAAAAGATAATTTAGAACTGTGGACAGAAGTTGTTGATTAGGGTTCCAACTTGGGATTACCTAGTTGAGTTTAGTATTCTCTTTTCTGGCTCCATAGGAGATAGTCAGAGACAATATTTTAGTGAAAGTTGTACATTGATTTATGATAGTGGTGTGCAACGCTCATGGACAATAGAATCTTAGAAAAACGACAGAATTTTGGGAGTGAATATTTAAATCTCTCCTGATTTGTGAGCAAGGTTTTTTCCAAAAGCAGATGGAGCTATGAAGCCAGATTTAAGTTTTTTAGTCAAGGGCAATGACTGGCAGACGCTGCTTTATTTATAAATCAACCCAGCATTGCAATTAGTGGCAAGACAAATTATCAACTGTCATAATTAAGGCACTACAAAGCAACTTTATTTGCAGGGCAAAGCAATTAAATTAATCACATTGCAACTAGCGCCCATTTTGGCAGAACAAAGTAACTTGCAGCGATCGCTAAACTGAAAACTTCAAGCATTAACCGAATTCATCAAGCTAGAGAAATTCTAGAGTCTTGTCTAAAAAATCCGCCGTTATCACTGGAGTTAGCATACATGTAGGGATGAGCGATGTCTTCTCTTTCAGAGACGCTATCGCATAGCTTGCTTCCCCGTAGGGGTACGACAAGCCGCTTCTCTACCAGAGGCTACGCCAACGCGTTTACGCACTCTGCAACACGGATTTTAAGAACTAACTGTATTTGGCTATTTTACCAGCAAACGCATGAAGTGGGCAGAATAGCTATTTAAACTATTATATGTTAATTCCCTTTGTCCATAATATCTGATAATTACTTGCAACTGCTGAGTCATCTACTGTAAGATTTATTCTCAAATAGCTGATTACTAATCTCAATAAAAAAACAGCAAATAGCCTGTTTTTGAGAGTAATGCTCAGTGGGGATGTAGGTGTTAGGGTGTAGGGGTGAAAAATGGTATTGAAGCAAATATTAAAGATTCTTTTTGGTCACAAGCTCTATTTGGTTCTGCCTTACAATCAGTGCAATTGCTCAACAAGTACAAGATAAATCTGCGATGCCAGCGGCAACCCGAAACGGGAACGCAAAAGTACTACGCAATTCCAGGGTGATTAAAGAAATTCCAAGACTTAGTGAAATAGAACTGACTAACACCAGCGCTCAACAATTACTAGTGCAGTCACCAGCACCACCAAATACGCCAACTCCTGAATTAGTCCAAGTCACAGCAGTTAAGGCAAATCCCACCACCAAAGGTGTGGAGGTGATTTTACAAACAACCAAAGGGGAACAGTTACAAGTTACTAATCGCAGTGCTGGTAATAACTTTATTGCTGATATTCCCAATGCTCAACTGCGTTTACCTAATGGCGATGGGTTTACGTTTTGTTCCCAAAAGCCACTAGCGGGGATTACTGAGATAACAGTAACTAACTTAGATGCCAATACAATCCGAGTGACAGTGACGGGGGAAACTTTTGTACCAATTGTCGAGTTGTATGACAGTCCGAACGAGGGTTTGATTTTTGGCGTAGCGAGTACTGCACCAACGCAACAGGCGCAACCTCAAACACAATAGCCCCAAACACAGCAGCCAGAAAACCCGACACAGTCTAGTCAACCATCAGCATCGGGTGATGAACCGATTGAGTTGGTGGTGACAGGTGAGCAAGATGGATACAATTCATCCAATGCCTCAACTGCAACCAAAACCGATACACCCTTACGCGACATTCCCCAATCGATTTAAGTTATCCCCCGTGAAGTGATTCAAGATCAAAATGCGGTTCGTTTGACTGACATCGTACGTAATGTGAGCGGTGTAGCACTCTCACAAACTGCTGGCGATCGCGGAGAAAATTACACAATTTGGGGATTCGATGCCAACGTTTATAAAAATGGTTTCCTTGATGATGGTTCCGCCACTCGCGGCTTTCGAGACAGCGCCAATATCGAGCGAGTTGAAGTTCTTAAAGGACCAGCATCGGTGTTGTTTGGACGCTTGGAACCTTCGGGTATCATCAATCTTGTCACCAAGAAGCCATTAGCTGAACCCTATTACAATGTAAGTTTTACCGCAGGTAGCTATAGTTTTTATCGCCCCGCCCTAGATTTTTCCGCTCCATTAACCCAAGACGGAAAGTTGGGTTATCGTCTCAACGTTGCTTACGAAAATTCTGGAAGTTTCCGCGACTTTGTCCACAAAGAAAGATTTTTGGTCGCTCCTGTACTGAACTGGAAAATTGGTGACAAGACAAACCTGACTTTGAAAGGTGAATATTTCCACTCCGAAAATCCTTATGATGATGGGCTATATCTACTTGGCGGTACGATTATTCCAGATGTTCCAATTAGCCGCAATCTCAACGACCCTAGAAGTCGATTTGTTATAGATCAATCACAAACTTACCTGACTCTCAATCATGAGTTTAATCAAAATTTATCCCTGCGTACTGCTTTTCGGGTGACGACTGCATTAGAAAGAGAAAATCGTTTTTCCCTTAGAGGAGATGTTGCCAGTAACGATGGAACTGTCAATCTTTTTAGCTTTGCTTACAATCAGTACCATGAAACTTACTTTCTACAGAATGACTTAACTGCAAAATTCAATACTGGCTTCGTCAAGCATACACTTTTGTTTGGTGTAGAGCTTGGTAAAGTGTATGACAGAGAAGTGTACGATTTTGTTGATGTTGGTAGCTCGAACATTTTTAACCCTGTCTACAACTTTTCTTATGGTCCATCTGAACGGGGTGTTGATAACGCACAAAATAGTGATTCTTTCGGTGTTTACCTCCAAGATCAGATAAGTGTGTTTGATAATCTCAAACTCCTTGTGGGTGGCAGGTTTGACACTTATCATTCCGAATTTCAAAATTTTCTTGATGCCTCAAGCACAGTCACAGATAGCGATGCGTTTTCACCGCGTGTCGGAGTCGTTTACCAACCGACAAAAGAAATCTCGCTATTTGCTAACTTTAGTCGCTCATTTGTTCCTGTGAGTGGTAGCAGTAAAAACGGTGATGCTTTTGAGCCTACAAGGGGAACTGGCTACGAAGTCGGCATCAAAGGAGACTTTTTAAATAATCGTCTCTCTTCTACTTTAGCCTTCTACACAGTTACTAAAACTAATGTCTTAACTGAAGATCCTAGCGATCGCAATTTTTCAATTCAGGTAGGCGAACAACGCGCTCGTGGAATTGAGTTAGATATTGCTGGAGAAATCTTACCTGGTTGGAAAGTAATTGCTTCCTACGCTTATACGGATGCAGAAATCACTAAAGACAATACATATCCAGTCGGAAATACTCTAGGTGGTATACCCCGACATAGTGGCTCATTGTGGACAACCTATACCTTTCAAAAAGGAACATTAGAAGGGTTTGGTTTTGGTGGAGGTATCTTTGCAGCTACCGAAGCTTATGGATATCTGGATGACTTGTACACCGTACCTGGTTATGTACGGACTGATGCGGTTATTTTCTATAAAAAGGATCGCTTGAGAGCATCTGTTAACTTTAAGAACTTATTTGATGTCAGATATTTCGATGGCTCAACTGGGGGTGTAGTTGATCCGGCTGATCCATTTACAGTTCAAGGAACGATTTCTTGGGAGTTATAAAATATCTCGGTAACTAACAGCTATTTGTTGCAATGTTTAGAGTTAATAGCAAGTGAGGATGTAAGTGTAGGGATGACACATGGTGTTAAGGCAGATATTGAAGATTGTTTTGCTTACAAACTGTGTTTGGTTGTGCGTTCAATTTTTCCTCCCCTAACTTAGTCCCTCAATTGACTGAAATCGCTGTATTTTAATTAAAAACTTATTAAGTAAGTCGCCACAATAAAATCAAGCTATGTGAAGAAAAGTAAACAAAGCTAAAACCCTTTTCTTCCTGCTTTCTGCCTCCTGCCTTATCCCAACGATAATTATTTACGCCGACCTACTTATCTATAAATTATCCTTGTTAAAAAAAGCTGACAATTATTTGCAATTGATAACTCATCCCCTGTAATATTTATTCTCAAGTAGCTGATTATTAATCTTAGGAACTAACAGCTATTTGCTGCAATGTTTAGAGAAAGTGGTGAGTGGAGAGTAAGTGTAGGGGTGTATTTTTTGTCGATTCACGAGCAGGCGATCTGGACAACTCCTTTGAAGTGTCAAGCTATGCCCGTGTTGATGCGGCTACTAGACTGCTGACAAATTTAGAGCCGCAATCAATTTCAAGAATTTATTTGACACCACTTATTACGAAGGCGTACAGAACAGATGCCAAGTCTTTCCTGGTGCGCCCTTTACAGTGCAGGGAACGATTTCTTGGCAGTTTTGACCCCACTCTCCACGGCTAAATTTCCCTCTGGCTTGGGAAACAAGAATATTTTAAGGAACCTGATATGAACTCTAAAAAACTACGCGACTTGGTATTTACCCTACACCGTTACATTGGTTTAGCGGTCGGACTGATTACAATTATTGTCGGTTTGACCGGTACTTTATTAGTCTTTCACTCCGAAATTAGCAACTTCGATCAGCAGCGCCGAATTGGCACAATTACTGCTCAAGGTGAACCACTACC
This sequence comes from Nostoc sp., assembly GCF_036917195.1. GTDB lineage: Bacteria > Cyanobacteriota > Cyanobacteriia > Cyanobacteriales > Nostocaceae > Nostoc. Next base: position 7,457 of record NZ_JBALDG010000032.1, read on the forward strand.
TATTGAAGTTATTCTCAACACTGTTAAAAAAACCTATGCCGATCAACCAGACGCACCAGTGCAAAGGATTTATCTACCTTCAAAGCCAAATGAGCCGATGAATGTTATTCTGAAAACCAAACAAAACGAATGGACAGAAAACTACGTTAACCCTTACACAGGAAAGATTTTCGGCAATAACTTGAAACCAACCTTCATCCAAAAGTTTTATGATATCGTCTACCCACTCCACTATGAGCTTTTAGGCGGTAATATTGGCAATAAGTTTGTGGGCATTATTGGTTTACTAATGTCGTTTCTGACTATTACAGGTATTATCCTTTGGCCTGGTTGGCGCAAGTTAATATCTGGATTCAAAATCAAGTGGAATGCCCATGTCAAGCGAGTGAACTTTGATGTTCACAAAGTTGCTGGTGTGATTGCAGCAGTATTTCTGATATTTACATTTTTCACGGGATTTTGCTGGAACTTCTCTGATGTAGCCAATCCAATAATCTACACACTCACCTTCTCCAAGCAGCAACCAGATCCTGTTTCTGTTGTCGTTGCTGGTAAGTCTCCACTCGGACTAAAAGAACAATTAAAAACGGCTCAAGCTACTTTACCGACTGGAACACTCAGGAGGATTTATTTTCCAACTAAACCAGAAGAAGCTTTAAATGTAGCCTTTAAACTTCCCCAAGAAACTGAAGACTATGGTCAAAGCAGTGTTTATCTTGATCAGTACAGTGGTAAAGTTTTGCGAGTGGATAATTCTTTGAAGCAGTCATTGGGCGATCGCATCCTCAATTCTTTTAGTCCTCTACACTATGGTACATTTGGTGGCTGGCCTACTCGCATTTTCTACCTATTTGTTGGACTTGCACCGTTAATCTTATCTGTTACTGGCTTTGTGATGTGGTGGTATCGCTATAAGGTAAAAAATCGCTCCCCGATACTACAGAAACGATTAAGTTGACATCAAAAAATTGATTATAAATTTGTATTTGACTTATGTATAAATTATCAGTGTCGATACCACGCTAACTTTTGTGCTTGTTCTTCTGGTGTCAAATAGCGATGTCTGGCTACAACAAGCAGAGCTTCTACGCATTATCTCAACACAGCTACTTCGTTCTTTAGCAGGCAATGTAGGAGGAGAAGTTTCCCCACAGCTAAAACATCTAGTTAGGCAGCCAATGCACGAAAGATATATCCGTTGTGGGGCAGTTGAATGAAAAACTACGTTGCATGGGTTGTGGGCTATGCAAGTCCAACTTCATTTCATGCAGCATTGGGCAAAAAATTCGGCATCAATCCTGGAGATTATTTGAAACGATGCTGAAAATTTGCTAAAAAAGTCCGGCTGCAACAAGACGCACTCATTAACATCAACTCCATTTGAGGTAAGATTCTTGATATTAATTGTCGATTGAGCGAATTTTTCTCAAATTTTTTAACGAAAGGTGTGTGGAGTGATCACAAATAAATTGCAACAAGTGGTGTTGATGGTAAGCACTCTGTATCTATTGGGTATTGCGCTTGGGTTGGCACAAACACAAGCGCAAAAATTTGATCTCGCTAATATCCCTAGTATCCGCGAAATCAAACTTCCGCTCACTAGGGCCGAAATGTTAGTACAGTCTCCAACATCAGAAGTTGTACAAGTTACTCAAGTTCAGGCAAATCCCACAGATAAAGGTGTGGATATTATTTTACAGACCTTACTTGGTCAACAATTACAACTCGTAAATCGTAGTGCTGGTAATATCTTTATTGTTGATGTTCCCAATGCTCAACTGCGCCTACCGTCGGGCGAAGCATTTACATTCCGTTCGGATAAGCCAATTGCAGGTGTTACTGACATCACCGTCACAAACTTCGATGCTAAGACTATCTAGGTGAGTGTGACAGGTGAAAAAAGTATACCGACTGTAGAGTTGTATAACAGTGCTAACGAGGGTATTATTTTCAGCGTTGCGAGTACTGCACTAAGAGGGCAACAGGCGCAACCCCAAACACAACAGCCGCCAAGTCAGACACAACCAAGTCAGCCATCAGCACAGGGTGATGAGCCAATTGAGTTAGTGGTGACAGGTGAGCAAGATGGCTATAACGCACCTAATGCGACAACAGCTACCAGAACCGATACTCCATTACGCGATATTCCCCAGTCGATTCAGGTAGTACCGCAATAGGTACTTAAAGACCAGCAAACTTTCCGCCTCACGGATGCTCTGCGAAATGTATCTGGGGTTCAATCAGGAAGCTCGTTTGGAGGCACACGGGACGTTTTTTCCATTCGAGGTTTTGGGGGCGTTATTTTCCGAGATGGCTTCAGGCAGAATGGTGATCGAACAATAATCAATGAAACTGCCAATCTGGAGAGAATTGAGGTACTATTTGGTACCGTCGAACCAGGTGGAATCATTAACTTGGTGACGAAGCAACCCTTATCAGAACCTTTTTACTCTGCTGAACTGCAAGCAGGAAGCTTTGGTCTGGTTCGACCGAGCATTGATTTTTCTGGTCCGTTGAATAGTGATCGCACATTGCTGTATCGGTTGAATGCCGTTGATGAAAGGGGTGGAAACTTTCGCGACTTTGACCAAGGCATTTATCGGGTTTTTGTCTCGCCTGTAGTGACTTGGAAGATTAGCGCTCGCACCGATCTGACCTTTGAATTTTCCTATTTGGATGATACGCGACCGTTCGACATCACAGGAATCCCACCAATTGGTAGAAAAATTGCAGACATTCCGTATAGTCGCGTTGTGGATGAGCCAGACAATTTCTCTTTCAGGAATGAGTTCAGCGCAAGTTATCGACTAGAACATCGCTTCAGCGAAAATTGGACGCTTCGCAATGCTTTCCGCTTCTCTTCAAGCGAGCAGAGGTTTGTTGGAGCAAGATATGACACCCTTGATGAAACGACTGGCAACTTGACCAGGAGTTGGAGCGATAATAATGGAAATAACCAGAGCTATGGTCTCCAAACCAACTTGATTGGTAAGTTTGCCACAGGCTCAGTCAAACATACCCTTTTATTAGGTGTCGATCTCAATCGCGATGTGAACGACTTACTTAACTACTTTGGTGATGGTGCCCCTAGCATTAATATTTTCAACCCGGTTTACCGTGTCGTCCCCCTACGTACAAAAGGAGATCTTCCAAATAAAGTTACCTTCAATAATAGTCTAGACTATCTAGGTATTTATCTCCAAGATCAGGTCGCTCTAGCTGATAATTTAAAACTGTTAGTGGGTGGGCGCTTCGATATTGTAGATCAAGAAAGCAGCTTTACAAACAGTGCAGGGGCTAACACTAATACCCAGGTACAGGCCAACGCTTTCACACCGAGAATTGGCATTGTCTACCAACCCGTACCACCACTGTCACTCTATGCCAGTTATAGCCAATCGTTTGGTCCAAATACTGCCACAACAGTCAGTGGTTCAATTTTGGAGCCGGAGCGCGGCACTCAGTATGAGGTGGGGATTAGAGGAGAATTTCTCAACGGCAGACTCTCGGCCAATTTAGCTGCTTATGACATAACTAAGACTAATGTTGCCACAACCGATCCAAATAATACAGACTATAGCATTGCGGTTGGAGAACAAGGAAGTCAGGGTATTGAATTGGATGTTGCTGGAGAAATTCTTCCCAGTTGGAATATTATTGCCAACTACGGCTACACCAATGCCAAAGTCACAAAAGACAATAGTCCCCTACAAGAAAATCGATTTGAAGATGTGCCCTATAATGGGGCAAGTCTGTGGACAACCTATCAAATCCAGCGGGGCGATTTGCAAGGGTTAGGCTTTGGCTTGGGGTTATTTTACGTTGGTGAAAGGGAAGGCGACTTGGAGCATACCTATGAACTAAGTAGCTATCTGCGTACCGATGCCAGTATTTTTTACAAGAGAAATAACTGGCGGGCGGGAATTAACTTCAAAAATATTTTTGATGTGGATTACATTGAGAATACCTACAGCAGAGAACAAATCACTCCTGGCGCTCCTTTTACTGTTCTGGGGACATTTTCAATTGAATTTTGATTTTCCTAACTAGAAATAATTGTGATGCTTCGGCGTAGCCAGCTTAGGTATCGCTATTGTTCGGTTGAGGTGAGCCTTTGTTGATTTAATGTATCTGCCTTACTGGGATTGATCAAGGGAGTTGTATTTAAGAGCGATCGCTACCCTCTGTTATAATTAATCACTTGATCTAATCGAGGCAAGGCACTCACTGCTGACTCTCGAACATATGGATCGGCAGATTCATTATTAGTCAATGCCGTCAGCACTTCCACTCCCCGGATATCACCCATCGAACCGAGTGCATTCACGATCGCTACAGCTACCGCAACATTATCCGTTGTTTTGAGAGCCTCAGTTAAAATTTCAAAGGCAGGGGAACCAATCTCACCCAAAGCCATCACAGATGCAATATAAACTACACCATTTGGATCATTAAGCGCTGTTTTTAATCCCTGTAAGCCCTCAGTTGGGAAGGGTACGTCTGGATGGTTGGCGGCGACCTGTGCCAGGGACTTAGCACAACTGCCCCGAATGGTCGCATTATCGCTGTTCACTAATGACTCTACTAGTGATGGTACAGCATCTATACCAATCGCACCTAGCGCCTTTACCGCAGCTCGACGGTAGGTTACATCTTCTTCATCCAAAATACTCATCAGCCGAGGAATAGTATTTTCATCACGGACATCAGCCAGTTCCCACATGGCTCGTTCCCGCAGATTGGGGTTGGGGTGTTTCAACTGTTCAAATAGAGAATCTATTGTCATAAAATAAAATTTTCCTGTTTAAATTCCCCAAGTTCAATTCTTGTCATTACTCACATTTTTATAACAGTAAAATACTCACCAAACCATAGTTTGCCTACAATTCAAATCTGGGAATGCATAGCAAACATTAGTTAAAACTCACTCCAATTAGTCCGTTGAAACGGACTTGAGCTATTAGCTTTGGAATTTATTACCCAAGCGCGATAGCAATGAAGCCAGAGATTGAAAAGATGTGGGTAATGACAATGAGTTCAATACATGGGAATTAACTGAAATAAATGTTAACTGATAACTGTTCACTGTTAATCACAACTGAAGGACTCCAAGTCGATTACTCAACCTAATTTAGGCAAAGCAACAGACTGAGAGTCCCTAGTTCTAGAGTATGACAATCGCTCCTCTAAGTCTAGTCAATCCGTGTCACTATGACAGGGAGTTGATTACGTAGTCGAGGAGATTGCGGAACTCAACCAATGCTTGAGGAGACAAATCACGAGGAGCGCAAGCGCGATCGCGGGTGTAAGTCATTGCGGTTACATAGGGAGCAGTAGGCAGATTCAAAGAGCGATATGTTTCACGAGCACCTGCAATACCCCATTCATCCAAAGGTCCAGTACCACCCACAACTAAGCTGTAGTTGATTAGGCGCAGGTAGTGCTTGATGTCGCGGAGGCACTTATCTTTCTTACCTTGGGTGTCGCCAGCTTCACCCTCTTGGTTCAAGTAAGGATACTTCTTGAAGGCTGCATCATAACCTTCTTTAGCTACAGCATCGATCCCAGAAGCCAGCTTTTCAGCAGCTTCTAGACGAGCGTTAGCACGTTGAATGCTACCTTGGACAGATTCTAGGTCAGAGGTGGATGGGAAACGACCTGCTGCATCAGCAGATGTAATAACCGTGGTGATAACTGATTTCATTATTTTTTATACTCCAGATGGGATTTGATCGGGTTTGAATTTCAGTTCGTTTGGCTAATAGCCGTTAGCCATGAGCTATTAGCTCAGAGCAGAAATAATGCGATCAAAGTAGCTAGCAGCTTCAGCAGCTAGAGCAGAGCAGTCGCCTGGAACTACTTCTTGCTTGCGGAACCTTTTACCAGCGTTAGCTTCAGTGTTGGTGTTGGTGATGTGAGCGACGCTGATAGCTTTTAGGAGCTCTACAGCACGTACAGAAGAGCCGGTGGGGACGCCCAAAGCTGTATAGGTTTCTTTTAGCCCATTGAGAGCACGATCATCCAAAACAGAAGAATCACCAGCCAATAGCGCATAAGTCACGTAGCGCAGCATGATTTCGGCATCACGTAGGCAAGCAGCATGACGACGAGTTGGGTACAGGTTACCACCAGCTTGAATTAAACCTTGGTTTTCACAGGCAATCCCAGCAATGGCATCAGAAACGGCACAGCTAGAGTTGCTAGCGATCGCGTTTACAGCATCAAGGCGCTTGTTGCCATCAGAAATGAAAGTCTTGAGGGCTGCTAAATCAGCACCACCGATAGGAGCAGTTTTGGCGTCTGCTGTAATTACAGCTTTAGAAAAAGCGTCAAGAACCATGAGTTCTCCTTAATATTCACAAATGGCGGATATTATTTCTGGACTGTTCTCGATCAGATTAACTGCGAGTAGCCAATGAAAAACATAGGGGATCAATAGTACCCTAGTCTTTACTATGAGAGACAAAGTAATAATCTGTAATATTTACCTGTAATTCGGCTAGTCTGACGAAAAAATCAAATTTAGCCTAAATAGGCATTGGGCATTGGGGAACCAGCGCTGTGGTAGCGCCATATGCTTCAACCAGGGGAATCCCGGGAACGAACGAACGTAGTGGCTACCCAGGAGGAACTCCCGTGCATGGTTTTCCGACTTGAGGCGACTGGCGTCATTGGACAAAAAAATAAGACTTACACATTTTAATGGAACTCGACCACTGCGTAAGTCTTAAGGAAAAAATCTTGTTTTTTACTTGATCAAGCTTGTTTTAGTAGATGTTTAACCAAATTATCTTTCACCATCATCTGGCGTAAAACTTCTAACAAAAATTCCTGAGCCTCTTGTTGATTCAAATTCTTTACCTGGTCTTTCAAATTTTGTAAGCGAAACTGTTGCTCTAAGGTTAATTCGACTGGGAAGTCCATGAGCCATTCCTCTGATTGACTGAATCGAAGGGTATTTTGTTGTTATTGCTAGTGTGAACGCGTAGGGCGTCGTAAACATCGCTTTCAACTATTTTAGCACTTAGATATTATATTTTCCATATTGTCAAGCCATAATAAATCAATATAATAAAACTTTACAATTAGATAACAACACGTCTGTCTCTCCTTTTGTAGGGAGTTTATTAAAGCTGACCACTAATCGCTGTAAAGTTTAGAATGTTTATATACCAACAACTCTAAAAAGAAAAAATCTGTAAAACATCATCCGCAGGAGTAATAAGTAGGAGTCAGAAGATTGATAGACGCAATGGAATTTTTTCAGCTAAGTGCTGGTAAGTGGCGATCGCAACGGGCAACTCATCACCTAGCCTTCAAGCGCTCAGAGACGGGAGAATCGGATATACAGGTAGAAACTCTGGATGCCAATCATCCAGAAATCATTGAACTGTGCCAGTATCATCAGATTGACCCCAGCCTGTCAGTAGGGGGGTCACGGGTGCGTTGGCTAGGCACAATGGCTTGGGACAGAGAGGATGAGGAGAACCATCAGGGGAAAACCATATTTGCGATCGTGCCTGATGGCGATAACCCAAGGATTGGCAAATTACTCCGCGAAAGAGGCTACGCCGAAATTATGCCTGTAGTCGGTCTTTTTCACATGGATGATGAAGATGGACTAGTGTTGACAACCGAATACGAAACAATGAGTTCCATTGAGAGATTCTGGTTCGCCAGCCCAAATACGCGGCTGCGAACTAGTACGGTAAAACGGTTTGGCGGCTTTAGCACTGCATCGTTTTGTACTGAAACCCGCATTGAAACTTCTGTTGAGGTTTCCAACACAGAACAGGTAATAGAAAGACTTGGGGAGGATGTTCTGGAAAAAAGAGAGTTTTATTCAGTTTTGGGCTGGTGAATGATTCTTAAGGGAACTGATGCTTTTACTCGTGGGCGAGATTATCTGCATCGGGTACAGGGACTTGCTCTAGAACCGGGCATGGTGGATGTGTTTGATAACTTGCGTGATCGCATCCCCATTTGCACTTGGATCGGTGAGAATATTAACACCGTTAACGCTCAGATCAATACTTACTTAGAAGTTTGTCATGAGTGCTTTCATCCCCAAGAGCGTCGCCATATCCAAATTTTTGCAGTCCCCATAGCTCAATCCTTCGGCATAGACGGGCTGTGCAATATTCTCACAAACCCAATCACTATTCTGGTAGATGTCGGTCGAGTTGCACCTAGAGACTGGTTTGGTGTAGTCGTCCATGAATACGCCCATGCCCATCTAGGAGACTTTGGTCATAATCAGCAGTTTGCTAGCATCTTATCTCATCTATGTTTAGGACTGGGATTGGAACCACCCTACTGGGAGGCAGGGATGGAAGCAACTTTGCGTAGCTGGCCTCACTGTAAGTCAACCATGGATCCCTTGGAATTTTGGATAGGTCACCGAAGGAGGCAGGGGGTATAAATGAGGGAGAATAACTAATGCGATGCCCCATACCCCATTAATTTCTTTTGCTAAATGTTAAAAATTATTGCTTCAATTAAAAAAGGTGAAACTGAATCTCCTAATCTGAAATATGTGCACAAAGTTTTTTAGTCATTTACGTAGTCATTAAGCCGCAAGCCCCACCCCTTTATTAATTAGCTATGGCTTGAATCCAGCAGGCTAATGATTTTTCCTACGAATACTTAAATTACCCTTAGTTAAGTTTCGTGAAATTTTATCAGAATCTCAGGTTCTGATCCAACTACTCCCTTAATATATGATTTAAAGTTGTTAACTTTAATTAAGAACATGGAGGCCTAAGAGTGGCAATTCCTCTATTAACATATGACCCTTCAAGCCAAAATCAGCGTGTAGCTGCATATGAAGTACCGGGTGATGAACAGCCCAGGATTTTTACTACAGACAATATACTGTCCCCGTCAGATTTAGGTGATCTGATCGAAGCAGCATATCGTCAACTTTTCTTTTATGCCTTTGCTGCCGATCGCGAAACATTCCTAGAATCCCAACTCCGTAATGGACAAATTACAGTGCGGGACTTTGTTCGTGGGTTGGTGCTTTCCAATACCTTTAAGAAAAGCTTCTACGACCTCAACAATAATTATCGCTTTGTTGAGCAAGTAATCCAGCGGGTTCTAGGACGCGACCCATACAACGAGCGCGAAAAAATCGCTTGGTCAATTGTAGTTGCTACCAAGGGTATTGTAGGCTTTATTGATCAAGTTCTGAATACTGAAGAGTACCTGAGCAATTTTGGATACTCTACAGTGCCCTATCAGCGCCGTCGGATACTGCCATCCCAATCTGAAGGTGAGTTGCCATTCAACATCAAGTCTCCGCGATACGAAGATTACCACCGTGCCAAACTGGGTTTCCCCCAAATCATTTGGCAGGTCGAAGTACGCAGATTCCTCCCACAAGAGCAAAAGCCCAAGGCTGGCGATCCAGCTTTATTCTTGGCTTTGGCACAAAGTATCAATGCAACTGGCAACGTTCCACAAAGGCTCTCGCCATACAACATCGATATCGAAAAGTCTGTACCTTATCGCCAGTTACCTGGAATTAAGTAACGATTTTTGGTCGGTGGCTGGCTAATACATCCATTTGATAATTTTATAGCGTGCATAAGCCTTGGGTTACGTAGGAGTTTCATTTAGGTATTACTAGTGAAACAGACTCTATCCCATGTCTGATGCACGCTAGTCGTTTTTTTAGATGCACGTCTTAGAGATTGTTTGAAAAGTGTTTCGCTGTGACTTTAGGCACTTTGCCTAACTACCTTCCCCGGTCGTCGCTTGATAGATTTCAAACTAGATAAAGTCAGATTTGAGTAGAATCAAATAGCACCAAGGGATTCTTATCCTGGGGCTGGATAGGGAAAATGGCTAAGGATCATATAGAAATTAGAAGGAAGAGATACTTCAAGCTCAGTTCACAAATCGCTCAGTTGGATAATGTACAATTGCCTTCTCTGTTTGACCATAGTGAGTCGAATGAGTCAAGCACGGGTTGGGGGATGAATCACGCCATCGTCATTGGGAAATCCAAGGTCTTTGTGAAACGTATTCCGGTTACGAACATCGAATTTGACAACCTGTTCTCCACCAGAAACCTCTATGACCTGCCGACTTACTGTAATTACGGCTTCGGTTCCACTGGTTTTGGGGTCTTTCGGGAACTTGTGACCCATATCAAGACGACCAACTGGGTATTGTCCGGGGCAATTGCCAGCTTCCCACTAATGTACCATTATCGGATTATTCCCCTGAACAGGCGGCGTGCAGATGTGGATAAGTCGCGTATAAAAGCTTATGTGGAGTACTGGGGCAATAGTACGAACGCCGGGAATTATGTGTTAGATAGAGTCAACGCCAAGTATGAGTTAGTTCTGTTTTTAGAGTATATACCCCATGTTTTAGAAAGATGGCTCCTCTTAAACCCCAACAAACTTCAGAAACCCTTGGATGACTTACGCACGACGATTACCTTTTTGAGGAGGAAGGGAATCATCCACTTCGATGTACATTTTCGCAACATCCTCACCGACGGCAAGCAAATATATTTGACCGATTTTGGTTTAGTACTTGACAAGAGTTTTACGTTGACTAAAGATGAAGAGTCTTTCTTTAAGCAGAACAGATTTTACGACTATGGTGAAGTCCTGCGGAATCTTAGTCACCTTATTCGATCGCCGTATGATTTATGTTCAAAGAACGATAAACGCAAGATAATGGAAAAATATGGCATAAAAGAAGCCTTAAAACCTTATGAACTGAGGTCTATATTACTTGACAACATCGATCAAATACATTCTGATGGGGTGATGAAGTTAGATAAGTTCTATGTTGCCAGCATCGTCAAATACCGCAGCATCATTGCGCTGATGCAAGACTTCTTCTCTGATATGTGGGAAAATAACAAGAAGGATACGAAACTTCGTCATGCAGAACTACGCTTGCTGCTCAAAGAGACAGGATTTGTTACTAGTGCTTGAATCCACAGTGGATATGAGTGAGACATTAAGATAATTGCACTTTTGTCAAGAGGATACTATGCGTCTTATAGGTACGATCAGGCAAGACAAAAAACAAGCCGCAGCCTCAGACCCGATCGCCTTTCCTCTAAGAAAAATTGTTAGTTAAGTGCTTGAGCACGATACCTACGGTGAGCTACGCTAACGCACTCCACTACCAAAAACCCCGGCGTTAAGTACCGAGGTGAGAGCGGGGGCGATCGCCTTTGAATAAAAAAAGGTTAAGATGCAATTCGTCTTTTTAGCATCTCCAAAAGTTTTGTAAATTGGGTGGGAGGGGTAGCTGTCACCTCAATCATCTCGCCAGATAGAGGATGCTGTAATTTTAGTCGCCAGGCGTGGAGTGCTTGACCGGGCAAATTTACGCCCACTGAATGACCAGAACTATAAACTGGGTCGCCGACAATGGGATGACCCATTTTGGCGCTATGGACACGAATTTGATGGGTGCGTCCGGTTTCTAGTTGGAAGTGAATTAATGTATAGTTACCGAGGCGTTCTAGTACTTGCCAATGAGTGAGGGCAGATCGTCCACCTTGTTCAACAGACATAATAGCCATTTTCTTACGGTCTTGGGGATGGCGACCAATGGGTAAGTCAATTGTGCCACTTTCAGCTTTTGGCGCACCGTAAACTACACCCAAGTATTCTCGCCGTGCTGTTTTTGCTTTGAGTTGTGCTTGTAGGTGATGATGGGCAATTTCTGTTTTAGCGATCGTGATCGCCCCCGTTGTATCCTTATCCAATCGATGGACGATTCCTGGACGTTGGACTCCGCCAATTCCTGGTAAATTGGGACAGTGTGCCAACAGGGCATTTACTAAGGTGCCATCTGGATGACCGGGCGCAGGATGGACAACTAAGCCTGCGGGTTTGTTGAGAATAAGTAACTGGTCGTCTTCGTAGAGGATATCTAGGGGGATATTTTCTGCAAGCAGTTCTAAGGGTTGGGCTTGTGGTATTTCGAGAGTGATGCGATCGCCTACCTTGACATTAATCTTCTTGGATGTACAAACTTTATCGTTAAGTTGGACGTTACCCTGTTCGATTAACTGTTGGATGCGGGAACGAGATAAGTCTGGTAATTCTTGGCAAAGGTAACGGTCAAGGCGATCGCCTTTGGTGTTGACGCAGTGGATCGTATTTCTGGAGGGAAGTAAGCTAGGTGCAGCATTCTCCAGTGGAGTTGACAAGCGATCGCTATTTTCTTGGATTTGTAAATTAAATTCAGTCACAATTGCTCTAGATTAATTCCCGTTCTTTAAGTAAAGCGCGGAATGCTTATAGTTGGGCGATTAGAAACCGCGTCTACACGAGGCTTTACTCACCTCGGTAGGTTTCAAAATCTTGATTAGCCCTTAGTCTGCGAAGGCGGACGAGAGTTTGTCTCGCCATTTTATCAATATACACACCCACATCAAACCCCTGACTTCTCATCTCTCCTCCTTTGTGTCCTCTGCGGTTCGTTATTCTAAATTTATAACTTCTTGCGGCAACTCAAATAAACTATCTTCCCCAGCTTCAAAATCTATCACCTGATACACAGCATCAATATTTAACTCACCATAAACATGAGGAAATAATTCGTCTATTTCAGCAGGTTCATAGCGAATTTCAGCTTGTACTTTTTTAGAATCAATAAAAAGTAGCACCAATTTTTGTTGATTATCAAAAAATCTATTTGCAACTTTGAGTATTTGCGTTGATTTTGAACAGTGGATAAAGCCTTCACTCTCTAACGAATCAGCGCGATAGCTACCGATATTTTTTGCTTGTTCCCATTGTTGATATTTGGTAATGTGGAAAATAGTGTTCATGTTGCTTGTATCATTTTACGAATATCATCTAAAGGTGATTCGGGTTCATTAGGATTATCAGGATAAAATTCTAACATTATAGTAATGTTCAGTTTGTGATTTTCAAATTTATTTGATGGAGGAAAAATTTCTGTAGATACTTTGATTCTGAGTTTTTCTAGTTGCCAGCCTGTAGACGACCCAACTCTGAAAACTTTACAGTTTATACCTTCGTCAGAAGATTGCCATGTGATATCTTCAGCTTGAAAATTGACTTCGTTTATGCACAGCATTTGAAAAAGTGCTGAAACTAAAGAGTTATTATTTTCCTTTAATTGTGTATGAAATTTTGCCTGAAATGTTGAGAGATCAAGCAGCATTGATACTTATAGTTTGTGCCTGTATACCTTCGCTCCAAGGCAAATTAGAGTAGGAGCATCCCAATTTTTAAAATAATTCGCCTTAGATATAGAAAGCCTGGGGCAGGGATGATTTAAGTAAGTGGACATTTACATTGCGTAACATAGGTTCATTTATTCTTGCCTACTTACTTATTGTGCAGCTAAAGATTTTGATATTGATTTAACAAAAAGTTGAATAATAGGCGATGCCCACGGTGGTCACTGACTTGTACTGAGCGCAGCGATGCACTGAGCTTGTCGAAGTGTCGAAGTAGCCTATAGTACCCTTACGGGGAAGCAAGCTACGCGCAGTGTCTCGTAGAGAAGTACGGTAAACTATGCTCTGACGATGAGCAAGCCGCAGCAGCAGCCAGACTTAACTTTATGTGAACTGCTGGAGAGCTTTACGCCTGGGATGTATGAAATCAGAACAGCTATGCCCGGATTTCTTACAAGAGAAATCCGGGTTAATTTGCTACATTTCCGTAATATTACTAGTTTCAATTGGGATGTTTGACGTATAAATTGCTGTTGTATTACTGTAAATACTTTTATAGAAGGAATATTTTGATGGATAAAATACAAAAAATTATCAATGGTGGTAATATTTATCAAATTATTAGTTTTAACTATGCTAACTGGAATTTAGGGACAATCTTGATAACTTTTATTGTACTGTTGACAGCTATTTTTACCAACTCGGCAGTTGCAGCAGATAATATTATTTCTGAAAATCAAGAGGCTCAATTGAGGTCTCAAAATTTAAAAGCATCTTCTATAGTATCGAAACCTAATTCACAGCAAAAAAAGATCAGATCGCGGCAAAGGTTGTTGGCATCTAAAAAAAGTAATACTGTGACTAAATTAGAGACTGTAAGCATTAGTGATGGTTTTACTGCTAACTTTAAGTCTAAAACATTCAGCAATTCTTTTTCTGGAAAAATTTTTTGGCTTAAATCTCAAGAAAAGATAAAAATTAATGATAATTTAGCGAAACAGTTATTTGCTTCTCCAATTAGTAATACCGATTTGCATTTAAAACAGCAGACTAATATATTGAAGCAGAAAAAAACTCAAATTTTCGTACAAATAGACTCTTCAGAATTTTCGGGTGATACTTTTGGTGAGACTAATAAATTACGCCAACAACTTTTAATTGATCCCATCGTGAGGCTAGGTAAATCGCCAAAAGCCGCCCCAGGTTCAACAGCTGGTACTCCTTCTGCCTATGGTGCAAGTTTTGGCCAAGCCTATATTGGCGGTGGTTTACTTTTCCCTCTAGATGAGGATAAAGATAGGGTAGATGGTTCTTTGTCTGTTGGTTTTGGTTTTGGAGATGCAGTTAAATCTGTAGGATTGGAAGTTAATGTCAATATTACTAGTGTAGGTGGTGGTGAGAGTTTTGATTTTGGTGATAGTGGCGGTGTAGGTTTTAAGCTACACAAATATTTGGGTGATGGTACAGCTGTAGCTATTGGTTGGTCAAATCCTATTAAATGGGGAGATGTTAACAAAGCTAAAGATACTATCTATGGAGTAGTTACTAAGTCATTTCCACTGCAATCAAATAACCCTAATAACAAATTACCTTTGACTGTTTCTGTAGGACTTGGCAGTGGTGCTTTTCGTTCTAAAGGTGCAATAGCAGCAGATGAAAATCCTGTGAATCTTTTTGCTAGTTTAGGTTTCAGAGTCATACCTGAAGTATCTTTAGTAAGTAGCTGGACTGGAAATCGTCTCAATATGGGTGCATCTTTTGCTCCTTTCAAGAAGACACCTGTAGTTATCAATACTATTTTCACGGATGTTACTAGCAATCTTAATAGTGGTTTAGGTTTTTCTCTAAGTGCAGGGTACAGTTTTCAGTTTTAACTGCTGAGTTATCTTAGAATTTCATCAACAATAAAAACAATGAAGAAACAAAAATTCTCGCTTATTCTTACTCTAACGTTAATCTTATTCACTTATCTAGTGGGTGGGTTTACTAGAGTAAATGCTGGTACTGCTGGCATCACGGGAACTAGTGAAGATTCTACTTCCTCATCAGGGGATAATTTTAACCCAGGATCTTCAGAGTCATCTGTTGAACCTGCACCTGGGGTTAAAGTTGAATTTAGTGGTGATGGTAGCATTAGCGTAGCAACAGAAGTTCAGAATAATTTGAATGAAACTGTCATTAATATACTCAGTCAAAATCCGGATGCAAATAGTCCGGCTGCTATCATTCTAGTTATCTTACTGGGTGGGGTGAATGCAGAAGCAGCAGCTAATCAGCTACAGGTTTCTATAGTTAGTTTAGGAGTATCATCACCATCAGTAGCATCACTGGTAAATGCTTTATTAGCTCTAGCCGGAAATAAATCAGCATCTGTATTAGGCGTTCCTGTAAGACAATTACAACCAATGCAGCTAGTTGCCAGCACTAAAGGATTAATGGCAGATTCAGTGATAGCCCAGAAGGGAGAAACACCAAATGTGGATATAAAAAAACTAAATGATGCTATTACTGCTTACAACAAGATTGTGATGGAAAGCAGTCCTAAAGTTATCCAAAAACTTGCAAAAGATCCACAATTTTTAGAAGTTGGTAAGCTGCTTAAGCAATTAAGGGCTGCCCTGAATAAAAGTTAAAATTTAGATGTGATGAGACTAAAGTTATTAGTGGTGCAATTGACAATCCTCTGGCTTAAACCAGAGGATTGTTGTTTTCAGAATCGAGTTGTCAACATCAATTTAGTTAAAATACTGATACTTAAGTCATTAAAAATACTTGATATAGCAATCTTAAATGAGTTATACCAATTCTGTATGAAAATGCGCCAAACGAAATAAGGAAGGAACCGCAAAGGACGCATAGACACGATGTGGCTTCCCGCACGGTAGGACACAAAGAAAGAAATAAGAAACCAAGAAAATTTGGCGCAGCCTCACAAAGAAATGATATTACGAACAAAAAGATCCCCGACTTCTTCAAGAAGTCGGGGATCTGAGCCTCTCGGTGGAAAGCAAATCAAATAGGATTGCTATAGTTCATCTGTAACCTTTGACTAGCTTGGTTGATTCTCAAAATTTAGTAGCACTATTTAATTATAGGACTTATACAAAAACCCTCTCAAACTCTCATTACTCCGTGATCTCTGCGTCCTCTGTGGTTCGTTTTCCGTTACCTGTGCGTAAGTCCTAAATTAGTTCTTTTTTAAATCTCACGCAGAGACACACAGCTTTTTTTACACCTTTGCGTGAGGTAATCATTCTAGAAATTAGGCGGAATACAAACATCTGGCGCACATAAACCAGGAAATTGCAACGTCGTCACCTCAAGAGTATTCAAATCTACACGGCGGATGGCATGATTATTGGTATCGGCAATATATAAAAAAGAAGCGATCGCACTCAATCCCGAAGGTTCAAAAAAGCGGCTATTCTGACCCTTGCCATCTTGTAAGCCACTAGTACCATCTCCTAAAACTGTTTGACAATTCCCACTGGGACTCACTAATTTAATTTTGTGATTGTAGGTATCTGCTACCCACAGGTAATTCTGGACGTATTCCACTCCTAAACAGTGTTGTAAACGGACATCTTCACCTTGTCCATCAACATCACCAAAATCAAATAAACTTCCACTACCACAAACGGTTCGGACTTGGTACGGTTCTACAATTCCAATACTACGAATTGAACTAACTTCACTGTCAGCAATATATAATTCTTGCCCATCTGTGCTGATACCGCTGGGTTGAGCAAAGGCAGATTCAGCAAGTGAACCATCAATGCAAGCTTCTGCACCAGTACCAGCATAAGTTTTAATGATGCTAGTTTCTAAATCTATTTCCCAAATCTGATGGGGCCCAGCCATTGCAATAAACAGGGTATGTCCCACTTTGACTAAATCCCAAGGAGAATTCAGCGCAGTTTCTAAACCAGCGCCGCCATGAGGACGGATATTGCGGCTTTGTTTACCAGTTCCGGCTATAGTTTCGACTACTTGCCGCTTCAAGTCAACTCGCCGTAGGGCATGATTTTCTGTATCAGCAACATAAAGAATTTGATTTTCTGCATCAAATACCATTCCCTGTGGTGCAAAAAATTGCGCTTCGCTGAACGAACCATCGGTTAAGCCAGATTTTCCGGTACCAATCAAATGCAAAATTTCCCCATCAAAGCTACTCATAATCAGGCGGTGATGTCCAGAGTCAGCAATGAATAAACCCGCTTGGGTAGCTAGAACTTTACCAGGAAAGGCTAGGGGTGTGATTAATGGTTGGCGCTGTTTTTCTAAAGTCAAGCTAATTTTTTGGAAATTAATTGTACCTTTCTCATGGTGTTGCTGAATTAACTTTTGAATTAATTCGTCTAAAGTCTCACGATTTCCTTCACCAGAAATCTGGCCAATCACATAACCTTCTGGATCAATAATTATTAACGTAGGCCAAGCACGCACAGCATACTCTTGCCAAATCTGAAAACCTCTGTCAACGACAACTGCATGTTCAATGTCGTAGCGCAGGATAGCTTGGCGAATATTTTCTATTTCTTTTTCGTTATCAAATTTGGCGGAGTGAACGCCGATAATGGTAAGGCTATCTTTATATTTTTGTTCTAAATATTTTAGGTTTGGCAGAATATGCAGACAATTAATGCAACAATATGTCCAAAAGTCTAAAATTATGACTCTACCCTTAAGTTGTTTGAGAGACAAGGGTTTATCGGTGTTGAGCCAAGAGTAATTTTGCGCTAATTCTGGCGCTCTGACACGGGGAATCATAAAGTCTACTTTGCTCTTAGAGGATGTTTATACTAATTTTCTGAAATAGGTCGATGAAAAATAATCATACATATATACCGTGTGTTGCTACTAAAAGCTTAGACAAAAATACCTCTCTAACTCTTATTCCTCCGTGCCGCGCCAGTTGCTGCAAGTCGTGGAACCGCAAGGGCGCACTGGCTTCTCTGTGCCTCTGCGGTTTGATTCTTCCGTGACTCGTGCGTAAGTCATAAGATATTTAACCAGTCAATATGAAGTCAGAAACCCGCAATGTATTATGACAAGCTTAGGCACAATTACAAAAAATCATTGATGAGTTGTACGAAGCTGATGACAGAGCAATAGTAAACAATGATTTTGATGATGCTAGCTGGCTAGTAGAGCAGATATACTTTATGAAGAAGCCGAAAATTTGGAAATTGTGATTTCAGAACAAAAGCAAAGATGAAAACAATTGAAGAATTAAAAACTCGTATTCAGGAACTCAGTAAACAAGCTGTTGAACTCAGGCAAAAAGCATCTGAAGTATATTTAACTAACCAAGAGCAAGCTAAACAGTTCAGGTAACAGGCAAGAGAAGCCAGTAAGCGCTGCCAAATATTGATATAAGAGTTAAAACGCCAACAAGGTTAAAGCTAAAATAATTGCTATTTAATAAATAAACTTTTAGAAAATTTACAATTTGAAAGGACTTGATAAACTAACTACTACGAAGTTATCAGCGTGGGTGCAACTAGCCAAAACCCAAGCTGAACAAGGACAAGTTGCCGATCGCATTCCGCAATTAGCTTTGGCTGATCCTGATTGTTTTGCAGTTCACATCTGCTGTGAATCGGGGAAAACTATCAGCTTTGGGGATACAGCTTGTGTGTTCCCGCTAATGAGCGTTATTAAGACATTTTCTCTACTTTATCTACTAGAACATTTTGGCGTAGAAACAGTTTTTGGGTGGGTTGGGGTTGAACCATCGGATACACCCTTCAATTCTTTAGAACAACTCATTGCCGATCGCGGCCACCCCCGCAATCCGATGATTAATAGTGGGGCAATTACCCTCGCTGATAAATTACCAGGAAAGGACGCAAGCGATCGCACTCTTTTATTTTGTCAATGGCTCAATCAATTAGCAGGTTGTCAACTCAGGTTAGATGAGGTAATGCTGGCTTCAGTGCGATCAACCCGCTCAAAAGCCAATCTAGCGATCGCTAATTATCTCGCCCAAGCTGGCCATCTAGAAAATCTGGAAACAGCACTTGACACTTACGAGCAAATATGCTGTATATCTGGGCGAGTTGAAGATTTAGCCTTTTTGGGAAAACTCCTAGCTTATAAAAATAGCTATTTCTCGGCACAAAACCGTCAGATTGTCAATGCTGTGATGTTAACTTGTGGATTGTACGAAGCTTCTGCCCAGTTTGCAGTCAAGATTGGTCTACCGATGAAATCAGGGATTGGTGGTGGACTTATAGCAATAGTACCAGGTGAGGGTGCGATCGCTTGCTATAGTCCTGGGTTGGATAATATTGGTAATCCTGTAGCAGCGATCGCATTTGTTGAGGCTTTAGCGCAAGAGTTACAGTTGAGTGTCTTTGGTTAGGCTAATCATTATTTTTTACTTTTCTTCTGGAACTGCTGGGGTAGGTGTAGCTGGCAAACTGGGAGATGGTGTCGCATTTGGGAACTGACGCGGGTTGAAATATCTTTTTAATTCTGGTTTTTCTGAATCAGGAGCGATTTTTTTGGGTAACAGGGTTGATTCAGGTGTTGGTGTTACCTGTGGCTGTGCTTCTGGTGTTGGCGTAATTGTTTCTGGTGCAGGAGACTCGATAATCTCTGGCAGCGTGGGTGGCAAACTAGGAGATGGTGCAACTGTTTCTTGTGGAGTAGGCGTCTTGCCCGTCCGACGGTTAAAAAATCCGCCAAATCTCGGTTTTGTTGGCTGAGGTATAACTTTTTCGGGTAACGGCGTTGATTCAGGTGTTGGTGTTACCTGTGGCTGTGCTTCTGGTGTTGGCGTAATTGTTTCTGGTGCAGGAGACTCGATAATCTCTGGCAGCGTGGGTGGCAAACTAGGAGATGGTGCAACTGTTTCTTGTGGAGTAGGCGTCTTGCCCGTCCGACGGTTAAAAAATCCGCCAAATCTCGGTTTTGTTGGCTGAGGTATAACTTTTTCGGGTAACGGCGTTGATTCAGGTGTTGGTGTTACCTCTGGCTGTGATCCTGGTGTTGGCGTAATTATTTCTGGTGGTGTTGGGGACAAGCTGGGAGATGGTGCAGCCGTTGGAACTTCTAATTTTGGTTGTTCTGGCTGTATTTTGGATTGTTTCGGAATTTCAGTTTCAGGAATAGGCTGTTTTTCTACCTCCGGTTGTATTTGGGGTGTTTTTTCAACAGAAGGCGTGGGTGTAGGTTTAGGTACAAGTCTATAATTCTGGTCTACAACGGGGCGCACCTCATCTGCCGTAAGTTCCCCTCTGACAATTCTCGACAAGGTGTCTTTACCCTTTGGCTGGTAGTCAATTAGTCTGACTGTGGTATTAAAGGCATTTTTGACAGGATTTCCCTGGTTATCGAGAAATTCTAGTTTTACCCAGTTTTTTCCTGGACGGAAGCCTTTAAGATAAATTGCTTGCCAGCGATCAAAAATAAAGCTTTCACCATTGATTGTGGAGCGAATGCGCCAATCACTGAATTCATCATTGGCGTTTTCCTTGCCGACGAGGTGCAGAGGAGCGTTAGTTAGGTAAAAGTCTAGTAAGATTGGTTCTGCTCCGTAGCTGCTTTGAGGACGGCTGTAAGTTAGCAGCGGTAATTTGGGATCTGGGTTGTTGTCGTCGGTTTTGGTGAAGACGTGAAATCTTGTCTGGGCATAAGCGCCTTCATTCTTAAAGCTTTCATGCCAAGGACGGGAGGCAAAGACACGCAGGGTATGAGTCCCTGGAGACAAGTCTGGCAAAAGCAAGGCCTGATTCAGGTCGTAAACAGGTATATAAGGTTGGTTATCCAAAATTACGTGTAGATGGGGACCCAGTTGTAATTCTGGGTCTTTAAATATTGGTAGATCTTTAACTTGAAAACTAGCTGTGATTTTATTGTCTTGAAAAACTTCATCAGGTTTTGGAGTAACAATTGTCACTTGTGGCTGATAAACTTCCAAAATTGTCCGCAGTTCTTGGATAACAGATGGTGGGGAAACTTCCAAAAATTGCTTTGAAATTTGAGAAATCTGTGCAGGGTTTTCTCTATAGCCAGTCGATACTTCTTGGCTTCCGACTTTCTCCCCACAACTGGTCAAGCTTAATACCAGCACCAATGTCATTACCCACTTGAAAATCGGGAACCTCTTAGGGAGGAGCTTCTCTAACACCCTTTTCTGCCACGAGTTCATGCGTTGCACCCAGTGATAGTCTTCGACAATTGACCATATCAATTTTAGATTTTAGATTTTAAATTTTAAATTATTTTGGTTCATGCCCTGTTTATGCCCTGTTTAAGCATGGGCGGAACAAATCCACTCATTCGCTCGATAGCGTAGCTTTAACGTTAGCGATGAACGAGCATCCGTAGGAGCGTATGACTAGCTAACGCTTACCAAAATTGGAAATCCAAAATCCTCAGAGCCAAGTACCTGTACTTCGTCCCGCTACCTTGGCGGAGCATCTCCTAGAGAAGACACTGGTCGGGGTCAGCACTGAGCGAAGCCAAAGTGTCAATCCAAAATCCAAAATCCAAAATTGATTGACAGATTATTTTGGCTCAAACTGTCCATAGGGAACTATAGCCCAAAAGGTGAAATCTGCCTCACCTCCCATAAGTTTTTCTGTATATCTCAGTAAATTTTAAAACAAGTCATATTTATTACATCTATTTACTTGTAACAATTAAAACATGACACAAATATTCACGAGTAACAGCAGCAAAAGCTGGAACATCCTCTATATACAGCCAAACCATAAATTTTACGAATTGTTATTCTTTGTAAATTAAATAGATAATCTATTGACTTTTGTACAACTAGTTTGGAGTGAAAAGCTAGCTCAGGCAGTAATTTCAGCAATATTTCCACAAGTTTGAATTATTGTTAAAATATCTCTAACAAAGTACAAGTGAAGACTTTATAATTCAACGAGAAACAACTCTCCACATCGGGTCTTCATCGCGGCTTCAGTAAAATTCTGGAGTATGTGGTAATGGTTCATTTTGTGGTATCCATGAATCCTCATTCCTTATCAAGAGAGGAGGTCGAATGACAATAAGTCCTCCGGAGCGAGAGGAAAAAAAGGCAAGAGTAATCGTCGATAACGATCCGGTTCCTACCTCATTCGAGAGATGGGCACAACCTGGACACTTCGACAGATCCTTAGCCAGAGGTCCCAAAACCACCACATGGATTTGGAACCTGCACGCACTCGCCCATGATTTTGATACACATACAAGCGATTTAGAAGACATATCCCGCAAGATATTCTCAGCCCACTTCGGCCACTTAGCCGTAGTGATGGTTTGGTTGAGCGGGATGATTTTCCACGGCGCTAAGTTTTCTAACTACGAAGCTTGGTTAACCGACCCGTTAAACGTTAAGCCTAGTGCCCAGGTCGTTTGGCCCATTGTGGGACAAGACATATTAAACGGTGATGTTGGCGGTGGTTTCCACGGTATTCAAATCACCTCCGGTTTGTTCCAAGTATGGCGTGGTTGGGGGATTACAAACTCCTTCCAGCTTTACTGCACTGCGATCGGTGGCTTGGTATTAGCAGGCTTATTCCTATTTGCTGGCTGGTTCCACTACCACAAACGCGCTCCCAAACTGGAATGGTTCCAGAATGTGGAGTCGATGCTGAATCACCACTTGCAAGTATTGCTAGGTTGTGGTTCCTTAGGATGGGCAGGTCACTTAATCCACGTGTCCGCACCGACCAACAAGCTTTTGGATGCAGGCGTTGCTCTCAAAGACATACCCTTGCCCCACGAGTTCATCTTGAACAAAGACTTGTTGACCGAACTGTACCCTGGCTTTGCTGCTGGTTTAGCACCTTTCTTCACCTTGAACTGGGGTCAGTATGCTGACTTCCTTACCTTCAAGGGCGGTCTGAACCCGGTAACAGGCGGCTTGTGGATGACTGATATTTCCCATCACCACTTAGCGATCGCAGTTGTCTTTATCGTTGCTGGTCATCAATACCGTACCAACTGGGGTATTGGTCACAGCATTAAAGAGATCCTAGAAAACCACAAAGGTCCTTTCACCGGTGAAGGTCACAAAGGTCTTTACGAAAACCTGACCACATCCTGGCACGCTCAGTTGGCTACTAACCTGGCCTTCTTGGGTTCGTTGACCATTATCATCGCGCATCACATGTACGCGATGCCCCCCTATCCATATTTGGCAACTGACTACGCCACGCAGTTGTGCATATTCACTCACCATATTTGGATCGGTGGCTTCTTGATCGTTGGTGGAGCGGCTCACGCTGCTATCTTCATGGTGCGAGATTACGATCCAGTTGTGAACCAAAACAACTTGCTGGATCGGGTGATTCGTCACCGTGACGCGATTATTTCTCACCTGAACTGGGTGTGTATTTTCCTCGGCTTCCATAGCTTTGGACTTTACATCCACAACGACACAATGCGTGCATTGGGTCGTCCTCAAGACATGTTCTCTGATACAGGAATTCAGTTGCAGCCAGTATTTGCCCAGTGGATACAAAATATCCACGCCTTGGCTCCTGGTACAACTGCACCCAATGCCGTAGAACCAGTTAGCTATGTCTTTGGCGGCGGTATTTTGGCTGTTGGCGGTAAAGTGGCAGCTGCACCCATTATTTTGGGTACAGCGGACTTCCTAATTCACCACATTCACGCCTTCACCATTCACGTCACCGTCCTAATTCTGCTCAAAGGTGTGCTATACGCCCGTAGCTCTCGTCTGATTCCAGACAAGGCAAACCTGGGCTTCCGCTTCCCCTGCGACGGTCCTGGTCGTGGTGGTACCTGTCAAGTGTCTGGTTGGGATCACGTATTCCTCGGACTTTTCTGGATGTACAACTCCCTGTCGATTGTTATTTTCCACTTCAGCTGGAAGATGCAATCAGATGTGTGGGGAACCGTAGATGCAGATGGTACTGTGACTCACATCACTGGTGGTAACTTTGCCCAAAGCGCCATCACCATCAACGGTTGGTTACGGGACTTCTTGTGGGCACAAGCTACACAAGTCATCAATTCCTACGGCAGTGCGCTGTCTGCCTATGGTCTACTCTTCTTAGGCGCTCACTTTGTCTGGGCATTCAGCTTGATGTTCCTGTTCAGTGGTCGTGGCTACTGGCAAGAACTAATTGAGTCCATAGTTTGGGCGCATAATAAACTGAAGGTAGCACCAGCAATTCAGCCTCGCGCTCTGAGTATTATTCAGGGTCGGGCTGTAGGGGTAGCTCACTACCTTTTGGGAGGGATTGCCACAACTTGGGCGTTCTTCCATGCACACATCCTTTCAGTAGGGTAGCAATCAGCAAAATTTTGGGTTTTGGATTTTAGATTTAATCCAAAATCCAAAATCTAAAATCCGAAATTGAACTGATACTTGATGGCTAAAGGTCAGAGGATTTATTAAACCTATGGCGACAAAATTTCCCAAATTTAGCCAGGATCTCGCACAGGACCCGACGACTCGTCGGATATGGTATGCGATCGCTACAGGCAACGACTTTGAAACCCATGATGGCATGACGGAAGAAAATCTTTACCAAAAGATTTTCGCAACTCACTTCGGTCACTTGGCAATCATCTTCCTGTGGGCATCCAGCCTCCTGTTCCATGTAGCCTGGCAAGGTAACTTTGAACAGTGGATTAAAGATCCCCTTCACATCCGTCCGATCGCCCACGCGATTTGGGACCCTCACTTTGGTAAACCAGCGATCGAAGCTTTTACGCAAGCTGGTGCTAGCAATCCGGTAAACATTACCTACTCTGGTCTGTACCATTGGTGGTATACCATCGGAATGCGGACGAACGGCGAACTGTACAACGGTTCAGTGTTCTTGCTGTTATTCGCGGCGATATTATTGTTCGCTGGTTGGCTGCACTTACAACCCAAGTATCGTCCTAGCTTGGCATGGTTTAAGAGCGCTGAACATCGCCTAAACCACCACTTAGCAGGTTTGTTTGGTGTTAGTTCTTTGGCGTGGGCTGGTCACTTAATTCACGTTGCTGTCCCCGAATCTCGCGGTCAGCACGTAGGTTGGGATAACTTCCTATCTACCCCACCCCACCCAGCTGGTTTGACACCATTCTTTACAGGTAATTGGGGTGTTTACTCTCAAAACCCTGACACTCCTGGACATATATTCGGGACATCGCAAGGTGCAGGAACTGCGATTCTGAGTTTCTTGGGTGGCTTTCATCCTCAGACAGAAGCTTTGTGGCTGACTGACATAGCTCATCACCACCTAGCGATCGCAGTCCTGTTCATCGTTGCCGGTCATATGTATCGGACTAACTTCGGAATTGGTCACAGCATGAAAGAAATGCTGAACTCCAAATCTGGTTTAGTACCTGGTACCAACAGTGAAGGTCAGTTCAACCTGCCTCACCAAGGGTTGTACGACACCTATAACAATTCGCTGCACTTCCAGTTGGGTATTCACCTAGCTGCTCTGGGAACCGTCACCTCTCTGGTAGCGCAGCACATGTACGCCATGCCTTCCTACGCATTTATTGCGAAGGATTACACAACTCAGGCAGCGCTATACACGCACCATCAATACATTGCTGGTTTCTTGATCCTTGGTGCTTTTGCTCACGGAGCGATATTCTGGGTACGTGATTACGACCCAGAGCAAAATAAGGGCAACGTCCTTGAGCGCGTATTGAAGCACAAAGAAGCGATTATTTCCCACCTTAGCTGGGTATCCCTTTTCTTGGGCTTCCACACTCTTGGTCTGTACGTACACAACGATGTAGTAGTTGCTTTCGGCACTCCTGAAAAGCAAATCTTGATTGAGCCAGTATTTGCTCAATTCGTCCAAGCTGCTAACGGTAAGGTACTGTACGGTTTAGACACCTTGCTATCTAACCCAGATAGTATTGCTTACACAGCATGGCCCAACTACGCTAACGTCTGGTTACCAGGCTGGCTAGATGCGATCAATGCTGGTACAAACTCCCTGTTCTTAACAATTGGCCCTGGCGACTTCTTGGTACACCATGCGATCGCCTTAGGTCTCCACACCACCACCTTGATCTTGGTCAAAGGTGCTTTGGATGCCCGTGGTTCTAAGCTGATGCCCGATAAAAAGGACTTCGGCTATGCCTTCCCTTGTGACGGCCCCGGTCGTGGCGGTACTTGCGATATCTCAGCTTGGGATTCCTTCTACCTGGCTACATTCTGGATGCTCAACACCATTGGTTGGTTGACCTTCTACTGGCATTGGAAGCATCTAGGTATTTGGCAAGGCAACGTGGCTCAGTTCAATGAGAACTCTACATACCTCATGGGCTGGTTCCGCGATTACCTCTGGGCTAACTCCGCTCAGTTGATTAACGGTTACAACCCCTACGGCGTGAATAACCTGTCTGTCTGGGCTTGGATGTTCCTGTTTGGACACCTAGTTTGGGCTACTGGCTTTATGTTCTTAATCTCCTGGAGAGGTTACTGGCAAGAGTTGATTGAAACCCTTGTTTGGGCACACGAACGCACTCCTCTAGCTAACCTAGTTCGCTGGAAAGACAAGCCCGTGGCTCTGTCAATTGTTCAAGCTCGTGTAGTTGGTCTAGCTCACTTCACAGTTGGCTACATCGTGACTTACGCAGCATTCTTGATTGCTTCTACTGCTGGTAAGTTCGGTTAATTCGGCTGCTAGTTTTGTAGGTAAGTAATAAAAATCCCCTGCCGAAAGGTGGGGGATTTTTTGTGAAATTAATTAAGTTTAAAATTACGAGACTTCTAATACCAATTCTCCGTGAGCTTGCACTTAATGATTACTCCTTCTGTCAAGGCGTACAAGGCGTACTTGGTGAACCAGCGCTCTCCGGCGGGTTTCCCGCCGTAGGCCACTGGTGTTAGCGCCACGGAGAGCGAGTCTTCGAGCTTCACCCGTTCGCCCTTGGCGTTCCCGCAGGGTAGGGCGGTTCGTTTAATAATTAAGTGCATCTTCATAGCGAATTGGTATAACTCCATCTGCTAAATTCTATAAAGCAGAGCTACTTTTTTCTCTTCTAGTTTTTCTGTTTAATATTTTCAACAAGTATGTCAACTATGATTGGAAACCTAAAGTCACGATGATGACCGCACATCGCCAGAAAAAAGTTGGAGGAACCATCTTTCAGCAACACATAATAAAATTCATTACAATTGGTCATTATTCCATGTTCGGTGTCTGATTGTAGCTCCATTACCCCATTAGCTACTAAACGCTTAATCATGAGGTCAAATTTATCTAGAGTGATCTCTGTATCTCTGTAAATCTTTGGTACAGGATTCTCTTCGATTGTTTCACCTATTAAACTTTGAAAAAAGTGGCATTCTCCAGTTGGTGATTTCCACCACATTTCTACATCAATACCATTGCCTAACCATGTCCTTAGTCGATAAACATACTCTAAAGCAACTGCTAATCGCTCCGTATATGGTAACGTCATATCCATATAGATTACATTTGCTGCGTTTCCCTATTGCTCTATCCAGCCTAAAATTAATTTGGTTATAATACCAGGCTAATTAAAAGTGCGATCGCCTAAAATAAATTTTAGTTGTAAGTGGTCATAATTATGACAGACTAGCATAACATCTGATAACTGAAGATGAATACTAAACTTGTTGAATCACTGTTGCAAGTTATCCTATCTCTCTCTGATGAGGAGCAATCACTATTGGAAGAAAAATTGTTTTTCGATTCATCAGAGCCTTCAACTCGTGATTTAATGCGACTGCAACTTGCTCAAACTGGTGGGGTATTTCAATTTCTTAACGATGAACCAGACATATACTCACTAAAACATGGAGAACTTATTTAAAAAGAAAGCGATCGCCTAAAATTAACTTAGTGATCAGCAGCAATATGGAAGAACTGCAAAACTCAGAAATAGAAGCTACCTTTACAGCGCTTGTTAAGCAATGGCGTGAAGAAACTTTTGGTATATCATCTACTAACCAAATGTCGATGCGCCCTGCATACCAGCAAATTATTGGTATGGGAAAACCTGTAATCCCACTTTTACTTAGGGAACTGGAAAAGAAATCTGGACACTGGTTTTGGGCATTAAAATCCATCAGCAGAGAAGATCCTGTTCCTCCAGAATATAGGGGAAAGGTAAAGGAGATGACTAAAGCTTGGCTAGAGTGGGGTAGGCAAAGAGGCTACAGGTGCTAGGTAATAACGCTTGGGTTAAGTTTCACTAGAAAATATAGAGCATAATAATTTACAAGGGCTAACTGGAAATCCTGGTTATGGTGAGGTTGCCTACATTATGAAAAAATCAATTCCAGTCTAGAAAAGATTTAGCACAATCTAATTATCAGGCTAATCTAAAGAGCGATCGCCTAACCATGACAAACTGGCAAGAAGGCATTACTCAAAACCCAAATATATGTTATGTGTCGGAGACGCTATGCGATTGATCGCAAAGCGTGCCAAAAGTTAATATACTCCTCTGGGTTACTTTATGCTTCCCTCTGTGTTCTTCTGCGTTAAAAAAATAATTTTTAAAATTAAATAGTTGGACAATACTAAAACAAGTTATAACTATAAAAAACAAAATAATCTTATTACTCTTGCAACAAGAACCAATAACGCCAGCAAAAGAAATAATTTTTAATGCCTCTTATACCGAGCAAAACGGAGCAGCATATTTAGGTGATAGCCTTAAACTTATTAAATTCATTGATGATAATAGTATTAATTTAATTATTACATCGCCTCCATTTGCTCTGACACGAAAAAAAGAATACGGTAATGAAACTGCTGAAAAATATATTGAGTGGTTTCTACCTTTTGCCTATGAATTTAAAAGAGTACTGGCAGAGAATGGCTCATTCGTACTAGATTTAGGCGGTGCTTACCTTCCTGGTAATCCTGTGCGGAGTATCTACCAATACGAACTTTTAGTTAGATTATGCAAAGAAGTAGGTTTCTTTCTTGCTCAAGAATTTTACCACTATAATCCGGCTCGACTGCCAACCCCTGCTGAGTGGGTGACAATTAGGCGGATTCGTGTGAAAGATTCTGTAAATACGGTTTGGTGGTTGTCTAAAACACCTAATCCTAAAGCAGATAACAGAAAAGTTTTAAAGCCTTATAGTCAAAGTATGAAACAATTACTCAAAAATGGCTATAAGGCCAAAATACGTCCTAGTGGACATAATATTTCTGATAAATTTCAAAAGGATAATCAAGGTGCAATTCCGCCAAATTTGCTAGAAATTGCTAATACTGAATCTAATAGCGCTTATTTACAACGCTGCAAAGCAGCAGAAATTAGACCCCATCCAGCACGTTTTCCTCAAGGGTTCGCCGAGTTCTTCATCAAATTCTTAACTGATGAAGATGATATGGTTTTAGATCCATTTGCAGGTTCTAATACAACCGGGTTTGTTGCTGAAACTCTGCAACGCCGATGGATATCTTTTGAAATTAATGAAGATTATGTAACGGGAAGTCGTTATCGATTTAGCCAATAAGCAAATTCAGTAAAGAGTCAGGACTGAGGAGTTAAAATATATAATTTATAACTCGTAACTCATAACTACTCACTCAAATTTCTCCATTCACCTGCATTTGATGAACTTGATCCGCAAGCTCTTGACGACCTTGATCATCTAGTTTGTCAATTGCTAACATCCCCATGAGAATAACTTCTTTCAGGGTCAAACGTGTTGAATGTGCCTGTTTTTGCACAATCTCTTTAATAATGGGACTGACACCAATCGCTGTACTAGCTCTAGCCACGGAAGAAAAGGAAAACACTAATGATTCAGCCTAAATCTTAGCACTTCCAATGAAGTTATTTTCTATAGTTAAAACTTAATTTAAATGTGTTTAAACTCATACTTCAATGAGTAAACATAAATTTTTAATTATGTATATATATAACTACAACAGAAATACAGGGAATTTTTCTACTACTGGATAATCTGCATCAAACCCTTAATCATCGCATCAAAGGTAAGAGCCAACTTTTGGATGAAAATAAATTTAACTTTTTTTATCTCAGCGTAACGTGTACAGTGTTTAACAGCGCTGTAGATTACTCCAGAATTCTCCCAAACCAATTTGAGAGTCTAACCTTTTTTTGAGTAAGTTCTCGAAGTCTCAGTAGGACTAACCTTTTGCTTGCTCATTAAGGCCACATCATCGTATGATAAGCTAATCGTCATTTATTTTTCCAGACTGATTCGCTTGTAGTAAGCGGCTACAGCCCGGGTTTTATGCAACTTAAATGCCCATTAGCTTATGAACATCCTCAAACAGTTAAACTTTTGCCTATTGCTCTAGAATTTCCACTAAGTCTTCAATCGTCACATCAAAGGTGTGAGCTAATTTGGGGATAGCAGTAAAGTCAACTGTTGTCATTCCTGAACAACGGGCATAACTTCTAACTGTGCTGTAAATTACCTCAGAACGGTCAGAAAGTTGTTTTAGTATCCATGCTTTCTCTTCTGCTAATTCTGGAATCTTTAATAATTTCATATTTGATAACTGATGCATTTGCACCGCTCAATTTAATATGAGAAATTAAAAAACATAGACGAGAAGCGCTTTGTAGTCAGACATCGCCTAGCAGTTTAGCAAACTATTATGCGATCGCCAGAATTTCCGGAGATATGGAAACCTGAAATCAAATGGTTATTTCTTATAGTAGCAACATCAAAAGCAAAAAACTCTGTCCTGAGATAATCAAAAATTATCCACTAATGACCGAGTTTA
Organism: Nostoc sp.; assembly: GCF_036917195.1. GTDB lineage: Bacteria > Cyanobacteriota > Cyanobacteriia > Cyanobacteriales > Nostocaceae > Nostoc. The sequence goes on from NZ_JBALDG010000032.1 coordinate 38,342, forward strand.
CATCCACTTGCAATATTTGTGACCACTGGTTATAAAAAATGGTCGGCTTGTGAAAATAGTGCTTTCAGGAAAAGTATCCTCACAAATAAGACTTGTATACCACCGAAAAAACCGTACTTTAAAGAGATCGTGAATTGTCTAATATAATCTCGTTAATAGGCTTTACAGAACTATACGGTGTAAATAAGAATAATACTTAACCGAAGTAAAATTTTCCTGAATACAGGCAACTAATGCTGTCATAGGGAAAAGCAGTGAGTAGAGGAGAGACAAAGCGATGAGGGACCCTTATCTGTTGGCAATAGGCTTGTTAACAGGATTAGCAATACCAGCATCGGCTCTTCCACATTTGTCGATTGTCCTGCCAGAAAATTCTGGATTCCTGTGGGATTTAAAACAAGGTTCGCAGACAATAGTAAGTAGACAAATCATCCCCAGTGTTGATCTTTCCTTACCAGAACTCAGTGGCCAAACGTTCCAACCCCTAAAAAGTTCGCAGCCAACAGCAGGTGAGAAAAATATCAAAAGCTTTGATCTCTCCCTACCAGAACTGAGTAGTCAGGGATTACCAGTCCCAACAGAATCATTAGTCAACCCCAGCGCCCAAGCAACTGGTATCTCACTGACATCTGGTAATCAACTTTACTACCAAAGATTGGCGGCTCTGAAAACAGGTCAGATTTATACACGCGTGGATAGTGATAATTTGCAATCATTGTGGGAGTCGATCAAGAAGCGTCAACTAACTTATGATGACTGGAAAAGTTTACTAGCTTTAGAAGCTAGAGCGATCGCTCAAGGTCAAGGTGCAAATCATCTAAGTATCTTAGTGGGTGATTCTTTGAGCATGTGGTTTCCTAGAGAAAAACTACCTGCTGGGAAATTGTGGCTGAATCAAGGCATATCTGGAGATACTTCCAGTGGAGTTTTAAAAAGATTGGGGGCATTTTCGGCAACGCGGCCGGATGTGATTTACGTCATGGCTGGGATTAACGACTTACGAAAAGGCGCTAGTGATGACACAATTTTGCGTAATTATCGCCGGATTATCCGTCGTTTACGGCAGACTCACCCAAAAGCTCAAATCATTGTCCAATCAATTTTGCCTACTCGCCTAGCAAAACTTTCCAATAGCCGCATTCGTCACATTAATATACAACTAATCCAGATTGCCAAACAAGAAGGCGCTAATTATCTAAATATTTATAGCTGGTTTACGGATATGGAAGGCAATTTGCGCCCAGAGTTGACTACAGATGGGTTGCATCTGTCTCAAGAGGGTTATGATGTGTGGCGCTCCGCACTACAGCAGATAGAATACAAGCTCACTCAGCGCGAAAATTGAGCGATCGCTACGCCGACACTTGGAGCGATGTCTACGACAGGCTGTGCCTACGCAATTTTAGATTTTTTATGGAAGTTACCGACAACGATGCCATTACCATCCGTTCTCTAATTGAACACCAATTGGCAGCCTTTAAAAAGGATGATGCCCAAGGCGCTTTTGCCTTCGCCAGTCCGGCAATTCAGGCGCAATTTGGAACCCCAGAAAATTTTATGCAGATGGTGAAGATAAGCTACCCAGCAGTATACCGTCCTCGTTCTGTCTTTTTTGAGAAGATAACAACCATTCAGGGAAACATAACTCAACCAGTGCTACTACTTGCTCCTGATGGAGTTCCCTTGAAGGCTTTATATTTAATGGAAAAACAGCCAGATAATACCTGGAGGATTAACGGTTGTTTTCTAGTTTCTCTAGAAGGTAAATAAAATAAACTCTATCTCTATAGAACCAAAATCTTATAATTTAACGCTCAAGGCTTCCCGATTCAAAACCTGATTCAACTTACCACTGCGATAACCTTCTAAATCCAGGGTTACGTAGATAAATCCAAAATCCTGAAATGCCGAAACTACTTTCTGTAAATCGTTAGTCAACACAAACTCTTTAATTTGTTCTGCTGGTAATTCAATCCGTGCTGTATCCTCTTGTGATCGCACGCGCAAATTCTGCCAACCTAGCTTTCGCAGGAAAATTTCTGCTCTACCAACTCGTTGTAACTTAGTTACAGTAATCTCTTCACCATAAGGAAAGCGAGAACTGAGGCACGGTTGAGCAGGTTTATCCCACCAAGGTAAACCGAGTTGTTGCGAAAGTTGCCGAACTTCAACTTTGGTAACACCCACTTCCGCTAAAGGCGATCGCGCCCCTCTTTCTTTCGCCGCCTGAATTCCTGGGCGATAATCATGCAAATCATCGGCATTTACCCCATCCACCACATAGGGATAACCCAACTCTAAAGCTAAAGGTTTGAGAGTGTCGTGCAACTCACTTTTGCAAAAATAACAGCGGTTGACCGGGTTAGAAGTGTAATTGGGATTTTCCATCTCGTGAGTCTGGACAATTTTATGAGGAATCCCAATAGTTGCGGCTTGAATTTTGGCATCTTCCAACTCTTCTGGCAACAGCGAAGGAGAAACAGCCGTGACAGCCAAAGCGCGATCGCCCAGCGCATCATAAGCAATTTTGGCAACCAAAGTGCTATCAACGCCCCCTGAGTAAGCAATCAACGCCTGCTCCATTTCTATAAATAAGGCTCTTAATTGCTCAAATTTTTCTATCAGCATCATTTCCCAATCCTGCCCAAACCCTATAGCACCCAACAAATTCCATTCTAGGCACAAATTCCGAGGATGTGGAATTTTGCACAGCAGCTAAACACAGATAATTATCGGACTTACGCATCATACATATGTACTATATATTTGAGCTTTTGAGCCATATCTAACACCCAACACAGTAAATATCCGACCAAATCAGCGTTGTGAGCAGAGCCAGAAACGGACATTTTACATAATTCACATTAGGGTGAGTTTATAAAGTGCGTAAGTCCGAAATTATCCCAAATTATCAGATGTTTTCTACTCTATCTCCCCATCAACCGAGGTTGATGCTTCGCTGTACTTGGCCACCAGACTGGCTAAAAGTGGTAAATCAATCGGTTTAGAAATATAGTCATTTACTCCAGCTGCTAGACAAGTTTCGCGATCGCCTTTCATCGCCATTGCTGTTTGAACAATTATCGGAATCGTCCGATATTGCCGATTTTCTCGCAGTTGCTGTACCAACTTAAGACCATTTGCATCTGGCAGATAAACATCCATTAAAATCACTGCTGGGTCTAACTGTGTTAGAGCTTCCCACATCTGGGCAGCATTCTTAACCCAAGTCACTTGATATCCCAATTGATGTAAATAAATTTGCATTAAATCAGCGTTGGGTAAGTCATTTTCTACCAGCAAAATCTCTACAGAGGAACTAGGGGTGAAAAACAAAGGAGATGAGGAGTATTTTGCTCCCCCTGCTCCCTCATCTCCCTCATCTCCCTCATCTCCCTCATTTCCCTCATCTCCTCCCACTCCCGCTTCTTGCTTAAGGGGAAGTATGAGGGTAAAACGGGAGCCGCGATCTACTTCAGATTCCACTTTCACGGAACCACCATGAATTTCGGCGAGTTTGCGAGTCACTGCTAAACCCAAACCTGTACCTTCAACACCACCAGCGACAGCCTTGGCAATTTGGAAATAGGGTTCAAACAGTTGAGCCTGGTCTTGTTGGGAAATGCCAGTGCCAGTATCCCAAATTGTAAAATGCACAAATACACCTTTGGGAGCAACTTGTAAGCCAACACTTCCTTTACTAGTAAACTTTAGAGCATTAAAAAGCAAATTCAATAGCATTTGCTTGAGTCGTAAGGAGTCGGCTACTAGGGTTGTAATATCAGGTTCAAGTTCTAGGCACAGTCTCAAACCCTTATTAGCGGCTTTCTCTTTCACCATTGCTAAAACATTGATACACAGCAGTGGCACATCTACTGTTTCCCACTGCACTTCCATCTGATTTGCTTCAATTTTAGACAGATCCAAAATATCATTAATCAGAGCTAGCAAGTGCTTGCCGCTAGACTGAATGATATTTAAATACTCTTGCTGACGTTCTTTGGTTGGTTGGTACCCTTGGGCTAAAAGCAGGTGGGTAAACCCAATAATAGAACCAAGCGGTGTGCGAATTTCGTGGCTGGTGTTTGCCAGAAACTGATTTTTGAGTTGATTGGTGCGCTCCAATTCTTGATTATAGTTACTGAACTGTTGATACCGTTGCTGCCAAGATAAAATGTGTCTAAGTTGTACCAAGGCTGTAGTACAATGCTTGGCAGACCTTGCCATCAATTGTGATCTGAGTTTCGCTTGTAATTCTATGAGCGACTCACGATCAGAGCTTAGGGGCGCTGCGGCGATAATTAGCCAGCCCATGAGGTTGTCAGAATCATCAGCTAACCGCCAAGCGCTCGGCGGTTGTTGATTCTCAAGCTGCTGTAAATCTTCGAGTTCTATAACCTCTTGCAACCTCAACGGCAGCTTTTTCTCTGCTGTTAGCACTTCTAAAAATGGAGGTTGTGAGTTTGGGGAGGGAGAACAAGAAACATAGCAAACTGTGGCAACAGTTTCTTGTCCTTGAAATAGAGCAATGCCTACGGCACAATGCGTGAAAGCCACATTACTGCTGTCCAAAGCAATGTTAATCTCTTGAACCACAGTTTTAAAAATTTCTGCTTCTGCGGCTTTTGTCGGTCGGACAGTGTTACAAGCAGAAAGCAGGCAATCATTAAGGCAACTTTGCAACTGGTTCAAGCTGCTCTCCAGCCACAACTTGGCGCAAAGTTGCTGAATTATTGTCAAAGGTTTTGGCCTTGCATCTATCTGTGAGTTCTGGTCTGGTAAGCTTGAATACTGCTGCATGGTCAACTAGACCGCTGAACAAGTTTAGCTTCGCATAAAAATCCTAATAGGATTCTCTGTATATTAGCGGACAATTCTTTTTTATTTATAAACCATAACTTATGTTGTTATCAACCATAACTTATGATGTCGAACGATGTCGAATTTAGCAGCTAGATCAAAAAAATTATTATATGAATCACTCACCTAAAATTTTTTAAAGCAACTTAAACCTTATGGATACACAATTCGCCCAACTAATCATTAATGGGATTGCGGTAGGGAGCATTATTGCTCTAGCCGCAGTTGGACTCACTCTTACTTATGGAATTTTACGGCTATCTAACTTTGCTCATGGTGATTTTCTAACTTTGGGAGCCTATCTAACCTGGCTGATAAACACTATTGGAGTCAATATTTGGCTGTCGATGATCCTGGCCGCGGTGGGAACTGTAGCAGCAATGCTGTTATCGGAAAAGTTACTCTGGTCAAAGATGCGCTCTATCCGTGCTACTTCCACTACGCTGATTATTATTTCTATCGGGCTTGCCTTATTTCTTCGCAATGGCATTATTTTTATTTGGGGTGGCAAGAACCAAAATTATGATTTACCTGTTACTCCAGCTTTAGATATTTTGGGTTTAAAGATACCGCAAAATCAATTATTGGTATTGGGGTTGGCGGTGCTAGCAATTTTGGCGCTGCATTACCTGCTGCAAAATACCAAAATTGGTAAAGCGATGCGAGCAGTTGCTGACGATCTGGACTTAGCCAGGGTTTCAGGTATCAATGTTGACCGAGTAATTTTCTGGACTTGGCTAATTGCCGGCACTCTTACGTCATTAGGGGGCAGTATGTATGGGTTAATTACAGCCGTGCGCCCGAATATGGGATGGTTTTTAATTTTACCTTTATTTGCCTCAGTGATTCTTGGTGGCATTGGCAACCCTTACGGTGCGATCGCAGCAGCTTTTATCATTGGTATCGTCCAAGAAGTCAGCACCCCTTGGCTGGGTTCACAGTACAAACAAGGTGTAGCATTGTTGATCATGATTTTGGTGCTGCTCATTCGTCCCAAAGGTTTATTCAAAGGAACGATTTGAGCAGCACCACTCCACTTCTAACTATTGAATAATGTGGAAATAGTAGGCTGCTACCAGGAAATTGATAGCTAACAACAACAGTGCCCAGCCTGTGCGAAAGGCGTAGGGAGGTTTAGCTCCACTGTCGGCAACTGGGGAATTCTTAGCTTTAGCAGTCATAATGCGGTTCTCCTAATGTCAGGACTTTTTAAGAAATACCAAACTGGTGTACCAAATATCCAAATTCTTTAAGAATATTTGTGTGAAGTTGGGAATTGAGCATGAGAAGAGGCAGAGGGGCAGTTTTTGCTGAGGCAAGGGGGAGAATTAAAATTACCTCTTTTCCCTCTGCTTCCTGCTTCCCGCCTCTCTCCTACTCCCCACTCCCTACTCCCTCCTCTCCAGCATGATAGGAACTGCGAACCAGAGGCCCAGAACGAAAGTGGTTGAATCCCATTTCCCATGCTAATCTGCCGAGTTGATCGAATTCCTCTGGAGTCCAATATTTTTGGACTGGCAGATGTTCTAGAGAAGGACGCATATACTGCCCAATAGTCAAGCGATCGCACCCCACAGCCCTTAGATCAGCCATTGCTTCGACGACTTCATCGGTAGTTTCACCGTGTCCCAGCATCAAACCTGATTTGGTGGGAATTGTCGGATCAATTTCTTTGACCACAGCCAGTACCAAAAGCGAGCGATCGTACTTGGCTCCCCGGCGTACCGGCCCAGTTAACCGTCGCACTGTCTCGATATTGTGATTGAAACAAGCTGGTTTGGCTTTTACAATCATAGCTATCCGCAGGCGTTGACCTGACTCCCCAACACCAGCACCACCCCAAAAATCTGGGGTCAGCACTTCAATTTGAGTCTCTGGGTTCAACTGGCGGATAGTCGCGATCGTCTTCACAAAGTGGACTGCGCCCTGATCGGGCAAGTCATCACGGGCTACAGAAGTCAGCACCACATAACGCAATCCCAAAAGCTGCACCGCCTGTGCTACCTTTTGGGGTTCCTCTAAATCAATAGGCATTGGTGCATGACCTTTATCTACTTGACAGAAAGCACAAGAGCGTGTACATGTTGGCCCCATTAGTAAGAAAGTTGCAGTTTTTTGGGCATAGCACTCTCCCCGGTTGGGACAGCGTCCTTCTTCACAAATCGTGTGAATTTGGCGCTGCTTAATAATGCGTTGTACGGTAGAGATTTCACTGGCTTTGCCAATAGGGCGACGTAACCAGCTAGGCATTGCCGTAATTTCAGACTTTAGTTCGGCTTGTTGTGATGAAATCATAGACATCCAAGCAAGATGCGGATATAGAGTAGTGGTCTGTCAATTAACAAATGATGCATAAGATATAGACGCAGGAAGCGCCAGACGCAGGGACGCTCTTAATAAAGTCACCATGTCTTTGTGTCCTTGTGTCCTCATGTCCCTTATGCCCTAGATCAAAGCTAAAGCCTTAAATATCACCATGACACAAATTGAAAACAGCGCAAGCAAAAGTTTTGCAAAACACTTCTAGCAATGTCATTTATACCGAAATATACTATCCCCCAATTCATAGAAATTTTGTATATAGTGGGAGAATTCTCAAGGACAATCAGCAAAACCGCTATTTACACTTAAAGTTTCTGTTAGAGCAAACAGTCGTGGCAAGCAACAAGATTTTAGTTATCGATGACACTACAGTTGTCAGGGTAAAAGTACGAGAAATGTTGCCTCCGGGCAATTTTGAGGTACTGGAAGCAAAAGACGGTGTGGAAGGACTAAATTTCATCCTTCAGGAAAAACTCAGCCTGATTATGCTAGATTTCCTGTTGCCTAAAATGAGTGGCTGGGAGGTTTTTCAGCAAGTTCAAGCCCACCCGGAGTTAAGAAAAATTCCTTTGGTGATCATGTCTGGTCGCAAGGAAGAGGTGACCGAGAAAATCACAGAACCTTTTGAATATTTTGAATTTCTAGGCAAGCCTTTTGATCAGAAGCAACTAATTAGTGCGATTAAGTTAGCTATGACCAAGGCGAAACAGCCACGCCCCGAATTAGTCCCAGTAGCAGCAGGAATTGCTGTTAAAAATGGCACAAATACAACTTCTGGTGTCACCAATGGTACGGTAGCAACTCCTACTGCTGCAAATACTGCGATCGCAACTCCTACTGCTGCAAATACTGCGATCGCAACTCCTAGCGCTGGAGAAGTCTCTGACACAGAAATTAATGCGTTGAACGAGAAAATTGTCAAAATGCAAGCAGAAATTGATGGTTTGAAGAAACAGCTAACTCAGGTTGTGACTTTTATTAAACAAAAAATCAAGTAGCATTTGTACTCGTTATTATCACAGCCAAAATACCCCGTCTCTAATAACGCGTGTCCCATTAAAAGCGGGTAAAAATGGTTAGTTCAAAAACACTTATCTTGAAAAATCATGATTGACAACAAAATTCAAAAACCGGGAAAAATAACTAGTACACTGTGGCGAGTTTGACTACCTTTAACAAGGGATTTTGCCCCTTGTTAAGCCCCAAGTATTGTTAATTGAGATAGTAGGTGGATTTACGCCATGTTGTACTAGTAATTATCTGCGCCTCTATAAATTTTGAATTTTGAATTCCCCGTTTATGCAGCGTCTTCGCAGGAGAAGAGGTTGACAGTTTAGCAAAGCACTTCTAAACTCACTAAACCTGCCACAGTTTACTCTTAGGGTAAGGAGAACGGCAGGCTTTTTTGTTGTTTAGTCTCTTGCATCCAAAATCTGCATCAAAACTTGATAGCTAGTCCACAGATCGAAAGCAGCAAGAGCCAATATTTGCCAGATAAATTTGGTAGTAATAATTCATTGACCAAGAGGTTAAAGTGAAGTACCCATTCCAGAGTGTGCTTTTTCAAAATATCAATATGGTTATTGATCTGGGGTGAGTATGGGCATTATAAACTCGCTAAGAAGTAATTTATTCATAAAAAATGTATGTATTAGTTCAAAGCAAAAAACATGAATTATAGGAGAACAAAGACGATATATTTATTAAGGGTTGATAAAGACCTTTTTTAAAAATTTACTATATCCACATATTTTTTCAGTAGATAATATATGACTTACATCTTCATCATTGATATGTAAATATATGAATATTTCAAAGTTTACCTACTTGCTGTTAAATTTTTTTAGAAAAAATAACCGAAATTATCCGGAATTATAATTTTTTTGAAAAATAGTTATGGTTGTATGAACTCATAATAATACTCTTTATTAACTGAAAAAGTTAACTTGTGGCATCAACAATATTATTCTATATAGCACTACTTTTATAAAAAGACAAGGGTAATAATCGCTAATATCAGAGCGATCGCCTTCATGAAAGAGGATCTTCAACTTCAGTGAAAGCGCAGATTGCTGGTTAATTTCCACCCTGTAGCGATCGCCTCCGTGATTGCATAGGGCAATTTAGTATGAGAATGTTGCTGTTATCAGAGTTTTTGGGAACTATAGGATTGTCAGACTAGAAATTTCTCAATCAGTCTGCCAATAAAATAGAGGTGACTTAGCTGCGCTCACAGGGCGAATAGTGAACAAGTAACAAGGAGTTAAATTAATTTCAATACATGAATTATAAGAGAGTTATAAAAATGCCGAATGTACCAGAAGATAGTTTAATTTTAGTGGTAGATGATACTAATACTAATTTAAAAATGGTCTTTGAGATATTGACTAATGTAGGCTTTGAAGTTGCTACAGAGATGGATGGTAAAAAAGCGCTTCAACAGGCTGAATCTATACTACCCGATTTGATTTTATTAGATGTAATGATGCCGGGAATAGATGGATTTGAAACCTGTAAAAAGTTGAAACAAAATTCAGCAACTTGTGATATTCCAGTAATTTTTATGACGGCAAATTCTGATACAGATAGTAAGGTAACGGGTCTAAGTATCGGGGCAGTTGATTACATTACAAAACCCTTTCATGAAGAAGAGTTATTAGCTAGAATCAAAACCCATCTTCAATTACGAAATCTCACAAAAACTTTAGAAAAACGAGTTGCAGAAAGGACAACAGCGTTGTCTAGGGCATTAAAAGACCTACAAGAGTCTCAACTTCAGCTTGTACAGACGGAAAAAATGTCTGCTCTTGGTCAATTAGTAGCAGGAGTTGCTCATGAAATTAATAATCCCGTTGGTTTCATTCATGGCAATCTCAGACACGCTTCAGTATATTTCCAAGACATGATTAACCTCATTGATCTCTATCAGCTGCACTATCCTAATCCGGTTCCAGAAATTCAAGAGGAAATTGCAGCGATAGATTTGAAGTATATGCTTTCTGATCTACCTAATTTAATTTCCTCAATGAAAGAGGGTGTTCAGCGTATTCGCAACATTAGTACTAGTCTGAGAACCTTTTCTCGAGCAGATAGCGATCGCAAAGTTTCTTGCAACATTCATGATGGCATAGACAGCACAATCATGATCCTCAAATACCGCTTAAAAGCATCTAAGGATCGACCCGATATTCAAGTAATTAGAGATTACGATAATTTGCCAGAATTAAAATGCTTTCTCGGACAACTAAATCAGGTATTTATGAATTTGTTAGCTAATGCTATTGATGCTTTAGAGGAGTCTAATGTAGGACGCACCTATATTGAAATTGAAGCAAATCCCAACCAAGTTTTGATTCAGACTACCCTCAATGAAAACAAAAATCATATTTTGATTCGCATTAAAGATAATGGCATGGGAATGTCTGCTGATATCCAGCAAAAAATCTTTGACCATTTATTCACCACCAAGCCTGTGGGTCAAGGTACAGGATTAGGATTATCAATTGCCCGTCAAATTGTTGTCGAAAAACATGGAGGAACTCTAGAGGTAAATTCAGCAATAGGACAAGGTTCAGAGTTTATTATCAAGCTTCCCATTTAAGAATCATAGCAAATCACGTTCATCAATATAAAAGGTAAATTTATGTTCAAAGCAGTAGTAAGTCACAGTAACGATCCAGATTCTCTATCAGCAGTTGAAGAAGTTCTTCAGGAATGTACCAATTCTTTTGCAGGAGATATACCAAAAGCTAGGATTATTTTTGCTGCAATTGACTTTGAACATTCCCTCATTTTGCAGCAAATTGATCAGGCTTTTTCGGGGATTGAGTTGATTGGTGGGTACAGATCGCATTTATAACATTAGTAACAGCTTGCAAACTTTCTCTAGAGGAGATACAGAACAAAAAGTTCTCTTTAACCTTCATGAAGGTATTAACAGTACTCTCCTAATTCTCAAGCATCGTTTGAAAGCTAATAAGATTCGTCCTGATATTCAAGTAGTTAAAGATTATGGTAAATTTCCTCTAGTAAAATGCTTCCCAGCACAACTGAATCAGGTATTTATGAATCTAGCGGATTTATCCGTCAGGATAAACGCACGTGATTTATAAAATGCTTACTTGATAAAAATCTTAATTCAAAAATAGTTTTTGATGCTCAAGATTGGAACTCTTGCAGAAAAATGATTTTTATATAGATGCGTTTGCCCTAGATGGTTTGGTTAGTTTCATTTACCGTTACTAATTTTTTGGTTGCTCCTTTTTCTGGTTGAAGATATTCAATATTCATTAGTTTAGTTATTTTAAGATTTTGCAAAATTGCTATTTTTTAAGCAGGGCCAAGCATTGAAACTTCATCCCTTTTTTACCTTTTTTACAAACTTTTCCCAGATAATATGAATTCCACCTAAAACATGAATACTCATCAAAATAACAAATAAAATATAAAAGGAAGTCGCAATAATCAGAGTTAATAAAAAGTCTAAATTAATATTTTTTAAAATTAAAAATATAACTAGCATCAAAGTGCCGATTATAATTGGACGGCGAATAATTCGCCAAAAATTTAATGGAAATAAGAGAGTATAAGTAAAGTAAACATACTGGCCAAAGCCAAGAACAGTCATTACCAATGTCATTATAGCTGCACCTAGTAAATGATATTGCGGAACTAATGCCACACCTACCAAGCTTGCTAATATAGTTGTAATAAAGACTTCACGCAGGTTCACTATCTCAAAATGATTGGCTACAAGTAGATTGCACAGTGTGCGTATGAAGGGCAATAAAAGCAATGATACAGCAGTTATACTCAGAGCTAAACTTCCTTGAGCAAAACTAGGGGTATAGATAAAAACCAGCAAATCTTTACCAAAAAATAACAATCCAAGGAATAAGGGTAATCCCATAGTTAGTATAATTTCAATAAAGTTTTCAGCGATCTGCTGCTGCTTTTCCTGTCCTTGATTTGCTACTTTTGAGAGTGTCGGGAACATTCCTACACTGATACTGTTGGCAATAATCAAAAAGGGTTGTAGCACTTGTCCTATTCCACCAAAAAGACCAACTAAAAATTCATTTCCTAACAATGAAAGAATCAAGATTTGCATTCTGCTACTGACTACAGCCATTGCTTCAATAGCAACAAATGTCCGTACATTTTTAATTGTATTCCATACAAAAATTCTATCAATCTGCCATTGGATTTTGACTGACTGTGTAATAAAAATCCATTCAATTACCAGAATTAGTGTTTCTGAAAAAAATAGGATTGCCCCCACATATTCAATTCCATATTTCAGTTGCATCGCCCAAATCATTACGATTACGCGTCCAATGTACACTGGCACTGTAGCGATGGCAATCAGATGCATCTTTTCTTGAGCTTGAAAAATTGCCTCAGTAATATTGGAAAGTGCAAAAGGAATGATCGTGAAGCCCATGATGTAGCAAATCATCGAGGTTTTAGAGCTATAGGGAAGTAAAAACACTACAATTACCAAAGCCCCATAACTGAAAAAACTAAATATTAATTGCAACCAGCTACCACTTATTAAACAAACAGATGTTTTTTCTGGTTCACGGGCTAGTTCTCTGGTAAACAATACTTTTAGCCCTTGTGAAGCAATGCCCATAAACATATAGTAGAAGCTATACGCTAGTAGATACTGCCCTAAAGCCTCAACTCCTAGAGTCTTAGCAATAGCAGCGGTTAATACAAAGGCTGTAATGCTTTGTGCTAACCGATTGATCATCATTGATAGGGAATTACTTATAGCAGTAAACATTTGGCTCAGATACGAACGTGTGTACTATGAAGTTAATTTGCTGAAATTAAGAGTTATATATAATACTCGCTTACTGACTCTAAATATTCAGCAAGGTACTGTTGCTCGCAGAATAGCTGTCGAAGCAATAATACCTCGCAATGCGATTGCACTTATATAGCGGTGTGCAGTTGAGTGAGATACAAAAACTTTGCTGAAATGATTTGACAGCAAGGATTCTGGTATTCTCATCCAATGGATAGCATAAAAGTATTCTGTTTTTTAGAGCATCCCAAAGTATAAAAACTTCTGTTACAGCTAATTGATTAAGTTAATTCAAGGTTTGCTGACGTTGATATTTGTCTAATGAATTAGCATTCGCCGTTCCAAATACAATATAATGCTTTTCTTTTTTATAAAGCTAGCAATCTGCTCATGATCTTAAGGTTCATAAATAATGAATACAGAAGAGCGAACTATTTTTCCCTGCTTGTGTAGATATTCAAGAGTAATATTTACAGCATATATACCAGTATAAATAAATAATATACTTAGCATCCAAGATAATAATCTGGGACATGTAATATCAACAACTGGTTTATACAATAAACAAGCAAAAAGTATTAATCCATGAGCAAAAGTTAGTGATTTGATAATATTGAAATAGTCATAGCGTTTTTGACTTTCTCGATAAATACCTTGGACAGCTAGTGATTCCTATTTGAATCCCAACTTTAGCATGTTTAGTTAGACTAATTTAGTCTTGCTTAGAAGTTCTTTGTTTATTTACGCATAATTACTGATTAACAAAACTTGCAAATATATAATATAAAAAAATGCATCAAAAGTTTAATTTTCGTTACAAAAATTTACATATAGTGTTTCCCGATCCAGTGAGAGCCAAGCAATTTTAAGTTGCGTTAAGTTTTATTGAAAAATTACTCAAACAACATCGACAGACGGGAAGTATCGTAACTAGCGCTCTTTTATGTCTCTGCCAAGAGAAAAAAGATGCTGACCTAGAATCTTGTTTAAAGCCTTGTTTTATCAAACCAAAAAAAATCTTTGCTCCTAATCAAGCATGGAAAAACAAGGCTTATAATATTTTCTAACGAGAGTAATAAAACAGCGCTAGGGCGTGTCATCAATTACTTAAACTGAAATCAGAACTGCTAAAGAAGAATAGACAATAAAAAAACGATAAGACGCCGATAAGCACTACGAGATGACCAGTGGGAGAGAATCAAAGACCTGCTACCTGGGCGAGAGGGTGATGTGGGAGTTACCGCTAAAGACAATCGATTGTTTATCGAAGCAGTTTTATATCTTCCTTTTGCAGGTATCCCCTGCGTGACTTGCTCTTTCCCGATTCGGGGATTTTCGGGTGTGAATCAGCCATTTCAGTCAATTAATATTTAATTTCTCAAGATGTCAGTGAATGTTTGACAATGTGCTAAGTTTATTTTATAAGTAAAAAAAACGACCGTATAAGAGGATGTTTGAAAAGTCCTCTTGTCGGTATCAAAAGTTCTAGTTCTCTCTAAATCCCCCTTAAAAAGGGGAACTTTGATTCCGGTTTCCCCCTTTTTAAGGGGGATTATAGGGTATCTAAAAGTGCCTAAAGTTACAGAAAAACACTTTTCAAACAACTTCTAACAATCCGAATCACATCAGGATTCGGACTGTGGAAGTACTAAACAAGTAATGATGTATTGTAGTAATGAATGAAATACCAAATGGCACCAATGTGATTCTCTAACGACGTAAGAATTGGACAGGGTTTTTCGGACTAATCAGTACATACATTGTCTCAATGTTGTATTGTTAAATCGCTCAATGTAGCTCGTTTTTCCCGTCTTTTTTCTCACTGTTCGATGCCGCTTGCTCGGTAACACTGCCGCATATACAGGACAAAAATCGATGTAAGATCGCATACTGGCGATAGACCGTATTGTAAGGTATTCCATAACTGACGGGCAGAGGCTTGGTCCCGCGCCAATATAAATACCAACAATTTCGCCCGTGTCTGCATCGAGCGCTAACTAAACCCATTGCTTGTTACTCAAATTGTCCACAAATGACCGCAATTCATCGCATTGAATCGTTAAACTCCCTTTTTTTGGATGCCACTTGTACGCTTCGGGGCATTAACGTATATTTCTCATTCACGTAGTTTTCAGCCTTGGCTCAGAAACCTGCGTGGCACGAGCAATTCCTGCAAGTGAGATACGTGAGAGCAGCAGTTAGTCTATCAATTCTCGTGTCCCCAAATCAATCACTTTCTTTGGCGAATGCTCAACGAATTGCCGTCCGCATTCATGACACTTGAATCGTTGTTTCCCGTTGTGGATGCGACCATTTTTAACCCTTTTACAAGAAGCACAGTTTGGGCAGACAGGCATGGGTAAAGAGTAATAGCAATCACCTCTATTCTATCTATCATTCCATCTTAATCACTACCCAAAAAATTAGCAATGGTAAATGAAACTAACCAAATAATAGTCAGCGTCGTGATTCCTACGCGCAATAGACCACAAATTGTTGCAAAGAGTGTCATGACTGCATTAACTCAAACGCTGGAATCAATTGAAGTGATTGTGATCATAGACGGTCCCGATCAGGAAACAGTCAATGGACTATCTCAGATAGCTGATCCAAGATTGAGAGTAATAGAACTACCAAAAAATGTTGGGCCATCAGGGGCTAGAAATACTGGTGTGAGAGAGGCTAAAGGCACTTGGATAGCCTTTTTAGATGATGATGATGAATGGCTTCCAGAAAAATTGGAGCGTCAACTTGAAGTAGCAAATAATTCCCATTATGATTTTCCAGTTGTCGCCAGTCGTTTCATTTCCCATACTCACAAAGGTAAGTTTATTTGTCCGAGAAGGTTACCTAACCTCTCGGAACATTTAAGTGAATATCTTTTTGCGCGTAACTCCTTTTTTAAAGGAGAGGGCTGCATACAAACCTCAACTCTTTTCGTGAAAAAAGAGTTAATGCAAAAAATGCCTTTAGAAGAAAAATTTTACAGACATGAGGATTGGGAGTGGTTGCTTCGGGTTAGTGCTATCGAAGGTGTAGGAATAGAGTTTGTGCCTGAGCCTATGTCAATCTGGCATTCAGAAATGGGAATCAAGCGTTTAAGCAACATCAAGGACTGGCAATATTCCTTGGATTGGATTCGTTACAACCGCAATTTAGTAACACCAAAGGCTTATTCAGGCTTCATTGCAACAATTATCGCTCCTTCTGCATCCTTTGTAGGTGATTGGAAAGCCTTCTTTCCTTTGTTGGGGGAAGCTATACGATGGGGCAAGCTCCGACCGATTGACATATACTTGTACTTAACTATGTGGCTATTCCCTCAGCAGTTACGGCAGCAAGTTCGCTCTATTTTAGCCAAGAAAACAACTTAGGTGTTTTTCTACTCCAGGAATATGAATTAACCAAAATTGGTCGTTTCAAGCTTTTCTCAATATTAAGTTAAAAGATATAACAAACGCCTGTCTGCTAATTAGCAGACAGGCGTGTCCTATAGCACAAAGTTCTATTGAGTGAGACTCGGTTAAATCTTGGTAGTAGAATCAACTGAAGGTTGAGACTGACTAACCGAATCTAACTTTGGTACAAGCAGTAAATTTTGTGCTTTTAGATTACTGTTGATTGTTGCTTGCAAAATTGGGGTATGGGAGATGGAATTGTTAGCCAATGTAAACAGTGGATTTGACAAAATTCCTGCTATGGAAGTAGCAATTAATGTTACCACCAACCCAACTTGCAAAGGTTTCAGCCCAGGCAAGTCCCAACGCACTTGTGGATAATTCTTCACCGCGTCGGACATTTCATGGGGTTCTTTGACTACCATCATCTTGACTACGCGAATGTAGTAGTAGATGGAGACGACGCTGGTAACTAAGCCCAGTAAGACTAACCAATAAAGTCCTGCTTGCCAACCAGCCCAGAATAAGTAAATCTTGCCGAAAAACCCAGCCAATGGTGGAATACCACCCAAGGAAAGCAGGGCGATACTCAACCCCAATGTTAGGAGTGGGTCTTTTTGGTATAAACCAGAGTATTCGGCAATCTGGTCGGTTCCTGTCCGTAGTGAGAACAGAATGATGCAGGTAAAGCCGCATAGGTTCATGAACAGGTAAACCAGTAGGTAAAATATCATACTGGCATACCCTGCCTGTGTACTAGCAATCAAACCAATCATCACAAACCCAGCTTGGGCAATGGATGAATAAGCTAGCATCCGTTTCATGCTGGTTTGGGCTAGGGCGACTACGTTACCCAAGATCATGCTGAGAACGGCCAGAGCAGTGAAGACAAACCTCCACTCGTCAGCAACAAGGGGGAAGGCTGTTGTCAGTAAGCGGATGGCTAGGGCAAACCCAGCTGCTTTGGAACCGACAGATAAAAAGGCGATTACTGGGGTGGGAGCGCCTTCGTAAACGTCTGGTGTCCACTGGTGGAAGGGTGCAGCGGAGATTTTGAAGCCAATACCTGCGATCGCAAAAACGAGGGCAATCACTAAAGCTAAAGATTGACCAACTTTAGCTGTAGCAATACCATTAGCGATCGCACTCAGTTCCGTTTGTCCTCCAGATAGTCCATACAGCAGTGATACCCCATACAAAAATATTGCCGTACTGGAAGCTCCAATTAACAAGTATTTCAGCGCCGCTTCATTGGAGCGAGAGTCACGCTTAGTATAACCTGTCAATAAATAAGAGGAGATACTCAGGGTTTCTAGGGAGATGAAAATCATCACCAACTCACTAGCCCCGGATAAAAACATTCCTCCTAGAGTAGCGCTCAACAAAATAGCGATGAATTCTGCTAAAGCAGCGCCACTCTGTTCAATGTAGCTGATTGACATCAGTATAGTGGTAGCGGCAGATAAAGCAATGATGCCGCGAAAGACGATACTGAGGTCATCACCAATGAAAGCACCAGTAAAGGAGATGGGATTTGGCGCATCCCATTGGAAGTATAGGGCGATGATCGAAGTCAGCAAACCTGCGATCGCTAGATATCCAATCCAGCGTGCGGATGTACGCCCTAAAATCAAATCAACGATCAAAACCCCCAAGAGGGTGAGAATAACAATCCCCTCTGGTAAAATCGTTCCAGCATTTAACTGGGATGCAATATTAGCAAAATCCATGAGATGTATAGGTTTTGGCGATTAGACATTAAGGCTAACTCTGTTCACTCTAGCAAGTTTTCTAATTAAGAAACTAGCTCTTTTGTTCAAGAGCTTAACAGCTTGGGTAGAGATAGGCGATTGCACCAACTTCAGTGGCTTTCTCAGTATCTAAGAATTCACTGAACAGCTTTCCTACTTCTTTTTTAAGGTGTGACCTTCAGCGAATATCTTGATTACATAAATAATCATGCCACAGCCAGCGCGTTCGCGTAGCGTGCTGTAGGCGTTCGCATAGCGTGCCGTAGGCAATCGCCACGGACAAAAAGCTGATTAAAATTAATAAGGGCACAGCATTGCTGTGCCCCTATAGTTTTCATAACTACTAACTTTATTAAAAATCGACAGATGGCAGTTTGCCTTGTAGCGACTGAAATTTAGCTTTAACACAGTTTGCACAATTGCAACCAAGTTGATCAATAATCGGATTAGATATTTGAGTCAACTTTGGTGTTGCTAAATCAGGAATTTGTAGTGTAGATGCTACCGGAATAATTTGTGTAGCATATGCAGATTTCAGGCTGGATGCGTGTGCTGGATTGACTACCAACAGCATAAATGCCAGAAGGGCAGGACAGGCAAGTAAAATCAGTTTGACTATTTTCATAATTCTCACAAAGATACGTTTGCTGATACAGGATAGCTAATAAATTGCCAGGGTTCAACTTCAAGTAGTGAGTATTGCTTAACTACGCCCAAATCCTTGACCCCGCAAAACCTTTGACCAAACAACTAATTCGCCCTTCTCACCACCTGCGGCTAGTAACTTGCCTTGGGGATGCCAAGCCAGGCTAGAAAAGCCTCCTGAGACACCTGTGATAATTTGGGATACTTCCTTGGCTTGGTTCCACAAACACAACCAGCCGTCAGCAGCAGCAGAAGCGAGAAGGAAGCTTTTGGGTGCAAAGGCGATCGCATTGATCACATCTACATGATTAGTTAAGACTCGCGCTTCCCAACCTAAGGAATCATCCTCTAGCTTTTCCCACACCACAATACCTTCAACGCTAGAAGATGCCAGTATCGGCGCACCCACTTTGGTTGTAGCTTGTGACCATGCCAATTGGCGAATTTTACCAGGGAAGCCACGCATTACCCAAGGGTCAGGATTGTTCCATTCCAAAACGGTGACACTACGATCCATGTTGCCAGAAGCTAGGAATTTGCCATCGGGCGACCAAGCCATCGCTAGACTGACAGTAGTCGTATCCAAGATGTATGGTTCTTCATCCCAGTTTTGACTATGCCAAATCTTGACTCCCTTATAACCACTAATGGCTAAGTATTGTCCGTCAATGCGCCAATCTATACCCAATACTGAAGAGTTGTCGAAATTCAGCGTCACGACAATTTCATCAGTATCTGCATCCCAGACTTGAACGTAACGCCCTAAACTAAAAGCCAGTTGGTTACTAGTGTAATTCCAAGCTAGCTTGTCAACCCATGCGGGGGCATTTTCTAAAGTGGCGATTAATTCAGTATTCTGCCAAATTTTTACTTGTCCATTCTGTCCACCAACAGCTAAAAATTTTCCATCTGGCGAAAAGGCAAGACAGTCTACCGATTTAGCGTTACCAGTTTGTAAGGTTGTGAGTTCGCCATCATTCCACAGAACTACTTCCCCGGCGGCAGAAGTTGCTGCTAAAGTTTTACCTTGTGGCGACCAAGCGATCGCAGTTACATAATCTGAAAGTGTCCCCGAATAATGTTGTTCAAATTCCTTAGATTTGCTGGTTGTGGAGTTCATATTTTCTAAAGGAGTTAAAAGTTAGAAGTTAGGAGTTTTAAATTTTTAACTCATAACTCCTAACTCGCTTTTTATACAAGACACGCGAGAAAATCTTGCTTGAGTTGGACTGCATTAAGATTGCGACCAATGAAGACCAGTTCGTTTTTGGGAGTTTCACTTGGTTTCCAGGGGCGATCGGGTTTGCCATCAAATATCATATGCACTCCTTGAAACACAAATCGATTATCTTCTCCAGCAATATTTAAAATGCCTTTCATCCGAAAGATATCTGGCCCTTGGGTACGCAGTAACTCGGAAATCCAAGCATTTAATTTTTCTCCATCGACTGCACCTGCTTCTACTAAAGCCACAGAAAAGACAGTTTCATCGTGTACGTGGGTATCTTCGCCTAAAAAATCTGGATCAATTTCTAATGCCCGGTCTAAATCAAAGGCTTTTACACCTAATAAAGCATCCATTCCTAGTTCAGAATTTTGGGTACGGTAGATTTTTGCGATCGCATTCATTGCCCGAATCCGCTTTTCTAATTCATCCAACTCTTCCGGCGCTACTAAATCTGTTTTATTAAGTAAAATTACATCGGCAAAGGCAATCTGTTCTTGTGCTTCGTCTGCATCCCAATGCTGCAAAATATGCTTGGCATCTACGACTGTCACCACCGCATCTAGAGACAGTTGGCTTTGCAAATCTTCATCAACAAAAAATGTCTGAATCACTGGTGCCGGATCGGCTAATCCAGTCGTTTCAATTACTAAATGGTCAAATTTATCGCGCCGCTTCATCAAATTGCCGATGATCCGAATTAAATCGCCGCGGACTGTACAACAGATACAGCCATTGTTCATTTCAAATATTTCTTCATCTGCATCGATAATCAATTGATTATCAATACCCACTTCCCCAAATTCATTGACAATCACAGCAACTTTTTTGCCGTGTTCGTAGGTGAGGATGTGATTGAGTAGAGTCGTTTTACCTGCTCCCAAATAGCCTGTAAGAACAGTAACGGGAACTGAATTGTTGATTATGTCAGCCACCATACTCTAAATACCCCTTGCTCACTTTATGGATAATCATTATCACCCATGATAAGACTTTTTATATTTTTGTGTGAACTTACTGTTTTTTTTGGGTTTCAGCAAAATCATCACATAATTTCATTAAGAAACATTTTATTTTTCTGCATCTGTAATAAGTAATAAATATTCGCAAGTTGGCGTAGCCTAGTATAAATATTGCATACAAGCCGCTGAGACCTCAACTGTTCTTGGCTTTGATATAGTCTATCTATTAGCGATTTTCATTGTTTTATCCGGGCTACTTTTCTGCAACAACAAGCATTTCGTAATCTTCAGTGGTTAGTTTATTATTACGGCTGAAAGCCCCTAAATGGCAGCCAAAAATTCCTATTTTGGTAAAACCAATCGATTTAAGCAGCCAGTTAATTTCCGGGGGACTATAATATCTTTCATTACATTTCAAAACTCTTTTATTACCCAAATCATCAATTGTTTCATAAACGGAATGATCGCGGAAAGTCATCAAATCAAAAGAGTTTTCTAGGCTTTTGGTTTCACCAGGATTGGAGTTAACGGGACTTAAACAAAAGTAAAAGACAAAAAAAGGTATAATGCTTAACTAGATTAGCTTTTACGTTATAAAAGCCTGATGAAAGAAACGACC